>CAVOVT010000020.1:0-18709 GCA_963699925.1 uncultured Gammaproteobacteria bacterium | reverse complement strand
CGCTGCAACTGCTTGTTAGCCGTCATCACGAAAACCCGTAGTGATGAAGATCAAAGTGACGCCGAACCTTCCGCGAGGGAACGACCTCGTTCCCGTATGGGTCTATCAGCGCGCCCTTCACCTCGAACTTCGAAACTGCGGGAGCGCATAGCCCCCAGCGAGCAAGCTCAACGCCCCTCTCCCCTTCGCCGACCCAGCGCGGGACGGCAAGATCTCTGGTCGGATTTAGCAGAAGCGAGGGGAGCTCCGCTATCCAAACTTTCGCCGAAGCCGCAGCTAGTGATGCGCAGACATCGATCTTAGCGAGTTCAGGAGCTGCACTGATATCCACGGCACCGAGAAGCTTCGGCGCTAGCGCCGCTAGAACAGCGGCATTTGCCGCCAAACCGAAATCGGGACTTACCAAGTACTGGGCCCTGTAACCAAACGGGCCGTTGAAGAACGCATCGCCGTACTTCGCGAGCTCAAGTGTGAATATCGGCTGCACGCAATCGGTCAACCCGCGATCGCTGCCCGGCTGTGCCCGCGCACGAACTACTTGCGCATCAGCGACGACCAGGTGAACGATGTCCGAATAGGAACCAGGTGCGGCCAGTTCATCACGACGCCCCTGCGAAACGCTGTCCGTGTAACGCCACTCGTTGTCTGCTACCACGACCGTGCAATGACGGCTAACAATAATTAGACGGCGATTCGCCGCAAATGAAATGCGGCGGATTGCCGTATAACGTGAATTTATCGCGCATACGTGATTGTTTCCAATAGAGCACGGACGGAATTAGGCGTCAATTAGCACGTCCGGAGTTATGCAGCATGGAAGCTGCCCCGAAGTTGCTCGATCGTGTGCGCGACCATATCCGGGCCAAGCACTACAGCCTCCGCACGGAACGAGCCTACCTCGATTGGATTCGGCGCTTCATTCTGTTCAACGACAAGAAGCATCCGGCCGACATGTCGGCCCGTGAGATCGGGCAGTTCCTGACCCACTTGGCGGTCGAGGGTCGCGTCGCGGCATCGACGCAGAACCAGGCCCTGGCCGCGATCTTATTTCTATACCGCGACGTGCTGGCGATCGATCTGCCATGGATCGAGAACGTCGTGCGCGCCCGGATGCCTGTGCGCGTCCCCGTCGTCCTACCGCGCGCTGATGTGCAACGACTCTTCGCACATCTCGAGGAAGAGTTTCATCTGATCGCGCAGCTTCTGTACGGAAGCGGCCTGCGTCTGATGGAGGCACTGCGGCTTCGAGTGAAGGACATCGACTTCGAGTACTCGCAGATCGTTGTCCGGGACGGCAAGGGCCGAAAGGATCGCGTCACGATTCTCTCCGACGCGGTGGTGCCGGCTCTAGAGCGGCAGCTAAGCAGAGTGCGCGACTCACATCAGCGCGCGATCATCTTGGGGTTCGCCGGCGTCGAGCTACCCAATGCGCTCGATCGAAAATACGCGAACGTGCACATGGAGCTTGGCTGGCAATACGTCTTCCCGGCCGCTCGCCCGAGCCGCGACCCGCGCACCGGCGCTGTCCGCCGCCACCACTTACACGAAACGTCCGTGCAGCGCACCGTGCGCCAAGCCGTACGTCGCGCTGGCATCACCAAGCCCGTTGGGCCGCACACGCTGCGGCACTGCTTCGCCACGCATCTGCTCGAGCGCGGCTACGACACTCGTACCGTGCAGGAACTCATGGGCCATGCGGACGGCTCCTACGAAAGGCGACCTATCTGTCGTGTCGCTCACGCCGCGCGCCGCTCTCCGCCCTTGCCCCGCTCGCCGTGCAGCAGCGTCACGAGCTTCGCCTCGCCTTCGGTCAAGCCGAAGCACGAGATCAGCCGTGCGGCGTCCTCGCCGCGCTCGGCGCCCGTGATCGCTTGCTCGTAAGAGCGCGACTCGGTCACGAGCTCGAGCTGGCCGAGCCGGTCGCCGATCTGCGAGAGATCGGCGCGGCCCCTGTTCGCGAGCCGCTCGATTTGCGCCGTGAGCGACGGCAGATCGCAGAACATCTGCTCGAGCAAGCGACAGCGCTCGGCGACCGCGCTCCATCTCCGCGACAGCGGATACACGTACGCGAGGTCGTAAATCACGAGGATCGAAAGCGCGGCCGCGAGGCCGAGCAGGATCGGGGGCCAAGGCAGGTTTTCGATGATCATCATACGTACTCGTCTATGTGGTCGTGGTCGGGCTCGGGTTTGGGATTCGGTGCGGAGCCGGGCTCGGGATCGCGCTTGCGCCTAGGCTCGGGCGGACGGCGGCGCTTCGACACGTTCTGGCCGATCGGTGTCGGCAACGTGGGGACGGGCGGCCTTATGCGCTCGAGGTCTGCCATCGTCGTGTCCTAGAAGCCGCTCTCCTCTGACGTTCGCCGCGTTTCGCGGCGCTACTTCTCGTCGTTGAACCACTCGGCGAGCCGCGCGCGCACGCGCAGCACGGCTTGGCCGTGAATCTGACAAACGCGCGACTCGCTCACCTCGAGCACTTCGCCGATCTCGCGCAAGTTCAGCTCCTCGTCGTAGTAGAGCGAGAGCACGAGCCGCTCGCGCTCCGGCAAGGTCGCGATCGCACGCGCGACGGCCTCGCGGAACTGGTCGCCCTCGAGCATCGTCTCGGGGCCGTCCTCGGGCGCGTCGGGCAAGAGCCCCGCTCGCTCGGGATCGTCGGCGAGCTGCTCGTAGCTCAGCACGCGCGCCGACGCGGCGCTCTCGACCATCCGGTGGTACACCTCGAGCGGAACACCCAGCGCTTCGGCGATCTCCTGCCCGCGCGCGTCGCGCCCGGTGCGGCTCTCGACCGCGCGGATCGCCTGCGAAACCTGCTTCGCGTTCCGAAACGTCGAACGCGGCGTCCAGTTCGCCTTGCGCGCCTCGTCGAGCATCGCGCCGCGAATCCGGATGCCTGCATACGTCTCGAAGTTCGCGCCCTTCGTCGGCGTGAAGTTCTGCGCCGCGTTGAGCAAGCCGATCATGCCGGCCTGAATCAGGTCGTCGACCTCGATGTGCCGCGGCAGCCGGCCCACGACGTGATACGCGATCCGCTTCACGAGCTCGCCGTGCTTGAGCACGAGCTCGTCGATCGGCGGCAAATCCGCCGCGGTGAACTTGATACCCGGCGTTCATCCCGCAGCTTGCCCCGCGAGCGGCGCGTTCGGCCGCAGCATTCGCTCCATGAAGAACTCGATCCCGCCCCGAGCGCCCGCTCGCGGGCTCCAGCTCGCGGCCGCGGCCGCGAGGCGCGTGAGCTCGCGCGCCGACGGGCTGCTCGGGAATGCCTCGACGACCGTGGTCTGGCCGCGGATCGAGCGGCGCAAATACTCGTCGTACGGCACGTAGCCGAAGTAGCTCGGCGTGATCCCGAGGAAGCGATCGCAGACGCGCAGCAGCTTGTCATAGAGAACCCGGCCCTGCGCCGCGTTGTCGACCATGTTCGCCACGATCTCGAAGCGGCAACCGGACTGGCGGCGCGAGAGCGCCTTGATGAGCCCATACGCGTCGGTGAGCGACGCGGGCTCGTCGCAGACGACGACCACGACGCGCTGCGCCGCTTCGCTGAACGTGATCACCGCATCGCCGACGCCCGCTGCGGTGTCGACGAGCAGCACGTCGAGCGGCTCGAGCAACCGGCTGAACGAGTGGACGAGCCCGGCGTGCTGCGCGCGGCCGAGCGACGCCATGCTCACGCTGCCCGAAGCCGCGGGCACCACGCGCAGGCCGCACGGCGCGGTCAGGATCACGTCGTCGAGCGCGCATTCGCCGTTCACGACGTGCTCGAGGTTCAAGCGCGCGTTGAGCCCGAGCAAGCACGTCGACGTTCGCGAGCCCGAGATCCGCGTCGAGCAGCATCGTGCTCCGGCCTTGGGCCGCGAGCGCGGCGCCGAGATTCACCGCGACGACGCTCTTGCCGACGCCGCCCTTGCCGCCCGTGATCGCGATCACGTTGACGGGCTGCTGTGTACCGAGCCGGCGCAAGCCGGCCGCTTGATCGATCGTTGGCTCACGCATGAGTCGTCAACTCCATCTCGCCGAAATGCGCCGCGAGCTCGTGCTCGTCGAGCGGCGGCGCGCCCTGGGTGAGCTTCACGGCGTTGTGCATGAGCCAGAAGCGCTTCGGCGCCGCGAGGTGCAGATCCTCGGGCACGCGCTGGCCGTCCGATAGATACGAGATCGGCAGGCCGACGCGGATCGACGAGCGACAGCACGCCGCCGAGTGCGGCGGCCTCGTCGAGCTTCGTGATCACCAGCGACTCGGGATTCGCGGACTGAAACACGCGCAGCGCCTCGGCGAGGCAGCCGCGATCGGCGCCGGCCGACAGCACGAGCACGGGCTCGATGCGATGACTCTCGACGCGCAGCGTCGCGAACTGATTCGCGAGCCGAACGTCGCGCTGGCTCATGCCGGCCGTGTCGATGAGCACGAGCTTCTTGCTCTCGAAGCCGTCGAGGATGCGCCGCAGCTCGTCCGACGTCTCCGCGACGTGCAGCGGCGCGCGCAGAATCCGCGCGAAGTTCGACAACTGCTGGCGCGCGCCGATGCGGTACGTGTCCGTGCTCACGAGGCCGAGCGCGTCGACGCCGTGGCGCAGCACGAAGCGCGCCGCTATCTTCGCGATCGTGGTCGTCTTGCCGACGCCGGTCGGGCCGACGAACGCGAACACGCCGCCGCGGTCGGTGATGTCGTCTTGAACGAGCGGCAGCGCGTCGCCGAAGCGGCGCACGAGCGCGCGCAGCGCCTCCTGGGACCCGAGATCGGACGGGATCTCCTTCGCAAGCTTCGCGGCGAGGCTCGCGTCGACGCCGAACTTCGCCATCTCGCGCAGCAGGCGCGCGCGCACGGGTGCGTCGCGGTTCACGTCGTTCCATGCGAGGCTTGCGAGCTGCGTCTCGAGCAGCCGGCGCAAGTCCTTGATCTCGTCGGCGACGGCCGCGTTCGCCGGCTCTGCCGCCAAGGCCGTCTTCGGGGCGAACGTCGTCTGCTGCGCGGCAGCCACCTTCGCGGCCGTCTGCTGCGCGGCGACTTCGCGGGCGGCGTCCTTCGACGCGGCGGCCAGAGCGGCACGCTGAAGCGCCGCGTTGCGGATGGCGGCGGCCGCGCGCTCGAACTCGTCGAGATCGTCCGTGCCGGATTCGACGATATCGTCGTCCTCAGCGGCGAGTAGCTCGATCGGGGTCGACCGCACGACGCTCGGCGACGCGGGCTGCGCGGTTGTCGGCGCGGGTGTCACCGTGATGGTCGGCGCGGGCGCCGGCGTGGGAGCCTCGCGCTCCTGCTGCGCCCGCCACAGGTTCTCGTCGTAATCGATCGCCGCGATCACCTCGACGCCGGTCGGCACCTTGCGCGTCGAGAGCATCACCGCGTCCGCGCCGAGCTCGGCACGGATCGCGGCGAGAACTTCGCGCATGTCCGGGGCGACGAATCGTCTGATGTTCATGACTACACTCCTCGACTAAGCAGCACGAGCCGCGGCGCGTGCGTTTCCGCCGGCGGGGCTGCCGACGCTCGCGACCACGCGCAGCGACTTGTTGTTCGGGATCTCGCCGTAAGCGAGCACCGCGAGATTCGGTAGACCGTGGCGCGTGAAGCGCGCGAGCCACGGCCGCAGCACGGTCGGCACGAGCAGCACCGCGGGCTCGCTGCGCAGCTCCTGCTGCTGCGCGGCGTCGGCGAGCGCGCCATGCAGTCGGTCCGCGAGACCCGGCTCGAAGCTCGGGCCCGCCTCCGCGCCGGCCTTGAGGCCGTCGCGCAGCATCTGCTCGAGCGCCGGATCGAGCGTGATCACCGGCAGCTCGTCGCGGAGCCCGTAGATGCCTTGAACGATCGAGCTGCCGAGCGACTCGCGCACCTGCGCGAGCAACGCGGCCGGGTCCTGCGTGCGCGCCGCGTTCTCGGCGAGCGTCTCGGCGATCGTGCGGATGTTGCGCACCGGCACTCGGTCGACGAGCAGGTCCTGCATCACTTTGACGACGACGCCGAGCGTGAGCGCACCGGGCGTGAGGTTCTCGACGAGCTTCGGCGCGCTCTTCGCGAGCCGGTCGAGCAGCTGCTGCACCTCTTCGTGGCCGAGCAGCTGATGAGCGTGGCGCTTCAAGAGCTCGCTCAAGTGCGTCGCGACTACGGTGCTCGCGTCGACGACCGTGAAGCCGAGCGACTGCGCGTGCTCCTTGCCCGCGGGCTCGATCCAATACGCGTCGAGGCCGAACGCCGGGTCCTTCGTCTTGACGCCGACGATCTGCGCGGTTACGCCGCCGGGATTGATCGCGAGGTCGCGCTCGCCGTGGATCTCGCCCTCGCCGACCGGCACGCCGAGCACCGCGATCCGGTACGCGTTCGGCTTGAGCTCCAAGTTGTCGCGGATGTGCACGGCCTGGACCAGGAAGCCGAGGTCTTCGGAAAGCTTGCGGCGCACCGCCTTGATGCGGCCGAGCAGCGGCCCCGATTGATTGCGGTCGACGAGCGGGATCAGGCGGTAGCCGACCTCGAGGCCGATGAGATCGACCGGGCTCACGTCGTCCCAGCCGAGCTCCTTCTCGGCCTGCGGCTGCGGCGCGACCACCGGCTCCGCGGGTTTCGTCTCGGCCGGCGGAGGCTTCCGCGTGGCGCGTTTCTCGAACCAGTAGCCGCCCCCGACGGTGATCGCGGCAAGCGTCAGGAACGCGACATTCGGCATGCCGGGCAGGAGACCGAGCATGCCGACGACGCCGCCGGCAATCGTGAGCGTGCGCGGATGCTGCAGCAGCTGCTTGACGACCTGCTCGGAGAGCGTCGCGGCGCGCGACATGCGCGTGACGATCACCGCGACCGCCGTCGAGGCGAGCAGCGCGGGAATCTGCGCGACGAGGCCGTCGCCGATCGTGAGCAGCGTGTAGACGCGCCCCGCGTCGCCGATGGACATGCCGTGATCGAGCGTGCCGATCACCAGGCCGCCGACGATGTTGATCGCGAGAACCAGGATGCCGGCGACCGCGTCGCCGCGCACGAACTTGCTCGCGCCGTCCATCGCGCCGTAGAAGTCCGCTTCCTGCACGACCTCCGCGCGCCGCGCGATCGCTTGCTCCTGCGTGATCAGGCCGGCGTTCAAGTCGGCGTCGATCGCCATCTGCTTGCCGGGCATCGCGTCCAACGTGAACCGCGCGCTGACTTCCGACACGCGGCCGGCGCCCTTCGTCACGACGACGAAGTTGATGACGACCAGGATCACGAACACGACGATGCCGACGGCGTAGTTGCCGCCGACGACGAAGTTGCCGAACGCCTCGATCACGCGGCCGGCCGCGCCCGGGCCCGTGTGGCCGTGGAGCAGCACGACGCGCGTCGACGCGACGTTGAGCGCGAGGCGGAGCAGCGTGACGCCGAGCAGCACGGTCGGGAACACCGCGAAGTCGAGCGGCCGCTGAACGTAGATCACCGCGAGCATGATGATCAGCGACAGCGTGATGTTGAACGTGAAGAACGCGTCGAGCAGGATCGGCGGCAGCGGCACGACCACCATCGCGAGCAGCGCGACGACGAGCAGCGGCACCCCGAGCCCGAGCTTGCCTATGTTCATGAGTCGATCGGCGAGCGTCGCGGCGTTCACGCTTTAACCTCGCGCTTCTTCACGCGACCGCGCCGCGGCTCGAGCAGATCCGCCTCGATCGCGATCTCGGGCCTCTTTGGGACACTGTTCGGCTTCGCGCCGGCCTTCTGCGCGCGCTTGCTTCCGGCGACCGTGCGGCCGGTGAGCTGGTAGATGTAGGTGAGCACTTGGGCCACCGCCACGTACAAACGCGGCGAGACCTCCTCGCCGATCTCGCTCGTATAGAACAGCGCGCGCGTGAACTGCGGGTGCTCGAAGATCGGCACCTTGTGCGCCTCGGCGACGCGGCGGATGTTGAACGCGATCAGGTCCGCGCCCTTCGCGACGACGCGCGGCGCCTTCATCTTGGCCGGGTCGTAGCGCAGCGCGACGGCGAAGTGCGTCGGGTTCACCGCAACGAGGTCGGCCTTCGGCACGTCGACCATCATCCGGCGCGTTGCGATCGCGCGCTGCAGCTGGCGCAGGCGCGAGCGGACCTCGGGACGTCCTTCCGTCTCCCTCTGCTCGTCCTTCGCCTCCTGCTTCGTCATCTTCAGCGCGCGGCGGTGCTGCCAGTACTGCAGCGGCACGTCGGCGGCCGCGATGAACACGAGCGTCGCGGAGAGCCCGATGAGGCTCGCGGCCGCGAGGCCGGCCGATCGGCCGAGCGCCGCCTGGAGCGTGAGCGTGCCGAGCTCGAGGAAGTCGCGCGCGAGATGCCGGAGGATCAGCGCCGCCGCGATCGCGACGAGCGCGAACTTCACGAGCGCCTTCGCGAGCTCGGTGAGGCCGTGGATTCCGAACACGCGCCTGAAGCCCGCGATCGGATCGAGACGGTCGAACTTCGGGACGAGCGCCTCGAAGCTGAACGTGAAGCCGCCGAGCGCGATCGAGCCGGCGACGCTCGCGACGACCACCGCGACCCAGAGCGGCCCGATCATTTGCAATCCGGCGTAGATGCCGTCGCCTAGCAGCTTCGTCATCGACTTGGGGTCGAGCAGTGTCGAGCGCGGCAGCTCGAGCCCGCGCGCGAGCAGCGCACGCATTCCTTGCGAGAAATACGACTGCCCGCCCCAGAGCACGGCGGCGCCCGCGAGCGTGACCGCCGTCATCGAGAGCTCGCGCGAGCGCGCGACCTGACCTCGGCGGCGCGCGTCGTCGAGCCGTTTCGCGGTCGGTTGCTCCGTGCGGTCGTGATCGCCTGCTTCGCTGTCGGCCATGCGTCGCCTCTACGCCTGGAGAGCCGCAGTGAGCATCGTCGAGCGTCGACTGCAGCATCTGCGCGAGCACCGTGCTCAAGTGGCCGAGGTTCAAGAGCAGGATCACGAAACCGAGCAGCAGGCCGGCCGGCAGGCCGACCGCAAAGAGGTTCAGCGTCGGCGCCGCGCGGCTCATCACGCCGAACGCGATGTTCGCGACGAGCAGCGCCGTCGCGGCCGGCAGCGCGATCTGCACCGCGCCCGCGAGCATCTGCCCGCCCCAGCTCGCGAGCATCCAGAGGCCTTCGCGACCGAGCGGCTCGCCGACCGGCAGCAGCGTGAAGCTGTCCGAGACGAGCCGGATCGTCGCGAG
This sequence comes from uncultured Gammaproteobacteria bacterium, assembly GCA_963699925.1. Classification (GTDB taxonomy): domain Bacteria; phylum Pseudomonadota; class Gammaproteobacteria; order Steroidobacterales; family Rariloculaceae; genus FEN-1219. The sequence goes on along the minus strand of CAVOVT010000020.1, from coordinate 9,591 downwards.
ATGGCCGCCGAGCGAGAGGAAGATCAGGGTGCCCAGGATCAAGAAGAACTGGCTGATCACGGGCACCGACACGCCGCGCTGCGGATCGATCATCGTCGCGAGACCGAGACCCATGCTCATCGCGATCGTCTGGCCCGCGGTGACCAGCGCGTCGAAGATCATCTGCAGACAAAAGCCCTATCGCGGCGCCGATCAGCACCTCTTGCGCGACGATGAAGCCCGCGCGAAGCGAGAGCTCGAACGGCGGCGTCGACGCGCACGAGCGGCGACAGCACGTAAGTCGCCGCGACCGCGAACGCGAGCCGCACGCGCATCGGCACGAGCCGCGCGCCGAACACCGGCGCGACCATCACGACGCCCGCGATCCTGAAGAACGGCCAGACGTTGACCGCGAGCTCGCTCGAGAGCAGGGCTTCGAGGACGTCGAGCGGGTATCTGCATGGCCATGGCTACTTGCTCGCCGCTCAGCCGATCAGCGACGGAATGCTCTTGATCAGGTGCTCGGAGTAGCCGACGAGCACCTTGAGCATCCAGCCGCCGCCGAAGTACAGCGCGCCCGCGAGCACGAGCAGCTTCGGGATGAACGACAGCGTCATCTCGTTGATCTGCGTCGCGGCCTGGAACATGCCGATCAAGAGTCCGGCGGCGAGCGCCGCCAAGAGCATCGGCGCCGCGAGCAGCGCGGTGATCACGAGCGCCTGTTGGCCGACGGAGATGATCGTCTCGGGCGTCATCGCACGCTCACTTGTAGAAGCTCGACGCGAGCGTGCCGATCAGGAGCGACCAGCCGTCCACGAGCACGAACAACATGATCTTGAACGGCAGCGAGATCAGCATCGGCGACAGCATCATCATGCCCATCGACATCAGCACGCTCGCGACGACGAGGTCGATCACGAGGAACGGGATGAAGATCAGGAAGCCGATCTGGAACGCGGTCTTGAGCTCGCTCGTGATGAAGGTCGGGATCAGCACCGCGAGCGGCACCTCCTCCGGTCCCGCATACGGCTCGTGGCCCGAGAGCTCGGTGAACAGTGCGAGATCGCTCTCGCGGACCTGGTCGAGCATGAACTGACGCAGCGGCGCGACCGCGTTGTGCGCGGCCGAGATCGCGTCCTGCTCGCCGGCCATGTACGGCACGACCGCGTCGTCGTAGGCCTTCGAGAACACCGGCATCATCACGAACAGCGTGAGGAACAGCGACAGCCCGATCAGCACCTGGTTCGGCGGCGTCTGTCGGCGTGCCGAGCGCCTGGCGCAGGATCGCGAGCACGATCACGATCCGCGTGAACGCCGTCATCGACAGCAGCAGCGCGGGCAGCACCGTGAGCGCCGTCATCAGCGCGAGCACTTGGATGCTGAGCGAATAGGTTTGTTGGCCGTTCACGTTGCCGACCGTGATCGCGGGCAGCGCCGACTGCGCGAGCGCGTCGCCGCGCGACGGCCGAACAGCGCGAGCAGCGCGAAGATCCGCAGCGCGACGACGAGGGTCTTCTTGGCGGGCTCTTCCTCATGGCTCGTCTCGCAGCACGAACGTCGGGCTGGGGTCCGCAGCGCGAGGTGCGCTCGGCGGCGTACCGGCGGCGGCCTGCGCGCCGACGTTGAACACGCCGGCCGGGCTCACCGCGATCAGCAGCTCCTCGCCCTTCGCCTGCACGAGCAACAGCCGCTCCTTCGGGCCGAGCGGCAACGCGGCGAGCACCTTTAGCGCGCCGTTGTTGCCGCGCGCGCCGAGGCCGAACGGCATGCGCTTCGCGACGAACGCCGCCGCGAAGATGAATCCGATCACGAGCGCGAGGCTCATGATCATCGTCGACAGCCCGCTCACCTCGAGCCCCGGCACCGACGGCGCGGCGCGGCACAGACGATCGGCGAGCGCAGACGCGGCGACGCCGCGGCGACGAATGGAACGCGCGATCATTCCTTCAGCGACTCCACGCGCTTCTCCGGGCTCACGACGTCGAGCAGCCGGATGCCGAACTTCTCGTTCACGACCACGACCTCGCCGTGCGCGACGAGCGTGCCGTTCACGAGCACGTCGAGCGGCTCGCCCGCGAGCTTGTCGAGCTCGACGACCGAGCCCTGCGTGAGGCCGAGCAGGTTGCGCACGCTGATCCGCGCGCGCCCGACCTCGAGCGTCAACGCGAGGCGCACGTCCATGATCAGCTCGAGATTCAGCTGCCCGTTGCCGCCCGCGGCGCCGCGCGGCAGCTCCGCGAACTCGGCCTGCGCGGCTTTGCCCGCGCGATGTGTTCAGCACTCATCGGGATGGACTCCTCAATATTGGGACCCAGGCTCTTCGCCGCCTCGAGCACGCTCACGGCGTTGTAGCCGCGCGAGCGGCCGAACTTGCCGCGCAAGAGCGGCCGCGGACCGGCACGCAGAAGCGCGGTCTTCGGCATCTCGATCGGCAGCACGTCGCCCGGCTTCATCTGCAGCAGCTCGCGCAACGTGATCTCGGTTTCGACGAACACGCTCGTGAGCTCGAGCTGCGCGTTCTCGAGCTGCGAGCGCAGGCTCTTGTGCCAGCGCTGGCGGCTCTCGGGAGAGACGGTCTTCAGTCCCTCCGCGAGCTTGTCGCGAACGGGCTCGAACGACGACAGCGGCAGCACGAGCGTGACCGCCGCCGCCGACCTGGCCGAGCGTGACTTCGACGCGCGTGACGACCATCGTCTCGCTCGGCGTCGCCATGTTGACGTAGTTCGGATTGATCTCGGTCTGCGCGTGCTGGAACTCGAGCGTCGCGACCGGCGCGAACGCGCGGCGGAATTGATCGGTGAGCAGGTCGACGATGATCTTGTTGAGCCGCTGCTCGCTCGGCGTCAGCGTCTCGCGCGCCGTGGGTGCGGCCGGCTTCGTCGCCGGCTTCGCCGCGCCGCCGCCGTAGTACTTCTCGACGAGCGCGAACAAGCAGCTTGCCTTCCACCGCGACGAGCGCGCTGCGCGGCCACGGCTTCACCGTGCAGAGGTTCAGGCTCGTCGGCATCGGCTGAGCCCGCGAGCCAGTCGCCGTACGGCGCGAGCTGCACTTCTTGCAGCGAAACCTCGACGGGCTGGCGAATCAGGTCCGTGAGCTTGCGCTGGAACTCGGTGACCCAGCGCTCGTTGAGCCGGTCGAGCACCGGCATCCGGCCGCGCACGATCTTGTCGCGCGCGACGAGGTCGTAGGGCTGCGGCGTGCCCGACGGCGCCGGCACGCTTGTTCTTGTCGAGCAGCGCGTCGACTTCGGCGCTCGTGATGTCGGCACGCGCGCCGGCTGCGGCGCCCTGGCCGCCGGCTTGCGGGGTCTGCTGGGATTCTTCGAGCCATCGCTACTGGATCACGAGGCTCGTGAAATAGAGCTCTTCGATCGCGTCGGCCTTGCCGGTGTTCTTCTCCATGATCTCGTTCGCGGCCTTGAGCATGTCGGCGCGGAGCTTCTCCTTGCCTTCGAGCGTCTCGAGATCCTCGACCTTGTGGCCGGAGATCACGAACAGGAACGCATTGCGGATCGCGGGAGCGTGCTGTCTTGATCGCGTCGATCGACTTCTCGCTGCGCGCCATCGCCTGCAGCGTGAGCTGCACGAAGCGCGTGTCGCCGCTCTTCTCCGCGAAGCTCACGACGAACGGCGGATCGAGCGGTACGTAGAGCGCGGGCTCGATCGGCTTCGCGTCGGCCTGCGTCGTCGGCCGGCGGCGGCGCGTCCGCGGCCGCGAGCTGCTGCTCGTCGCCCGCCTCGCCGTCGGCCGCCTTCTTCGCCGGCGCGCTCGGGTCGCCGGCGATCATCTTGGTCAAGATCGGCGCTGCGACCTGCGCGCCGAGCACGGCGAGAAACAGAGCCACGGCGCCGACGATCACGAGCTTCATCGGCCCAGACTCTTTCTTCACCTTGTCTTTCGGCGCGTCCTTGTCGTCGCCCGGGTGCGCTTCGCCCTGAACCTTGTCTTTCGCCGCCATCGGCATCTGCTCCGCAGAAAATCTCCCGGCGACATATTCCAAGTTCCATGCCACGGGAGTCCGATCGAGGAAATAGACCTACGGAACAGTAAGTTAGCCCGACACGGTCTTCGGGCGATCACGGGCGGGGCGTCGGAAAATTGGCGCTAAGCGAGGCTCGGTGACGGTTGGCCGCCGCTCGAGCCGACGCGCAACGACCCTCCCCGCGGCGACCGCGCCGAGCCCGGCGGTCGCCGTAACGGGGCGCGGTGCTAGGCGAACGTGTCGATCACCGCCGCGCCGGCGCCGAGGCGCGCGCGCGGCGCGTCGGGCTGCACGTCGTCGGCCGCGGACGCGAACGCCGCGACGCGCGCGATCGGCTGCGGAGCCGCGGCGCCGAACGCGCCGCGGTCGTCGTGGCCGCCGCTCACCGTCGCGCCGCCGAGCTCGAGGCCGCCGGCGCTCAGGAGCTCACGCAACCGCGGCAGCCCCTGCGCGAGCTCGTCGCGCGCGCTCGCGCTGTGCGCGGTCATCTGCACGTACGTCTTGTCGTCTTGCAGCGCGATCTTCACGTCGAGCGCGCCGAGCTCCGGGGGATTGAGCTTGATCTTCGCCTCGCCGACGTCGTGATCGACGAGCCATTGGATCCGCGTCGCGAGAGCTTCGTGCCAGCGCGCGGCGGTCGTGTCGATCGCTTCGCCGGAGCTTTGCGGCAGCGCCGATTGCGCCGGCGCGGCGCTCGCGGCCGTCGCGTGCGTGGCATCGGACGCGTGCACGAGCGGCAGCGCGGGTGCGGCTGCGGCCGCGTCGGCGCCTGTCGTCGGCGTGATGGCGAGCGGCAGCGTGTCGTCGTCGAGCCGCGTGGTCTTCTGGGCCGTCGCTTGAGCCTGCGTCACCGCGGCGAGCACCGGCACATCGGGCGCGTGCAAAGCGCTCGCGTCGGTCGGCGGCAGATCGGTCGCGACCGGCGCGGACGAGTCGGCCGGCGCAGTGCTCGATTGCGCCCCTCGCTTCGAATCCGTGCCCGTGATTTGCTCGCGAGCCGCGTTCACGAGTGCGGCAAGCGGCTGAGCGGGAGCTTGCGCGTCGGCGCTCGCGGCGAGCAGTTGCTGCAGATCGATCGGGCCCGAGCCGGCCGCAGCCGAAGCGGTATCGAGCGCAGGTGTCGGCGCGGTCGTGCCCGTTGGCACGGCGCTCTGCGCCGGCGAACTGGCGGCGGGCGCGTCGCTCGTCGCCGCCGGCAGCACGGCCGAATCGCCGCCGGCGCGCTCGAGCGCGAGGCGCAGCCAGTCCGCAAGACCCGTCGACGAGCTTTGCGAGCCCGCGGCGCTTTGCGCACCCGCGGGCGCGGCCGCGACGGCGCTGGCGCCCGGCGCGCTCACCGCCGTCGACGCGTCGCCGCTCGTGGGCAAGCCGCTGCCGCCGACCGGCAAGGTTTGGCCGGCCGGCATGGCGGCCCCGAGCATCTGCAAGAGGAGGTCGAACGGGCCTACCGCCGGCGTCCCGCCGGGGTCGCGCTGGCCCGGAGGCCGCACGGCGCTAGGCGGGCCGCGGCTTTGCGGCGCGATGACCGTCGACAGGTCAGGCGGCGGCGCGGCAGCGACGTCCATTCAAGTGATCGGCGCAAAAACGTGCATGCGCTGGATATAGCAATCGGCATGCCAGGTCTTACTGCTGCTGCGCGCCCGCGTCATGCGGCCCAGCGGCTCGCCGGGGCGAAAACGAGAGCGGCGCCGAGCCGGACCCGGCGTCCGCGCGTGATTGCGCGCCAGGCGTGCTCCCGCCCCCCGCTTCTTCGAGGTTCGCGGGCGCGCCGCGCGCTTCGCGGTGGACATCCGCTTCCCGCTCAGCCGGGGGCGACATTGAAGTATCCGCCCGCGACCGCGCCGTGTAGCCCGCCGAGCTGCAGCTGGATCTCGTCCATGAACGACGCGGGGTTCTTCACGACGAGCGCGCGCGGCTCCGCCCTTCGAATCGAGTTGACGATGGAATCGAGCTTCGCTCTGACATCGGGCCGCGGCGGCATCACACCGAGCATCCGCTGCATCCGCGTGAGACAGAAGTACACGCTGCGCGGAAACGTGTCGCTCTGGAGCAGGAACTGCAGCGCGTGCTCGCCGGTCACGCGCTGGCGCACGTGACGCCGGTAGGTCTGATCCGCGGCGAGCGACGACAGGACGGCCATCCACTGGAGGTTGCGGAACGTCTCCCGATCCTCTTCCTTGCGCGGCGCGACGAGGCCCGACGCGCCGGCGTCGATGATTCGCGTCGTCATGTCGGCCTGCTCGATCGCCGTGCCGAACTGCATGAACTGGAAGCCGATGTCGCGGCTCACGGTCGCGGTCACGAGCCCCGAGACCTTGAGGCAACCGTCGACGATGCGGCTGATGAGCTCGACCCGATGCCGCCGCGTGACGAGCCGCTCGGCGTCGCCGGAGAGGAACATGTGCAGGTCGGTCACGACTTCCCAGATCTCCGGCGGCAAAGCGTCGCGGATGCTGCGCATCACCTCGCGCGCCGTGTCGATCGAGCAGCGCAGCGACGACGGATTGCGCTCGTCGAGCAGCAAGAAACGCATCACGTCGACGTCGGCCGGCGCGCCGCCGGCGTCCGGATAGCGCGTCTTGAACAGTGCCGCGCCACCGACCGTATCGATCATCGGGTGCCACCTGAACTTCACGGAGCGCGGCAAGTCGAGCTGGAGCTGGCTGCCGACGCCGACGAGCCGCGCCATGTTCTCCGCGCGGCGCACGTAGCGCGCGAACCAATAGAGGTTCTCTGCGACGCGCGACAGCATCAGCTCGGATCCTCGAGATCGACGACCCAGGTGTCCTTCGCGCCGCCGCCCTGCGACGAGTTCACGACGAGCGAGCCGCGCCTCATCGCGACGCGCGTCAGGCCGCCGGTCGTCACGTAGACGTTCGAGCTCGACAAGATGAACGGCCGCAGATCGACGTGCCGCGGCGACGGGCCGCGCGGCGTCACGATCGGCACCGTCGACAGCGCCAGCGTCGGCTGCGCGATGTAGTTGCGCGGGTCGGCGACGACGAGCTTCTTGAACTTCTCGCGCTGCTTCTTCGTCGAGCGCGGACCGATCAGCATCCCGTAACCGCCCGACTCGTTCGCGGGCTTCACGACGAGCTCGCCGAGATGGCCGAGCACGTACCTGCGCTCGGCCTCGTCCGTGCAGAGATAGCTCGGCACGTTCGGCAGCATCGGCCTCCTCGCCCAAGTAGTACTCGATCATCTTCGGCACGTAGGCGAATACCACCTTGTCGTCCGCGACGCCTGCGCCGGGCGCGTTCGCGAGCGCGACTTTCCCGGCGCGCCAGCTCGCATCAGGCCGCGCACGCCGAGCACCGAATCGGGCTTGAAGACCTCGGGATCGAGGAACAGGTCGTCGACGCGCCGATAGATCACGTCGACGCGCTGCGGCCCGTACACCGTGCGCATGTACGTGCAGTCGTCCTCGCCGACGAAAAGGTCGCTGCCCTCGACGAGCTCGATGCCCATCGCCTGCGCGAGATACGTGTGCTCGAAGTACGCGCTGTTGAAGACGCCCGGCGTGAGCAGCGACGATCACAGGCTGCTCGCCGGGCCGCGGCGAGAGCGCCGCGAGCGTCTCGTAGAGCTGCATCGGATACTCGTCGACGGGCAGGATCGTGCAGGTCTCGAACAGCTCGGGGAACACGCGCTTCGCGACGATCCGGTTCTCGAGCATGTAGGACACGCCGCTCGGGATCCGCAGGTTGTCCTCGAGCGCATAGAGCTTGCCGTCGGCGTCGCGCACGAGATCCGACCCGCAGACGTGCGCCCAGATGCCGAGCGGCGGCTTCACGCCGACGCACTCGCGCCGGAAGTTCACCGAGTTCGCGAGCAGCTCGGCCGGCACGATCTTGTCCTTGAATATCCGCTGCTCGCCGTAGACGTCTCCGATGAACAGATTCAGCGCGCGGATACGCTGCTTGAGCCCCGCCTCCGTGCGCTCCCATTCGCTGCGCGCAAGCACGCGCGGGATCAGGTCGAACGGCAACGGTCGGTCGACGTTGCGGCCGTCGGAATAGACCGTGAACGTGATGCCCGACATGCGCGCGATCGCGCTCGCGGCGACTTGGCGCGCGGCGACGTCGCGGTCCGAGAGCTTCGAGAGATAGCGCACGAGATGCCCCGCGGCGGGACGCGGCCCGCCGTCGGCGGCGATCAGCTCGTCAAACGCGGAGCTCCGGTAGTTCGTCCAGTCCATCGATCAACACACGTTCCCGGCCGAGTCGCTCTTATTAATGAATATCTGCCGGCGGCCGGCGTCGCGCTGCGCGGGCGGCCGGGCCGATCCGCGTAGCTGGAGCAAGGACTATGCCATGGAGCGGCCGCCATCGCGCACATACGAGCGCGCCGCAATAGTGCCTGACCGATTATTAGGCTCTGCCCGCGTGCGCGATCGGCGTGCACGCGCGCGCAGGAGGGGATCAAAACAGGGCAGGCGGCTGGACTTCGCTCGGGCATGCCGGCGGCTCGATAGCTGGCGTCTCGTCAGTTCTTGTTCTCGGCGGCGCGCGCGGCGCTCAGGATGTTGCGCAACCCGTAGTTGCCCTCGTGGCACTCGAACGCCATCGCCGGCTGCGGGTCGAGCGTGAGCGGCATCGCGATCGTCCACGGCGCGGCCCACGTCGTCGGGTCGTCCATCGTCGCGGTCCACGCGATGCGGTCGCGCGCGACGGGCCTGAAACGCTCCGTGATCTTCAGCCGCGCGGGGTTCGCGTTGCGATACACCGTCAACGTCGTGAAGTTCGTCGTCTCGACGACGAGCGTGTTGCCTTCGAAGTGGCCGCGCGCGTCGCCCATGTGCTCGTGGATCGCGGCGCCGACGTGCGCACGGCCGTCGAGCGGAATCACGCGCGCCTCGTGGATGATTTCGTAGGTGATCACGACGTAGCCCGGCGACTGCGACGATCTGATAGACGTTGCCGTACATCACCGGAATCATCGAGCCCGGCAAGCCGCGGCTGATGCAGCGCTCGAGCGGATTGAAGTCCTCGGGCCCGTCGAACGGCCCGCCGACGAAGCTGCTGCGCACGCGCGCGCCGACGCGCGTCTTCGCCTCGGCCGTCAGCGCCGGGATCTTGCCGTCGGCGGGATCGATGATGAGCCACGGCTGGTTGCGCTTCGTGAGGTCGAGGTTCTCGAGCCACCATTGATCGGGGCCGCGCGGGCCGGGCGCTAGGGCCGCGACCATCTTCTCGGTGGCCTTGCGCCGCACCTCGGCGAGCTCCGCGGGCGTGATGTCGGCGAGGGTCTTGCCCTTGAACTCGTCGGGGCGCTCGAGCGGCGTCGCGTACTCGTTGTCGTTCGCGTAAACGCCCTGTAGGTCGGGGTCGCCCCACGAGGTGCGCCGCGGCTTGTAGGCCGCCTGCGCCGATGCGCCGAACGCAACGGCCAGCGCGGCCAGGCCCATGAGTCGACGTGTTGGCATAACGCCCCCTCCCCGCGAGCCGATTCTCGTTCCGGCCTGCGCGGCGCGTCAACGCGCCGGTCCGCCTCGGCCGGGTCGCCACGGCCCCCCTTAAGACAGTACCATCTGCGATTCGAGGCGGCACGTCGAGGCCGCGATCAGGAGACTCGCCATGCCGCGACCCGTTTTCTCGCTCCTTGCCACCGCCCTGCTTGCCCTGGCCGC
>CAVOVT010000019.1:0-201164 GCA_963699925.1 uncultured Gammaproteobacteria bacterium | reverse complement strand
CGTAGCTTGGCTTGTGTGCCTGCGGTCCGACGCTCCGGTGAAACCACCATGGCCGGGCCATTGAAAAAACACCGAACTCTTCGGAGATGCAGCTTCCTTCACTCGAAGCACCGTCTCTAGGACAGTACGTTCGCGATTTGTATGCGGCTGCCGTCATTCCGGCCGACGATGGTGCGGGGAGTTCGTCGAAGGGCTAGTGGGGGCAACGAAAGATGCGCAGGTGCTAAGGCCCGCGAATAACGCGCGTTGGCGCGGCTTTCCAGGCCGCTTCCCGCGCGCACTCGTCCAGCTTCGACGTTGTCCACGGAAGATTCAGAGCGTCCAAATGTTGCCGAGCCAAAGCTGCCGTGCGAGGCATGGTGGAGGTGAAGACCGTCAACACGCTCAGTGGCGTCGCCGCGGCGTGCGTGAGCTACGCCGGCACGAAGCCGACATCTCGATCAGGCGCTCGAGCGGCTCCCGGACAAGGCAGCTTCGAGCAGATAAACGGCGACGTTGATACCGATGAGCAAAGAGGTCATCACCGGCGCGGATCGCCTAGGGTTCTCGTCACCAACCGGAATCATCGATTAGGCTCCCCGCGCCGGATCGTCGACGGCGGGCTGCGCAGCGTCTTCGACATAGACTTCACCGTCGGCGGTCACGAGGACGTGTACGAGTCTGTTCTGGAAAATGAAATCTGGATCGATGGCGACATCGTTGAGCGAGCAGGGACTATGTTCTCCTCCACGAGCTTCACGAGCGGAACCGCACGGCGGAGGGTGGCCGTACCGCAAGGCGCACGCGGAGTCGGCCGCCCTCGAGCCCCGTCCAGTAGCCTTCCTCGACGACGTCGTAGCCCACATGCGGACACAGCTCGAGCCCAGAGACGTGCGCGATCGAACGCTCGGTCGCATCGAGGGCGAGCGGTACGCCGGTCGAAATCGACTCGAGCCGCGCGTCGACGATGTTGTCGGCGACATTCGAATCGTTCTCGAGACGCACGAAGTACGAACTCCCCGCGCCATCGTCGGCCGCAATGACCGCAGCCGCATACAAATTGCGGACGTACTGTCCTAGAGACGGTGCTTCGAGTGAAGCAAGCTGCATCTCCGAAGAGTTCGATGTCTTTGGGATCGGTTTCTTCAATACGCGAAGCGAAGCCTGTACATGGGCAATGAAGGACGCAAGGCACACTTGGTCGGCTCAGGAATCGCCAATCTGGCTGCCGCTGCCTACCTGATCAAAGACGGCGGTTTTTCGGGCGCGAACATCAAGATTTACCAGGAGGAAGATTTGCCGGGCGGATGCCTTGACTCAGCTGGCACTCCTGAAAAGGTTTACTTCATGCGCGGCGAGCGCATGTTCGAGGAGAATTACGTCTGCTGTTACGATTCGTGGTCTTTCATCCCCTCACTGGATGACCCGACGAAAACGATCAAGCAGGACACCCTCGAGTTCACCAAAGCTTACCGCTGGGACAACAAGTGTCGCCTGGTCGCCAACGGTAAGATTTTGAAAGCTGGCTCTTATGGTTTTAATGCGAAAGACGAGTTGGAGCTCCTCGCGTTAACTTCCAAGCCGGAAAAAGCGTCGAGCGACAAGCGTATCAACGACGCCTTCTCGGAGCACTTCTTTCAAACCCATTTCTGGCACATGTGGAAAACACTTTTCGCCTTTGAACCATGGCACAGCGCCATCGAAATGCGACGGTACTTGCTGAGATTCATGCACCTGTTCCCGGATATGGCAACTCAAAACTTGCTCCACCACACCAGGTACAACCAGTACGACTCGGTGGTGCGCCCGATGATCAAGTGGCTGACCGACCGTGGTGTGCAATACGTGGGGAACACACGAGTGAGCGACATCGACCTCGGGAACGACACTGATGGCGAACTCACCGCCCACGGGATCACGATGGTCCAGGACGGAAAGCAGAAGAGGGTTGAAGTCAGGCGGAGGACATCGTCATAGCTACGCTGGGCTCGATGGTCGCGAATGCCTCATACGGCACGAATACTTCCGCGCCCGAGCTGATTACGTCGCCGACGCATGAGGGGAAATGGGCGCTCTGGGAGACTCTCGCTCGCAAGCGCAAGGACATCTTTCGCGATCCGTCGGTCTTCACCGGTCACATTGACGAGGTCATCGTTCACGTCATTCAGTGTGACCCAAAAGGACCGGCGGTTCTTTGATTTGATGGAGAAATTCAGCGGGCAAGAAGCAAGAACGGCATCACCTCGTTGCCGGAGTCCGGTTGGTCGCTGACTTTATCCTCAACCATCAGCCGTATTACCAGAACCAGCCAGCAAACGCTTACGTGTTTTACGGCTTAGGTCTCTCGCCGACAAATGGCGACTGATGTCCGCAAACCAATGGGTGAATGCAGCGGAAGAGAGATTCTGGAGGAGTTGGTCCGCCACTTGGGGTTCGATGCCGACCTGAAGCGGATTCTAGATTCGTCAAACCTCATACCCTGCAGGATGCCTTTCGTGACGAGCCAGTTTCTGAAGAAACGTGACTGACCGACCTGAAGTTGTTCCGAAAGGCTCAACCAACCTCGCCCTGACCGGTCAGTTCGTTGAAGTGCCGGACGATTGTGTCTTCACGATGGAATATTCGGTGCGCTCAGCCCAAATGGCGGTCTTCAAACTGCTGAATCTCGACAAAGAACCAAACCCGTTCCCACGAGTGAGTAACGACATTCACGTCATCTGGAACGCGATGAAAGTGTTAGCGCAGTAGTTCAAAGATGAAGGCGTGAAGTGCAGCAGTAATGAGCTAACGAATATGAATACCCATCAAAGCAGGCTGATAGGATGGACGCTGATCGTGGGCTTGACGTTGCTTGTTATCGAGGTAACCCCTGCGTGGCCGCAGGCCCCGAACGAACCTGGCGACGCGGCGACGGCGGCCCCGACTGGAACCCCCGAAGCGAGTGCGTCTGCCCTTTCAGCCAATGAATTGGCCAAGGAGATTACTAACCCGGTCACCAGCCTCTGGCAGCTCCAGCTCCAGTACAACAATTTCAAACTTGAGAACGGGGGACCACTCGGCGGGGAGTCGGTGAACAACCTCTATTTTCAACCCGTTCTGCCGGTGGCCCTGACCGACAAAATGAATCTAATCACACGTCCCGTGATTGCGCTTTACCAGAGCGTGCCGCATCCCACGGCGACCGGTAGCATCGAACGGACAACGGCATTCGGCGACATGGTCCTGGCGCAAGTGTTTTCGCCCGCCGGCCACGAGCCGTGGATTTTTGGCGTAGGACCCACCTGGATATTCCCGACCGCCGGCTCAGAACTGACCGGACAAGGTAAGTGGCAGGTCGGACCCGCTATCGGAGGTGGCTACATCACGAACAAGTTCATGATCGCAGCCTTTCTCCAGCAATGGTGGTCTATCGGCGGAGACGAGAACCGCCAGAGACAAACCAGATGAATCTCCTGCCTTTGATTTACCGTTTCTTCGGCAAGGGATGGAGCGTCGGCTACTCAGGCAACATTATGGCTGATTGGAAGGCGCCTGGCAGTGATGCGTGGACTGTGCCCATCGGAGTATCGGTCGGCAAGGTAGTCATGTTCGGGCGGCTCCCTGTGCAAATCCAGTTCGCCTATCAGCATATGGCGCACAGGCCGGAGGGTGGCCCGGAATCGAACATCCAGCTTCAAGTTACACCGGTGATTCCGAGGCTGATAAACAAAACGCTGTTCCAATGAACACTCAAGCGCACAGCATGACCTGCTTAGGCGAGACGGACGATCTATTGCCGCAAGGAGTAGTGGCATTCAGAGAACCCGTGCAGCAGGACGCGCCGGCCGGAGCCCTGTTCGGCGATGCGCATGCGCAGACATCGGTGGTGCGACAAGTAGTTTCCACGCGCTTACCTACTGAGTGGGGGATGTTTCAACTCGTGGGGTTCGAGCGTGTGGTCTGTAACGGCACACGGCACACTGAAACCGCACTCGCGATGATCCTGGGGGACCTGACAGGAGGCGCCCCTCTGCTCCGCGTCCACTCCCAGTGCTTTACGAGTGAGGTTCTCGGTTCATTGCGTTGCGACTGCAAGGATCAGTTAGACCTCGCCCTGCAGAGCATATCCGCCGAAGGGCGGGGTCTTGTTATCTACGAACATCAGGAAGGCCGCGGCATTCGACTCATGGCAAAGTTGCAGGCTTACGCGTTGCAGGACGACGGCCTCGACACGTTCGACGCGAACCGCGAACTCGGATTCGAGGCCGATTGCAGGAACTTCCGCTTGCCAGCCGCGATCCTGCACGAACTTGGCGTGACACAAGTTCGACTGCTCTCGAATAACCCCCACAAGTCGCTTGCGCTGGCTGATGCGGGGATCGAGGTTGTCGCTCAGCTTCCGTGCGAGGCCGCGCCCAATCCACACTCTTTCGCCTACCTCCGTGCCAAACAGGAGAAGATGGGACATGTCCTCAGCCTTAGATGCTGCAATCGGACGAAATGTGCGAGACCCGAACCGGCGCAAGATAAGCTCTGCTTTGCAAGCATAGCTGACGCCATTCGCGAGCTAAGAGCGGGCCGCATGGTCGTCGTTGTCGATGACGACGATCGAGAGAACGAAGGCGACTTGACGATGGCGGCGGAGCTGGTCACGCCGAGGCCATCAACTTCATGGTGCGCCACGGCAGGGGGCTGATCTGTCTCGCCATGACGGGCGAGCGACTGGATGAGTTAGAGCTTGGCGCGATGGTGCCGGACAACACAGCCGTGCACGGCACAGCCTTCACGGTAGCCATCGATGCGAAGGGTTTTGGCGTCACGACCAGCATATCGGCTCATGATCGTGCCTGTGCAATCAGTGCGGCCATTGATCCAAACACTATCCAGAGGACTTTGCGCGGCCCGGCCACGTCTTCCCTCTTTCGTGCCCGCGCCGGTGGCGTCTTGGAGCGGGGCGGCCATACCGAGGCCGCGGTTGACCTTGCTCGCCTCGCTGGTCTGAACCCCGCCGGCGTGATCTGCGAGATCATGAATGACGACGGCACCATGGCACGCGCTCCTGATCTTATCGACTACTGCAAGAGGCACAATCTCATCATGGTTTCGGTGCAAGACCTCGCCTCTTACCGCAAGGAAGCAGAAGGACGTGGTTCTCCCAACGTTCCCTACGTCGAAAGAGGGAGCGAACCTTCCATCGAAGGTAGCGAAACGAGGCATGTTACAACGGCGCATTTGGCCACGCGCCGGAGACAACGCACGTTGGCGACTGGACCGCGCGGTTCACTGGGCAACTCATCTTCCCCCGGGGCAAAGTTCCATCTCCTTCTGACGAGGTATCGGAGCAATCGTTCAAGACTGAGCGCGGATCGATGGGCTGTGAAACGAGCGGATATCGAAGAAATGCCGGAATCAGATTGATCGCGGCCACTGTTCGAGCCCTATCCGCGGGGCCGGTCTGAACCAGCAAGAGAGAGTGGCTTCGAGAGAGACGCCGATGACGAGCCAATTCGACAAAGCCCTTGCGAGTTACCGAGAGTTGTTTCGCTTGCGCACTCCGGGCAAGTATCGTGCCCGAAGGGTTGCCGCCATTATCCTGGTGTGAGTCCGCCGCTCATCTGCGCCTGGCTTGCCACAGGTCCCGACCGTTGGGACCTCTTTGAAAGGTCTGGTTCCATAGCGAGCGCTGTCGGTCTTCTGTTGGCGTCGAGGCACTATGTCGGATACGGCGTCCTCGAGCTGGCGATCTTGCATATAAACAATGAGTCAAGGTCGAGCATGGTCGAACGCTTGGATGAAATCTATACAGCGAAACTGGGATTGGCACTCTCGGCATTCGGCATATTCATTTGGGGATGGGGCAAGTATCTAGGGTGGTGGAGTTTCAGCTACCTCGTTGTCTGGGCGGTGATTGCGGCTTGTGACGCGTGGCGCGATTTCGTTCGTCTGCGCGACGCCTCAATCGGCGTCCCGCCCGCCAAAGAAGGCAACGATGCAGCAGGTGCGGGCTCATGACAGTTTGCCTGCCGCCTGCGACTGAGCCGCCGTCAGGCGAAAGAGCTACTCGACCAATGCATCGCAAGAGTCATCCGCGCACGACCACCGGAATCGGAAGCGGTCGACCCGAACGAGAGCGCTGAGCGAGCGCCGGCGAGCGGCGAACAGCCGCCGCCGGGCGACGAAACTGATTGAAATCGCTCATGCCGCGACGATGCCCGCGCGGATCGCGAATCGAACGAGCCCGCTCACCCCTTTGGCGTTGAGCTTGAACATCAGCCGGCTTCGATAGGTGTCGACACTCGCCGGCGCGATACCAAGCTCGGCCGCGATCTGCTTGCTCGTGTGTCCCTCTGCGACCCCCCTCAGAACCTCGCGCTCGCGCGGGCTCAGGCGCGCAAGTGCGTCTTTTGCGGGCGCGTGAGCCGGAGCGTCCTTGAGCGCGCTGTGCTCGGAGGCGAATTGCTCGGCGTGAAGCGATCCAATCGCAAACGACATCTCGTTCGCGAGCTCTTCCAACAAGCCCAATTCGTCGACGTCAAAGGCGTCGGCCTCGGCCGCATAGACGCTCAGCACGCCGAAGACGCCGGATCCGTCCTTGAGCGGCAAACTGACTGACGAACGCGCGCCGGCGGAAAGGGCGAGATCTCGCCACGCCGCAACAGTCGGGTCGGTAAGGAAGTCTCGGTTCACCTGCGGCCTGCCCGTCCGCACCGCTCTACCCGTTGGTCCTTGGCCGCGTTCGTCATTGCCCCAGCTAATCCGCGCGGCCTCCAGGTGGCCGCCGTCATCGCCGGCCTTGGCGACGAGCCGCATCGTCGATCCCGGATCCTTCTGCGCGAAGAGCACGGCTGCGACGCGGTAGCCGCCGCCTTCGACGACGATCCGGCAAATCTCCTCCAGAAGCCCCGACTCCGTCCGGCACGTATGATCGCTTTGCGCGCCTCGGCGAGAATGAGTAGCGTGCGATTGACTTTGCGCAGCGCGCTCTCGGCCGCCTTTCTTTCGGTTGTGTCGTAGAGCGTGGTACGGCACTCGATGAGCTCACCGTCGGCATCGCGGACCCCGACGGATTGCAACAACGCCGGGAACGACGTTCCATTCTTGCGGAGCACCTCGAACTCGGCGTCGCGCAGCATGCCCTCTTTCTTGAGTCGCTCGAAGCTCTGCGCATACGACTTCCGGCTTGCAGGGACGAGCAGGTCCGTGAAAGCCGTCCGGCCGATGGTTCCTCCTGAGTGCGCTGCAACCAGCGCAGCTCGGTGCGGTTCACCCGCCGGAAATGTCGTTCGCGTCGACCGCGTGGTAGCCACAAGGCGCCTCCTCGAAAAGCTCGGCGCTCTCTTGCTCCGACTGCCGCAGTGTCGCTTCGAGTTGCACTTGCTGCGTTACGTCGCGAGAAGACACGAGGACGACGTTGCACTCGGGGAGGTCGAGTTGAGCGCGGCCGAGCGACTCCAGCGTGATCCATCGACCGTCCTTGTGGCGAAACCGGGTATGAACTCTGACCACGTCCCGACTCCTTAGCAGCTCATCGAAAGCTCGATGGGCAGCTTCGAGATCATCGGGATGCAGCAATTCGACGAACGGCCGGCCGAGCAGCTCTTTGCTCTCGTACCCGGTAACCCGTATGACGGCCGGGCTAACTCATCTACGAGCCGATCGCGATCGATCAGCGTGAGCAAGTCCGGGGCGCCTTCGATCAGCGCTTGAAGCATCTTGCTCGAGCGACTGGAACCGCGCTTGCTGCTGCGTTTCGCTGGGCGCAACGAGTTGAGCCTGGTTGAAATCGCACTTGGATGCTGCGCTTTCGGAGCGGGAACGGCAAGCGGCGCTCGGCGTGCTCCTACCGTAGGTCTTGGCGCTTCGCCACTTCCTGGGCACGAAGTTCCCACCGAAGGACGACGGTTTCCCGACCAATCGTCGGTCGCCGACTCGTAGGCTGCGTCGCCGTCAGGGGGTTATACTTTGCTTGTGCTTGAACGTCGCGGTATTCCCACTCGTAGCTCTCAAACTCGCGACTTTCAAGCCCCCTGCGTCTGTTGCCCGCGTACGCCATCGGCAGCGGGGCGATGTTCTGGGTCATTCAACGAATAACGGCCTTCTGATTCTCCTGATGCGCTGGTCGATATTGCGACGGCCATCGGCAGACAGGTGCATGTCGCGCTCGAGGTTGCCTGACGGAGATGTCGTTCGTCGGCACGAGCCGAACGCGAACGTCGGGCTGAATCTGCTGGTGTGAGTCTCTGCGTGAGTTTTGCGTGAATGAGTTGCGCACAGTCGTGAATAGTCGTGCAAGGAATGCAACGGGCGTCCCGGCAAGTGGTTGAAAAACCTAGCCGTGCTTTTTTGCGCTTCGAACTTTTAATCCATTGGTCGCTGGTTCGACTCCAGCACGGCCCACCATCTAAACTCTTGCGGCTTCCGCGAGATATTTCGCCTCGCCGACGCGTCTCATCGCCGCTGCCGTCGACGACTCGACTTGCCAAAGGTGCGCGAAAGGGAGCATCGTGGCCAGAAATCCGTTTTCCGTCACTTCGTGCCGAAATGTGCAAGTCGTGTCTTCGGAATGCGGAGTCAGCGATCGCTCCTCGGGTCATCGCGTGGAATCGATCCCTTGGTTCTTTTCCATCCCGAATTGCGCGATCGCGACGGCGTCGCATCATGCGGGATCTTCCCAGGCAGCCGCGTTTTCCTGTGCGGCGAGTAACGGGTCATCTTCGAGTACGGGGGTTGATGTCATGAGCAAAAAGAGTCGCTCGGTCCTTCTTGGATCGCTCGTTCCTGCATTCCTGCTCGGCGGCGTGTTCGCTGTCGCTCTGGCTCAAATGCTGGATCGCCGGCGGCCACGCCGACGAACTGGTCCGATCCTGCCACTTGGCCAAACCACAGTTCCTTCTTTTATCGACATTCGGCCTCGTCGGCGCACTTGCTGTCGCAGGCGCTCAGGAGGGAAGAGCTCAGACGGCCCAGCAATCGCTCTGGTCCGATCCCGCCACCTGGCCAAACCACAAGGTGCCGGTCGCAGGCGACAAGGCCACCATTGGGAGAGACAAGGAAGTGATCCTCGACGTCAGTCCGCCGGCGCTGGTCGGTCTGTCCATCGACGGCAAACTCACCTTCGCAAACGATGCCGACCTGGAGCTGACCACCGAGTGGATCATGTTGCACGGGGAGCTGGCCATTGGCAGCGAAGCCAGCCCCCACACGCGCAAGGCGACCATCACCCTCACCAATAACGTCAAGGGTGAAGACGTCATGGCGGGCATGGGTGACCGCGGGATCATGATCTCGGGCGGAACCCTGAACCTGCACGGTGATCGGACCAACACCTGGACCAAGCTCGCCAGCACGGCTAAAGCAGGCAGCACTTCGATCCAGGTCCTGAACGCCGCGGGCTGGCGGGTGGGCGACGAGATTGTCCTCGCGTCGACGGATTACGATCCCCGGCAGGCCGAGCGGCGCACCATTTCCGCCATCAGCGGAAACAAGATCACGCTCGACAAGAAGCTCGACTACATGCACTTCGGCAAGATCACCTTCGACGTGGATGAGCGCGGCGAAGTCGGTCTGCTGACGCGCAACATCAAGATCCAGGCATCGGCCGACGCGGAACAGTCATTCTTCGGCGGGCACATCATGGCGATGCCCTCGAGCCACATGTATGTCGAGGGCGTCGAGCTGAATCGCATGGGTCAGAACCTGACGCTGGCCCGCTATCCGATCCACTGGCATCTGGTCGGCGACGCGAAGGGCCAGTACATCAAGAACGCCGCGATCCACGACACCTACAGCCGCTGCGTGACCGTGCATGGCACGAATTACCTGCAGCGTCGAGAACAACGTGACCTACAACACCGTCGGTCACTGCTTCTTCCTGGAAGACGGCATCGAGCACGGCAACCAGTTCGTCCACAACCTGGCGATCCAGACCAAGTGCCATACGTCCAAGCCCTGCGACCCGACCAACCTCGCCCCGTTCGGAGCGACGGCCGGCACGAACTTCAATTTGACCGGCCAGGACTCCAAGGAGGTCCTGATCCCTTCGGACAACACGGCGTCGAGCTTCTGGATCACCAACCCGGACAACGTCTACCGCGACAACGTGGCCGCGGGTTCCGACGCGACAGGTTTCTGGCTCGCCTTCCCGGAGCATCCGACGGGCCAGTTCGAAGGCACGGAGATCAGCAAGGCTACGTGGCCAAGTCGCACGAAGCTCCGCGAGTTCAAGGGCAACGTCGCCCATTCGAACTTTGACAGTTTCATGGGCGACCGCGCCCCCAGGGCCGATGGCCATTTCGCCGTCGGCGGGTATATTTCCCTTGTCAATCCCGCTGACGCGAACAGCGCTATAGCGGAGTCGGTAGTCGAGGATTTCACCAGCTACAAGAACCGCAATAGCGGCATCTGGGCCCGCGGTGAGATGCGCCTCTACAAGAACCTGAAGATGGCCGACAACGGAATTGGCTTCACGCAAGCGTCCGGCAACTTCGGTCAGTCCGCCTATACGTCACGGGTGGTTGACTCGCGGTTCGTGGGCGAAACCGAGAACATCGGCAACCCCAGGACGCCGGCGGAAATGGCTTACGGCCGCAGCTTGCCGCAGCCCGCAGTCGCGGATTTCCCGATCCGCGGCTACGAGTTCTATGACTACCATCATGAACTGGACAACGACACCTTCGTGAATTACCAGGACAACGCCACCCGCAAGACGGGAGCGATCTCCTACCTGCTGTTCACCAGCTTCGGCATGAGCTCCAACAACACCGTGCAGCGCTCGAAATTCATCAACGCCAAGCCGGTGTATTTCCCGCCGATCGACAACAGGTGGAGCAACGATGATTACGGCAATACGGTCTACAAGACCGCGGTGTTCAACGACAAGGACGGCACCATCACCGGTGTCCCCAATTCCTACATCGTCAACATCACCGGAATCGACGCCGACAAAGCCTGCGAGGTCAAGCCCACCTGGAACGCCGTGGTGTGCAAGGGCGATGTCGGGCGCATGAATGTTGGCGGCGGCGGTGGTGCTGTTGGCTTCGGTGGCTTCGGCGGCGGCGGCCCTCCTGGTGCCGGTGGTCCCGGTGCCGGTCCCCGCACGAGCCGCAGCTCCCGGCCCTGGCGCCGCCGGTCCTGGTGCAGGTGCCCCCAGAGCCGCTGCTGCTACACCTGTTGTCTTTGCCATTGCCCCAGGCGGTGGTCGAATCAGAGGTACCCCGCCGCCTTCAGGGCCGCCAGTCGTTCTCAGCCGCAATGGCAAGGAGTTCACCGCCAACGGGGAAACCAACGTACGGGCGGGTAGCGAGTACAAGGTGACCACCGAAAGGCCATCCGTGAACATCAACGTGAAGGAACTGGATGCCGGCTCGTGGGTGATGTTCGAGCTGCCGGGATTCACCACTGCAGCCTCGGGTACGGCGCAGGACAGCCTGGATGCGCTGCGCAAGGCCAGCGCCACCTCGTACTACAAGGGCAACGGTTCGCTTTGGGTCAAGGTCGTCTCCACCGGTGACGTCCTTGGCAGCGGCCCTGGTAAAGGCCCTGGTGCCGGAGACCAGCCTCCAGGTCAGCCGGTAAGCTGAACTGCCGCGTGAACAAGAGCCCCCGGCTTGAGGCCGGGGGCTTTTTTTCGTCTATCGAAAACTTCAAATTGCACGGTTGCCTGATATGTGCTGGACGGCGGGGCAATCGCGCTATCCTCTGCCGCCAAAGTACCGGGTCATCTTCGAGTACGGGGGTTGATGTCATGAGCAAAAAGAATCGCTCGTTCCTTCTTGTTTCGCTCGTTCCTGCATTCCTGCTCGGCAGCGTGTTCGCTGTCGCTCAGGCTCAGAATGCCGGATCGCCGGCGGCCAAGCCGACGAACTGGTCCGATCCTGCCACCTGGCCAAACCACAAGGTGCCGGTCGCAGGCGACAAGGTCACCATTGGCAGAGACAAGGACGTGATCCTCGACGTCAGTCCGCCGGCGCTGGGCGGTCTGACGATCGACGGCAAACTCAGCTTCGCAAACAATGCCGACCTGGAACTGACCACCGAGTGGATCATGTTGCACGGGGAGCTGGCCATCGGCACCGAAGCCAGCCCCCACACGCGCAAGGCGACCATCACCCTCACCAACAACGTCAAAGACGAAGACGTCATGGCGGGCATGGGTGACCGCGGGATCATGCTCTCGGGCGGAACCCTGAACCTGCACGGTGATCGGACCAACACCTGGACCAAGCTGGCCAGCACGGCCAAAGCAGGCAGCACCTCGATCCAGGTCCTGAACGCCGCGGGCTGGCGGGTGGGCGACGAGATTGTCCTCGCGTCGACGGATTTCGATCCCCGGCAGGCCGAGCGGCGCACCATTTCCGCCATCAGCGGAAACACGATCACGCTCGACAAGAAGCTGGACTACATGCACTTCGGCAAGATCACCTTCGACGTGGATGAACGCGGCGAAGTCGGCTTGCTGACGCGCAATATCAAGATCCAGGCATCGGCCGACGCGGAACAGTCGTTCTTCGGCGGGCACATCATGGCGATGCCGTCGAGCAAGATGTATGTCGAGGGCGTCGAGTTCAATCGCATGGGCCAGAACCTGACGCTTGCCCGGTATCCGATCCACTGGCATCTGGTCGGCGATGCGCAAGGGCCAGTACATCAAGAACGCCGCGATCCACGACACCTACAACCGCTGCGTGACCGTGCATGGCACGAATTTCCTGCGCGTTGAGAACAACGTGACCTACAACACCGTCGGTCACTGCTTCTTCCTCGAAGACGGCATCGAGCACGGCAACGAGTTTGTCCACAACCTGGCGATCCAGACCAAGTGTCATACGTCCAAGCCGTGCGTCCCGACCAACCTCGCCGCAGCCGGAGAGAGCCCAGACTACGAGAATCGCCAGGCCGTCAGAGCGAATGGCCAGGCCTCCAAGGATGTCCTGCTGCCCTCGGACAACACGGTGTCGAGTTACTGGATCACCAATCCGGACAACATCTACCGCGACAACGTGGCCGCGGGTTCCGACGCGAACGGCTTCTGGATGTCATTGCCGGAGCACCCGAACGGTAAGTTCGAGGGCACGGAGATCAGCAAGACCACCTGGCCGCGTCGAACGCCATTCCGCGAGTTCAAGGGCAACGTCGCCCACTCCAACTACGACTCGTTCATGTTCGACCGGAACATCACGCCCAATAACACGTTCGGTGTTACCGGCAACGCGCATATCGCCCAAGGAAAATCCCGCTGACCCGAACAGCAAGACGGTGGAAACGGTCTTCGAGGATCTCACCGCCTACAAGAACCGCAATGGCGGCATCTGGGGCCGCGGTGAGATGCACGTATTCAGGAACGTGAAGCTGGCCGACAACGCCATGGGCTTTACGCATGCGTCTGGCGCACTTCGGTCGTGACCCCTTTACGTCAAAGGTCGTTGACTCGCTGTTCGTGGGCGAAACCGAGAACATCGGCAACCCCAGGACTGACGCGGAAAAGGCTTACGGCCGCAGCTTGCCGAAGCCGCAAATGCCGGATTTCCCGATCCGCGGCTACGAGTACTACGACTACCGTCATGACGTGGAGAACGTCACCTTCCGGAACTACGAGGACAACGCCACTCGCAAGACCGGAGCGCTCTCTTACCTGATGTATACCAGCTTCGGGGTCAGCACCGAAAACTCCATCGAGCGCGCGAAATTCGTCAACGCCAAGCCGGTGTATTTCCCGCCGATGGAGCGCAAGTGGGGCAACGATAATTTGAACGGTGTGGCCTGGAAGACCGCGGCGATCCACGACAAGGACGGCTCGGTCGGCGGTGTCCCCAATTCCTACATTCTCCTCAACGACGGCGTCAACGACAGCATCGCAACCGACACAAAAGCCTGTGAGATCAAGCCCACCTGGAACGCTGCGGTGTGCAAGGGCGATGTCGGACGCCTGAGTTTTGGCGGCCCCGGCGGCGGTGGATTCGGCGGCGCTCGGGGCGCAGGTCCGGGAGCCGGCGGTGCGGGTCCGGGCGCGGCGGGTCCTGGTGCGGCAGCCGGTCCTGGCGGAGCTGCTGCTCCGGCCGGCGGTACGGGTCCCGGCGCATTCGGCGGTCCCGGTGCAGCGGCCGGTCCCGGCGGACCCGCGCCTGGCGCAGCGGCCGGTCCTGGCGCATTTGGTGCTCGAGCCGGCGGTGCCGGTGGAGCCCCTGCTCAGCCGCCAGTCGTTCTCAGCCGCAATGGCAAGGAGTACACCGTAACTCGGGCAACGTACGAGCCGGTACCGAGATCAAGGTGACCACCGAAAGGCCGTCCCTGCCCCTCACCCTGACGGAAATGGATGCCGGCTCGTGGGTGATCTTCGAGCTGCCGGGATTCACCACCGCAGCCTCGGGTACGCAGCAAAACAGCCTGGATGCGCTGCGCAAGGCCAGCGACACCTCGTACTTCAAGGACAAGGATGCACTCTGGGTCAAGGTGGTCTCCAACGGCAACGGTGCTCGCGGCGGCGGCCCTGGTGGTGGAACCAGCCTCCAGGTCAGCCGGTAAGCTGAACCCTGCCGTATGAGCAAGAGCCCCCGGCCTGAGGCCGGGGGATGCCCTCGCGGGCGCCGCCCATGCCCATCATCCGGCGGAAGGTGGCACGTATCGGCGACGGCGTTAATTCTTCAGCGTCGAAAGGTAGGCGATCACATCGGCGCGCTGCTGCGGATCGGTCAGAATGCCTGCCATCGCTGTGCCAGGCACCTTGGCGCTCGGGTTGGCCAGGAATTCATCCAAGGTCTCGGCGCTCCAGGTCACACCGTACTTCTTCAGGTTCTCGCTGGGGCCCAAGAGGCTCTGCGTGGTGCCAGCCTTGCGCCCCACGACGCCGACGAGATTGGGGCCCACCTTCGAATTGTCTTCCTTGGTCACGCCATGGCAGGCCGGGCAGCCACTGGCCATGAACAATTCCTTGCCGTTGGCGGCATCGCCCTTGGCATCGCCGGCGTAAGCGGCGGGCGCGGCCAGCAGGGCGGCCAGTGCGAACAGGCGGATGGCTCGGATCGCGGACATGGACGTTGAGGTCTCCCGAAAGCGGGGCCTAAAAGCCCCATGCCAGGAGATGATTCTAGCAAGCCACCCCCTGATGCTCCTTCAACACGGCGCCTCGGGATTTCTTGTGTCGGTCAACGATCACGACTGTGTGCTAGAGAGTCGCACGTCATCAGGCGTTGAGCTAAGCTCAGCGTGTAGTGAGGGGGGCCGGAGACGCATATGTTAAAGGTCACGCTGTTCCTCGTCGTCGCAGCTGCGCTCGCAGGCTGTGCCACATATCAACAACGTGTCGCCGCGGTACAAGCCGAGTTGCCGCAACTCGTAGACGCTTGCAACGGCGCGTTCCGGGACGGAAGCCAGCTTGGGCTCGGCATCGTCGTGCTCAACCAAGGAATCGAGGCCTGTGATCGGTTAGCGTTCGGGCAGAGTCTTGGTTTCGTTCGTCCGGCTACCGCCGAGTTGTATCGGCGCTATCGCACAACCAGGAACGGTAACAGCGACATGGCGAATCGCGCAGCTGATGCCGCATGGCCAAATGCACCCATCCAGCGCGACCCTAGCGAGGTCTTTCAAACGTCCGTCCAGAATGCTCTTGCGACCTTCCCAGGTTCTTGCTCAGGAACCGGGCCGTTTGCGTGCTAAAGCCACGCTAGTCATTGCCGCAGCTACGCTCGTAGGCTGTGCCAGCACGCGTGAAGAGCGCGTCGCCGCGATACAAGCCGATTTGCCGCAGCTCGTAACCGCTTGCAACGGCGCGTTCCGGGACGGGAGCCAGGTCGGGCTCGGTATCGTCCCGGTCAGCCAGGGGATCGCGGCCTGTGATCGATTGGCATTCGCGGGAAGTCTCGACGAAGTTCGTCCAAGCACCGCCGAGTTGTATCAGCGGTATCGCAAAGAAGGACAGGCCGATCGCGCAATTTATTCCTCCCCTGCTTACAACTACCCAGGGGACGCGCCGGGCGCTCGACGAGGGCCTTAGACGGATCTCATGCCGCGAGCAGGAAAACCTGCCGCCGCATCGGGGTTGACTTACTACCCCACACTGCGTCGTCACGAGCTCGCGGAACTCCTTCGTGCGCGCAAAACCCCGCGCCATGTTTGCCGCCAGCACCGCGTGATATGTTCGCTCTCCCACATGGCCGGTGCCTCGAATCCGTGGGTACGAACAGAAAACAATTCCCGCCCCGCGAGAGCGAAGCGCACGTCCAGCAGATCCTCGACACCGCTGCGACCGGCTTGGCGCGCTATAGCCGCGATATGCAGTATCTCAGCGTCAATAGAGCATACGCGGAGATGGCCGGGCTTCCAGCCGATGAAATTGTTGGTCGTTCATTCATCGAGGTCATGGGACGAGAGGCGTTTGAGACGATCCGACCTCTCGTCGATCGCGTGTCGCGGGGGGAAACGGTGCGATATGAGAGCGATGCACCGTTCCGCGCGGGAGGCCCGGACTTTCTGCAGGTGGTTTACACGCCGTGGAGGGAACTCGACGGCACCGTCAACGGATGGGTCGCGTCTGTCACCGACATCACGTTGCTACGCAACGCGCAAGAGGGGCTGCGCGAGAGTGAGAACCGATTAAGAGCGATCACCGACAATCTGCCCATTGCGATCGCGCTGTATGACCGCGCAGATCGAGTCGAGTTCGCCAATCAAGAGTACAGAAAGCTCGCGGCAAAGAGCGAGGGCCCGCCGAACGGCGCCGCTTCCGCGGACTACCAATACAAGAAGCTCTATGAGAGCACCGTGGAGTTTCGCGACCGTGCGCGTCAAGGTGAATCCGTGCGCTTCACGGTCAGCAGGAACCTAGATGGAACGCAGCGTGAGATCGAAGTGTCGTACATGCCCTACCGCGACACATCCGGTGCGATCGTTGGGGTCTACGGAATGGGGTATGACGTAACCGAGCTTCGGGAGTCGCATGCGCGGATTCGGGAACTGGCTGAGAGGCTTGCGACAGTACGCGAAGACGAACGCCGTGCCGTGGCTGTGACATTACACGAGAGAGTGGCCCAGGAACTGTATGCCACTCAGCTAAACCTGAAAGCACTGGAACGCAAGAGTCGTGGCCGTTCTGGAATCATGGACCTCGCCAAGGAGCTGTCACGAGCCGTTGATCAGAGCATTGCGGACGTGCGCAACCTCACGGATCAACTGTACCCGACGTCCCTCCTACACCTTCCGTTATCGGAGGCACTCGAGCAGCTAGCGCGCCAGGTCGAAAAGGGGTCGGGAGTACGTGTTGTCGTCGATCAGCGGCCAAAGTTTCCCGAACTGAAGACGGAAAGCCGGACGCTGTTCTTCCGTGCGGCGCAGGAGGCGCTTGCGAACGTGGCTCGACATGCGGCGGCCTCGAACGTGACCATCAGTCTCGAAGCCGATTCGGAGCGCGTCTCGATGGTCGTTGCAGACGACGGAGTAGGGGTCGCAGCTGGCGATCTTCGCAAGCCGGGTTCCCTTGGCCTGCTGGGAATCCGAGAACGGTTTGCGGCGGCTGGAGGGGGGCTGGTGGTCGAGCGCAGTAGCCCCCGCGGAACCTGGCTCACAGTGTTCCTGCCATCGCGTGCGTCTCGGGCGGGAGTCGCTCCATCAATCCCCGCCGCGCGAAGCCGCAAAGTTGACGGTGGCAACCGGTGAGTCCAGTCGCGAACCTCCCCTACGAACCTGCCATGGTGTCGATGCGGCAGCGTGCAAGGAACGCTCGAAGATGCGCGTCGTGCATTTCGCGTGGTCTGCTACTGCAAGGATTGCCAGGCGTTCGCCTATTTCCTCTCGAGGGAGAAAGACGTTCTCGATGAGCGCGGCGGCTCGGACATCGTGCAGGTGCTGCCGAAGAACGTCACTTTCACGCAGGGGGCCGACCAGATCGCGTGCATGAGGCTCACGCCGAAGGGTCTGATGCGCTGGTACACCCGCTGTTGCAACACGCCGATCGGCAACACCATGGCCACACCGAAAGTTTCCTTCATCGGCCTGTTGCACTCCTGCCTCGACAATTCCGGTGAGCCGCTCGACGCCGTGCTCGGCCCCATCAAGGGATGGGTGCACGTGGCGGGCGCTCGCGGCGGGCCGAAGCCGAAACAGACGGGGCAAGGCCCGATGATCCTGCGGTTCGTCGGGCTTCTGCTGAAGGCGCGGTTCAATGGCGACTGGAAGCGCACGCCGCTCTTTCGCGCGGAGACCGGTGCGCCCATCGTCACGCCGCAGGTACTGAGCGAGGCAGAACGCGCGAAGATCATGGCCACCGTGGAGACGGCTGCTCGCGCGAGCGTCGGGGCGAACGGCTGCTCGCCTTAGCTCCCCTAGTCGCCAGGTAGTTCGCGCGTCAGCCGAGCAGGCGCCGATCAGCGCACGCGCAACAGCGTGAGCCCTTCACCCACTGTCAGCATCGCCTGCTCCACGCGCTCGTCTTTGCGCGCGAGCTCGTTGAACGCCAGCATCGCCTGCGCATTGGTAGAGTCCCGCTCGACGATCGGCGCGCCCGCGAGCGCCAGTGTGTTGTCCACGGCGATTAGGCCGCCCCGGCGCACGAGTTTCAGCAGCCGCTCGTAGTAGGCGGGGTAGTTCGGCTTGTCGGCGTCGATGAACGCGAAGTCGAAGCGCCCCGCTTCGCCGGCGGCGAGCAGCGCGTCGATCGTCTCGAGCCCGGGTCCGAGTCTCAGATCGATGCGATCCGCCACGCCGGCCTTGCGCCAGAAGGGTCGGCCGACCTCGGTCCACTCGGCGCTGACGTCACACGTGATCAGCTTGCCATCCGCCGGCAGCGCGAGAGCCACGGCGAGAGCAGAGTAGCCCGTGTACGTGCCGAGCTCGATGCAGCGTTTCGCGTCGATCAGCCGCACGAGTAGCGCCATCAACGCGCCCTGGTCTGCGCCGATTTGCATGACGTTGTGCGGCACTTTCGACGTGGCGGCGCGCAGCTCCGCGAGCACCTCGGGCTCGCGCGTTTGGCGCAGCACGTACGCGTAGACGTTGGCGGGCACTAGATTGGTTCGGCTGCTCATAGGCTTTGGGTGTTGAGGGATCGGCTTACGCCAGCCGATCCATTATCTCTGCGAAGGGGGTGGTCCAGCTCATGTGTTGCCTCTTGCCTTCGTAGTGTAACTGCGTACGCTCGATCAACAGCCAATACGAAGGCTGATGCATCTTGATGCGCAATCGATAGGGAGCAAATGGCATGTCCAAAGAGCGTAGCACGCAGAAGGAAGGCAAGAAGAAACCAGCGATGACTCCGAAAGAGCGAAAGGCTGCGAAGAGGACCAAGAAGGAAGCTCGGAAGTTTCCGTATCGCTGAAGCTGGGAACAACCGGTGAGCGAACTGGTGCTGATCGTAGGCGCGGGCGAAGGGCTCAGCGCGTCGCTGGCGCGGCGGTTCGCGCGCGAAGGCGCACGCATCGTGCTCGCCGCCCGCACACCAGCGAAGCTGCGCGACGTTGCTACCGCTACGCGAGCGCAGGTCGTGCGCTGCGACGCGACCGTGCCCACAGACGTCGAGGCGTTGTTCGCGGAGTGCGACGCGGGGCCCGGCGCTCCGGATGTCGTGGTGTACAACGCAAGCGGACGACTGCGCGGGCCGTTCGTCGACCTCGAGCCGGAGGCCGTGAGGCACGCGCTCGAGGTGTCGGCCTACGGCGGCTTCCTCGTCGCTCAGGCGGCGGCGAAGCGCATGCTGGTCAAAGGCCGCGGCACGATCCTTCTCACGGGCGCCTCCGCGAGCGTAAAGGGCTATGCGCTATCCGCGCCGTTCGCGATGGGCAAGTTCGCGTTGCGCGGCCTTGCACAGAGCATGGCGCGCGAGCTCGCGCCGCAGAACATCCACGTCGCGCACTTCGTGATCGACGGGGGCATTCGCTCTTCGAGTCGGCCGGTGCCGGCCGAAAGCCCCGAC
Organism: uncultured Gammaproteobacteria bacterium; assembly: GCA_963699925.1. Lineage (GTDB taxonomy): Bacteria > Pseudomonadota > Gammaproteobacteria > Steroidobacterales > Rariloculaceae > FEN-1219. Next base: position 181,309 of record CAVOVT010000019.1, on the reverse strand, counting down.
TCGCTCCTCGACCCGGACGCCATCGCCGACACCTATTTCCACGTCGCGCGTCAGGCGCGCAACGCATGGACGTGGGAGGTCGAGCTGCGGCCCTGGGTCGAGAGGTTCTAAGCCATCGTTTTAGCCGACCTTCGTTGAGGTTCGTGGTAGCTTCACCCGCAAGCCATAGGTGCCGATCGTCGCCAGATCGACAGCGTGGCCACGACGCCTCTGAAAAACATAAAAACGATGGGTGGACCATGAATTGGGATGCGATCGGTTCCGTTGGGACGCTGCTCGGGTCGGTGGCTGTCTTGGTGACGCTGATCTACCTCGCGCGACAGATTCGCGAGAGCAACATGCTGGCCAATTCGACGATGGCCAACGAAATCACGATGAATTTCGCCGAGTTCAACGAAGTCGTGCTCTCCAATCCTCATGTGGCTTCCTTGTTGCTCAAGCTGCGGGAGGAGAGTTGTGAGGTAGCGGGAGTTGAATCGGTTGAGCTACATCATCTCGCGGAGCGGCTGTTCAATATCTGGATCCAAGGGCAAATTGCGTACGATAACGGCCATTTGACGGCTGACATCTTGGCTGCGCTGAAGAGTCACGTGAAACAAACTATGGAAACGTATCCGGGCCTGAAGCCGGCGTTCCGCAATATGCTCGCGTATGCGCCGAGTTTGAATTACGAGGTCTTCGAGTATTTTCGGCCCGTGTCGCGAGTCTCCGCCTGAAGGCGGTCAGACGAGCCGGCCCGGGTGCTCCTACATGAGATGTCGCTTGCGACTGCATCACGACCGCTTCTGAAGCGTTCGCGTTGGAGTTGCTGAGCCTGCCGCAGGCCGCAAGCTCGCCGTGCGGAATCTTACAAAGCCTCCCCCCGAGCGCCGCCACGTTCTCGTGGTACGCGCGGAGGGCGCCCGGCATCCCGCGTCCGCACCAATCACGCTAGCATGGCGAATCCACTCGAACGTTGAGGAGGAATCTCGACATGGAATACGTCACCTTGAACAACGGCCTGCGGATGCCCATTGCGGGCTTCGGTGTGTTCCAGATCGCTGATGCCGCCGAATGTGAGCGTTGCGTGCTCGATGCCATCGCCGCCGGGTACCGCTTGATCGACACCGCGGCCTCTTATATGAACGAGGAGGCCGTGGGCAGGGGCTTGCATCGCAGCGGGCTGGCCCGTGCAGAGCTCTTCGTCACCACGAAGCTCTGGGTGCAGGACGCCGGCTACGAGCGCACCCGCGAGGCGGTCGACAAATCACTCCGGCGCCTCGGTCTGGACTACCTGGACCTTTACTTGATTCACCAGCCCTTCGGCGACGTACATGGTTCCTGGAGAGCGATGGAAGAGGCCTATGCGGCGGGCAAGCTGCGCGCGATCGGCCTGAGCAACTTCCCGCCGGACCGGCTGATGGATATCAAAGCCTTCAACAAGGTCGTACCTGCAGTGAACCAGGTGGAAGTGAACCCCTTCCTCCAGCAGGCGGAAAGCGTCGCATTTATGCGCGAGATCGGCGTGCAGGCCGAAGCCTGGGCGCCGTTCGCCGAGGGACGCAACGGTCTTTTTCAAAACGAGATCCTCGCCGGGATTGGCCGCAAGCATGGCAAGTCGATTGGACAGATCGTGCTGCGCTGGCTCGTGCAGCGCGGCATAGTGGTCGTAGCCAAGTCGGTACGCCGAGAACGCATGGCCGAGAACCTCGACATCTTCAACTTCCGGCTGGATGACGCGGACATGGCAGGTATCGCGACGCTCGAGTCGGGCAAGAGCAGCTTCTTCTCGCACCGCGATCCGGCCATCGTCAAGTGGATGAGCGAGCGGCGCCTCGACGTCTAAGGCGGCGTGGATATCCTTGGAGACATAGCGCAATGAATCCGAATCGTTCGGCTCGCTTCCGCGAGCTGCTGAGAAAGCCGCCGTTCATATGCATGGGTGCCCATGACGCGGTGACCGCGAAGCTCGCCGAACGGGCAGGTGCGCCTGCGATCTACGTAAGCGGTTTCGTGGCGAGCGCGATCGTGGCGGGTCAGCCCGACTTCGGCGTGCTCACGCAGACCGAGATGTTCGAGCACATCCGTCGGATCTGCCGCGTGACGACCGTGCCCGTGTTCGCCGATGCCGACACGGGGTACGGCGGCCCGCTGGATGCGCAGCGCACGATCGAGCTCTGGGAGGAGGCCGGCGCCTCCGTGCTGCACTTGGAAGATCAGGCCATGCCGAAGAAGTGTGGGCACTTCGCCGGCAAGGAGCTGATTCCGGCAGAAGAAATGCAACAGAAGCTGCGCGCGATGCTCGAAGCGCGTCGCGACCCGGATTTCTTCGTCGTTGCGCGCACCGATGCGATGGGCGTCACGGATCTCGATGACGCGATTCGACGCTTGACGTCGTACGCGGCCGTGGGCGCCGACGGGCTCTACGTCGACGCGCCGCGCAGTGTGGATCAGCTGAAGGAGATAGCGCGGCGGCTGAAGCCGCTCGGCAAGCCCTTGCTCTTCAACATGGTCCGTTCCGGCAAGAGCCCATACCTGTCGCTGAAGGAGGTCTACGAGCTGGGCTTCGACTACGCGCTGTGCCCCGTCGAGCCCATGCTCGCGATGCACAAGGCCGTGAAAGAGATGATGGAGGCATTCATGGAAGCAGGCTGCGCGACGAACGCCATCGCCGATCGGCTCACTCCGTTCGAGGAGTTCAACGACTTCATCGGTTTGCCCGAGACGGCAGCGCGCGCCAAGCGCTTCGGTGATTGAGCGCATGTCTTCGCTCGTCGTAACTCGCCGCGGCCGAGTTGCGGTGCTGATGTTGAGCGGCGCGGAGCACGGCAACCGGTTGACGAGCGCTCTCGCCGCCGAGCTCGCGGCGGCGCTTCGTGCAGCCCGCGACGACGTTACGGTCGGCGCGTGCGTGCTCACCGGCGCCGGCGACGTGTTCTGCCTGGGCGGCGATTACCGCGGCGCGGGCCTGACGGATCGAGGCCGCGAGGCCTACGCGGACGCGCTGCTCGAGATGGACGAGGCGATGGCGCGGCTGGGCAAGCCGCTCATAGCCGCCGCGAACGGCGACGCGCACGCGGGTGGCTTAGCTGTGCTGGTGGCGTGCGATCTCGCGGTCGCCGCGGACGACGCGACGTTCGGCTTGCCCGAAGCCGCGAAAGGCCTGTTTCCGTTCATCGCGCTTGCGACGGTACGCGATGCGCTGCCGAAGAAGGTTTTGTTCGAGGTGATCTATCGCGCCCGTCTCATGACCGCGACAGAAGCGTTGTCGCTGCATCTGATCAATGAAGCGGTACCGCGGGCGGAGGTGTCGTCGCGCGCCATCGCGCTCGCGGAGCAGGCGTCCGCGTACGACCCCCAGATCGTGGCGCTCGGCCGGGGCCTCTACTACGAGACGCGCGCCGCCCGTCCGCCCGAAGCGATGGCGGCGGCGCGGCAGGCGCTGTTGGCCGCGCTCGCAGCCGCCGATCGTGCGCGTAGTTGATATGGCGGAACGCCTCACGCTCGGCCTCTCGCCGCGTTGTTCGAGTAACATGGCGGCCCCTTTATATGGATGGTTACCGTGCTCAAGACAACGCAATGTCTAACGCTCGCCGCGCTGTTGGCGGTCGCAACCGCCGCGTCGGCCCAGAAAGCTTCCTGGGCGAGCGAAGCCAATGATCGTGCCGAGATCCAAGCCGTCATGTGGACGTTCTCGCGCGCGCTCGACACGCTCGATCCCGAGCTCTTCGCTTCGGTCTTCACCGAGAACGGCCGCTTCGGCGCGACGCAAGGCCGCCCCGCGATCAAGGCGATGGCCGAGGGCATGAAGGCCAATGCGGAGAAGAACAAGTCGCCGCCGACGCAACATCTGGTCAGTAACGTCAGCATCGACTTCCAGGATCCGACGCATGCCACGCATCGCGCGTATTGGGTTGCGCTCGTGGTATCCGGCGAGCAGGGCACGCCGCCGCGCATCGTCGTCGCCGGCCGGGAAGCCGACCACTTCGTGAAGGTCAACGGCAAATGGCTGATCGAGTTCCGCGACCTGGCGCCGAAGGACTAGCGCCGGGGGACTCCGATACTCGATCGCGGGACGGCGTCCGAGCGGACGCCGCTCGGATCCACTGATGGCGCCGGTCGCGCTGACGGCGTGCGGCGTGGACGTATGTCGTTGCTCCCGGCCCGCCGCGAGACTAGCATTCGTGCCTCTCACGGCGCGCATGGGACGTCGTGGAACCGCATCTCGGCGAGGGTGGAGACACTGTTTGGAACGGCACAAGGAATATCGGACGGGCCGTCGGCAATTGAGAGACTTTCTCATGCAGTGCCGCGCGCGCGTGACTCCTACGCAGGCCGGCCTGCCACGGAGTGACCGGCGTCGAGGCCCGGGGCTGCGCCGCGAGGACGTCGCCGTGCTCGCCGATGTGAGCATCACGTGGTACACGTGGCTCGAGCAGGGCCGCGAGATGAATATTTCAGCGGACGTGCTCGAGCGCGTCGCCACCGCGCTGCGCATGTCGGCTACGGAACGCGAGTTCCTGTTCGCCCTCGCTCAACAACGGCCGGCACCGCAAGTCGCGGCACCCGTTGATATCGTGAGCCCCGCCATGGAGCGCATGCTCGGCGCGATCTCCGTGCCTGCGCTCGTGATGACGGCGCGCTGGGATGTCATTGCATGGAACGACCTCACGCGTATTTTTCGGAACTACGACGAACTTGCCCCGGAACGCAGAAACTTGTTGCGGATCGTGCTGGTCGACGACGAGTCCTACCAATTGGACCCCGCGCGCCACGAGCAGATGGCGCGCCAAGGGCTCTCGAAGTTCCGCGTCGATTACAGTCAAAATCCGGGGAACCCGTCGTTTGAGGAATTCGTGGCAGAGCTGACGGCGGAGAGCGCACTGTTCAGACGGCTCTGGAACAGCCCCGAGGTCAAGACCCGCTTGGAGAATGTTGGGCACTACCCGCATCTCGGTGGCATCAGCTTCACGGTCTCCTCCTATGTGCCCGAGGGAAGGCCGATGCTGCGGCTGGTCGTCTACACTCCACACGACAGCCAGACGACGGAGAAGGTCGCTGAGTGGCAACGCCGTGCGGGCGCCGCCGACCTTTCGCGCACCGCGCGCGACCGGACGGCGCATTAGAGAGCGTTTCGTCCGCCGGCGACCCGAAACGGCGTTCCTATTTTTCGCTCGGTTGTTTGTACTTCAAGAGCCGCTCGAGCTCTTGCACGGTCAACGTGCGGATCCGCTGCGTGTCATCGCTGCTCTCGACATCGAGAACCTGCTCGTCGAGTGACTGAGTTTCCGTAGGGTCGTCAGACCTGTTCTTGCGTTGGTCCTTCATATTTCCTCGCGGCTGGTTCTGATGCGCGCCAAACGTAATCGATCGGATTGGCCACTCCGGTGACGGGCGTCACGGTGGGACATAAGCTCGACGTTCAGCATTGGGGAGCGAGCTCGGAATTTGCGGCCGCGCGATCGGAGTAGCTCCGAGTAGATACTAGTCATAACGCTCGAAGCCTGGCATGCATGACCCGCCCGGGGGGGGCAGCGCGGAGCCGAAGCCCTCGGGGCGCTCCGCGCCGCGCGTTGAAACGGCAACGCCGATACGACGTCTTGTGCGGGCTTCTAATACGTTCGGAATCCTTCTATTGTCCGCGTGCGCCGACGCTTCGTTGTTGCGGGCGCGACAAAAGGCACACGCTGCTCACACGCGAGAAACCCATGATCAAGCATCTCCAGAATTGCGCCGTTCAGATGGGCCGCGTCGGTCTCGTCGCGGGCGTTGCGCTCGTCGCCGCGGCCCAATCGCCGGAGCACGGTCAGTCATTCCATCCCGTCACCGACGCGATGCTCCAAAGCCCACCCGCGGCGGATTGGCTGTCCTTTCGACGGACCCTGAACGCGTGGGGCTACAGCCCCCTCGATCAGATCGACGGCAGCACCGTGAAGCGTCTGCACGAGGTGTGGTCGGCGCCGGTCGTGGGCTCGGAGCTCACGCCTCTCGTGCACGACGGCGTGATGTACCTGCCGCTCGGCGGCGATGGGTTCGTCGCGCTAGACGCCGCGACCGGTAAGGAGCAGTGGAGGTTCGCGCGCGCGCTGCCGAACGGCCGCCAACCCGGCGGGACGAAGCGCAACATTGCGATCTATCGAGAGCTCCTGATCGGCACTTCGAACGACGGCTCGGAGTTCGCCGTCGACGCGCGCACCGGCAAGCCGGTTTGGGAAGTGAAGATCACGGGCCAAGCGAACACGTCCAGCGGACCGATCATCGCGGACGGCAAGGTCATCTCGGGCCGCGCGTGCGCGCCCGACAGCGGGCCAGAGGGCTGCGTGATGGTGGCCAACGACGCGCGCACGGGCAAGGAGCTTTGGCGCACGTGGACGATCGCGAAGCCTGGCGAGCCGGGTGACGAGACGTGGGGCGACGTGCCTTGGGAGAAGCGCCAGCAGGTCGGCACCTGGATGCCGCCGAGCTACGATCCGGAGCTCAATCTCGTCTACTTCGGCACTTCGGTCACGGGTCCCACACCGAAATACCTGATGGCCGGGAACGACAAGACCTATCTCTACCACACGTCGACGCTGGCTCTCGATGCGAACACCGGCAAGATCGTCTGGTACTACCAGCACATCGTCGATCACTGGGACTTCGACCACACGTTCGATCGCATGCTCGTCGACACCGAGGTCGCGCCGGCCGCCGGTCAGGTGCCGTGGATCAGCCCGAACATCAAGCCCGGCGAAGTGCGCAAGGTGCTCACCGGCATCCCGGGCAAGACGGGCATCGTCTACACGCTCGATCGCCGCACGGGCGAATTCCTCTGGGCCGAGCCCACCGTGAAGCAGACCGTGGTGTCGTCGATCGACGCCTGCCACCGGCAAGGTCCACATGAACCCCGACACCGTCTTCACGCACGACGATCAAGCCATCGACCTTTGCCCGGGCTTCACGGGCGGTAAGAACTGGATGCCCGGCGCCTACAGCCCGAAGACCGCTCTCATGTACATGCCGCTCGAGAATCTCTGCTCGGTCGTGACGAGCGCGGGCCCGAAAACCGGCAAGGGTCAGCTCGGCATGAGGATCGACTACACCGCAAAGCTCGCGCCGGGGGAAACCAATGTCGGCCAGGTGCGGGCCATTTCCGTGAAGACGGGCGCCACCGCGTGGAGCTACAACCAGCGGGCCGGCATGATGGCGGTCGTCGCGACGGGCGGAGGTCTCGTGTTCGCGGGTGATGCGGCCGGCGGCTTCCGCGCGCTCGACGCGAACACCGGCGAAGTGCGTTGGCAGACCCAACTCGCGGGCGCCATATCGGGCATCCCTATCAGCTACGCGGTCGGCGGCAAGCAATTCGTGGCCGTCGCGACGGGATCGTCGCCCGAATCCGGCGGGCTCGCGCGAATGACGCCGGAGATCCAGGTCAGCACCGAGCGCGTGCTGCACGTCTTCGGGCTGAACTGACCGTTGCCGGACGCGCCGGCCTTTCGGGGGAAAGGCGATCAAATGACGACAGCGAAGTGGTGGCTCCGTATCGTCGGTACCCTCTATCTGCTCGAGGGCGGGGGGCTCACGGCGATGGCTCTGTTCGCACCCGGCCAATTCGCGGCGACGTGGGCCGTGGCGCCGGTCGGCTCGATCGACGCGCTCGGTGTCCGCGCTGCTCTGATCGGGGGGCTTCCCGGCGTCCTCACATGGGTGCTGCTCGGCGCGATGATGTGGATCTATTCGCGAGCGCCGGCGCGGGGGCGTCTCCTGATCGTGATCGTGGTCGCGTGGGAGCTGCTCGTCTGGATACCGGTCGACGTCGTGTCGACGCTGCAGGTATTCGATCCCGGCCGAATCGTGCTGACTGCGATCCATGCCGCAATCGGAATCTCCGGCATCGTGATCCTTCGACGCCTGCCGGTCGCGTGACGGACCGGCTACTCCCGCGCGGCCCAGTCGCACGTCCAAAACAGGCGGTGCCATCGGCGGTCGTGGAACTTCCGGCACGTGAAGCGCACTCGCACGCCATCGACTTCGCGAACGACTTCGACCTGGCCCGGCGACGTCTTCGTGCAAGGCCCGAGCGAGTTGAGCACATCCGCCACGTCGTCGCCGCGGATCCGCGGCAGCAGGTTCGTGTCGTCGCTCACGTGATGTCCTCCGGGCTCGGGGACACCGATGTTGTGACATGTCGGACGCGGCCGTCCAACCAGTGGTGCGCCAGCACCGACTACTGTATGACTCCGCACGCCATTCCGCCGAGCTCGCTGCGCGCGGGTTGCTCTAGCAGCCAGGCGTCGCGCATGGCTTCAGTGTGTTCGGCGAGATGCACAAGGCCGGCCTGAGCGGCGCCTTCAGCTCGATTGGCGCAAGACTCGCGATCTTCTCGCGATAGCCTTCGGGCACGGCGGACGCGCTCGAACTGCGACTGCTGATAGCATAGCGACAGCGCGCCGCAGCTCGTGAGCCGATCTGCTTCGCGCTCGACATTCCCTCGATACTCGGCAGGCAGCAAATCGCGATGTTTCAGTCCGTCAATTCGGTCGTCATCGTCGGCGGCGGGTCCGCCGGTTGGTTGACCGCGCTCGTTCTCTCGGCGTATTGCCCGTTTTTGAAGGTTCGTCTGATTCGGCCCCGCGTGAACAGTCCCATTGGCGTGGGCGAGTCGACGCAGCCGGACTTTCCGCAGAGGCTGATCGCGGCCGGGGTCGATCTCGGGGACTTCTGCGTGGCCTGCGATGCGACCGTGAAATGCGGGATTTTCTATCGCGATTGGAACGTCGTCGGCGACCAATATTGGCATCCGTTCACGACGCTTGCGGACGCCGGACCCTATACCGCCGCCCATCACTACCAGCAGATGATCCTCGAGGATCCGGCGCGGTACACGCATGCCGACTACTACGCTCGCGTGCACACGTCTTACGAGACGTGCATCGAGAGGAATCTGATCGCGCCGGAAGCGGCGACCGCATTCCATGTGGATGCGATCAAGCTGGCCGAGTACCTCGAGCGTTTCCTCACGAAGGTGCAAGTGATTCAAGCGGACCGAGTTGAGCCCACGGCCCGCGACGGAAGAATCACGGGTCTTCGGCTCGATGACGGGCAGACGGTGTCGGGCGATCTCTATGTCGACTGCACCGGCTTCGCGCGCGCGCTGATCGGCAAGGTCGCGGAGCCCAAAAGCCTCTTCTACGAGGCGAACGTCAACCGCGCGGTCGCGGCCAGTGTTCCCTACGTCGACGTGGGGGCCGAGAGCCATCCGTATACGAAGGCCCAGGCGCACGAGAACGGTTGGACCTGGTCGATCCCATTGCGCGAGCGGATCGGCAGCGGCCACGTCTACCACGCGGACTTCTGCTCGCCCGATCAAGCCGAAACGAGTTTTCGCGCCTATTGGGGCGAGGAGCGACTTCGCGACGTCGAGATCCGGCACATCTCTTTCGACCGCGACACCCTGCGCGAGCCATGGGCTGGCAATGTCGTCGCGATCGGTCTGAGCGCGGGCTTCGTCGAGCCGCTCGAGGCCACCGGCCTGAATTGGACGATCAGCTGCGCGGACTTGCTGAGCCGCTTCCTCTGCGCGCGTTACTTCGACGCCGACGCGAGCGCGAAGTACAACGTACTCATGCTCGGCTACATCCACGACGTTCAGGACTTCGTGGACGCGCATTACTTGCTCTCGGCTCGGCGAGACAGCGAATTCTGGCGGTACCAGACTTCGCGGAAATATCCGGAGCGCTTGATGCAGCGACTCGCGCTATATGCGGCCGAGATGCCGAACTCGGTGAATCGGGTCAAGAGCTGGGCTTGGGCGTTCAATGAAGTGTCCTGGCTCGATATCTTGAACGGCTACGCGTTCAAGTACGCCAAGATCGACGTGAGCCCGGCGGTTCGCGCGCGCGCGCAGCAGGCGCTGCAGCAGATCGCGGCGGCGAAGCGGCAAGGTGTCGATCCGCGCAGTTTCACGCCCGTCGGAACGAGCTCGGCCCCGAGCGACGCTCGGCTGCGGGTTGTGCCGCGGGCCCAGGGACGGTAGTGAGCGTGGACACGGACGCCCCCGAGGTGCTTCGCGCTCGCGAGCTCGACGCACAGGGGCGTCACGACGACGCGATCAATCAACTCGCGTACGCGGCGCAGCGCGGGGACGTCGAGGCGACCACGCAGCTCGCCAAGCGAATCATCGTCGGAGATCGCGCGCCCCGTCTCCGTTCTCAGGGAATCGGCCTGCTCCGCGACGCGGTGACCAAGGGTGGAGCCGAGGCCGCGGAGCGGCTCGCGGTGTTGGTTGCGGCGGGTGCCGACGCGGCTCCCGATTGGCGCGCGGCGCTGACGCTCCTGGGTCTCGCAGCCGAGCGCGGTTGGGCGCCGGCTCGTGCGCAGCTAGAGGTTCTCACTTCGATGCTCGGCGGCGAGCCCGCCGCGACGCAGCCGAACCGGCCTTCGGTCACCGCGGCGAAATTGGCGACTTGGCTCGCCGCCGACGCGCGCCTGCGGCAGTTGCTCGTCCCAGCCGCGGGATCGACGATCCATGACGATCCCAAGGTCTGCACGTTTGCGTCCTTCGCGAGCCCGGCAGTCTGCGACTGGCTGATCGAGCGCGCGCGCGGCAGGCTCGAGCGCGCGCGGGTATACGACGCGTTCAAGCACACGGACTTCGTCGACGAGTCGCGCACGAACTCGTGCGCGATCTTTCAGATCGTGGACGCGGACTTGGTCCAGATGATGGTGCAAGCGCGTATGGCCGTCGCCTGTGGCTTGCCCGTGAGTCACATGGAAGCGCCGACCGTGTTGCACTACGCCGAGGGCGAAACGATCGGCAATCACTACGATTTCGTCGATCCGGCGCATCCGAACTACGCGGAAGAGATTCGTCGCTTCGGCAACCGCATGATCACGTTCTTGATCTATCTGAACGAAGGCTACGAGAGCGGCGAAACGGTCTTCCCGAAGCTCGGCCTCAGTCACGCTGGCCGGCGTGGGGAAGGACTGTTCTTCGTCAATACGCTCGAAGACGGGCATGCGAACCTACGAGCGCTGCACAACGGCAGCCCGCCGACGCGCGGTGAAAAATGGGTCTTCTCCCAGTTCGTCCGCAACCGTTCACAACAGTGATCGCGCGGTTTCTCTGCCTCGCAGCCGAACCACCTCGTACTTGCAACCGTTCGATGTTGTCGTAGAGACTACCGCGCGCGTAATTTGCGCCGGCACACGGTGGTGTTGGCACAACTACTACTCGTAACTGATCGGGCAAACATTGCTGCGCGATGTCGCGCAGCCACAACGCCATAGGGGGCGCAGCTCAGATGCCTAAGTCCAAACTGCCGGGCGGCAATCGCCGCCGGATTACGGTTCTTGCATCCACGATTTCGGCGATTCTCGGTGCGGGCGAAGCGCATGTCGCGCTCGCGCAGAATCCGCAGGGGCCGGAAGAGGTCGTGGTTACGGGCTCGCGCATCGTGCGCCGCGACCTCAACGCGCCGACGCCTATCGTGACGGTCGACAGCGAGAGGCTCGAGGCATCGAGCACGATGAGCGTCGAATCGATCTTGAACCAGATGCCTCAGTTCACGCCGGCGCAGAACCAGTTCAGCGCGCAGGGCGAGATCCAGACGTCGCCGACGAGCTCGCTCGGCATCGGTTCCGTCAATCTGCGCGGCATCGGCACGAATCGCACGCTCGTCCTGATCGACGGCCGGCGCGCGCAGCCGGCCAACTCGGCGCTGGTCGTCGACATCAACACGATCCCTGCGGCGGCCATCGCACGCATCGAGACGATCACGGGCGGCGCCTCTGCCGTGTACGGCGCGGACGCGCTCGCCGGCGTCGTGAACTTCGTCCTCAAGGACAACTACCAGGGCGTCTCGATGGACGTCCAGACCATGGGCACGGAGGCTGGAGACGGCACGGAGACGCGCTTCTCGAGCTTGCTCGGCATGAACTCGGACAGCGGCAAGAGCAACGTGCTGCTCGGGGTCGAGTGGTATCAGCGCGAAGTCGCGTTCCAAAAGAATCACGACTTCTATCAAAAGGGTTGGCACGACCCGAGCAATCCGGCGAGCACGTTCTTCCCGTCGATGCCGGGTTATCAAATCGTCGCCAACAACCGGCCGACTCAGGCGGCCGTCGACGCGCTATTCCCGCAGTACGCTCCGGGAACCGTCAATGTGGCCTCGAATCCGGTGATCTACTTCAATCCCGACGGTTCCGCGTTCACGCGCACGGCCACGGCGCGCCGGGCTTCCAGGACTCGTTGCTGAACCGGGGTGACACCGGCGACGGCTTCTATGGCCTGGTCAAGAACAAGGACGGCACGCTCCAGCAAATTTATCAGGACGGCCAGGAGCAGTCGCCGCTCACACGCCGATTCGCTGTTCGGCAAGGCGCACATCGACATTACTGACAGCCTCAGGGCTTTCGTACAGGCGAACTACGTCCATTCGGACGTCGACACGTTCTCGGCGGGCCCGCCGCCGGCCGTCGGCGCCGCCTGGGGCGGCGCGATCCCGAACGACGGCCGGACCACCATCCCGGCGGGTCTGCAAAGCCTGCTCAATTCGCGCCCGACGACGACCTCGACCTGGCAGCTGAACCGCGGCCTCGACTTCATCGGCCAGTTCGGCCCGTCGAACAAGAGCGACACCTACCAGATCATGGCGGGCCTCGAAGGCACGTGGGAGAAGCGCGACTGGACCTGGGAAGCGTACTACTCGAGCGGCGCGACGAACGCGACGAACGAGTACAACGACCTGCCGTCGTTGCAGCGCTGGCTGACGCTGGTCGCGTCGCCGAACTTCGGCGCAGGGCCAAACGATCGTGTCCCCGCAGGCCGGCGGATACCAACTGACCTGTACGAGCGGCCTGCCGATCTATTACGGCACGACCGCGTCGACGTCCGCGGACTGCTTGCAGAGCATCAACGGCGCCTTCAAGTCGCTCACGAGCGTGTCGCAAGACATCCTCGAGGCGAACCTGCAGGGCAAGATCGCCGACATGAAGGCCGGTGAGCTCCGATTCTCGGCGGGCGTGAGCCATCGCCGGAACGGCTTCGAGTACAACCCGAACAACCCGCAGGCCTACATCTACGATTACCCGCTCGGCTTGTTCGTGTCGAACCCTTCGCACGGCGAGACGCAGGTGAGCGAAATCTACGGCGAGCTGCTCGTGCCCGTTCTTAAGCGCCTCAACCTCGAGTTCGGTTACCGCTACTCGGATTACGACACGAATGCCGGTCAGGTCGGCACGTACAAGGCATTGTTCGACTTCACGGCGACCGACTCGATCCGGCTACGCGGCGGCTATCAGAAGGCGAGCCGCGCGCCGAATACCGCCGAGCTGTTCCAGTCGCTCGACCAATGTCTTCGAGACGAGCTTCGCCTCCGCCGATCCGTGCGGCGTGAACACGCCCGCCATCGTGGGGGAATATCGCGTCGAATCCGAACCGGCTGCAGGTGCAGCAGCTCTGCGCCGCGCTGATCGGCAACACGACGTCGACGTTCGGCGCCCCGGGTAGCGCCGACGCCAACAGCTATCTGTTTGGCCAAGCGGCGTTCACGGGCATCAACGGCGACCAGCGAGGCAACGCGAACGTCAAGCCGGAGAAGGCCGATTCGTATACCTTCGGCGTCGTGTTCAATCATCCGGGCGGGCTGGAGGGTCTGTCGGCTTCCGTCGACTTCTACAGCATCAAGATCCAGGATGCGATCGCGACGTTCAACGGCCAGCAGATCTACCAGAAGTGCTTCAACTCGGACGGCAAGTCCAATCCGGGCTTCTCGGTCAACGATCCGGGCGGATTCTGCGCGCTGATCAACCGCAACGCGAGCACGGGCGGGGCCGGCACGGTGATCGAGAAGTACTTGAACGCCGGCCTGATCGACACTGCGGGCATCGACTTGGCCGTGAACTGGAACGAAGAACCTCAAGAACGGTGGCGCGTTCTACATGAACCACAAGGTGAGCTACCTCGACAAGTTCAACACGCAGACCACGCCGACGGACCCCGTCATCAAGTACGCCGGTACGCTCGGTAGCGCGCCGTACATCGACATGTTCGATTACAAGCTGAACTCGACCTTCGGCTACCGGTTCAGCGGCGGTAATGCGAGTGTCGGTCTGCGATGGCGGTATCTGCCCGAGGTCAAGAACGGCGCGTACGTCTCCAACCAGACTGACGCCGAACTTGCCGACGGACGCGTATAGCGAATTCGATGCCTTCGGCAGCTACAACTTTGGCACGAAGTATCAGCTGCGCGGCGGCATCGATAATCTGTTCGACGTGGATCCGGCGATCGTCGGAGCGACGAGGGCGAGCGCTACGACAGTCGCCGACAGCAATAGCGCGTCGACGCTCCCGGGCATATACGACGTGCTCGGGCGCCGTTACTACGTCGGTATCAACATCAAGTTCTGACGCTGCGAGGTGCAGCCCGGGCGGGAGCCCGGGCCGCGCCGACCGGCTTTCGACGCGCGAGTCCGATCAGCGCACGCCGCCGGTCGCGACCGGCGGTTGCTCCGCGCCGGCGGCTGGATCGCCGAGCCCGAGCGACTGCAGCAGGCTCACCATCGCCTCGCCGCCGCGCTTCGCTTCGGCCGCGGCGAATACCGTCTGACCCTTGGCGTTGCGAACCTCCGGGTCGGCGTGCGCGTCGTTCAAGAGATACTTGATGACCTGCTCCGAGCCGCGGCCGGTGACCGCCGAATGCAGCGCCGTGTTGCCGTTCTTGTCCTGGGCGCCGAGCTCGACTCCTTGCGCCAGCAAAAACGCGATCGTCTGAACGGCCTCGGCGTCGCGGTCCTTGATCGTAAGAGGGCGCGAGTGGGCTGCCGTTGCGCCAGCCGAGGCCCGCCGCGTACATGAGCGCAGTCGCGCCGTCCGGCATGGTGTGATGAACGTCGGCGCCGGCCGCGGCGAGCACCTTCACGAGCTCGATGTCGCCCGACTTCGCTGCGCGCAGCAGGGGCGTCGCGCCCTTGGCGAGCGTGCCGTCGCCGAACGTGTGCTGCCGCTGGATGATCGGCTTGCCCGAGCTCGGCGTTCGGATTCGCGCCGTGCTCGAGCAGCTTCTGCACGATGTCCGCGCTCGTAAGCAGGCCGACGGGTTTCGGGTTCGGCCGGCCGTGGCCGACCGCGAGACGGTGCATGTCGACGGCGGCATACAGCGCGCCCATTCCGCTCGTGTCGACGACGTTCGGATCCGCGCCGGCGTCGATCAACGTCGCAGCGAACTCGTAGTGCGCATTGATGATCGCGATCATGAGCGCGGTCGCGCCGTCTGGATCCGCGAGATTCAGGTCAGCGCCGCCGGCGATCAGGGCCTTGCCCGATTCGAGGGCATTCTGCCGGCGGTGTAGAAAAGCGGTGTCCACTCTCCCAGCGACAATAGCACTTTGGCCTTCGCGGCGCTTCTCGAACGTCTGCGGCGAAGAGCGAATGTTCGGATCGGCGCCGTGCTTGAGCAACGTGCGGACCGCATCCGCATGGTCCTCGGCAGCGGCCCAGATCAGCGGCGTCTCGCCATAGAAGTTCTCGCGTGCATCGATCTTGGCGCCCGCCTGGACGAGGACGTCGATCGCGGCAGGGGAACCCGTGCGAGCGGCGCTCAGCAGAACCGTTTCACCCTCGGGCAGCGTCGCATTGGGATCGGCGCCGGCCTTGAGAAGCGCTTTCAGCGTATCGGCGTCGCCGTTGATCGCGGCGAGATGCTGCGGCGTCATGCCGTAGCGGTTGGCGGCGTTCGGGTTCGCACCCGCGGCGAGCAACGCGGCGACGAGCTCGCGATCGCCTAAGCGCGCAGCCCAGTGCAGGGCGGTGGTGCCGTCGGCCTCGGCGTCGTTGATGCCCGCGCCCTGCTCGACCAGCTTGAGCGCCGCGGCGTGCTCCCCGCTCTTGGCCGCGGCGACGAGAGGGGGGAGGTTTTCGAGCGCGCTCGCCTCGCCGAGCGCCAGAGCCGCAGCCACGGCGAGCGCAAGCGCCGCACGCCGCAGCGGTCGACCGCTCAGGCTCACGTGAGCTCGAATTTCGCGTTGCTCTCGCCAACCCGGTCGATCGGGCTGTCGAACATGCCGGCGACGCCGAGCCAGAGGTTCGCGATCGGAGACCACTCCGGCGCTTTCACGTAACGATTGCCACGCAGATGTCCGCCCGCGCCGCCGACGGCGGCGAAGGCGAGCGGGTAGGCCGAGTGCGCCTGGCCGTCGCTCATGCCGCTGCCGTAGACGATCAGCGAGTGATCGAGCAGCGAGCCGTCGCCGTCGGGCGTGGCCTCGAGCTTCTCGACGAACTTCGCGAACAGCGAGATGAACAGCGTGTTGATCTTCGCGTGCTGCGCGATCTTCTCGGGCTGTTCGCCGTGGTGCGACATCGTCGTGGTGCGGCTCGGTGATGCCGAGGTTCGGGGTACATGCGCTGGCTGCGCTCGCGGGCCATCATGAACGTGAACACGCGCGTCAGGTCCGCCTGGTACGCCACCGCCAGCAGGTCGAACATCAGCCGCACGTGCTCCTCGAACGACTCGGGCATGCCGATCGGCGCGTCATCGTGACGGTCGCTGCGGCGCTGCTGCGCCTCGGCCTGCTGGATGCGCCGCTCGATCTCGCGGACGTTGTCGAGGTAGTCGCTCGAGCCGCGCCGCGATCGCGCGCGCCGAGCCGCTTGCGTGCAGCGAGCGTGCCTCGTCGCGACCGAGTCGAGGATGCTCCGGTTCTCGTTCGCATCCGCGCGCAGGCGCTGCTGCCGGCGTGCCGGCGCGGCCGAACATGCCGCTCGAACGCCACGCGCGGGTTGATCTCCATCGGCAGCGGCGTCGTCGCCGACGCCCACGAGATCGTGTTCATGTAGGCGCAGCTGTAGCCGGGGTCGCAGCCGCCGATGTAGCCGGTGAAGTCCTCGGTCGCGAGCTCGAGCGACGGGAACGGCGTGTCCTGGCCGATCTGCTTCGCGATGACCTGGTCGATGGTGATGCCGACGCGGATGTCTTCGGCCTCGGTCTGCTTCGGCGACGGCCCCGCTCAGCCAGCCCGCCGAGCTCACGGCGTGGTCGCGTCACCGACAGCCGCCGGCGCGCGACAGGTTGGTGACGACGGTGACGTGATCGCGGAACGGCTCGAGCGGCTTCAGGATCGGCGTGAACTCGAAGTTCGCGCCCGCGTCGCCTTCGGGCGTCCAGTACTCCGATCGGTGCAGCCGTGCGGCACGTAGATGGCGCCGAAGCGCAGCGGCGAGCGGCGCGCGTCCGCCTTGCGCGTCAGCGCCGGCACCATCGCTTCGAGCAGCGGCAGCGCCAGCGGTGACGCCCAGCCCGCGCAAGAACGTCCGTGCGGGACAGCGCATCTTTTGGTGATGAACATGGTCAGCTCCCCGACGGCGTCGGTCCTACTGCGGCGGGTCGCTTTGACTCTGCATCTGAAACGGCGTGCTCTTGACGATGCCGAGCACGATCGACGAAAACCGGTAGTCCTTGCGCCGCGGTGTCTCGCACGATCGCGCGCACGGCCGGCATGTCGTAGTACCGAAGGCCGCGGCCGAGCGCGTAGGTCATCAGCTTCTCGGTCACGGTGCCGACGAACAGCTCGCGGCTCGCGCAGCAGCGCCTGGCGCAGCGTGCACGACGCCGTCGACCTCGCGTGCCGTCGAGCAGCTGCCCCGATCGCGTCGATCGGCGTGCCCGGCCTCGACGTGTCGCGCCAGGCGCCGACCGCGTCGAAGTTCTCCAGCGCGAAGCCGAGCGGGTCCATGATCTTGTGGCAGCCGCGCACAGCCGGGTTCGCGCGGTGCTCTTCCATCCGCTCGCGCATCGTCTGCGGCGCCGCGCCCGGCTCGATCTTCGTAGCGGCGGCACGTTCGCGCGGCGGCCGGCGGCGGCGCGCCGAGCAGGTTCTCGAGCACCCACTTGCCGCGCAGCGACCGGGGAGGTGCGGTCGGCGTGCGACGTCACCATCAGGATGCCGCCCTTGCCGAGCAGTCCGCGCCGCGCGGATCGTCGGTCAAGCGTCACGCGCCGGAAGTGGCTGCCGTAGACGTTCGGGATGCCGTAGTGCCGCGCGAGCCGCTCGTTCGACGAACGTGTAGTCGGCCGTCATCAGGTCGAGGACGTTGCGGTCTCTCGTGCACGATGCTCGCGAAGAACAGCTCGGCCTCTCGCTTGAAGCCTTGCCGCAGGTTGTCGTCGAAGTCGGGGAACTCGTCCGAGTTCGGCTTGATGTTGTCGAGGTTCCGAGGTGCAGCCACTGGCCGGCGAAGTTCTCCACGAGCGCCTAGGACTTCGGGTCGGCGAGCATCCGCCGCACCTGCGCGTCGAGCGTCTCGGCTCGTGCAGCTGTCCCTTCTCCGCCAGGCTCAGCAGCTCGTCGTCGGGGATGCTGCTCCAGAGGAAGAACGACAGGCGCGACGCCAGCTCGATGTCGCTGACCGATAGGCCGCGCCGGCGCGACTTGCTCGGGCTCGCGCTTCCAGTCGGAACGCGAACGACGGGCTTGCGAGGATGCGCCGCAGCGCGAGCTGAATGCCCGCATCGAACCCGCCGTGCGTGCGCCCCTCCTCGTAAAACGGCATCAGCCGGTCGACGTCCGCCGCGCCGACCGGGCGTCGGTACGCGCGGCGGGCGAGGGTGGTCAGGATCTCGCGTGCGCAGCGCGGCTCGTCGCTCGCGTCCGTCGGAGTGCAGGTGAAGATCCGACGCCGGCTTGGCGTGTCCCCGGTTCCGCTCGCGTGGTAGGGACCCGTGATCGTCAACGTGCGAACGTGCGGGCGACCGGTGCCGTCGTAAGTGCCGGAGTTGCTGCGCTCGAACGGGCGCAGTCGATTCGTGCCTTCTCCGATCTTACGAACGAACGTGGCCGTGACCGTTCGGGGGCCCGCCTCGACGGGAACGCGCACTTTCAGCCGCGCGTCCGTCGAGTCCGAGAGCTCGTTGATCGTCGTTCCGGCGCGGCCGTCCTCGTAGTGGCCGCCGACGCCTGCAAGGAATACGCGCTTGCCGTCGATCGCGATTTCGAGCTCGTGCGGATGCTCGAGCCCGCGAATCATGTCGAGGTTGTTCCGGACCAGAGTCAGGTCGAGCTCGTATTCGGCGTCGAGCGGGAAGTCGTGCGTCACCGAGACGCCGCCGACGGTCCCGAGCGGCAGGCCTTCCAAGTGCTCCGCCTGCGACTCGTCGCCCTTGACCGTGTAGGTTTGTGCGCCCGTCATCGTCGTCGGGTCGCCGACGGCGAGCGCGCTCACGCGGTCGGCCGCGGACAGGTAACGCTCGAGCAGCGTCGGGGAGAACGTGAGCAGGTCGCCGATGTTGTCGAAGCCGAACGCCGAGTCGTCGGGCGGCAGCAGCGCCGCGACGTCCACCTGGAGATCGAGCAGATCACGGACCGCGTTGGCGTACTCGGCGCGATTGAGCCGGCGGAGCACCGGAGCGCCCGGGTTCGGCTTGGCCGAGGCGTCGAGCGAGGACTCGAGCCACCCGGCGAGGGCGTCGTAGGTCGCGGCGTCGGGCCGAGGCTCGTCCGCCGGCGGCATCGTCCGCGTGCGGAGCTTTCGGACGACGTGCTCCCAAAGCTGCGGCTTCCGTTGGACCGCCGAGGGGTCGAGGCTCGAGACGGAGAAATCGCCGGCGAGATCGGCCGGGTTGTGGCAATCGGAGCAATAGCGGCGCAAGGTCGCCGACACGTCCTGCGCCGACTTGATAGCAGATGCACCTTTCCCGCCGCACGCCGCAAACATGAGCGTGGCGCACGCAAGTAGTGCCGTACGGGAGGAGTGGAATCGACCGGCCGCGCGCATCTCTCTGAACTCTACGTAACGCATCGAGCAAGTGTCCAGCAAATGGGACACATAGCGCCACAAATGCTACGTCTAGTTCGATCCCGATTCACGTCGCCAGTTGCAATTTTTTCGAAAACGACCCTTGCTGAACCGATGCGTTCGCTGCAATTCGCCGATCCTATGAGTGAGCCGTCTAGCACCACTGGTACCAAGTTGCGCTCGTGCTCATGAGGACTCACGATGCTGCGCGTTCGATGGAATGCTTTTCGGAAGTTTTACGAAGACCCCCGGCGCAAGATTTTTAGTGACGATGAATCGGGCAAAATTTGCGTTCGTACCCGCGAACGGTGCGTGAAGTTCAGCGGTCAAGGAGTCGGACCTCAATGCTCGTGAACGGTCGTGGCGACCGGTCGAATCACCGTCGTTTGCTGAGCGTCAGTGCGACGCTCGTCGTGCTTTTCGTCGCTGCGGGCCTCCTATATTGGTACGTGCACGCGCGGGGCGATGCGCCCGCGCCGCAGCAAGCGCTCGTGCGTGAGTATTGCCTCGACTGCCATAACTCCGTCGATCTCACCGCCGACTTGTCGTTTGACCACGCGGACTTCGACCACGTCGGTCAGAAGCCGGACGTTTGGGAGAAAGTGGTTCGAAAGTTGCGTGCCGGCATGATGCCGCCCGCAGACCGGCCGCAGCCGGGCGCCAAGGAGCGCGCCGAGATCATCTCTTGGCTCGAACGGCGTCTCGATCGCGCGGCAAAGGCCAGCCCCGACCCCGGTCCCTCCCTCTTGCGCCGGATGAATCGCGCCGAGTACGCGAACGCGGTGCGCGATTTGCTCGCTGTCGACATCGATTCGAAAGCGCTATTGCCGCCCGACGACTCCGCATACGGGTTCGACAACATCGCCGACGCACTCGGTACATCGCCGGTGCTCGTCGAGCAGTATCTCGGCGCCGCGGGCAAGATCGCGGCGCTCGCGGTCGGCGATCCGGACACGGGACCGGCCGCGCAGACGTTCAAGATTCCGCAGGACGAATCGCAGACGATCCCCGTGATCGGGATGCCGCTCGGTACGGTCGGCGGCGGCAAGGCTCACGTCGTGTTGCCGCTCGATGGCGAATACCGCCTCGACGTCACGTTCTTCAAATCCAATCTCGGCGCGATGAAGGGAGTCGAGCTACCGCATCAAGTCGAGATCGCGGTGGACGGCGCCCGCGTGCATCTCGCGACGATCGGGGGGCCCGATGACTTCGCGGCGCTGCTGCAGAACATCACCGAGGCGGCCGACGCGATGTCGAAGCGCAGCTCGACGACCGTGCAGTTGACCGCCGGCGAGCACGACATCACCGTCGGTTTCCTCTATGACGGCCGGACACTCGGCAGCGCGCGGCTGCAGCCGTTCTTGCGCAGCTCGCAGGACATCCTCGACGTCAGCGGTCACCCGCACATCCGGACTCTCACCGTCACGGGGCCGTACAACCCGACCGGTCCCGGTAAGACGGCGTCGCGCGACCGGATCTTCGTGTGCCACCCGGCGGGCACCGCGGATGAGAAGAAGTGCGCTTCCGAGATCTTGTCGCACCTCGCGCGGCGCGCGTATCGAGGCACGGACACCGAGAACGATCTCAAGGAGCTGCTCGCGTTCTACGAAACCGGCCGTGAGGAGCACGGCTTCGAGGGCGGCATCCAGACGGCCATCGAGCGCGCGCTGTCGAGTCCGAAGTTCCTGTTTCGGATCGAACCTGACCCGCCGTCGGCTGCGCCGGGATCTGTGTATCGATTGCCCGATATCGAGCTCGCGTCGCGTCTCTCCTTCTTCCTATGGAGCAGTATCCCGGACGACGAGCTGCTCGACCTCGCGCACGACGGCAAGCTCGCGAATCCCAAAGTGCTCAAGGAGCAGGTCGCCCGGATGCTCGCCGATCCGAAGGCGCATGCGCTCGTCGACAACTTCGCGGGACAGTGGCTTTACCTCCGTAATCTCGACGGCTTCCAGCCGAACTCCTCGGGCTTCCCGAACTTCGACGACAACCTGCGTCAGGGTTTCAAGAAGGAGACCGAGCTGTTCTTCGAGAGCATCGTGAAGGAAGATCGCAACGTCCTCGATCTGATGACGGCGAACTACACGTTCCTCAACGAGCGCGTCGCGAAGCATTACGGAATCCCGGGCGTGTATGGACCGCAGTTCCGCCGCGTCGAGCTCACGGACGAAGCGCGTTGGGGATTGCTCGGCAAGGGCAGCGTGTTGATGGTGTCGTCGCACACGGATCGCACGTCGCCGGTCGTACGCGGCAAGTGGGTGCTCGAGAACGTGCTCGGCACGCCGCCGCCCGCGCCGCCTGCCAACGTGCCGAAGCTCGACGAGATCGATCCGAAGGGCGTGATGAGCCTCAGGCAGCGGCTCGAGGCGCACCGCAAGAACCCCGTGTGCGCGGGTTGTCACGCGACCATGGACCCGATCGGTTTCGCGCTCGAAAATTTCGATGCGGTCGGCGCGTACCGGGAGTACGAGAAGGGCGTCGGCAGCGCGCGCGTCGACGCGAGCGGGCGGCTCACCGACGGAACCGTCGTCAACGGCGCCGTCGAGCTTCGGCATGCTATTCTCAGGAACCCCGAGGTCTTCGTATCCACGGTCGTTCAGAAGCTTATGACGTACGCATTGGGTCGTGGCTTGAGCGGGCGGGACATGGCCGTCGTGCGCGAGATCGTTCGCGACGCCGCCAAAGATGATTACCGGTTCTCTTCGTTGATTCTCGGCGTTGCCGACAGCGTCCCGTTCCGGGAGCGCAGGGCGGCCGGCGAGGGCACTGTTGCGAGCGTTGAACGCTAGAAGGATGGCTCTATGAACTACCTCACAGGGAAGCGGCTGTCACGCCGCCACATGCTCCGCGGCGCGGGAATCGCCCTGTCGCTGCCGCTGCTCGATGCGATGCTGCCGGCGGCGCGCGTGTTCGCGAAGGACATCGCCGCACCGAAGCGCTTCGGTGCGGTATTCGTTCCGCACGGCGAGCGGCCCGGCTTCTGGACGCCGGAGAAAGTCGGCACCGACTTCGAGTGCTCGACGATTCTCGCGCCGCTTGCCCCGTATCGAGACCACCTCACGGTCGTCTCGCAGCTCGCGAACCCGGTCTCGGGCCATGGCGTGAGCGTCGCGTCGTGGTTGTCGGGGAGCATCCCGAAGCGCACCGTGGCGGAGGACGTACGCGCGGGCCGCACCATCGATCAAGTGATCGCCGACAAGGTGGCCTCGGACACGGTCTTCAGGTCTCTCGAGGTCGCGACGGAGGATTTCTCGGGCTACATCGGCGGCTGCGACCCGGCATACGCGTGCGCGTATCTGAACACGCTGTCGTGGAAGTCCGATACCGAGCCGCTGCCGATGGAGATCAATCCGCGCAACCTGTTCGAGCGCATGTTCGGCCGTCCCGGCACGAGGGCGCAGCGAGTCGAGCGCATGCATACCGGACGAAGCATCCTCGATTCCGTCCAGCAGGATCTCGTGGCCCTCGAGCGGCAGGTCGGTCCGCAAGATCGCGCACGGCTCAATGACTACACCGACCACGTTCGCGAGACCGAGCAGCACATCGAGCGCGCAGAGCGCCAGGCCGGCGGAGACCTGCAAGTCCCGGATGCGCCCGTCGGCATCCCCGACTCGTTCGCCGAGCACGTCGGCCTGCAGTTCGACTTGATCGCCATCGCGCTGACCGCGGACCTCACTCGCGTGTTTACGTTCATGTTGAGCCGCGACATCACGCAGCGGACGTATCCGGAGATCGGGATCACGGAGCCGCATCATGCGATGTCGCACCACGGCGGTAACGAGGAAATGAAGAAGAACCTCGTGAAGCTCAACATCTACCACGTGACGATGTTCGAGAAGTTCGTCGCGCGCCTCAGCAAGACCCCGGATGGCGACGGCACGCTGCTCGATCAGCACGATGGTTCTTTACGGCAGCGGCATGAGCGAGAGCAACAACCATGAGCGCACGGATCTGCCGACGTTGCTCGTCGGAGGCTTCGGCGGACGCGGCAGCTTGCACGTGAAGATGGCGCAGGAAACGCCCGTCGCGAACTTCATGCTGACGCTCGGTCAGCACTTCGGAGTGGAGATGGACCGGTTCGGTATCAGCACGGGGACCGTGGCGATTTAGCGCGGCGTGTCGCTCATGGCCGGCAGCCACTCGTACGCTCGATACGGCGACCGCCAACGCGGCTTGCGCGCGCGCGGCCGATGGTTCGTGTGTCTCGCGCTCGGCTCGCTCGCGCTCTCCGACGCGGGTGCGAGCGCACTCTCCGATGCCGCGGCGCACGGCGACGCGGCCGGCGTCGAGAAGCTGATCAAGTCGTCGGCCGGCGACGTAAATCGGCCGGGCCAAGATGGCATGACACCGCTGCTTTGGGCTGCGCAGGCCAACGATGTCGATATGGCACGGATGCTGCTCGGCGCCGGCGCCGATGCGAACCTCGCCAATCGCTACGGCATTACGCCGCTCTGGGTCGCGGCAACCAACCGCAACGCGGCGCTCGTCACGCTGCTGCTCGAGCGCGGCGCGAACGCCTCGGCGGCGTTGCCGAACGGCGAGACGGCGTTGATGGCCGCCGCACGAGCGGGCGATGTCGAGTCGATCAACGCGCTGATCCGCGCGGGCTCCGATCCGAACGCGCGCGAGTCGTCGCTCGGTGAAACCGGCTTGATGTGGGCCGCGGGCGAGGACCACGCCGACGCGGTTCGAGCACTGGTGGCGGGAAAGGCCGATCCGAACCTCGCTTCGAACGACCTCAATCTCGCGCCGATGGATTGGGTGCAGGTCGGCATGGTCTCGACCGTTCTGCCGGTCGGCGGCTGGCCGCCGTTGCTTTTCGCGGCACGGCAAAACGCAAAGGCCGCCGCGCTCGCGTTGATCGACGTCGGGGCCGACCGCAACATCCGCGACCCGGACGGCCTGACCGCGCTGAACATCGCGGTCATGAATCAGCACTATGATCTAGCGGTTGCGCTCCTCGAAGCGGGAGCGGATCCGAACGTCGGCGACCGCACGGGCATGACGCCTCTCTATGGCGCCGTCGAGATGGAGAACATCGGCTTCGTGGTAGGCCGGCCGCCGCTGCCGCGAGCCGATGAGCACGATGCGATCGGGTTCATGAAGGCGGCGCTCATGCACGGCGCGACCCCCGACGCGCGGCTCACCGGTCCGATTCTCGCGCAGTATCACGGCTTCCCGGATCGGAGCCTTGCCGCCGGTGCGACGCCGTTGATGCGCGCCGTGAAGGCGCGCGATGTCGCCGCGATCAAGTTGCTGCTCGATTCCGGCGCGTCGGCGACGGCCGTCCAGGACGACGGCTCGGGCGTCCTACACGTGCTCGCGACCGCGCGCCCGGCGACCAAGCCCCAAGACGTTGCGACCGAGCTCGACGTCGTGAAGACGTTGCTCGGAGCGGGCGCTGACGCGAGCGCGGTGATGAAGGATGGGCAAACGCCGATCCATCGCGCCGCGCGAGCGGGCAACGCGAATCTGATCAAGTTGCTGGTCGAGAACGGAGCGCCGATCAACGCCGGCGACAAGAACGGCCGGACGGCCTACGACTTCGCCACACAGCCCGGTCGCGGCAACAATCCGGCGATCGCCGAGCTGCTCGCGAGCCTGGGCGGCAAGGGCGGCAACGTCAAAGCCGGCGCCGCCATCGGCGTCGACCCGGGGCTCGTCCGGGGGCTCGGCTTCAACACCAAGTCCGCGAAGAAGAAGTAGCGGTCCGCCTTCGGCCCACTTACACGTTCGCGGATTTCCGACGCGATCAGTGCGACTCGCTCACGAGCCGCGGCGCGCAACCGTTGCACGGCGCGATCACCGTCAAGAAGAAGTTGTTCGGGTCCGCGACGAGCGCGCCCATGAAGTTCGGGGGGATCGGCACCGGGCCGCCTCCCTTCGACACGACGTGCAGCCCCGCGTCGCGCATCTTG
Source organism: uncultured Gammaproteobacteria bacterium (assembly GCA_963699925.1). Lineage (GTDB taxonomy): Bacteria > Pseudomonadota > Gammaproteobacteria > Steroidobacterales > Rariloculaceae > FEN-1219. The sequence continues at coordinate 155,641 of CAVOVT010000019.1, read as the reverse complement.
CCGACGAGCGCCTCGACGTCATCGGCGCGCACCTGCATGCGGGCGGCGCCGCGGTCTTGAATCTTCATCACGAGCGGCTTGCGATCGACGCCGCGGTACTCCACGAGCTCGATCGGCAGGGACATGCCCGGTCCGCGCACGACGCTGCGCCGGAACTCCGCCTTTTTCAGGCCGGTCAACGCTCGCAGCTTGGCGTCGCCGCCGAGGTTCTGGTCGCTCTCGACCGTGAGCCCGAGCACGTCATGGTAGACGCTCAGCGTCTTCGTCATGTCGTCGACTGCGATGGATATGCGCATCGCCGTGATGTCGCCGCCCTTGGCATCGGGGGGTAGCGTGGCGGGCTGACGCAACTCGATCAGCCGGCCGTCGACGTCCTTGATAAGAACCGATTGGGCGCCATCCGTGAGCTTCACGACCTTGCCGCCCGGTGTCGCGACCTCGGCATGCGCTTTTCGGGCTCGCTCGAGCACGCGCGCGGCGTCGCGTACGACGAAGACCAGCGTGAGACTGCCGGGATCCTGCACCCGCAGCGCAATGGTGCTGTGCGGCACGTTTTGCACCTCCATCACCTCGAGCCGCACGTCGGTCTCGGGCAGGCGCGCGGACTGATGGCGCTCCTTCGCGCCCGGGATGTCGAACATCGCGTAGAGCTGTGCGTTGCTCGGGTTGTAGGGTCGTGCGCCGGAGTCGGGCAGCGCAGGCACCTCCATCCCGAACGCGTCGTGGTAGAACGCAAGCGTCCGGTCCATGTTCTCGACGAAGCTCGTGACCGCGCCCGTGCCGAGCACGTTACCTTTGGCGCTCTGAGCGGAGACTGATTGCGCGAACGAGTTGACGGACGAGCCGGCGAACGCGAACAGACCGCAAAAGAGCGCGGCCGCACGGCGGCGTGAGCTTGGAAGAACCATATGACCCCTCCGTCTGAATTCGACGCATGGCCGTCGTCGATCGCGAGGTATCGTATCCGCTCGCCGCTCTCGGTCCTCGGCGATCACGATTTCTTCAGACGATCGCTCGCCCCGACGAGCAGCCGTGATACCCGAGACCACCGCTAACACCTTGGCGGGCTTCGTCGACGCGCGGATTGCGCGAAGTGCGGCTACGTTCGATGATGCGTGCTCGCTTCGTGCGTGCGCGACGATGGCGCCGCCGAACCCGGAACAACCCAGCACTCGGAGACCCTCGATGTCCCCCAAAGGCCCGGCGATTTGGACCGCGGCAGCTCTCGTCGCCGCGTCTTCCCCGCTCGCGACGCTGGCGCAGGCGCCGCCGGCGGCCGGTGCGCCGTCGCGGCCGATATCGCGCGAGCTCGAGGCGCTGAATCCGCCGGTGCCGGCGAACATCAAGGTGTCGGAAGAGCGTCGCGTTCCGGCCGAGAAAAAGGTTGCTGCGTACAAGGACCCTAAATGGACGGCGCCCAAGACTTCCTGGGGGCATCCGAACCTCGAAGGCACGTTCGCGACCGATGACATGCGCGGAATTCCGTTCGACCGTCCAGAGGAATTCGGCACGCAGGAGTTCTTGAACGACCAGCAATTCGTCGAGCGCGCGAAGCGACAGCAGGCCGGCAGCGATCACGCGGCGAATGTCGAGACCTTCAACAAGAACACCTGGGGCGTGCGCAGCTTCGGCTTCACGTCGCTCGTCGTCGATCCACCGAACGGGCGCACGCCGCCGCTCACGGCAGAGGCGCGCGCGCAAGTTGCCGCACGGGCCGAAAGGGGTAGTTTCGGAGCGGGTCCGTTCAACACCTTCGAAGACTTCTCGCTCTACGATCGCTGCATTGCGCGCAGCTTGAGCGCGGGCATGAGCGCGGTGCTCTACGGCAACGGCATTCGCATCACGCAGAGCCCCGACAGCGTGACGATCACGTACGAAATGATCCACGAGGCCCGTGTGATACGGCTCGATAACCGGCCGCATCTTCCAGACGTGGTGACACAGTACTCGGGCAACTCGCGCGGGCACTGGGACGGGGACACGCTCGTCGTCGAGACCACGGGCTTCACCGACAAGACGAACATCGGCGGAAGCGCGACCAACAGCACGAGGCTCAAGACGACCGAGCGAATCCGTCGCGTCGATCCGGAGATGATCGAATACCGCATCACGGTCGACGATCCCGCGACGTACACCGCGCCGTTCACGGTGCGAACGATGTGGACCACGCAGCCGACCCTGACGGATATTTACGAGTACGCGTGCCACGAAGGCAACTACGCGGTGAGCGGCGGATTGGCCGGCGAGCGCAGGTTCGAGAAAGAGGTCGAGGAAGCGAAGGCGAAGGGCTTGCCGATTCCGCGCCGCTCGACGATGACCGAGGTCTACAGCGCGCCGAAGGAGGGCGCCGAGGTCTTCGACATCAACAAGGGTCAGTGATCGGGCCGGCGCAGGGCGCCGGCGAGCTCGACGAGTGCGGCCCTCACTCGGCCATCTCGCCGACGACCGCGGAGAGCCCGGTTACGGCGGCATGCTCGCCCGGCAGCGATCGGTGCGGGTGTCCGGCCCTTTAGTGGGCCGCGCCGGGCGCCACGTGCACGCTCGACTTCACACGCCACTGGCCCGGCGCGATCTTCTCGTACACCTCGTCGTTGTAGCCGCCGTCCTTCAGGAATGCGCGGCCCTTGACGTCGTTGCCCGACACGCTGACGCGCACGCCGGAGGTCAGCAGGCGCGGCTTGCCGCCGTTCTGATCGGCTTCGTAGTCGTCGCCGAGTGCCGAGCCGCCGAGCCGTTCGATCGCGAGCAGGTCGGGAGCCTCGATCCCTGCCGCCTTCTCGGTGCCGAGGATCACCGTGCGCGACGCGAACCGCCAGCCTGCGGCGGTCTTCGTATATTCATCTTGATATTCCGCGGTGCCGAGATTTGCGACGCCGCGGGCCCCGCTCGCCGTGGTCTCGATCTCGACCGTCGGGCCGTTCGTGCCACCCGGTCGCGCGGCGGGCGTCGAGCCGGTCGGCGGCGCGAGGCAATGGCGCTCGCTCTGCACGAGCGCGATCAGCTTTTCGCGGCCGACCATGCGTCCGCGGAAGCCGCTCGCGAACCAGCCGGTGCCAGGAACGAAGAGGTCCGCGAACTCCTCGGCCTGGCATTGGCCGAGCGCTTTCGCGTAGCTCGCGACCAAGGATTGGATCGCGGCCCTGTCGGCGGACGTCAAGTTTTGCGAAGCCTGACCGAGGGCCGCTGCGGGGACGATCACTAGAGCGGCGAACAGGCTCACATAACGCTGCGTCGAAATCATGGTTCTTCTCGTGTTTGCGACGCCGAGCATGCTAGCACTCGCGCGACGCCTGTAGCTTGCAGCGCCGGGGACCAGTTAGCTAGCATCCGCTCCTGCGTAGCCGCAACAAGAGGATTGGCAATAATGGGCAGAAGGGCTCTTCAGTTGGCCGCGCTCGGGGCAGTCATGTTGGTCGGCACCCAGGTGCAGGCCCACCACGCAGTCGCGAGCGCGTACGACTTGAACAAAGAGATCGTGTTGCAGGGGACGCTGCTCAAGCTCAACTTCGCGAATCCGCACTCGAACCTGCACCTCTCGGTTCCGAACCCGGACGGCACGATGACGGAGTGGGTGCTCACGACGGCCTCCACTCAGGTGCTCACCTCGAAGGGTTTCAACAAGAGCTCCATCAAGCCCGGCGACGTGCTCAAGATCACCGCGCTTCCGGCGCGCAACGGCGATCCGGCGGGATTCATCCGCAAGCTCGAGCTCGGCGACCGCGAGTACAAGCTCTTCAACGACAGCGGCGACAATTAGCCGACACATTCCGGGGGGTCCGATGTCCTTTCGACGATCCGTCGCGGCCGTCGCGCTCGTCGCGGCCGTCGCGCTGAGCAGCGCGCTGCCCGCCGGCGCGCAGGGCAGGCCGGGTGGTCCGGCCGGCGCCTTCGGCGGTGGCCCGCCGCTCTACACGCCCGAGCCGGGCGCTAAAGACCTCAAATCGGTCCTCTACAACTGGACATGGCACATGGGAATGCTGCGCGGCCAGGCCGAGCCCGAGCTCATCGGCACTTTGGAATATCAGGCCGAAGGCACGATCCAAGTGGACGGCCAGCCGTGCAAGCTCACGAAGTATCGAATCAGCGCGAACTACCAGATTCCGGGATACCGCACGCAGATCGAGTGCACGCGCGCGAACGGCAAGACGTACTCCAACATCGAAACGATCAGCGGGCACTACGTCTGGGACGAGGACATCCCGGGCGCCGAGATCGTCGCGGGGCAGGGCAAAGCGACACCCAAGCGCGGCGTGCTCGACGAGCGGCTGATTCGTCTTTGGGCGAGCCCGCACGGCGCGCCGAAGGCCGCGATCGCGGCCGCGGCCGGTGTGCCGGTCTCGGAGTCGTTCGCGCAGAATCCTGCGACATTGCTCGACAAGCAGGCCGCCGCGGGCGTGGAGAGCTCGACGTCGCTGTCGTGGGAGGGGAATCACGCGGTCCTCACGTTCCCGCTCCCGGACGTACCCGGAGCCACCGCGACCGCAACGCTCGACGAGGGCTTCCTGCCGCAGCGCGTCGTCGTGAAGCGTGGCAAGGACACGACGGAGTTCGTCTACGGCGACTTCCAGGACTACAACAATCCGCTGCACCGGATCAACGCGCTGTACGCGGGCACGATCGTCGAGCGTCACAACGGCGTGGTCGTGCGCGACCTGAAGACGAAGGTGACCGAGATCGGCCAGGTCTACGTCGTGATCCCGGTTCCGGACAGCGTGCAGAAGGCCGGCCCGGCGAAGAACTGATTCAGTGCTCGACGGCGCCGCGATGCGTGGCCCCGTCCGCTCGAAGAGGGATCGACTCATGAGGAAACGGCAACTCATTACGACGCGGCTCGTGGCGGCGCTCGGCGTGCTCCTCTCGTTCACGTCGCTGCAAGCGCAACTTCCGCCGCCCGGCGCCGGCGGCGGACCCGATCCGGCGGCGGTGCCGACGCCGAGGCTGCCGAACGGGAAGCCCGACCTCACGGGCTCGTGGCAACCTGCCGGCGGCGGTCAGCGCGGCGTGCCGGGCGGTATGTTCCGGCGCTGCTCGCCGTTTCAGTCGAAGTGCATGGAGTGGACGAACCAAAGCTCTGACTTCGTCTTCATGGCGCCGTCGCGGCTCGATCCGAATCATCCACTCTACAAGCCGGAGTACTGGGACAAGGTCCAGCAGCTCGACATGTGGACGAACCGCGACGATCCCGTCATGACGTGCCTGCCGCTCGGGATTCCGAGGCAGGGAGCGCCCGCGCGCATCTTCGAGACGAACAACGACATCACGATGATCTATCGCGGCGGTCTCGACGGCGGCGGCGGGTACACGGAGACGCGCATGGTCCCGACGGACGGCCGCAAGCACGACCCGCAGCGTGCGCTCCAGTACACCTATACCGGCTACACGGTCGGCAGCTGGGAAGGCGACACGCTCGTGCTCGACTCGATCGGCTTCACGGACGAGACGTGGCTCGGCCGCGGCGGACTGTTCCACTCCGACCAGATGCACGTCGTGGAGAAGTTCACGCGCACCGGCAACCAGATGCTCTACGAGGTCACCGTCGAGGATCCGGAAGTGCTCGTGAGGCCGTGGGTCATGAACCCGCGGACTCTACGCATCTCGGCCAATCCCGCGATGATCGCGGAGCGCGGTAGCTGCGTCGACGGCGAACGCGAAGAGGTCAGCACGCAGATTCGCCACTAGTCGACCGCGCGCGTATCACGCTGCGAACGTGATACGCGCGGATCGCTTCGTCAATGCGGCAGGTGGTCGGTGCCTTTCGGCAGCTCCATGACTTCGAGCACGTTGCCGTCGGGATCGGTCATCGTCGCGATCTTGATCGGCGTGCCGCCGATCGGCACCGAGGCGACCTCGCCCTTCATCGTTGCGCCCGCCGCTTTGGCAGCCGCGACCGTGGCGTTGATGTCCGTCACGTGGAAGATCGCGTGCGCGATCGACCCTGCCGTCTCCCCGCCCTCGCGCTTCGCAACGAGGAACTCGGGCGAGGAGCCGGCCTTGGCCGCGGCGACGGTCGCGCCGTAGCGCATGATGACCTCCGTCGGTGGCTCACCGACTTTGTCGATCTGCTTCAGGCCGAACGCCGCTTCGTAGAACTTCGCCAGCGTGCCGGCGTCTTTCGCGCCGAGCCGAACGGCCAGCACCGAGGAATCTGCCTGGACCCCGATGCACCAAGCCCCTGCAGTGACGCCCAAAATTGTTGCCAGTATTCTTCGCATTGTCTTGTCTCCCCAAAGTCGATGGTGCTCAGGCACGTGCCTGGGCATCGCAAGATAGTAGCGAAACGCGATCGATACCGCCCAGTCGGCCGCCGACTTCGATCCGAGCTACCTGCGCAAGTTCTACGAACCACGGCGCCGAGAAAGCGGCCGCCGGGTACAAATGGTTGAAGGAGCCGCCGCTCTAGGTTGATCACGACTATGCGTTTGCAGCAGAGGTGCGAGCCCGCATCCGACGCCAGCGCTTTGCTATAGTACGTCGCCCGTTACGCGTCGGGCCGCAGCTGGCTGGCGGGCTTTAGCAATTCTTCCCGCGATCGATTCCAGCTCGGTGTCCACGCCTCCGGCCAACCCCAATCCGTTTGATGGGACTCGGTCGACTTTGCCGCATTGGGGCGGCGTATCCGTTTTGGTGCAACTTTCGGAGCGAACGATCATGGCGAAGAACCTCGAAGACGCGATTCAAAAAGCCGGCAGCCCGGTGAAACTACTGTGGGAGTCCAAGACCCCGCCGGCTGTCGTGCCGCGCGTCGTGCAAGAATTCTCGAATTGGCGCGACGAGCAGATGGCGTGGCGACGCACCGCGGTTCTGTTCGATCAATCGCATCACATGGCCAATCTCAACATCAAGGGACCCGACGCGCTCAAGCTGATTAGCAAGCTCGCGGTCAACAGCGTCGCGAACTTCCCGGTCGATATGGCGAAGCAGTTCGTGGCCGTGAACTACGACGGCTACGTGATCGGCGACAACATCCTGTTCCACCTCGGAGACGACGAGTACCAGGCCGTCGGCATCCCGCCGTCCATCAACTGGCTGCACTATCACGCCTCGACGGGCGGCTACGACGTGCGCGTTTGGCGCGACGACAACTCGTTCTATCGCAAAGGCGACCCGGTCTTGTACCGCTATCAGATCCAGGGCCCGGGCGCGATGAACGTGATCCGCGAGGCGACGGGGCAGGAGCCGCCCAAGCTGAAGTTCTTCTATATGACGCGGCTGAAGATCGCGGGCAAAGAAGTCCGCGCGCTGCGGCACGGGATGGCCGGCGAGCCGGGCCTCGAGATGTGGGGACCGTGGCAAGACAACGACGTCGTGCACGCGGCGCTGCTCGAGGCCGGCAAGAAGCACGGCATGGAGCAGGTCGGCGGCCGCGCGTACCACACGAACGCGCTCGAGTCCGGCTGGCTGCCGCGCCCGCTGCCCGCGGTCTATTCCGGCGACAAGATGAAGCCATATCGCCAGTGGCTCACGGAGAACGCCTACGAGACCACGTCACCGCTCGGCGGCAGCTTCCACTCCGAGAACATCGAGGACTACTACTTCACGCCGTTCGAGCTCGACTACGGCCGCATCATCGGCTTTGACCACGATTTCATCGGACGCGAGGCACTCGAGAAGATGATCGCCTCGGGCAAGCACGAGCGGCGAAAGAAAGTCACGTTTGTCTGGAACGGCGATGACACCGCGGCGGCGTACGGCTCGATGTTCCACCAGGGCAAGGGTGCGAAGTTCATCAACTTGCCGATGTCGCTCTACGACACCTTCCACGCCGATCGCATCGAGTCGAACGGCAACGTGGTCGGCCTCTCGACCTGGACCGGCTACTCGGCTAACGAGCGCGCGATCCTGTCGCTCGGCACGATCGACGCGAAGCTCGCCGCGCCGGGCACCGATGTCACTGTGGTCTGGGGCGAAGACAAGCGATCATCCAAGGTGCAGGTCGAAGATCATATGCAGGTCAAGATCCGCGCGAAGGTAATGCCGGCGCCGCTCGTCGAGAAGGCGCGCACGGCGTATCGCTCCGACGCGGGTCTGAAGTAAGCGGCGCGCTCAGTTCGCGGTCGAGCTCGAGCCCGTTGCGGTCGAGCTCGTCGCGCCCTCGAGCGGCTTGCCGGTCTCGGGCGATAGCCCGCCGAAGCCGACGGTCTTGCCGTTCACCGTGAACGCCTGGATGAAGCCGCCGTCGCCGCCGTCTTTGCGCGGCGCGATCAGGATCGCGATCTTGTCGCCGACGTTCACCATGTCGCGCGTGTAGCCAGCGCGATAGAAATGGCTCGCGCTGTGGCCTTCGAACTTCCAGTCGCGCGTGCCTTTCGCGTCCTTGACCGTGACGATTGCCTCGGTGTGCGGATTCGTGACGCTGAACTCTTTCACCGTGCCTTCCACGGTGATGCGCTGACCGAAGTCGAACTGCGCGGCCGAGTGGTGCGCGCTCGCGAGCGTTCCCCAGAGCACGAGCGCCGGAGCGGCGAGCACAACGATAAGCCTTCTTGAAATCGTGGATACCAAAACAGTGGACATCTCGAGTCTCCTAGCGTGCGACCACGCGCACGTCGAAAGGGTTCCGTATCACTCACTCGCCTCGCGTGCCTTGTAGACGTCGCTCATGCGCGCGTTCGCGGGCTTGCCGTCTTTGACTTGCTCGCGACGCAAGTCGAGCAATGAATACCAAAATTCGTCGGGGCAGCGGTACGGGATGATGAAGCCGTCCGCGAGCGGCTCGTACTTGCGCTGGATCTTGACGGGCGCGGTGTAGTAGACCGGGTCGGCGATCGTCGCCTCGTAGCTGATCAGTTTCGTGCCCTTGTCGTCCTTGGTAAGCGAGAAGCGCTCGACGACCGTTGCCTGGTCGCTGTGCGGATGGCCGCCCTGATCCTGACCGTCCAAGAGATCCGTCGTCTTCACGACGAGCGTATCGCCTTCCCACTGGCCTTCCGAATAGCCGTCGCGGCTCGGCAGGCGCTTCAGTGGAGGCAGCTGTCGGCTGCCGATGTAGACTCGGCGCGTCTCGTTCTCGACCTCGTAGATGATCGTGAGCTGGTCGGGCTTTTGGATGAACTCGAGCGGATAGCCGCCCGGCAGCTCCATCACGGTCGGCACGCCATAGTCGACGCAATACGCGGCCGGGTTCGCGCGCTCGGGACCGAGCAGCTTGTTGTAATTCTCGATTCGCTTCTTGCCTTCCTCGGTCAACGGCAGCCCGGCCCGTGGGCCGCCAAAGCCCGACGCCCGTGCTTGGCCCGGTTCCCGGTGCCCCGTCCAAAGCCCCGTGAAGTCCGGGTGTGCCGGCTCCGCGGCCGACACGGCCGCGCAGGCCGCGACGGCGGCAGCGACGGATAAGGCTTTGGCAACGGCTGGCAAACTCGACGGCATCGCGCGGCTCTCCGGAGGCGTTTCCCAACCCGGATTTTCGGTCTGGACGCCCGAGTCTTCAATGCCGGCGGCGGCACGGCCGCCAAAGTATTGGGGTTCGCATGTGAAGAATTCTCGTGCGCGCGATCGATTGCGCAGGCCTATTGCTTGTCCGCGGGCTGGTTGCCGCCGCTGGAGCCCGCAAGCATCCGCTTGCCGGTGGACGCGAGCACGATGGTCGTCGCGTTCGCGAGCTTGCTGCCGTCCTTCGCGAGCGTGCCGTCCACCGTGATCGCGTCGTCGACTTTTAGCGAGTCGCGTTTCCAACCTAGGCGCATCAGCGAATTCGGGCTGCCGAGCTCGAGCGCCCAGCTCTCGACGGCGCCGGTCTTCGCGTCGGTCACGTCGAGGTAGATGAAGATGTGCGGGTTGGTCCATTCGACCTTCGTGACCTTGCCGCTCAGCTTGATCGGCTTCGCCGCGTCGTATTCCGCGGCGAAGGAGTGGTGCGCGCGCGCTGGGAGCTCCGCCGCGAGCAGGCTCGCGGTCAACGAGAGCACCGCGGCGCGAAATGCCGTGCTCACTCCACTTCCTCGATACGTCTTGGCGTTGAATCGGCTCATGGCGCTTGATCCTATGGTTTCTTCTGCAAGGCGTCGGTGTGCTTCACGAATTGTTCGTTCTCGAGACAGATCTCGTCTATCAGCTCGGCGTCGACGACGATTCGCTGATGCAGCGTCACGGTCCACGGGTGCGTGTAGGCCTTCGGATCGTCGACGGTGACCTTCACTTCGAGATGGCCGAAATCGGGCCGCCGCATTTCCTCCCGCACCTTCGCGGCCTCGGTGACGACGCTGCCGTTCCAATCGATCCAGGTGTCGTCGCGCAGACCGATCGTGTCGATCACGAGCGTGTCGCCGGACCATTTCGCGGACGAATATCCCTGCCATGCCGGAGCCGGATCCTCGGGCAGCTTCCGGCCGTCGGTGAAAACTTGGCGATACCCGGCGTTCATCTCGTTGAGGACGACGAGGAGACTGGGCGTATGGATGAACTTCAGCATGTGCGGCAGGCCATAGGCGCGCAGGAAGTTATCCGGCAGGCAGCGGATGTGCGGGTCGTCGATCGCGAGGTTATCGGTTCGCTCCTTGACGATCGGCACGAGCCAAGGCTGGTACGGCAGCTTGCCGCCCGGCAGATCGACGCCGAAGTTCGACATCTCTCGCGACGCCGAAATATCGTTGCCGGTGCTCGCCTTGTCTTCGATCGCCTTCGGCCGGTTCGAGGTCGCGGTAGCCCAGATACCGGAGAAATCGGGCTTGCCGTCCGCGAGCCGCGGCGCCGGCGCCGCCATGTTCACCGTGCCATCGGCCTTGCGCGGCACTCCGGCGGTGGCGTAGCCGAGCCACTGAGCGGCCGCCGGTCCCGATGCGAGCATCGAGCCGAGCAACGCGGTCGCGACGATAGCGCGAGCGCGTGATCGTGGCGCTCGGTCGCCGGAGCTCGCAAGATGAGCCGGAAATAGACCCTGCACAGCCGCTTCCCCCTGAGATCGATCGAGCGATGTCGATCGACCCGTCGCGAAAAGTACACGAAAAGCCCGATCAGCGGCAGGAGATCGACCGCACCCTGAAGTCCCGCTACCTGCGCGCCCGAGGAGCGGACGGCGGCTGCATCAGCGTCTCCCCTACAAGCAGTCTCGCGGCTGTGCCCGCTGCAGGCGGCGCGGCTACAGGGCACATAATCAGGCTGCGAAAACTAAAGGCGACGTCGCTTTGAGAGCTAATGTTCGCGGTGATACTCTCGGCGCCCGGTTTCATTCTTTTTGGGTACGTGGCGGCGTAGGGTGCCGTTCACCTTTCGGAGGCGAACTCATCATGATCAAGCGGGCTTTGGGATTTGTCGTCGTAGCTTCGGCGCTGCTGGCGGGCGGGATTGCCCAAGCGCATCACTCGCTGTCGGGCGTGTACGACATCAAGAAGGAGGGTGAGGTGACCGGCGTCCTGACCAAGGTCGCGTTTACGAACCCGCACGGTGCGATGCATCTCGACGTGAAGAACGCCGACGGCACGACGACGGAGTGGGTAATGACGACCGGCTCGGCGAACGTGCTCGCGGGCCTCGGCATCAGCAAAAACGGCGCGAACGCCGTCAACGTCGGCGACTCGGTGACGATCAAATACTTCGCCGCCCGCAACGGCGCCCCGCTGGGCTTCATTCGCTCGATCACGCTCGCCGACAAGCGCGAGATCCAAATCTCCAACGGCGGCGCCAACGACTAGCGCCCGGAACCCCGCAGTACGGCCTTTCGACGAGAAGTGCTTTCGAGGTGCTCAACGGGCCGCATGCCACGCAGATTCGGCACTAGGCAGCGAACGAGCTGGACTCGCGCTGAGCGGAGCGGCGGGTTTTCGCCCGCCGGTCATCACTCACGTCGCTGACTTCGTCCGCCAGCTGTCCGCGTAGTGCTCGCGCGCCTCGCGCGAGTACGGCGTCGGCGCGACGAGTACGCGGATCTCGGCCTGCTTGTGCGGCTCGGTCGAGGTCTTGCCGGTGGTTTGCGGCTCGCCCCAGATCAGGGTGAGCTGATCGCCGATCTGCACGTCGTCGTTCACGACCGCGAGCGACAGCATGCAACGCTCGTTGAACGAGTAGCCGTTGAACATCGACATGCCGACCATCTTGCCCTTGGCTGTAAGCATGTCCGCGTTCGTCGACGCGTAGTTCGGCTGCGGGAAGTCGATCCACTTGTACGGCGTGCCTTCCTCGAACGAGGACGCGACCACCTTGAGCAGGTCGTCGCGGTTCCATTCGATCGTGACCTTCTTGCGGTTCTTCTTGCTGTCCTTGAGCTTCGTGAGCGCGTCCTTGCCGATGAAGCTCTTTTTCCAGCCGATGTAGAACCCGTAGCCGAGCTCGAACGGATTGACGTAGTAGTCCTCGATGTCGTCGCTGACGAAGCTGCCGCCGATCGAGCCGACCGCCTCGTAGCTATCGGCACCGAGCCAGTCGCGATAGTCCTGCATCATGCCGTCGCCGGTGTAGATGCCGGGGAGCGGAGACGGGATCCAGCCCGACTCGAGCGTGTTCGTCGAGTACGCACGAGCTGCCGACGAAATGCAGATCGACGCCGACGTCGCGCGCGGCTTCGGCAATCGTGCTCTGGATGTAGTGCTTGTCGGCATACGGGCCCCAGATCTCGAGGCCCGGCGCGCCGGCCATGCCGTGCCGCAGCGCCTGCACGCGACGCGAGCCGATCTTGATCCAGTCGACATGGAAGAACTTCACGTCCGGGACGGGGCCGCCGTTGATCTTGTCGAAGATCTTGTTCGCCTCGGGTCCCTGGATCTGGAAACGGTAATGGGTGCGGTAGATCGCCTTGCCGTCCGGGCGGCTGTCGGAGCGCGGGTCGTGCGTGAGGCGCACGCGGTACTTGTTGATCGCGGCCTGGAACTTGACCCAGTTCGCCGTCGGCGCGCGGCCGACGAGAACGAACTTATCCTCGCGCTCGCGGAAGATGATCATGTCGCCGATCACGTGGCCGGCCGGCGTCACGGGCACGAAGTGCTTCGCGCGGTTCAGGTCGAAGTTCGCGAAGCTGTTCACGCCGACGTGCTCGAGGAACGCCGCCGAGTCCGGACCCTCGACGATGAGCTCGTCCATGTGGTGCGTCTGGTCGAAGAGCACGGCGGACTTGCGCCATGCGACCTGCTCGTTGCGCCAGTTCGAGAACTCCGGCGCGACGACCGGGTAGACGTAGATGCCGATCTTCGAGTTGCGCAGCAATTTGACGGCGCCGCCGTTTGCTTTCAGCACGGCGGTCAGGTTGTTAGCGGGCATTCCTTCCTCCGAAAGAGATTCTGCTTCGTCGTTTGGTCGACTGCGGGCGCGCATTCTCTCACGTTTGGCGTCGTCTTACAGCGGTTCGTCCGCGCGCGCGGAGGCGCTCAGACGTCGGCGAGCTGCTCGCCGGCCGACGTCATCTGCCGCACGACCATGTCGTGGTAAAGACCGCGGCGTGCCATCAGCGCCGAGTGCGTGCCGCGTTCGACGATGCGCCCGTGCTCCATCAGCAAGATCGAGTCGGCGCGCCGAATCGTCGACAAACGACGCGCGATCACGAATGTCGTGCGTCCCGCGAGCAGCGCGCGTGCGATCGCGAGCCGTTGCTGCTGGCCGCCCGAGAGCTTCACTCCGCGTTCGCCGATGAAGGTGTCGTAGCGTTCCGGCAAATGCGCTATGAACTCGTGTGCATTCGCGCGCCGCGCGGCGTCCTCGACCTCCGCGTTGCTCGCGTCGTGGCGGCCATAAGCGATGTTGTCGCGCACCGAGCCGTCGAACAGGAGCACTTCCTGCTGAACGATCGCGAGCAGGCTGCGGTAGGCCTTGAGGCTCCGTCGCCGCGAGCGAGCGCTGAAGCTCGGAAAACGAATTGACGATTTGCCATACCGGGTTGAGGCGTGGTCGAGCCAATCGCCGGAGCTCCGATGACTCGCACGCCGTCCTCGCGCCGCCAGTACGACGCGTTCCGCGATGACTATCGCCAGGGAGGGCTCGATGCGGCGGCGGAGAAAGACGCGGCGGAGCCGCGCGAGCAAAAGACGCGCGGGCGCGCACGGCGCGAGTCCGCAAACCCGGATCAAGCCCATGTTGAGGGCTGGCTCCGAAGACCGCACAATTCCGACCCATCCAGGCACGAACGGACGACGAGCGGGGAAGCGGTGATCAGTACACAAAATTTGCGACGGCTTTGCGGAGCACTTGCGATCGTCATGTCCGGGACCGGCGCGTTCAGCGCCGCGGCCCAAACGGCTGCGCCGATCAAGGCGAGCGAAGTGCCCCAGCACAAGAAGGTCGCCCCGCTGCCCCCGCGTGGCACTTACAAACCGCCGCGAACGTCCTGGGGCGACCCGGCGATCGCGGGCGCTTACAACAACAGCGACGAGAGCGGGATCCCGTTCGAGCGGCCCCAGGAGTTCGCGGGCCGCACGCTCGACACCTTCACGCCGGAGGAGCTCGCAAAGATCACGAAGCAGCGCCAGGAACAGACGATCGAGCGCAACCCGACGCTCAGCGAGTTCCCCGGCGCGACGAGCCCGATGCACTGGTTCGAGAACTACTTCGCGGCGAACAGCCGCGCGTGGCTCGTCTCCGATCCGCCCGACGGCCACGTGCCGCCGCTCACCGACGAGGCGAAACAGCGCGCGGCGGCGCGCCAGCAGGCGCGCAAGGGCCGAGGGCCCGCGGACTCGTACACCGACCTGCAGCCTCTACGACCGCTGCATCACGCGCGGCATCCCGGGCTCGATGATGCCGGCGATCTACGGCAACTCGTATCAGATCGTGCAGAGCCCCGACGCCGTGACGATCACGTACGAGATGGTGCACGACACGCGCGTCATCCCGCTCGACGGGCGGCCGCACGTGGACGGCTCGATCCGCCAATACATGGGCGACGCGCGCGGCCACTGGGAAGGCAACACGCTCGTCGTCGAGACGACGAACTTCACCGACAAGACGCCGTACCGCGGCTCGAGCGAGTACCTGAAGCTCGTCGAGCGCTTCACGCCGCTCGGGCCCGATACGCTCGAGTGGTCCGTGACGTTCGACGATCCGCACACGTGGGCACGGCCGTGGACGTTCGCGATGAACCTCACGCACGACGAGGCCCAGCCGCCGTTCGAGTACGCGTGCCACGAAGGCAACTACGGGCTGCGCAACGTGCTGTCCGCCGCGCGCGCGGAGGAGGCGGCGCAGTCAAAGGCCGGCGGCGAGGGCGACAAGCCGCGCTGATCGGCTTGTCGAGCTGCGAGACCGGCCCACAGCCGCGCTAGCGGTGCCGAACGGTTCGGCTCAGCGCGCCCTGCAAGCGCGCGCAGAAGTCTCTCCAGGCCGGCAGAGGGTCGCTGAGCGCCCAGCGCGCAAACACGTTGGCACGCGCGATCGAGTGAAGATAGGCCCAGAGCCCGAGACGGCCGGTGCGGACGAGGCCGCGAGTGCCGAAGCACACGCGCAAGTCTTGGCGAAAGTCGAGCCAGACGGCCCGCTGCTCGCTGTGGGTCGTGGGCGAGCCTCGTGCAGATGCGCGTCTTTCGAGCGCGAAGGCGAGCAGATCTCGTCCTCGCGCTGCCGCGATCGCGAATTGCAGCCACGGCCGCGCGTTGACTTCGATCAAGAACACCTCGCCGGAGTCCTCGTCGCGCAGGATCTCGACTTCCGCGATACCGTGATAGTCGAGAGCCAAGAGCGCGCGCTGCGCGAGCCTCTCGACATCCGACTGCTCGGTCGCCTCGACGAGCGAGCCGACGGCGCTCGCATCGGGCGGAGGCCGCAGCTTGCGAGTCACGACCGTCATCATCCCCGGAGCGGAGACCGCAGCGCCGACCGAGAACTGCTGCAATCGGCGTCCGAGCACGGCCAGCGGGCTCGAGTGTGCGGGGACAGGCCGCGGCGCGGGCAGCCAGTTCTGCTCGCACCAAGTCGCGAAGCGGCTCTTGTCCAGGCAGATCTCGAGGCGTGCATTGTCCGGGTGCAGGATGTCCATGCCGCTCACGGAGAGCTCGGCGCGATGCGCGACCACCGCTCGCAGCCACACGTCGCTCGTGGCCAACAACGCGCTCGGAGCGCGTTCGGCCAATTCGCGAATCCTCGGCACGAGGTCGGCCGTCCGCAGCGCGGCATGGACTTCCGCGTGAGCCAATCGCGACGCGCTCGCGATGCCCGACCGATTGTCGACGACGAGCGACGATACGCCGAGGTGGTACGCGCTGCGCACGACCGCGAGCGCCGTGATGTCGCTGCCGAGCACGATCAGTTGACGGCGCCGCAAATGCTCCGGAGCGGTTCCCGTTTCCACGGCTTCAGTGCCGGCTGTTGCCGTTCTCCACGGGTCCGCCGCTGCGCCGCGCGGGTGCGTAGGGCGCGCGCTGCCGATCGTTCGAGCTTGCCGTGAGGTGCAAGAGCAAGCCCTCGTAGTGTTCGATCATTTGCTGCTCGGAAAACCGTCGCTCGACGACGCCGCGCGCGTGCGCGCCTACGCTGCGCCGATCGTCAGGATTCGTGAGGCGCGTGAGCGCGGTCGACGAGCGCCGTCGTGTCGTTGGCGCGAAACAAGAACCCGTTGTATCCCGGAAGGATCATTTCACCGGCGCTGCCGACGTTCGAGTGCACGACCGGCTTGCGCAGCGCCATCGCTTCGAGCGCGCCGAGAGACATCGTATCGCCGAGACTGCAGACCGCGAAGACGTCGCAGGCGGCGACAAATGGCCGGACGTCATGCACGAAGCCCGTCACACCGATGTCGCGTGCCACACCCCGCTCGCGTGCGCGAGCCTCGATGTTCGTACGCTGTGCGCCGTCGCCGATCAGAAGAGCGCGCGCGGGTACGCCCGCATGGCGTAGCCGTTCGACTGCCGCGACGAGCTGGATCTGGTTCTTCTCCTTGCGCAGGTCGCCGATGGCGCCGATCACGAAATCCGCCTCCGCGAAGCCGAATATGCGCCGTGTCGCCGCGCGGTGCTCCGGAGTGGTCGTGTCGGCGAATTTGTCGGTATCGACGCCGTTGTAGATCACGACGTTGTTCTTTGCGAGCAGTCCGCGCCGCCGCCAGTAGCGTCTCTGACGGTCGCCGACGAAGATCGCGCAGTCCGCCATCCAGAAGAGCGGCCGGTAGAGGAACATCTGCAGGAACTCTCGCGGACCATTGGCTTTGGTGGCGTGCTGGATCACGACCATCGCGGTTCGCGTCCGTGCGAGCCGTCTCGCAAACGTGGCATACAGCAGCGGGTAAGGGTTCGCAGCGATGATCGCCGTCGGCTGCAGATTTGCGACCAGCGCCGCGAGCTCCGCCAACGCGGACTTGTCGAGATAGTGCTCGGCCGAGAGGCAGAGGACCGCGCTCTCGCTGCGTAACTGGATGCGGTCGAGCAGCGCATGGTTCTCTTTGATGTACGCGACATGGCACTCGTGGCCGCGGCCGGCGAGCCTGTTCATCAGGCTGATCGTTTGCTTCTCCGGCTCGCCGTAGGCGAGGGAGGTCGTGACGAATAGCGTTCGCAACATCGGCGAGGCCCGGGGTTGGTCGGCCCCGCTCAGCGCGAATCCCAGACCGTGCGACATGCGCGGGTCGTGTCGAGCATCTTGTTTTCGCTCCGCGTGGCTTCTAGACACGGTGCCTTCAGCCGATTGCCGGACGGCATTCGTCTCATGGCCTAATCGGTCTATCGCACACGGGCCCGTCGCCGGGGCACCGGGTGACGATCCGCCCCGCGACGCACGCAGCTCGATGACGAGCGAGAGTGCGCAGGTCGAGCTATGCCGAACACGGCACCCGTGCGATCGGACGACCGCACAAGCATCGGGATTCTCGATCTGTGAGTCGGGTAAACACCCGAATTCGCCGGGGGGCGTTTACCCATGAGAGCAGTCGATTGCCCCTCGTATCGGCGCTGTTTGCCCGGATATTCGCAGCCCGGCCTCCTTCATACGATTCGGGGCAATAGGGACCGGAGTACGCAGATGCAAGGCACAGTGTTGATTGTCGACGGCGATCCGGCCGTTCGAAGCTTGTTGACGAGCAATTTGACGCTCGCAGGCTACAGGATCGCCTGTGCCGCCAACTTGACCGAAGCGGAAGAGGTTGTCCGCCGCACCCGGCCGGACGTTGCGCTGCTCGAATGGAACGGCCTGACGCCCGGGCTCCTGTTCGTGCGGCAAATGCGCTGCCGGCGGCGCACCTCGGACATGGCGGTCATCGTGTTGAGCGCCCGCGCGGGGGAGCAGGAACGCATCACCGCCCTGGAAAGCGGTGCGGACGATTTCGTGACGAAGCCGTTTTCGATGCGCGAGCTGCTGGCCCGCGTGCGCGCGGTGCTGAGACGTCGCGCCCCGCAGCTGGGCGACGAGGTGATCGAGGTCGCGGGCCTCAACGTCGACCCGGCGGCGCAACGCGTCCGGGCCGGCGACGAAGAGATCCCGATGCGAAAAAACGAATTCCGGCTGCTGCATTTCTTCGTCACGCATTCGCAAAGGACGCTGACTCGCTCGAAGCTGCTCGACGAGATCTGGGGCGACAACGTATTCGTCGGCGAGCGCACGGTCGACGTGCACGTGCGCCGGCTGCGCCGCGCGCTCGCGCCGACTGGGAAAGGCGACCTGATCCAGACCGTGCGCGGCGTCGGCTACCGCTTCTGCAGCGAGCCGATCCCGGCGACGTTACCGGCCTCGTACTTCTCGGTCGTGGCGACGACGCGTGCCCGCGCGCAACGGCGGACCGTGCCGCTCGGCGTGAACGCGGCCTGAGGGCCGCGCGGCGTCTGGCGGCGCGCTGCCACGCACACGCCCTCATTCATCCTCAGGAAGAAGCCAGTTGAACGCTCAAACCGATTCGGGACAGTTGGCCCGCGGAGTATCGCGGATCGCATTCGTCGCGGAAATGGACGGCGGGCAAGATCCGGACACGCCGCGCTCGGCGTTGCTCGAGAGCCGCGAGCTCGAAGCTTTGCTCTTGAACATCGACGCGTCGCTGTCGGTCAACGCCGCGCGCCAGTTCTATACCTGGACGCAGGGCCTCCTCCAGGGCCTCGTGCCGCACCTGCATGCTCTTCTGTCTGCGTCGCGGCGCTGAGCCGTCGGCATACGTGCTCGACACGTTCTCGGCCCTCGTGAGCGACGCGACCGAGCTCGGATCGCTGCTGATGCGCGACCCCGTGCCTGATGCCGAACCTCGCGGAGCTCTGGAAGACGGCGCGATATGCCCCGGCGGTGCGCGAAGTCAGTCACCTCGCGACGCTCGGCGGCTCGGCGCTCGCGCGTGCGCTCGAGCGGGCCGGCGTTGCGCGCATCGCGGTACATGGCTGCCACGATGCCGACGGCGAGATGACCAGCTTGTTCGTCTTCGCGTGCCGTCCGTCCGACAGCGGCGTCAACCAAGCGTACCTGTTGCAGTTGATCGTGCCTTTCTTGAGCGCGGCGTGGACGAGGACGCAGATCAAGGAGCAAGAGCCCGGCTCACCGCGCGGCATTTGCGCGCCGGTGCTCACGGCGCGGGAGCGCGAGGTCCTGCACTGGATCTACCTCGGCAAAGGGAACGCGGAGGTCGGCACGATTCTTCACATCAGCTCGCTGACGGTGAAGAACCACGTGCAGAAGATCTTGCGCAAGCTCAATGTCGCGAATCGCGCGCAGGCTGTCGGCAAGGCGCTCGAGGCGCGGCTGATCCGGTAAGTCCTCGGACTTCGGCTTTGGCCGAGCTCCGTAGCCCCCGATTCGCAGAAACCAAATCGACGCCACGGAGCCGCTAGCGCGGCTCCGTCGCCTGTGCGCTCGCAGCGGGACGGGAACAGCGTCGGCAAGAATTCCGTCGCGCGCCGCGCGGGCTCAACGCGCCCGAGCGGCTTCCCCTAGCAGCAAAAAAAATGAACCCTGCCTGAGTGGTGGGGCAGGGTTCCAAAAGGGCCGCGCCAGTTTTTGGGAGGGGACTGGAGGGCCCAATACCTTCGGGCGCGGACCGTCTCAGCGCCAATGGGGCGAAGCGGTCTGCGGTTCCCTCAGTGTCGAATAGCCCGGCGTGTGTGCGAGGCGCGCTCGCCGCGCGCGGACTTTGCATCGATACATGTCTCGGTCGGCCTCGACGATGAGGCTCTCGCCGTCGCTCGCGTCGGACGGAAACATCGCCATGCCGATGCTCACGGCCACCCGGACGTTCACCCCCGGCAAGGCGAACGGCTGCTTCATGGCCTCACGGATTCGGTCGACCACCGCGGTGACTTCGCTGCTGTCGTTCAAATTCGTCACGATGATTGCGAATTCGTCGCCGCCGTAGCGCGCAACGGTGTCGATCGCGCGCACGCACGAGAAAAGTCTCACGGCAAGCTCGGACAGCACGCGGTTCGCGCGCTCGTGCCCGATCCCGTCGTTGAGCTCCTTGAAGCAATCGATGTCGAGGAACAGCACGGCGAAGGGCCGGCTGCCGCGCCGCGCCAAATGAAGCTCATGCGCGAGCCTGTCGGAGAAGAGGTTCAGGTTCGGAAGCCCGGTCAGCGTGTCGTGCGTGGCCAAGTGCTCTAGGCGCTGCTCGCGCATCTTCTGCTGCGAGATGTCGGAGGCCACGCAAACGAGCCAGTCCGAAGCCGGATGCCTCGCAGAGATCGAGAGCGCGACCGGCGTGGTCGCGCGTTGCTGCGTGAGCAGCGACGCCTCGCCGTGCCAGATACCCGTTCGTATGGCGGTCGGAATCGCCTCGCCCGTGATCAGCCTGCGGCAATCGTCGGAGAACGCCTCGCAAAGAGAGCGGCCCGCGAGTAGCGTTTCGGTCGCGGCTGCTCCGAGAAGCGTGCGTCCCTCGCTGTTGACGAAGCAGACTTCGCCCTCGAGATCCGCAACGATGGTCAAGCACGGCGAGGCGTCGAGGCTCGCGAGCCATCCGCTCTCCAGCGGTGGGCTCGATGCCCGGTGGCCCCTATCCGGCAGGTCCGCATACGCGTATCCCGGTGAAACAAGCTGGCTGACATTCCGGCCCATTGGATCTCCCACAATCCTCGAAGGTCGAATGGCCCCACGTTATGGCGCCTGGTGGTGCCGGCCTATCAGGTGAATACCCTAAGCCGCTGCGATTAAACAACGGAATTCCAAGGGGGCAATTCGCGCGCAGCGCGGCCGCGGAGGTCGCCCGGGCAGACGTCTGGGGCGGCGGATAGTCAGGGCAGGCGCAAGGCGCCGATGGGTCAGGCTATGGCGTGCTGAGGCCGTGTCGTATCGCGTAACGCACGAGGCCGACGGTATCGTGAATGCCGAGCTTCCTCATGATACGGCCGCGATGCGATTCCGCGGTTTTGACGCTGATGTTCAGCAGGCCGGCCACTTGTCTCGTCCGGTGACCCTCCGCGATCAGCTGGAGCACCTCGCGCTCGCGCAGCGTCAGCCGGTGGCCGTCGGGGCCATTCTTGTTCCGATAGGCGTCGACGACGACGTCGGAAATGCCCTGGCTCAGGTACACGTTGTTCGCGGCCACCGAATTGATCGCCGCCAGCAAGTCCTGCGCGGCCTGCGTCTTGAGCACGTACCCCATGACCTCCGCATCGAGGGCCTCGATGACATAGGGTGTTTCCTTGTGCATGGTCAGGATGATGACCTTCGTGTCCGGGCACAGCCGGCGGATCTTTTGTGCCGCCGCGAGGCCGTTGAGCCCCGGCATCGTGATGTCGAGCACGGCGATGTGCGGCTGAAGGCGACGCGCGAGATTTACGGCTTGACGGCCGTCCGACACGTCCGCGACGACTTGGTAGCCTTCGCGCTCGAGCAATGCTCTCATTCCAGCGAGCAACACGAGATGATCGTCGGCGAGAAGGATTTTCAGCGGCATCTTATTTCTCCCACGGAACCACGACTTCGATCGTGGTGCCTTGCTCCGGCGTCGAGCGAATAGTAATGGAACCGCCGATCGAATGGACTCGCTCGCGCATGCCGAGTAATCCAAGGCCTTGTCGCTTCTTGTCACCGAGCGTCTTGTCGACGTCAAAACCGAGCCCGTCGTTGTGAATCGAGCAGACCATGCTGCTTCGCTGGTCGCGCAGGCGAACGCTGATCGCGGAGACCCCGCTCGCATGACGGATCGCGTTGTTCACCGCCTCTTGGACGACTCGATAGAGCGCGAGCTCGATTCGCGCAGCGGGGCGCTCGCGCAACTGCCCAAGGACGGTGACCTTGATCGTCGAGCGGCTCGAGATGCCTTGGGCGAGAAACTTCAACGCCTTCGCTAGCCCCAGGTCGTCGAGGATTGCCGGCCGCAGCTCGTGCGACAGGTGGCGCAGTCGCTCGCCGGTCTCGTCCAAAAGCTTCCGGACTTCCTCGAAGCGCTCGGTCGCAGCGTTCGGAGAGTCCTGAATGGCCAGGTCGAGCTGGATCCGTGCTGCGGCAATGATTCCGCCCGCTTCGTCGTGCAGCGACAGCGCGATTCTCTTGGCTCCGTCCTCGAGCGTCTCGTTCAGGCGCCGTAGCGTCGCGTTGGCCTCGTCGACGAGCTGCCGGCTCATCTCGAACGGTGCCAACGCCTCGATGAAGAACAGCTTCGCGCTCGACAACGACTCCGCGGTCGATTGCGCGGACGCGTCCGACAGCAGACTGGCGACCACCTCGTGATGCAGGGTTGCGAGCTCGAGCAGCCCGACGCCGCTCGCGAGCGCCCGCCGGCCGAAATCGTATGCGGATAAGCAAGCTTCCTCTCGCTCCGGGTTCTCCAAGAAGTCGGCGAGAGCGCGGCCGTATTCGAGACGCCGCGCCTGCAGCTCGGCGCTCATCGACCCAACCGCGCGACCAATACGAGCGCGTCGTCGGTCTGCGACCTGTAGGCGGCAAGCAGACGTTCGGCTTGAGTCTGCGGTGCCTCGTCGTAGCGGATGGAGTCGATGAATTTTCGGTCGATCCCGTCGGTCGCGAGAATCAAGACGTCGCCGGGCATCACCGGGATCTTGGAGGCCGGGCGCTTCGGCAGCTGCGCGCCGACGAGGCCGCTGTATGTCAGAAGGTCCATGCACGTGAATCCCTGCGCCGCGCGGCGCAGGAGCACCGTCTTGATGTTCCCGGTGCCCAGCCAATCCAACGTGAGACCGTGAGACTCGAAACGGGCGACCGTCATGGCCGCGCCGCGAGTCGTTCGCAGCTGCGCGTGGCAACGATCGAACAGCGTGCGCAACGGCTCGTGCGGCGACGTCTCGAGCACGAGTGCGGCGGCATCGGCGGCGACGGCGGCTTCTTCGCCGTGACCGAGCCCGTCGATGACCGCCATCAGCGCCATGCCGTCTGCGACTTGCCATCACGCATCGGTCACCCGATCGCGTCTCTCCGGGCATCTGGAGGGACGCATGCCCCCAGTCGAAGGCGGCGCTCCCGTTCATCGGCGCATGATCGTCACGTTCACGGTCGTGCCGCCGGGCCCGGTCGTTATGTCGAAAGTGTCCGCGATCCTGCGCACACCGGGCAGGCCAAGCCCCAAGCCGCTCGACGTGGAGTAGCCGGGCTCGAGCGCCGCGGTCACGTCCGAGATGCCGGGGCCGTCGTCGCGCGCGCGAATCTGCACCGCGGAGTTGCCGTCCGTCACGAGCACGATCTGGCCGCGGCGCGCGTAGGTGACGATGTTGCGCGCGAGCTCCGAGATCACCGAGGCGATCAACGTCGCCTGGCCGGGCGAGAATCCGAGCTGATTCGCAAGCGCGCGGCCTTCCTGGCGCGCCTTGACCAGGTCGCTCGCCGACTCGATCGGCACGTACACCGCGGACTTGTCGTTCAGTCTCACGCGCCTACCTTCAGCGTTTTTTCGCGGCGAAAAACGACAGGCCTTCCTCCAGGTCGAGCGCGGTGGGTATGTCCTCCAGGGTCAGGCCGAGCTGCACCATCGCGAAGGCGACGTCGGGCTGAATTCCGACGATCACAGTCTGCGCGCCGCGCAGCCGAACCATGTGGGCTACGTCGCGAAGCGTGCGAGATGCGAAGGAGTCGAGCACGTCGAGCGCCGTGACGTCGATGATCACGCCGCGAATCCGCAGCGCGACGACTTTTTCGACGAGCGCGTCGCGAAGCGCGAGCAAATCGTTGTCCGAAAGCGCCGATTGAATGCTCGCGATCAGGAATTCGCCCTGCTTCAGAATCGGCACGATCACGACATCACCTCGCCAGCGCGCTATTCGGACAGCGGATCGGGAAGCTTCTCGCGCATCGGCATCTGCTCGACACGGTAGCCGAGCAATCGTTCAGCCTCTTCGATGCCGCCTTGCAGGTCGCCGACGGTATTCATCTTGCCGAGATCGACGCCGATGTTGACGAGCGTCTGCGCGATGGCGGGCGACAGGCCGGTGACGATCACGGTCGCGCCCAGAAGCCTCGAGGCTTCGACGGTCTGGACGAGGTGATTCGCGATGCTCGAGTCCATGGCGGCGACGCCGGTGAGGTCGATGACGACGACCTTGCCGCGCGTGGCGCGGATGCCGTGCAGCAACTGCTCGGTGAGCTGCCGTGCGCGCTGCGGATCGATCACGCCGATGATCGGCAGGATCAACAGGCGCTCGCGAACCTGAAGAACCGGAGTGGACAGCTCGCGGATCGCTTCCTGCTGCTCGCGGATGATGCGCTCGCGCTCCTGGACGAAGCCGACTGCCACGGTGTTGGCGATGCGGTTCGCGGCAGGCTCGTACGCGTCGAGGATCCGGTTCAGCATCGCGAAATCGGTTTGATACCTCGCGAACAGCGAGCGCGCGAGCACGTCGCGCAGCAGGAGGACGATGCCCACGACTTCGTCGGTCTCGACGCCGCGCGGAATGATGCGCTCGGACAGGTTGCGCGCGTATGCCGTCAATGTCTCGAACGTGCCGGTCTCGAGCGCCTCGACGTACTGGTCGTAGACCGCCGTCGCCTCCGTGAAGACCTCCTGCTCCGTCATGGCGGTCAGCAGCCGGGCCTTCGTGATGCGTTGCGCCCACTCTTGGCGGAGCTGCGTGCGGCTCTCGCGCAAATGAGCCGCGAGCTCGCTCAGCAGCGTCGTCGCGCTCTCGTCATTGCTGGGTGGAATCGATCGTTTTTCTGGTTCGTACACGAGACACCTCCGGTTGAACGCACGCGGTATTCAAGTTGGGCGTGTCGGCGCTCCCCCGCGCAGGCAGGCCACTCCATGATCAGCGCATTTCGGTTGCGTGACAATTGCAGGCGCGGTGCTGGGGACGGGGCGCGGCGCGGTCAATGCGCCTTCGGATACCCTCGGGCGATACGCCCGAACCCCTCGCGCGTCGCGGACATCAGCTGGGCCTCTGCGCCCGCGAGCAGGCTCTGCGGGCTCGGCAGGTCGAGCCTCGAAGCGCGATCGAACGCGCAGACGCCGATGTTGGTCCGTAGCATCGATGGCAGCCCGACGGATCTCATCGCATCCCCGTCGAGGGACGCTTGGAGCCGCAGCGCGACCCGCGCTGCGCCGTCGAGCGTCGTCTCGGGCAGCACGATTGCGAACGAACGCTCAGCGTAGCGCGCCACCCAATCCACGCGGCCGCGCAGATGCTCGCAGAGAAGCTCGCCATAGGCCCGCACCATGCGTTCGTCGAGGTCGCCCCGCTGCGCTTGGGCGAGCAGAACGCCGACCGGATGAGCGAATCGGCGCGCTCGATCGAGCTCGCGGCCGAGCTCGGCTTCGAGATACCGCCTGACTATGCAGCGTCGTGTTCACCGAGATCTCGGCGAGCAGTGCTCCTTCGCCGTGCATCCGGTTGCGATAGTCTTCGAGCGCGACGACGCGTGTGGCGAGATTCAGGCGCGTGCGCAGCTCGGCTTCGCCGATCGGCTTCGAAAGGACGTCGTCGGCTCCCGCCTCGAACGCGAGCTCGATGGCGTCGTTCGGCCTCGTCGTCGAGCAACAGAATCACGTACGCGTTGCGCGCTTCCGCGCGGACGTCTCGGCATAGTTGCGGGGCGTCGAGCTCGGGCAGCGAGGCGTTGGCTATGACCACGGCGCGCGTGCGGCCCGCCAAGGCCGATACGATGGCCTCGGGCGACCGTACGCGCTCCGTGTCATAGCCGAATGACTGCATGCAATCGCGAATGCTCGCCAGCAGGTCGTTGTCCGACTCGCCGACGATCGCCCTCCATGTCTTGGCTATTGCACGCGTCATTCGCCCCCCGGTCCGGAATCCCCCCGCCGTCGGCCCCTAATACCATGCTTCCTTCGAGCACCGCATCGGGTAAACACCTTAGAATCGAATACAACGTCACCCGAGGCGGGTTGCCGACCCCAGGTCGCGACGTGCGTGAGGCGGCGGACCTTGGCTCCGGAGTTCGGCACGGCTATCGTGTGCGGCGGCCGCCTTTTGGATTGCTCACCATGTTTGGCAGTGTTCTCGGTTCGACGTTCGCGCGACGCGCAGGCGCCCGCGCGGTGCTCCTCGCGTCATTGCTCGCGGCGATCACCGGCGCCCGGGCCGTCGCCGCGTTCGGATTCGACGACGTCGCGACCATCGCGCGCAAGCAAGCGCGCGCTCCCTATAAAGCGCCGGACGCTAAAGAGCCCGCCGAGCTCGCGGCGCTGAATTACGACCAATATCGCGACATACGCTTTCGTCCCGACCATGCGTTGTGGCGCAGCGACGGCTTGCCGTTCGAGGTCATGTTCTTCCACGAGGGCAAGGAAAACGTGCGCGTACGGATGCACGAGGTCGTCGGCGGTAAAGTGCGGCACATCCCGTACTCGAGCGCCGACTTCAACTACGGCAAGAACACGCTGTCGCCGGAGAAATGGGGCGACCTCGATTTCGGCGGCTTCCGCGTGCACTACCCGCTGAACGGCACCGACGTACAAGGACGAGGTCATCGTGTTCCTCGGCGCGAGCTACTTCCGCGCGCTATGCGCAGGCGCGCGTTACGGGCTGTCGGCGCGCGGTCTCGCGGTCGACACTGTCGGCGGCAACGGCGAGGAGTTCCCGCACTTCATCGAGTTCTGGCTCGTGAAGCCCGCGGCGGACGCGCGCACGCTGACGCTATTCGCGCTGCTCGATTCCCCGCGCGTGACCGGTGCGCTATCAATTCGACGTCGCGCCGGGCGACGAGACCGTCGTCGACGTGCGCGCGCGCCTGTACCTGCGCGCCGCGGTCGCCACGCTTGGGCTTGCGCCGTTCACGAGCATGTTTCAGTACGGCGAGAACCAACCGCACCGCGTCGACTTTCGCCCGGAGGTGCACGACTCCGACGGGCTCATGGTCGCGACGGGCAGCGGCGAGTGGATCTGGCGCCCGCTGATCAACCCGACCCACACGCTCACGACCTCGTTCGCGATGAGCGAGCTTCGTGGCTTCGGCATGATGCAGCGCGACCAGCGCTTCGCGAGCTACGAGGATCCCGAGGCGCGCTACGAGCTGCGGCCGAGCGGCTGGATCGAGCCCACGAGCTCATGGGGTCCGGGCCGCGTCGAGCTCGTGCAGATTTCGACGCCGGACGAGACGAACGACAACATCGTCGCCTACTGGGTGCCGGACGACGTGCCGCCGCCGGGCCAGCCGCTCGACTTCGCGTACCGGATGCACTGGCAGCTGCACAGCCTCAAGAAGCCGCCCGGCGGCTACGTCGTGCAGACGCGCGTCGGCCGAGGCTATCGGCCGCTCGCAGAGGACGAGCAGCAGTTCATCGTCGACTTCACCGGGCCCATCGCTCGACGCATTGCCGGCCGACGCGCCGGTGAAGGCCGTCGTGTCGGCGCCGTCGAACGGCGAGATCGAGGAGTCCAACGCGTACCGGGTCGAAGCGACCGGCCAGTGGCGCATGATGGTCCGCGTCAAGCAGCTCGATATGACGAAGCCGACCGAGCTACGCGGCTATCTGCAGAGCGGCGGCGACGTGCTGACGGAGACGTGGAGCAATCTGTTGCCGGCGGCGCGCTGAGCTCGAGCGCACGAGAACGCACGCTTCGATCGAGGGGGGAACATGCGACAGCGAATCATCTGGGCCGCAGCTTTGCCGATCGCCGTGTTGGCTTGCGGCGGCTGCGGCCAGGGAGCGGGCGGCAACAGCACGGCGCGGCCGCTGGCCGCGCCGGCGAAGTCGCACGCGGCACGAGCGCCCGCGGACCAGACGCCGCCCGGCGACTGGCCGGCCTACAACCGCACGCTTGCGGGCGACCGCTTCTCGCCGCTCGCCGAGATCGACCAGAGCAACGTCGCGAAGCTGCAGTCGGTTTGCAGCTACACGCTGCCCGAGGTGTCTGCGCTGCAGACCGGACCGATCGTGATCGCGGGCACGATGTACTTCACGACGGAGACGCGCTCGTACGCGATCGACGCGGCGAGCTGCGAGGCGAAGTGGGTCGTCGAGCGGCCGCTCGAGAAGCCGTCGGCGCTCGCGGTGCATCGCGGATTCGCGTACGCGGACGGGCGGCTGTTCCGGGGCACGTCCGACGCGCACGTGCTCGCGCTCGACGCGAAGGACGGCCACACGCTTTGGGATCACGAGATCGCGGTGAAGGTACCGGGCATGACGATGCCGATGGCGCCGATCGCCGCGAACGGGCTCGTGTTCATCGGCAACGCGGGCGGCGACCAGACCGGCGTCACGGGTCACGTCTACGCGCTCGACGCGAAGGACGGCCACACGTCTGGCGTTTCGACGTCGTGCCGGACAGCGGCCCCGCGCGCGCGACGTGGCCGAACGCGGACCGTCTGCCGATCACCGGCGGCGCGTTCTGGACGTCGTTCACGCTCGACGCCGACAACGGCGTGCTGTACGTGCCGGCCGGCAACCCGGCGCCCGACTTCGACGCCGAAGCGCGCGGCGGCGACAACCTGTACGCGAACTCGATCATCGCGCTCGACTCCGAGACGGGCCAACTGCTCGGCTACAACCAGGTCGTCAAACGCGACACGCACGACTGGGACGTGAACAGCCCGCCCGCGCTCGCGACGACGAAGGCCGGCCGCGCGATCGTCGCGTCCGCGAACAAGGACGGCCTCCTGTCGGTGCTCGACCGCTCGCGGCTCGCGTCGGGCAAGACCGCGCCGGCGGACGCCGCCGATCTCGGCAACGCGCTGCCGATCGTCTATCAGTCGCCGACGACGACGCGCGAGAACGTCGACGTGCCGCTGTCGCGAACGGCGCCCGTGCGCTTCTGTCCCGGGATCCAAGGCGGCAACGAATGGAACGGCGCAGCGTTCGATCCCGCGCGCAACGCGCTCTACGTCGGCGCGGTCGACTGGTGCGCGACCGTGCAGCTCTAGGCCGAGCCCGTCGCGCCCGCGCCCGGTGAGATCTGGTTCGGCTCGAAGGGCCGCAACATCCAGGGACCGGCCGAGGAGGCGAAGGGCTGGCTCACCGCCTTCGACGCCGACACGGGCGCCGTGCGCTGGAAGTTCGCGGCGCCGGCGCCGGTGCTCGCAGGCGTCACGCCGACCGCGGGCGGGCTCGTGTTCAGCGCCGATCTCGGCGGTCACCTTCGCGCGTTCGACGCCGATACCGGCAACGTGCTCTGGGAGCTCGACGTCGGGCAGTCGATCGGCGGCGGCATCGTGAGCTATACGGCGGGCGGGCGGCAGCTGGTCGCGGTCGCATCGGGAATGAAGTCGCGAATTTGGCCCGGCTCGACGGACCAGAGCCGCATCCAGGTGTTCGGAGTTCCGCGCTGACGTATTCGCGAGCGCCGTTCGGGCTCGCCTCGCCTTTGTCGCCGGTTATGTCGCGATCCGAACGCACGGCGCGCGACGCGGTCGCGCACGAGCCCCAAGTTTAGCCAAGGGTCGATCCCGCGAGAGGGCATTGCGCTTAAACTGCGGTCAGGCGGGCCGACGCGTGCGCGACCCGGGTGGGGAAAGCAATGGGCTCACGGACATGGCTCATCGGAGCGGCCGTCGCCGGCGTCGCGGTCGCGGCGCCGTGGCCGTCGTCCGACTCGAGCACTCCCGCGAGCAACAGCGCTGGGGGCTCTTTCGAGCCTACTGCACCGATTGCCACAACAAGGACGACCTCGCCGGCGACGTGTCGTTCCAGGGTGTCACGCCGGAGTCCGTCGCCGAGCACCCCGAGGTCTTCGAGGCCGCCGTCCGCAAGCTGCGCGGCCACCTGATGCCGCCGCCCGGCAATCCGCAGCCCAAACCGGCCGACGCCGACGCGCTGATCGCGATGCTCGAGACGTCGATCGACGACGAACGCCAAAGTCCACGGCCGGGTCGGCCATGTCCCGGCGCAGCGTCTCAACCGCACCGAGTACGCGAACGCGGTGAAGGAGCTGCTCGACGTCGACATCGATCCGGCCGAGTACCTGCCGCCCGAGATCGAGGTCAACGGCTTCACGAACGTCGCGGCGGCGCTCAGCGTCTCGCCGGCGTTCGTCGAGCAATACGTCGACGCCGCGAGCGCCGTCGCGCACCTCGCGGTCGGCGAGCCGAAACCCAAGGTCGCGACGGCGTTCTTCCCGAAGCCGGCCGCCGACCAAGACGCCTACGTCGCCGGGATGCCGCTCGGCACGCGCGGCGGAATGAAGGCGATGCACACGTTCCCGGCGGACGGCGAGTACCGGCTCACGGTCACGAACCTCGGCGCGGGGCTCTACCCGCGCTCGCTCGAGACCCGGCACACGCTCGTGGTGCTGATCGACCGCCACGAGGAGTGGCGGGGCGACATCGGCGGCGAAGAAGACCTGCGCTCGATCGATCGCGGCGGCGCGCCGGCCCGCGAGGCGATCATGAAGCGTTTCTCGAACATTCCGCTGCAAGTCAAGGCTGGCACTCATGAAATAGCCGTCACTTTCATCGAGCGCTCGCGCGCCGCGAGCGACGAGCTCGTCTCGACCTTCACGCCGCAGAAAACCTTCAGCTCGACGGGCGCGCCTCGGGTGCCGGGCCTCGACGGCGGCATCAACCTGATCGGCCCGTTCAACTCCCCGGGCCTATCGCCGACGGCGAGCCGCAAGAAGCTGTTCGTCTGCCAGCCTGAAGTCGCGGATCGCGAGCGGGCGTGCGCCGTCGCAGATCACCTCGCATCTCGCGCGCCTCGCGTTCCGCCGTCCCGTATCGAAGGCGGACGTCGACAGGCTCATGCCGTTCTACGAAGAGGGGCGCAGGGGGCCGGGCGGCTTCGACGAGGGCGTCGAGCTCATGGTCACGGCGGTGCTCGCGAGCCCCGACTTCCTGTACCGAGCGGTCGCGCCGCGCGGCGGCGTCGGCGGGCGGCGCGTACGCGCTCGCCGACACCGAGCTCGCGTCGCGGCTCTCCTTCTTCTTATGGGGTCAGGGGCCGGACGACGACGCTGCTCGGCCTCGCGGCCGCCGGCAAGCTGTCGCGGCCGGACGTCTTGGACGAGCAGGTGCGGCGCATGCTCAGAGACCCGCGCGCCGCGGTGCTCGTCGACGAGTTCGCGCTGCCGTGGCTGCACGTCCAGGATCTCGACGCGATCCAGCCGGACAAAATCCTGTTTCCCGAGTTCACCGACGCGCTGCGCGGCGACTTCGCCGAGGAGATCCGGCTGTTCCTCGCGAGCGTGCTGCTCGACGACCGGGACGTGCGGACGCTGCTCACCGCGAACTACACGTTCGTCAACGAGCGCCTCGCGCGCCATTACGGAATACCCGCTATCGTCGGGCCGCAGTTCCGGCGCGTGACGCTCGCGGATCCGCGCCGCTTCGGTCTGCTCGGCAAGGGCGCGGTGCTGCTGCGCACGTCGTACGGCGACCGCACCTCGCCGGTGCTGCGCGGGCAGTGGGTGCTCGACAAGCTCATGGGCACGCCGCCGACGCCGCCGCCGCCCGGCGTCGACACGAACCTCACGACGCCGCCGGGCGAGAAGCCGAAGACCGTCCGCGCGCGGCTCGAGCAGCACCGCACGAGCTCGGTCTGCAAGTCGTGCCATGGCGTGATCGATCCTTACGGCCTGGCGCTCGAGAACTTCACCGCGACCGGCCGCTGGCGCGACGACGACCGTCGACGCCGGCGCGCCGATCGACGCGAGCACGGAGCTCGCGGGCGGCAAGAGGTCATCGGGGCCGGTCGAGCTCAACGCCGCGCTGCTCGAGCGGCGCGACCAGTTCGTGCAGGCGTTCACGCAGAAGCTCATGATGTATGCGCTCGGACGCGAGCTCGAGTACTACGACATGCCGCAGTGCGCGCGATCGTGCGTTCCGCCGCCGCGCAGGACTATCGGTTCTCGGCGCTCGTGACGGGGATCGTGCGCAGCGACGCGTTCCGGATGCAGGCTGCGGTGAAAGAGAGCGGCGCCGGCGTGCAGGCGGCGGTCAATCCTAAGGATTCGGCTACGGCTCGGGAGTAAGCGCGATGTATCTGACGAAGAAGCATCTCTCGCGGCGCACGGTGCTCAAGGGCGCCGGCGTCGCGCTCGCGCTGCCACTGCTCGACGCGATGATCCCGGCGGCCACGGCGCTCGCGAACACCGCGGCCGCGCCGAAGCTGCGCGCGGGATTCTTCTATATCCCGCACGGCGCGATCATGTGGAACACGGCGTTCGGCCCCGAGATGGACCGTTGGACGCCGAGCGGCGCGGGCGAGAGCTTCAAGCTGAGCCCGATCCTGGCGCCGCTCGAGGCGCACAAGCGCTACGTCACCTCGTTCGGCAACATCGAGAACCGCGCGCCGATGAGCTCGGTGCACACGCTCGTGCCCGCCACGTGGCTATCGGGCGTGCGGCCCGACGAGAAGGCGACGGGCGCGAAGATGGCGCCGACGATCGACCAGATGATCGCGGAGCAGATCGGCAAGGACAACGTGCTGCCGTCGCTCGAGGTCGCGTCCGAGACGACGCTGCAGAGCGCCGCGTGCGGCACGGGTGCGTGCTACTACAGCTCGACGCTGTCGTTCCGCAACGCGACGACGCCGCTGCCGATGGAGTTCAACCCGCGCAAGGTGTTCGTGCAGCTGTTCGGCGCGGGCGACACGCCCGAAGAGCGCGCAACGATCTCGCACCGGCGCGCCAGCGTGCTCGACATGATCAACGCGCGGACCACCGAGCTCAAAGCCGACGCTCGGGCCGAGCGATCGCGCGGTGCTCGACGACTACCTCGAGTCCGTGCGCGAGACCGAGCGGCGCGTCGAGAAGGCCTCGCAGCGCGACCTGACCGGCATCGAGCTGCCCGACGCGCCGATCGGCGAGCTGCCGGACTTCGACGCCGCAGGTGAAGCTCATGTTCGACCTGATCGCGCTCGCGTATCAGGCGGACATCACGCGCGTCGCGTCGTACATCATGGTGGCCGAGGGCACGAACCGCACCTACAACCACATCGGCGTGTCGGACGCGTTCCACCCGCTCTCGCACCACGCCAACAACAAGGAGCGGATCGAGAAGCTCGTGAAGGTGCAGCGCTATCACGTGGAGCGCTTCGCGGAGTTCGTCGACAAGCTCGCGAAGACGCCGGACGGCGACGGCTCGCTGCTCGATCACTCGATGCTGATGTACGGCTCGAACATGAGCAACAGCGATCGGCACAACAACTACCCGCTGCCGATCATCCTCGTCGGCGGCGCGCGCGGCGCGCTCAAGGGCGGCCAGCACGTGCAGCTGCCCGAGTACACGACGTTGTCGAACCTGCACCTTACCGTGCTCAACAAGGCCGGCGTCGAGGCGAAGAGCATCGGGGACAGCACGCGGTGCGATCGCGGGCGTGTAGCGCGGCGTCCGCGCCGACCTCGCCGCGGCGGCGTCGACCGGCGCGCGCTGCTGCGCGGCTTCGCGAGCGGCCTTGTCGCCGCGGCCGTCGGGCGGAGCCCGCTTCGCGCGCGCGGCCGACTCGCTGAGCGCGACGACCGTCGCGCCCGGGCTCACGCTGCTCGGGGCGCGGCCGCGAACATCCTCGTGCTCGCGACCGACGCGGGCAAGGTCGTCGTCGACGGCGGCGCGGCGGCGCAAGCCAAGGCCGTGCAGCAGACGCTCGACGAGCTGCCCGGCGGCCGCGTCGCGGCGCTGTTCGACACGCATTGGCATCTCGATCAAGTCGGCGCGAACGAGGCGCTCGGCGCGCGCCGGCGCGACGATCTACGCGCATGCGAAGACGCGCCAGCGGCTGACCGCCGGCTACTACCTGCGGGAGGAGGATCGCTACGAGCCGCCGCTCGCGCCCGCCGGCCGGCCGACCAAGGCGTTCCATACGGAAGCCACGGCCATCGTCGGCAAGGTCAAGATCGACTACGGCTATCTGCTCGAGGCGCACACGGACGGGGACATCTATGTGTTCTTCCCCGGCGTCAACGTCGTCGCGGTCGGCGACGTGCGTCTCGCCGCAGCGCGATCCGGAGTTCGACTGGTTCGGCGGCGGCTGGCTCGGCGGCCGGTTGGATTCGCTGAAGCGTTTGCTCGAGCTCGGCGACAAGGACACGCGCTTCGTCCCGAGCGTCGGGCCGGTCGTAGGCCGCGCGCAGGTGCAGGCCGAGCTCGACATGCACTCGAAGCTATTCGACCGGATGGTCGAGCACGTGCGCCTCGGCGAGACGGCCGCGGACATGCTCAAGGCGGGCGTGCTCGACGGGCTCGGCCGCGCGTTCGAGGATCCCGCGAAGCTTCTGTACGACGTGCACAAGGGCTTCTGGGCGCACCACAACACGTTGACGCACGACATCGTCTAGCACGAGGGTTGTAGACATGAAGCTCGTAAGCTCGCGAACGCCGACCGAATCGCGCACGGCCGTCCGCCTTGCGGTGTCGACGCTCGCCGCGCTCGCGGCTCTCGCGCCGCTCGCGGCGCGCGCGGATAGCCCGCTTGCCGACGCGATCGAGAGCGGCCGCCGCGCCGCGGCGCTCGACCTCATCAACGGCGGCGCAGACGTCAACGCGAGCCAAGGCGACGGCACCAGTCCGCTGCACTGGGCCGCGTACAAGCTCGACGCCGATCTCGTCCAGGCGCTGCTCGCGCACGGCGCGAAGGCCGACGTCAAGAACGACTACGGCGCGAGCCCGCTCGGCGAGGCCGTGAAGGCCGCCAACGCGCCGCTCGTCGCGACGCTGCTCAAGGCGGGCGCCGAGGTCGACGCGGCGAACGTCGACGGCGAGACGACGCTGATGCTCGCTTCGCGGGCGGGCTCGGTCGCGGTCGCAAAGGAGCTGCTCGCGCACGGTGCGGACGTGAACGCGCACGAGATCTGGCGCGAGCAGACGGCGCTGATGTGGGCTGCCGACGGCGCGAACGCGGAGCTCGTAAAGCTCTTGATCCAGCACGGCGCCAACGTGCGCACGCGCGCGGCGGCGAACGATTGGGGCTCGCAGATCACGTCGGAGCCGCGCGCCCAGTACCGCCCGACCGGCGGCCTCACTCCGCTCCTTTTCGCCGCGCGTTCGGGCTGCGCCGAATGCGTGCGCGCGATCGTCGCGGCGGGCGAGAGCGTCGATCGGCCGACGCCGGACGGCGTGACGCCGCTGATGATCGCGCTCGACAATTACGAGTTCGAGACGGCTAACGCGCTGCTCGACGTCGGCGCCAACCCCCGCTACGCGGATTGGTGGGGACGCACGGCGCTCTATCTCGCGGTCGATCTCAACACGTACGTGCCGCGCACGCCGGCCTATCCGCATTCGAAGAAGGCCACGGGGTTCGACGTCGTGAAGCGCCTGCTCGCGGCGGGCGTCGACGTCGACGCGCAGCTCGACCAGCACCGGCCGGGACGCGGCGGGAACAGCGAGCGGTTCACCGACGACCTGCTCACGGGCGGCGCGACGCCGCTGCTGCGTGCCGCGATCACGCACGACCACGATTCGATGAAGGCGTTGCTCGAGCACGGCGCGGACGTCGACCTGCCGAACTTCATGGGGTAACGCCGCTGATGGCGGCCGCCGGTCTCGGCGTGCGCAACATCAACTTCGGCGCCAATCGCTCGCCGAACTTCGAGGAAGACAAGGAGATCCAGGGCAAGGTGATCGCCTCGCTCGAGATCCTGCTCGCCGCCGGCGCCGACATCAATTCACGGATCGACGACGCGTACACGCGTACCTCGCGTATCGCGCGGCCGAGCGGCCTTACCGATCGCGAAGGGCAGACCGCGCTCTACTCGGCGGCCGGCCGCGGTTGGACGAAGGTCGTCGCGTTCATGCTCGAGCACGGCGCGAACGTCGACGTCGCGGACCAGCGCGGCAAGTCGCCGCTCGACATTGCGTTGACGCCCGTTGGCGGCCGACCGATTCCGAACGCGGAAGCGGTCGCGGAGCTCTTGCGCGGCGCGAGCCACAAGTCGGCTGCCGCGAAGCTCTGAGTCGCAGCGCGGCGACGCCTCCGAGCGCCCTAGCGACGACCGTCGCGCCTGTCACCGTGTCGCGGCCCGGCGACGTATCCCGCTATTCCTCGCGTGCTCTCCGAAAAGGGTAAGATCCCGGAGTTCTTTCCAGCTTCCGCAATCTTCGAGGTAGGAGGAGTGCCATGACACTTTCGAAACGACTGGTGTGGACGAGCTTATCGGCCATGCTGTTGATCCTGAGCGCCCAACTCGCCGGTGCGGACGATGCCAAAGACAAGGAGAAGGCGGCGAAGGAACGAGCGGAGATCGACTCCAACGCGGCCATGATCCTCAAAGAGTTCCAGGCGATGAAGGGTGGCACGGAGGCGTACAACAAGGCGTCAGGCTACGCCGTATTCAAGGTCACGAAGGCCGGCTTCGTCGGGTCGGGCGCGGGCGGTGGCGGGGTCGCGGTCGACAAGAAGACCGGCGCGCGCACCTATATGCGCATGGGCTCCGCGGGCGTCGGCCTTTCGTTCGGAGTGACCTTCTACGACGTCGTGATCCTGTTCGAGACGCCGCAGAAGTTCGCGGACTTCGCGAAGGGCGGCTGGGACTCCTCCGCAACCGCGCAGGCCGCGGCGGGCACCAAAGGCGCCGAGGTCTCGTCGACGTTCTTCGACGGCGTTGCGTACTATCAGTTCGGCAAGAAGGGGCTGATGGCGAGCGCCGACGTATCCGGCACGAAGTTTTGGGTCGACGACCTCAACGAGAAGAAATAGCCGGAAACAACCCGGCTGAGACTAATCGGCCGCGCTCCGTCCGTCCGCGCGGCGGACGGGGCCGCGCCGGCTAGCGCCAAAAGAAGATCAGGTATAGCACCACCGCGACGAGCAGCGTACTTCAAAGTGAAGTACAGCGGCCGGTTGTACTGCTTGATTCGCTTGCCGAGCACGCGGATCGGATAGAGCGCCGCGAACGTCCTGCTCAGCGCGCCGACCTCTTCGCCCTGCACGTTCTTGGTCCGGAACGCGCGCATCAGCGTGTCGCCGATGAAGTGATTGAACGCGCGCGCCGCGCGCGTGCGCAGCGGCCGCTCGACGTCGCAGAACAGGATGAAACGATCCTCGTCGGTCTCGTTCTCGGCGCGATGCAGGAAGGTCTCGTCGAACAGCACGCCTTCGCCGTCCTTCCACCAGTACGTCTGGCCGTCGACCGTGATCCGGCACTTCTCCGAGTTCGGCGTCCGCAAGCCGAGGTGAAAGCGCAACGACCCCGCGAACGGATCGCGATGCACCGGCAGGCGGCTCTTCGGCGCCATGCGCACGAACATCGCGGCTTTCACGGCCGGCACCTGCGCGAGCAGCTCGAGCGTGCGCGGGCAGAGCTCCTTGGCCGACGGCGTCGGCTCGCCGTACCACTTGAGATAGAAGCGCTTCCAGCCGTGGCGGAAGAACGAGTTGAATCCGGCGTCGTCGTAGACTGTCGGACGCGCGAATGCCGCCTTGCGAATAGAGCCTCTCGACCTCCTCGCGCAGCTCCTTCCAATGCTGCTCGAGGAAGCGTAGGCCGGGAACCACGTCGATGCTCAAAAACGGCGTGCTCGGCACCGCGGAGGAGAGATAGATCGGCACGTTGATCGGCGCGAGCAGCGTCGCGGGGCCGAACACTTCGCGGAGAAATCGCTGATGAGTGCGGCCGCGGAAGTGCGCGTAGAGCGCCATCGACACGAACACGGCGAGCAAGATGAAACGCCAGGACAGGAGCGACGTCGATTATCGAGATCTAGACTCATCGTTGGCGTTCCCGCTGCTTCCTCGTGCTCGTCCTCGACCGCGCTTCGCGCGGGCGGACGGTGTTGCGTTCCATGGCGCGATGCCCGTTCGAAGCGCAAAAGTATAGCGAAGCCAGCTTTTGTAACGTAGCGCTGTCATCGCGAGCGCATGGATGGCGCGTTGTGTCGAGCAAGGCCGTGGTCGCGGCCGCACCCAGAGGAGGGGTCGGAATGAGCAAGGGAATCGGATTTTGCGCGCTCGGGGCTTTGTTGCTCACCACGAGTGCGTTCGCCGACGGACCGCGCACGGATCAGGTCGTCGATCGCGACGTGAATCAGCAAGAGCGCGTCGAGCAGGGCCTCCAGCAAGGCCAGCTCAACACGCGCGAGGCCGGTCAAATCGAGCGGCAGGAATCGCGAATCGATCAGACCGAAGCGCGCGATCTGAAGAACGGCAAGCTGTCGCCGGCCGAGCAGGCGCAGATCAACCAGATGCAGAACAAGGCGAGCGCCGACATCTATCAAGACCGCCACAACGCGGCCGACGGCAACGCCGATTCGAAGTCGTCCGAGCGCATGCAGTCGGACGTGCGCGCAACATCAAGCAAGAGCAGCGCATCGATCAGGGCGGCGACGCCGGCACGCTGACGAACCGCGAGGTCGGCTCGCTCGAGGGCGGGCAGGCGCATGTCGATCGCAAGGAAGGCGTCGCGGCGAGCGACGGCCACGTCGGCGCCGCGAGCAGGCGCGCGTGCAGCGGTCGGACAACCACCAGAGCCGGCGCATTCATCGCAAGAAGACCCACTCGTAGCGTCCCCCGCGCTCGGGAGCGTGGCAGGGACGCCACCTCCCGACGCGTTTCTCCCAAGTCCTCCCCGAAGCGCCGGCGCTTGCGGCATCGCGAGCGCTGTGCTTGCAGTGGCCGCGTTTCGCCGCACCTCGGGGGACTCATGCGAACCGCCACGACGCCGCTGCTCCGCTCTCTCGTGATCGTCGTTCTCGCATCGTCGCTATGGTCCGCGCGGCCGGCGCTCGCCCAACCGCCGAAGCCCGGCGTCGACGGGCTACGAAGTCGAATGGGTTTACCGCGTTCGCTACGGCTTCATCGACGAGTGGTGGGATCTTTTTCGCAAGTACCAGATCGCGATCCTCGATCGCGCGAAGCAGCTCGGCTACGTCGTCGACTACCGTGTCTATCATCCGCAGCTGCACACCGACGAGGCGGCGCGTTGGGACTATCGAATCGAGATCACCTACAAGGACGTCGCCGCGGCGTCGCACGAGGACGAGATCGCGCAGCAGCTGTTCCCGGACGCCGCGGCGCGCAAGCGCGACGAGAACCGGCGTTGGGAGCTCACCGTCAACCACTGGGATCTGCCGATCTTCCAGGTGGATACCACGAAACCGCGTTGACGCGCGGACGGTGTTCGCGGCGCTAAAGCGCGCGTTCTGCAATCGTCGATAGAAAGAGGAGGGGAAGAACGTGTTGAAGAAGATCGTCGCCGCTTGCACGTTGTCATGCGTCGCCGCGGGCGCCTACGCGCAGCCGCCGCCTCCGCCTCCGCCTCCGCCGCGGTTTGCACGCGCGCGGACTTGCAAGCCGCGGTCGACAGCTATGTCTCGGCTCAGAAGTCCGGCGACGCCTCGAAGCTCGCGTTCACGGAAAAAGCCGTGTTCAAGGAGAACATGGCCGACGTCGGCAAGGGCGACGGGCTCTGGAACACAGCGTTGACCATAGCGCGTTCGCGCAGCTTCCTCGACACGACTCGCTGCAAGACATTCACTGAGGTGATCGTCACGCAGGGCGACCACCAGTACGTGATCGGCACACGGCTCTACGTAGACAACGCGCAAGATCACGCGGATCGATAGCCTCGTGACCGACAAGGGCGATTGGCTGTTCAACGCGAACGCGTATCTGAAGTACTCGAGCGCGGAAGACTGGACGCGCGCCGAAGGGAACCGCGCACCTTTCGGGCCAAGAGCTGATCAACGCGGCGAACAGCTATCTCGACATGTTCTCGGACAAGTTCGTGAAGACGCCGTGGGGCAGGCCCTGCGCGCGCCTCGAAGGCGGCGCCTATACGAACCGCGAACGACGATCCGAATGCGACATGCGAGGTCGGGATTCCGGGCGGCGTGCTCTACATCGTGAATCGCGACTACGTCGTCGACGAGGAGCTCGGCGTCATCAACGTGTTCTGCCGATTCGGCAACAGCAGCACCGGCATGCCGGACTCGCACACGTTCCGGCTCGTGAACGGCAAGCTCGCGAACGTGCACACGCTGAGCGTCAACTTGAACCCGAACTCGCCGTCGCCGCAGGCGGACGACAACGGCGCGATAGTGCGTTGAGGCTCGGCGGCGGCGGTGGTTCGCGATGGCTCCGCTGTCGCGGCTCGAAGGTCGCGAGGCAGACATGATTTGCACATGCTCGATCGTTCCGCCGAAAGTCCTCGCGAAGTTCGCGCGAGACAAGCGCCTGCCGGCAAGCACGCGCAAGGCTTTTGCGGATGCGATCAAGTACGACAAGCAGTGGCGAAGGCTCCGCGCGGTGCATACCGACCTTTCCGCGGCGAGCTTGCGTCTAGAGAGGGCGCGGTTCCCGCATCGCCCGAGATCACGGTCTTCAACTGCAAGCACGGCACGACGCTGCCCGGCGCCCAGGTCGCCGCGCCGGGGAAGGACGCGACGAGCAAGCGCGCGTTCGCCGAGACCGCGGCGGTCGCCGCGTTCTACGAGCAGCTGTTCGGTCGAAACTCGGTCGACGACGCCGGTAAGACCTTGATGTCGTCCGTGCATTTCAGCGTGCGCTACAACAACGCGTTCTGGAACGGCACGCAGATGGTCTACGGCGATGGCGACGGCGACATTTTTCTCGACTTCACGAAGGCGAGCGACGTGATCGGCCACGAGCTGACCCACGGCGTGACGCAGTTCAGCGCGCAGCTCGAGTATTCCGACGAGCCCGGCGGGTTGAACGAGAGCGTGTCCGACGTGTTCGGCTCGATGTTCAAGCAGTGGCGCGGGGACGCAGACCGTCGACAAGGCGGACTGGCTCATCGGCAAGGAGATCATCGGCCGCGGCGCGAAGGCGAGGGGCTTCGAATGCTTGCGCGACATGTCGAACCCTGCCGCCAAGCATTGCCTCGCGCCGCAACCGACGCACTTCTCCGAATTCCGGCCCGGCATGGATCCGCACGACAGCAGCGGTATTCCGAATCTGGCTTTCTACAATGCGGCCGTCGCGATCGGCGGCTATAGCTGGCAGAAAACCGGAAAGATTTGGTACCAGGCACTGACGGGGTTCGGGCCGCAGCCGAACATGAAGATGAAAGCCTTTGCGCAGAAGACTCGCAAGGCCGCAAAAACACTGTTCCCGCGCGACCCGAGCACGTTCGCGGCGGTCGACAAAGCCTGGAAGGCGGTCGGCCTCTAGGCCGAGCTGCGCAGCGCGCGACCCATGACCGTTGTGCACGTCGAGCGGCTCGGAGGCCTCCCGGGCATAGGCGGCCCGCGCTCGCCGCTGCGAAGTTGCGGCGACATCGCGTTGAGCGAGCTCTCGCAGGCGGATCGCGCCGCGCTCGACGAGCTCTTCCGCAATCCGCCGCGCGCCGCCCCATCGGCCGTGCGCGACGCGTTCCACTACCGAATCTCCCGCGGCGGCGCCTCGGGCTCCGAAACTGTCGAAGTGCCTGAAGCGGCGGTCCCCGCGGCCATCGCCGCCTGCGTCAAAGACACCTTCATCTGACCGCGTCAGTCGTTGTTGCACGCTGGGTCGCTACCCGCTTAGCAGCCGCAAGTGCGAGCGGTACCTCCCGGGGGCGTCGCCGCACAGGGATGTGCGGCGCCGAGCCCCAGGGAGGGTGTCTTGGCGTCCCCCGGGAGGCACCGCTCGCGCTCGCGGCTGCGGGCCTGAAGGCGCGCGGCCCAGCGCCGGCGTCTAGAGTGAGCGCGTCGGCGACGGGGGTCGCGGCACGACCCGACACGGAGTCACGATGACCGTCATTTCCGCGGCCACGATCCACGACCACCTCGACTTCCTGATCATGCAGCCCGATCACGAGCAGGCGATCGTGCGCGACCTCGTGTTCGCCGTTCTCGCGTTCAACAAGCAAGCCCGCGGCGAGCCGCTGCAGATCAGCTTCCCGCTCTACGCCGACGCGAAAGTCACGACACGCGCCGCGCTCGGCCCGTGCGTGCGGATCACGGGGCCGGCCGAGAAGCTCTACGTGCTCACGCTGCGCTACGAGGTCGCGGCGCATCTGCGCGCGGGCAGGGCGATGACGCTCGTGCGCGACCGTGTGGTCGTCGAACGCGGCCGCAACGAGCGCTTCGCGCTCGTGTCGTCGAGCCGGACGAAAAAGCCCGGTCGATCGAACACGCCGGGCGGCCGATCGCGCGGCAGCGGCGCGGCCGCTCGTTCTATCGGGCCACTCGCGCTTGCTCGAAACCGCTGGCTCGCTTGGCGCGACCGTGCGCGACGAGGCCGCGTTCATCGAGCGCGCGGAGAGCGAGGTCGCAAACGACGGCGAGATCGATCTGCTCGGCTTCTCGGACAAAAAGA
This sequence comes from uncultured Gammaproteobacteria bacterium, assembly GCA_963699925.1. GTDB lineage: Bacteria > Pseudomonadota > Gammaproteobacteria > Steroidobacterales > Rariloculaceae > FEN-1219. The sequence goes on along the minus strand of CAVOVT010000019.1, from coordinate 113,298 downwards.
CCGTGCCGGTGCTCAAACGTTGAGCGCAGCCGAACGGCGAGCGCGGCCCTTCAGTTCCCGGCTTGCAGTGGGTTGCAGCCGGGCTGATCGCGGCATAGCGAGCGCAGCAGCTCGGCCGTCTGCTCGAACACCTTGATCGACGAGCCGCGCTCGTGGCCGCCGGCACGGCCCAGCGCCGCGTCGACGGCGCGTGCGTCCTGTCGGCGTCCGCCGCGCCGACCTTCGCGCCGTGCGTCGCGAGAAACTGCGCGACGTCGCTCCAGCCCCAGAACGCGGCGCCGAACAGCGGCGTCTGACCCGGGGCTTTGCCGCGCGCGCCGCCGGTCGTCGCGACGTTCGGGATCCGCGCCCGCGTCGAGCAGCACTTGCAGCGCCGCGATCGAGCGCTGCTGCACGTCGGCCGTCATGTACTGCGGAATGCCGGGCCCGTAGCCGCGGATGTCGCATTCGAGCGAGCCGTAGCCCGCGGCCGCGTGCATCGGCGCGATGCCGCTCGCGTTCGGCAGGTCGAGCCGCGCGCCGTGCGCGATCAGGAGCTTCATCGCGTCCGTGTCGAACGTCTTCGCGGCGCGCAGCAGCGGCGTCGCGCCGGTCACGAGCATCGCGTCGCAGCCGCGATCCGCGCCGCGTTCGCGGTACGGCGGCAGCGATCTTGAGCTGCACGTTCGGATTCGCGCCGCGCGTCGAGGATCGTCTGCGACGAGCTGCGAGCGCGCGTCGTCTTGTCCGTCGACGCGCGGTCCGGGCGGCCGCCGCGCGGCAGCGTGTTCATGTCGACCGCCATGTAGAGCGGCGTGCGGCCCCACCAGTCCCACATGTCGAGCGTGGCGCCGGCCTCGATCAGATACTCCGCGGTGTCGAAGTGCAGGTTGTCGATCGCCATGATCAGCGGCGTGATGTTGCGATAGCCCGAGAGGTCGGGATCGGCGCCGCCCTCGACGAGCGCGCGCGCGCATTCGACGCAGCCTTCGCGCGCCGCATACATGCAGCGCGCGTGAGCCCGCCGAACGGCCGATAGAGCCGGCGCTTCTCGCCCGACACCTGCGCGGTCCCAATCGTTGCTGTTCGAGCGCGCGTTCGACGTCGGCGCCGCTGCTCGAGCAGCAGCTTCACCATCGCGGGCTGGCTGCTGCGCGGCCGCCCAGATCAGCGCGGTCTGGCCGCGCCAGCGCTTCCTTCGCGTTCACGTTCGGCGCCGTGCTCGATCAGGAGCCGCGCGCGCCTCGACGTTGTTGCCGCGCGCGACAGCATCAGCGCGGTTGCGCCGTCCTTGCCCGGCGCTTTCGCGTCTGCGCCGGCGTCGAGCAGCGCTTGATCACGGCCGCGTCGCCGGCGGTCGCGGCCTCGGTGAGCGGCGTCGAGCCGTAGTCGTTCGCGGCGTTCACGTCGGCGCCGGCCTTGATCAGCCGCGCGACGAGGTCCGCGTCGTCGTGGTAGACGGCCCAGTGCAGCGCCGTGGTGCCGTCGGGCGGCTTTCGCCGTGGCGTCCACGCCGTGCTCGAGGTCGGCGAGCGCCGCGGCATGGTCGCCGTGGCGTGCGGCGTCGAGCAGCGCCGCGGCGTACGCCGGCGAAGCGCCGAAGGCGATCGCGACCGCGGCAGCCGCAGCGAGCCGCGCGCGGATGCCCATCCCGGACGTGCGCGGCATGCTCAGACCTCCGCGAGCTCGCCCGTGCTGTCGCCGACCTTGTCGACGGCCACGCCGGCGCGCAAGAGCAGCGTGTAGAGCAAGTTGCCGATCGGCGTGTGATCGGGATAGCGCACGTGCTGGTTGCCCTTGATCTTGCCGCCCGCGTTGCCGAACACGAGCGTCGGCAGCGGGAACGAGTCGTGGTTGTTGCTGTTGCTCATGTTGCTGCCGTACAGAAATACCGAGTTGTCGAGGATCGAGCCGCGGTCGCCGTCCGGCGTGGACGCGAGCTTCGCGAGGAACCCCGCGAACACCTTGCTGTGATAGTTCTGCACGATCGCGAGCTTCTCCATCGACGCCTTGTTCTCGGCGTGATGCGAGAGCGGGTGGAACGCGTCCGGCACGCCGACGTGAGCGTACGACTGGTTGCTGACCTCGGCGCACATCATGAAGGTCGCGATCCGCGTGGTGTTCGTCTGGTAAGCGAGCGCGAGCAGGTCGAACTGCAGACGCAGCCGCTCGTCGAAGCTCGAGCACTGCGACCGGGATCTCCGGCAGGTCGAGGGACGACAAGTCGCGCGCCTTGAGGAGCTGAATTCGCCGCTCGATCTCGCGCACGCTGTCGAGATAATCGTTGACGATCGCGCGATCGTCGCTTCCTAAGCCCGATTGCAGGTCCTTGACCTCGGCGGTCACGAGGTCGAGCACGCTCGTGAAGTCGTTCGCGATCTCCGTGCGCTCCTCGGGCGACTTGCCGCGGCCGAAGATGCGCTCGAACACCCTGCGCGGATCGGCCTCCATCGGCATCGGCGTCGTCGGCGTGCGGAACGAGATCGTGCGCGCGTAGCTGCAGCCGAAAGTCGCGTCGCAGCTCGAGCTGCCGCCCGCGCCTTCGGTCGCAAGCTCCGAGCGACGGCAGCGGCGTGTCCTGACCGATCTGACGTGCCGCGACCTGATCGATGGACACGGCCGAGTTCGGCGTCTGCGAACGCGGCGGTTGCACGGCGGTGAGCCACGTGCCCGGATGGATCGCGTGCACGGCCGGGCTTTCGGCCGCGCGGTTGCCGAGGCCGCTCACGACGGTCATGTATTTCTTCTGGGCCGCGAACGGCTCGAGGATCGGCTTGAGATCGAAGTCGCGGCCTTCCTTGTCCGGCGTCCAGCGATTCATCTCCGCGCCGTAGCGCGTGTTCGCCATGATCGCGCCGTGCGGCAGGTAGAAGAACCCCATGCGCGGTTTCGGCCGCGGCCGCCGTCTGCGCGAGCGCGGTCGCGGCCGGGATCATCGCGCCGAGCAGCGGCAGGCCGATCGTCGCGCCGCCCGCGCGCAGGAACGTGCGCCGCGACAAGTGCTTCTTCGTGATGAACATGTGTCTATCGTCCTCCAGGTCCGTTGCGGCTTGCGCCGTTCGCGGCCGTGTCGCTTTGCACGACGGCCACCGTTTCGCCTTTCGCGGGCTCCGGCGCCGCCGCGCATTCGGAACGGCGTGCTCTTCGCGACGCCGATCGCGAGCGATGCGAACGTGTAGCCGTCGCGCTTTTCGCGTCGCGCACGATCGCGCGAACGGCCGGCATGTCGTAGTACTCGAGCCGGCGGCCGAGCGCGTAGGTCATGAGGTTCTGCGACGATGGTCTGCACGAACTTATCGGGCTCCGCGGTCAACGCCGCGCGCAGGTCGACGGGGCGTCGACACCGGCCTGCCGTTCGCGAGGCGGCCGGTCGGATCGATCGGCACGCCCGTGTCGCGCTCGCGCGTGCGCCATTCGCCGACCGCGTCGTAGTTCTCGAGCGCCTGCCCGAGCGGGTCGATCACGCCGTGGCAGTGGTTGCACGTGTTGTTCGTGCGGTGCAGCGCGAGCCGCTCGCGGACCGACTTCGGCTGCTCGAGCGCCGCAGGCGCGAGGTTCGTGTTGACGCCGGGCGGAGGCGGAGTCGGCGGCACGCCGAGCAGGTGCTCCATGATCCAGGCGCCGCGCAGCACGGGCGACGTGCGGTCCGGATACGACGTCGCCATGAGCACGCTGCCTTTGCCGAACAAGCCGAAGCGCTGCGGATCGGTCGAGCTCGACGCGCCGGAACCGATCGCCGACGCACGCCGGCGATTCCGTAGTGGCGCGCGAGCCGCTCGTTCACGAACGTGTAAGGCGCGTTCAGCAAGTCGACCACGCTGCGCTTGTCGTCGAGCAAGATGCTCGTGAGGAACATCTGCATCTCGGTCGCGAACGCGCGCCGCAAGTCCGCGTCGAAGCTCGGAAAGAGCTTCGGGTCGGGATCGATGGTGTCGAGAGTCCGGACGCTGAGCCATTGGAAGCGAAGTTCGTCACGAGCGATTCGGCGCGCGCGTCGCGCGAGCATCCGGCGGACCTGCGCGTCGTAGACGGCCGGGTCGCTCGAGCCGCTTCGCCTCGGCGAGGTCGAGCAGCTCCGCGTCGGGCCCCTCGCTCCAGAGGAAGAACGCGAGCCGCGAGGCGAGCTCGAGTGTCGCTGATCGGATAGGCCTGCGCCGGGCTCGACGCCGTGCGGCGGGCCGCCCGGCTCGCCGCGGTACAAGAAGTTCGTGCTCGACAGGATCGCGAGCAGGCCCTTCTGGATGCCCCCCTCGAAGCCGCCGACGTCGTGACCGCCACGGTAGAACGCGAGCAGCCGCTCGATCTCGGTCTCGCGTCGGCGCGCGCGCGGAACGCGAGTCGCGCGAGCCGGCTCGAAGATCTGCTCGGCGCACGGCAGCTCGTCGGCCGCCGTCGCGGGGTGGCACATGAAGATCCGCTCGCGGCTCCGCGTCTCCTCGCCGATGCCCGGTCGGCGAATACGGGCCCGACGACGTCGAAGCCGCGCATTTGCGGCACGTCGGGGACGCCCTCGCCGGGCACGAACGCCTTGCGAGCTGGTAATCGGACTCCGCAGGGTCGCGCGCGATGAACGTCGCGACGACCTCGCGAGTGCCGGCCTTGACCGGCACGCGAATGTTCTTGAAGCGATCCTTGATCGCGTTCGACCGCGACGATCTGGAGATGGTCGAGGTCGCGTAGGTCGTCCTCGCCGCCGAGAGACGCCTCGAACACCTTCACGCCGTCGATCGTGAGGATCGCGGTGTGCCGGTACTCGAGCCAGCCCCGCGGATACGCGCGCAGCTCCGCGCCGGGCTCCGTCGAGACGTTGAGATTGAACACGTACTCGCCGTCGGCCGGGAAGTAATGCTCGACGAGCAGCCCGTCGCGCGTGCCGAGCGGCAGGCCGTCGATGTGCACGGTGCGGTTCTTGGTCGTAGCGACGTACTCGGCGCGAGAGGGTTTCGCCGCGCCATTGCCGACCGCGCGCAGGCTCACGTCCCGCGCGGCCGCGATGTATTGGTCGAGGTACGTCGGCGTCACGCGCAGCACTTCGGCGACGTTGTCGAAGCCGTCGCTCGTCGCGTCCGGCGGCAGCAGCCGGCTCGCATCGACGTTCGACGCCGAGCAGGTCGTCGACCGCGGCCGCGTATTCGGAGCGGTTCAGCCGATGCAGCGCGACGCGCCCCGGCATCGGGCCGCGAGCCGCCGCCGCGGCGTCGAGCTTCGCTTCTAGCGCCGCGACGAGCTCGCCGACTTCCTTCGCGCTCGCGTGCGGCTCGCCCGGAGGCGGCATCACGCTCGCGCGCAGGCGGCGTACGATCTGCTCGAAGCGGTCGGGGTGAGCCGCGATTTGCTCCGGCGTGGCGTGCTCGAGCGAAAAACCGCCGGCCTGCTCCGCGTCGTTGTGGCAATCGGTGCAGTACCGATGAAACAGGCCCCAATTGCTCGCGAGCGCCTCCTCGGGCGACTTGCTGCACCCGGCGAGCAGGGCGAAAGCGGATAGGGCGATCGACAGCGCGAGAATTCGCATCCTATGTCCTACGCGACGATGCCGCGCAGCCGACTCCACCAAAGACCTTCGTACGCGTTCGAGATGAAGAGCTTGGAATCGCCGGCGTAGCGCGCGTCGAACTCCTTCGTGACTCCTTCCGCGATCATGTCTTGCACGCCGCGTCCTTGAAGCGCGATGGCCTCGATTCGCTGGCGGACCGTCTCGAGCATCTCTTTCTGCGCCTCGAGGTCGCTGCGTCGCTGGACCGGCCCGACGTCCGGCACGACCAGCGTGTCGGCGTCGCACAGTGCAATCAGCTTCTTCGTCGCGTCGGCGAGACCGCCGATCCAGCCGCCGGTGATGTAGTCGAGCACGGGATAGCGTGCCGCCGTCACGGTACCGCCGGCGACGATCACGTTCTGCTCCGGAAAGCGCACGTAGATGTCGCCGTCCGTATGCGCTTCGGGTAAGTGCGCGTACTCGACGCGCGTCTTGCCGACGTCGACGGTCAGCGGCTGCGGATCCGAAGAGAAGAACGTTTTGTTCGGCCATGCGGCCTTCGGGCGGCGCTGGTAATAGCGGTCCTCCCACTCGACGTAGAACTTCGTGCTCATCCAGAGCCGCGTGTTCTCGTGCGCGACGATCGGCGTGCCGCTCGGCGCGGAGGCTTCGTTGCCGCCGGTATGGTCGAGGTGCCAATGCGTGTTGAACAGCGTTCTGGCAGGAGAGGAACGCAGGCGGTCGCCGACGAGCTTGGCGAGATCCTGGGCGCGCGCGCTCGAGCCGCTGTCCACTTGGACGGCACCCTCGGGCGTCGCGAGGAGCACGACATTGCCGCCCGCGCCCGTGATCAAGGTGAGCCCGGGGCGCAGCGCCTCGGCCGCGAGGTTCTCGTCGGCCGCGGAGGCCGCGCGCCAGATGCCGCCGGTCGCAGCGAGCACCGCGCCGCCCGCGAGCGCCTTGAGAACGTCGCGGCGGTCGGCTTTGGCTATGGATTCGGCTTCAGCGGTCACCGATCTCCCCCGACGAGTGGTGCCGAAACACGCTCGAATTCTAACGCGCGAGAAACGGCGCGAGCGAGCAGGGGATCTCAACATTTCTTCCGACAAGCTGCGTCAGCGGCGCTCCTCGGCGCAACTGAAGGTCGCGCCACGAGCGGCTGCGTCCTTGACACCCACGCGGGTTGAGGTCTTATGTAGGCCGCGACCACGGGGAGCCGCGGCTACCGCGCCCGCTCCCGAGAACAAAAACGCAGAAAACGGGGGAAGAATCATGCGCGTATTGACGACCGCCGCCGTCCTGTTGGCATTGTCCATTGCGGCGAGCGCCCAGCAGCCCGCCGCCACCGGAGCGGCGTCGCGCACGATGGTGAGCGCGGCCGAGGTCACCGCGATGATCGCGAAGGCGAAGGCGGAGCGCAAAGACAGCCAGCCCATCGTCGCGCAATCGCTGCTTCAGCTCGCGCCGTACAACGTCAGTCTCGAGTACCGCGCGTCGGTAGGCAACGCGGCGGTGCACGAGACGGAGGCCGAGCTGTTCTATGTCGTCGACGGCTCCGCCACGCTCGTGACCGGCGGCAAGCTGACCGGCGAGAGTCGTACGAACGCCGAGAACTTCACGGGCACCGGCATCGAAGGCGGCACGTCGCGGCATGTCGCGAAGGGCGACTTCGTGATGGTCCCGGAACGTACGCCGCACTGGTTCAGCGCGATCGACGGCACGGTCGTACTGATGTCGCTGCACCTGCCGCACAAAACGCAGTAGCGGCATCGAAGCGTCAGCCGCGGCCGTGAACACGGCTCGGCGTCATCGCGCCTCGTAAGCCTTGCTCACCCACGACGGCGCTTCCGGCTCGCCCTTCGCTGGCATGCCCTTCGTCTTCGACCAGCGGTGGATCCACGAGAAGCCGCCGGTTCCGGCGTAGGTGTCGGGAAGACGATAAGCCTCGTCCGTGAGCGCCGCATCCAACGATACGAACGCGTAACCGCGGCGGCGAAACATCGCGAGCAGCTCGGGCATCGCGTCCGCGTTGAGCTCGCTCACGTGAATCAACAAGATCTGCGGAAAGTCGTGGCCGACCACCTCGATGCCGCGCTCCTCGAAGAACGCGACCACCGATTCCATGTATGGCACGTACTCCCGGCGCACCCGCTCGCGATACTCGGGGCGCGTGTAGAGCGCCGCGAACTCGTAGTCGTCGTCGTCGATCGTGACCGGCGCAACGGTGTACCCGTGGTCGTCGAGGAACCGCTGCAGGCCGGCTTTTATCTCGGGTGTCGGCCCCGTAAACAAGAACGGATGCCGAAAGTACTTGAGCTCGCGTCCACGCGCAGCGAGCGCGGCTCTGACGATGGGCTCGCCGCGCGAGATGTCCGCCGTGAAGGCGGCGAGCGCGACCTTGTTGATGTTGAGGTGCGAGTACGAGTGGTTGCCGAGATCCGCGCCCGAGTCGAGCCAGACATCGAGCACCTCGCGAAGGCCATCGGGGCCGAAGTCCGCGCGGCCTTCGTTCACGAAGCCGATCACCGGGACGTGCTGCGTGCGCAACGGCGCGAGCAGGCGCTGCGTGAGCTCGCGGACGGCGGGGAGGTCGCGGGGCCCTCCGTCGCCGCCGCGCGGCAGATCGTCGATCGTGATGGCGACGGCGTGCTGCGCGGCCGAGCAGCCGGCGTGCAGCGCGAGGCAGCAGAGAGCGCAGCGTGCGAGCCACCTCATCATCGGCGCGCGGGGCTCATCTGGATATCGATTCGCCCGCGCACGCCCAATCGGAGCTCACGACCACGAAGAACTCGCCCTCGAGGCGGCGCGCGTCGAATATCGTCTTGACCTTCGCGCCGATCGTCGTGCGCAGGTCGTCGATGCTGCGTCCCTCGAACATGCCCATCACTGCCGTCGTCGGCAGCTTGAAGTCCGGCCCGTTCTCGGACTTGACGACGCGCCGCAGGCCGAGCGCCGCGAGGTCACCGTAGGCGGCGAGGCGGTCTTCGCGGTGCGCGCTCTGGAGATCGAGAACACAGAGGACGAGGTAGCTCATTGACGCATTCCTAGGAGGGCGGACGTCTCGGCGCCGCATCGCGCCGCCGTCGTGACCTCCGCGATTCTAGCCGCCCCGGGCCGGGCGCGCGCAGCAGCACGCTCTCGGCCGGCGCAGCGCCGAGCGCGAAGCTCGAACGGTATACTGGACGGCCGAGCGGGTACGCGGGCTCGGCAGAGGAGACTAGAGATGGCCAGGGCAGCACTCTTCGCCGTCGGCGCGGTCGCGCTGTGCGGCACGGCATCGGCGCACCACGGCTTCGGCCGGATCGATGGATCGCAGAACGTCACGCTCGAAGGCACGCTCACGGGCGTCGACTTCGTGAATCCGCACGCCTATCTCTACTTCGATGCGGTCGGCGCCGACGGCAAGCCGCTCAAGATGCGCTGCGAGATGCGCGCCGCGACCGTGCTGCGCCGCTCGGGCTGGAGCGAGGAGATGTTCGTGCCGGGCAAGCACGTCACGATCAACGGTCACCCGCATCGGGACGACCCGAGCACGTGCTACGTCGAGGATCTGAAGATCGGCGACGCGCCGACGCTCGTGCGTTATCAGCAGCTCACGACTTCGACGTCGCCCGCGAGCAATCGCCCCGCGCGCCTCCCGACCGGCGAGCCGAACCTCGCCGGCGACTGGGCGCAAGAGCAGTACTTGCTCGCGCGCTCGCCGACCGGCCGCGGCGGCCTCGTGCCGAAGAGCCAAGTCGCGGCCGTCGAGGCCGGAACGGTGAACGTCGCCGACCTGCCGAACAACGGTTGGGGCCAGCGGCCCGTGACGCTCACGCCCGCCGGTCAGGCCGCGTCCGACGTGCTGAAAGGCGTCGCGCCGCAAGACAATACGCGCGCGCGCTGCGAGATCACGAGCATCCTGTTCGACTGGGTGTTCGACGGGCCGATCAACCGGATCACGCAGACGAAGGATGCGATCACGATCGACTACAGCCGCGGCCTCACGCGCGTCGTGCACATGAACGTCGACAAGCACCCGGCCTCCGTCACGCCGAGCAGGGCGGGGCACTCGATCGGTCGCTGGGACGGCGACACGCTCGTCGTCGACACGGTCGGCTTCACGCCCGGCAGCCTCGCGGGCACGGTGCCGAACAGCGACAAGCTGCACGTGGTCGAGCGTTTCACTCTCGACCCCAAGACGCTCGCGCTCGAGCGCGACTACGTGGCGGACGACTCGGTCTACTTCACCGACCCGTACAAGGGCTCGGACGTCGTGATGCCGGCCGACGCGCCGTACGCAGCGGATCGTTGCCAGGACCTCACCTACAAGGACTACTCGAAGGACCCCCAAAAGAAGTGACGGCGCTTCGCGGCCTGTATACTTTTCATCACAGCGGCCTGTGGAGACACGCACGTGAGCTCACGAAATCACCTCTGGCGCTTCGCAATACCGGCGCGCAGCGCTCGCGATGGCAGGTCCGGCACTCGCCCATCACGGCTTCGGCCTGTTCGACATGAACACGGCGAAGGAGTACTCCGGCACGCTCACCAGGATGGAGCTCGTGAATCCGCACTCGTACATGCACTTCGACACCGTCGGGCCCGACGGCAAGCCGTTCGCGATGCGCTGCGAGATGCGCGCCGCGACGCTGATCAAGCGCTCGGGTTGGTCGACCGACATGTTCGTGCCGGGCACGCACGTCGTGATCGAAGGGCATCCGCATCGCGACGATCCGCATTCGTGCTACCTCGAGTCGTTCACGCTCGGCGGCAAGACGGTCGACCGCAACGACCAGTTCACGAGCTCGAATGCGCCGAAGCCGGCGCCGCGCGCCGCGACGCTGCCGTCGGGCGAGCCCAACATCACGGGCGACTGGGCGGTCGAGCAGGCGGTGCTCACCGTGCCGCCGAGCGGCGGCCGCGGCGACATCGTCCCGAAGAGCGTGCGCGACGCGTACGCGAAGGGCGAGATCACGATCGAGCAGATCCGCGCGCGCAACCCGCCGCCGGCGAGACCGCAGTACACCGCGGAAGGCGATGCCGCCGCGAAGGCGTTCCGGATTTGGTCCCCGGAGGACAATCCGCGCCTGCAGTGCAAGCCGACGAGCATCATCCTCGACTGGACGTTCGATTGGCCGATCAACCGAATCACGCAGGAGACGCGTGACGGCGAGAAGGTGATCGACATCGACTACGGCCTGTACAGCTTCACGCGCCGGATCCACATGACCGACAAGCATCCGGCGTCGATCACGCCGAGCAACAGCGGCCATTCGATCGGGCGTTGGGACGGGAACACGCTCGTCGTCGACACGATCGGCTTCACGCCCGGCGTGCTGCAGCCGCCGACGCGCAACAGCGACAAGATGCACATCGTCGAGCGCTTCACGCTCGCGAGCGACGGCAACTCGATCAAGCGCGAGTACACGGTCGAGGATCCGGTGTATCTCGCGGCGCCGATGAAAGGCTCGGACACGGTGCTCGTGTCGGACATCCCGTTCGAGCGTCAGCAATGCAAGGAGCTCACCCCGGAGTTCGCGCCGCGCTGACGACGAAATGGGGACATTCCGCATTTCTATCGCAACCGGATAATGGGGTCACACCGTTTCCACGCGCCCGTGTGTCGAGTGACTCAGCACTCCTCTCACAGAAATGCGGAATGTCCCCATTTCGTCGTCAGGGCGACGCGGTGGACCAGCCGGTGCCGGCGCCGTTCGGGAGATTGAGGATCACGGCGCGGATCTCGCGCAGCTTGCCGCCCGTGACTTTGAAGATTTCCGCGAGCAGCAAAGTCGAGGTGTCCGCGCCGTCGCGGCGGAACGTCGCGATCGCGAGCACGCTGCCGTGCTCGACGTCGACGACGGGATAGCGCCGATCCATCACGTTCGTGCCTTTGTACTGCGCCCGCTCGAGCTGCAAGTCTGGGCTCCAAGTGTGTCGCTCGAGCAGCGGATTCGAGGTCACGTTCGTCGTCTGCAGCCCGTTCTCGAAGCGCCTCATGCCGGGCGCAAACGGAGCCTGGACGAATTGCGGCGTGCCCTCGGTCTGGATCGCGTCGAAATAGGCCGTCGCAGCCGCGACGAGATCAGCGCGTGAGAGCCGCTCGGCCTGAGCGACCGGCTGCGCGAACACGTCCGACAGGTGCTCGAGAGTGTCCGGCGCGAACCAGCGCTGGTCGCCGACGCGTGCGACGAGCGTCTCGATCTGCGTGATCTTCCGATTCGCGATCTTGAGCCGAACGGCGATTTGCGCGACGCCCTCGTATTCCTTGAGCGCCGTGAGCGCGGCGGCCTGGCCCGTGTCCGGGTCGAGCAAGTAGTCGCGATAGCGCAGCGGCGCGCCGGCCGTGTGCCAGAAGCCGTCGCCGAGGTCGAGCACGCGGCCGTTCTCGGTGTACTTCACGCCGTCGACGACCGGCAGCTTCTTGGGATCGCGCTGCGCGAGCGCCGCGATATAGCCGTCGACGAAGCCTTTGAGGCAGGCGTTGTCGCAAGCGGTCGTCTGGGCTTGCGCCGAGACCGCCGACAGCGCGCCCACGATGACGCAGCGCAGGAGAGTGCGAGGGACGTTGCGAGCCTGCATGACGGCGCTCCTACGATCTGACGAGCGATTGTGCGCCCGAATGGTGTGACAACCGGACGCGGCCGTGCAAGCGCGTCAGAGCGTTCGCCGGAACAGCGCCGTGGCGGCGGCCATCGTAACGACGGTGAATACGGCGAGGAACGCGATGTCCCAGCTGATCGCCACGAGCCCAGTGTTCTTCAGCACGAGCGACTTGAACGCCGTGCACCGCGTACGTGAACGGATCGACCGATGACAGTATACGCATCCACTCGGGGAACGCGTTGGTCGGATAGACGGCGCCGCTCGGGAAATAGAGCACGGTGTTCATGCACGCCGAAGATCGCGCGCGGCACGACGGGGTCGTCGATGCGCACCATGATCAGGAACATCATGCTGATCAGCGCCAGCGCCGTCAGCACGACGAGCACGAACATGTTCGCGAGCCGCACGATGTCGAGCGGGTGCGGGATCCCGGCGATGATCGAGCCGACCGTCACGAGCACGAAGCCCGCGATGCACGCCTTGATCGCGCCCGCGAGGTTGAAGCCCATGATGAGCTCGACCTTGGTGACGGGCGTCACGAGGTAGCCCTCGTGCAGCCCGCGCGCCTTGTCGTCGATGAACATGATCCCGCCGCCGATCATCGCCGAGACGAAGATCGAGAGCACGATCGTGCCGGGCAGCAGGTACTGGATGTAGGGCACGTAAGGATAGACCTCGACGACCGACAGGCTCACGTTCGCGGTCGTCCGCGGCGGCACGCCGCTCGCGTCGTACGCGCCGAGCATCTCCTGGATGCTCGCGGCGAGCGCGGACGAGCTGAATTGGTCGGTGTTGTCCTCGATCAGCGCGACGGTCGGGTTCTTGCCCGCGAGCAAATCGCGCGAGAACGTCGGCGGGATGCTCACGACGCCGTTGATTCGGCCGTTGCGCAAATCCGCCATCGCTGTGCCTTCGTCCGTGTAGGCGCGTGTGTCGTAGGTTCGCGCGTTGGCGGCGACCGCGTTGAACATCGCGGTCAGGTTCGCGGCCGGCACGTGGCCGTCGTGATCGACGACGCCGATCTCCAGATGCCGGATCTTGCCGCCGAATGCGTAGCCCAGGATGACGAGCTGCAGCAGCGGCATCATCAGAGACATGACGACGAGCGTCGGGTTCGCTTTGAAGCGGCGCAAGTCGCGTTCGATGATGGCGAGCAGGCGATGCATTGGCGAGCCTCGCGGTTAGCGGCGAACCATGAAGGGGCTGTCGAGCGGATTGGCCTTGTGCTCCGCGTCGCGAAGCGCTCGGCCGGTGTAGTGGACGAACACGTCGTCGAGCGTCGTGCTCTGCACGGACAGCGACGCGATCGCGACCTTCGCGGCGTGCACGGCTTCGAGCAGCGCGACGACCGTGCGCGGCCCGTTGTCCGACGAAATGCGGAACACGCCCTCCGACGCCTTGACCGACGCCACGTCGGGCAGCGACTCGAGCGTCTGCTGCCACCCCGCCGGCAGCGACGAGAAACTGACCTCGATCGTATTCGTTCCGGGGATCGACGTCTTGAGCTTGAGCGGCGAGTCGAGCGCGACGAGCTTGCCGTGATCGACGATCGCGATCCGGTCGCAGAGCTTGTCGGCCTCGTCCATGTAGTGCGTCGACAGCATCACCGTGAGGTCGCGCTCGCGCCGCAGGCGGTCGAGCATTTCCCAAGCGGCGACGCGCGACACGGGGTCGAGCCCGGTGGTCGGCTCGTCGAGGAAGAAGATCCGCGGCTCGTGCACGAGGCCGCGCGCGATCTCGAGCCGCCGCCGCATGCCGCCCGAGAACATCTTCACGGGCTTGTCGGCCCAGTCGAGCAGGTCGACGGCCTCGAGCAGCTCGTGGATCGCGCTCTTGCGCTTCTGCGGTGAGATGCCGTATAGCTTGGCGAAGATCGTCATGTTCTCCCAGGCCGTGAGGTCCAAGTCCGAGGTCATCGCCTGCGGGATCACGCCGATCGACTTGCGCACGCCGTTCGGGTCTTGCACGACGTCGAAGCCGTTCACGCGCGCATGGCCGGAGCTCGGCGACCACGAGCGTCGTCAGCATCCGGATCAGCGTCGACTTGCCGGCGCCGTTCGGCCCGAGCAAGCCGAACACCTCGCCGTGCTTCACGTTGAAGTTCATCTTGTCGACGGCGCAGAACGAGCCGAAGCACTTGCTCAGGTTCTCAATCTCGACGTCGAGCACCGCGGCTGCCATCAGCTCACGTCGGACCGTGACGTAGGCCGTCATGCCGACGGCGAGGCTGCGGTCGCTGTTGTCGCAGCGCAGGCGGATCTCGAACGTCTTGATGTCGCGCTTCGTGCGGCTCACGTCGCGCTGCGTCGCGTAATCCGCGTCGACGCCGCGGAAAAACACCTCGCAGTCGCGCACGCGACCCGACGGCGTGCGCACCTGAACTTTGTCGCCGACGCGGATCTTCTCGATGTACGTCTCCTCGACATCCGCGCGGACCCAGAGGTCGTCGGGGTCGATCAGCGTGACGATCGTGGTACCGGGGTTCACGACCTCGCCCGCGAGCGCGGCACGCACGTCGACGATGCCGTCGATCGGCGCGGTGACGTCGGTGTAGCCGAGCCGCACCTTCGCGCGCTCGGTCTGTGCGCCGGCCGCGGCGAGCTGGCGGCGCGACGTCTCGAGCGTCGCGCGCCGCACCGCGATCTGCTCCTCGTTGGCCTTCGCCAGCGCGAGCGCGGCCTGTGCCGCGTCGACCTGCTTGTGGCCGGACTCGGCTGCCGCGCGAGCTGCCTCGTACGCCGTGCGCGCCTGGTCGAGCGATTGCTGCGAGTTGAGCTGCCGCTCGCGCATGCCTCGCTGCCGCTCGAGCTCGAGCCGCGCTTGCTCGGAATTCGCGTCGCCGGCGGCCGCCTGCGCTTTGCTCACCGCGAGGTTCGCGTCGGCTTGACGAATCTGCTCGCGCGTCTGCATCTCGAGCAGCTCGAGGTTTGCGACGGACTCCTCGACCGCGGCGGCCGAGGCGTTCTCGGTGTTCTTGTAATACGAGAAGTCGGCCTCGGCGTCCTCGGGCTCGATTCGCGCGAGCATCTCGCCTTTCTTGACCGTGTCCCCGGGGCCGACCATGAGGTCGCGGAGGTGCCCCTGGGTCATCGCGCCGACCCGGACCTCGTCGGTCGTGACGACGCCCGTCAGCACGAGCGACGACGGCTCGCGAGTCAGGAAGTGAACGATCACGCCGGCCACGAGCAGAACCGCGATCGCGACCACGATGACCACGCGGCGCCGGTTCGACTTTCGCGGCGCTTCGGTGGGGATGCTCGGTGCCGCTGGGGGCGTCTCGGAAGGAGGAGTGGCCACGCGCGCTCCTACGTCCGGACGGACGGATTGCGAAGGACGGAACGGGGCGCCGAGCCTGCTCGGGCCGAGCTATGGTATGTAGCGTGCATAGTTTGCTTAAGCGTGCTCGCGGGGGTCCGGGCACGCACGCTATCATCGCGGCCGGTCATTCAATAGGGGGTCTTGAAGATGATCAACCTGGCGAGATTCGCGCTCGGGGCATTCGCCACGCTCTCGGTCGCGTTCGGCGCTGAGGCGGCGGTTACGTTGAACTCGGCGCGCATCGGCGGCCCCGACGTCGAGGCGCTCGGCAAGTTCTACGCCTCCGCGTTCGGGCTCAAGGAGATCAACCGGCTCCCGACCCGGGACGGGCCCGAGCTCTTCTTCAATTTCGGCGACAACGTCGACGCCGCGAAGGCGAACACGGCGGCGCAAATCGTGATCATGCACGCCGACGCCAACGCCAACGATGCCGTTCCTCATCTGATCTTCAACGTGAGCGATGCCGCCGCGACGGCCGAGGCCGTCAAAAAGGCCGGCGGCAAATTGGCGAGCGAGCCAAAGCCGTTCGGCAACACCGGCATCGTGATCGGCATCGCGGTCGACCCCGCCGGCAACCGGATCGAGTTGATCCAAAGACCGCGCTGAGGCGCGCTCCGCTGGGCTCCCATGCCGTCACGGTCGACATGAGGCGCACAGTCGTTTTGTCGGCCGGTTTGGCGCTGTTCGCGCCGCCCTTCGCGGCGCACGCGGCCGAGCACCCGCGCGCCACCGACAACTGGAGCGAGGCTCCGGTCGCGGATTGGCCGACGAACGGCGGCAACTACGCCAACCAGCGTTACTCGCCGCTCGCGCGGATCGACCGCGGCAACGTCGCGCAAGCTCAAGGGCGTCTGGCAGACGCGGCTGCGCGGCTCGGGCACCGGCGCGCAGTACTCGGGCGAGGCGCAGCCGATCGTCTACGACGGCGTCGCCTACGTGAGCACGGGCGCCGACGACGTGTTCGCCGTGTCGATCGACAGCGGCGAGATCCTCTGGCAGTACACGGCGAACCTCGACCCCGCGCTCACTTCGGTCTGCTGCGGCTGGACGAGCAGCGGCGTCGCGGTGAGCGACGACAAGGTATTCGTCGGCCGGCTCGACGCGCGGCTCGTCGCGCTCGATCGCGCGACCGGCAAGGCCGGTTTGGGACGTGCCCGCCGAGCGCTGGCAGGAGAACTTCTCGATCACGGCCGCGCCGCTTTACTACGACGGCATGGTGATCATCGGGTTTGCCGGCGGCGACCGCGGCACGCGCGGCCGCGTCAAGGCGTTCGACGCGAAGGACGGCAAGCTGGTCTGGACGTTCTATACGATTCCGGGCCCCGGCGAGCCGGGTCACGACACGTGGCCGACGGACAACGACGCGTGGAAGTACGGCGGCGGCTCCGTCTGGCAGACGCCGGCCGTCGATCCCGAGCTCGGGCTCGTCTATTTCTCCACCGGCAACGCGGCCCCCGACTACAACGGCGCGTTCCGCGCGGGCGACAACCTCTACACCGCGTCGATCGTCGCGATCGACGCGGCGACCGGCAAATACCGCTGGCACTTCCAAGCAAGTCCATCACGACATCTGGGACTACGACGCGGCCAATCCCGTCGTGCTGATGGACGTGCGCATCGGACGGCGGCACGCGCAAGGCGATCGCCGAGGTCGGCAAGACGGGCTGGGCCTACATCCTCGATCGCGCGACCGGCAAGCCGCTCGTCGGCATCGACGAGCGGCCCGTGCCGCAGGAGCCGCGCAGGCGACCGCCGCGACGCAGCCGTTCCCGCGCGGCGAGGCCGTCGTGCCGCAGTTCGATCGAGATCGCGCCCGAAGGATTCACGCTCGTCAACGACGGCCGCATCTTCACGCCTTTCGCGGCCGAAGCCCGACGCTCGTGAACCCCGGCATCTGGGGCGGCGCGAGCTGGCCGCCGAGCTCCTACGACCCGGCCGCAGCAGTCGCTGTTCGTCTGCGCGTCGTCGGTGGTCGCCGAGTACAACGGCGGCGGCGACCCGAAGTTCGCGGCGCCGGGGCAGGGCCAAGCGTATCTCGGCGGCGCGACGACGTTCACGCGCTTGCCGCGGACGGGCATCATCGCGGCGCTCGACGTGACCACGAACACGCTGCGCGTGGCGCTACCAGTGGCCCGAGCAGTGCTACAGCGGCTCGCTCGCGACCGGCGGCGGGCTGGTGTTCGTCGGCCGCAACGACGGCCGGCTCACGGCGCTCGACTCGGCGACCGGCAAGCAGCTCTGGGAATTCCAGACCGGCGCCGGCATGCACGCGGCGCGCGAGCACGTTCGAGCACAAGGGCAAGCAATACGTGCTCGCGTACTCGGCCGGCAACGCGCTGATCGGCTCCGCCCGCGGCGACAGCGTCTGGCTGTTCGGCCTGGACGGCACGCTGCCGCCCGCGGTGCCGGGCACGCCCGCGCGGAGGCCGCCCGACCCGTGACGATCAAGCGAACGCGGCGCGAGGTTCTGACGTCGGCGGTGCGGGCGGCAGCCGGCGCGTCGCTCGGTTTGCTCGGCGCGCGCGCACCTTTCGCGCAGGCACCGGCCGCGAAGCCGGCGGGGCTCGGCGCCGACTTCCATCGGCTCACGGTCGGCTCCGGGGCGGGCGCGGTCAACGTGCTCGCGGTCTCGACCGGCGATGGCCTCGCGCTCGTCGACGGCGGCCCGGCGTCGGAGTCGGCGGGGCTGCTCAAGGCGGCCGCCGCGTTGCCGGGCGGCGGCAAGATCCACACGCTGTTCAACACGCATTGGCATCCCGAGCAGACCGGCTCGAACGAGACGCTCGGCAAGGCCGGCGCGACGATCGTCGCGCAGCAGAACACGCGGCTCTGGCTCACCGAGGACGTGACTTGGCCGTACGAGGACGAGCACGCCACGGTGAAGTCCTTGCCGACGGGCGCTCGGCCCGGCAAGACCTTCTATACGACGCTCGATCTTACGCTCGGCGGCAAGCACGTGACCTGCGGCTATCTGCGCGACTGCCCGCACACGGACGGCGACCTGTACGTCTACTTCAAAGACGACAACGTGCTCGCGGTCGGCGACGCGGTCTACGGCCCCGGCGCCGGCTGGCCCTGGATCGACTGGTGGACGGGCGGCTGGATCGGCGGAATCGTCGGCGGAATCGACACGCTGTTGACCGTCGGCAACCAGGACACGCGGTTCGTGCCGGCCCGCGGCGCGGTGCTCGGCTTCGACGAGATGAAGCGCCAGCACGACATGTACGGCGCGATCTGGGAGCGGCTCTTGAAGAAACTCTATGCGGGCGGTAGCCCGGATGAGGCAGTCGCCGCCAAGCCCACCCAGGAGTTCGATGACATAATGGGCCCGTCGGAGGCCTTCGTACGGCGCGCGTTCAAGAGCCTCTGGGCGTATCTCTCGCCCGACGCTTAGCGGAACGAGCAACCCTTTAGAATGGTCGGACCCAGTGTGATGAGCTTCAGAGCCCCGACAGTGCTTCGAACCTTGGCGCCGGCGGCTCTGCTCGCGGCGTGCGGGCTCGCAGGCTGCGGAAAGCTCGGAAGCCAGGACAGCCAAGCCCAGGCCGCCGAGCAGTGGCCGCTCGTCAAGCAATACTGCAGCGACTGCCACAACTCCTCGGATCTCGCCGGCGGCCTCGACTTCGCGAAGATCAAGCCGGAGAGCTTCGCCCAGCACGCCGAAACACTCGAGAAGGCGGTCCGCAAGCTCCGCGGCCACCTGATGCCGCCGCCGAAGGAGCCGCGGCCCGACGAGCGGCGGCTCATGTCGTTCGTCTCGTGGCTCGAGAATTCGCTCGATGCGGTCGCGGCGAACTCGCATGGCTATCCCGCGATCGCGCCGCAGCGGCTGAACCGCAAGGAATACTCCAACGCGGTCCGCGACCTGCTCGCGCTCGACGTCGACGCGGCAGAGTTCCTGCCGCAGGACGAAGAGGTCAAGCACTTCGACAACATCGCGAGCGGCTTGCAGGTGTCGCCGTCGTTCATCGAGCAATACGTGATCGCGGCACGCGCGGTCGCGGTGCGCGCGGTCGGCCAGCCGAACGCCCGGCCCGGCAGCAAAACCTACACGGCGGGAGCGGGCAACCAGCTCACTCACGTGAAAGGGCTGCCGCTCGGCACGCGCGGCGGCGTCGCCGTGACGCATCTGTTCCCGTCCGACGGCGAGTACGCGATCAACATCGCCGACATGTTCACCGCGATCTGGGGCAACGACTCGGAGTTCGAGAACAAGGTCGTCGTGACGCTCGACGACAAGCCGATCTACGAGACCTCGCTCGGCGGCGAGGAGGACATGAAGCTCTACGATCAGGTCCAGAACGGCGCGATGGAAAAGGTGAACTCGCGCCTGAAGAACATCCGCTTTCCCGCGACCTCGGGCCCGCACCGCGTCGGCGTGACGTTCCAGCGGCGCACGTTCGCCGAGTCCGACGACCAGCTGCAGATGTTCCTGCCGGGCGGCGGCCAAGACCGCCAGTTCCGCCTGTCGTCGTTCGAAATCAGCGGCCCGTACGGCGCGCACGGCGTAAGCGAGACGCCGAGCCGCGACCGGATCTTCACGTGCGAGCCGAGCAAGGGCGACGACCCGCAGATCTGCGCCGAGCAAATCATCACGCGGCTCGCGACGAAGGCGTATCGGCGGCCGCTCGCCGAGACCGACCTCTCCGACCTGCTCGAGTACTACCGCGATGGCGTCGCCCAGGGCGGCTTCGAGGAAGGCATCCGGAGTGCGATCACCGGCATTCTCGCGAGCCCGTACTTCCTCTATCGCGTCGAGCAGGTGCCCGCAAACGCGGCGCCGGGGCAGACCTACGCGATCGACGACCTCACGCTCGCGTCGAAGCTCTCGTTCTTCTTCTGGAACACGATTCCCGACGACGAGCTGCTCGAGGTCGCGACGCGCGGCGACCTGCACAAGGACGACGTGCTCAAGCGCGAGGTCGCGCGGATGCTCAAAGATCCGCGCGCGGAATCGCTCGCGAGCAACTTCGTGTTCCACTGGCTCAACATGCGCCGCTTAGGCGAGGTCGACCCGGATCGCGCGATCTTCCCGTACGCATCGGGCCGCGGCGATCCGCGGCGCGACTACATGACCGAGCTCACGCTGTTCTCGAAGAGCATCTTCGACGAGAACCGTCCGGTCACGGACTTCATGACGGCGAAGTACACGTACCTGAACGAGCGGCTCGCGCTGCTCTATGGGATCAAGAACGTGAAGGGCGACCGTTTCCAACGCGTCGACCTCGCCGATTCGACGCGCTGGGGCTTGCTCGGCAAGGGCGCGATCCTGATGGCCGCGGCGTACCCGAACCGCACGTCGCCGGTGCTGCGCGGCTCGTTCATCCTCGAGTACATCTCGGGCGCGCCGCCGACATCGCCGCCGAAGAACGTGCCGCCGTTCCCCGAGAGCGACGTGAGCGGCCCGAAGCCGAAGACGGTTCGCGACATCATGGCGAAGCATCGCGAGAACCCGGTCTGCTTCTCGTGCCACGGCATCATGGATCCGCTCGGCTTCGCGCTCGAGAACTTCGACGCCGTCGGCGTCTGGCGCAGCAAGGACCGTTACGCGAACGTGCCGATCGACTCGGCCGCGCAGCTGCCCGACGGCACGCCCGTGAGCGGCCCGGACGACCTGCGCAACGCGCTGATGAAGCACCCCGAGAACTTCGTGCAGACGTTCGCCGAGCGCCTGCTCACGTACGCGCTAGGCCGCACGACCGACTATCGCGACATGCCGGCCATTCGCAAGATCGTGCGCGAGTCGAAGAAGGACGATTGGAAGTTCGATTCGATCGTCTGGCAGATCGTCACGAGCGAGCCGTTCCGACTGCGTCAGGCGCCGCAGACGTCGGTCAGCGCGCAGAATGCGACAGGGACTACGGCGTCGGCGACGGGCGCGGCGGCGACGTCGGTCGAGGCCCGGAACGTGGTGCAGTGAAAAGGTAAGTTGAACCACGCGCACCGCGGACGGAAGATCGCGGTGCGGGCGAGAGGAGAGAGAGGCATGTTCATTACGAAGAAGCATCTTTCACGCCGCACCGTGCTGCAGGGCATGGGGGTGGGGCTAGCGCTGCCGTTGCTCGACGCGATGTGCCCGGCCGGAGTTGCGTGGGCCGATTCGCCCGCGAAGACGCCGCAGAGACTCGCGTTCGTCGGCTTCCCGCACGGCGCAGTGATGCGCCTCTGGTGGCCCGAGCAGTCCGGCAAGGATTACTCGATGTCGCGGATCCTCGAGCCGCTCGCGAAGTATCGGGACTCGATGACGATCGTGTCGGGCCTCCGCAACAAACCGGCCGAGAGCTCCGAGCCGCACGAGCGCATCGAGCGCACGTGGCTCTCGTGCGTCGCGCCCGAGCATTCCGGCGTCGATAGCCCGGACGCGGGCGTCACCGCGGACCAGCTCGCCGTGCGGCACATCGGCCAGGAGACGAAGCTGCCGTCGCTCGAGCTCACGACCGCGCAGATTGGCGCGCAGTTGAGCTGGCGGACGCCGACGCAGTCGCTGCCGCAGGAGATCAATCCGCGCAACGTGTTCTATCGGCTCTTTGGCCAGGGCGACACGGACGCCGAGCGCGCTGCGATCGTCAAGGAGACGGGTAGCATCCTCGACCGCGTGACGGCGCAGGCGCACCGTCTTCAGGGCACACTGGCCGCGCCGGACAAGGTCGCGGTCAACGACTATCTCGACTCGGTTCGTGAGATCGAGCGCCGGCTACAGCTCAGCGCCGAGAAGGACACGAGCGGCCTTGCGATCCCCGACGCGCCGATCGGCGTGCCGGGCAATTTCGACGACCATTTCAAGCTGATGTTCGACTTGATGGCGCTCGCGTTCCAGGCGGATGTCACGCGCATCATCACGTTCTCGATGGACCGTGAGGCGAGCATGCGGACGTACAACAACCTGAGCATCCAGGAGGCGTTCCACCCGCTTTCGCACCACGGCAACGATCCAGCCAAGCAGGATCGGCTCGCGGTAATTCAAACGTATCACACGAAGATGTTCGCGCATTTCATTGACCGGCTTGCAAATACAAAGGACGGCGATGCGACGCTGCTCGAGAACTCGATGGTGCTGTTCGGCAGCAACATGAGCGACAGCAACCGCCACAACAACGACCCGCTGCCGTCCGCCGTGCTCGGCCGCGCGCATGGCCGGATCAAGGGCGGTCAGCACCTGCATTATCCGCAGGACACCAAGCACTCCGACTTGCTGCTCACGCTGCTCGAGCGCACGCAGATCCCGGTCGAGAAGATCGGCGACAGCGGCACCGGCCTCGCGGAGGTCTGAGCATGAGAGCGCAGCTCGCAGTCGTCGGTCTCGCCGCCGCGGCGGTCGCGGGCGGCGTGCTGGTCGTGGCTCGGCACGGCTCGGCCGGCCCGAGCAACCTGTCGGCGCCAGAGCATCGCTCGCTGCTCGACGCGGCCGAGAACGGCGACACCGCGGGCGCGCTCGCGGCGCTCAAAGCCGGTGCCGACGTCAATGCGCGCGGGGCCGACGGCACGACGGCCCTGATGTGGGCGGCCTACCACGCCGACGCCGAGCTCGCGAAGCGCCTGATCTCTGCCCGCGCCGACGTCGAGGCGCGCAACGACTTCGGCGCGTTCGCGCTCTCCGAGGCCGCGATGACGGGCTCGACGCCGGTCATCGACGCGCTGCTCGCGGGCGGCGCGAAAGCCGACGGCGCGAACGCGGAAGGCGAGACCGCGCTGATGGAGGTCGCGCGCACCGGCAACCTCGACGCCGCGAAAGCGCTCATCAAGGCCGGCGCGGACGTGAACGCGAAGGAGGCCTGGGGCGGCCAGTCGCCGCTGATGTGGGCCGCGGCGCAGAGCCAGCCCGAGATGATCAAGCTCTTGCTCGCGAACGGCGCCGACGTGAACGCGCGCGGCAGGGTGCGCGAGTGGCAACGCAAGGTGATCAAGGAGCCGCGCCCGAAGGACATGAACAACGGCGGCTTCACGCCGCTCTTGTACGCCGCGCGCGAGGGCTGCACCGAGTGCGCGAAAGCGCTCGTCGCGGGCGGCGCGGACCTGAACTTACCGGATCCGCAACGCGTGACGCCGCTCGTGCTCGCGCTCCTGAACCTGCACTTCGACCTCGCGAGCTACCTCATCGACGCCGGTGCCGACGTCAACAAGTGGGATCTCTACGGCCGCACGCCGCTGTACATGGCCGCCGATACGAACACGCTGCCCGTGATGGGCAACGGCGCGATGGTCGTGCTGCCGAGCATGGACAAGCTGACGGGGCTCGATATCGCGAGGCAGCTGCTCGACAAGGGCGCCGATCCGAACATCCAGCTCAAGCGCCGGCCGCCGTACCGTAACGTGCCGCAAGACCGCGGCGGCGACAGTATTCTTTCGCAGGGCGCGACGCCGCTGCTGCGCGCCGCGCGCGCCGGCGACGCTGAGCTCGTCGATCTGCTGCTGAAGCACGGCGCGCTCGTCGACCTGCCGAGCAACCAGGGAGTCACGCCGCTGATGGCGGCCGCGGGCGTCGAGTACGGCCTGCGCGTCACGCGCGGCCGCAACCGCACCATGGACGGCGTGCTGAAGACGATGCAGCTCTTGCTCGACGCGGGCGCCGACATCAACGCACGCGAGCTCACGGAGCCGAAGGGCGACGCCGCGGCGCACCAGCTCGTGATCGACCAGCGTCTTGCCGACTACAGCTACGACTACCGCGGCCGGCAGGTGCCTAGCCCGCGCGCGGTGCCGCACCGTACCGCGCTGCAGGGCGCCGCGATGAAGGGCTTCAACCCGATCGTCGAGTTCCTCGCCGCGCACGGCGCCGATCTCTACGCGAAGGACGCGAACGGCCGCACGGCGCTCGACCTCGCGATGGGCGACTACAACGAGCCGTTCCTGCGCCAGAAGGCCGAGCCGCATACGGAGACCGCGGCGCTGTTGAAGACACTGATGGCCGCGACGAACCCCGTAGCCGAAGCGACGGCCGCGCGCGCCGGAGGCGACGGCGGCGGCAAGTGACGCTGGGCCGGGGTGGCCCGGGCGGTCCCGGCAGCGGTCGGGTGCCTCGCGCGGGTCGGGTGCTCGCATTCCGGGTTCTGCTGGTCGCGCTCGCGGCGCCTTGCGTGGCGCTCGCGCATCACTCGATCTCCGGTGTCTACGACAGCAGCCGTCAGCTCACGGTCGAGGGCCGCGTCGTCGAGTTCCAGTTCGTCAATCCTCATCCGGTCCTGATCGTGGCGCCGTCCGGCGCCGAGGCGGGAGACGGACCGTGGCGGCTCGAGATGGACAACCGTTACGAGCTCGCCGACATCGGCGTCACCGCGAAGACGTTCAAGCCCGGCGAGCACGTGGTCGCGACCGGCAGCGCCGCGCGCGACGAATCCCGTAGCCTATATCTGATGAAGCTCGATCGGCCGGCCGACGGCCTGCGCTACGAGCAGATCGGCTATAGCCCGCACATCACTGCGGGCAAGCCGTGACGTCGCGGCTGTCGGCGGGCATCGTGGTCGCGCGCGAGACGAGCGACGGCGCTCGGCTGCTCCTGTTGCGCGCCTACAAGAACTGGGACTTCCCGAAGGGCGGGGTCGAGGCCGGCGAGGAGCCGCTCGCCGCGGCCATTCGTGAGACTCGCGAGGAGGCCGGCATCGACGACCTCGAGTTTGCTTGGGGGCAGGACTATGTCGAAACGGAGCCTTACGCGCGAGGCAAGATCGCCCGGTACTACCTCGCGCGGACCCGAGCCGAACGCATTACGCTACCGACGAATCCGGAGCTCGGCCGCCCCGAGCACCACGAATACCGTTGGGTGGATCTCACCGAGGCCTTTGGTCTAACGGGCCCGCGCTTGCGGCCAGTCATCGCTTGGGCCGCGAGCAAGATCATGGTCGTTGCCCGTCTGGCCTGACCCTGAATCTCTCCTGGCCCGCCTCGCGAAGGTAGACGCCTGTTGTCGCCGCGCTCGCGCCAATTGAACGACTACGCCGTCGAAGCGACGGCCGGGGTGGCACAAAACTTGTAGCTCTTTTGCGTGGGGCGGTCGAGGGATCGGCCGTAAAGGTGGCCAAACGACGCGACGAGAGGTGGGGCCGTGGAGGACGAATCGTCGAAAGTGCAGACCCAGGCCGCCACGCTCACCATCGAGAATCGCCGCGCCGCCGAATTCGCGCGACTGTCGGGCGATCTGCGTAATCTGCTCGAGTACACCGGGATAGCGACGCTGTTCGTCGATCGAGAGCTGAGGATCGTCCGCCTCACTTCGCATCTCGGCGAGCTCTTCGAGATTCGCGACATCGACGTCGGCCGGCCGCTCGCCGACCTCATTCCCGCGCTCGAATACCCTGGGCTCGCAGACGACGCGCGCCGCACGCTGGATCACCTCACGACGGTGGATCGCGAGGTGCGCGGCACGGCAGGGCGTTGGTATCTGATGCGAATGCTGCCGTACAAATTGGCGACCGAGCGTGTCGAAGGCGCGGTCCTCACGTTCATCGACATTACCGAGCGCAAGCGTGCGGAGCAGGAGCTTCGCGACGCGGACCGACGCAAGGACGAGTTCCTCGCGCTGCTCGCGCACGAGCTGCGCAATCCGCTCGCGCCGATCGTCACCGGAATCGACTTGCTCCGGGAGGCAAAGGACAACCCTCAGATGCTCGAGCAGGTCACGGCGACGATGTCGCGCCAAGCGAAGCAGCTCGTTCGTCTCGTCGACGACTTGCTCGAGCTGTCACGCGTGAGCGGAGGGCGGCTGCGGCTCCGGAAGTCACGCGTGCCGCTGCGCGACGTCGTGCGAGACGCGGTCGCGAGCGTGCGGCCGATCATCGAACGGCAGCGCCACGAGCTGCTCGTGAAGCTGTCGGAGGAGCCGATCGAGCTCGAAGCCGACAGCGCGCGGCTCATGCAGGTATTCGCGAACCTGCTGAACAACGCCGCGCACTACACGCCCGAAGGCGGCCGAATCGCGATCGAGGCGGCGCGCGAAGGACGGGAGGCCGTCGTGACGGTCACCGACAACGGCATCGGTATCGCGGCGCCCGCGATCGTGCGGATCTTCGAGATGTTCTACCAAGGCGACGAGGGGCGTCCGATGCGGGGCGGCGGGCTGGGCATCGGCCTCACGCTCGCGAGGTCTCTCGTCGAGATGCACGGCGGGACGATCACGGCCATGAGCGCGGGCAGCGATCGCGGTAGCGAATTCAAGGTCAGGCTGCCGGTCGCCGAGCAGCGCGCGGTCGGCGAAAGGAGCGAGCAGAAAGCCGCGCCCGACAGGGCTCTCGGCGGACATCGCGTGCTGATCGTCGACGACAACACCGATGCCGCCCGCACGCTCGGGATGCTCGTCGAGACGCTCGGCCACAACGAGGTGCACGTCGCGAACAGTGGCAGCGAAGCGCTGCGAATCGCCGAGGAGCGCAGGCCCGACATCGTGCTGCTCGACCTCAAGATGCCTGGGATGGACGGCTACGAGGTCGCACGCCGCTTGCGCAGCGCGTCGTGGGGACGCGATTTGATGCTCGTCGCGGTGACCGGCTGGACGCTCGAAGACCACCGGCGCCGTTCGCGCGACGCCGGCTTCGATCGGCATCTAACGAAGCCCGCGGATGTCGCCGCGCTGGCGGCGGTGCTCTCATCTCCCTTGAGCGGGATGCGGCCGAGCGCTTCATAATCCCGCCATCGACATTGGGTCGGCTGGTTAGAATGGGCGAGGAGGCGTTATGGCGGGAACCCTGCGACGGTTCAGGCTCGATCTCGTCTGGCTCGTGGCGCTCGCGGTCGGACCGGTGGGCGCGCTCGCGCAGGGCGCCGATCACGCGGCCGACGAGAAAGCGATCAAGGCCGTGATCCAAGAATTCCTCGACGCGCGCGACGCGAACGATCCGAAGCGCTTGAGCGCCGTATTGACGGCCGACGCGGATCAACAGCAGACCTCGGGCGAGCGACGCCACGGCCGCGATGCGGTCATCAAGGGCTCGCTCTCGACGCAGCAGAGCACCGGCGGCAAGCGCACGATCGCGGTGAATTCGACTCGCTTCATCGCGGTCGATGTCGCGCTCGCGGACGGACGCTACGACAGCGTCGGTCGCGCGGACGGCTCGGACCTGCACATGCTCACGTCGATCGTGCTGCGCCGCGAAGGCGGCGCGTGGAAGATCGCGGCGATCCGCAACATGCGGCCGAGCTCGCAATGACGCCGAAGCACGCCGCGGTCTGGCGCGTCGGCAGCGGGACGCCGCTCGCCGCCGAGCGGGCTCAGCGCCAGCCGAGCTCCGGCGCCACGTACTTGAGGATGCTCTCGATCGCGTGGGCGTTGTAGTCGACGCCGAGCTGGTTCGGCACCGTCAACAGTAGCGTGTCGGCGGCCCCGATCGCCTCGTCCGCGCCGAGCTGTTTCACGAGCTCGTTGGGCTCGGCGGCGTACGTGCGGCCGAAGACTGCGCGCGTGTTCGCGTCGATGTAACCCACGTGATCCTGGTCGTCGCCGCCGCGTCCGAAGTAGGCGCGGTCGCGGTCGTCGACGAGCGCGAAGATGCTGCGGCTCACCGATACGCGCGGCTCGCGCGCGTGCCCCGCCTCCTTCCAGGCCGCTCGGTACGCTTCGATCTGCTTGCGCTGTTGAACGTGCAGCGGCTCGCCGCTCTCGTCGGTCTTGAGCGTGGAGCTCTGTAGGTTCAAGCCGAGTTGCGCGGTCCATTTCGCGGTGGCGTCCGAGCTCGATCCCCACCAGATGCGCTCGCGCAGGCCTTCCGAGTGCGGCTCGACACGCAGCAGGCCGGGCGGATTCGAGAACATGGGCCGCGGGTTCGGTTGCGCGAACCCTTGGCCCTTGAGCACCTCGAGGAACACCTCCGTGTGCCGGCGCGCCATGTCGGCGTCCGTCTCGCCTTCTTGCGGCGCATAGCCGAAGTAGCGCCAGCCGTCGATGACTTGCTCCGGCGAGCCTCGGCTGATGCCGAGCTGCAGCCGGCCGTCGGCGATCAGGTCGGCAGCGCCCGCGTCCTCGGCCATGTAGAGCGGGTTCTCGTAGCGCATGTCGATGACGGCGGTGCCGATTTCGATGTTCTTCGTGCGCGCGCCGACGGCGGCGAGTAACGGAAATGGCGAGCCGAGCTGGCGCGCGAAGTGATGCACGCGGAAATACGCGCCGTCGGCGCCGAGCTCCTCGGCCGCGACCGCGAGCTCGATCGATTGGCGCAGCGAGTCGGCTCCGGTCCGAACCTGCGACTGAGGGGAGGGCGTCCAGTGCCCGAAAGACAGAAATCCGATCTTCTTCACGACTCGTCCTGGGTGATGCAAAACACGGCGCGCAGGTCGGCGATTGAACGCGTCACTTTCGCTCGTAGCGCACGAAGTCTTTGGACCCCACCTCGGCGCCATAGACGACGGCGCCGCCGTCGATCGCGGCGACGCCTTCCGCCGCACTGCTGCCGCCCTTGGGGTCGGGGTCCGGGAGGAAGTATTTCACCGTGCCGTCCTTCGCGCTGCCGATCCGAATGCCGCGCTGCCATCCGGGGTGCGACAGGTCCAAGCCTTTCGTCGGCGCGTCCGTCGATTCCGAGTCGGCCACGAATAGGTTGTCGTCGGCGTCGATATAGAGGCCGCTCGGGCGGCTGAACTGGTACCAGCACGTCAGATAGTTGCCGTCCTGGTCGTAGATTTGAATTCGGTTGTTGTCGCGATCGGCGATGAAGAGCCGCCCCTGCGAGTCGATCGCGAGCGCGTGCAGGCTCGAGAACTCGGCCGCGCCGCACGGGCCGTTGCCCGGCTTCCCCCACTGTTTGAGAAACTTGCCGGCCTTGTCGAACTTCATGATCCGTTCGTTCGTGCCTTCGCCGTGGCCGTCGGCGACGAAGACGTCGCCGTTCTTGCCGACGACGACGTCGCTCGGCGAGCTGAATTCGTTCGTTCCCTTGCCCGAGCCCTTGCGAGTGCCGATCTGGAGCAGCACCTTGCCCGCGGGCGAGAGCTTCGTGACTTGCTGGCCCACGGCGCCGCCCGCGCCGCGGCCGTCGGGTGGCAGCGGATCCGTGACCCAGACGTTGCCCTCGGCGTCCACGTAGATGCCGTGCGGGAACGCGAAGAGATCCGCGCCCATGTGGCCGATCAGCTTGCCGCTCGCGTCGTAGTGCATGAGCGGATCGACGTGCGAGCCGACGCAGCCGTTGCTGCCGCAGCGGTCGATCGCCCAGACGTCGCTGCGCCCCTTCCCGGCGTCGACGCCCGCAGTGGAGCCCCATGCGCGCCCGTCGGGCAGCGGCATCACGCGTTTTGCCGAGTACGGATTCGGCAGGTCGTTGACCGGGGCCATGTTCGCGTCGCCGTAGTCGTTCGGCGCGGCTCTTACAGGCGCACAGATCGCGACCGCGGCGACGAACGACGACAGCGCGGCACTAACTTTTGTCTGCATCGGCGAAACCTCGACTGTCCATTCGGGGCGTAGATTAACCTTCGCATCGCGAGCGCGCGACCGCTCTCGGGTCGGTGTAGACTGCCGCGCGAGTCGCCCGACGACCTCCACCTTCGCGCCGATCTCACCGTCTGGCGCGAGGAAGCGCGTTAGGAAAGAACCAACTTGGCTGCCGCAAGTCCCGTCGCAGATCCTCTGCGTTCGCATTTCGAAAACCTGCCGGGCCCTGCTTATCTCTGGCGGCGAAGCGGCGACGACTACGTGCTCGCCGGCTACAACGAGGCCGCGGCCAGGGTGCCGGAGAACCGCATCGGGACGATGCTCGGGCGCCGCATCGACCAGGTGACGGGCGCCGTGGCCGACGAGGCGCGAGCTGCTCTCGATCGATGTCTCGCCGAGGAACGCGTCGTCAGAGTCGAGACCGCCTTCGACTTTCCCGCGACCGGCGGCGTCCGTCGGCAGGTCGTGGTGACGGTGATTCCAGTCTCCGCGGACACCGCCATCGCGCACGTCGACGACGTGACCGAGCACCGCCAGACGGAGGCTCGGCTGCGTGAAACCCTGCAGCGGTACGAGCTTGCCGCACGCGGCACGGACGACGGACTGTGGGATTGGAACATCGCGACGAACGAGCTCTATTGGTCGCCGCGCTGGCTCGGGATCCTCGGCTACGACGAGGGCGAGCGGCGCCCGCATCTCGAGGGATACCTGGAGATGCTGCATCCCGAGGATCGGGACCGCCTTCGAGTTCACGTCGAAAGTCACCTCTCGCACCGCACTCCGGTCGACATCGACGTGAGGCTGCGCCATAAGGATGGGCACTATCTCTGGGTCAACAGCCGCGGTCAGGCGGCGTGGGACGAGCGCGGCGAGCCGGTCATGATGGCGGGGTCGATCCGCGACATCACGGCGCGGCGGGAAGCGGAGAGACGCCTAATAGAAAGCGAGGCGCGGTATCGGGCGCTCGCCGAAGCGAACCCGGATGTCGTCTTCCGGATCGACCGGCGCGGCGTTTTCGTGGACCTCGTCGTTCCGGACGACTCCACGTTTCCGTTCACGCACGACCAGTTCGTGGGCAGGACGGCGGCCGAGATCATGGGGCCCGAATTCGCGGCCGCGCAGCAACACTACGTCGAGGAGGCGCTGGCGAAGTGCGAGCTCCAGATTTGGGAGCATCAGCTAGAGGTCGCAGGGCGCATGCTGCAGCTCGAGTCTCGCTTCGTACGCAGCGCGGACGACGAGGTGATGGTCATCGTTCGCGACGTGACGGAGCGCGTCGCGCTGCAGCGCGAAGTGATCGACGTCGAAGCGCGTGAGCGAAGCCGCATCGGCCGCGACATCCACGACGGGCTCGGGCAGTCGCTGACGGCGATTTCGCTCGCGCTAAAGCAGCTCGAGCAACAGCTCGAGCGCGACGGGTTGGAGCATCGGGCCGCCGTCGGGCGTATCTCTGAGTCCGTACGTGCGTGCATCGGTGATACAAGCCGCATCGCGCAGACGCTCACACCCGCGATCGCGGAAAACTACCGGCTACGGGAAGCGCTCGGGCGGCTCGTGCAAGACGTCAACGGCGCGACGGGTGTCCGTTGCTTTCTACGCGTGGGAGCCGACGAGTGCACGCACAGCCGCGAGCTCGAGACGCAGCTTTTTCGGATCGCGCAGGAAAGCGTGAGCAACGCGCTGCGCCATGCCGACCCTTCGGAGATTCGGGTCGAGTACGTTTGCGATGGCACGCATTCGCGGCTCGAGGTGCTCGACGACGGACAAGGTATTCCGGACGTTCAGCAGCGACGAGTTGGCCTCGGCCTGCGCAGCATGCGCTATCGAGCGGGGCTGATCGGCGCGACGCTCGACATCGCGCGGCGACCCGGCCGCGGAACGCGCGTGACTTGCGTCTGCGCCTGCCGCGCCGAGCCGCTGTCCACCTGAGACGGCTCGGCTCCGTCAGCTCGAGCGTTTTTGGCGCAGCTCCGCGAGCGCGAGGCGCTCGTCGTGATTCGGGTCGTTCGCGACGTGGACGCGCTCGCCGAACACCATCGTCGGGTAGCTGGCCGCGTCGAACGCGGGCCACGTCGGCATGTCCGCGTGATTCGGATTGCCCGTCCGCGCGAACGCGGCCCACGCCGCGCTCATCACGTGCCCGAGCGCGTAGCGCGATTGCGCCGCGCCCGTCATCGACGCGCCGATGTCGAGGTTGTAGAAAACGAACGGAATGTCGAGCGTGTGATACGCGCCCATCCGGTTGTTGTGGACAGGCGAGAACCAGTCGAAGAAGTACAGATAGGCCGGGGCCGCGTGCTGCTCCTGCTTGAGGCGGCAGAGCTGCTGAGCGTTCCAGCGGCGCGTGTCGTCCGACTCTGCCGCGAGCCACAGCATCTGGTTCCGTAGGTCGGGATGCGCTCGCTTGTAGAGACCGACCAGCTTGTCGGCCTGAGTCGCGTCGTTGCCGGCGAGCCGCTTCGTGAAGCGCTCGAGCATCTCGGCGTCCGAGAGCTCGAAGGGCGGGGGGCCGACCCAGCCGTTCTCGGTCTCGACCGAGCCCGCGATCAGCGGGACGTTCGCGGAGTACGACGGCGCGGTCGGGTCCCACTGATTGCGCGGCAGGATGCGGCCATCGACCACGGGTCCGCTTGCCAGGCGCTGGATCTGCGGCTCGGCGTAATACGCCGCCTGCAGCGTCTTCGTGTCCAGCTCGTGCAGCTTGTCGATCTGCTCGCGCTTCAAGCCCAGCTTCGCGAGGAAGCGTTCGGCGCCGTCGGTCGCGTCGCTCGCGCTCTGGCCGCGAAACGCCGAGCCGCTCTGCGCGATCGCGCGATGGAACAGACCCTGCGCGGACGGCATCGCCATCACGGTCGTCGTTTTGCCGCCTCCGCCCGATTGGCCGAAGATCGTCACGCGGCTCGGATCGCCGCCGAAGCCCGCGATATTGTCGCGGACCCACGCGAGCGCGGCCACGAGGTCCTGAATGCCGGCGTTCGTCGCGCCGGCCCACTTCTCGCCGCCGAGATCGGCGAGATGCAGGAAGCCGAACAGATTGAGCCGGTGGTTCACGGAGACGACGACCACGTCCTCCTTCTTCGCGAGGTTCGTGCCGTCGTAAAGCAGATAGTTGCCCGAGCCGGCGGTGAATCCGCCGCCGTGCATCCAGACCATCACGGGGCGCGCGCGGTTGTCGAGAGCCGGCGTGAACACGTTGACGGTGAGACAGTCCTCGCTCTCGGGCGTCTTGCGGTTGAGCGCGGTGACGACCGGCGAGGGCTCCTCCGCACCGGGCGCGACCGGTGCCGCGAACGTGATCTCGAAGTGGTCCTTGACGCCCGACCAGGCCGTCGGTTTTTTCGGCGGCATGAAACGGTTCGCGCCGCCGGTCGGCGCGCCGTAGGGTACGCACCAGAATTGCTGGACGCCGTCCTTGAGCAGGCCGCGCACCTTGCCCGCATTGGTTTTAGCGGTGCCGCCGACGGTCGCCAGCCGGCGATCTTGGCCGAGCACCTTGAGCGGCACGCCGCCGAACGCGAGCGCGGCGGTGGCCGCTGCGCCGGCTCCGATGAATGTGCGGCGATCCCACGAAAACGGGCGCTGGTCGGTCATTCGATTCCCCCGGCCCGTTCCAATGCGGGCGTAGAGTGAACTATACGATACGGCGGGACGACGAGTAGACAGGTCCGCCGCTGCTATGACCGCCGCCGCCACGATGCCGACGAGATGAGCAGCGCTCACCGGCTGCGCTGCGCATCGGCCGGATATGCGACAACGCTTGCCGACGCAGCGAGCAGCAGCGACGCAAATCTAAGCACGGCCATGGTCGGTCTTGCCGGTGACTCTCGATAGGGAGGCACCGATGATCGCGCAAGCCAAGACGAAGGGAAATCACCAAGGCGATCGCGTGCGTGGCGCGGCGAAGCTCGACCGCGCCGCCGGTCCCGAAAGTACGTGCGCCGCTCGTGTCCGCAGGTAGAATCCACGCACGGGGAGGGATGGGCGAGTGGCGATTGCCTTTTTTGCGGAGCTCAAGCGCCGCAACGTCGTCAAGGTGGGCATCACGTATGCGGTGGCGGCGTGGGTCCTGATCCAGATGGTCACGACGGTGCTGCCGACGTTCGACGCGCCGGCGTGGATCGTGCGGACGATCACCTTCCTGTTGATCCTCGCGTTCCCGTTCGTGCTGATCTTCGCCTGGGCGTTCGAGATCACACCCGAGGGCTTGAAGAGGACCCGCGACGTCGCGCCGGAAGTCAGCATCACCCCGCAGACGAGTCAGCGGCTCAATTATCTGATCGTCGCGCTGCTCGTCGTCGCGGTCGGGCTCGTGTCGGTCGACATCTTTCGCGGCGGCTCCGCGGCGTCGAACGCGCCGCAAGCGGCGAACGCCTCGTCGGCCGCCCAGCCGGCCATTGCAGGTACCGTGCAGTCGTCGCCCGCGCACACGGGCAACGACGCGCAGCCGCTGCCGAATTCGGTGGCCGTGATCCCGCTATCCAATCTGAGCCCTCGCCAGGAAGACGCGTATTTCGCGGCCGGCATCCACGACGAGATCCTGAATCAGCTCGCTAAGCTCAAGAACTTGAGCGTGATCGGGCGCACGTCGGTGTTGCAATACGCAGGCACGACCAAGACGATCCAGGAGATCGGCCGCGAGCTCGGCGTGAAGACCGTGCTGGAAGGCAGTGTGCGATATGCCGACGGACGCGTGCTCGTAACCGCACAGCTCGTCGACGCCGCGACCAGCGTGAATCTTTGGTCGGACTCGTACGAGCACGAGCTGTCGAACATCTTCCAGATCCAGTCCGACATCGCGATGAACGTCGCGAACGCGATGCGCGCCGAGTTCACGCCGGCCGAGCAGCAGAGCGTCGAGCGTGCGCCGACGAGCTCGCTCCAAGCCTACGAGCAGTACCTGATCGCCACCGCGCGGCAGGGCAGGTTGCCATTCAGCGGCCCGGGCAGCGCGCTCGAAGCGGTCGATGAGGCGCTCGCGCTCGATCCAAAGTTCGTACAGGCGCTGGTCCTCGAGGCGAATATCCACGGCTTTCTCTCGCAGACTGCCACCGCGGCAAACTACGCCGTCGAGGACGAAAAGATGTTCACCGCGGCGATACGCGCGGCCGAGCTCGAGCCGGCGGCGCCGGAGACGCAGGCCTTGCTCGCGGGCGTGCATGGTCGACGCGGCGAGTGGGCGGCTGCCGAGGACGCGTTTCGCAAGACGAACGGCGCTTCCGCGGCCGCCGCTCGCTATACCACGCATCTTTTCAGCGTCGGGCGCCTGGAACAGGCGCGCGACATGAGCGCGGTCGCGCGCCGGACCGATCCGTTCAACCAGACCGTTCGCGGCTTCTACTTGGTCGGATTCGCGATGCTCGGCGATGCCGGGCGCGCCGAGCAGGAATACACGAGCGGCATCGAGGCGTTCGGAGATCCGTGGCGGCTCGGCACCTGGTTCGTGACGATGTCGCGCGTTCGACCGGGGCGCGTGCTTGCGAGCGACGAGGTTCCACCCGGCATCGGCGCTGCTTCGCCTCAGAATTCCATACCGCGATACTTGCAGTCGCCCGAAGCCGGGCTCGCATGGCTTCGCGAGCTTGCGAAGGACCAGAGGTTAGGCATAGACCAGCTGTCGGTGATCGCGCTCTGGTCGGCTTATTTCGGCGGCCCAGATCTCTCGCTCGACTCGATCGAGCGAGCGACTCGCCGGAACGCGCAGAACGCTTTTCTGCTCTGGCTGCCCGCGATGCACGACGTGCGCCAGTCGCCTGCCTTCAAGGCGTTCGTCACCGACATCGGGCTCGTCGACTACTGGCGAAAATACGGCTGGCCGACGCTCTGCAAGCCGGTCGGCAGCAGCGACTTCGCTTGTAGCTGAGAATCGAGACCGAGAGGGACCGATGATCCGTCGCGCAATCGTCGCCGTTTTGGCGTTGTCCTCCCTCGCGCTCGACGCCTCCGCGCAGCATGGGTCGCCCGCAGGGCGGCGAGTGGCGCACCTACGGCGGCGACCTCGGCAACACGCGCTACTCGCCGCTCGATCAGATCGACGCGACGAACTTCAACGAGCTCGAGGTCGCGTGGCGCTTCAAGGCCGACAACCTCGGTCCGACGAAGGAATACACGTTCCAATCGACGCCGCTGATGGTCGACGGCGTCGTCTACTCGACCGCGGGCTCGCGGCGCGCGGTCGTCGCGCTCGACGCCGGCGACCGGCGAGCTGCTCTGGATGCACCGCGCTCGACGAGGGCGAGCGCGGCAAGGTCGCGCCGCGTCAGCTCTCGGGGCGCGGTCTCGCTTACTGGAAGAGCGGCGACGACGCGCGCGTGATCTACGTGACGCCGGGCTATCAGCTCGTCGCGCTCGACGCGCGCACGGGCGCGCCGCGTCGAAGGGTTCGGCAACGGGCGGCATCGTCGATCTGAAGCAGAACGACGACCAGGACATCGACCCGCTGAACGGCGAGATCGGTTTGCACGCGACGCCGGTCGTCGCGAAGGACGTGATCATCGTCGGCGCCGCGCATCGCACGGGCGCGAACCCGAAGAGCATGCGCAACGTGAAAGGGCTACGTGCGCGCGTTCGACGTGCGCACCGGCAAGCGCCTCTGGATCTTCCACACGATCCCGACGACCGGGCGAGTTCGGCACCGAGAGCTGGCTTCAAGGCTCGGCCGAGTACACCGGCAACACCGGCGTCTGGGCGCAGATCTCCGTCGACGAGGAGCTCGAGACGGTTTATCTACCGGTCGAGGAGGCGACGGGCGACTACTTCGGCGCGAACCGCCCGGGCGACAACCTGTTCGGCGAGATCGCTGCGTCGCGGTCGACCTCTACACCGGCAAGCGCAAGTGGCACTACCAGCTCGTGCATCACGGGATCTGGGACAACGACATTCCGTGCGCGCCGATCCTGCTCGACGTGACGCGTCGACGGCAAGCGCGTGAAGGCCGTCGCGCAGCCGACGAAGCAGGCGTTCCTCTACGTGTTCGATCGCGTGACCGGCAAGCCGATCTGGCCGATCGAAGAGCGGCCGGTGCCGAAGGGCGACGTGCCGGGCGAGTGGTACTCGCCGACGCAGCCGTTTCCGACCAAGCCGCCCGCGTACGACCGGCAGGGCGTGACGGCCGACGACCTGATCGACTTCACGCCCGAGCTTCGCAAGAAGGCGCTCGAGGTCGCGTCGTGGCACAAGCTCGGGCCGCTCTTCACGCCGCCGACCGTGAGCAAGATCGACGGCCCGCTCGGCACGCTGATGGCGCCGAGCCAGGACGGCGGCACCAATTGGCCCGGCGGCTCGTTCGATCCGGAGACCGGACATCCTGTACGTCGCGTCGGGCGGCTCGGTCGTGAGCAAGGGCCTCGTGCCGCCGCTGCCGGGACAATCGGACATGGCCTACGTCGAAGGCAACGCGGTGACCGGGCCGCGCACCTCGGGTGGCGCGGGCTCGGCGGCGGGCGGCGGCCGCTCAGCGTTCCAGGGCGCGGCCGCGAAGCCCGCGGCGACGGTCGATCCCTCGCGCGGCGAGCCGAAAGTGGCGCTCAGCGTCGAGGGCCTGCCGCTGCTCAAGCCTCCGTACGGCTCGATCACCGCGATCGACATGAGCCGCGGCGAGATCCTCTGGCAGATCGCGCACGGCGAGACGCCGGACGACATCCGCAACCATCCGCTGCTCAAGGGATTGAACATCCCGCGCACGGGCCAGGCCGGCGTTCCCGCACCCGGGCAGCTCGTGACGCAAGACTCTGCTGATCGCGGGCGAGCGGCTGTACACGACGACGCTCGACCGGCGAGCTCGGGGCGATGCTGCGCGCGTACGACAAGGCGAGCGGCCGCGAGGTCGGCGCGGTGTACATGCCGGCGCCGCAGAGCGGCTCGCCGATGACTTATCTCTATCGCGGCGAGCAGTACCTCGTCGTCGCGATCAGCGGCGCGCAGTACTCGGGCGAGCTGCTCGCGTTCAAGCTGCCGAAGCGCTGACGGCGGCTCGCCAGGCGGCGCGCATTGCGCGTCGAGTCGGCGAGCGACTCGCAGAGCTTGCGGACGTCCGCGCTAGTGGCGAGGGTCGCTTCGGCGCGGTCCGAGACTGCTGGCGCGGGATTCGATCAGCGGGTCCAGATACTCGACATGTTCACGGACATAGGCCGGATTGAGATGTCCCCAGTCCCGGTATAACGGCTGACCGTCCGCGGCGAGCGCGGGACAGGTGTCGCGGCCGCAAAGCCAAGCGAGCGGGTCGATGATTTCCGCGCCCGCCGACACCGCGGCCTTGGCGACATCCGACGCGAAACCATGCATGTCCTCCTCGACGCTCGCACGCGTGACGACGGGAATGTCGAGCGCGAAGCTAAGGTCCGTCAAACTCCTGCGAACCATCCGGCGCGGGGCGAGCCGATCGTCCACTGGGCTTTGCAGCAAGACGAATACACGCTTTCCGCTCTTCGTGAGCTGCACGAGCATCTCTTGGAACGCCGCAATCGCCTTGAAGTAGCTCGGCGTTCCGAGAATCAGCGGATCGCCATCGACGGTGTACTGGTAGTCCGCCTTGGGAAACTCGTCCGCCGTGATGAAGTAATGTTGCCAACTGCCCGCGATCAATACCGAATCGACGTCCGGTCGAAGGGCGTAGGCGACGCCTCGTTCGACGAGCCCATCGCAGTACGCGTGGTGCGGCTCTCGCACGCGCGGCAGCGGCGGACATCCGCCGCTCGCGGCGAACACGACGGCCCTTGCGGCGTTCGGCTCGTCGCTCACGAGTCGATCGATCCTCGGATAGTAGTGCCAGAGGAAGCTGTCGCCCATCATCAAGATCTTGATGGGTTGCACGCCTTGCTCGAACAACGGACTCGGCGCGTCGTCCAGTGCCTTGAGCGCCGGCGCGGGGAACTCCATCGTCGCGCTCGACGCGGCGACGATCTTCTCGAGGCCGAAGCCCGCGGAGCGCGGTAGAAGAGTCTGTTCGAACGAAAGGTAGCCAACGATTCCGATCGCCACGGCGCTCGCGAGCAGCGCGATTGCACGCGGTCGCGCGTGTGGCCCAAATCTGATCGGCTTCTCGATGAACTCGTACGTCAGCCAAGCGAGCGCGAAAGTCGCGATGATCGCGGTGACCCTGACGGCGGCGGAAGGCTCTTGCCCGCCGACAACGCGTAGGAACGACAGAATCGGCCAGTGCCACAGATACAGCGGATAGCTGATGAGGCCGACGAATACCATCGGGCGGTTGCCGAGCACGACGCGGTTGAACCAGGACGGCGGGCCGGCGGCGATCAACAGCGCCGCGCCGACCGTCGGGAGGGCCGCCCACCAGCCCGGGAACACTTTGTGCTGGTCGATCATTGCCAGGGCGGCCAGCAGCAGCAACGCGCCGGCCGCGGCAATCGCGTTGCGGCGCGGAGCGACGAGAGCCGACAGCTTCGCCGTTTCGAACACGGCCCAATAGGCGAGCAGTGCGCCCACGCCGAGCTCCCACGCGCGTGTCGCGGGAAGGTAGAACGTTGCCGATTCGTGCGCGACGACGCGAGCGACGTTGAGCGCGAACGAGGCGGTCGTCAACACGATGATGACGTAGAGCAGCTTGATGCGCAGCCTCCATGCCAGCGCCGCGATCACCGGCCACACGATGTAGAACTGCTCTTCGATCCCGAGTGACCACAGGTGTAAGAGCGGTTTCGAGGCCGCGGCCGTGTCGAAGTAGCCGGATTCCTTCCAGAGGGCGACGTTGGAGATGAAGGCAGCGCCGGCAGCGATGTGCTTACCCAGCAGCTCGAACTCGTCGGTGAACAATGTCTCCCGCCCGACGAGCCAAACCGCGCAGAGAACCCATAGCAACGCAGGGAAGATGCGCTTAATTCGTCGGACGTAGAAGTCGACGTAGCTAAAGGAGTCCTGGGCGAGGCTGCGGAAGATGATGCCGGAGATCAGGAATCCGGAGATCACGAAGAAGATATCGACGCCCACGAAGCCGCCCGGCAAGGCGACCGCCGACGCGTGGAACAAGAGGACCGACAGAATCGCGACGGCTCGCAGGCCGTCGATATCGGGCCGGTGCTCGGACTGTCGCGGAACT
Source organism: uncultured Gammaproteobacteria bacterium (assembly GCA_963699925.1). Taxonomy (GTDB): domain Bacteria; phylum Pseudomonadota; class Gammaproteobacteria; order Steroidobacterales; family Rariloculaceae; genus FEN-1219. The sequence goes on along the minus strand of CAVOVT010000019.1, from coordinate 73,536 downwards.
CGACTCATTGTCTCCTATGCCGCATCTTTGCTGGCCGCGACAGGCTCCGCGCGGCGCGCCACTATTGCCGACCGAGGACAGACGATCAATGAGCTAGCTCACGAGACCTAGCAGTCTCGCCAGCAGCCGAGCGCGCGAGCGCAGCCCCTCGGCCTCCGCCAATCCTGGCGCCGATACGCCGGGGGGCGGTCCTCCTACCAGGTATGGCTGGGATCCCTGCCGCGCGGTGATCCGGCGCCATAGACATGGGCTGACACGATACCGAAACATTCGGATCGGACGATCCGCACCCTTCACTGGAGGAACCTCGATGGCATCGCCGCTGGATGACGAAGAGCTGATGCGCCGTATCAGCCGTGATCTGGCCGACGGCTACGACGAAGAGCTCGAGATGGAAATCGAAGACCGGCATCCGCTGCCGGGCCTGCCCGCGGCTGTCGACATCGAGGGCGAAGAAGGACTACCGGCGCAGCTACTTCCAGCAGCTGTTCCGGCTGCAGGCCGAGCTGGTGAAGCTGCAGGACTGGGTGGTCGCCACGCGCGAGAAGGTCGTGATCCTGTTCGAAGGGCGCGATGCGGCCGGCAAGGGCGGCGCCATCAAGCGCATCACCCAGCGCCTGAATCCGCGCGTGTGCCGGGTCGTGGCGCTGCCGGCGCCCAACGATCGCGAGCGCACCCAGTGGTACTTCCAGCGCTACGTGCCGCACCTGCCGGCGGCCGGCGAAATCGTGCTGTTCGACCGCAGCTGGTACAACCGCGCGGGCGTCGAGCGCGTCATGGGCTTCTGCACACCGGAGGAATACGAGGAGTTCTTCCGCTCCGTGCCGGAGTTCGAACGCATGCTGGTGCGCTCGGGCATCCGCCTGCTCAAGTACTGGTTCTCGATCACCGACGAGGAGCAGCACCTGCGATTCCTCGGCCGCATCCACGATCCGCTGAAGCAGTGGAAGCTGAGCCCGATGGACCTGGAGTCGCGGCGGCGCTGGGAGGACTACACGAAGGCCAAGGAAGTCATGCTCGAGCGCTCGCACATTCCCGAGGCGCGCTGGTGGGTGGTGCAGGCCGTCGACAAGAAGCGCGCACGCCTGAACTGCATCCACCATTTGCTGAAGCAGTTCCCCTACAGCGAGATGCAAGAGCCGCCGATCGTGCTGCCGGAGCGCGAGCGCCACGAGCACTATTCCCGGCAGGCGGTGCCGGACGAGATGCTGGTGCCCGAGGTCTACTGAGTCGCGCTCATGCTTTGCCGACGAGCCGGCGATATTTCCTCTTATTGCAAATCGTCGAACAGCGAGCCCTCGGATACTGGGCGGCCGATGCTGAACTGGAGCTGCCAGCTGCCGTCGTTCACCCAGCCGATCGAGAATAGAAACGGCCCGGCCGGCGTGCGGCCCCCGAGCGTTCCCGCGATGCCGTAGAGCGTGTCGGCGGGCAGGCCGTCGACTCGGCCGCGCATCTGGGCGGCCTGCAGCCGGACTCCCGCGTAGAGCGACTGACCGAACAGCGGCTGGATGTCCCCCAGCCGCCAGCCGTAGCGCGTGCCGGCCGTCCAATAGCTCGTGCCGCGCAGCTCGCCGGGCCGCAGTCCAGGGAACGTGCGTATTCCGCCGAGCTTGAACAGGTCGGTGGCCGGCAGCTGCCGCTCGGAGCATAGCCGCCGCCGGCAAGCAGCGCGAGCGAGTCGCCGCCGCGCACGCTGAACGCGCGCATGACGAGCGTCTCGAACAAGCTGTAATCGAACTGGCCGCCGAACCAGCTCTCGCTGTGCGCGTAGTGCGCGTTCACGAGCGTGCCGCGCGTCGGCAGCGCGAGAGTGTCGCGCGTGTCGAGCAGCGCGCGCACCTCGACGGTCGTGTCGGGCGTGCGCGCGAACTCCGGTAGCGCCGCGGCGCCCGTGTCGAGCTCTGCCCCTTTCGAGCCGCTGCGCACGCCGAGTCGCAGCTGCGCGACCGTGCCGAAGTTCATGCCGAGATCCACCTGTCCGTATCGCTGCCGCATGATGTAGCGCGCGGCGCGATCGCCGTCGTTAAAGACGTCCTCGTAGTCGTCTTCCGCTTGCGCGATCGGCTGCACGAAGAAGCGCTGCCGCACGTCGAGCGGCTGGTAGAAGTCCGTCCTCGCCACGGATTGCCGGCCGAGTTGCAGTGCGTTGTGCCAATGGCCGCCGAGCGAGTTCATCCAGGTGCGGTCGTGATCCAGCGCGCAGCGATCGCGAACATGTCGCCGCCTTCGTTGGCGGCGAGCCCGAAATCGAAGCGCAGGAAGTTCGGCCCCCATTCCTTCTCGACGGGCGTGATCTCGAGCACGCGGGCTTCCGGCGGGCCCGTGACGTCGTAGTCGACGCGCTCGAAGTCGCCGAGCGCATAGATCCGCTCGATGGCGCCCGCGATGTCGTCGAGCGCTCACGGCCTTGCCGGGCGCGACCTGCTGAAGCTCCGCGCGCACGTAGTCGATGTTCACGCGCTGCAGGCCGACGATCTTGACGTCGGCGAGCACGGGCTTGTCCACCTCGGTCTTGCCGACCTTCTTGAGCCACGCCTGGTAGGCCTCGTCGGAAACGGAGAAGCGGGCGAGATCGGCGCGGCGTGCGTCGGCCGCCTTGCGGCCGAGCTCCATCGCCTCGGGCACGCGCTCGAAAGAGCCCGAGCCGATGTCGCCCATCGGCACCTCGATGCCGATGTCCCCCGGGCCCAAGCTCGCGATCTGCGCGCGCTCGTTGGCCGTGATCATCACGTCGAGCGAGCGCGTCACGAGGCTCAGCGACGAGCTCAAGTCCGCGGCCGTCGGCGCCGGCGTGGACATCCAGACCGCGATCACGACGTCCGCGCAGAGCTTGCGCGCGATGTCGATCGGCAGATTGCGCGTGATCCCGCCGTCGGAGAGGACCTTGCCGTCCATCTGCACCGGGGAGAACACGCCCGGCAGCGCCATGCTCGCGCGCATCGCCTCCGCGAGGTCGCCTCCATCGAGCACGACCATCTCGCCCGCGACCATGTCGGTCGCGATCGCGCGAAACGGAATCGGCAGGTCGTCGAAGCTGTGCGTGTAGCGCGCGGCCGCGACGAGCGTGCGGATCGACTGCTCGATCTCTTGCGTCGCGATCAACCCGCCCGGCAGCCGGACCGAGCCGTGCTGCAAGCCGACCTCGAGCGGGATCGAGTACGTGAGCTGCGTGAGCTTGCGCTCGATCGGCATGCGGTCGCGCCGGCCCTGCCCGCCGACGGTACGCTTCCAGTCGATCGCGAGCACCGCGCGCTCGAGCTCCGCAGCCGGGACGCCCGACGCGAACGTCGCGCCGACGAGCGCGCCCATGCTCGTGCCGACGACGCAGTCGACCGGGATGTGCAGCTCGTCGAGCACGCGTATGACGCCGATGTGCGCGGCGCCTTTCGCGCCGCCGCCCGCGAGCACGAGGCCGATTCGCGGTCGCGCCGCCGCGGGCGCCGGAGCGGACTCCTGCGCACTCGCCGCGCAAAGCAGAGCGCTACCGACAAAAACCGCCACGGCCGACCGCCAAATCTTCGTCTCGACCACCGGACTCCCTCCGCGCGACGTAAACCGTACAGGGCGACAAAGCCCGCGGCAATTGCGGATATGTGCTTACGAACCCGCGCTAAGATGCTCCTAACGCATGGACCGCGCCAGCTCCCGCCTCGACCCGACCCGATGAGATTCGACCGGCTTCTCCCGCTGATCGTCGCTTGCGCCTTGTTCATCGAGAACATGGACTCGACCGTGCTCTCGACGTCGCTGCCCGCGATCGCGACGCGATCTCGCGACCGACCCGATCGCGCTGAAGCTCGCGCTGACGGCGTACCTGCTGTCGCTCGCGGTGTTCATCCCGGTGAGCGGCTGGGTGGCGGACCGTTTCGGCGCGCGCACGACGTTCATGTCCGCGATCGCGCGTGTTTCTGCTCGGCTCGATCGGCTGCGCGCGCGAGCGGCTCGCTCGGCACGCTCGTCGCGGCGCGGTTCGTGCAAGGCATGGGCGGCGCGATGATGGTGCCGGTCGGCCGTCTCGTGCTGCTGCGCACGGTGCCGAAGAGCGAGCTCGTGCAGGCGCTGCTCGTGGCTCACGATTCCGGCGCTCGTCGGGCCCGTCGTCGGGCCGCCGCTCGGCGGCTTCATCACGACGTATTTCCACTGGCGCTGGATTTTCTTGATCAACCTGCCGATCGGCGTGCTCGGGATCCTGCTCGCGAAGCGCTTCATCCCGGACATCCGCGAGCCGCCGCCGCCGCTCGACTGGCGTCGGCTTCGCGCTCGCGGGCTCGGGCTCGCGCTCGCGATGTTCGGCTTCTCGACGCTCGGCCGGCATCTCGTGCCGGTCGAGGTCGCCGCTGCGACGCTCGTGCTCGGCTTGATCGGTCTCGCCGCGCTACGTGGCTGCACGCGCGCCGCACGCGCCATCCGCTGCTCGACCTCGGCTTGTTCCGGCTCGCGACCTATCGCGCGGGCGTCGTCGGCGGCACGCTGTTTCGGATCGGCGTCGGCGCGACGCCGTTCCTGCTGCCGCTGATGCTGCAGCTCGGGTTCGGGCTGAGCCCGGTGCAGTCGGGTCTGCTCACGTTCGTGTCCGCGATGGGCGCGATGTTCATGAAGACGCTCGCGGCGCAGATCCTGAACCGCCTCGGATTTCGCCGCGTGCTCGTCGTCGAATGGATCCTCGCGTCGGCGCTGCTGTGCGCGTGCGGTCTGTTTCGCCCCGAGACCTCGCATATCGTGATCGTTGCGACGCTGCTCGTGAGCGGATTCTTCCGCTCGCTGCAGTTCACGAGCCTGAACGCGATCAGCTACGCCGAGGTCGACCAGACGCGGATGGGCGCACGCGAGCAGCCTCGCCGGCATGATGCAGCAGTTGAGCCTGAGCCTCGGCGTCGCGATCGGCGGCTACCTGCTCCAGATCGTCGGGCTGCTGAACGCGCGTCCGGCGACCGACGTGCACAACTTCTACGTCGCGTTCCTCGGCGTCGGATTGATTTCGGCGAGCTCCGTGGCGCTGATGTGGCGGTTGCCGCGCAACGCAGGCGCGGAGATGTCGGGCCGCGGCCGGCTCGGCCGCGAAGTCGCGGAGCCGAAGCCCGCGCAGCTGCCCGCGACCTGATCGCTTACGCCCGCGCTTGCAAGGCGAGCGATCCGCGGTGCGGCGTCGAGCGCGAAGACCGCGGAGCCCTCAGCGCTTCCCGTAGCGCTGGTTCTCGAGGCAGACGAACTCGAGCAGCTCCTGGTCCGGCATGATTCGCTGGTTCACGCGCACGGTCCATGGCTTCGTGTAGACCTTCGGGTCGTCGATCGTGACGTCGATCTCCATTCGGCCGTAGCTCGGCCGGCGGAAGCGCTCCGTGATCTTCGCGGCGTCCGTGAGCGGCGTGCCGAACACGTCGAGCCAGCCGTCGTCGCGAAGCCCCGTCGTCTCGACGACGAGCGTGTCGCCGTCCCAGTGGCCCGACCGAATAGCCGTACCACCATGGCTGCGGATCGTCGCTCGGCAGCCGCGCGGCCGTCGGTGAAGATCTGCCGGACGCCCATGCTCGCCTCGTAGAGGATCACGAGCACGTCGCGGCGTCTGGATCACCTTGCGCGGCGCGCCTTGCGTGTGGAACTGCATGATGCCCATCGGCAGGCAGGCGGCCTCGGGATTGTCCTTGCCGTCCTGCGCGCGCCGCTGCTCGAGCAGCGCGGCACCTTCGGGCTTGAGCGGCGCGCCGTCCTTGATGTTCTGCGCGATGTTCGAGAAAACCCGCGACCGGCGGTCCCTCCGAGAACGTGATCGGCGGCGGCGCTGCGCGCCGCCGAGACCGCCGCCCGGGCCCTGCCAGACGCCCGAGAGATCGACCTTGCCGTCAGCGCGTGCGCGGGCGCGGGCGCGTCGAGATCGGGCGCGCCCGCCTTCGTGCGCGGGACATGCGCCGCTCGTGTGCGGCGCCCCATTGCGCGGCGCATGGCAGCGCAGCGGCCAGCAGGAGGAGGCCGACGATCGTTACGCGCTGCGCGTCGGGTCATCTTCGTTCTCTCGTTCCGTAGACGGCGCGTCAGGTTATCATTCCGCTCGCCGCGCCGGCGGCCTCGACGCCCGAGGGGGACGCGCTCGATGAGACACCGCTCGCTGAGTTTCGGCTTGGCGATCCCGCTCTGCTCTGCAGCCGCCTCGCGCGCGCGCGCACCACTCGTTCTCGGCCGAATACGACCGCGACAAGCCGGTCATGCTCACGGGCACGGTCACGAAGCTCGAGTGGACGAACCCGCACGCGCGGATCTACATCGACGTGAAGGACGAAAGCGGCGCGCTCGTGAACTGGGACTTCGAGCTCGGCCCGCCGAACGGCCTCATGCGCCAGGGCTGGAACCGCAACTCGCTGCGCGCCGGGCACGTGGTCACGATCAACGGCTTCCTGTCGAAGGACGAACCGCACGTCGCGAACGCGCGCTCGGTGTTCCTGCCGGACGGCCGCCAAGTGTTCACGGGCTCGTCGTTCGACACGACGGCCACGGGGCCAGCGGTTGCGAAGTGAAGCGCGGCGTTCGCTGCTCCGCGCGTGCTGCGCGCTCGCGGTTGCCCGCGCGCTGCACGTCCGCGCCGACGAGCCGGGTGCCGAGCCGCCGCCCGAGGCGCTCGCGCCGCCGCAGCCGGGCGACGTGCTCGTGTACGCGTTCGGCGCGCGCACGAACCAGCCGATCGCGCTCGCCGACGTCTCGGCCGGCGCCAAGCAGATCACGGCGTTTCCGATGGACCCCGCGACGCGGCGCGTGCGCGACGGCACGCGCCTGAACCAGCTGATCGTCGTGCGGCTGACGGCGGACGCGCTGTCGGACGAGACGCGGCCGCGAGCGGCGGACGGCGTCGTCGCGTACTCGGGCGTCTGCACGCACACGGGCTGCGACGTCACCGACTGGATAGCGCCTGCGCGGCACTTCAAGTGCCCGTGCCACGAATCGGAGTACGACCCGGGCGACGCGGCGCGCGTCGTGTCGGGTCCCGCGCCGTGGCAGCTCGCGGCGCTGCCGCTCAAGATCGTCGACGGCGTGCTCGCGGTCGCGGCGCCGTTCGTCGGCAAGGTCGGTTTCGCGCAGCCGGGCTCGCCTTCGGGCGAATAGCGCGGCGCAAATCGGGGAGGGGATCGATGCTCGCTGGCAAATTGCTCGAATGGCCGCGGAGTCTTCACCGAGGACGCGCTCGCTCGAGGGCGCGCGCGGCGGCGGTCGGCGGCGCCGTCGGGCTCTTCGCGCTCGTGTCGTCGGTGCAGTCGCCTCGAGCGGCCGAGCCCGCTCGCGACTACACCGCCGTGACGGACGCGCGCCTGGTCTCGCCCGAGCCGCGCAACTGGCTCATGTACCGGCGCAACGTACGACTCGTGGGGCTACAGCCCGCTCGACAAGATCAACGCGCGCAACGTCGCGAGAGCTCGTGCCCGTGTGGACGGCGTCGACCGGCACGGCCGAGGGCCACCAGGCGCCGCCGATCGTGAACGACGGCACGATGTTCGTCACGACGCCGTTCAACCAAGTGCTCGCGTTCGACGCGGCCGAGCGGCGAGTCTGCTCTGGCGATACCAGCGCCGGATGCCGCCCGATATCCGGATGGGCCACCCGACGAACCGCGGCGTCGCGCTGTACGGCGACAAGGTCTACATGGCGACGTCCGACGCGAAGGTCGTCGCGCTCGACGCGACGCACCGGCAGCGTGGTCTGGGACAAGGCCGTCGAGGACTACAACGGCGGCTACTACATGACGCTGGCGCCGCTCGCGGCGCGCGGCAAGATCATGGTCGGCGTCTCGGGCGGCGAGCTCGGCATCCGCGGCTTCGTCGCCGCGCTCGACGCGGAGACCGGCAAGGAGGTCTGGAAGACCTACACGATCCCGGGTCCCGGCGAGCCCGGCAACGACACCTGGCCCGGCGAGTCGTGGAAGACCGGCGGCGCGCCCGTCTGGATCACCGGCAGCTTCGATCCCGCGCTCGGCCTCACCTACTGGGGCACGGGCAACCCGGGCCCGTGGACCGGCGACCGCGCCCCGGCGACAACCTCTACACGAACTCGGTGCTCGCGCTCGACGTCGAGACCGGCAAGCTGCGGGGCTATCACCAGTACCACTGGAACGACTCGTGGGACTGGGACGAGGTCTCGGCGCCGCTGCTGATCGACGTACAAGCGCGACGGCCGCACGATGCACGGCCTCGTGCATCCCGGCGCGCGACGGCTACCTCTGGTTCCTCGAGCGCGCCGAGTACGCGCATCGCGTTCGTCGACGCGCAAGCCCTACGTGACAGCAGAACGTGTTCACGAGCGTCGACCCGAAGACCGGCCGGCCCGACGTACGACGAGTCGCACAAGCCCGCGGTCGGGCAAGCGCGTCGACGTTCTGCCCGTCGCTCTGGGGCGGGAAGGACTGGCCGCCGGCCGCGTACAGCCCGAAGACGCGGCTTCCTCTACATCCCGGCCAACGAGAACCTCTGCAGCCAGCTGGAGGGCGAGCGACGCCGAGTACCAGCCGCGGCCAGCACTTCACGGGCTCGCCGCAGCAGGCGAAGCGGACCTCACGGTCGCGGCCGGGCGCGACGCACATCGGCGAGCTCCAAGCCTGGAACGTCGAAGACGCGCGAGCGAAGCGCTGGACGCACGAGTACGCGTCGCCGAACTGGGGACCGGTGCTCGCGACCGGCGGCGGCCTGCGTGTTCGACGGCGGCACGAACGACCGCTACTTCCGCGCGTTCGACGCCGACGACCGGCAAGCAGCTCTGGCAGTACCGCACGAACTCCGGCATCACCGGCGTGCCGACGACGTTACGAGGTCGACGGCGTGCAGTACGTCGCGGTGCAGTCGGGCTGGGGCGTCGACGCGCAGGGCATGCTCGGTGCGGATCGACAGAGGATCGCGCAGCACCGAGACGTCGTGCCGCAGGGCGGCGTGGTCTGGGTGTTCGCGCTGCACGCGCGTTGACGGGCGACCGCAGCCCTCAGGGCGCGCCGGGCGCGTTCTTGCTCGCACGGCAAAAGCACGGGCCGCGATAACCGGGCCTCGTCTTGCGGCTCGACCATGAACGCTTCGGCGCCGGGAAGGAACTATAGTAGATGTGCGCCGCGGTCGATCCCGAGACGACGCGGCGTCGCGGAGCGAGTGCGCCCATCCGCGGCCGATTCGGAGGATGCAGACACAATGTTCGTGCATGGATTGGGAACGGCGCACCCCGCGCGGCGCTACACGAAGGCCGATTGCTGGGACGCGTTCCAGACCTCGGCCTGGTTCGAGAAGCTCGACCGGCGCTCGCGCGCGCTCGCGCAGGCCGTGCTGCTCGGCGAGAACGGCATCGAGGCTCGCCGGCTCGCGGTCTCGAGCCTCGACGACGTCTTCGAGATCGACCCCGACACGCTGCACGCGCGCTTCCTCGAGCACGCGCCGAAGCTCGCTTCCGAGGCCGCGGAGAAGGCGCTGCGCGCCGCGGGCCTCGACGACGGACGACGTCGAGGGCATCGTCGTGAGCACGTGCACGGGTTATCTCTGCCCGGGGCTCTCGGGCTATGTCGTCGAGCGGCTCGGCCTGCCGCGCGACGTGCGCGCGTTCGACCTGGTCGGCCATGGCTGCGCGGCGGCGCTGCCGAATTGGCAGCTCGCCGACGCGCTGCTCGAGTCCGGCCGCTGCCGCAACGTCGTGTCCGTCTGCGTCGAGCTCAGCAGCGCCGCGATGTATCTCGACGACGATCCCGGCGTGCTGATCAGCGCTTGCCTGTTCGGCGACGGCGCGGGCGCCGCGGTGCTCGGCGCGGCGACCGCCGGCGCGATAAGCAGGCCGATCGAGTGCGGCGCGATCGGCTCGCTGCTGAATCCCTCCGAGCGCGAGGCGCTGCGTTTCGAGCAGCGCGGCGGCATGCTGCGCAACGTGCTGACGCGGCCGGTGCCGCGGCTCGCGGCCGAGCACGCCGAGCAGGTGCTCGACCGCATGCTCGCCGAGGCCGATCTCGAGCGCGCCGACATCGCGCAGTGGGTTTGGCACGCGGGCGGCCGCGACGTGCTGCTCGCGATCAAGAATCGCCTGAAGCTCTCCGACGAGCAGCTCGAGCACAGCTCGGCCGTGCTGCGCGAGTTCGGCAACCTGAGCAGCGCGTTCGTCTACTTCGTGCTCGAGGCCGCGCTCGCGGCCAAGCGCTCGCCGCGGCTGGTGGTGGATGTCGTCGTTCGGCGCGGGCTTCAGCTGCCACGGCGCGCTGCTGGAGGTGGCATGAGCGAAACGCTGCCGCCGCTCGCCGCGGACGATTTTCCGCGCCGCGTGACGCCCGAGATCCTCGACGAGCTGCCCGCGAGCGATCCGCGCGCGCGGCGCTCGCGCGCGCGACCTGCGGCGCATCAACCGGATCATGGCCGCGGTGACCTGGCTCAAGCGCGGGCTCAACGCACCGCGGCCGACCGGCCGCGCACGCGCTCGTCGAGCTCGGTGCGGGCGACGGGACGCTCGCGCTACGGCTCGCGCGCAGCCTCGGCGAGCGCGTGGCTCGGCACGCACCTGACGCTGCTCGACCTCGAGCCGATCGTCGCGCAGAAGACGGCCGACGCGATCCGCGCCGGCGGCTGGACGCTCGAAGTCGTCGCGGCGAGACGCGCTCGACTGGCTCGCGCGCGACCGGACCGGACCGAGTCGGCGTCGTGTTCGCGAATCTGTTCGTGCATCACTTCGAGGGCGAGCGCCTCGACGCGGCTGCTCGGCGGGATCGCGGCGCGCGCGGACGCGTTCGTTTGCTGCGAGCCGCGCCGCTCGCGCTTCGCGCTCGCCGGCAGCCGTCTGCTCGGCCTGATCGGCTGCAACGACGTCACGCGGCACGACGCGGTCGTGAGCGTGCAGGCCGGGTTTCGCGACGGCGAGATCGGCGCCGCGTGGCGCGGCGCGGTCGCGGGTGGCTGGGCGCTGACGGAAAGCGCTGCCGGCGCGTTCAGTCATCTGTTCGTCGCGAGGCGCGATGGCTAAGCGCTACGACGCGCTCGTGATCGGCGGCGGCGTCGCGGGCTCGAGCGCCGCGATCCTGCTCGCGGCGCGCGGGCTGGTCGGTTGCGCTCGTCGAGAAACGCGCGTTCCCGCGGCGCAAGGTCTGCGGCGAGTGCATCGCGGCGCCGAACCTCGCGTTGCTCGACGAGCTCGGCGTCGGCGACGAGTTTCGCGCGCTGGCGGGACCGCCGCTCGAGCGAGTCGGCGCTCTACGCCGGCGACGCCGAGCTGTACGCCGACTTGCCGCGCCTACGCGGCGAAGCGCCCTTGCGGCCGCGCGCTCGGCCGCGAGCGGCTCGACACGCTGTTGCTCGCGCGCGCGGCGGAGCTCGGCGCCGACCGTCTATCAGCCCTGGAGCGTCGTCGACGTCGAGCGCCGCGACGGCGAGCACGCGTGCACGCTCGCGACGAGCCGCGCGGGCGAGTCGGCGATGGTCGCGGCCAGCGTCGCTGGTCGACGCGCACGGCTCGTGGGAGCCGTCGCCGTTCGCCGGAATGCGGGCGCGTGCGGAGTCGCATGGCTCCGACCTGTTCGCGTTCAAAGCGAACTTCTTGCGCGCCGAGATCGAGCCGGGCCTGCTGCCGGTGCTCGCGTTCGAAGGCGGCTACGGCGGCATGGTGCTCGGCGACGGCGGCCAGCTCACGATTGCATGCTGCGTGCGGCGCGACGCGCTGCGCGACGCGCGAGGGGTCGTGGCGAGCGACTCCGCCGGGGCGGCCGTCGAAGCGCTGCTGCGGCGCTCGTGCGCCGGCGTGCGGCGCGCGCTCGATGGCGCGCAGCGCGTGGGCACCTGGCTCAGCGTGGGGCCGATCCGCCCGGGACGGCGAGCGCTTTGGAGCGAGCGACGGCGGCTTCGCGGTCGGCAACGCGGCCGGCGAAGCGCATCCGATCTTCGGCGAGGGGATCAGCATGGCGATGCAGGGCGCGTTCTTGCTTTGCGCGCGCCTCGAGCTCGAGCGCGATGCGTTGCTCTCGGGCGCTCGCCAAGACGCCACCGGTCGGCTCTACGAGCGCGCTTGGCGGCGTGCATTCGGCGCGCGGATTCGGTGGGCGGCGCTCCTCGCGGGGCTCGCGATGCGTCCCGCCGCGCGCGCGCTACTGCCGGCGCTGAAGGCGTGGCCCGCGCTGCTGACCGCCGGTGCGATTCTCGGCGGGAAGGTGCGCGCCGCACCGGTCACATCGCTCTCGACACGAGCGCGCGCGCGCGAGCAGTTGGAGCGTGGCTCACGTGCTAAGGTGGCGTCCGCTCCGGCGGCGCATCGCTGAACATTGCGGGAGAATGCATGACGACGACCTTCGATGGAATCCGCGCGATCATCGTGCGCGATTTCGAGCTGCCGCCGGAACAATTGCTGCGCGACACGCTCCTCACGGACATCGAGCTCGATTCGCTCGCGATCACGGAGCTCGTGTTTACGATCGAAGACGAATTTCAGATCACGGCCGAGAACACGATTCCTCCGTTCAAGACGCTCGGCGACCTCGCGGACTACGTTGCGCGGCTGATCGCGGAGCGCGACACGAAGCCGCGGGCCACCGCCAAGTCCGCCGCGGTGCCGACGATGCCGTCGAAAGCCGCGGCAGCGCCGGCGACCGCGACGCCGCCTCGTTCGGGTGCGAAGAAGATTCGGTCGGCAGGCAACCGCGCTCTCGGCTCCGGCAAGCGGTCGGGCGGCGCGCGAAAGGCGAACGGTAAGACCGACAAGCACGCGAATGGCAAGAGTCGTGCGAACGGGGCGAGCGCCGGCGGGACCGGAGGCGCCAGCCCCAAACGCGCCGCGAAGCGGCCGGCGCGAGCGGCGCCGGGCGACGGCGCACCGGGCCGCAAGCCGAAGGGCCGCGCCGGCGCACGCGCTCGGTGAAGCGCGTCGCGGTGACCGGGGTCGGGGTCGTCGCCCCGGGCGGCAACGACCCGGACGAGTTCTTCGCGAGCCTCGTCGGGGGCCGCTCGTCGATCGGCGCGCTTCACGAAGACTGGAGCGCGCGTCTTGCGACGAGGATTGCGGCGCGCGCGGCATTCGACGGCAGCGCCCACTTCCGCGCACAGCAACTGCGGATGCTCGATCGAGTGAGCCAGCTCGCGCTCGTCGCGGCGAAGCAAGCGATCGCGAGCGCCGGGATCGAATGGACCGGCGAGACGCGTGCGAGCACCGGCGTGTTTTTCGGCACGGGCATGGGCGGCTCCGCGACGACGGACGAGGGCTACGCGACGCTCTATCGAGACGGCTCCGACCGCATCAAGCCGTTCACCGTGCTCACCGCGATGAACAACGCGGCCGGCGCATGGATCGGCCTCGAGCACGGGCTCACGGGGCCGAACGTCACGTACTCGACCGCGTGCTCGTCCTCCGCGGTCGCGATCGGCGAGGCGTGGCTGCGCCTGCGCGCGGGCGCCGCGCCGCTCGCGCTCGCCGGCGGCGCCGAGGCGCCGCTCACGCTCGGCACGCTGAAGGCGTGGGAGGCGCTGAAGACGCTCGCGACGGAGGATCCCGACGATGCGTCCGCGTCCTGCAAGCCGTTCGCGCGCGACCGCAGCGGGCTCGTGCTCGGCGAGGGCGCGGCCGTCGTCGTGCTCGAGGAATGGGAACATGCGCGCCGCCGCAGGGCGGAGATCTGGGGCGAGATCGTGGGCTACGGTCTCACGACGGACAGCGCGCACATCACGCGGCCATCGGTCGAAGGTCAGGCGCGCGCGCTCGAGCTCGCGCTCGCGGCGGCGGGGGCCGCGCCGCGCGACGTCGGCTACATCAACGCGCACGGCACGGGGACCGCGGCGAACGACGCGGTGGAGACCGGCGCGATCAAGCGAGTATTCGGCGCACACGCGAAGACGGTTCCGGTGAGCTCGACGAAGTCGATGCACGGTCACCTGCTCGGCGCGGCCGGCGCCGTCGAGCTCGTCGTGACGTTGCTTGCGCTGCGCACGCGCACGCTGCCGCCGACGCTGAACCTGCGCCAGCCGGATCCCGAGTGCGATCTCGATTACGTGCCGCACGTCGCCCGCGAGGGACAAGACGTCGAGGTCGCGCTCACGAGCTCGTTCGCATTTGGCGGCACGAACGCCGTGCTCGCCTGCAGGCGGGTTTGACGAGACTCTGGCGCGGCCGTAGCCGTGTGCCTGCGCCCGACCCGCGACGCTAACGCAGCGCCGCGCGGCGCCGGAACAGCCAGAGGCCGATCGCGAGGTACGCGAGCCCGTACGCGACGAGCACGGCGGTCGGCTTCAGGGCGGCGTCGACGCCGCGCAGCCGGATCATCAGGTCGTTGAACGATTCCATCGCCCAGGTCGTCGGCAGCGCGAACGCTATCGTTCTCATCCAGCGCGGCTCGAGATCGATCGGCCACCAGCAGCCGCCGATCGCGGCCATCGACATGATCGCGATTGCGCCGAGCGGTAGAACGGAGTCGCGCGTCCGCGCTACACCTGCGACGATCAGGCCGAACGCCGTGCCCGCGAACACGATGCCGGCGATCGGCAGCAGCAGCGCCCACGGCTGCGGTCCGAGCGATATGCCGAAAAGGAACCAACCGACCGCGAACAGCAGAATCATCTGCGCCAAGCCGACGATGAAACGTGCGGCGAGCTTGCCGAGCAGCACGTTGCGCGGCGCGATCGGCATCGCGCGGATGCGATCGAACGTTCCCCAGTCGCGCTCGTCCAGCAGCCCGAGCGAGACGCCGAGCAACAAGCCGAGCAACAGGAACGTCACGCTGAAGCCGGGCACTTGCTGATCGAAGCTGTTGATCGTCGTGACGCCGCCGCCCACCGGAACTTCCTCGACTCCGAGCGTCGCGCCGAGCGCGGGCGCGGCCGGCACGTCGAGATTCGGCACGTCGAGAGCGATGTCCGGCAGCGCGGGCGCCGCGAAGGGAGGCGCGCGCGGCTCGACGCGAATCTCGAGGTGTGCGGGCAGGGCGAGCGGCGGCACGGGGTCGTCGAGAGCGCGCACGAGATCGGGTGGCGGCTCGGGAAACGTGGGCGGCGGCGGAATCTGCTCCGCCCGCCGTCCGGCGAGCCGTTCGAGATCGCCGAACCACTTCTCGAAATCCGCGCGCGCCCGGCCGAGTGCGTCGAGGTAGACCCGTGCGGGCGCACGGAGCTCGTCGACGCGCGCGGCGAGCTCGCGTTGGACTTGGGCGGAAAGGGCGCGGACTTGCTGGTCGATCTGCTTCTCGACGTCGGCTCGGATGCGGGCGACCTCGGCGTCGTACGCGCGCGTAGCGCGTTGCCCGAGCTCCTGCGATTCGCGTTTCGCGGCCTCGAGCTCGGAGCGTGCGTCGCGAACCGCTTGGCCGAGGCGGTCGAGCTCCGCGCGCAGCGAGTCGCGCTGCTGCTCGATATCCTTCGCGATCCGGGCGCGCTCGGAGTCGGCGAGCGCGTCGCGCGTTTGCAGCACTCGGAGGCGCACGTTGAGACGCTCGAGGTATTTCACGGGGTCCGTATAGAGCAACACGCGCGCGGGCTCACCGGCCGCGAGCGCGGCGGCCGTGCCGGCGGGTATCACGAGCGCGCTGCCGACCGCTTTGCTCGCGACGAGCCGCTCCGCCTCGCCGCGCGTCGCGATCGCGCGCACGCGCACGGTGGCGTCGGTCGCGAGCCGCTCCTCGATCTGGCGAGCGAGATCGCCGCCATCCTCGTCCACGATCGGCAAGTCGTACGCGGTCTGTCCGGACGCGTCGCCGCCGTAGAGGCTAGAGAGGGAAAAACCCGCGACGCTGATCACGACGATCGGTGCAAGAGCGATGAACACGAGCGCGACGCGGTCCCGGAACAGGAGCCGCAGGTCCTTCGCGATGATCACGCGGAGCGACACGATCGCCGGCCCTCAATCGCGCAGCGCGCGGCCGGTCAACGCCAAGAACGCGTCGTGCAAGCTCGGCCGTTGCACGTGCAGCTCGCGCACGGCGCCGTGGCTCGGCGGCGCGCGCGAGCACGCGCGCGGCGACGCCGAGCTCGGCGAGCGAGACGCGCGGCGAAGCTGCCGGTTTCGTCGACGCCTCGCGCGTGCGTCTCGAGCACGCGCGCGCCGTCGAGGCCCTCGAGCCAACGCTCGGGCAGCGAGCGCTCGGTCACGACGTCGGCCGAGAGCCGAAGGCCTGCTTGCGCGACGATCTCCTGCGGCCTGCCGAGCGCGACGACGCGGCCGTGATCGATCAGCACGACGCGGTCGCAGAGCTGCTCCGCCTCTTTCATGTGGTGCGTGCTGTAGAGCAGCGCGGCGCCGCGCGCAGCGTGGCGGCGCAGCGTCGTGACGATGCGCTCGAGCGACTGCGGATCGACGCCGACCGTCGGCTCGTCGAGCAGCACGACCTGCGGCGACCGACGAGCCCGCAGGCGAGGTTGAGCCGGCGCTGCATCCCGCCGGAGAAAGTCGGCGCCGCTTCGTCGGCGCGCTGCTCGAGCCCGACTTGCTCGATCGCGTCCGCAGCGGCCTTGCGCGCGGCGCGCGCCGCGCAGCCCGGCGAGGCGGGCGAAGAACACCGCGTTCTCGCGTGCGGTCAGCGTCGGATAGACCGCGATCTCCTGCGGCACGCGGCCGATCGCGGCGCGTACCGCGTGCCTGTTGGGTGCTCAAGTCGTGGCCGGCGATGCGGACCTCGCCGTGCTCGTAAGGCAGCAGGGTCGAGCAGCACGCCGAGCGTCGTGGTCTTGCCGGCGCCGTTCGGGCCGAGCAGGCCGACGATCTCGCCCGCGGCGACATCGAACGTAATCTCGTCGAGGACCCGCCGGCCGCCGCGGTCCACGGCGAGCCGGCTGACCGAGATAGCGGAGGGGCCGTCACGCGGCGCAAGCATAGCGCACGCTCCGCGATTCGGCGGTATCCTTTCCGGACCGAGGAAGGGGTCGAACCGTATGCACGGCCCGAAACGTTTCGCGCTGGTGGCTGCGGCTGCGGCCGCGGTAGCGGGGCTCGCGGCGAGCTCCGTGCACGCACAGTTTGGCAACTATCAGTTGCCGCAGAACGACTTCGTTTGGAACTGGGGCGCCAATCCGGACCGGCAGATCGGCTTCGAAGACTTCACCGTCACGGGCGGCGAGGGCGGGTTCCATTGCGAGCTCAAGGGCAAGGTCAACCCCGGCAGCGAAATGACGCCGTCTCAGCTGCATCAGCTCGAGGACGCGCTGCGCGCGCGACTCGATTTCATCTACGCGTCATCGAACTACATGAACCAGCTCGATCAGCAGCGCGAGCTCGACTGGGCGAAGCTGTCCTGCGCGAAGGCCGAGCCGACGCCGGCGACGGCGCAGGAGAAGGCCGACCGCGAAGCGAAGGCGCGCGAGAAGATGCAGCGCGAGATCGATCGTCGCCGCGCACATCAGCCGCAGACGGACTCCTCCACGACCTCTTCCACCTCGCAATAGCTTAAGACGACGGCTGATGGATCCACTTCCCGCCGGGCCCGCGATCGCGGCGGCGCCGCGTGCGCCGCTCACATCGATACCGCGCGCCTCGATCGCGCGCCGTCTGGCGTTTACCGTGCTGCCGCCGCTCGCGCTCTACGTGCATTTGCCGTGGTGCATCCGCAAGTGCCCGTACTGCGACTTCAACTCGTACGAGGCGGGCAGAGGCGGGTTCGACGACACGCGCTACGTCGACGCGTTGCTGCGCGACCTCGACGCCGAGTCTGCCGCTCGCGCGAGGCCGCGCGCTGGCGAGCGTGTTCATCGGCGGCGGCACGCCGAGCTTGTTCTCCGGCGCGGCGATCGCGCGGCTGCTCGCGGGCATACGCGAGCGCCTCGGATCTCGACGCCGTCCGTCGAGGTGACGCTCGAGGCGAACCCGGGCGCCGTCGAGGCGGCGCGGTTCGCCGAATATCGCGACGCCGGCGTGAACCGGCTCTCGATCGGCGTGCAGAGCTTCCGCGCGGAGCAGCTGCGGAGGCTCGGGCGCGTGCACGGCCCGGACGAGGCCGCGCGTGCGATCGAGCTCGCGCGCTCCGCGGGCTTCGCGACCTTCAACGTCGATCTCATGTACGCGCTGCCCGAGCGACGATCTCGATGGGGCGCTCGCGGACCTGCGCGCGGCGCTCGAGCACGAGCCGCCGCATCTTTCGTGGTATCAGCTCACGCTCGAGCCGAACACGGCGTTTCCATCGCAAGCCGCCGCCGCTGCCGGCCGAGGATCTCGTGCTCGAGATCGAGCGCCGCGGGCCGCGAGCTGCTCGCAGCGAGCGGTTATCGGCGCTACGAGATGTCGGCGTACGAGCGCGGCGGGCGACGCTGCGCGCACAACCTGAACTACTGGCGCTTCGGCGACTACCTCGGCATCGGCGCGGGCGCCCACGGCAAGGTCACGCTGCCCGAAGAGCACGCGATCGAGCGGCGCGCGAAGGCGCGCAAGCCGCGCACCTACGAGGACGCGGCCGGCACGCCGCGCGCCGTCGCCGTGGAGCGAATCGACGATGCGCGGCAAGTTGCGCGTCGAGTTCCTGATGAACGCGCTGCGCCTGCCGGACGGCGTGCCGCTCGCTTTGTTCGAAGAGAGGGCGGGGCAACAGGCGGCGCGATCGAAGGGCCGCTGCGCGCGGCCCGCGAGCGCGACTGGCTCGCGGACGAGCCCGGCGTGCTCCGGCCGACGGCCGCGGGCCTCGACGTGCTGAATCGCTTGCTCGCCCTGTTCTGCTGAGCCAATAATCCGCGCCCGCCAGAACCAATAACAAGGAGTCGATCGACGATGTACAAACCATGGGCTGTGCTCGCCGCGCTCGCGGCGTTTGGATCGCTCGGGGCCTCGGCACAGAATCGGCCCCCACCGTCCGCCGTCGCCGCGGATCTATATTTTCGACGACGGCGCGATCAAGGGCCTCGATCCCAAGCTGTTCAACTTCAAGCGCGAGGAGCTCAAAGAAGTCGACTTCACCGACGTCTCGTATCTGATCGTGCATCCGCGCGGCACGCTGATGTTCGACTCGGGAGAGATCGCGGATAGCGCATTCAAGGACGGCCAGCCCGTGACGCAGGGCGTCATGTCCGCCACCCAGCCGCTGCTGCCGCAGCTCGCCGCGGCGGGCTACAAGCCGGCCGACATCAAGTACTTCGCGCTGTCGCACTACCACGCGGATCACACCGGCAACGCGAACGCGTTCGCGGGCTCGACTTGGATCGTCCAGAAGGCGGAGCGCGACTTCATGTTCGGCGAGCACCCGGAGGGCACGATCATCGCGGTCGATTCCTTCAACAAGCTCAAGGACGCGAGGACGAAGGTCTTGAACAACGAGAATTACGATGTGTTCGGCGACGGCACGGTCGTCCTGATGTCCGCCCCAGGGCACACGCCGGGACACCAGGTTCTCGCGGTCAAGCTCGCGCACCGCGGGCTCGTCGTGCTCGCGGGCGATCTCTACCACTATCCCGAAGAGCGCACGACGGGGCGCACGCCGTCGTTCGAGTTCGACGCAGAGCAGTCGAAGGCGTCGCGCGCGAAGATCGAGCAATTCGTGAAGGACAATCACGGGGAGCTCTGGATCGAGCACGACATCGCGACGCACGCAAAGCTGCCGCGCTCGCCGCAGTTCGTCGACTAAGGAGCGCCGCGCGCGCGGGCGGACGTCGCCGCCGTCGAACGTCGCTTTGGCCGACGCGAGCAGCCCCAGAGTTGTGGCATAGTGGGACGGCTGTTTCGACCTCGATCGATGCATGGAGCGCAGATGAACCAACCCCGTGTCGACCTCGCGGTCCCCGTTCAGGCCGCCGATCACGCTGTCGGTCCGGATCACGCGCCCGTGGTCGTCGTCGAATACGGCGACTTCGAGTGCCCGCGCTGCAAGGCCGCCGCGCCCGCGGTGAAGATGCTGCTCGACGATTATGCAGACAAAGTGCGCTTCGTGTTCCGGCATTTTCCGCTCGAGGACGCGCATCCGCACGCGCTCGCCGCGGCCGAGGCGGCCGAGTGCGCGGGGGAGCAGGGCAAGTTTTGGGAGATGAGCGACCTCCTGCTCACGAATCAGACGCACCTGCAGGCAAAGCACTTGCACGACTACGCCGACCGGCTCGGCCTCGACATGGCCCAATTCACCGCGGAGATGGACGACCACGTCTATCTACAGCGAATCCGCGAGCACATCGACGGCGGCAAACGAAGCCGCGTTCGCGCAACGCCCGGCTTTTTCGTGAACGGTACGATTCAAGACGTGTCGTACGAGCTGCAGGCCCTGTTCGACGCGACCGAAGCCGCGCTTCGCGGCTCACAAAGCGGCGCACCCACGAGGTAAGTCCGATGCAGCTCGGCATGATTGGCGTAGGCAGGATGGGCGGAAACATGACGCTCCGCCTGCTCGCCGCGGGTCACGAGTGCGTCGCTTTCGCGCTGAAATCCGACAAGGTCGAGCCGCTGAAAGCGGCCGGCGCGACGATCACGACGACGCTCGCGGATTTCGTCGCGAAGTTGCGCGCGCCGCGTGCCGTGTGGCTCATGATCCCGGCGGCTGCCGTCGACGGCGTGATCCGCGAGCTCACCTCGTTGCTCGCGCGCGGCGACGTGCTGATCGACGGCGGCAACTCGCACTATGTCGACGACGTCCGCCGCGCAGCGGAGCTCAAGGCACTCGGATTGCACTACCTCGACGTGGGCACGAGCGGCGGCGTCTGGGGGCGCGAGAACGGCTACTGCCAGATGGTCGGCGGCGAGGCGGACGTCGTCGCGCGGCTCGCGCCGATCTTCAGCGCGCTCGCGCCCGGGGGCGAAGCGCCGGCATCCAGCGAGCGACCGGCCACCCGCGCCGATACGGCGGCGAGCAAGGCCGCCGGTGAGCACCGCAGCGCAGGGTTGGCTGCATTGCGGTCCGCACGGCGCCGGCCACTTCGTGAAGATGGTCCACAATGGCATCGAGTACGGACTCATGGCGGCCTACGCGGAAGGGTTGAACGTGCTCAAGCATGCGAACGCGGGACTCGCCGCGCAGGCCGTCGACGCAGAGACATCGCCGCTCAAGCATCCCGAGCTCTTCTCGTATCAGTTCGACCTCGCCGCGATCGCGGAGGTTTGGCGGCACGGCAGCGTCGTCCGCTCGTGGCTCCTCGACCTCGCGGCCGCTGCGCTCGAGCGTGATGGCAATCTCGGCGGCTTCCACGGCGACGTGGCCGACTCGGGCGAGGGACGCTGGACGATCGACGCGGCGATCGAATCCGGCGTGCCGGTGCCCGTGCTCGCGACGGCGCTGTTTGCGCGCTTCAGCTCGCGCGGCGAGGACGAGTTCGCGAACCGCTTGCTATCCGCGATGCGGCTCGAGTTCGGCGGTCATGCCGAGCGCGCCGCCGAGCCGGCGACTCCGGGCGCCGCAAAGAACTGACGTGGCGATGAAGGACGGGACCGCCGACGCGCTCGTGCTGTTCGGTGCAACCGGCGACCTCGCGCACAAGAAGATCTACCCGGCGCTCCAGGCGATGATTCGACACGGCACGCTGACCGTTCCGGTCGTCGGCGTCGCGCGCTCGGACTTCAACCTCGAGCGGTTCGAGGCACTGATCCGCGACAGCCTCGAGCAGAGCCACGCCGGGCTCGATGCCGATGCGTTCGCGAAGCTGCGCGAGCTGCTGCGCTACGTCGACGGCGATTATCGTGAGCCGGCGACGTTCATCGCGCTGCGCAAGACGCTCGGCGACTCGGCGCACCCGCTGCATTACCTCGCTCTGCCGCCGAGCCTGTTCGCGACCGTTGCGGATCAGCTGCGCGAGTCGGGCTGCGCGGACGGAGCGCGTGTGGTCGTCGAGAAGCCGTTCGGACGCGATCTGCAGTCGGCGCGCGAGCTCAACGAGTCGCTGCACAGAACCTTCGCCGAGCGCGACGTGTTCCGGATCGACCACTACCTCGGCAAGGAGTCCGTGCAAAACCTGCTGTTCTTTCGGTTCGCGAACGCGTTTCTCGAGCCGATCTGGAACCGCAACTTCGTCGACCGCGTCGAGGTGACGATGGCCGAGTCGTTCGGCGTGCAGACGCGCGGCAAGTTCTACGAAGAAGTCGGCGCGATTCGCGACGTCGTGCAGAACCATCTGCTGCAAGTCGTCGCCCATCTCGCGATGGAGCCGCCGGTTGGGCATACGTCGGACGCGGTGCTCGACGAGAAGGCGAAGGTGTTCAAGGCGATCCGGACCCTGTCGCCCGACGATCTCGTGCTCGGCCAGTACGTCGGCTACCGCAACGAGGAGGGCGTGGCGCCGCGGCTCGAACGTCGAAACGTACGCGGCGGTGCGTCTGCACCTCGACTCGTGGCGCTGGGCCGGCGTGCCGTTCTACCTGCGCGCGGGGAAGAAGCTCGCAACGACGTGCACGGAAGTATTCGTCGCGCTCAAGCCGCCGCCGCAGCAGATCTTCAGCGACTCGGTGTACGAGACGCCGAACTATCTGCGCTTCCGGCTCGGCCCCGACAAAGTGTCTATCGCGCTCGGCGCAGTCGCAAAGAAGCCGGGCCCTCAGATGGCCGGCCGCGACGTCGAGCTCTACGTCGCTAATTCTGGCGAGGACGAGATGGACGCGTACGAGCGTTTGATCGGCGCGGCGCTGCACGGCGACACGTCGCTGTTCGCGCGCGAAGACGGCGTTCTCGAGGAATGGCGCATCGTGGATCCGATCCTTGGCTCGACACAACCCGTGCACCTCTACGAGCCCGGCAGCTGGGGACCTGCGGAGGCCGACGAGTTGATCTGCACGTGGCGGATGATTTGAGCGCCGAGCTCGCGATCGAGGTTCTGCCGGATCCGGATGCCGTGGCGGTACGCGGCGCGGAGCTGCTCGCTGGCTACCTCGAGGAAGACGCGGCGCGCGGGGGCGCGACGCTTGCGTTGAGCGGCGGCCGCACGCCGCAGAACGTTCTCGAGCGGCTCGCGCGGCTCGACTTGCCGTGGGAGCGGATTGCAGTATTCCAGGTCGACGAGCGGATCGCGCCGGCGAATCACGTCGATCGTAACCGCACGCAGGCCGCGGCGGCGCTGCACGCGCCGATCGAGCGTCATCCGACGAGCTTCCGCTGGATGCCGGTCGAGGAGCCGAATCTCGACGCGGCCGCGCGCCGGTACGCCGATGTGCTGCGCGCCGCGGCCGGGTCTCCGCCTGTGCTCGGCACCGTGCATCTCGGCCTCGGCGCCGACGGCCACACGGCATCGCTGTTCCCGGGCTCGCCGCTCGTGGCCGAGCGCAAGCGCGAGGTTGTCGTGACGGAACCGCATCTCGGCCGACGGCGGATGACGGTCACGCTGCCCGTGTTGAACCGCGCGCGCCGAATCCTGTGGATCGTCACGGGCGCAGACAAACGGACCGCCCTCGCCGGCCTCATCGCGGGCGACGCCCGCGTCGTCGGCAGCCGCGTGCGTCGCGACGGCGCGCTCGTGCTGGCCGACGCGGACGCAGCCGCGGACGTCGCGGTTCCCTGACGTCGTCGTGGCCGACGTCGAGCAGCACTACGATCGGGTACTATCCGACGTCTACTCGTGGATGTACGGCGGATACGACGCCGCGCTTGCGCGCTATGCGGATTTTTTCGAGAGCCGAGGGATAACGCCGACGCGTTCCGGTCGCGCAGTCGATCTCGGCGCAGGCTGCGGATTTCAGTCTATTCCGCTTGCGCGGCTCGGTTTCGCGGTGACCGCGATCGACATCGACCGCAAGTTGCTCGACGAGCTACATCGGAACGCGGGCGGCTTGGATATAGCGATCCTGCGCGGCGACCTGCTCGACTTCGAGCGGCACTTGCCGGGGCCGATCGAGCTCGCGGTGTGCATGGTCGATACGCTCGTGCACCTCGGATCGAAAGACGAGGTCGCAGACTTGCTCGGAAAGGTCCATCGCGCGCTGGAGCCGGGCGGCCGATTCGTGATCACGTATCGCGACCTATCGCGCGAAGCGCTGGATCTCGATCGATTCATTCCGGTGCGCAGCGACGACAGCACGGTCTTGACGTGCTTCCTCGAGTACGAGCCGGAGACGGTCAAGGTTCACGACCTCGTCCATCGAAAAGTCGACGGCCAGTGGACGTACGCCAAGAGCTTCTACCGCAAGCTCAGGCTCTCGCAGGCTTGGGTCGAGGAACGCCTGCGCAAAGCCGGTTTCGTGCTGGCCGAGGCGGCCGTCGAGCGCGGTTTCGTCACGCTGGTTGCGACCCGCTAAAGGAAGAATGAGGAGTCGAAGCATGCCGCTCGTGAAGCCAGATCTCGATTTCGTGTTCGAGCTCAAGGCGCGACTCGGTGAGATGGTCGTGATCGGCGAATCGCCCGAGGGGCTGCGCCGGATGATCCCGATCGTCGACGGCACGTTCGACGGGCCGAACGTGCGTGGCGAAGTGCTGGGTGGCGGCGCGGACTGGCAGTACGTGCGCGGGGACGGAGTCACGATCGCCGAGGCGGTCTATCTGCTCAAGGCGCACGACGGCACGTTGATCCAGATTCGCAACCGCGGCGTTCGGCACGGTCCGCCCGAAGTGATCCAGCGGTTGGCCGAGGGCGAGCACGTGGATCCTTCGGAATATTACTTCCGTGCTTCGCCGACGTTCCTCGTCTCTCCCGGGCCTCACGATTGGCTCAACAAGGGCGTGTTCGTCGCGAGCGGTGCGCGGTATGCGCGCGCGATCGAGCTCTGGTTCTATCGCGTGACTTGAGCGGTCGCGCTTCGGAGGCCGACTCGAAACCGAGACGCGCCGCGTTGACCTGCTGCGGAGCGCGCCCGATCATCGCGCCATGTTGGGCATAGCTGCAGCGCTCGCGCTCGTGGCCGCGCAGGGGCAGGCGCTCGAGCTCGCGTATTCGGACGAGAGCGGGCTCGCGGCCGTCGAAGCGCAGTGGGAGGGGCACCGCTTCCCGCTCGTGAAGCGCGACGCGCGCTGGATCGCGGTCGTCGGCGTCGATCTCGAGGCCAAAGCGGGCGCGCACACGGCCGAGATCACGTTCCGCTACGACGACGGCCGATCGCGCAGCGTTCGCGAGCCCGTGACGGTCAAGGCGCAGAGGTTTCCGACCACCGAGCTCAAGGTCGCTGACCGCTACGTCGAGCTCAGCCCCGAGGACACGGCGCGCGCCGTGCGCGAAGCCCAAGAGACCGACGCGATCTACGCGACGTTCACGCCCGAGTGCTACTGGAGCGACGCGTTCGTCGCGCCGATTCACGGCGCGAAGGACGGGCGCAACTTCGGGCATCGCCGAGTGTTCAACGGCCAGCCGCGTGCGCCGCACTCGGGGGCCGATCTGCGCGCCGACGTCGGCACGCCGGTCTACGCGGCCAACCGCGGGCGCGTAGTGCTCGCGAAAGATCTCTTCTACAGCGGCAACGCGGTGATCGTTGATCACGGGCTCGGTCTCTATACGATGTATCTGCACCTCTCGAAGATCGACGTGGCGCCCGGGGCGATCGTCGAGCGCGGCCAGAGGCTCGGGCTCGCGGGCGCAACGGGCAGGGTGACCGGGCCACACCTGCACTGGGGCGTGCGGATCGTCGACGCGCGGGTCGACCCGTTCTCGCTGCTGAAGCTCGAGCCCGGGCCGGGGAACGCCGCCACAGGTCGGTCGGACTAAGGCAAGCTTCTACCGCCGCGTCGGGGTTTTTGTTAGCATAGCCGCGCTTTTACGGTACGTCGGCTCGTTGGCCGCCAGCGAAGTCCTCGAGGATCAGCTGGTTAGGGCTGGAAGTTAACCAAGATGGTTAGTTAGCAAGCCCCTTACGGGGCTTTTTGTTATCTGGTCCAGCCCGCGCCGCGTCGGCGTGGGCGCGCGAGGACGACGGAGAATGGGCCCTGGGCCCATTTTTTGTTTGAGAGCGATGGGTCAAACGGTCGACAAAGAGAGATTGATCGCGCTCCTCGAGCCGCCGCTCGCGGCGCTCGGTTACGAGTTGGCCGATTTGGACGTGCACTTCGGGCGACGAGGTCTGCTGCGGCTCTTCATCGACCGCGAAGAGGGCGTGACAGCTCGAGGACTGCGAGCGGGTCAGCGAGCAACTCGGAGCTTGGCTCGACGTCGAGGATCCGCTGCCGGGCAGCTACGTGCTCGAGGTGTCGTCGCCGGGCTTCGATCGCCGGCTGCGCACGCTGGCGCACTTCGCGCGCTTCGCAGGCGAGCGAGCGAAGCTGGAGCTGAAGGACGCACGCGAGGGTCGGCGCAAGCTGATCGGGAAGCTCGCGGGCACGGAGGCCGGGCACGTGCTGATCGACGTGGACGGCGAAGTTTGGCGTGTGCCTTTGAACGACATCGCTATGGCGCGACTGGCGCCGCAGTCTTGATGGTGGAAGCGACATGAGCAAAGAGATTCTGATGGTCGTCGACGCGGTCTCGAACGAGAAGGGCGTCGAGAAGAACGTGATCTTCGAGGCGATCGAGGCCGCGCTCGCGTCCGCGACGCGCAAGCGCTACGGCGACGACATCGAGGTGCGCGTCTCGATCGACCGCGCCACCGGCGAGTACGAGACGTTTCGGCGCTGGAAGGTATTCGCCGACGACTCGAAGGAGCTCGAGGAGCCGGCGCGCGAGCTGCGGTTCGAGGACGCGGTCGACGTCGATCCGAAGGCCGAGATCGGCGGTTACGTCGAACAGCCGATGCCGTCCGTCGAGTTCGGCCGCATCGCGGCTCAAACGGCGAAGCAAGTGATCGTGCAAAAGGTCCGCGAGGCGGAGCGCGAGCAAGTCGTCGACGCGTACAAGAATCGCGCGGGCGAGCTCGTGAGCGGCATCGTGAAGCGCGTCGACCGCAACGGCGCCTACGTCGACCTCGGCAGCAATGCCGAGGGCTTCATCCCGCGCGAGGACCTGATCCCGCGCGAGCCGATCAAGCCGCAGGATCGCATCAAGAGCCTGCTCCGCGAGGTGCGCGCGGAGCCGCGCGGGCCGCAGCTGTTCCTGACTCGCACGTCGCCGAAGTTCCTGATCGAGCTCTTCAAGATCGAGGTGCCCGAGGTCGGCCAGGGGCTCATCGAGATCCTCGGCGCCGCGCGCGACGCGGGTCTGCGCGCGAAGATCGCGGTGCGCAGCAACGACAACCGTATCGACCCGGTCGGCGCGTGCGTCGGCATGCGCGGCTCGCGTGTCCAGGCGGTCTCGAACGAGCTCGCGGGCGAGCGCGTCGACATCATCCTCTACGACGAGAACCCGGCTCAGTTCGTGATCAACGCGATGTCGCCGGCCGAGGTGACCTCGATCGTCGTCGACGAGGACACGCACAGCATGGATCTCGCGGTCGACGAGGAGAAGCTGTCGCAAGCGATCGGCCGCGGCGGCCAGAACATCCGGCTCGCGAGCGAGCTCAGCGGCTGGCAGCTCAACGTGATGACGGAGTCGGCGGCGGAAGAGAAGAGCGACAAGGAAGCGCGCGCGCTCGTCGAGAACTTCATGAAGGAGCTCGACGTCGACGAGGACGTCGCGACGATCCTCGTGCAGGAAGGCTTCTCGTCGCTCGAGGAGATCGCCTACGTGCCGGCGAGCGAGCTGAACGGCATCGAGGAGTTCACGCCCGAGATCGTGAACGAGCTGCGCTCGCGCGCGCGCGACGTGCTGATTACGCAGGCGATCGTGACCGAGGAAGTCATCGACCAAGCGGAGCCGGCCGAAGACCTGCTCGCGCTCGAGGGCATGGACCGCGAGCTCGCGCTCACGCTCGCGAGCCGCGGCATCGTGACGCGCGAGGATCTCGCGGAGCAGGCCGTCGACGATCTCGGCGAGATCGACGTCGATCCGGAGCGCGCGGCGAAGCTGATCATGGCCGCGCGGGCGCATTGGTTCGACGGCGAGCAGCAGGCGAAGTAGGCGAGGAGATAGCGGATGGCGGAAGTGACGGTCGCGGACTTTGCGAAGGTACTGAAGGTACCGGTCGATCGGCTGCTCGTGCAGCTCGACGAGGCTGGCATCAAGGTCGGCGGCGCCGACGACGTCATCAGCGAGGACGCGAAGCTCGAGCTGCTGACGCACCTGCGCAAGACGCACGGCCGCAAGGATGCCGGCGAATCGGCCCCGCGCCGCATCACGCTGAACCGCAAGTCGTCGAGCGAGCTCAAGCTCGGCAGCAGCCAAGGCCGCGCGCGCACGATCAACGTCGAGGTTCGCCAGAAGCGCACCTACATCAAGCGCGACGTGCTCGAGGAGCAGGCGCGCAAGCAACAGGAAGAGCTCGACGCGGTTCGCCGCGCCGACGAAGAGGCTCGCACCGCGGTCGAGCGCGAGGAGCAGGAGAAGCGCGACGCCGAGGAGCGCGAGCGCAAGGCCGCCGAGGCCCGCGAGGCCGAGGAGCGCCGCCGCGCCGAGGAAGAGAAGCGCCGCGCGCAGCAGCCGACGAGGAGGCGCACAAGCGCGCCGAGGAAGAGCGCAAGCGGGCTGCGGTGTCGGAGAAGGAGGCGCAGCAGCGCGCGGACGCCGAGCGGGCCCGCCAGAAGCTCAAGAAGGAGCGGATGGTCGAGGAGCCCAGCGAAGGCGATCAAGACCACACGCTGCACGTCGCCGACGGCATGACCGGCCGGCGCCGCAAGAAGAAGGCGCGCCGACGCTCGGTTGCAGTCAGCGCGGATC
This sequence comes from uncultured Gammaproteobacteria bacterium, assembly GCA_963699925.1. Lineage (GTDB taxonomy): Bacteria > Pseudomonadota > Gammaproteobacteria > Steroidobacterales > Rariloculaceae > FEN-1219. The sequence continues at coordinate 45,088 of CAVOVT010000019.1, read as the reverse complement.
CGCAGCACGCGTTCGAGCGCCCGACCGCGCCCGTCGTGCGCGAGGTCGAGATCGGCCAGACGATCACCGTCGCCGACCTCGCGCCAAGATGGCCATCAAGGGAGCCGAGGTCATCAAAGTGCTCATGAAGATGGGCATGATGGTGACCATCAACCAGGCGCTCGACCAAGACACCGCGATCCTCGTCGTCGAGGAGATGGGCCACACGCGCGACGCGCGCGCAAAGAAACCGCGATCGAGGACAAGCTCGCCGAGTCGGTCGTGGAAGCCGAGGGCGACGTTGCAGCAATTGCCGCGCGCGCCCGTCGTCACGATCATGGGCCACGTCGACCACGGCAAGACGTCGCTGCTCGACTACATTCGCCGCACGCGCGTCGCGGCCGGCGAGGCGGGCGGCATCACGCAGCACATCGGCGCGTACAACGTGCGAGACGCCGAACGGCAAGATCACGTTCCTCGACACGCCGGGCCACGCGGCGTTCACCGCGATGCGCGCGCGCGGCGCGCGCGTGACGGACATCGTCGTGCTCGTGGTCGCGGCCGACGACGGCGTCATGCCGCAGACGATCGAGGCGATCCAGCACGCGAAGGCGGCCGACGTGCCGATCGTCGTCGCGATCAACAAGATCGACAAGTACGGCGCGGACCCGACCCGAGTGCGCAACGAGCTCGTGAAGCAAGAGCTGATACCCGAAGAGTACGGCGGCGAGACGATGTTCGTGAACGTCTCGGCGCAGACGGGCGAGGGCGTCGACAAGCTGCTCGAGGCGCTGCTGCTGCAGGCCGAGGTGCTCGAGCTCAAGGCGCCCGACACCGGGCCTGCCGCGGGCGTCGTGCTCGAGTCGAGCCTGGAGCGCGGCCGCGGCGCCGTCGCAACGGTGCTGATCAGCAAGGGCAAGCTGCAGATCGGCGACATCCTGCTCGCCGGCCATGAGTACGGCCGCATTCGCGCGATGTTCGACGAGTCCGGCGCGCAGGTTCAGTCCGCCGGCCCGTCGACGCCGGTCGTCGTGCTCGGCTTGTCGGGCACGCCGCTCGCCGGCGACGACGTGCAAGTCGTCGCGGACGATCGCCAGGCGCGCGACGTCGCGCAGTTCCGGCAGGCGCGCGAGCGCGACACGAAGCTCGCGCAGCAGCAGGCGTCGAAGCTCGAGAACGTGTTCAGCCAGATGGCCGCCGGCGGCAAGCCGACGATCACGCTGCTGATCAAGGCGGACGTGCACGGCAGCGCCGAGGCCCTGAAGGACGCGCTCGAGAAGATCTCGTCCGACGACGTGAGGGTCACGGTCGTCGGCTCGGGCGTCGGCGGCATCACGGAATCCGACGTGCAGCTCGCGGCGACCGTCGAAGGCGATCATCCTCGGCTTCAACGTGCGCGCCGACGCGGGCGCTCGCGACGCGATCAAGGAGAGCGGGGTCGACATCCGCTACTACAGCATCATCTACGAGGCGATCGACGACATCAAAGCCGCCGCGAGCGGCTTGCTCGCGCCCGAAATCCGCGAACAGATCGTCGGGCTCGCCGAGGTGCGCGAGGTGTTCCGCTCGCCGAAGTTCGGCAACGTCGCGGGCTGCATGGTCGTCGACGGCTACGTCCGCCGCAGCAACCCGATTCGCGTGCTGCGCGACAACGTCGTGATCTACGAAGGCCAGCTCGAGTCGCTGCGCCGCTTCAAGGACGACGTGAACGAGGTTCGCGCCGGCACGGAATGCGGTATTGGCGTGCGCAACTACAACGACGTCAAGGCCGGCGACCAGATCGAGTGCTACGAGCGGACCGAAGTCGCGCGTAAGATCGCCTGAACATGGCACCCGAGAGCACCCGGCAGAAAAAGGTTGCGGCCGAGATCCAACGGCTGGTCAACGAGCTGCTGCGCGGCGAGGTCAAAGATCCGCGCCTCGCGGGCGCCACCGTGAGCGCGGTCGACGTGAGCGGCGATCTCGGCGTCGCGACGATCTTCTTCAGCACGATCGCCCTCGACGACGATCCGGCCGATATCCGCGAGGGTTTCGAGAAGGCCCGCGGCTTCCTGCGCACGCGAGTCGGCGAGGCGCTGAGTCTGCGGCGCGTCCCCGAGCTGCGCTTCCGTCACGACACGAGCGCTCGTCGCGGTGTCGAGATGGGTCGGCTGATCGACGAAGCCGGCGCGGACCGCGCTCGCGACTGAGCCGAGCGCCGGTGCCGGCTAGCACGACGCGCGGTAGGGACGTCCGCGGGATCCTGCTGCTCGACAAGCCGAGCGGTCTCACGTCCAACCGCGCGCTGCAGCACGTCAAGCGGCTGTACGGCGCCGCGAAAGCGGGCCACACGGGCAGCCTCGATCCGCTTGCGACCGGCATGCTGCCGATCTGCTTCGGCGCCGCGACGCGTCTCGGCGGTTTCCTGCTCGACGCGGAAAAGGCGTATCGGGTCACGGCGCGCTTCGGTGTCGCGACCGACACCGCCGACGCCGACGGCGCGGTCACCGAACGCGTCGACGAGCCTCGGCCGACGGTGGGCGCGCTGCGAGACGCGCTCGGGCGGTTCCGCGGCGAGATCGATCAAGTCCCGCCGATGTACTCGGCGTTGAAGCACGGCGGCAAGCGACTCTACGAGCTCGCGAGGCGCGGGGTCGTGGTCGACGCGCGAGCCGCGCCGCGTGACGATCTTCGAGCTAGCGCTCGAGCGCTATGCGTGGCCGGACGCGGAGGTCTCCGTCCGCTGCTCGAAGGGCACGTATGTGCGCTCGCTCGTCGTCGACCTCGCGGCCGCGCTCGGAACGGTCGCGCACGTCGCGGAGCTGCGCCGCGTGGCTGTCGAGCCGTTCGGCGGCGAGCCGATGGCGACGCTCGAGGAGCTCGAGGCGCTCGCGGCCTCGGGCGGAACGAATGCGCTCGACGCACGGCTGCTTGCCGCCGGACCGCGCGCTCGCTGGTTGGCCGGAGGTTCTCTTGTCGGCCGAGTCAGCCGAGCGGCTTGCGCATGGCCAGGCGGTCGCCGCGGATCCGGCTTGGCCGCATCGGCCGCGTGAAGGTCTATCGCGAGCCGCGAGAGCTCCTGGCCATCGGCGAGGTCACGCCCGATCGGCGTTTGGCACCGCATCGAGTCTTCGTGCGCTAGGGGCGGCGGCCGGCGAAATCGATCGTGGGGCGGTGAGGCGTTAAGTGATTGGAGCGGCGGCGATTCTTTGGGTAGAATGCCCGGCTTCGTGGAATAGGCTAGAAAAGAGCCGCCGGATAACGCGGCTGGAGACGATTAGCATGCCCCTCAAGACGGACAAGAAATCCGCCATCATCGGCGAGTACCGCCGAGGCCCGACGGACACCGGCTCGCCGGAAGTCCAAGTCGCGTTGCTGTCGGCGCGAATCACGCAGCTCTCCGACCACTTCACGGGTCACGAGAAGGATCACCACTCGCGCCGTGGTTTGCTCAAGATGGTGAATCAGCGCCGCAAGCTGCTCGACTATCTGAAGCAGGCGGACCAGAGCCGCTATCAGGATCTGATCAGCCGCCTCGGTCTGCGGCGTTGATGCCCGATTTTCGTGTTTCAGAGCCGGTTCACCCGGCTCTGAACGTTTCTAGAATCACCGCGCAGACCGCCGTTCCGGTTCCATCGGAGCGCCTCTGCTGTTCGCAAGGAAATACCCAGTGAGAGCTACGAGAACGTTCAAGTACGGCGCCCACGACGTCACGATCGAGACGGGTGTCATCGCCCGACAGGCTGACGGCGCAGTGATGGTCAACATGGCCGACACCGTCGTATTGGTCACAGCCGTCGGCAGAAGAAGGACGTCGCGGACCGGGACTTCTTCCCGCTCACCGTCAACTACCAGGAAAAGACCTATGCCGCGGGACGCATTCCGGGCGGGTTCTTCAAACGGGAGGGGCGGCCCGAGCGAGAAAGAGACGCTCACGTCGCGGCTGATCGATAGGCCGATCCGGCCGCTGTTCCCAGACGGCTTCATGCGCGAGGTTCAAGTTATCGCGACGGTGCTCTCGATGAACACCGAGGTCGATTCCGACATTCCCGGCGATGCTCGGCGCGTCGGCGGCGCTCGCGCTGTCCGGCTTGCCGTTCTTGGGGCCGATCGGCGGCGCCCGCGTCGGTTATCGCAACGGCCAGTACTTGCTGAACCCGACGGCGACCGAGCTCAAAGAGTCGCAGCTCGACCTCGTCGTCGCGGGCACCAAGGACGCGGTGCTGATGGTCGAGTCGCAGGCCGAGATGCTGTCGGAAGAGGTCATGCTCGGTGCCGTGATGTTCGGCCACGAGCAGATGCAGACCGCCATCAACGAGATCGAGTCGCTCGCGAAGGAAGCCGGCCGTCCGCCGATCAATTGGGCGCAGGGTGCGGTTCATGAGGCGCTCGTGAAGGCCGTCGAAAAGTATTCGCCGCGGCTGACTGATGCCTATGGCATCGCGGAGAAGCAGACGCGCTACGCGAAGATCGGCGAGATCAAGAAGGAATGCGTCGCCGAGCTCGCGACCGAGGCGAGTGGCTGGACGGCGGGGCAGGTCGAGGGCGAGTTCCACAACGCCGAGCGCAAGATCGTTCGCGGCCGAATCGTCGCGGGCAAGCCGCGCATCGACGGCCGCGACACGCGCACCGTGCGGCCGATCAGCGTCCAAGTTGGAGTGCTGCCGCGAACGCACGGCTCGGCCGTGTTCACGCGCGGCGAGACGCAGGCGATCGTGGTGACGACGCTCGGCACCGGCCGGGACGCGCAGATCATCGATGCGCTCGAAGGCGAGCGGCGCGACCCATTCATGCTTCACTATAACTTCCCACCGTATAGTGTTGGTGAGACTGGATTTATCGGTTCGCCGAAGCGCCGGGAAATCGGCCATGGCCGTCTGGCGCGGCGCGGCGTCGAAGCCGTGATGCCGGACATGGAGACCTATCCCTACGTGATCCGCGTCGTCTCCGAAATCACCGAGTCGAACGGCTCGAGCTCGATGGCGAGCGTCTGCGGCACGAGCCTGTCGCTGATGGACGCGGGCGTGCCGATCAAGTCGCCCGTCGCGGGCGTCGCGATGGGCTTGATCAAAGAGGACAACGGCTTCGAGGTCCTGACCGACATCCTCGGCGACGAGGATCACCTCGGCGACATGGACTTCAAGGTCGCAGGCACGGCCGACGGCGTCACCGCGCTGCAGATGGATATCAAGATCTTCGGCATTACGCGCGAGATCATGTCCAAAGCGCTCGCACAGGCCCGCGACGGCCGGCTGCACATCCTCGGCGAGATGAACAAGGTGATTCGCACCCCGCGCGAGAAGATGTCGGAATGGGCGCCGACGATCATCACGATGAAGATCGACCCGGAGAAGATCCGCGAGGTCATCGGCAAGGGCGGCGCCGTGATCCGCGGGATCACCGAGGAAACGGGCGCGACGATCGATATCGAGAACGACGGCACCGTGAAGATCGCGTCGGTCGACGGCAAGGCCGGACGCGCAGCGAAGGAGCGAATCGAGCTGATCACCGCGGACGTCGAGGTCGGGCGGATTTACCAGGGCAAGGTCGCGCGGCTGATGGACTTCGGCGCGTTCGTCACGATCCTGCCGGGTCGCGACGGTCTCGTGCACATCTCGCAGATCTCGAACGATCGCGTCGAGCGCGTGAGCGACAAGCTCAAGGAAGGCGACGTCGTGCGCGTGAAGGTGCTCGAGGTCGATCGCCAGGGCCGGGTCCGGCTCAGCATGCGCGACGTGAGCGACGCGTAGTAACCTCGCGCTATCGCTCGATCGTCAATTCGCGGCCGGCGGCGGCGCAAGCGTCCGCTGGCCACGCAGCTCTTCGATTCGCCAATTCGTCACCGCCCAACGCCAGAGCTCGCCCGGCGGCGCTCCGCGCAGCTCGGCGGGGACTCGCGCGCCGAGTAGATCGAGCACGGTCGCAGCCACCGCGGCAAGATCTGAACGGTCGATCGGGGCGGCGCCGGTCTGCTTCGACAGCTTCTGCCCTTCGGCATTGACCACGACGGGCAGGTGGAAGTACGCGGGGGACGGCAAACGGAGCGTCGCCTGCAGATGAAGGTGCACGGCGGTCGAGTCGAGCAGGTCGACACCTCGGACGACGGTCGTGACCTGTTCGTCGGCGTCGTCGATCACGACGCGCCAAGTGGTATGCCGGCCAGGCCGTCGCGCCGCCAGATCACGTAGTCTCCGGTGACTTTGTCGAGCTCGGTCTCGATGGGGCCCTGGAGACCGTCGAGGAAGCGAACCACGCTTCGGTCCGCGACTCGGACTCGGACGGCCGTGGGCTGGTCGTGCGCTGTCCGCTGCCGACAAGTGCCGGGGTAAGGACCGGCGGGTCGGTCGCCGTCCGCGCGCAACGCGCTTCTCGTGCAGCTACACCGAAACGCGAGCCCGGAGCTCAGAAGGCGCGAGCACGCGTCCTCGTAGGCAGCGTGTCGGGCACTCTGGAAGATGGCCGGGCCGTCCCAAAAGAGCTCGTAGGCCTCGAGGGTGCGCAGTATCTCGTCGGACGCACCACGCATCTCGCGCGGTGGGTCGATGTCTTCGACCCGGAGAAGCCAGGATCCCGCGGACTGACGCGCGTGGAGAAAGCTCGCGACTGCCGTTGCGAGAGAGCCGATGTGCAGCGAGCCGGTGGGCGAGGGCGCGAACCGGCCGACATAGCTCACCGTCGACCGAGCCTCAGCGGTACTGATCCTCGCGGTCGCGGAACTGGCGCTCGGCGAGCTCCCGCCGCTCTTGCGCCTCGACGCAGAGCGTCGCGACCGGCCGGGCCTCGAGCCGGCGCAGGCCGATCTCGTCGCCGGTCTCCTCGCAGTACCCGTAGCTGCCGCCGTCGATGCGTGCGAGCGCGGAGTCGATCTTCTTCAGCAGCTTGCGCTCGCGATCGCGCGTGCGCAGCTCTAACCCGAATTCGGACTCCTGGGTCGCGCGGTCGTTGGGGTCGGGAAAGTTCGCCGCGTCGTCCTTCATGTGCAGCATCGTGCGGTCGACCTCTTCCATGAGCTCGCGCTTCCATGCGAGCAGAAGCTGCCGGAAGTGCTCCAGCTGCTCCTTGTTCATGTAATCCTCGCCGCGTTTGGGCTGGTACGGCGTGAAGCCGCGCACCGGCCCCGTCAATAGGTTCGCGGAGCTGCGTCGCTTGACCGGCGCCGCCGGACGCGCGGCTGCGTGGTGCGCGATCGGCGTAGGCGGCATCGGCGCCTTTCTGGCAACGCTCGCGGCCGGCTTCGCAACTTCCTTGTTGTGACCCTTGTGGGTCGGCGGTTCGTGCTTCGACACCTTTTTGTGGCTCGTGCTCTTGGCTGACTTCACTGTCTTTTTCGACGACGGCTTCCGACTCGTCTTGCGCGAGGACGACTTGCCCGAGCGAGCGGCGACCTTCGGCTTCGCCTTCTTGACGACGCTCTTTTTGCTCGACGCGCGGGTCTTTTTCTTCGACGCTGCTTTCTTGGCAGACATCGGTTTGGCCTCCAAGACGGTTCAAACGGAACGCGGGATTATACAGACGCGACCGCGCAGCGGAAGGGCCGCCGTAACGGCCGACCTTAGAGGCCTTCCGAGGCCCCGGAGGGTAGGTCGACGGGCTCGCTCGGCCGCCAACCGGGCCGGCGCTGCTCGGCGACGATGCGGGTGTAAATGCCGCCGCGGACGTTGAACTCCGCCGTCAGGCGGATGAAGCGAGGGTCGAGCACGCTCGCGAGATCGTCGAGAATCCGGTTCGTCACCGCCTCGTGAAATGCGCCTTCGTCCCGAAACGACCAGATGTAGAGCTTCAGGGATTTGAGCTCGACGCAGAGGCGGTCGGGGACATATTCGAGACGCAGGGTGGCGAAGTCCGGCTGACCCGTCTTCGGACAGAGGCACGTGAACTCGGGGATGCGCATCCGAATCGCGTAGTCGCGATCCGACTGCGGGTTCGGGAACGTCTCGAGCGATTTTTTTCGAAGGTCGCTTCACGCGGTCGGTAGGCACGGCTCGGCTCCAAAATATTTTGCGAAGAAATTTTTCGTCGACCGTGTCTAGAAGCGTTTTTTACTTTACACTAGCCGCCGTCGTGGTAGCCATGCGGCCTGGCGCTCCGACTCACATCACACGGAGTTCACGCGCTCACTCTATGCGGCTGAGTAAGATCAAGCTTGCGGGCTTCAAGTCTTTCGTAGATTCGACGACGATCAAGTTCCCGAGCAACCTCATGGGCGTCGTAGGCCCGAACGGTTGCGGCAAGTCCAACATCATCGACGCGATCCGCTGGGTGCTCGGCGAGGGCTCGGCGAAGACGTTGCGCGGCGACTCGATGTCCGACGTGATCTTCAACGGTTCGGGTGGGCGTAAGCCGGTCGGCGTCGCGAGCATCGAGCTCACGTTCGACAACACGGACGGGACGATCACCGGGCCTTACGCGGGGTACTCGGAAGTCGCCGTGCGGCGGACCGTGTCGCGGGACGGCACGTCGCAGTACTACCTGAACAATGGCCGCTGCCGGCGCAAAGACATCACGCAGATCTTGCTCGGCACGGGTCTCGGCGGGCACGGCGGTTACTCGATTATCGAGCAGGGCATGATCTCCCGGCTCGTCGAGGCGAAGCCCGAGGACATGCGTAGCTTCCTCGAGGAAGCGGCTGGAATCTCGAAATACAAGGAGCGCCGGCGCGAAACCGAGCACCGGATCCAGCACACGCGCGACAACCTTGCTCGCTTGGCCGATCTGCGCGAAGAGATCGACAAGCAGCTCGTTCACCTCCAGAAGCAGGCCAAAGACGCCGAGAAGTACAAGACGCTGAAGACCGAGCAGCGACGCGTCGGCGCCGAGCTGCTCGCGCTTCGGCTCACCTCGCTACGCGGCGAGGTCGGCGACCAGGAGCGGCAGTTCGCCGAGCGGCAGCTCGCGCTCGAGGCCGCGATCACGGCGCAGGGCTCGGCCGAGACGACGATCGAGAAGCTCCGCGTCGAGCTCGCCGACCGCAGTGAGCGGTTCAATGCCGTGCAGGCTAGCTACTACCGCATCGGCTCCGAGATCGCGCGTCTCGAGCAGGCCGTTCAGCACCGCAAGGAGCTGATCCAGCGGCAGACCGAGGACCTCAAAGGCACCGACGCGCAAATCGCCGAGATCCAGGCCCACATCGCGAGCGACGAGGTCGAGCTCGCGCAGCTCGATGAGTTGCTCGGCGAGCTCGCCCCCGGCCTCGAGCAGGCGCAGGGGTTGCAGCGTTCGTCGCAGCTCGAGCTCGAGGACGCCGAGCGCGGACTCGAGCGCTGGCGCGAACGCGCGCAACAGCTCGGCGAGGAGCTCGCGGCGGCCGAACGCTCCACGGGCGTCGAGGACACGCTCACGGAGCAGTTGCGGGTCCAGGGCGACCGTCTCGAAAAGGAGTCTCAGAGGTATGCGGACGAGCGTACGACGCTGAGCTCGGCGGATGCCGAAGACCGGCTCGCGATGCTCGTCGCCAACGAGGAGCGGCTGGTCGCCGCCTTCGACAACGCCACGCGCGCTCTCGAAGCGACGACGCAACAGATACAGCAGCTTCGCGAGCAGGAGCGGAACGTCTCCGAGCACCTGAACCAGCTCAGGGAGCAGCTCGAGAACGACCGAGTCCGCCTCGCGTCGCTCGAGGCGTTGCAAGACGTCGCGCTCGGCACGTCGTCGGAGCAAGTTGGCCGCTGGCTGAAGTCGCAGTCGCTGTCCGAGCGCCATCGGCTCGCTCAGGATCTCGTCGTCGAGCCGGGCTGGGAGCGCGCCGTCGAAACGGTGCTCGGACCGTACCTGCAAGCAGTCGCGATCCGGAGCATCGAGGACGTCGCCGGTCGGCTGCCCGAGCTCACCGAAGGCGGCCTTGCGATCATCGAGTCCGCGGTGGCGCCCGGCGGCAACGTCGAAGACGACACGCTGCTCGCCCGCGTTCGCGCGCCGGCCGATGTGGCGCCGTTGCTCGCCGGCGTACGCGTCGCGGACTCGCTGGCGAGCGCCGTGGCTCGGCGCAATGGCTTGGCGCCCGGCGAATCGCTGATCACGCGCGACGGCTACTGGATCGGCCCGCATTGGGTACGGATCAGCAGCAACAACGACCCGCAGGTCGGTGTGATCGCCCGCGGCGAGGAGATCAAACGACTGCAAACCGTCGTAGCTGCGACGTCGCGACGAATCGAGGACGTGGCCAAGGCGCTCACGGACACTCGTGCACAGCTCGATCGTCTCGAAGACTCGCGCACGGCCGTACAGACGGACGCGACGCAGCGCCAGCAGGCCCAAGCCGAGGCCAAGACCGAGCTCGCGGCTTGCCGCGCGGAGCTCGAGCGGGTCCGTATTCGAGCCTCGGCGCTCGATGCGGCGATTGCGAACCTCGATGCGGAGCGCAGTACGCTCGCGCGTTCACTCGAGGAAAGCCGGTCGCGGCGAGACCGTTCCGAAGCGCAGCGGGTCGAGCTCGCCGCGGAACGCGAGCGCTCCGACGAGCAACGCCGGCAGCTTCAGGAGCGCGTGACCGAAGCGCGAACGAAGGCGGAGCAGCATCGTGAGGCCGCGCAAGCGATTGCGATTCGGGTCGAGTCGCGCCGCAGCACGAAGGAGTCGGCGAGCGCCGCGCTCACGCGCGTGCAGAGCCAGCTCGCATATCTGAGGAAGCGGCAGAGCGAGCTCCGCGGCGAGATCGATGGTGCGGCCGAGCCGCTTGCCGCCGACGAGCGGACGCTCGTCGGCAAGCTCGACGAGCGCTTGGGGGTTGAAGCCGACCTCGGCAACGCCCGCACGGCAACCGACGAGATCGACAGTCAGCTCCGCGAGGCGGAACAGCAGCGCGTCACATGGCAACGCTCGGTGAACGAGCGGCGTGAAGCCGCTGACCAGGTAAGGCTCCAGCTGCGCGAGGCTCAAGTCCGCGCAGAGACCGTGGCGGAGCAGTTCGCGGAGACGAACTTCGAGCTCGACAAGGTCGTGGCGGAGCTGCCGCCCGAGGCGACGCATGCGGTCTGGCACGAGACTTTCGAGCAGCTCGAGCGAAGGATTCAGCGCCTTGGCGCGATCAATCTCGCGGCGATCGACGAGCTCAAAGAGCAATCCGAGCGCAAGACCTATCTCGACGCGCAGTACGTGGACCTCACCGACGCGCTCGAAACTCTCGAGAATGCGATCCGCCGGATCGATCGCGAGACGCGAACACGCTTCCAGGAGACGTTCGACAAGGCCAACCAGGGCCTCGGACTGCTGTTCCCGCGTCTCTTCGGCGGAGGTCACGCCTATCTCGAGCTCGATGGCGAAGACGTTCTGTCGGCGGGCGTCACCGTGATGGCGCGGCCGCCCGGCAAGAAGAACAGCACGATTCACTTGCTCTCGGGCGGAGAGAAGGCGTTGACGGCGGTCGCGCTCGTATTCTCCATCTTCGAGCTCAACCCGGCGCCGTTCTGCCTGCTCGACGAGGTCGACGCGCCGCTCGACGACGCGAACGTCGGTCGTTTCTCCGAGATCGTTCGCGAGATGTCCGGACGCGTTCAGTTCGTGATCATCACTCACAACAAGACGACGATGGAGGCCATGCATCAGCTCACCGGCGTGACGATGCATGAGCCGGGCGTGTCCAGGATGGTCGCGGTCGACATCGACGAAGCGGTACGACTCGCCGCGATGTAGCTACCTGACCGCAATGTGGGACTTGCGATGGGTGCTTTTGGGGCTGGGTGCCCTGCTGGTCGTTGGGGTGTATCTCTGGACCAAGAGTCTGGGCGGCCGTCGCCTGTTCCCCGACACATCCCGCCGGGTTCGTGCAGAACCGAGCATCGGAGAGCCGGCTAGTGTTGCGGACGAGCGAACCTGTCTTGAGTCCGCCGCCAGCGTCGACGGCGGAGACAAAGCCTCGCAAACCCACGCATTCCGCGCCGGATCGCGTGATCACGCTTCGCTTGATTCCGCGCGGAGACGGCGAGCTCAGCACCGAGCGCGCCGTAGTGGCGTTGACCGGAGCGGGCCTCAAGCACGGCAAGTACGGGATCTTCCACCGGGAAGGCGATGAAGGCGAGCCCGCATTCAGCGTCGCGAGCCTCACCGAGCCCGGCTACGTTCGATCTTGCGAACCTTCAAGGCACGACGATCGCCGGGCTGACCTTCTTCGTCGTGCTGCCAGGTACCGGCGATCCGGTCGCGAGATTCGACGCGATGGTCGAGACCGCGCGTGCGCTATCCGTCGAGCTTGCAGCCGACCTTCATGACGAGCGTGGAAGCTCGTGGAGCGTCCAGCGCGAGCGGTACCTGCGCGAGGAGATTATCGAGTACAGGCTTCAGGCGGAGCGGCATTAGTGTTTCCGGCACACGATGCAACAGTGACCGCTATACGGCAATTCAGGCCGCAACGGTCCATTAATCGCATTTCGATCCCAAACCGCGAGATTTACTGTAGCTGCTGGGCTACTGAAATGTGAATGACTGGATTCGACTGCTGCGCTTGAGGAATTGTTTTCCGGCGCCCCATGTCGTTATTGGAGTGGTGCATCGATGAGGTCGTCAATACAAGAGGCGCTCCTCCAGTCGCTAGCTTCTATTCTCAAGCCACTAGTTGAGCTGATGCTCCTGCTAGGCATCGGCTACAGGGAGTTCGACGCAATCGCGAGGGGCGTCTTTGTTGAAGTCGCATCTGACGAGTACGGGTTGCGAGGGCGCCCGACAAATATGTCTCGAGTCTCGGCTATTACCGGCATCTCCAGAAAGGAAGTGAGTCGACTGCGTGACAGAGCAATCATGCCGCAGTCGGACTCCGCGGGTGAGGTCAATCCCGCGGCGGTGGTGCTTCACTATTGGCACCACGATGCAGACTTCTGCCTCGGGCCCGGCGAAGCGCGTCCGTTGCTTTTTCACGGACCTTCGAGCTTTTCAGCGTTGGTTGCGCGATATGGCGGCGATATCCCACCGGGCGCCATGCGCGCGGCTCTACTTCAGGCTAGTACTGTGGAAGAGGCTGATGGTCTGCTAGTCGCTCGAAAGCGCTTTTTCTATCACACAGAGCTCGATGAGGACTTCGTTCGTAGCATCCTATTTTCGATATCCAATTTGGCGAGCACTGTTGTCCACAATACGCGCTACGTCAGTACCAGGGCTTTTCCGAGGCAGTGAACCTTAAGGAAGGGTTTCTTGGAACGCTTCGCTTGCGCGGAGCACCTCAGCCCCGAGGCGACACTGAATTTTCAGAGACTGGGTTAGAGAAGAGGGCGGGCGCTTTCTTGAACGCGCGGACGCTTGTCTTGGCGAGCACGAAACTCCCCGTCGCTCCTGGACGTCCGAGAACGAGCGGTCTGTTGGCGTGGGTCTCTACTACTTCGAAGAAGATCGCGAATAGGCTGTTCGTTCGAGCACTCTACCACGGGGCGCACAACCCGTGACTCTCGTATTTATCCCTGAGCGGCCGTTTTGCCATGGGCGCGTCAAAAGCAGTGGCCCTATCTCTGTCACTCCTAAGCGGAAGCCTGAACAGAGATAGGCGGAAAGGCTTAGTCCAGCTACGTATTTCGCGTCCTTGACCAAATTCACATTTGGGACGAAAATCCCTTGAAACGACTAATTATGTCTAAGTGCTTGTACTTATGTGGAATGGCTTGGCGCGATCTTCTAGGAAGCGCCTTAGATTCTTCTCGATAACTAATTGAAAATAAGCATAGTTACTGGCGGTCGACTCACGCGGATAACAAGAAAAGTCAATCGACCACTCGTCTATTTTTTTGGGAGATTCGGAAATTGGAGGTCGCACACCTGGGTCTGCGGGACGCATAACCGGGACTGGGCTTTGCGTGGCGACCGTCTCGCTTTGCTTGGCGTTCGCCTGCTTCGCAACCCCAGTCTTTGCGTCCGTGTCCGAGGCGACTACGCAGGGCATCAGCGGCGGGGCGGTGGTTCGCGGGATCAGCGGCGGGGCCGTGGTTCGCGGGATCAGCGGCGGCGCCGTGGTTCGCGGCATCAGCGGCGGGGCCGTGGTTCGCGGGCATCAGCGGCGGGCCGTGTCGCGGCATCAGCGGCGGGGCCGTGGTTCGCGGGATCAGCGGCGGCGCCGTGGTCGCGGCATCAGCGGCGGGGCCGTGGTCCGGGGCATCAGCGGCGGCGCCGTGGTCGCGGCATCAGCGGCGGGGCCGTGGTTCGCGGCATCAGCGGCGGCGCCGTGTTCGCGGCATCAGCGGCGGCGCCGTGGCGCGGCATCAGCGGCGGGGCCGTGGTCCGGGGCATCAGCGGCGGGGCGCGGTTCGCGGCATCAGCGGCGGGGCCGTGGTTCGCGGCATCAGCGGCGGGGCGCGGTTCGCGGCATCAGCGGCGGGGCCGTGGTTCGCGGGCATCAGCGGCGGCGCCGTGTCGCGGCATCAGCGGCGGCGCCGTGGTTCGCGGCATCAGCGGCGGCGCCGTGATTCGCGGCATCAGCGGCGGGGCCGCGGTGCGGGGAATCAGTGGCGGTGCCGCGGTCGGGGCATCAGCGGCGGCGCCGGGTCGCGGGGAATCAGTGGCGGCGCCGGTCCGCGGCATCAGCGGTGGCGCCGTGGTCCGCGGGCATCAGCGGCGGCGCTGTGGTCCGCGGCATCAGTGGGGGCGCCGTCGTAGCGATGCAGCGGCGGGAATGCTGCGTCAGATGCACCCGATCTCGCGAAGTACTCCTCAGTCGCCGTTGGCCCAGTGGAGTCGATTCTCTCGATGGAACGAACGCGAAGATCGGTGTTCTTGGTCAGACTTTTGCCACGACGTCAGATTTGGCGAGAAACGTAGCGGTTGGGGACTACGTGGTCGCTGCGGGCAATGAGGGCGATCTGGCGGCCGTTTATCGGACGGGACAGGCCTATGTTGCGGGCGTATCACCCGTCACGCTGCGCGGTGTTGTGGGTTCCGTCGATCTATCGCGTGGGACGATGTCCGTTGGCGCGCTTGCTATCGACTACACGTCGTATCTCGTCTCTCAGCCGCAGTTCCAACCCGAACTTGATGAAGTCATCGAAGTCGACGGGCTCCCAGCCCGCCGTTGGCAGTAGCCTGCTCGCCGTTCCTCTGACCATGCTGTTGTCAGCGAATATCAAGTCAATCGGTAGAGATGCATTGTTCCCAGGCTAACTGGAGTTGGTCGGTCAATCACACCCGCTACGTTCTGACCGAAACTCGGACGCGTTTTCCAGACTATCATCGTCACGGACCATGACACACCGTCCGAGCTAGCAGACCTGACGACGTGCGCTAAGCCTCGCGGACCATGACGGACGCTGTCAGACTTGGCCTACTATCGGCTTATCGAAAACTTCTTCAACCGCTTGTTCGAATACTAATTCGCAACGGCGTCTCGTTCTCCGAGCTGACCGAGATCCTCAAGTACGTGTTCGTGGAAGTCGCGGAGCGCGACTTCAATTTGCCCGATCGCCGCACGTCGCAGTCGCGGATTGCGATTCTCACAGGCCTGACTCGCAAAGAGGTCGCGAAGCAGAAGGCCATCATTGACAGTGGCGGCGCGCCAAATGTTATCGGAAATCTGAATCGAGTCACCCGCGTGTTGCTGGGCTGGCACACGGACCCTATGTTCACCGGTCCCTACGGTATGCCGCTGGAGCTTCCATTTGAGTCCGCAAGCGGCTCAGATTTCGTCGCCCTCGTACGCAAATACAGCGGCGACATGGCGCCTCGGGCGATGTTGGACGAGTTGCTTCACGTCGGCGCTGTTGAGCGACTAGCGACCGGCGTGTTCAAGGTTCTAATGCGAGTTTATATTCCGGAGAGTTTTCACCCCGATGCCCTTCAGAGGCTCGGAGAGGTCGTCCGAGACTTCATAAATACTGTGGAATTCAATATGGGCAAGGGACACGGACCTGGCCGTTTCGAAAGAATCGTGATCGCGGAGGACGGTCTACGCGAAGATCTTGATGCCGGCCTTCGAGACGCTACTTAAGGCAAAAGGGCACACGTTGCTTGTAGAGCTCGACAATTGGCTCTCCGCACAAGAACTCACTGCGACAGCCAAGAACCGCAACGCTAGACGAATCAGAACCGGCGTTGGGATCTACCACTTTGTCACGTACGATGACTAGCGGCTCGCCGTCGCCGTCGCCTTCCACAACCTTCGCCCCCGCGATCAGCTCCCGCATATGCTTCTGGAGCTTGTCGCGTTCGACCGCGGTCTTGAGATCATTGCGCATCGAATCGAACGACGGTGCATCCTGTGTTCGCTCGTCCTCGAGAAGGAGAACGTGGTAGCCGAACTCGCTCTTGATCGGCTCCGTTGAGAACGTTCCGACCTTCATTGCGCGCGCAGCCTCGACTACGGGCTGCACCATCGTTTCCGGCGTGAACCAGCCCAGGTCACCCCCGTTCGGGCCAGTTGGACCGTTCGCGCGTTCCTTCGCAAGATCCGCGAACTTCTTGCCTTGCTGCAGCTGCTTGATGACGACGTCGGCTTCTTCCTTCGTATTCACCAAGATGTTCTTCGCCTTGAACTGCTGCTGGCCTCCGAGGCGCGGCAGGTTCTGATCATAGACGGCCTTCATCTCGGCTTCGGTCGCGGCGTTCTTCTCGAGAAAACGCGTCGCCATCAGCTCGCGCCTCGAGCTGAATGCGCGCGAGCTCGAGCTGGGCAGCGACCGTGCGTTCGGTCAGCAGGCCTTGCGCGCGCGCCTCATCTCGCCATGAGATATAAGCCAACGAGGTCGTTGAGAGCAGCCTTGCGCTGCTCGGGCGTGAGATCGTCGACATTCTTGCGCGCGGTCGCGAGCGTCTGTAACCGAAAGACGGACTCCGGAACCCGTTTGCCGTTGACAGTGCGACCTGGGTCGGATCCGAGCGGATCTCGCTTCGGCAGTGGATGCATTAGGCTTCGAGCAAGCAGTCGCCAGGCCGACAAAAGACAATACGACGAGACTGCCAAGGGACTTGGTCATTCGAATCTCCAGCGAGCTAGCCGCTTTCGGTAGGGGACAGCGCCTCGAGACTCAACGCGTGGATGTCGGTCTGCATCAACGTGCCGAGCGCAGCATATACCATCCGATGACGGGCCAAAGGCTTCACGCCCTCGAAGCGATCGGAGACGATTCTGACGAAGAAGTGTCCACGGCCATCCCTAGCGCCCGGCATGCCCAGCGTGTCGATGACTCTCGTCGACGATCTCGAGCACGTCCGGGCTCAAATGCCGCTTCGAGCCGCGACCGGATCTGGCGATGCGCGCGCCGCTCATCGTTCGCTGTGGACGGCAAGGCGGCGGGCGGCCTCGCGGCTATTTCTCCGATTGCGATTCATTGGCGTCGGCGCTCACGGCCGCGGGTGTCGTCCTCACCGCGATCCAAACGGCCTGTACGATGGCCACGAGCAACAAGCAGCCCCGTCATGCCGAACAACTTGAAATCGACCCAAACCGACTCGGAGAAGTGATAAACAACGTAGAGATTCGCGGCGCCGAGTGCGGCGAAGGCCACCACCCACATCAAATTGAGCTGACGCCAGAAAGGCGCATCGAGCTGAACCGCATGACCCATCACGCGCTCTATCAGCGTCTTGTCGCCGACGAGTTGGCTGCCGAGAAACGCGGCCGCAAACAACCAATCGACGATCGTCGCCTTCCACTGAATGAATAGCGGGTTGCGCAGCGCTAGAGTGATCCCGCCGAGGATCGCGACGGCGATCCCGGAGACGAGGAACATCTTGTTGACCTTGCCGTGCCGAAACCATTGGTACGCGATCTGCAACGCCATCGTGGCGATAATCGCGACGGTCGCGACGTAGATGCCCTGGAAACGATAGACGACGAAGAAAACGATGACGGGAAAGACGTCGAACAGTACCTGCATGCTGAACCGCGTCGGCGGTGGGATCCGCGCGGTGTCTCCTGCTACAAGGGCGTTCCATCTTAGCGCCCCGAGGGCGAGGCGGGAACTCGCAGCCGAGGCGCGGTCGTGAGTCAGTACTTCAAGGTTCACCCCGTCGATCCGCAGCGGCGTCTGCTGCAGCGCGCCGTCGATATCATTCGCGGCGGCGGCATCGTCGTCTATCCGACCGACTCGAGCTATGCCTTCGGATGGCACATCGGCGACAAGGCCGCGCTCGACAAGATTCGCTGGATTCGCCAGACGGAGCGCGACCACGACTTCACGCTGGTCTGCCGCGATCTGTCGGAAATCGCGACCTACGCGAAGGTCGACAATTCGGAGTATCGGCTCCTGCGCGCACACACGCCGGGTCCGTACACCTTCATCCTGCGCGCGACGCACGAGACGCCGAAGCGCCTGCAAGACCCGAAGCGCCGCTCGATCGGCATCCGCGTGCCCGACCACCGAATCGCGCAAGGATTGCTCGAGATCTTGGACGAGCCGCTCATGAGCTCGACGCTGCTGCTGCCCGGCGATTCGCTGCCCCTCACCGAGCCCGAGGAGGTCGTCGACGCGCGTCGGCAAGCTCGTCGACGCGATCATCGACGGCGGCGCGTGCGGCATGGAGCCGACGTCGATCGTCGACTTCAGCCGCGGCGAGATCGCGGTCCTGCGGAAAGGGAAAGGCGACACGTCGGCGTTCGAAACCTGATCGGCGCCCGAGGCAGCGAGCACGTATAATGTCGCGATGTCTCGATGTCTCAAGACTTTCTCTGGGAGCTGTCGGTTTCTTCTGATCCCCGGAATCTTCGCGATCACGCTGCACGAGGTCGCCCACGGCTGGGTCGGCCAAGCAGCTGGGCGATCACGACGGCCTACATGCTCGGCCGGCTTATCGGTCAATCCCGCTCAAGCACATCGACCCGTTGGGAACCGTCGTCGTGCCCCTCGCGATGTATTTCCTCAGCGGGCATGGCTGTTCGGTTGGGCGAAGCCGGTGCCCGTGGCCTTTCGCAACTTGCGCCACCCGAAGCGCGACATGGTGCTCGTCGCGGCCGCGGGACCGGCCGCGAACTTCGCGATGGCCCTTGGCTGGGCGCTTGATCGCGGGATTCGTGAACGGTTTCGTCGGGCGCGACTCGGTGCCTCACTTATTGGTTCTGAATAACTGCCAAGCCGGCATCCTGTTCAACGTCGGACTCGGCGTCTTCAATCTGCTTCCGATTCCGCCGCTCGACGGCGGCCGCGTGCTCGTCCGGCCTGTTGCCCGCTGAACGCGTCGCGTGTATTCGACCGCGTCGAGCCATTTGGCTTTATGATTCTGATCATCCTGTTGATCGCGCCCGGGCAGCCAGTGTTTCGGCTACTCGAGCCGTTCTTCAATTCCTTTGTCCGGTTCTACAGCTCCATCGCAGGACTCGCATAATTGGACGAACAGCCCGCTAAGGTCGTCCAAGCCGAACCTCCGGCTCGTGCCGCAAGTGCCGCCGCCCGTCACGGCCGAGGGCGCCGGCGCGCCGGCGCAGGCCGAGATGCCGTTCGCGGTCGTCGAGGGCGAGCCGGTCACGGAGTTGCCGCGGGATCTCTACATCCCGCCGTATGCGCTCGAGGTGTTCCTCGAGGCGTTCGAAGGGCCGCTCGACCTGCTGCTGTACCTGATCCGCCGCCAAAACCTCGACATCCTCGACATACCGATCGCCGAGATCTCGCGCCAGTACGTGCAATACATCGAGCTCATGAAGGAGATCCAGTTCGAGCTCGCCGGCGAGTATCTCGTGATGGCCGCGACCTTGGCCGAGATCAAGTCGCGGATGCTGTTGCCTCGCTCGGCCGACGGACGAGGAGGACGAGGAAGATCCGCGCGCGGAGCTCGTGCGCCGCTTGCAGGAGTACGAGCGGTTCAAGAAGGCGGCCGGGGACATCGACGCGCTCGAGCGAATGGAGCGCGACGTGCTTCAGGCCAGCGTCGACGCCGTCGAGCGCACCGTCGTCACCAAGCTGCCGGACATCACGCTCAAGGAGCTGCTGATCGTCTTCAAGGAGGTGCTCGATCGCTCCACGATGTTCGCGCACCATCACGTCAGGCGCGAGCCGCTGTCCGTGCGCGAGCGGATGTCGAACATCCTCGTCGACGCTGCAGGCCGAGCGCTACGTCGATTTCATCCGGCTGTTCGACCCGCTCGAGGGCCGAATCGGCGTGACGGTCACGTTCCTCGCGATCCTCGAGCTGCTCAAGGGTCGCTGATCGAAGTCGTGCAGGCCGAGCAATTCGGCCCGATTCACGTTCGCGCGGCGCGAAGCGCGAGGCGGAACGCGAAGGAGCTCCGAGCTAGCCGGAAGACTCGACCCTCAAAACAGACAAGCGGAAGAGCAAGTAGATGGACGAAACCGAGATCAAGCACGTCATCGAAGCGGCGCTGCTCGCCGCCGGCCGTCCGCTCACGATCGACCGCTTGTCCGAGCTGTTCTCCGCCAAGAGCTCCACGGTCGACCGGCCGACGCTCAAGCGCGTGCTCGACACGCTCTCCACGGACTATCAGGGCCGCGGCATCGAGCTCGCCGAAGTCTCGAGCGGCTATCGCATCCAGAGTCAAGCGCTCGATCAGCGATTGGCTGAACCCGCTCTGGGAGGAGAGGGCGCCGCGCTACACGCGCGCACTGCTCGAGACGCTCGCGCTGATCGCCTACCGGCAGCCGATCACGCGCGCCGAGATCGAAGAGGTTCGCGGCGTCGTGGTGAGCACGAACATCGTCCGCACGTTGCTCGAGCGCGGTTGGGTCCGCGTCGTCGGCCATCGCGATGTGCCCGGCAAGCCCGCGATGTTCGGAACCACGCGCGAGTTTCTCGACTACTTCGGGCTCAAGAAGCTCGAGGATCTGCCGCCGCTCGCGGAGCTCAAGGACGGCTTGCCGGAGCTCAGCCCGCAGACCGATCTGATCGAATCTCTCGAGGCCGCGGCGCGAGGCGAGCTTCCGGCCGGCGGCGGTCGACGCGCGACCTCGCGAATCCGTTCGACGGCGATGTCGGAGCAGGACTCGGCGGACGAAGACGCCGGCGACGACGACACCATGGACGCGGACGCCGTGCCGGCGAGCGCGAATGATTCGGATCCCGTCGAGCGCTCAATCCGACGACGATCTGCAATCGGCCGAAATCATCCCGCTGCGCGCCTCGGGTGCCGAGCCGGGCGAATCGGACTAGGGCGGCCGCGCTCGGCCGCTACAACGCAGGGGCTGGAACGCTGTCCGAACGAATCCAAAAGGCGCTCGCGAATGCGGGTCTCGGCTCGCGCCGGGCGATCGAGCGTTGGGTCATCGACGGCCGCATCACGATCGACGGCCGAGTCGCCAAGCTCGGCGATCAGGTCGGCGGACGCGAGCGAGTTTGCGTCGACGGCCGGGCAATCAAGCTTACCCCGGAGCAGGCGCGGTCGGAGCATCAGCATCTCGCGTACTACAAGAACGCGGAGCCGCGCGCGAGCAGACGACGGCCCCGATTCGGAGCCGCTGCTCGAGCTACCGCGCCCGCGACACGGACGGTGGATCGACGTCGGGGCGCTCGACCCGAACAGCTCGGGCCTGATCGTCCTCACGACGGACGGCGACCTCGCGTTCCGTCTGACGCGCCCGGCGACCGTCGTCGAACGCGAATATGCCGTGCGTGTGCTCGGCGAGCCGTCCCCCGAGCAGCTTCGCGATCTCGAGGTCGGCGTGCAGCTCGACGAGGGCGTCGCGCGGCTCGCATCCATCGAGCAAGCCGGCGGTGGGGCGAACAATCGCTGGTACCACGTCGTGCTGCGCGAAGGTCGCCATCGCGAGCTGCGTGCGGCGCTCGGCGCCGTGGGCCTCGCCGTGAATCGCGTCATCCGCGTCCGCTTCGGTCCAATCGAGCTCGGCAAGCTCCGGCGCGGCGCCAGCCGGCCTCTAAACGTCGAGGAGATCGACGGGTTGTA
This sequence comes from uncultured Gammaproteobacteria bacterium, assembly GCA_963699925.1. Taxonomy (GTDB): domain Bacteria; phylum Pseudomonadota; class Gammaproteobacteria; order Steroidobacterales; family Rariloculaceae; genus FEN-1219. The sequence goes on along the minus strand of CAVOVT010000019.1, from coordinate 23,379 downwards.
CGCGCTCGGCGGTTTGGCGCCCCCGAAACCGAGTCATGCCAAGCGCAGCACGGCGAGGGCCGGCGGCGTGCAGGTCCGCACGCACGGGTCGCGCGGCTCGAGAGCACAAGGCCGCCGATGACGGAGCGCGAATGAGGATCGTCGTCGGTTTGCTGGTGATGCTCGGCCTCGTGCAGGCAGCGGCGGCGCAGGACAAGATCATCGTCTCCGGCGCATCGGGCCAGCTTGGCGGGCTCGTCGTTGAGGAGCTGCTCGCACGCAAGGTCGCGCCGCAGAATCTGATTCTCGTGAGCCGCACGCCCGAAACGCTGAAGCGCTACGCGCAGCGCGGCGCGAGCGTACGGTTCGGCGATTTCACGAAACCGCAGTCGCTCGTCGAGGCCTACAAGGGCGGAACTCGAATGCTGTTGATCAGCGTCAACGGCGGCGGCGATCAGCGGCCCGAGCTCCACAAGGCGGCGATCGACGCCGCCATCGCGGCCGGCGTGAAGCAGATTGCGTACACGTCCTATGTGAACGCGGATCGCTTCACGAACTCGATCATCGCCGGCGACCATCTACGCACCGAGCACTATCTCGAGCAAAGCGGCGTCGCGTGGACGTTGCTGCGCAACCAGATCTACGCGGATGGCTTACCGGACCAGGCCGTGCAGATGGTGCGCGACGGTAAGCTCGTTACGAGCACGCCCGACGCCCGCGTCGCGTACGTGACGCGCAAGGACTGCGCCGCAGCCGCCGCGGCAGTGCTGACCACGCCGGGTCACGAGCGCAAGGCCTATAACATCACGGGGCCCGATGCGATCGGCCCGCGCGAGCTCGTGAAGCTCGTCTCGGAGATCAGCGGTAAGCGGATCGAGCTCGTTGTCCTCGACGAGGCCGCTTACCGAAAGTATCTGCTCGATAACGGCACGCCCGAGACGGCGATCAACGGCGCACTGTCGTTCGCGGCCGAGCTGAATTCGCCGTGGTTGCGCGAGCCGAGCACGGCGGTCGCCGACCTCACGGGCCACCCCGCGACGAGCGTCCGGTCGCTATTGGTCGCGAACAGGAAGCGATTGGTTGCGGCCGCGAAGTGAACATGCGCGGCTTGAGTCGGCGCGGTGTCATCCCTATCTCTGAGGCTCGGAACCCCGCCTTTGGGTGTGGGTCCAAGACAGTAGGGAGTTTGTTTTATGGACACCGTCGAGCTTTCGCAGGCTTCAATCGACGCCTATCTGCGCCTGATTGCGTTGAATCTCGGCTCATGGCAGCCGAAGGTTTCGGCTTGGTTACACAGCCAAGAGGCGGAAGCCGAGCTCAAGGAGCTGCTCGAGAGGGTGCCCTGCTCGCCGACCCTGCACTGAGCTCGCCGCCCAGCACTTCCCCGCCTCGGCACGTCATATGAACCGGGCGCTCGGTCTGTTCGTCACGCTCGCGCTCGTCTGCCGAGTGGGGGCAGCGGACCCGGTCGACGGAACGGAACGGGCTCCCGAGAGCCGCTCGCTGATGACGGCGCTGACTCCGCTCCTCGTGCACTGGATCGAGAGGTCGCGTGACGCCGCGCTAGAGCAAGGCGTCGAGAAGATCCCCGTGTCGATCCGGGCGGCGCTCGAAGGCTATGTGCCGGACAAGACGCTCGAGCGTGTCCGTTGGCGCGCCGGGGGCGGCGGCGATTTGTCGCTGCAGCAGAGCGCGTTCTTTCTCAAGACGCGCAAGCCATCACGCTCGACTACGTGATCGTATTCGCGGACGAGAACGAAGCGCGCAACGACTCCAAGCTCTGGGCGCACGAGCTCAGGCACGTGATGCAGTTCGAGCAATGGGGAATCGAGGGTTTCGCGGCGCGCTACTTGGCCGACTCCGCCGCGGTCGAGGACGTGGCATCTGAGTATCGCTGGGAGTTCATGAAGCTCCGGGGACTCGTCCCGGCGCCGAGCGTTCCCTCGGAACCCTGAGTCCTCCGAGCACACCCCTCGGCGCTCTTAACAATCAGTCGCCCGCGCTCGTGCGCGGAGCCGACGTCGCGCCCGACGTGCCGGACGTGGGCTGGAACTTGCCGTCGAGCGTGAACAGCCAGAGGCTGTCGCCGTGCTTCGTGCCCGGGAAGAACGAGCCTGCCGCGAGCACGACGACGTATTGCTTGCCCTTGTGCTCGAACGTGCTCGCGGGCGCGTTGACGGCCGCGTCCGTCGGGAAATCCCAGAGCAGCTTGCCGTTGTCCTTGTCGAGCGCGGTGAACCGGCTGTCGTTGCGGCCGACGAACACCAGCCCGCCTTGGGTGACGATCGAGCCGCTGTAGCACATCTCGCCCCACTGCTGGCGCCACGCGAGCTTGTTGGTCGTGAGATCCACGGCCGCGAAGATGCCGCGCACGCGCACGCCCGAGCGCTGGAACGTGCCGTTCAAGTAGCGATGGCCGGGCGTCGGCTGCATGAACTCGGTCTCGCCGTCGCTGCTGTAGGCGCCGAGGCCGTCGTGCGCGCAGACGTAGAGCAGATGCGTCTCGGGGTCGTAGGAGCTCGGCGGCCAATTCGCGCCGCCCGTGGCCTGCGGCTTCACGAGCACGGGCTTGTCCCAGAACGGCGTGAAGATCCTGCCGTCGTTCACGAGCTCGAAGCCCTCCGGCACGATGTCGACCTCGTGCGGCACGACGGGATCGCCGACGGGATAGGGCTGCGTCGCGGCGGTCGCCGTGCGCGGCTCCTGCGGCACCGGACGCTCGTCGATTCCGATCAGCGGCTTGCCGGTGCTGCGATCGAGGATGTACGTGAAGCCGGTCTTGCCGACTTCCGCGATGCCCTTGCGCGGTTGGCCGCCGATCGGCGCGTCGAACAGCACGACGGGATTGGGCGCGTCGTAGTCCCAGAGGTCGTGGTGCACTTCCTGGAAGTGCCAACGGTAGCGGCCGGTCGCGACCTCGAGCGCGACGATCGACGAGCTGTAGAGGTTGTCGCCCGCGCGCACGCTGCCGTTGAGGTCGGGGCCCGGGTTGCTCGTCGAGAAGTAGACGAGCCCGAGCTCGGGATCGACGGCCGGCGTCTGCCAGATCGAAGCGCCGCCGTATTTCCACGCGTCGTTGTCCTGCGGCCACGTCTCGTGGCCGGGCTCGCCCGGGCCGGGAATCGTGTAGAACGTCCACTTGAGCGATCCGTCCCGTGCGCTGAACGCCTTCAGCCGGCCGCGCGTCGCGCGATCGCCGCCCGCGAACCCGGTGATCACGAGGCCGTCGTAATAGAGCGGTGCGGCCGTGATCGTGAAGCCGTCTTGCCAGCGCTCCGCCTGCGTCGACCAGACGACCTTGCCCGTGCGCTGATCGAGCGCGACGAGCTTGCCGTCGAGCTGGCCGACATAGACCTTGCCGTCGCCGAGCGCGAGCCCGCGGCTCGACCAGCCGCAGCAGACACTGTCGATCTTGTCGTCGAGCTGCGCGAGGTACGTCCAGAGCATCGCGCCGGTTTCGACGTCGATCGCGAACACGTCGTCGGCGCCCGTGACCATGTAGATCACGCCATCGTGCTCGAGCGGCTGTCCTTGGCCCGAGTACTTGCTCGCGACGCCCGAGCCGTTGAGACCGACGCGCCAGCTCGGCTTCAAGCGTGCGACGGTGTCGCGGTTGATCTGCGTGAGCGGCGAGTAGCGCTGATTGAAGACATTGCCGCCGTTCGTGATCCAGCCGTCGCGCGGTTGCGCGGTGAGCTGCTTCGCGGTGAACGCCGGCACGGGACGCGGAGCCGAGGCACGCGCCGATTGCGCGGCAACCGGCTGGGCGAGGCCCGATAGGACGATACCCAACAGCGAAACGACCGCGCCTCGGCCGATCGGCCGCATCGACATCGAGCTCATCGAACCCCCCGGTCCCCGTGCTGGCTCATTATAATCACGCGCCATTCGACGACGAGGATCGCTTGCGCAGCTCTTCCAACACGGGCCCCCTGGCCGCGTTCTGCTTGATGGCCCTGATCTGGGGCTACAACTGGGTCGTGATGAAAGTAGCGATGAGCTACAGCGGGCCGCTGGAGTTCTCGGCCTGGCGCTGCACGCTCGGCGTGGTGCTGTTGTTCGGTTTGCTGATCGTGCTGCGGGTGCCGTTGAAGCCGCGCGAGATCGGCAAGACCATCTGGCTCGGCCTGTTCCAGACCGCGGGCTTCGTCGGCCTCGTATCGTGGTCGCTCGCGATCGGCGCGGCGGGCAAGAACGCCGTGCTCGCGTACACGATGCCGTTCTGGGTGATCCTGCTCGGGTGGCCCTTCCTCGAGGAGCGCCTGCGCGGCTGGCAGTGGCTCGCGCTTGCGCTCGCATTCGTCGGGCTGCTGCTGGTGCTCGAGGTATGGCGCGGCGACGCTTCGGTGACGAGTAGCCTGTTGGCTCTCGCCGGCGGCGCGTCGTGGGGCATCGGCACCATCGTCTTCAAGCGGATTCCGGTCCGGTCTCGCGACGAGCTGCTGTCCCTCACGACATGGCAGATGTTCGTCGGCTGCATTCCGCTCATCGCGGCGGCGCTGCTCACGCGCGAGCGGCCGATCGAGTGGAACGCCACGCTGATCACCGCGCTCGCGTTCAACGCGGTCGGCGCGATGGCCGTCGCGACGCTGCTCTGGCTGTACATCCTGCATCGCTTGCCGACGACGATGAGCAGTCTGAGCTCGCTGATCGTGCCGATCGTCGGAGTGGTGGCGGCCTGGATCCAGCTCGGTGAGAAACCCAGCGTCGCAGAGGGCGTCGGGATGCTCTTGATCCTCGTCGCGCTCGCTGTGTTGATCGTCCCGCAACGGGTGGCGCAGCCGATCACAGGCGACTAGCCTTGCTCGAGCTGCGTTCGCTAGCCGTTCTTGAATGGCTGGGGCTCGGCCTTGCGAGGGGGCGTCCCGATTGCGCGACAAAGCCCGGCGATTGCGGGACACGGCGACGGGTTACCCCCGCGACGGTCGGAGTTGCGTCCATTAGAATCAGCGACTTGCCTTGGCCGTGCCCCTTGGCACGCCGGTTGCTCTAGCAACGCCATGGACATCCCACGCCCGGAGCTCAAACGAAAGAAGCGCATGCGCCAGGCGGGTTTCGCGGCCGTCGGCGTGCTCGTGATCGGCGTCGCGACGCTCGGCCTCATGCGCCTCGAGCCGGCCGCGCCGACCGTCACGCGGGCGTCCGTCTGGATCGACAGCGTGCGCCAGGGTGAGATGCTGCGCGAGGTCCGCGGTCCGGGCACGCTCGTGCCGCGCGTCATCCGCTGGATCGGCGCGCAGACCGAAGGGCGGGTGGAGCGCGTCATCGTGCGCCCGGGCGCAACCGTCACGGCCGATACGGTGCTCGTCGAGATGACGAACCCGGAGGCCGTGCAGGAGGCCGAGGAGGCCCGCTACGCGGTCGTCCAAGCCCAGGCCGAGCTCGCCGAGCTCAAGCTCACGCTCGAGAACAAGCAGCTCGACCAGAAGGCGGCGGTCGCGGGCGCGCAGGCCGAATACGAGGGCGCGCGGCTCGAGGCCGAGGCCGAGAAGGATGCGGGCAACGTCGTGCCGTTGATCAAGTACCAGCGCTCGGAGCTGCTCGCCGCGCAGCTCAAGGTCAAGCGCGACATCGAGCAGGAAAGGCTCGATCAGTTCGCGGCGTCCGTCGAGGCCCAGCTTGCAGTCACCAAGGCCAAGGTCGAGCAGGCGCGTAACGCCTATGAGCGCAAGCGCGTGCGCGTGGACGCTCTTTCCGTGCGCGCCGGCATCGACGGCGTCGTGCAAGAAGTCATGGTCGAGGAAGGCCAGCGCGTTCTGCTCGGCGCGAACATCGCTCGCGTTGCGCGGCCCGACGACCTGCGGGCCGAGCTCAGGGTGCCGGAGACCCAAGCGCGCGACGTGCAGCTCGATGAGCTCGTACGGGTCGACACGCGCAATGGCATCGTCGAGGGTCACGTCGTCCGGATCGACCCGGCCGTGCAGAACGGCACCGTTCAGGTCGACGTCGACCTCACCGGCTCGTTGCCGCGCGGCGCGCGACCGGATCTCTCCGTCGACGGCACGATCGAGATCGAGCGCCTGCCGAGCGTGGTCTACACGGGCCGCCCGGCCTACGGTCAGCCGAACTCGACCGTGTCGTTGTTCAAGCTCGTCGAGGACGGCCGCTACGCGATCCGCGTGCCGGTCGAGCTCGGCCGCACGTCGGTGAACGCCGTCGAGATCCTGAAAGGGCTCTCGCCGGGCGACCAAGTGATCCTGTCCGATACATCCGCGTGGGACGACCGAGAGCGGATCCGCCTGAACTAAAAAGCCAAGCGAGAGGGGGACGATGCTCGCGAGTCTTCTGAACGACGTCCGCTATGCCGTTCGCGGCTTCGCGCTGCGGCCGGCGTTCGCAGTCGTAGTGATCGCGACGCTCGCGGTCGCGATCGGCGCGAACGTCACCGTGTTCTCGCTCTACGATCAGCTGATGCTGCGCGAGCTGCCCGTGTATCGGCCCGGCGAGCTCGTGAATCTCGCTGCACCCGGCCCGAAGGCGGGCTTCGTGATTTGCGGCATCCAAGGCCCGTGCGACCAGACGTTCAGCTATCCGCTGTTCCGGGATCTCGAAAAGACGGATGGACCGTTCACGGGCGTCGCCGCCTCGAAGCTGTTCGACACGAACGTGACCTTCGGCGACCGCACGGCGCTCGGTCCGACGCTGCTCGTCTCCGGACGGTTCTTCGCGACGCTCGGTGTCGGCCCCGAGCTCGGGCGTGTCATCGACTCGCAAGACACCGCTGTCGCCGGCGAGGCCTCGGTCGCCGTGTTGAGCTACGACTATTGGAGCACGGCGCTCGGTGCCGACCCGGGCGTCCTCGGCAAGACGATCATCGTGAACGGCACGCCGCTAGAGATCGTCGGCGTTGCGCCGCGCGGCTTCGTCGGCGCGACGATCGGCGAGCGGCCGCAGGTGTTCTTGCCGATCACGTTCCGGTGGCTCCGCGTGCCGGGGCTGCCGCCGGTACACGAGAACCGATTTGCCGATTGGGTATACCTCTTCGCGCGCTTGAAACCGAACGTGTCGCTGGAAGAGGCGCAGGCCTCGATCAACGTCCCGTATCACGCATTGATCAACGACTTCGACGCGTCCACCGCTCCGATACGGAGCGACCAGGTCGATGCGTACCGCGCGAAGACACTGCTGCTGAAGCCCGGAGCTCAGGGGCAGAGCAGTGCGCCGAGCAACGCGCGGACGCCGCTCGCGGTGCTATTCGCCGCGACAGCGACGATCCTGCTGATCGCGTGCGCGAACCTCGCGAACCTGATGTTGGCGCGCGGCGCCTCGCGCATCGGCGAGATGGCCGTGCGCACGTCGCTCGGCGCGCGCCGCGGCAGCTGATCGGGCTTCTCGGCATCGAGGCGCTGCTGCTCGCGGGCAGTGCGGCGCTTGCGAGCTTGCCCGTCGCTTATGGTTTGCTTCAGGCGGCCGGTGCGGCGATTCCGCCGTACATGATGGCCGCGCCCGATCTCACGCTGAATGTCCGGGCAGTCGGCGCGGCTTTCGGCATCGCGGCGCTGTGCACGCTGTTGTTCGCGCTCGCGCCGATGCTGAAGCTCGTCGCGACCGATCCGGGTCCCGCGCTGCAGGCGAGCGGAGCGCGCGCCTTCGGCGGCAAGGCGATTGGCCGGTTCCGCTTCGCGCTCGCGACGACGCAGATCGCGCTTGTCGATGCTGCTGCTCGTGCTCGCGGGCCTGTTCACGCAGAGCCTCGCGAACATCGCGCGGATCGATCTCGGCATGCAGACCGAGTCGCTGCTCACGTTCGGGGTCGCGCCGAGCTTGAATGGCTACCCGGCGGAGCGCTCCGCCCAGGTCTTCGAGCAGATCGAGCAGGCGCTGAAGCAGCAGCCCGGCGTCGTGAGCGTCACCGCGTCGATGGTGCCGCTGCTCGCGAACGTCGGCTGGAGCAGCAGCTGTCGAGGTCGAGGGCTACGAGGCGCCCGGCGAGCGGTAACCCGTCGACGCAACATGACGTGCGTCGGCACCGACTTCTTGAAGACGTTCGGCATTCCGCTGCTCGCCGGCCGCGACTTCAACGACGCCGATACGACGGACCGGCCGAAGGTCGCGATCGTCAACCAGGCGTTCGCGCGAGCGGTATCGAGCTCGGCGCCAACCCGATCGGCAAGCGTTTCGGCACGACGCGCGGCAACGCTCGACGTCGAGATCGTCGGGTCGTGTTCAAGGACTCCGCCTACAACCTCGTGAAGGGGTCGTTCCCGCCGATGTTCGTGTTGCCGCTGGCGCAATCGACGCAGTCGGGCGCGAGGAATGAACTTCTATGTGCGCACGGCGCAGACGCCCGACGCGTTGCTCGCGGCGATTCCGCGGATCGTCGCGCACGTCGACTCCGAACCTGCCCGCGATGAACATCCGCACGCTCGACGACGCAGGTTCGCGAGAACGTCAGACCGACTGGCTGCTGACGACGCTGGCGGGCGCGCTCGCGGTCGTCGCGACGCTGCTCGCGGCGCTCGGCTTCTACGGCGTGCTGTCGTACACCGTCGCGCAGCGCACGCGCGAGATCGGCCTGCGGCTCGCGCTCGGCGCCGAGCCCGCGCACGTGCGCGGCATGGTGCTGAGGCAAGTGCGCTGGATGGCGCGGCATCGGAGTGCCGCTGGGCCTCGGTCGCCGCGCTCGGCTGATCGGTAGGCTCGCCGCCGCGCTGCTGTTCGACTTGGCGCCGACCGATCCCGCCGCGTTTGCGGCCGCGGCCGTGCTGCTCGACGGCCGTCGTGCTCGGCGCGAGCTATCTGCCCGCTCGGCGCGCGTCGCGCGTCGATCCCGTGGTCGCGCTACGCGCCGAATGAATCCGGAGCTGACGATCGCCATGTTGTGGAATCTGCTCGCCGACGTTCGTTACAGCCTGCGCGGTTTCGCGCGCCGCCCGCTCTTTGCGGCTGTCGTCGTGCTCACGCTCGCGCTTGGCATCGGCGTCAACGTCGCGATGTTCTCGATCTTCGAGCAGTGCTGCTGCGGCCACTGCCGGTCCCGAGCCCGAGCGGCTGGTGAACTTGTCCTCGCCGAGCCTCGAGCGCGGCAACTCGGACTGCAACAACGCAGGCGATTGCAACAGTGTCTTCAGCTACCCGATGTTCCGCGATCTCGAGCGCGGCGACGGCCCGTTCACTGGTATCGCGGCGCATCACTACTTCGACGCCAATATCGCGTTCGGCGACCAGTCTCCTCGGGCTACGCGATGCTCGTCTCCGGCAGCTATTTCCCCGTGCTCGGACTTACGCCGGCGTTCGGCCGTCTGCTCGGGCCTGACGACGATGCGACGGAGCATGAAGCGAGCTGCCGTCGTATTGAGCCACGACTACTGGCGAAATGTGCTGGGCGCCGATCCCGCCGTCTCGGCAGGACGCTCGTCGTAAACGGCAAGCCGCTCACGATCGTCGGCGTCGCACCGGGGCACTTTCACGGCACGACGGTCGGCGTGACACGCGCAGGTCTTCGTGCCGATCACGTTTCGCTGGAGAGCGGACCCCAATGCCGATCCGAGCGATAGCCGCGCGAACGCTGGGTCTACCTTTTCGCGCGTCTCAAGCCGGGCGTCTCGATCGAACAGGCTGCTGCCGCGATCAATCTTAAGTATCAGCGCGATCCTGAGCGACGTCGAGGCGCCGCTGTTGAAAGGCCTCAGCGAACAAGACCTCGCGGCGTTTCGGGCGAAGACGATCAGCTCGAGGCCGGTGCCCGCGGGCAGAGCGCCGTTCGTGGCATCGCGCGTGCGCCACTCACGATCTTGATCGTGGCGACGAGCCTCGTGCTCTTGATCGCCTGCGTGAACGTCGCGAACCTCATGCTGGTGCGCGGCTCGGGTCGCGCAGGCGAGGTCGCGGTGCGCACGTCCCTCGGCGCGTCGCCGCTGCGGATCGCCGTGCTATTGAGCGTCGAGGTCGCGATGTTGGTGGCGTTTGCTGCCGCGGCGAGCGTTCCGCTAACGGCCGCGGCTTTGCGCGCTATCGAAGCCTTCGTGCCCCCCTGGGCGACGGACATGTTCGCCGTCCGCCTGGACTCGCACATGCTGTTGGTCACTGCGGCGTTCGCACTCGCTTCGGCGGCGTTGTTCGGGGTTTGGCCCGCTCTCAAGCTCACGCGAACGAAGCCGGGTCACGTTCTCCGAACGGAGGGAACCCGGACGACGAGCAGCAAGGCGGCGGCGCGTTTCCGTGCGGCGCTCACGACGAGCCAGATCGGGCTGTCGATGACGTTGCTCGTTCTAGCAGGCTGGCTCGCGCAGAGCCTCGTGAATGCGACGCGCGTCGATCTCGGCATTCGCACCGACTCGCTCGTCACGTTCGAGATCGCCCCGGAGCGCAGCGGGTACACTCCGCCGCGCTCCGCGGAGTTGTTCGACCGAGTCGCGCCAGATCTCGCCGCGTTGCCGGGCGTCAGCTCCGTGGCGGCGGCAACGGTCGGGCTGCTCCAGAGCACCACGTGGGACGCAAACGTCGCGGTTGAGGGCGTCGAGTCGCCGCCTGGTGCCGACGCCGACGTGTCGACGAACTATGTGAGCCCCGGCTTCTTCTCGACGCTCGAGATGCCACTCGTCGCTGGGCGTGACTTCACCGAAGCCGACTCGGGCGACCGGCCCAAGGTCGCAATCGTGAACGAGCGCTTTCTCGCGAAGTTCGGGCTCGATCGCAACGTCGTCGGCAAGCGCATGTCGTTCGGCCAAGGCGGTCCGCTCGACGTCGAGATCGTAGGAGTCGTGCGAGATGCTAAGTACAGCGAGGTCAAGAATCCGACTCCGCCGCAGGTGTTCGCCGCTCGAGCGCAACTGCCCGCGACGGCCTCGCTGAGTTTCTACGTTCGCAGCCAGCTGGAGCCGCCCGCGGTGCGCAAAGCGGTGGAGCAAGTGCTTGTCGGGATTGACGCGAGTTTGCCGATCATGGACTTCCGCACCATGCAGGACGTCGTGCACGAGAATCTGTTTATCGACCGATTCATGAGCGCGCTCGCCGTCGTCCTCGCGACGCTCGCCACACTCCTCGCATCGCTCGGCCTCTATGGCATGCTGTCGTACAGCGTCGCGAGCGTACGCGCGAGATCGGCCTCCGGCTCGCGCTCGGCGCACAGCCCGGCCGGCTCAGAGCGATGGTGCTGCAACAAGTCGCGTGGATGGCTGCGATCGGCGGCGCGCTCGGCCTTGCGGCTGCGCTGCTGCTCGGCCGCGCTCGCGCGCTCGCTGTTGTTCGAGCCTTCGCCCACCGACCCGGCCGTCGTTTCGCGTCGCCGTGGCTCGTGCTCGGCGCCGTCGTGCTCGCGGCCGGCTATTTGCCGGCGCGCCGCGCGTCGCGCGTCGATCCCGTGGTCGCCCTGCGGTCCGAGTGAACCGGCCCGCGCATCTTTCGTTCGAGGTAAAGAGATGAACGCTGTCGCCAGTCCCGCACCCAACGCATCGCCGCTGATCCAGCTCGAGGACCTCAAGAAGGTGTTCTACACCGACGAGGTCGAGACGCACGCGCTCTCGGGCGTGCACTTCGAGATCAACAAGGGCGACTACCTGTCGATCTCCGGCCCGTCGGGCTGCGGCAAGTCGACGCTGCTGTCGATCTTGGGCTTGCTCGACACGCCGACGGCAAGGCCGCTACGTGCTGAACGGCACGCCGGTCGAGAACCTCGACAACTCGCAGCGCGCGCACATCCGCAACAAGGAGATCGGCTTCATCTTTCAGGCGTTCAACCTGATCGGCGATCTCACGGTGTTCGAGAACGTGGAGCTGCCGCTCACTTACCGCGCCGGGATGGGCGCGAAGGAGCGCAAGGAGCGCGTCATCGCAAGCGCTCGAGCGCGTGCGGATGGCGCATCGGCTGCAGCACTACCCGTCGCAGCTCTCGGGCGGTCAGCAGCAGCGCGTCGCGGTCGCGCGCGCGCTCGTCGGCAGCCCCTCGATCCTGCTCGCGGACGAGCCGACCGGAAACCTGGACTCGAAGAACGGCGAGGCCGTGATGGGGCTCCTCACGGAGCTGCACGACGAAGGCGCGACGATCTGCATCGTCACGCACGATCCGCGCTACGCCGAATACGCCGACCGCAAGATCCACATGTTCGACGGCCGCGTCGTCGACGAGGAGACGCTGCAGCGGCTGCGCGAAGAAGAAGACCGGCGGATCGCCGAGCAGGCGCGGCGCGGCAGGCCGGTGCAGGGCAGGCGCCGACGCCGTGAGCCTCGTCCGTCGCTCGACACTCATCGCGAGCGACGCTGCGCTACGCGGTGCGCGGCCTTTGCCGCAGCCCGCTGTTCACGCTGGTCGCGCTGCTCACGCTCGCGATCGGCTGCGGCGCGAACACGCGCGATCTTCAGCGTCGTCGACGGCGTGCTGCTGAAGCCGCTGCCGTATCCCGACGCCGACGGCTCGTCGCGGTTTGGCACACCGCGCCCGGTGCGCCGGGCCTCACCGACGTGCTCCGGCGGCCTGCGCCTCTCGCCGTCGATGCTCGTGACCTATCAGGAGCGAGAGCCGCTCGTTCGACGAAGATCGGGATGTGGGTCGAGGGCATCCGCGAGCGTCACGGGCATCGGCGATCCCGAGCAAGTGCGTCGATCGCGATCGATGGGCGACGTGCTGCAGGCGCTCGAGGTTCCGCCGCTGCTCGGCCGCTGGCTCGAGGCCGGCGGACGAGGTTCCGAGCTCGGCCGCGCGCACGTGATGCTGACGTACGCCTATTGGCAGCGACGCTTCGGCGGCGACCCGAACGTCGTCGGCCGCACCATTACGGTCGATGCCACGCCGGCCGAGATCGTCGGCGTGATGCCGCGGGGTTTCCGCGTCGCTCGACACCGCGGCCGACCTGCTCCGCCCGATCCCGTCGGCGCGCACGGGCCTGCCGCCGTACCCGTTCTGTGGCAAAGGCGTCGCGCGGCTGAAGCCCGGCGTTTCGATCGAGCAGGCGAACGCCGACCTCGCGCGCCTGCTGCCGCGCTGGCTCGACCGATTCCCGTCCCGAACGGCTGGCGACGCGAAGGCCGATCTACCTCGACGGCTGGAGGATCGCGCCCGCTCTGCGGCCGCTCAAGCAGGACGTCGTCGGCGACGTCGGTAACTTGCTTTGGGTGGTCTGGGCACGATCGGCGTCGTGCTCCTGATCGCCTGCGCGAACGTGACGAACCTGCTGCTCGTGCGCGCCGAGAAGCGTCGGCCCGGAGCTCGCCGTGCGCGCCGCGCTCGGCGCGGGCTCGTGGCGGATCGTGCGCGCGCTGCTGATCGAGAGCGCTCTCGTCGGCTCGCGGGCGGAGTGCTCGGGCTCGGCTTAGCGGCCGCCGCGCTCGCGGCGATCAAGCGGCTCGCGCCCGGCGACGCTGCCGCGCCTCGACGCGATCGCGCTCGACGGCCGCGCGCTGCTGTTCACGCTCGGCGTTTCGGCGGCGGCCGGTGTGCTGCTCGGGCTCGTGCCCGCGCTGCGTTACGCCGGACCGACGATCGGCGCCGCGCTGCGCGCCGGCGGCCGCACCGCGATGCAGGGCAGGGAGCCAGCACCGCGTGCAGGAGCGCTCGTCGTGGCACAGGTCGCGCTCGCGCTCGTGCTGATCGTGAGCTCGGTGCTCATGATCCGCACGTTCGAGGCGCTCCGGACCGTCGAGCCCGGCTTCACCGACCCGCAGAGCTGCAAACGGTGCGTATCAGGATCCCGCCGCAGATCGGGCGCAACCCGCAGAGCGTCTTCCGCCTGGAGAACGCGATCGCCGACGCGATCGCGCGATCCCGGGCGTCGGCTCGGTCGGGTTTACGACAGCACTGCCGATGGACGGCACGTACGGGTTCTGGGACAGCATCGACGTCGAGGGCCGGCCGCGCGACGCAAAGGACGAGCACGTGCGCCGCTGCGCAAGTTCAAATTCGTGTCGCCGGGAGTGTTCCGCGCGCTCGGCACGCGCCTCGTCGCGGGCCGCGAGCTCGAGCGCGCCGACCTCGACGACAACCGGCCGGTCGCGCTCGTCTCGGAGAACCTCGCGCGCGAGCTCTGGCGCGAGCCCGCCGCCGCGCTCGGCAAGAGGATCAGGCACGGCGGCGGCGTGGAGCGAGATCGTCGGCGTCGTGCAAGACGTCTCACGACAACGGCCTCCAGGAACCGCCGCCGACGACCACGTACTGGCCGGCCTGCATCAAGGAGTTCGATGTCGCGCAGCCCAACGTGGCGTTTCGCGATCCGTCGAGCCCGCTTGCCGGCCGCGCGTCGTTCGTCCGCCAGATCGAGCAGGCCGTCTGGTCGGTGAACGCGAGCCTGCCGCTCGCGAACCCGGTGACGATGCAGTCGTACTACGACCGCTCGCTCGCGCGCACCTCTTTCACGCTCGTGATGCTCGCGATCGCGGGCGCCGCCGCGCTCGTGCTCGGCGTCGTCGGCCTGTACGGCGCGATCTCGTACGTCGTCTCGCAGCGCCGGCGCGAGATCGCGATCCGGCTCGCGCTCGGCGCGCAGCAACGCGCGGTGACGCGCACCTTCGTGCGCTACGGCGCCGGGCTCGCGGCCGTCGGCGTCGCTGATCGGCCTCGGCGCCGCGGCCGCGGTCACGCGCTTCATGGCGCGCTGCTGTTCGACGTCAGCGCGCTCGATCCGCTCACCTATGCCGCCGTCGCGCTCGCGCTGACGGCGGCCGCCGTGCTCGCGAGCTGGCTGCCGGCGCGCCGCGCGGCGGCCGTCGATCCCGCGGAAGCGCTCGCGGCGGAGTAATAGAGATGACTGCGGTGGTAGCGAACAATTCGTATTCGAGAAATCCCTCCGCGGAGGGATCGCGAAGCGGCGACGCCACAGGGGACCGTGTGACGGTCGTTTGGCAAGACTTCCGCTACGCGCTGCGCGCGCTCGCGCGCCGGCCGATGTACGCCGCGATCACGATCCTCGTGCTCGCGATCGCGATCGGCGCGAACACGACGGTTTCAGCGTGCTGAACGGTTTGTTCCTGCGGCCGTTGCCATATCCCGAGGGCGATCGGCTCGTCATGGTCTACGACTCGTATCCCAAGATCGGAGCCTCGACAACGCGGGCACCGCGATCCCGGACTACCTCGAGCGGCGCGAGCAGGCGAAGTCGCTCGAGAGCCTCGCGATCGTCGACGACGGCGCCGCGCACGCTCGGCGGAGAGGGGAGCCGGAGCGCCTGCTCACGTCGCGCGCGTCGGCGTCGTTGTTCACCGTGCTGCGCGTCGGCGCCGCGATCGGCCGCGTGTTCACCGACGACGAGGCGACGCCCGGCAACGACCGCGTCGTCGTGCTGAGCGACCGGCTCTGGCGCACGCGCTTCGGCGCGCAGCCGAGAGCGTCGTCGGCCGCGACATCCGGCTCGACGGCGACTCGTTCCGCGTGATCGGCGTGATGCCGCCGGGCTTCGGCTATCCGAACGCGCAACGTCGACGCCTGGACGCCGTTCGCGTTCACGCCGCAGCAGACGAGCGACGCCGCGCGCGGCCGGCAATTCTCGACGAGCATCGGGCGGCTGCGGCCCGGCGCGACGCTCGAGGGGCTGAACGCCGAGCTCGCGGCGATCGTCGCAGCGCAACGTCGCGGCGGGCCGCGTTCCGCGCGACGTCGTCGAGGTCGCGGGCTTCACGGGCAGCGCGCGTCCGCTTGCGCGAGCTCGCGCGTCGGCAATCTCGAGCCGATGGTGCTGCTGCTGCAGGCCACGCGTGCTCGCGGTGCTGCTGATCGCGTGCGCGAACGTCGCGAACCTGCAGCTCGCGCGCGTCGCGGCGCGCCGCCGCGAGCTCGCGGTGCGCGCGGCGCTCGGCGCGCCCGGGCTCGGCTCGCGCGGCTCGTGCTGATCGAGAGCCTCGTGCTCGCGCTCGCCGGCGCGCTCGCCGGGCTTGTTGCTCGCGGTCGGCGGTCTCGAGCTCGTGCGCGCGCTCGGTCTCGATCTGTCGAGCCAGGGCTTCGAGTTCCGGCTCGACTGCGCGGTGCTCGCGTTCACGCTCGGCACCGCCGTGCTCGCGGCGCTCGTCTCGCGGCCTTGCCGCCGGTGATCGCGTTGCGTGAGCGACGATCTGATCCGCGTCGTGCACGAAGCCGGCCGTCACGGCGCGGGCGGCCGCGGCGCGCACGCGTTGCGCAGCGCGTTGGTCGTGGCGCAGATCGGGTCGAGCGTCGCGCTTGCTCGCGGGCGCCGGGCTTGCTCACGAAGAGCTTCTATCGGCTCCAAAGCGAAGGTACCGGGTTCAACGCGGGCGGCGTCTGGACGGCGCCGCTCGCGCTGCCCGCAAGGCGCGGTACGCGACGCCCGAAGTCGTGGGCGCAATTCGAGCAGCGCGCGCTCGACGCGCTGCGCGCGCTGCCGGGCGTCACCGCCGGCGGGCTTCACGTCCATCACTGCCGTTCTCCGGCAACAACAACCAGGGCAGCTACGTGATCGACGGCTACACGCCGCGCGCCGGGACGCCGGAGCCGCACGCGCAGCAGCGCAGTCGTCGAACGAGCAGTACTTCGCCGGCGCTCGAGATGCCGGTCGTCGAGGGCCGAAACTTCGCGGCGAGCGAGCCCGAGCGCGTCGCGATCGTCGACGACGAACGTCGCGCGCAAGTACTGGCCGGGCGGCAGCGCGCTCGGCCAGCGTCTGCGGATGGCTCGTCGATCCGGCGGACCAGCTGGTACACCGTCGATCGGCGTCGTGCCGCCCGTGAAGCAGGACAGACCTCGCCGAGGACGCCGTCCAAGGAGACGTCTACTGGCACTATCGCGCAGCGGCCGGTGACGGACGGCGGCTTCGTGCTGCGCACGGCGCTGCCGCCCGAGCAGCTCACGCGCGCCGCGAAGGCCGCGATCGCGGCGCTCGATCCCGAGCTCGCGCTCTTCGGCGCGCAGCCGACGAACGCATCGTGCAGCGCGCTCGCTCGGCCCGCGAGCGCACGCCGATGGTGCTCACGCTCGTGTTCGCCGCGGTCGCGTTCACGCTCGCGGTGATCGGCGTCTATGGCGTGCTGACCTGGGCTGTGACGCAGCGCTTCGGCGAGATCGGCGTGCGCGTCGCGCTCGGCGCGCAGGCGCGCGACATCGTGCGGATGGTGCTCGCGCAAGGCGGCAAGCTGGTCGCGATCGGCAGCGCGCTCGGCGTCGTCGGCGCCGTCGCGCTCGGCCGCGTGCTCGCGTCGCAGATCCGCAACGGTCAGCGCGTTCGATCCCGCGGTGCTCGCCGGCGCGGTGCTCGCGCTCGCGGCGGCCGCGCTGATCGCGAGCTGGCTGCCGGCGCGCCGGGCCGGAACACGGACCCGTTGATCGCGCTGCGCGCGGAGTGACGCCGATGCGAGGAGCGTATCGATGAGCACCGCCGGCCTAGTCGATTCCCTCGCGCGCGACACGCGCCAAGCCGTCCGCGGCCTGCGCCGCAGCCCGCTGTTCACGTTCGTCGCGTTGCTGACGCTCGCGATCGGTATCGGCGCGACGACCGCCGGTGTTCAGCGTGGTGGACGGCGTGCTGCTGAAGCCGCTGGCGTATCCGAAGCCCGACGAGCTCGTCGCGCTCCGGCACGACGCGCCCGGTTTGTCGGGGCTCGCGGGTGGCGCGGGCGTCTATCGGCGTCACGCCGTCGATGCTCATCGCGTATCGCGAGCTCAACCGCTCGTTCGCCTCGCTCGGGCTCTACTATCAGACGGGCACGAACGTCATCGCCGGCTCGGAGCCCGAGCAAGTCTCGATCGATTACGTGAGCGGCGACTTGCTAGGCACGCTCGGCATGCCGCCGCTGCTCGGCCGCTGGATCGCGATGGACGACGAGGCCCCCGGGCGGCCGCCCGTGGTCGTCTTGAGCTACGACTACTGGCAACGCCGCTTCGGCGGCGACCCGAGCGTCGTCGGCAAGACGCTCGACCTGCACTCGGTACCGGCCGAGATCGTCGGAGTGATGCCGCAAGGGTTTCCGGATCGCCGCCTTCGGTCCGACGCTGATCGGCTCGCTGACGATCGATCGCTCCAATCCATTGGGAGGCGGGTTGAACGGCGTCGCGAGGCTCAAGCCTGGCGTCACGATCGAGCAAGCCAACGCGGACGTCGCGCGGATGTTGCCGCTCTGGGCCGACATGTTCCCATCGCTGCCGCAGGGTGGGGACGCCCGCCAGCTCATCCTCGAGACATACAGGCTTGCTCCCGCTCTCGAGCCGCTCAAGGCCGAGGTCGTCGGCGATGTCGGCAATACCCTGTGGCTCGTGCTTGGGACGATCGCCGTGGTGCTCGCGATCGCGTGCGCGAACGTGACGAACCTGCTGCTCGTTCGCGGCGAGAGACGCGCGCAGGAGATCGCCGTGCGTACCGCGCTCGGCGCCGGCGCGCTACGCATGTCGCGCGCATTGCTCATCGAGAGCGTGGCGCTCGCGCTCGGTGGCGCAGCGCTCGGCATCGCGCTGGCCGCCGGGGCAATGCCGTTCCTGCTCCGGTTGGCGCCGCAGCTGCCGCGCCTCGACACGATCTCGCTCGACGCGCGGGTGCTCGTCGCCACGCTGGCCGTCACGGTCTTGGCCGGCGTGCTGCTTGGCCTCGCCCCCGCGCTGCGGGCGTCTCGCGGTCCGATCACGCAGGCGCTGCGCGCCGGAGGCCGCGGCTCGAGCGGGGGCCGCCAGCGGCACCGCGTGCAGAGCACGCTCGTCGTCGGCCAAGTCGCGCTCACGCTCGTGCTGCTCGTCGGGTCGGGACTCATGCTCCGGACCGTCGCTGCGCTGCGCTCCGTGGAGCTCGGCTTCAACGATCCGCCACGCTAGCAGATGACGCGTATCGGGCTGCCGTCGCAGCTCGTTCCGGATCCGCGCGCGGTGCTCGCTCAGGAGCGCGCGATGCTCGATGCCGTCGCCGCGATCCCGGGTGTCGAGTCCGCCGCGTTCGCGGCGGATCTGCCGCTGGAAGAACTCGGCAGGTCCCGCGGCAAGCTCGACGTCGCGGATCAGGTCATGAACACGACGACCCTGCGCCTCTTCCGGCTCGTCTCGCCGGGGCTCTTCAAGACGATGGGAATCCCGCTCGTCGCGGGCCGCGATTTCGAGTGGGCCGACGTCGATAGCGCCCGGCCGGTCGCGGTCGTTTCGAAAGCGCTCGCCCGCGAGCTCTGGGGCACGCCGGAAGACGCGCTCGGCAAGCGCCTGCGCCCTGGGAACGACGACGGCACCGGCCGAGGCCCCTGGCGCGAGGTGGTTGGCGTGGCGGCCGACGTGCACGACGACAGCCTCCTGGACTCGCGACCCGCAGTCGCCTACTGGCCGGCGACGCTTAAGGATTTCTGGCAGCCGGGGCTCAGCAGCTCGAACTTCATCGCGCTGGTGATGCGCAGCACGCGCTCCGGTACGGCAGCGTTCGCGCGTGAGCTCGAGCGCGCGGTCTGGTCGGTGAACTCGAGCGTGCCGCTCGCCTTGACGCGCACGATGCAGCAGCGAGTCGACGCGGAGCTTTCGCGTCCATCCTTCGCGCTCGTGATGCTCAGCATCGCGGGTGTGGCCGCGCTCGTGCTCGGCGTGGTCGGCTTGTACGGCGTGCTTTCGTACGCGGTCTCGCAGCGGCGACGCGAAATCGCGATCCTCCTCGCGCTCGGCGCGCAGCAGGGCGCGGTCACACGCAAGTTCGTGCGCCAGGGGCTCGTGCTCGCCGCGATCGGCGTAGCGATCGGGCTCGGTGTGGCCGCCGGCGCAACGAGGCTCATGACCGCGCTGCTCTACGACGTGCAGGCGCTCGACCCGCTGACCTACGCGGCCGTCACGCTCGTGCTCACGGTCGCGGCCGTGCTTGCGAGCTGGATACCCGCACGCAGAGCGGCCGCGGTCGATCCGGCCGAAGCGCTCGCGGCGGAGTAGGGCGCGCGATGCCTCACCGCAAGCGATTCACGTTCAATAAATCCCTCCGCGGAGGGGGCGCGCCGGCCGCGGAACGACGGAGGATGCAAGGAGCGTATCGATGACTACCGCCGACGCAATCGATTCCCTCGCGCGCGACACGCGCCAAGCCGTCCGCGGCCTCCGCCGCAGCCCGCTGTTCACGCTCGTCGCGGTGCTCACGCTCGCGATCGGGATCGGCGCGACGACCGCCGTGTTCAGCGTCGTCGACGGCGTGCTGCTGAAGCCGCTGCCGTATCCGGACTCCGATGGGCTCGTCGCCGTGTGGCACGACGCACCGGGCGCCGCGGGGCTCGCGGGTGTCGCGGGCGGTCTGAACCTGTCGCCGTCGATGATGGTCACGTATCGCGAGCAGAGCCGTTCATTCGAGAAGATCGGCCTCTGGGCGCCGATCATGGCGAGTGTCACGGGGGTCGGAGCGCCGGAGCAGGTGCCGGCGGCTCTTGCGACCGGTCAGCTGCTGCCCGCGTTTGGCGTCGCTCCCTTGCTCGGCCGCTGGATTGCCGAGAGCGACGAGGGCATCGACGCGCCGCCGGTGGCCGTTCTCGGCTACGGCTATTGGCTGCGCCGCTTCGGCGGCGACCGCAACGTGGTCGGCAAGACGATCGTCTTCAACGGCTTCAGCGCGCAAATCATCGGCGTGATGCCGAAGGGCTTTCGTCTGGGCGACACGGCGGTCGACTTGATCGGTGCGTACCGCTACGACCGCGCCAAGCTGGTGCCGCCGCCGTTTTGCTGCAACGGCATCGCGCGCCTCAGGCCCGGTGTCACGATCGAGCAGGCGGACGCCGACATGGCGCGGCTGCTGCCGGTTTGGCTCCAGTCGTTCCCATTCCCGGGCGGCGTGAGCGGCAAGGAGGTCTACCTCGACACCTGGAAGATCGCGCCGGCGCTCCGGCCGCTCAAGGCCGACGTGGTCGGCGGCGTCGGCGACACGCTCTGGGTCGTGATGGCGATGATCGGGCTCGTGCTCGTGATCGCGTGCGCGAACGTCGCGAGCCTCCTGCTCGTGCGCGGCGAGCAGCGGCGCCGCGAGCTCGCGGTCCGCGCCGCGCTCGGCGCCGGGTCGTGGCGGATCGCACGCGGCCTGCTCGCCGAGAGCCTGTTGCTCGCGCTCGGCGGAGGGCTGACCGGGATTGCGGTGGCATACGGCGCGCTCGACTTTCTGCTCTGGCTCGCTCCTCCGCGGCTGCCGCGCCTCGACGAGATCGCGCTCGACGGGCGCGCGCTCGTCTTCACGCTCGCGATCACGCTCGTCGCGGGGCTCTTGTTCGGCCTCGCGCCCGTGTTGCGTGCCGCCGGAGCGCAGCTCGCCACGGTCTTGCGCGGCGGCCGCGGATCGGGCGGCGGTCGAGCCGAGCACCGCACGCAGAACGCGCTCGTGATCGGCCAGGTGGCGCTCGCGCTCGTTTTGCTCGTGAGCTCGGGGCTCATGATCCGCACGTTCCTTGCGCTGCGGACCGTCGACTCGGGCTTTGCCACACCCGAGACGCTCCAGACGTTCAGGCTTCAGATTCCCCCGCAAGTCCTCCCCGATCCCGTCGCCGTCGAGCGGCAGCAGCACGCGATCATCGATGCGATCGACGCCGTGCCTGGCGTCACGTCCGCGGCGTTCGCAAGCGGTCTACCGCTGACAGGGGATTCCGGGAACTGGGACGGAGTCGAAATCGAGTCGCGGCCCGAGACGAGCCGTGCGCAGCAGCTGCACGTATTCCGGCAGATCTCAGCGGGTCTGCTCGAGACGATGGGCACGCGACTCGTCGCCGGCCGCGAGCTCGATTGGCACGATGTCGAGGATCCGAGGCCCGTGGCTCTCGTGTCCGAGAACTTCGCGCGCGAGTTCTGGCCGGACCCGAACGCCGCGCTCGGCCAGCGGATCCGTCCCTCGGGAGGCATCGGCCCTTGGCGCGAGATCGTCGGAGTCGTCGCGGACGTTCGGGCGAATGGTCTCGATCAACCGCCGCCGACCACCGTCTATTGGCCCGCACTGATGTCGGACTTCTATCAAAACCCATTCTGGATCTCGCGCGGGATCGCGATCGTCGTACGCAGCCCGCTCGCCGGCACCCAGGGGCTCACGCGCGCGCTCGAACGGGCGGTCTGGAGCGTGAACGCGAGCCTACCGCTGTTTGGCGTCCGCACGATGCAGGAGAACTACGACCGCTCGCTCGCGCGCACGTCGTTCACGCTCGTGATGCTCGGATGGGCGCCGAGCAATCGCCGCTGCTGGTGTTTATGTCATTTACTGACTCGTCGTCTTGTCTGTGTTCGAGCTGATCTGCGGCCAGTGCGGCGATCATCCCTACCTGGATTACTTCGAGATCCCCCCGTGGCTGCAGCAGGGTTGAGGCCGTATCCGCTGGAGGCAGGCCTTGCCGCGTATGAGAACCACCTCGGGCCCGGAACCGGCGGCTGACCGACCCGGAACGCGCGGTGCAAGCCCTGCCTGCCCAGGGCAAGAGTGGGCTGGCCCAGGGGCTGGCCGCTGGCGTACGAGCCCTGAACCCTGACTACGCTTCGCGGGGAAGGACATGACCGATGAGCCCGCCAGGAACTGCCGCCGGCAAAGCGGAGGCGGCTCATCTTCGGGGCGGTGCTGCGCGGCCTGGTGGTCACGACGGTGCTGGTGGTTCTTTACTACCTGCTGCCGCTGGACCGGCCGTTGGATACCGGCACGGCGGTGCGCCTGCTGATTGGCCTGCTGGTCTTCGCGGGCCTCACGGTCTGGCAGGTCAGGGCGATCGCCGGCTCGCGCTACCCGGGTCTGCGGGCATTCGAGGCGCTGGGGTTGATCATTCCCTTGTACCTGCTGCTGTTCGCCTCGACGTACTTCCTGATGGAACGAGCCTCCGCGGCGAACTTCACCCAGCCGCTGACCCGCACCGACGCCCTGTACTTCAGCGTGACCGTCTTCACCACGGTGGGCTTCGGCGACATCGCCGCCAAATCCGAGACCGCCCGGGTCGTGCTCATCGTCCAGATGCTCGCCGACCTGGCACTGCTGGGCGCCGGCGCCGGGTGCTGCTGGGGGCGGTCGCCGCGGCCAGCAACGAAGATCCGGCACCGGCGACGGCGACAGCCCGGCCACCCAATGAAGGCCCGACTGGGCCCTTGGACCTGCCGGCTGGAGCCGCCGCCCTCCGTTGATGAAGGTGATCCGCAAGCCTGCTGGTCAGTGCGGGTAAACCCCCCCGGGTCACAGGACCGCCGCACCCGGCAGCAGACAATGGCCACCAGTAACAGTGTCTGTGCTTAGCTGCTATTACACGCGAGAACGCAGCATCCCTTTGCCAAGTGATGCCAGTCCTGCTTCTGAGGAAATTGGCCCCACTCCGAGCAAGATATACGTAAACCTGGTTTATCTCTGAGCAGCACGGTCCGGATGTAAAGCGATGGAACCTGTTAACGGAGCCGGGCGCAGTCCCTCGCCATGAGCGGTGTCGGGCTCGCGGTGCGCGCGGTCAACCGGTGGCGTGGCGTCGGCCGCCGCAAGCGCCGCAGCGGCCGAAGATCGTGCAGCTCTTTACGCTGATCGAGGGAAAGGGTCCGCCTCCATGACCTGGCAGGACTGTATGAAGTGATCGGGAAAGTGGTCCGTGGGACAG
>CAVOVT010000018.1:0-179443 GCA_963699925.1 uncultured Gammaproteobacteria bacterium | reverse complement strand
GAACGGAGTCTCGACGCGCAGCGTGCCGACGTCGCGATGCGCGACGTCGTAGAACACGTTGCCGCGGCGCTGGACGAGCCTCGCGATCAGTTGTCCGTCGGCGGCTTCGGCCGGAATCTCGACGTCGCTGTCGGCGGCGATCGTGATGTTCGTCCCGGCCTGCGTGAGGCCGAGCATGCCGTCGTCGCCCGTGACGATGCGCGCCGGCAGGCCCACGGTCGAGTCGGGCTGTACCGGTGTCGCGGAGCCGGCCATCGTCACCGAGACGGCGCCGCTCACGGCCGTTACGGAGATTCTTTCGGGCTCTCGCGAGGTTCGTGACGAGCCCGCGAGCGCAGCGCCCGCGGCGATCGCAAGAACGAGCGCGACGAGACCGACGCCCTACGGATTTGAAGTATGGCCTCTTGTTCTGCGCGGGGGCATGGCTGACTCCTTCGTGTCGTCAGTGCGCGACATCCTAGTCATCGAGACAACTCGATGATGTGAGCGCAATCACGGCGCGGCCGACCGCCATTTCGCATAATGCGCGACCCTCTCTTTGCGACGCGCCAGGTTGGTGATGATTCGGGACGTGCAACGCGGCTTGCACTTCCGCGGCTCGAGAACGCGGCACCGAATGACGGCGATCCTCCTTGGCATAATCACGCCGCTACTTGCTTTAACGTCTGCAGCGGAACCGGCGTCTGCGCCGAGTCTCGTGTCGGTCGTGATTCGGGGGTCGAGTGTTTACGACGCACCCGGCTTGTTCGCGGTATATCGCGAGCAGCTCGGCAAGCCGATCACGGCAAACGGTGCGCGCGCGATCGCGACCGCGCTCATCGAGAAGTATCGGCACGACGGCTACGCACAGCCCATGGTGCAGTTCGACGACGCGTTGCTCGCCGCCGGCGTGCTGCGGATCGACGTGTTCGAGCCGCGAATATCCGAAGTCCGGATCAGCGGCAATCCCGGACCGCATCTCGCGCGCCTCGAGTCGATGGGCGCGGAGCTGCGAGGCGAGCAGCCACTCGCGCAAAACGACCTCCAGTCCGCCGTTGGGCGGATGCGCGAGCTGTCGGGATTGACGCTCTCGGCGCGCACCGAGCGCGACGACGCGGGGCCGAACCTCTACCGGCTCGATCTCGACACCCAGTTCGACCGCGTGAGCACGGTGCTGAAGGTGAGCAACCGCGGCACCGACGAGGCTGGGCCGGTCTTCTTGCTGGGCCAAGTGACGGCCAATGGGCTGCTCGGCGGACGGACGAGCTTGGGCGCGACGTTCGCCTCCGCCACCGACTACGACGAGTACCACGGGATCGGTGCTCTTGCGGGTGTCGGAATCGGTCAGGGGCAGCTGTCTCTCACCGCCTTCCAGTCGCGCTCCAATCCGCACGAGCTCGGCGTCGATCTCGACGACGTCTATCTGCGCAACGACGCGACGATCGGTTTCGTCCGTCCGATCGAGCGTGACGAGCGTTCGTCGATCTCCCTCACCGCCGGATTCGATCTCGGCGACCTCGAAATCATGCGCAGCGACGCGATGCTACGCGACGAACGGCTGCGGATGGTCAAAGCAGGCACCTTGTTTCTTTGGCAACGCGACGCGAAGACGCAGTGGGCGAGCTCGGTCGAAGTCGTCAAAGGGCTCGACGGCCTCGGCGCCGGTCTCACGGCGCTCGACCTCGTCGACGACCCGCGCGAGGCCGACTTCTTCCTGACGCACCTGAGCCTCACGCGCCTCACGCGTTTCGGCGAACGTTGGTCCGTGCGGCTCGACGCGCTCGCTCAGGCTAGCGCGGACGTGTTGCCGTACGACGAGCGCTTCAAGATCGGTGGCGAGAGGCTAGGCCGAGGCTACGAGGTCGCCGAAATCGCGGGCGACCAAGGCATCGGCGGGAAAGTCGAGGTGCGCAGGGAGTTGCCGCAAGCCCCCGCTTTGCTCGCGCGCGTCGCGGTCTACGGCTTCTACGATATCGGCGCGACCTGGCAGCACGACACCGGCAATCGCGACTCCGCTGCGACGGCCGGATTCGGCGTCGCGAAGCAAGGCCGGCGTCTCACCGGCACGCTCGAGCTCGCACAACCTCTCACGCATCCCGACATCGACGGCCGGAAAGATCTGCGCCTGTTCGCCGAAATTCTGCTCTCTCTCTAGAAAACTTCGCCCGTACCGAACCGTGCGGTGTTGGAGCGTCGTCGGACGCTCTCGTACCATCGCGCCCGGATTCGCGAATTCCTCACCAATTGGAGTCACTCGTGACAAGGGAAAGTTCAACGATGAGTCAAACGTCACGCCAGAGCAACGCGCCGCGCGAGCGCTTCGATTCGAACGGCGCGCGCAAAGCCGCGATCGCGTTGCTCACGGCGATCTACAAGACGGGTAGACACGGCACCATAGCCGAAGTGCTGATAGCGCTCGAGGTGATCGACTCGAATCTCGACGGTCGTCCGCACTCGATGAAGTCGCTGTCGAGCAAGCTCGGTATCCCGTACACGTCGGTGTCGCGGATCGTCTACTCGCTGACGTCGGAGGCTCAACCGGGCGGCGTGCTGCGGCTGATCCCGGACACCAAGGACCGCAGGCGCAAGCACATCGAGCTCGATTTCGACGCGTTCAAGCGCTCCGACGCCGCAGATCCGCGCGCTCGAGAAGGCGATGATCGATTACTACGGCAGCTCGGTGTACAAGCTCAAGAAGGACAAGACCAACTAGCCGACGCGCGCGCCGCTCACTAAGATCGCGAGCATTGGTCCTTCGGCTCGCGAGGTGTCCCGTGCGGCGTCTGCCGGTCCTGATGCTGCTGCTCGCCGCCGTGCTCGGCGGCGCGGGCTCGCGTCGCTCGCGCAGACCGAAGGAGGCGCCGCGCGCCGCGGCGCCGCAGGACTCGCCGCGTCAGTACACGTTCAGCTGGCCGTTCAAGCCCGGCGACGAGATGCGGCCGCGCGGCGGCACGACGAAGGGCGCGCCGATCACGCTCGCGACCGAGCCGAGCGACGCGTGGCGCGCGATCCAGGCGCCCGGGATCGACAAGTTCGAGCGCGACCGGCGCGCGATCCTCGCGATGGCAGGCGCCTATCGCACGACGTTCGACTTCATCGAGACCGTCGGCTTCAAGCCCGGCTTCCAGCCGTCGCGGCCCTACCAGTCGTGGGGCACCGAATACGTCTATGTGATCGAGGACTCGGGCAAGCTGATCCGCCTCCAGCACTTGATCGTGCATGTTCGTCGCCGACGACACGGGCAAAGTGCAGGGCCCGTTCGTGCAGAAGCATTGGCGGCAGGACTGGCGCTACGAGGACGGCGACCTGCACGTCTACGCGGGGCGCAACCAATGGCGCCGCGATCGACGCGACGCGGCGAGCGTGCGGGGCCGCTGGACCCAGGCGGTGTTCCAGGTCGACGACTCGCCGCGCTACGAGGCCGTCGGCGACTGGGTGCACGAGGGCAGCTACTCGGCATGGACGAGCGAGACGACGTGGCGGCCGCTGCCGCGCCGCGAGGAGACCGTGCGCAGCGACTATCAAGTGCTCGCGGGCACGAATCGCCACACGATCACGCCGACGGGGTGGGTGCAGGAAGAAGACAACCTGAAGCTCGTTCTCGACGCGGACGGCAAGCCCTCGGCCGACGTGCCGTATCTCTCGCGCGAGGTCGGCGTGAACCGCTACGAGCACATCGTCGGCTTCGATTTCTCCGCGGGCGACCGCTACTGGCAGCGCTCGGCGGAGTTCTGGCGCGCCGTGCGCGCTGCCTGGGACGGCGTCTACGCCGCGCGCGATCGTTTCGAGATCCTCGACAAGGTCGACGGGCGGCAGATGTTCGAGCCGCTGTTCGAATACGCGGACGGGCTCGACGGCGGCAAGCCCTACGACGCCGGCGGCCGCCGCCGACGCTGATCCGCCGCACGTTCGCGACCTTCGTGCGCTAAAGGAACCCCGGCCCCTGCCGATACATCGCCTCGGAGCCGCATCGCGGCTGAAGCCGGCGCGCGCCGGCTTTAGGGGACTGTCGGGTGAGCGAATGAAGCCAGTGCCGAGTGCTGCGGACACGACGATCGTCCAGAGCGTCGAGTACAACGAGGCCCGTGCGATCAGCGCCGCGCTCGTCGCGGACCTCGATCACTCGCTCGCCGAGAGCGATCTCAATCTGCCGTCGTTGCCCGAGGTCGCGCTGAAGATCCGCAACGCGCTCGCGAACGAGGACGTGTCGGTCGCCGAGATCGCGCGCCTGATAGGCTCCGACCCGGCGCTCGCGGCGCGCATCGTGAAGATCGCGAACAGCGCGCTGTTCTACCGCGGCAGCAGGCCGATCACGAGCGTATCCGCGGCCGTGTCGCAGCTCGGCCACCGGATGGTGCGTAACGTGGCGCTGTCCTACGCCGCCCAGCAGGTGTTCATCGGCTACGGCAGTGAGTCCGTGCGCACGTTTCTCGCCTCGATTTGGCAGCACAGCGTGCACACCGCGACGCTCGCGCACATGCTCGCGCGTGTGCGCACGAGGCTCAATCCCGACGATGCGTTCCTCGCCGGACTGCTGCACGAGGTCGGGAAGCTCTACATCCTGATGCGCGTCAAGGACAAGATCGAGCAGCTCGCGAGCGAGGCCGCTTTCCAGGCGATCGTCGACGAGTGGCATCCGCGCCTCGGGCGCGCCGTGATTCGAGTCGTGGATGCTGCCGGCGGATCTCGCCGTTGCGGTCGGCGAGCACCAGACGTGCGCTCTCGAAGCCCCGGAGCCGCCGCGGCTCACGCACGTCGTGGCCGTCGCGAACTACCTCGCGGAAAACAGCGAGGCCGCGTGCGCCGACGAGCACTATTTCGACAAGGCGCCGAGCCTCGGGTCGCTCGCCATGGACAAGCCGACGTTCGACTGGCTGGTCCGCGCTGGCGACGTCGACGTCCGCTTGTTGATGATCGCGTTCGGCGTCTAGCGGACGTTCGTTCTTTTCACGCGCCGCGCCGCTCCCGGCGTTCGACTACCATATGCGGACGGCTTAGGGCCATCATCGCGGGGGAATAATAATGAAGTCGATCGTCTCCATTTTCGCGGCCGTTTTGTTCGCGGCCTGCTTCGCGGGCAGTTCTGCTTGGGCGCAATCCGGCGCGTGCGATCGCGCGTGCCTCGAGGGCTTCGTCGACCGTTACCTCGATGCGCTCGTCAAGCACGATCCGACGGCCGTGCCGCTCGCGGCGAACGTGCGCTTCACGGAGAACGGCCAGCGGCTCGCGATCGGCGACGCTCTCTGGCGCAGCATGAAATCCAAAGGGACCTATCGGCTGTTCGTCAGCGACGTCGATGCGGGGCAGGTCGCGTTCATCGGCACGGTGAACGAGGAGAACGCCGACCCCGCCCAAGTCACGCCGGCGCTGATCGCGCTGCGACTGCGGATCGCCGGCAATCAGATCACCGAGATCGAGCAGGCGGTGATTCGCAACGTCGACGCGGCGAAGCGAGTCGAGGCGCTCGGCGCGCCGAACCCGCTGTTCACTGCAGACGATCCCGGAGAGCCAACGGATGTCCCGCGCGGACCTGATCCGCACCGCGAACATGTACTTCAGCGGCATGCAAAAGAACGACGGCAAGGGCGACTACCCGTTCGCGGACGACTGCGATCGGCTCGAGAACGGCACGCAGACGACGAACCGCCCGACGCCGGCCGGCGAGAAGCGGCCCGATCCGCTCACGGCGACGAACTACTCGGCGCAGTGGAGCTGCCTCGAGCAATTCAAATCCGGCTTGCTGCATTTCGTGACGCGGATCCGCGATCGTCGTTTCGTCGCGGTCGATCGAGGAGCGCGGCCTCGTTTTCGCGTTCGGATTCTTCGATCACTCGGCCGGCGACACGCGCAATTTCGTGGCGCCGAACGGCCGCACCGTGACGGCGGGCCCGCGCAACCCTGGACCTGGTACATCGCCGAGATGTTCAAGATCGAGGACGGCAAGATCCACCGGATCGAGGCGGTGCTCGATCGCGTGCCTTACGGGATGCTGTCCGGCTGGAGCAGCTGGGAGGACGGGATGTCCGATCGGGCGCAGGACATCACGCGCGCGGCCGTCTCGCGTTGAGGCGCGTCGGGCCGGTCGCGTCGGATTTGTAAACGAGAATGGTTCTTATTGACATGCGACTGAGAGCCATTATCATTTGCATCGGATCCAGTCATCAGGACTTCGACCGATGCGAAATTCGAATGGCCCGAGCCTGCCGAAGGGGCGCCCGGCACGCGGCGCGCTAGCGAGCGCCGTTGCTCTTGCACTCGCCTCGTCGGCCGCTTGGGCGCAGGACGCCGCTCCGGGCACGGATCGCGCGGCGCCGCAGGCCGACATCGTCGTGACCGGCGAGGCTGTGTCGCAGCACGCGATCTCGAGCAAGTTCACGGCGCCGCTGCTCGACACGCCGAAGTCCGTGACCGTGATCTCCGAGGCGCTGATCGCCGAAACGGGCTCGACGAGCCTCGTCGACGCGCTGCGCACGGTGCCGGGCATCACGTTCAATGCGGGCGAGGGCGGCCAGCCGGCCGGCGATAACTTGAAGATCCGCGGCTTCGACGCGGGCGCCGACGTGTTCATCGACGGCGTGCGCGACGCGGGGTCGCAGACGCGCGACGTGTTCGCGCTCGAGCAGATCGAGGTCGTGAAGGGTCCGGGCTCCGCGTACACGCGGCCGCGGCTCGACGGGCGGCTCGGTGAATCTCGTGTCCAAGAAGCCCGGCATGGACGAGTTCGTCCTCGCCAATCTCGGCGCCGGCACCGACCGTTACGGACGCGCGGCGTTGGACATGAACACGCGGCTCGGCGACAGCGCGGGCTTCCGCCTGAACCTCTTGAAGCAGGACTTCGACGTGCCGGGCCGCAACGGCGTCTCGGGCTCGCACTGGGGCATCGCGCCGTCGTTCGCGTTCGGAATGGATACGGACACGCGCGTTAATTTCGATCTCTATCGGTTCCAGACCGACGACATTCCGGACTATAGCGTTCCGTACGCACGTAACGCCGCGAATACCGCGCCCGCGGGCGAGCCGCTGCCCGTCGATCGCACGAATTTCTATGGACTGGTAGATCGCGATTTCCAGAAATCGGGCGCCGACGTGCGGACCGTGCAATTCGCGCACGATTTCCCGAGCGGCCTCATGCTCACCAACGTCTCGCGCTACGGCGACACCACGAACGACTACATCGTGACGAACCCGGACGACGGCCACGGCAACGTCGTGAACGGCTATGTTTACCGCAGCCCGAAGACGCGCAGCTCCGAGACGACGACCGAGGCGAACTCGACGAACCTGAGCGGCAAGGCCAAGACCGGCTCGCTCGCGCACAGCTACTCGTTCGGCGCCGAGTTCAGTCGCGAGGAGATGACCAACACGCCGTACGTGGTCACGACGACGTTTAGTGGCAACGCGGTCACCGCGCCTGCGACCTCGTGCAGCGCGCCGGGCGCCGTCGCGGCGTCAGGCTACAACTGCACGACGCTCGCGAACCCGAATCCCTACGATCCTTGGGTCGGAACGATCATGCGCTCGACGCAAACGACCGTCGCGAACACGGACACGAGCTCGGCCTATGCGTTCGACACGGTGGACTTCAACCAGCACTGGTCGCTGAACCTCGGCCTGCGCTACGACGACTACGACACCGTGCAGAACGGCTTCGCCTCGAACGTGCCGCAGATGCTGGGGAACCAGTCGGACTTTTGGAACTATCAGGCCGGCGTCGTGCTGAAGCCGGTCGCGAACGGCTCGGTCTACATTTCGACGGGCACTTCGTCGAGCCCATCGGGCAACACGCTCGGCGACGGCACCGAGAACCTCGCGGCCTCGAATGCGGACCTCGAGCCGGAACGCGATCGCACATACGAGCTCGGTACGAAATGGTCGCTCGCGCACAACCGGGTGTCGCTCACGAGCGCGGTCTTCAGGACCGAGACCGCGAACGCGCGCGTGGCCGTCGCAGGCGGCCTCCAGGAGACGATCGGCGACGAGCTCGTGAACGGCTTCGAGGTCGGCGTCAGCGGCAACCTCACGGAGCGATGGTCGATGCTCGCGAGCTATTCGTTCTTGCACAGCGAGATCGTCGACGACGGGCCGATCTCGACGAACGAAGGCAAGGAGTTTCCGAACACGCCGCGAGACAGCTTCAGCCTGTGGTCGACCTACCGCCTGTCGCGCAAGATTTCAGTCGGCGGCGGCGCCACGTACGTCGACAAGCGCTATGGCAACACCGCGAATAGCATCTGGATTCCCGACTACTGGCGTTACGATGCGATGGCCTCGTTCGAGGTCGGCAAGAAGGTCAACCTGCAGCTCAACCTTCAGAACCTCACCGACGAGGTCTACTACACGCGCCCGTATCAGAACCACTACGCCCAGCTCGGCCCCGCGCGCTCCGCGGTGCTGAGCGCGAGCTTGAGGTTCTAGCGCGATCGCGCGCAGCCCTCGATGCTGCTGCACATCCCGGACGTTCTGACGGAGGCCGAGGTGCGACAGTGCCGCGGCGCACTGGACGCCGCGGACTGGGTCGACGGCGGTACCACGGCCGGCTTCCAGTCGGCGCGCGTGAAGAACAATGCGCAGCTGCCCGAAGGCTCGGCTGCGGCGCGCGAGCTCGGCGAGATCGTGCTCGCCGCGCTCAACAAGAATCCGCTCTTCGCGTCGGCCGCGCTGCCGGCCAAGGTGTTTCCGCCTCTGTTCAACCGCTACGCGGGCGGGCAGTCGTTCGGCAATCACGTCGACAACGCGATTCGGCAGGTCCGCGGCGGCGGGTTGCGCATGCGGACCGACATCTCGGCCACGCTGTTCCTGTCGGCGCCCGAGGAGTACGACGGCGGCGAGCTCGTCGTGGACGACACGTACGGGCCGCACAGCGCGAAGCTCGCCGCCGGCCACCTCGTGCTCTATCCCGCGACGAGCCTGCACCGCGTCACGCCGGTGACGCGCGGCGTGCGGCTCGCGTCCTTCTTCTGGATCCAGAGCCTCGTGCGCGACGACGCGCAGCGTACGCTATTGTTCGACATGGATCTCGCGGTCATCCGGCTTCGGGAGCGAGTGGGCGACGATGCGTCGGTCGTCGCGTTGACCGGCATCTACCACAACCTGCTACGCCGCTGGGCGAGCGTTTAGCCGCGGCCGCCGGCCTTGCGTTCGCACAAATCGGCCCGCGACCCCGCGGAGCCGAGGGGCAGAGTGCACCTTATACTACCGGCCGCGTGTCCACCTTCAGCCTCAGCGAGTTCTATCAGCGCAATCGGCGCTTCGTCATTTGGGCGGTCCTGTTCGGCCTCCTGTGGCTGCTGCGGGACTTCTTCGCGCTCGTCTTCCTGACCTTCGTGCTCGCGAACCTCGCGGCGCCGCTCGCGGACTTCGGCACGCGGCGCCTGCGCGTGCCGCACAGGCTCTCGTTGACGATCGTCTATCTCCTGTTCCTGATCGTGCTCTGGTCGTTCGTGCGCTTCGTCGTGCCGAGCGTCGGCACCGAGCTCAATCGGATGGTCAGCAACTTGCCGACGACGGAGCAACGGCTCATCGAGATCAAGAACGGCGTCGTCGAGCGCTATCCGACGCTGCGCGAGCCGCTCGAGGGGTTTCTACGCAGCGCGCTCACCGACGAGCGCGCGGCCGTGATCGACGAGCAGCTCGCCGGCGAACGAGCGCGGCTCGATCTTTCCGAAGCCGCGATCGCCGACGCCGGCGGAAGCGCTGACGCCGCCGGCCGGCGCGCTCGCCGAGTACTTCAACCGGCAAGACCGGCTGTACTTGAACGCGCTGCTCACCGAGCAGTTCCAGGCGCTGCGGCACTATGCGCCCGCGATCGTCAACGCGCTGTATCGCGCGATCGCGACGATGGCGCTCGCGCTGCTGTTCAGCTATCTGATCCTGATCGACCAAGCGCGTATCAAGCACGGCGTGATGCGCTTGAAGACCTCGCGCGTCGGCGACTTCTACGAGGAGGCCGCGCCGCCGATCGTGCGCTTCGGAATGCTGCTCGGCAGAGCCATCGAAGCGCAGGCCGCGATCGCGGTCCTGAACACGCTGCTCACGCTGATCGGCCTGCTGCTGCTCAGGATTCCGCTGACCGCGATGCTGTCGGTCGTCGTGTTCGTTTGCAGCTTCGTGCCCGTGCTCGGCGTGCTGATCTCGACGACGCCGATCGTGCTCGTCGCGCTGAACGCGGGCGGGTTCGGGCTCTCGCTAGCGGCGATCGGGCTCGTCGTGATCGTGCACGCCGTCGAGGCGTATCTCTTGAACCCGTCTGATCTACGGCAAGCACCTGAAGCTCAACCCCGTGCTCACGTTGATCATCCTCTACGTCGGCTACCACGCGTTCGGCTTCTGGGGCCTCCTGCTCGGCGTGCCGCTCGCGCGCTATTTCATCCACGACGTGCTCGGCGTGCCGTACCGCGATCGCGGCGCGCCGAAGCATGGTGCTACTGCGCCGGCTCCAGTCGAATGATCGTGCCGTCGGGCTTGCCGCTGCCGTAGCGGACCTCGGTCGTGAAGTAGAGGTAGCCGTCCGCGCTCTGCTCGATGTCGCGGAAGCGCACGTGCATCTCGGTCAACAGCGGCTCGCGCCGCTCCGCTTGGCCCGGCTGATTGAACGCGAGCCGCTGGACTTGCTGGCCGCTCAGCGCGCCGACGAACAGGCTGCCCTTCCACGCCGGGAACTTGTCGCCCGTGTAGAACGCGAGGCCCGACGGGCTGATCGACGGCACCCAGAACACGCGCGGGCCCTCCATGCCGGGCCGCTCGAACGGGTGATCCGACACGAGCGTGCCGGAGTAGTTGCGGCCCATCGACACGAGCGGCCAGCCGTAGTTCGCGCCGGGCTTCAGGATGTTGATCTCGTCGCCGCCCATCGGGCCGATCTCGAGCTCCCAGAGCTCGCCGGTCTCCGGGTGGAACGCGAACCCGTAGCCGTTTCGATGGCCGTAGGTGAAGATCTCGCCGCGCGCGTCCGCGCGACCGACGAACGGGTTGTCCTTCGGGATGCCGCCTTCGTCGGTGAGGCGCAGTACCTTGCCGACGTGGTCCTTGAGGCTCTGCGCGCGCATCCGGATGCTGTTGTCGTCTTTCGCCTGGCAGCAGAGCCGATCGCGGTCGCCGACTGTCGACGTACAGCGTCTTGTCGGGGCCGAAGATCATCCGGCCGGCCATGCCCATCCGCGCGTTCTCCCACGCGTCGGCGACGAAGATCTCCTTGACGTCCTTGAGCTTGCCGCCGTCGAGCCGACCGCGCGAGATCCCGAGCGTCTGCCCCTTGTCGCCGCCGTCCTTCAAGTACGACACGTAAACGAAATGATTGCGCGCGAAATCCGGATGGATCACGAGGCCGTGCAGCACGTCGTTGCCCTGCGGCCTCCGCCTTCCAAACGGGCTCGGGCTTGAGCTGACCTTTCTCGACGATCCGCAGCGCGCCGTTGCTCTCGGTGACGAGCAGATTGCCGTCGGGCAGCAGCACGAGGTCCCACGGCCCGACGAGGCCGTCCGCGACGAGCACGACGCGAACCTTCTGCGCGCCCGCGTTGAGCATGAGCGGCGCGTCGCGCGTCGGCAGCAGCGCGGGCGGGCCGGCGGGCGGTTGCGCGAAAGCGGGTCCAAGTACCAGAAAGGCGCAGACCACCATGGCCGCGAGCGGCGCGAAGCGTCGATTCATCGGAAGGCTCCCCTAGATCGGTTGTTCTTGTCTGCGTGGTTGCCCACGCATGGACGCGGGATGCTACCGCGCCGCTCGCGCCCGCGCCATTCGCGCCTACGCCGCACGAAGCCGGCCGCACGGTACCCAAGCTATGCGTGCGCGACGCGTTTGCCGGCGAGCACGGTCGCGAACGGGAACAGCCGCTGGCGGCCCTTGATCTTGTTCTTGTAGTTGTCGACGAACTCGAACTCGCCGTCGCGCAGCTCGAGCACCGCGACGTCGGCGGGCGCGCCGACGTTCAGCGTGCCGCGGTCGTTGAACACGGCGAACATGCGCGCGGCGTTGACGCGTCGCGCACGCGACGACTCGCTCACCGACATGCCGTAGCCGAAGTACTTCGACATGCAGTTCGGAAGGTCGACGACGCCGGTCGTCTTGCTCGTGACGTTCCAGTCGGTGGAGAACGTGTCGGGCCAGAAGCCCGCCTTCATGAACCTGCTCGACGATGTCCCAGCGCATGTGGCCCGGACGCCGTTGCCGACGTCGAACCAGACGCCGCGGCGGCGCGCGGCGAGCACTTCGGGCAGGATCCGGCCCGCGTCGTCGAGGATGCTGTTCGGCGGCGGCGCGAACATGTGCGTGACGATGTCGCCGCGCTTGAGCAGCGGCAGCAGCTTCGGGAGCGGCGACATCGTCTGGCCCATGTGGATCATCACGGGCAGGCCGAACGGCGTGGCCACTTCCTGCGCGCGGCGCAGCACCTCGTAGTCGTTCGCGCCCGCGACGTTCGCCGACAGCCGCGCCTTGACGCCGACGATGAAGTCGCGGTGCTTCGCGATCGCGTCGCGCGCCGCGCCGACGTCGGCGCGCGCGAGGTCCATCGTGTCGCCGTCGGGCAGGATGCCGGCGCGGCCGATGTTGATGAGCACGCGGCCCGGCTGCGGCGAGCCCATCGCGACCGCGACCGCGTCGCTCGATGTGGTCGGCGCCCGGCGAGCCCGCGTCGATCCAGCCGGTCACGCCGTCCTGCAGCACGAGCGCGGGCCCGCCTGCGTCGCGCGCCGCGTGCGTGTGGATGTCGATCAGGCCCGGGCACGACGAGCTTGCCGCGCGCATCGATCGTCTCCGCGGCGGCCGCCGCGATGCTCGGCTCGACCGCGGCGATGCGGCCGCCCGCGATCGCCACGTCGCGGACCGCGTCGAGCCGGACCGACGGATCGATGACGCGCCCGCCCTTGATCAATAAGTCGTACTTGGCGTCCGCGCGCGAGCACGCTCGCAGCCGCGCGCGAGCAGTGCGGCGCCGGCGACCGCCGAGCCGACGAACTCGCGTCTATTCATGGCCTGAGCCTCCCCGGTTCAGAACTCGGCAACTTACGGGTCGAGTCGCACGAGTTCAACAGCGAGCGACAGGGTGTGTGCGTTTCCTGTCGACGAAAGTGTCGTGTTGCGGCGGACGATCGACGCCCCGCATGATGTCCCGCAGAGCGGCGGCTCGTCGCTCGAGCGAGGAAGAGCGATGCGACGCAGGGATCTCTTGGCGGCCTTCGGCGCAGCGGCGCCGCTCGCCTTTGCGCTCGGCCGCTCGTATGCGGCCGCGCCCGCGCGTCTTTCCTCGTTCGACGCCCGCGTGCGGCCGCTGCTCGCGCAGATGACGCTCGACGAGAAGCTCGGCCAGATGACGCAGGCCGAGCTCGGCAAGCTCGAGCACGAAGACGACGTCGAGCGCTACTTCCTGGGCTCGGTGCTGACGGGCGGCGACGCGGATCCGAAGACCGGCAACGGCATGGGCGATTGGCAACAGACGATCGACGCGCTGATCGAGCGCAGCCAGCGAACGCGCCTCAAGATCCCGATCCTCTACGGCGTCGACGCGGTCCACGGCCACAGCAACGTCGTGGGCGCGTCGTGTTCCCGCACAACATCGGCCTCGGCTGCACGCGCGACGCGGCGCTCGTCGAGGCAGTCGGCGCGCATCACGGCGCACGAGATGCGCGCGACCGGCGCGCACTGGACGTTCGCGCCGTGCGTCGCGGTGCCGCGCGACGAGCGCTGGGGCCGAACCTACGAGGGCTTCGGCGAGGATCCCGCGGTCGTCGCGGAGCTCGGCGCGGCCGCGGTGCGCGGCTTCCAGGCGACCGGACCTCGGCGTCGCCGCGCGCGGTGCTCGCGTGCGCCAAGCACTTCGTCGGCGACGGCGGCACGACTTACCAGGCACGGGCCGCCCGGACAGCCGCGGCGCGCGCCGCTCGACCAGGGCGACACGCGCGTCGACGAGGCGACGCTGCGCAAGATCCACCTGCCGGGTACGTCGCGGCCGATCAAGGCCGGCGTCGGCACCGATCATGCTCGTCCTACAACAGCTGGAACGGCGTGAAGTGCTCCGGCAGCCGCCGCCTGCTCACCGACATCCTGAAGGACGAGCTCGGCTTCGAGGGCTTCCTGATCTCCGACTACTACGCGATCGACCAGCTGCGACGCGCGACTACAAGACGGCGGTCATGACGTCGATCAACGCCGGCATGGACATGGTGATGGTGCCCGCCGGTACGCGCGCTTCATCGCGACGCTGCACGAGCTGGTCGAGGAAGGCCGCGTGCCGCTGGCGCGGATCGACGACGCCGTCACGCGGATCCTGCGCGTGAAGGTCGGCGATGGGTCTGCTCGACGCCGCGGCGCTCGCAAGTCGTCCGATCCGGACGCTCGCACGCGAGCTTCGGCTCGCCGAAGCACCGCGAGGTCGCGCGCCGCGCGGTCCGCGAATCGCTCGTGCTGCTCAAGAACGACAAGCGCGCGCTGCCGCTCGCGAAAGACGCGAAGCGGATCCACGTGGCGGGCAGGGCGCCGACGACCTCGGCGATGCAATGCGGCGGCTGGACGGTCACTTGGCAGGGCAAGCCCGGCAACGTGACCGACCGGCACGACGCTCCGCGCCGCGATCGCGGCGGCCGTGTCGGCCAAGACGCGAGTGACCTACAGCGCGGACGGCCGCGGTGCCGAGGGCGCCGACGTCGCGGTGGTCGTCGTCGGCGAGGCGCCGTACGCCGAGGGCGTCGGCGATCGCGCCGACCTCTCGCTCTCGGCCGACGACGTCGCCGTCGTCGACGCGATCGCGGCGGCGAGCGTGCCGATCGTGGTCGTCGTGTATTCGGGCCGGCCGCTGATTCTCGGCCGCGTGCTCGATCGCGCCGACGCCGTCGTCGCGGCATGGCTGCCCGGAACGGAAGGGCGCGGCGTCGCCGACGTGCTGTTCGGCGACTACGCGCCGCGCGGCAAGCTCGGCTTCACGTGGCCGCGCGTCGATGGCCCAGATCCCGATGAACGTCGGCGACGCGAGCTACGACCCGCTGTTCCCGTTCGGCTTCGGGCTCACTTACGCGCCGGTGCCGAAGGGGCCGCCGCCCCGCAAACCGAGCTCGAAGCGCTCGAGCGCGGCGGCTACCAGCCGCCAAAGAGGCTCGACCAGTGCCGACGACGCTCCTGTTGGCGACGCTTGATGCGGAGGAAGATCTGCCGCCGTTTCGCCTCGAGCCAATCGGCCCGGCTCGCTTTGTTGCCGCGCAGAGTGGCTTCGTTGTCGCGGTACTCGCAGAACGCGCGATAGCCGGTCGCCTCGTGCTTGAGCTCGCGCATGACGAGCTCCGCCATGATCGCGTCGTCGAGGAGGCCGATGCCAGGAATCTTGTCGGGGATCAAATCTTTGGCCACTGCAAAGTAGCCGAGCGCCGCGACGATGCGGCGCCGGTCCTCGTCGGGAAGTGGCCACTCGCTGTCGTCGAGCATTTGGAGCAACACGCCGAGGCCCGCCAGCCGGGTTTGGACATATTCGGGAGCTTTGATCTTCGTTGCCTGGCGCAGCAGCCGGCGAGCTCCTTCGACGAGCTCCTTTTCCGCTTTTTTCGCGTTCTTCTTCCAAACATCGTCCATGACGCGGCGGAAATAGACCAAGTCGTCGTCGCTGAGCTCGAGCACGATTTTTTCCGGCATTCTTATTCTCCCGATTGGGGCAGTGGCTATTGGCGGCGAATAGTAAGGCGAAACGGCCGCTCGCGGAACTGATCCGAGGAGGGCGAGCACCTGTTTCGGTTCGTGCCGGGTCGGCCGCGATGCGTCCGATTCGGGCGCTCTTGGGCACTGCCGGCGATGCGCCGAAGACCCGGGTCGTCGTACGAACAGCACCGCCTCGAGCTCGGGCTCGTCGAGCAGCGCGAGCGATTTCCGAATCTCGCCGACGATCCGCGCGTAGGGACCCTGTGTCTGACCGATGTCCGTGCCGCAGAGGAGGGAACGGCAACGGCCGGCCCTCGCTGATCGTGTCCAGAAATCGCACCGGCCCGTGCGGCATGCCGAGATGGTCGATCACGATCGGCGTCTCGGGCAGATCCTCGCGCTGCGCGGCTGAGCTACTACGATACCGCCGAACCAAAAGCGGCTCACGCTGCCTATAATCTGACCTAGTGGCGTTGCGGGAGTCTTCGATGGTACGAACACAGAGAGTTGTGCGGCTCGCGGCGGTTCTGCTCGGCCTCGCCCTGGGCGGCCCGTCGGCTGCCGTGCAGCAGGGAGACATGGCGCCGGCGTGGCACGCGCGCGACTTCGGCGGGCACGCGATCGATTTCCCGGGCGTAACGCAAGGCAGGCCCTCGGTCGTGGTGTTCTGGGCCACGTGGTGTCCGTACTGCAAAGCGTTCATGCCATACCTGAAGAACATCCAGGCGGATTACGCCAAGCAAGGCGTAAAGGTCGTCGTGATCAACGCGAAGGAAGACGGTCGCGGCGATCCGGCGTCCTACGTCCAGAACCTGGGTTTCACGCCGATAGCCGTCGCGAACGGTGACGAGATCGCGAAGATGTACGACATCCAATACATTCCGGGGCTCCTCATCGTCGACGGGACCGGCAAGGTTGCATACCGGCGGCCCTGGACCGATTTGCCGGCCGGAAAGACCGTGGCGGAGCTCTGGGACGGCCAAGTTCGCACTGTGCTCGACGCGTTGGTGCGCAGATGAGCTCGATGGATCGACGCGCCTTCATCGCAAACGGAACGCTACTCACGCTCGCTGCTTACGTGGGCTGCGCCCGCGCGCAGGACGTGCCGCGTAGCTCGTTCCCGTTGGGTGCGACAGCCGAGGACGTGACGGCCGGCATCGATCTGTCCGGAAAAACGGTCGTCGTCACGGGCTGCAACTCGGGGATCGGCCTCGAGACGATGCGCGTGCTCGCGCTGCGTGGCGCACACGTGATCGGCACCGCGCGGACGGCCGAACGCGGCCGCGAAGCCTGCGCGAGCGTGCAGGGCAAGACGACGCCGGAGGTGCTCGAGCTCAGCGATTTCGATTCCGTCGTCGCGTGCGCAAACGCGATTCGTGCGCTCGACGGGCCGATCGACGTGCTCGTGTGCAACGCGGGCGTGCTGCTGACGGATCTGCAGCAAGTGCGCGGGCTCGAAATGCAGTTCGTCGTCAACCATCTCGGTCACTTCATCCTGGCGAACCGACTTGCTCGAGCGAGTGATCGCGGCGCCGCAGGGCCGCGTCGTCGTGGTCGGCAGCATCGCGCACCAAGGCGCGCCGCCGGGCGGCATTCAGTTCGACAACTTGTCGGGCAAGGGCTGGGAGCGGCAGGCGTACGGTCACTCGAAGCTCGCGAACGGCCTGTTCTCGCTCGAGCTGTCGAAGCGCCTCGCCGGCACGCGCGCGACGTCGAACTCGCTGCATCCCGGGCGTCGTTGCGACGAACATCATGCGCAACATGAGCTTCCGACCGCCGGCTGGCGGTGGCGGTGGCGGTGGCGGCTTCAACTTCGAGACGCCCGCGCAAGGCGCGGCCACGAGCTGCTATCTCGCGAGCAATCCGGCGCTCGCGAAGGTCACGGGCGTCTACTTCGCCGACTGCAATCCGGCCGAGCAGAGCGACTACCAAAAAGACCCCGCGATGGCCGCGAAGCTCTGGAAGGTATCGGAAGAGCTCACCCGACCTTATCTGATCTAGCGTTGCGAGCGCGCGCACCGGTAGCATCGTCCGCCGTGCCGCGGCCCACGTCGCGATCTCACGGTTCGTTGGCTGGACCGCGCATCGATCGCCGGGAACGCCAAGGAATTTGATAGCGTCGTCCGCGCTAAGCCCTCGTCAACCCTAGTGATTATCGAAAAACGATAAAAATTGCTTGACTTTCGGTGGCTTTTTTATTGATAGTCGATATGCACATCGATATTCGATAAAACCGCTAGGGAGACTCGGCAATGAGAACGTTCGGACCGAATTCCGTCTCTTCGGGCCTCGCGATCGCGCTCAAGATCGGCTATGTGCTGGTCGCGCTGTGGGTGGCCGGAATCGTCGCGGGCGCTGTGACGAGCCTGCTGATCTTCGCTCTATCCACGCTAGCCACGGCGAAGTCGCAGCCCTGGCCCGCGGCGCTCTCGTACCTAGAGATGACCTGGACCGTCGGTATCCCGGACGTGGTGTACCGCCTCGCGCTCGCGGTCGGTGCTTACAGAATCGTGTACGGGCTCAGGGCATTGTTCGACGCGTTCGCGCAGAACCAGCCCTTCGCCGCCGGCAACGCCGAGCAGCTGCGCAAGATCTGGGTCACGCTCGTGGTGGTCGAGATCATCCGCATCGGCGCGTTCATCGCGGCGCGCGCGTTGACGACGCTCTACATCGCGGGCGTCGCCTCAGCGCTGCCGGAAGAGATCAGGTCGCCGATCGATCTCTACCACTGGTTCGTGATCTTCGTCGTGCTGATCCTCGCCGAGGTGTTCCGCCAAGGGACGCGCTTGCGCGAGGACAGCGAGCTCACGGTTTAGGACACGCGCGATGACGATTCGAATCACGTTGGACAAAGTGCTCGGCGGGCGCGAGATGTCGCTGACCTCATTGAGCGAGACGGTGGGCCTCACGATCGCGAACCTGTCTATCCTGAAGACCGGCAAAGCGCGCGCGATTCGGTTCTCGACGCTCGACGCGTTGTGCCGCGCGCTCGATTGCCAGCCGGGCGACATCCTCGTCTTCGATCCGGCCGGCATGGAGCGCGACGCCGGCGAGGAACCGCGGCCGAGCGAAGGTTAGTCGTGGCCTCGTCGAACACAATTAGTTGACGTGCACGACAGCTTCGGCCCAATATCTTGGGGTCCGTCGGTTCGCAGCGATGCGATGAAAAGGGAATTCCGGTGCCGTGGCGCGGGGAGCGCACGAAAGCCGGAGCTGCCCCCGCAACTGTCGGTAGCGAGCGGTCCGTCCTCCAAGCCACTGGAGCAATCCGGGAAGGCGAGCGGCCCGCGACGATAGCTACGAGCCAGGAGACCTGCCGGCGGACGGCGTCTAGTTCTCGGCCGGGGTGTGCCGAGCGAGTCGCGCGAAGCCGGTCTTTCCCGGCCCGCCGGCCGCTCCCTCGCACCGTCGTTCGCCGCGAAATGACTTCAAGCGAGGTGCCCGATGCCCGAAGCTTCCAAGGTAGTCGTCACTCCGACTCATAGCCGTTGGCGCGGCGCCGTCGGCCCGGTGCGCACGGATTCCGCGCGTGACGCGCTGCTGACCGATTTCGGCAAGACGACGCTGGAGGACCGCTACCTGCTGCCGGGCGAGTCCTACCAGGACATGTTCGCCCGCGTCGCCACGGCCTACGCCGACGACGCCGACGCACGCGCAGCGGCATCTACGACTACATCTCGAAGCTCTGGTTCATGCCGGCGACGCCGGTGCTGTCGCAACGGCGGCGCGCGAGCGCGGCCTGCCGATCTCCTGCTTCCTGAACTCGGTCGAGGACAGCCTCGAAGGCATCGTCGGCACCTGGAACGAGAACGTCTGGCTGGCCTCCAACGGCGGCGGCATCGGCACCTACTGGGGCGGCGTGCGCTCGATCGGCGAGAAGGTGAAGGGCAACGGCCAGACCTCCGGCATCATCCCGTTCATCCGCGTGATGGACTCCCTCACGCTGGCGATCAGCCAGGGCTCGCTGCGCCGCGGCTCGGCGGCGGTCTACCTCGACGTGCACCATCCGGAGATCGAGGAGTTCCTCGAGATCCGCAAGCCCTCGGGCGACTTCAACCGCAAGTGCCTGAACCTGCACCACGGCATCTGCGATCACCGACGAGTTCATGGAGGCCGTGCGCGACGGCCGGCCGTTCGCCCTGCGCAGCCCGAGACACGAGTGCGCCGCTCAAGACCGTCGACGCGCGCGCCTGCTCTGGCAGAAGATCCTCGAGACGCGCCTGCAGACCGGCGAGCCCTACCTGATCTTCTCCGACACCGTGAACCGCGCGATGCCGCAGCATCAGCGCGAGCTCGGGCTGAAGGTGCGCCAGTCGAACCTCTGCTGCGAGATCATGCTGCACACCGGCCGCGACCACCTCGGCGAGTCGACGCACCGCGGTCTGCTGCCTCTCGTCGCGTCAACGCCGAGACCTGGGACGAGTGGAGCGACGACCCGAGCTTCATCGAGGACGTCATGCGCTTCCTCGACAACGTGCTGCAGGACTTCATCGACCGCGCGCCCGCGAGATGGCGCACGCGCAGCTACGCCGCCGAGCGCGAGCGCTCGGTGGGCCTGGGCGCTGATGGGCTTCCACTCGTTCCTGCAGGCCAGACGTGCCGTTCGAGAGCGCGCTGGCGAAGAGCTGGAACATGCGGATGTTCAAGCACCTGCGCCGCGCGGCCGACGCGGCCTCGCGCGTGCTGGCGCACGAGCGCGGCGCCTGCCCGGACGCGGCCGAGCGCGGCGTGATGGAGCGCTTCAGCCACAAGCTCGCGATCGCGCCGACCGCCTCGATCTCGATCATCTGCGGCGGCACCAGCGCCGGCATCGAGCCGATCCCGGCCAACATCTACACCCACAAGACCCTGTCGGGCTCGTTCGCGGTGAAGAACCCGTACCTGGAGAAGCTGCTGGACGCGAAGGGCCGCGACAACGCCGGCGACCTGGGGCTCGATCCTGGAGAACGAGGGCTCGGTGCAGCA
This sequence comes from uncultured Gammaproteobacteria bacterium, assembly GCA_963699925.1. Classification (GTDB taxonomy): domain Bacteria; phylum Pseudomonadota; class Gammaproteobacteria; order Steroidobacterales; family Rariloculaceae; genus FEN-1219. The sequence continues at coordinate 158,880 of CAVOVT010000018.1, read as the reverse complement.
CCTCGACGTGCCTCAACGAGGACGAGAAGGACGTCTTCAAGACCGCCTTCGAGATCGACCAGCGCTGGGTCATCGAGCTCGCCGCCGACCGCACGCCGAGCATCTGCCAGGCGCAGTCGCTCAACCTCTTCCTGCCCGGCGACGTCGATAAGTGGGACCTGCATATGCTGCACTGGACCGCGTGGGAGCGGGGCGTCAAGTGCCTCTACTACCTGCGCTCCAAGTCGGTGCAGCGCGCGGGTTTCGCCGGCGTGGAAGGCGACAATACTCGGCGCTGGCCCGAACGGCCGCTGCGCGCGGACGGCGCGAAGTACGACGAGTGCCTCGCATGTCAATGAGGAAGGTGACCACGATGCCGGCCAGAAATCCAAGGAGCGCGCGGGCGATTCGCCCCGTCGAGCCGAGCCCGCAGATCGAGCTCCTTCAGTTGCCGGGGCTCATGAAGCCGAGCACGAGCTACAAGCCGTTCCGCTATCCGTGGGCGATCGAGTTCTGGCGGCGCCAACAACAGATCCATTGGCTGCCCGAGGAGGTCCCGCTCGGCGAGGACTGCAAGGACTGGCTGCGGCTCTCCGACGGCGAGCGCAACCTGCTCACCCAGGTGTTCCGCTTCTTCACGCAGTCCGACATCGAGGTGCAGAACAACTACCTCGAGCGCTACGCGCAGGTGTTCCGGCCGACCGAGATCAAGATGATGCTCGCTGCGTTCGCGAACATGGAAACCGTGCACATCGTCGCGTACGCGCTGCTGCTCGAGACGATCGGCATGCCCGAGAACGAGTTCGCCGCGTTCATGGACTATGCGGCCATGCGCGACAAGCACGACTACATGCAGCGCTTCGGCGTCGAAAACGAGGGCGACATCCTGCGCACGCTCGCGATGTTCGGCGGCTTCACCGAGGGGCTTCAGCTCTTCGCGAGCTTCGCGATCCTTTTGAACTTCCCGCGTCACAACAAGATGCGCGGCATGGGTCAGATCGTGTCGTGGTCCGTGCGCGACGAGAGCTTGCACTGCGAAGGCATCACGCGGCTCTTCCACGCGTTCGCGGCGGAGACCGGCGCGCTCACGAAGCGCGTGCGCGAGGACATCGTCGACTGCGCGCGAACGGTGGTCGGGCTCGAGGACCGCTTCATCGATCTGGCGTTCGAGCTCGGCCCGATCCAGGGGCTCGACGCCGAGCAGGTCAAGGCCTACATCCGCTACGTCGCGGACTGGCGGCTGCAGCAACTCGGGCTGCCGCCGCTCTTCGAAATCGGCGAGCATCCGCTACCGTGGCTCACGGAGATCTTGAACGGCGTAGAGCACGCGAACTTCTTCGAGACGCGCGCAACCGAGTACGCGAAGGCCGCGACCGGCGGTGACTGGCACGGGCCGGAGGGCGCGTGGGGCGTGTTCGACGCGCGGCTCGCACGCCAGAAGCAGCCGGAGCTGCTGCAGTGAGCTAGCGCGACCGCGCGCGCGTCGCGATGCGCACGGCCCGTGATCGAGTCCGCGCGTGCGTCCTTTTGGGACGCACGCGCATCTTAGGACCCGTGACGACGGGCTCGGGAGGCGGAACGATGCTCGGCCATTATTTCACGATCGCACTGCGCAGCTTCAGGCGCGCGCCGCTCACCACCGCCGTCAACATCTTGGCGCTGGCGCTCGGGCTGGCGGCGTTCGTGATCGCGTACGGCATCGTCTCGTTCTGGGACCAGAGCGAGCGCAACTTCAAGAACGTCGACCGTACTTACGTCATCACGTCCGATCTCGAGGCCAAGACCGGCGCCATCAAGACGGGCGTGCAGCCGATCACGAACCGGCTCTTCTCGGATTATCTGAAGGCCGAATTCCAGGACTTCGAAGCCGTCGCGCGCACGCAGACCATGAGCAACGAGGCGGGCGTCGCGGCGCTGGACGTCAACGAGCGCATGTACGTCGTCGGAGCGGACGCCGCGTTCCTCGAGATCTTCGACCTGCCGTTCATCGCGGGCGACGCGAAGAACGCGCTGCGCGATCCGAACAGCGCGGTGCTCACGCAAGACGCGGCGAAGCGGCTCTTCGGCACCGACAACGTGCTCGGGCGCACGATCACGCTCGGCAGCGTGCTCGACGTGACGGTGAGGGGAGTGATTGCCGAGATCCCCGAGCCGTCGTACTTCGGCCATTCCGCGGCCGCCACGGTGCGCTTCGACGTGCTCACATCGTGGGACACGCTGGATGGTGTCGGCTTGGCGGCTCGCGCGCGCCAGGCCGCCGCGAAGGGCGAGCCGGCGCCGCAGCCGCCTCCGCCGCGCCAGCCCGGCGCGCCCGAGAACTGGCTCGGCGGTTATTGCTGCATGACGTTCGTGCTGATGAAGCCGTCGAGCCCGCTCACGCCCGAGACGCTCGACGCGCAGCTACGCGAGTTCGGCAAACGTCACTTGCCGGTCGCACAAAGCGAGCTCGCCGATCTTACGATCGGCGCCGTGCCGCTCGGCGGCCTGATGGTCTCGCAGCTCAACGCACAGCTGCTCGGCGGCAGCGGCGTTTCGATCACGACCGTGCTGCTCGCACTCGCCGCGCTCGTGCTCGTCGTGGCCTGCGTGAACTACGCGAGCCTCGCGACGGCGCAGGCCGCGCGGCGCGCGCGCGAGGTGGGCCTTCGCAAGGCCATTGGCGCGAACCGCGCCAAGGTGATGGTCCAGTACCTCAGCGAGGCCGGCGTGCTGACGATCATCGCGGCCGCGGTGGCGCTGCTTGCGGTGCGGCTGCTCACGCCCGTGATACACAATGCCGTCGGCATCAACTTGGGGCTGGGTCTCTACAGCGCGGGCTTCTGGGCGTTCCTCGCGGGCGTGCTGGTCGTCGTGACGCTGCTCGGCGGCGCCTATCCCTCGTTCGTGCTCGCGCGCGTGTCGCCGATCGAGGCGTTGCGCATAGGGCGGACGAAGGTCGGGCCACGCTTCGCGACCACGGTGCTCGTCGGCGCGCAGTTCGCGGCTGCGAGCTTCCTGCTCATCGTCGTGTACGTGATGTACGCGCAGAACCGCGAGCTCCAGCGCACGGGGCTCGGCATCGACTCGGATCCGCTGCTCGTGATCACCAACGTCTCCCAGTACAGCAACGTCGACAGCAAGCTGCTGCTGGACGAGCTCAAGCGCATCCCGCAGATCACGGCCGTGAGCGCGACGTCGCAGTCGCCGTGGTCCTCGGGCGTCGGCCTCAATTCCGTGAGCCGAACACCCGACTCGAGCGTGAAAAGCGCGACGGTGATACTGAACACCGTCGGCTACGACTATTTCAAGACGCTCGGCTACACGATTCTCGGCGGGCGCGACTTCGACGCCGAGCACGGCGAGGACGTCCGGCCACAGGGGCCGCCGTCGTCGACGCCGATCAACGTCGTGATCGACGCGTCGCTCGCCGACGAGCTCGGCATCTCGCCGCCGGAGTCGGCCGTCGGGCAGGAGCTCTACTTCCCCGTGGACACTCAGCGTGCGTTCGGTGGCCAAGTCGCGCAGCCGCTCCACGTGATCGGCGTCGTCGGCAACAAGGCGCTGCGTTTCAGCGGCGCGGGCGCGAAGTCGAATATGTTCTTCACGCGGCCCGACCTGTCGTATGCGGTCGCGCGCCTATCGAAGAACGACGTATCCGGCGCGCTCGCCGCGATCGATGCGCTCTGGAAGCGGCTGTCGCCGAAGACGTCGCTGCCGCGCAGGTTCATGGACGACCTCTACGACGAGAACTACCGCAACTTCGCGCGCGTGAATCAAGTCTCGGCTTCGCTCGCGCTCGTCGCCGTCGCGATCTCGATCGTGGGCCTCTTCAGCATGGCGGTCCAGGTGGCGAGCCGCAGGCTGCACGAGATCGGCGTGCGCAAGTCCGTCGGCGCGCGCGGTGGACAGATCGTCGCGATGTTGCTGATGCAATTCTCGTGGCCGGTGCTGATCGCAAACCTGATCGCGGCGCCGATCGCCTATATCGCTGCGCTGAAGTACTTGAGCGTGTTCTCGACGCGGATTACGGTCACTCCCGTTCCGTTCCTCGCGAGCCTGGCCGCGACCATCGTCGTAGCCGCGCTCGTCGTGACCGGCCAGGCGATGCGCGCCGCGCGCGTGAACCCGGCGGAGGTCTTGCGCGCGGAGTGACTCCGCCGCCGGCCTCCCAGCAGTCCGCCGACCAGGCTCCGTCCGCGGGTGTGGGGCGCTTCCCTGGCGCGCCCGGCGCCGCCTGCACGCGAGTGCCGTGGTCGCTGCCGGCGCTACAATAGTCGGGGGCTGCCACCGAACCTTTATCAGCCGGAGGTCAACCGAAATGCTCACACTCGTTCACGCCCCTCGGTCGCGATCGACCGGATTCCTCTGGCTGCTCGAAGAGGTCGGAGCGCCCTACGAGATCCAATATGTCTCGATTCGGCGCGGCGATGGGTCGGGCGAGATCGATCCGTCCAATCCGCACCCGCACGGCAAGGTGCCCGTGCTGAAGGACGGGTCCACGGTCGTGTTCGAGCAGACGGCGATCGCGCTGTACGTCGCAGACAAGTTTCCGAAGGCGCAACTGAGTCCTCCGTTCGGGGATGCGGCCCGCGGGCCGTTCCTCACGATGCTCTCCTATTACTCGGGCGTGATCGAGCCGGCGTTCACGTCGAAGTTCATGAACATCTCCGTTCCGCGCGGGACCGCGGGCTGGGTCAGCTCCAACGAAGTGATGGATTTCGTCAACGCACGGCTCGCGGCGCAGCCCTACATCGCCGGCCAGCAGTTCACGGCCGCAGACGTCTTGTACGCGGGCGCGTTCGCGTTGTTCTTGAGCTCTCCGCTGCTCGCCGACAAGAAGACGCGCGCGCTCGAGGACTACGTGGCGCGTTGCACCGCGCGACCTGCGCGCGGACGCGCGATGGCGAAAGACGCAAAGCCTACGCCGTGAGGCGATGGCGACCGGCGACGAGCGCGACTTGAGCCGCTTCGTCGCGGCGCAGCGCGCGACCTACGACCGCGCGCTCGCCGAGCTCCGCAGCGGTCGCAAGCGCTCGCATTGGATGTGGTTCATATTTCCGCAGCTGGCCGGCCTCGGCCGCAGCGCGATGTCGCGCCGGTACGCGATCGCGAGCACGGACGAGGCGAAAGCGTACCTCGAGCATCCGTTGCTCGGTCCGCACTTAATCGAGTGCGCAGCCACCGTGCTCGGGATCGAGGGGCGATCCGCTTACGAAATCTTCGGATCGCCGGATGACCTCAAGCTGCACTCGTGCGCGACGCTCTTCGCACGCGCGTCACCGCCGCGCTCCGTGTTCTCGAGGCTGCTCACGCAGTACTTTGACGGCCTAGAGGACGAGCAAACGGTGAATTTGCTCGCAGCGCAGCAGTGATCTCGCGCTCGGCGGCTTGCCCTGAAGGGTCGACACTATCGCGTAGCGGGGATGCGGCCGTTTACTATCTGTGAAGGGGTCACTGGGAGGCCGAAGAATGAACGTCCGCCGAAGCTCTTGTGCAGTCGCCGTCAGCGCGCTCGTCGCACTCGCCGCACCGCTCGCGGCCTCGGCCGCCCCGCCGCTCACGATCAAGGAGCAGGGCAGCTTCTTCGTCGGCGGCGAGATCGAAGACGGTCTCTTCGCCCGCCGTCGGGCCGATTCCGGCGCAGTCGGGTGAGATCACCGTCAACCAGATGTACGTGCAGTACCAGATCCCGATGAAGGGCGATCAACACGTGCCCGTCGTGATGGTTCATGGCTGCTGCCTGAGCAGCAAGACGTGGGAGACCACGCCGGACGGGCGCATGGGTTGGAGCGAATATTTCGTGCGCAAGGAGCGGTCGGTGTATCTCGCGGACCAGGTCTCTCGCGCGCGCTCGGGCTTCGATCCGAGCGTGTTCAGCGAGGTGCGCAACGGCAAGATGCCGCCCGACAAGATACCGACCATCTTGTCCGCGACGCATCAGATCGCGTGGACCGTGTTTCGCTTCGGCCCGAAGTTCGGCGAAGCGTTTCCCGACGAGCAGTTTCCGATCTCGGCGATGGACGAGCTCTACAAGCAGATGATCCCCGACTTGAACTCGACGCTGCCACGCGACAGCAATCCGACCTGGAACCAGATGGCCGCGCTCGCAGTGAAGCTCAAAGGCGCGATCTTGATGGGGCACTCCGAGTCCGGCTTCTTCCCGGAGCAAGCCGCGCTCATCGACCCGAAGGGCATTCGCGGCATCGTCTCGATCGAGATGCCGTGCGAGACGACGCTCGCGTCGACCCAGGTCGAGACGCTCGCGCAGATTCCGACGCTGGTGATGTTCGGCGACCACCTGGCCGACGTGACGGGCGGGCCGGTGAGCTGGCAGCAGTCGTTCGAGTCGTGCAACACGTTCGTCGACCAGCTCAAGAAGGCGGGCGGCGACGCGCAGATGATGCATCTGCCCGCGCTCGGCATCAAAGGCAACAGTCATATGCTGATGCAGGATCGAAACAGCGACCAGCTCGCCGATCTCGTGATCGCGTGGATCGACGCGCACGTCGAGCGCAAGGCCGGACACTAACCGGGACTGACGCGCGGGACGCTCGCTCCTGAGTCCGCCGCCGACGGCGCCGCATTTCTCGCCGCTTGAGGAATTTTCGGCGTGGGCGCTCTGTCGGCTATGGGGCGATCCTGCTAGGCTACGTCGGTCCTTTTCAGGGCTGACTCGTCGCCAATGGCCCGATCGCTCGACAAAGCCCTGCTGAAGTTGCTCGCGCGGCTCCGCGCTCCGCGCCGCGGGCCTGCCAGCCTCCTACTGCTCGGCTGGGTGTTGCTCGCGCAGACGGCGCTCGTCGTCCATCGGATCGACCACAACGCCGCCGATAACAATACGGCCTGCGCCGCCTGCGTCGCGGCCGATCATTCGGCGAACGCCGGTAGCCGCGCCCGTCTTCGTCAGCATTCCGCAGGCGCCGACACCGGTCGCTGCGTCGCTGACCGAGTCGGCTGGCACGCCTGCGCGCCTGTCCTACCGGTCTCGCGCGCCTCCGGAGCCCTCCCAAGCCTGACGAGTGTCGCGAGCACCACGCTCGCGCTTTTTTCGACTCCGTTAGCGAGGGAGCTATGCGATTCCAAAAGCGCGCGGCGCTCGCCGCGCCGTTACTCATTGCGACGAGCGCGAGCGCGCTCGCGCAGCAAGTCAGCGGCAATGCGTTCAACCCGGCCGTGAGCCTGATCCTCGACGGTCACTTCGCGAGCTATTCGCGGGACCCGAAGACGTATCAGCTGCCGGGGTTTCTGCTCGACCCCGAAGGCGGGCTCGGGGCCGAGGGTCTGTCGCTCGACGAGACGGAGCTCGCGGTCAGCGCGAACGTCGACGACAAGTACTACGGCTCGATGAGCCTGTCGATTCAGCAGACGAGCGACGGCGACACGTCCGTCGATCTCGAGGAGGCGTACTTCGAGACGACTGGCGTTGCCGCAAGGGCCTCAAGGTCAAGGCCGGCAAGTTCTTCTCCGAGATCGGCTACCTGAATCCGGTGCACTCGCATGCATGGGACTTCTACGACGCGCCGCTCGCCTACGTCGCGATGCTGAACACGCAGTTGTCGGACACGGGCGTGCAGCTGAGCTGGGTCGTGCCGACCGATCTCTACATCCAGATCGGCGGCGAGTGGCTGCGCGGCGACGCGTTTCCGGCCGCGAATGGCGCCGACAGCCACGGGACGGGCTCCGCGACCGTGTTCTTTCACGTCGGCGGCGACGTCGGCGCGACGAGCAGCTGGCGCGCCGGGCGTCTCGTATCTCAAGGCCGATGCGAACGACCGCGTCTCGGAGTTTTCGAACGGCACGACGTCGCTTCACGGGCACGAGCGATCTCGCGATCGCCGACTTCGTCTGGAAATGGGCGAAGAACGGCAATCCGCGCGAACGCTACTACATCGTTCAGGCCGAGTACCTGCACCGCAAGGAGGACGGAGATCTCGCGACGGTCGTAACGCCCGCGCCGTCCATCAATGGAATCTACTCGGGCACGCAATCCGGCTACTACGTCCAAGGCGTCTATCAGTTCTATCCGCGCTGGCGCGCGGGTCTGCGCTACGACCGTCTCGACGCGAGCAACGCGGTGAGCACGCCCGTTCCGCCGCCGCTCGTCGACGGACCACAGCCCGTCCCGCGTGACCGTGATGGCTGACTTCTCGAACAGCGAGTTCAGCCGGATGCGGTTGCAGCTCGCGCGCGACGAGTCGCGGCCCGAGCCCGACGATCAGATCGTCTTTCAATACTTGATGAGCCTCGGTGCGCACGGCGCGCATCGGTTCTAAGGAGCTCGCGATGAAAACGTTCTTCGCACTCTGCCGCGCTGCTGCTCGCGACCGCCGGCGCACGCCGCGGTCGAAGTCCTCGCATGCGAGCCCGAATGGGCCGCGCTCGCCGACGGAGATCGGCGGCAAGCTCGTGACCGCGGAATCGGCGACGACGCCGCAGCAGGATCCGCACTACATCCAGGCGCGGCCGAGCCTGATCGCGAAGGTGCGGCGCGCGCAACTCATCGTGTGCACGGGCGCCGATCTCGAGGTCGGTTGGCTGCCGCTGCTGCTACGACAAGGCGGCAACGCGGCCGTGCAGCCGGGGCAGCCGGGATTCTTGAACGCCGCGGACTTCGTCGAGCTGCTCGAGAAGCCGTCGAGCGTCGACCGATCGCTCGGCGACGTGCACCCTTACGGCAACCCGCACATCCAGACGGACCCGCGCAACATCGCGAAGGTCGCCGCCGAGCTTGCCGAGCCGGCTCGCGATGCTCGACGGCGCGAACGCCGCGACCTACAAGCAGCGCTACGAGGACTTCGCGCAGCGCTGGCAGCCCGCCGTGGAGCGCTGGACGGCCGCCGTCGCACCGCTGAAGGGCAAGAAGATCGTCACGCACCACAAGGGTTGGGTCTATCTCGAGAACTGGGCCGGGCTCGTCGAGGTTGGCAATCTGGAGCCGAAGCCCGGTCTGCCGCCGAGCGCCGCGCATCTCGCCGAGCTGCTCGATCAGCTCAAGGGCCAGCACGTCGCCGTGGATCGTCCGCTCGGCGTACGAGGACGCGAAGGCGTCGGAGTGGCTCGGCAGCCGAACGATGATTCCATACGTCGTCCTGCCGCACACGGTCGGCAGCGTTCCGGGCGCCGACGATCTGTTCAAGATGTTCGACGTGATCGATCAAGACGCTGCTCGAGGCCAAGTCATGAATTTCGATTCCCTCAGTATCGTCGGGCCCGCGCTGATCGCGGGCATTCTCGTGCTCGCGACACACGTGCCGCTCGGGCGCGAGGTGCTCGGGCGCGGCATCATCTTCATCGATCTCGCGGTCGCGCAGATCGCGGGGCTCGGCGTGATCGCCGCGAACGGCTTCGGGCTCGAGAGCGCACGGCGTCGCCGCGCAGGTTGCCGCGTTCGCGTCGGCGCTCGTCGGCGGCCTGCTGTTGTCGTGGACCGACCGCCGTTTCGCCAAGGTGCAGGAGGCGATCATCGGCGTCTCGTTCGTGCTCGCGGCCACCGGCGGCATCCTGCTGCTCGCGAACGACCCTCACGGCGGCGAGGAGCTCCGCGATCTGCTGGTCGGCCAGATCCTTTTCGCCGATGTCCACACGCTCACGCCGGCCGCGGTGCTCGCCGCGCTCGTGCTCGTGAGCTGGAAGTACGTGATGCGCACGCTCGGGCGCGCGGGGTTCTACGTGCTGTTCGCGATCAGCGTGACCGCGTCGGTGCAGCTCGTCGGCGTCTACCTCGTGTTCGCGAGCCTCATGGTGCCCGCGCTCGCGACGCGCTCGCTGCGCAAGCACGCGCTCGCGGCTGGCTACGCGATCGGCTTCGTCGGCTATCTAGTCGGGCTGTTGCTCTCGGCGGTGTTCGATCTTCCGACGGGCGCCGTGATCGTCTGGACGCTCACGGTCGCTGCGCTCGCGAGCGCGCCGTTGCTCGGCCGTCTCCGAGCGCCCGAGGTCCGTGCGGGGGAGGTTGAGTCGCCGACGCGCGCCTGACCGCGCGGCGCGTCTGATGCCGCAGACCGCGGCCGCGCGTGCGACGGACTCGGCTCGCGGGCCGTTCCGGCGCCGCGACGGTGGCGCGCCGCCCGGGCTTTGCGGAGAATACGCTTAGGCTCGGGCGGTGCTGCGCTTGCGAACAAGAACGAACCCGATCGTCCGCGTCCTGCGCCTCGCGTGGTGGCTTCTCGCGTGCTCGCTCGCCTTGGCCGCCGGCGCGCAGGATCTCGAGCCGCGCGCGTACACGAACGCGCCCTACGGCCTGAATTTCCTGATCGCGGGCTTCAGCGATTCCGACGGCGGCGTGCTTTTCGACCCGTCGATCGTGCTCGACAACGCGAGCGTCCACGCCGATGGTCCGGTGCTCGGCTACGCTCGCTCGCTGCGCGATCGGCAGCCTGTCGTCGAAGATCGACGGCGGCATCTCGCACGTGTGCCTCAAGGGCTCCGCCGACTTCGAGGGGCAGCGCCTCTCGCGCACGGTGTGCGGCTGGAGCGACGCGCAGGTGAAGTGGTCGGTGAACTTCTTCGGCGCGCCTGCACTTTCGCTCGATAGATTCGCAAGTTACCGACAGAATCTCGTGCTCGGTGCGAGCTTGCAGGTCGGCGTGCCGAGCGGCGAGTACGACTCGGCGCGGCTCATCAACATCGGCGCGAACCGTTGGAGCGCGAAGCCCGAGATCGGCCTCTCCAAGGTGCTCGGTCGGCGCTGGTCGGTCGACCTCGCGCTCGCGGGCACGTTCTACGAGGCGAACGACGAGTACTACGGCGGCCGGACTCGCGCGCAGGACCCGATCTACTCGTTCCAGGCGCACGCCGTGCGGATGTTCCCGAAGGGCGTCTGGATCGCGGTCGACGGGACGCGCTATCGCGGCGGCCAGACGCGAACCGGCGGCCTCGAGGACCAAAATCTACAATCGAACGGCCGGCTGGGGCTCACGGTGGCGCTGCCGATCAACCGCCGCCAGTCGATCAAGATGTTATTACAGCACCGGCGTCTTGACGCGGACCGGGCACCGACTTTGATACGGCCGGGGCCGCGTGGCAGTATCGCTGGGGCGGGGGATTCTAAGAAGGCGCGACAGTGCCGCCGCACCCGGCGCCGTGACTCGAGGCCGACGAACGATAACTAAGACGGGCCAATGTCTTTCGTCGCGAACCGTATGCTGCGTCGGGCGGGGTTGATCGGCCTCGCGGTCTTCCTTTTCGTAGTCATCGCGACTTCGCTGCCCGCCGTACAGCTCCGGATTGCGCGCGCCGCGCTGAGCCGGCTCGACGGCGTCGACGTGGGGCTCGATTACCTGTGGGCGGGCCCGCGCGGAGTCACGGTCGAAGGCCTACGCGTCGCCGCGCCAGGGCTCGACGCGAGTGCCGAGCGAATAGACATCGGCGTCGCGGTCTGGTCGTCCCTGACGGGGCTCGCGCTCGACGTCGCGCGCGTCGACATCAGCGGCGTCGAGGTTCGCCTGATGCCGGAGCCGAGCGACGCGAGCCCGGCTCCGCGCGTCCGCGCCGCGTGAGCCTTTCGGAGGCCTCGCGCGCGTCGCGAAGCTTCCGAGGTCGATCCGCATACGCATGCTGTCCGCCAACGGACGTGTCGCGTTGCTTACCGCGACCGACGTCGAAGTCGCGTCGCCTTGGCGCGTGACGCTCGCGGGCTTGAGCGCCGGCGAGACCGCGGCGCTTGCGCATCGACGCTAGCGCCGAGGTGCGGCGCGCTGGCGAGCTGGTCGCGGCGGGCACGGTCGACGCGGACGCGACGGCCGCGATCGCCGAGCGACGGGCAGGTCCCGCGGCTCGCAGTCGGCGTGACCATGAAGCCTCGTCGACCGCGACGGCGAGTTGCGGCTCGCGGCCGACGCCGAGCTCGGCGCGGACGCCGAGCGCTATCGAGTCGATCTCGACGGTCCGAAGGCTCGGCTCGTGCACGCCGAGGCCTCGTTCGTGCCGCGTGTGAGCCTCGATGCCGGCTTCGAGCTCAACGTGACCGAGGGCCTCGTCGCGGCCTTCGCGCGCGGGCGCTCGACGGCCGACTTATCGGGCACGTCGAGCGGCACGCTGCACGCCGATCTCGCGCAGCGGCGCGCCGACCTCAAGGCGTCGGCGCGCGGCGAAGGGCGGGGGTTGGGAAGCGCTCGATCCGCAGGCTCGCGGACTTGGGTCCGCTCGATCTCGCGGCGGGCGTCGACGCGGATCCCGACCGCGAGAGCTTGAATGTCCGCGACGGCCGACGCGGTTTTGCGCTCCGCGGCGCAGGGCGAGGTGCTGCGCATCGCCGCGCTCCAGCCGCTGCGCTTTGGTCTCGACAGACTGGCTCGTCGAGCCCGATAAGACCCGCCGAGCCCGGCGTTACGGCTCGCAGTGGCGAACGTGCCGCTCGCTTGGCTCCAGCGCTTCGTGCCGAACGCGCAGATCGACGGCGGCCGCCTGAGCGGCGTTCTCGAGGTCGTGCGCGACGGGCAGCGCACGACGGTGCTCGCAGCCCAGCCGATCGCGCTAACGGGCATCGTGCTGCGGCCTATCAACGGGGCGAAAGCTCCCGCAATCGACGTGACGCTCGTGCCGCGCGCGACGCTCGGCGGCGGCGCGCTCGTGGCCGACGTCGAGCAGCTCGGCATCGCCGCGCGCACGGGCCTCGCCGTCGATGTTCAAAGGCCGCGCGACCACGTCGCGCGACACCTGGCCCGTGCTCGGTTTCGAAGGCGGCCTGAAGGCGCACGTCCCGGTGCTGAACAAGATGATCCCGGAGCTGCGCGATTTCGACGGCACGACACACCTCCGCTTCGACTTCCGCGAGCTCGCGCTGCTGCTCGACGATCTCTCCATCGGCGCCGATGCAAACGATGGCCGCAGGATGCTTGCCGCCGAGATCGCCGGGACCAAGCCGTTGCGCATCCAGCTGCCGCAATTCGCGAACGACTGGGACACTTTCGAGCCGCGAGCTCTCTCGCTGCGCCTCGACCGCATGCCGATCGCGTGGCTGAGCCCGTTCATCCCCGAGCTGCGCTTTCGCGGTGGCGCGTTGTCCGCGGACCTTTCGGCCGTGGCGCGTACGGGCGGCGGCCTGCGATTGACCGCCGCGAAGCCCGTGACGCTCAGCGATTTCACGATCGCTTATCGGGACACCGCCGAGAGCCGGCCGCTCGCGGTGACGCTGAAGCCCACGCTCGTGCTCGCGAACGCCGCCAATTCGCTGCGCCTCGAGGACGTGCGGCTGTCCGCCACGGGCGGCGACGACGTCCAAGGGGAGATCTCGCTCGATGAGACCGGGGACGAGGGCCGCATCGCGATCTCGGTCGCGCTCGACGGCGACGTCACGAAGGTCGCCGAGCGTTTCGGCGCGGGGCTCGGCAAGCTCACGTGCCGCCTGCGCAGCGAGATTGACCTCGGCACGCAGAAGTTGTCGGTCTCCGAGCTCAAGCTTGGCATCACCGATCGCGACGGCACGCCGTTCCTTCAGCTCGAGGCGCTGCGCCCGTTCGCGGTGACGCCGAAGCCGCTGCGCTTCGAGTCCCAGGGCGGCGCGTCGGGCGACATCCTGCACGCGGTCGTGACCCCGCTGCAGCTCGAACGTCTGCTGCCGAACATTTTTGGCTTCGATCTCGACCGGCGTGCTGCCCGAAGGCGAGTTCTTCGGCGCGGTGGACGCAGAGGGCCGCCTCGTGCTTCGCTGCGCGCGACCCGCTCACGTTTCGCGACGTGAGCGTGCGTTGGGGAGAGGCCACGCTGCTCGATCGGGTGTCGATGAGCGTCGAGTACGAAGTCGCGTACGGCGGCGACGGCGTGCAGGCGCGATCGGTGGAACTCACGGCGACGTCGCGCGACGGGCGGATGCTGTTGCACTCGACCACCGAGGCGATCGCACCGCTCGCGTCCGACCGGCTTTTGAGCGAAGCTCAAATCAAGGTCGAGGCGAATCTCGCGCCCCTCGCCGAGCAACCGATTCTCGCCAACTTGCCGCCGCTCAAGTCGGGAACGCTCGAGGCGACGCTCTCCTTTAAGAACGCGGCCGCGAAGAACGCGGCGGCGTCGACCAAGACCGCGCCGGCGAAGGGGAAGGCGTTCAAGGCTGCGAAATCGGTGCCTGCGCGGCAGCCCTCCGGCACGGCTACGCTCGCGCTCGGCACGAAGCTCCGCGACGCGGTCGCGGAGGGCATTGGCCGGCTGCCCGACTTCGATTTGGCCCTCGACGCCGACGGCGTGCTCGGGGAGCATTTGAGAGTCGCGCTGCCGATGCGGCTGTCGTCGCCGGACTACGGCTCTTCCGATCTGCGCTTCGACGGCGCGCTACTGCGCAAGCCCGACGGGCAGCTGTCGTTCGAAGCGTCGCTGAAAGGCGAGCGAATCGCGATGAGCGACGTGGATCGCCTGCTCGGTTTCGTCGCGCCGAAGCGAACCCCGGCGGATGTGGAGGCGACGCCGAGCTCGGCGAAGCTCGCGCCGCTTTCGGAGGAGAAGATCGCCGCGATCGCGAAGTTGCGGGCCGCGCGCGACAGTCTGCCGCCTTGGTCCGGTTTCGGCGGCAAGGCCACGGTCGCGCTCGGCAAGGTCGTGTTCCCATCGTTTGCGGTCGACGGCGTGAGCGGCACGCTCGCCGTGACGCCGTCGCGCGCGGAGCTGGGCGGCGTGCACGCGTCGCTGCTCGGGGCGGCCTTGAGCGCCGCGGCGAGAGTCGACTTCGACGCGGCCAAGCCGAAGCCGTATACGCTCGCGTTGAACGCCGCCGTCAAGAACCTGGAGCTCGGCCGGCTGTTCGCGGCTGTGGCGCCGGGCGCTCCGCCGACGGCCGAAGGCCGCTTCGACTTCGCGACGATGCTCGCGGGTGAGGGACTCAACCCCCTCGATCTCGCGCTCTCGTCCCTCGGCGAGTTCCGACTCTCGGGCCGCGACGGCGTGTTTCGGGGGCTCGCAGCAGACGCCGGCACGGGCAGCAAGGCGGCGCGCGTGATCGGCGCTCTGACGTTTTCGCGCGAGCTCAAGGCCGTCGGGCGTTTGCTCGACGGGCTCGGCGAGATTCATTTCAAGCAGGCCGACCTGCTTCTTAAGCGAAGTCCGGACAAGATCGAGCTCAGCCAGCTCACGATCGTGTCGCCGCAGCTCAAGATCGACGCGGCCGGCGACGTCGAGCTCGTGCCGCTCCGCCCCGTGCTGCTGAGCCCGCTGAACGTCGCGGCGCGGCTCGCCGCTGCCGGCGACATCGCGATCTTGTTCGACGGCATGAAGCTGCTCGATGCCGCACCGGGGCACGCCGGCTACCGCAATGTCACGAAGCCGATCCTGATCGCGGGCTCCGCCGCAGCGCCGGATGCGTCGTCGTTCTGGGCGCTTCTCGACCAGGGCGCGGGCAACGCGCGCGGCAGCTTCGGCGTCGGTCTGCGCGCGCTCGACGCGCGGCTCGGAGCCTCGCGCAAGGCCTCCGGCCGCTAGCCCAGTTGAGCTGTGGCGCTGCTGTGCGGGCGCTCGTACACTCGAATGAATACCCGATTTGGAGTAGCACAATGAATACGCGCATCGGTCTCGTCGTTCTGTTGATCGCGGCATGCGGCTCGGGCTCGGCGCGAGCTGCGGACGACGGGTGCAAGCCCAGCGGCGGGCTCGAGTTCGTCTGCGGGCTCACGAACCCGGAAGACCTCGTCGCGCTGCCCGGCACGAAGTGGATCATTGCGAGCGGAATGGCGGCCGGCGTCGGGATCACGCTGATCGATTCCAGCAGCGGCTCCCATTCGCAGGCCTACCCGGGAGATAGCCCTGCGGCCAAGCACGACACGCTGTACACGGAATGTCAGGCGCCGCCGGACGCCGCGAAGCTCGAAACGCACGGCCTGAACTTGCGCATCGGCGCGAACGGGCGCCCGACGCTATACGCCGTTGCGCACGGCGCACGCGAGTCCATCGAAGTCTTCGACGTGGAGACGGGCACGCCTACGCCCAAGCTCACTTGGAAAGGGTGCGTGCCGATGCCGGAGGGCCTCGCGGCAAACAGCGTCGCTTCGTTCGCCGACGGCGGGTTGGTCGCGACCGTATTGCTGATGCCGGGCAAGACCTTTGCGGACTCGATCGCACGCAGGCCGACCGGCGCGGTCTACGAGTGGGCGCCCGGCAAGCACGGTTTCGAGCTCGTTCGCGGCAGCGAGCTGCCCGGCAACAACGGCATCGAAGTGTCCGGTGACGGCAAGCAGGTGTTCGTGGTCTCGTCGGGCCTGCAGACGATCGTCGCGTTCGCTCACGAGAATCCGACGCAGCAGCTCGGCACGACGCGCCCGCTGCCGTTCACGCCCGACAACGTTCACATGGGACCACGCGGCATGTTGCTCACCGCCGGAATGAAGAACGACGAGCCCGCGTGCGGCGGCGCTCCGGGACCCCAGCACGACCTCGCGAAGCTATCGACGTGTCCGCGGGGCTTCATCGCGATGTCGATCGATCCCGCAACGATGAAGGACACGGTCTACGCGCAAGGTCCGGCGAATCCGGCGTTCAGCAACGCGACGATGGTGCTGCCGGTCGACAACCAGTTCTGGATCGGCAGCTTCTCCGCGGACCGCATCGGCCACGCGCCTCTGCGCTGATCGGCCGCAGGGGCGTCACCGGTTGCTGGCCGCGTAGTTCAAGCGCGAGCAGACCTGCACGAACCCCGCACGGCCAATGTTGTTGAGCGACGGATTCACCTCGCCGGCGATGCTTTCGCCGGTTTCCGTCGCGAGCACCTCGCACCCGGCGTCGGCCGCCATTGCGATGCGTGTCGCGAGCAGGGCGCTTTGCGCTCCGCGGTTGCGGTGCTCGGCGAGCGTCGCGCCGATACCGAGCCACGCGGTGGCACCGGCGATGAAGACCGCACCCGTAGCCGCGAGTCGGCCACTGCTCTCGGCGACGACAAAACGCCAGCCGCCGCGGACCACGAGCGCCGCGAACCAGGACGAGAGCGTCGTGGGCAACCCGTAAGCCGAGCAGACGACCCGCGCGATCCCGTCGGCGTCGCTCGGGCTCGCCGGCCGCACGGACAGCGCGCTCGGCCGCGCCGCATAGCGGTCCGGGCCGCGGAGGAACTTCGCCCACGTACGACGTGCCGGCGGTGAAAACCCGCGAGCGGCTAGCCATCCGGCGAGTTGCGGCGGGCGCGCGACCGGGTTCAAGTGCAGCCAATAGTCCGCGACGCGCGCCGCGCGGAAGCACTCGACGACCGTGTCGACGGCGGGCTCGGTCGCGGTCTCGAACACTCCGACGCCGATTACGCGGTTGAAGTAGCTCGCCGGAACGCGCGGCGCGAGCAGCAGCGTCGCGCCAGCGATCGCCTCGACTCGGCAATCCAGCGCCGCAGGCGCGGACGCGTAGATCTCCGCCATCGCGCGCGCCTCGATCGAGTCCGCGAGGCGGCGGCCTTCGTCGGAGTCGAGCCTCACGCGGGATTCGTCATGGGATCCGTGCGGCCGCGGCTGCCGGCGCCGAGCGTCGCGGCGTTCACGTCTCGAGCGAGCAGCATCGCGCCGAAGCGCTGCGACTCCACTTCTTCGAAGCCGACGTCGCCCATGAACCGCTCCGGATTGCGGAACGTGCCCCACAGCAGGTCCCAAATGGGCAAGTCGCTGTAGTTGTAAGCGTGAAAGCCGCGCCGGTGATGCACGCCGTGCGACTCGGGGCGCTGGATCAGCCAACCGACCCAGCGCGGCGTATTGACGTTGAAGTGTTGGAACAGGCTGTAGAACACCGCGATGTAACCCGTGATTGCGGCCGCGAGAGGATCCAAGCCGAGCAAGAACACGAGCACGAGCACCGACACGACGACGTTGACGATGATCTCTTGCGGCGTGAAGAGCACGGCGCCCGGCGTGTCGAGGCGCTGCGGCGCGTGATGCAGCTGATGGAAGCAACGCCAGAGCAGCGGGTAGCGATGGTAGCCGCGATGGATCGTCGCAGTCGCGAACGACAAGACGAGATAGCCGAGCACGACGCTGCGTGCGACGCCGAGCCGCGAAGCGTCGAGCAGATGGTGGTCCCCGATCGCTTCGGCTATGAACGCCGGCAGCGCCGCGTTGAGGGTGCCGACGACGAGGAAGAACAGGATTCCCTTGCTCTTCCACCAACCGATCTCCGGCCATGGACGCCCCGTCTTGAAGATCGCCTCGACCATGAGAAAGACGAAGAACGTAACGGGCACCAACAAGGTGAAGAAGTCTTCTGCGGACATGACGCACCTCGTTTTTGGTTTTGAGTTGAAGGTCTTGGCTCAGGAATGTAATCGACGTACCTTACGATGTAAAGTAGGAGCATGGGCTACAGAGCGCGCAACGGCCGGGCAAAGTCGGGTCGGTCGGCGGCACGCGGAGAACGCAGGCGCGGCCGCCCTGCGCCCCTCGACCGGAGGCGGATCGCCGAGAGGGCGCTGCTGATCATCGACGCCGAGGGACTCGAGCAGCTGTCGATGCGCCGTCTCGGCGCCGAGCTCGGCGTGGAGGGTATGGCGATCTACCACCACTACCGCAACAAGGCGGAGCTGCTCGATGGTGTGCTCGATCTCCTCCTCGATGAGCTCGAGGTACCGATCGACAGTGCCGGCACGGCATTGGAGCGCTTACGCCGCACGTTCGAGGAAGGACGCGCGGTCGCGATTCGCCATCCGCATGCGTTCGTGCTCTTGCCGACGCGGCGGTTCAACACGGATCGAGCGTTCGAGTATTACGAGCGGCTGCTTGGGCTCTTTCGCGAGGCAGGCTTCGACGTGCGCGAGTCGGCACGCTTCTTTCGGTTGCTCGCGGGCTACGTGACCGGCGCGGGCCTCGCCGAGATCGGCAGCCGCGCGCAGCAGCCCAATGCCACGCCGGTCAAGCTCGAGACGTTTTCCGATCCCGAGCGCTTCCCGCTCGTCACGGCGATCGTGCCCGAGCTGCGCGTCGGTAACCTCGACGCCATCTTCGCGTTCGGAATGGACGTGATTTTCGAAGCGATGGCCGTGCGGCTACGGCGCAAAACACGCTCGGCCTAAAAAACAGGCCGCCCGGAGGCGGCCTGTCAGGGTGTTGCGCAGTTGCGCTAGATCGACATCCGACCCGTCGCGATGCCGATCGTGTCGACCTCGGCACCGAGCTTGTCGGCCATCGCGAGCATCAGATTCGACGTCGGCGTGTCCTTCTCCGCCGCAATGTGCCGGTTGCCTTCGAGCCGGCCGTTCGCGCGACCGAGGAGGATCGCCGGAACGTTGTGCCGGTCGTGCAGCAAGCCGTTGCTCATACCCGCGCCGAAGTAAATCAGCGACGAGTCGAGCAGCGTGTGGTCGCCGTCCGGCGTCGCCTTGAGCTTCGCGAGGAACTCGCCGAGCTTGACCATGTGGTACGCGCCGATCCGCGCGTACTGCTCGAGGCTCTCCGGCGTGTTCTTGTGATGCGACGTCGAGTGGTGCGGCTCTTTGACGCCCACGTGCGCGTAGCTGCGGCCAGTCGCCTCGTGGCCGACCATGAAGCTGAACACGCGCGACATGTCGCCCTGGAACGCAAGGTGCAACAGGTCGTACGAGATCGTCATTTGCGCGTCGAAGTCCTCGGGGATGCCGACCGGCGCCTCTCCGGCCGTCGCGAGCGCGTTGGAGCGGGTCTCCAACTTCTTGAGCTGCTGCTCGACGCGGCGCACGTTCGTGAGGTACTCGTCCAGGATGGCGTTGTCGCGAGCGCCGATCGAAGCTTGCAACGACTTCGTCTCTTCGAGAACGGAGTCGAGCATGCTCTCCTTCTCCTTGAGCCGGGAGACGCGCTGCGTCGGCGTGCCCGGGTCGCCGAACATGCGCTCGAACGTCGACTGCGGGTTCACGGAGACGGGTAGGGGGCTGTGGTCGTCGTACCAGGCGACCGTGTTGAAGAAGAGGCAGGGGTAGCCGTCGCAGGCTCCGGCCGCCGTGCTCATGTCCTCCGTGCCGAGCTCGAGCGAGCGCAGCGGCGTGTCGCCGCCGATCGCGTCCGCGATGTACTGGTCGATCGACTTCTTCGACTCGACGACGTTGAACTGCCCGTTCTTGCCGAGTGGGCCTGTACCGTTCAGGAACGCCGCGCTCGCACCCATGTGGATGCCGCCCATGTCCTTGTTGCCGTCCGGCGCCTTGAGCTGGCTGATCGTGGTCAAGTACTCGCGCCACGGCTCGAGCGGCTTCATCGTGCGGTTGAACTCGAAGTTCTTGCCGACCTTCTCCGGATGCCAGAGGCCCGGATAGATGCCGTTCGGCATGTAGATCGCTCCGAAGCGCAGGCGGTCCGCGGCGGCGGTACGCGTCTGAGCCATCGCTGCCGGGATCATGGCGTCCAGCAGCGGCAGGGCCAACACGGTGCCCGCGCCGCGCAGGAACGTTCGTCGGTTCAGATGCTTCTTCGTGATAAACATGCCCATCTACTCCTTCGCCTGCGCGACAGTATCCGCCTTCGGATCCCGACCCGTTCAGCCGGTTCTGGAACGGATAGCTATCCACTATACCCAAAACGATAGACTTCAAGCTGTAGTCGTGCTTTGCCGCATTTCTCACGATGTCGCGGACGACCGGCATATCGCCGGGCTCGAGCCCGCGGCCGAGCGCGTAGATCAGCAGTTTCTGCGTGACCGTCGTCGCAAACAGCTCGGGATTCGCGAGCAGCGCGTTACGGAGCGCGACCGGCCCGTCCACCGGCGTGCCGTCCGCGAGGACGCCCGCCGAGTCGATCTTGAGCCCCTCGCGAGTCTTGTCGCGCCACGAGCCGTCCGCGTCGAAGTTCTCCAGTGCGAACCCGACAGGGTCGATGTTGTTGTGGCAGGCCGCGCACGGTCGGGTTCGCGCGGTGCAGCTCGAGCTGCTCGCGCACGGTCGACGGCCGGCCTTGCGGCTTGCTCTCCTCGAGGGCGGGCACGTTGGCCGGCGGCGCCGGCGGCGGGTTGTTCCAGAACTCGGTCACGATGAACTTGCCGCGGATGATCGGCGACGTGCGCGTCGACAGCCGACGTGAGCGACAGGATGCTGCCGTGGCCGAACAGCCCAAAGCGATTCGGGTCCGTGAGCTCGACCTTGCGGAAACGCGAGCCGTACACGCCTGTGGATCCCGTAGTGACGAGCCAGCCGCTCGTTCACGAACGTGTAGTTGGCGGTCAGGAGCTCGTGCACGGGCCGATCCTCGCGCAGCACGTTCGCGAACAGCAGCTCCGTCTCTCGGCGGAACGCCGTTCGCAGGTTGTCGTCGAAGTCCGGGAACAGCAGCAGGTCGGGCCGTACGAGCGTCTCGAGGTTGCGCAGGTGCAGCCATTGACCGACGAAGTTGTCGACGAGCGCGTCGGAGCGCGGATCCGCCAACATCGATCCACTTGCGCCTTGAGCACGCTCGGGTCTTTGCAGCTTGCCCTTGCTCGGCGAGACCGAGCAGCTCGTCGTCCGGAATGCTGGACCAGAGGAAGAACGACAGCCGCGACGCGAGCTCGAGATCGCTGATCGCGTGATTCGACCCGGCGGGCACGTCCGCCGAGTCGCTCTCGACGCGGAACAAGAACCAGGGGCTCACGAGCGTGCGGGCCACGGCCGCGCGGATGCCCGCGTCGAAGTCGCCGCCGTCCTCGCGAGCCTTCTTGTAGAACGCGAGCGCCGGCGCGGTGTCTTGACTCGTGATCGGACGCCGGAACGCGCGGTGCTCGAGCGTCGAGACGATCTTCTCGGCGCACGCCGGCTCCTCGGCGGGCGACGCGGGCTGGCAGACGAACAGCCGCTCGCGTGTCGGCGTGTCGCTGATGCCCGTCGGTTCATGCGGGCCTTCGATGACCGTGGTCTCGATCCTCGGCATGCCGGAAGGGTTGTGGACCTCGAGAGACGCGCGCAGGCCGGGCTCCCACGCGTTCTGCTCCTCGGGCGTTCGCTCGCGCCAAGTGAACGCGACCTCGTGCGGGCCGGCCGTGATGTGGATCGGCGGCGAGGTCAACTTCGCGTCGACTTCGGCGCGGATCGGGTTCACGCCTTGCTGCGACGCCGAGCTCGTGCTCTTCCTTGCCGCCGATCTCGCTCGAGTAAACCGTCTTGCCGTCGACGAGCACCAGGAACTCGTGCGGCCGGTCGTGTCCCTCGACTCCGAAGAGGCCTTCCTCGACGCCGATGAAGAGCCGGGCCGACAAAACGTAGTCGGCGTCCGCCGGGAAGTTGTGGTGGACCAAGGTGCCGCCGCGCGTGCCGAGCGGCAGGCCGTCGAGATGGTAGTCCTGCGTCACGTCGAACGGGATTCGATACGTCGACGCCGTCACCACCGCGTCGGCGTTGCCCACGGCCATGTCCGCGACGCGCAGCGCCACCGTCAGATAGCGGTCGAGCAGCAGCGGCGAAGTGTTGAGCAGCTGCGCGATGTTGTCGAAGCCGAAGTCGCCGCCGTCGCTCGGCAGGAGATCTGCGATATCCGCCTCGACGCCGAGCAGATCGCGAACCGCGTTCGCGTACTCCGCGCGATTCAACCGATGCACCTTCGTGCTGCCCGCATACGGGTGCGCCGCGGCGTTGGCGTCGAGCGTTCGCGTCAGCGCGTCGACGAACTTCGCACGCGCTTCCTTCGCGGGCTGCGGCTCCTTGCGCGGCGGCATCGCGCCGATCTGGAGCTTATGCAGCACCTTCTCCCACGTCGCGGGATCTGCGTGCACGTTGTCCGGCACGCGCCCGTCGAACGACAAGTCGGCCGTGAGATCCGAGTTGTTATGGCAGTCCGAGCAATAGCGATGGAGCATGCCCCACTGCTCGCCGAGCGCCGCTTCCGGTTTGCCGTGATGCGTGGCAAAGAAGACGGCCGCGCCCGCGGCGACGACACCGACTCCGGCGACGTAAACCCAAGTCCTCACCGCGATCGACCCTCCGCGGCGCTCGCCTGGACGTTGCCGTGCATGAGCTCGCGCAGCACCGCCGCGACCTCCGTGGGCTGGGCCCCTTGCTTCTCACCGGCGAGCGCGCCGGAATTCGGCGGCGGCGGACGAGGCGGCTGCTTCTCGACGACTTGCAGCGCCGTGAGGCCGGCGCCGTCCTTGAGGCTGAGATCCGCGCCGTTCTTCGCGAGCAAGCGCACGACGTCGAGCTTGCCGGCGAACGCCGCGATGTGCAGAGCCGAGTCGCCTTCGGGTGTCTTCGCATTCATCTTGGCGCCGGCATCGATCAGCAGCTGCATCGCGTCGAGCGGATTGCGATTCGATTTCTCGCGGAACGGCGCCTCGGCGCCCTCGCGGATGTCGCCGGGGCCGCCGGCCATGCCGACGCCCTTGCCGCCGTCCATCGCAACCATCAACGGGGTCTTGCCGGCATTGCTCGGCCCGAACCCGTCCCGCGGTCCCTTCTCGGCTTTCGGCGGCGTCCACTCGAGGTCGGCGCCCTTCGCGATCATGAGCTTCATGCCCTCGACGTCGGCCGCCACGGCGGCGCGATAGAACGGCGTCGCGTTGGCCTTGGTGTCGCAGCACATCGATGCGGAATGCATCTGCCCGCTGAACGGCTTGTTCGGATCCGCGCCCTTGTCGAGAAGCACCTTGATCAAGTCGAGCGCGGTGAGCTTGTTCGGATGATCCGCGCGCAGGCGCGTGCCGTCCTTCGCGCGCCAATCGGTCGTCGCGTCGTGCATCTCGACCGCGTAGTACAGCGAGCCGTCGTTGGCATCCGCGCCGAGGTCGAGCAGCTTCGCGGCGAGATCGAAGCGATCGTTGACGATCGCGAGCATCGATCGGCGTGGCGCCGTCGCCGTTCGTGAGCTTGAGGTCCGCGCCGCCCTTGACGAGCCGCTCGACGAGGGGCTCGTCGCCGTCACGCACGGCCCACATCACGGCCGTGAAGCCGCCGCTCGGAAAGTCCGTGCGCGTGCTGCGCTTCGTGAGCTCGGAGAGCCGCGCCTTCGTGTTCGGGTTCGCGCCCGCGGTGAGCAGCGCGTCGACGACGTCGAGATGCCCCTCCGCGGTCGCCCACATGAGCGCCGTTTGGTCCTCGAGCGACTCGACCTTGTTCGGTCGGCGCCGTGCTGAAGCAGCAGCTTGACGGACGCGACGCTGCCGGCCCGCGACGCCGCCATCAGCGGCGTCTCGCCGTCGCGTTGCGCTTTCTCGACGTCGGCCCCGCCCTTGAGCAACGCCTCGATCGTCGCCGCGTCGCCATAGCGGCTCGACTGCAGCAGCGGAGTGACGCCGAAGTCGTTCGCGACGTTCGGGTTCGGCGCCGGCGGCGAGCAGCGCCTTGACCATCTCGACGTCCGAGTCGTAGGCGGCGAAGAGCAACGCGGTCGAACCGTCCGCCGTGGGCGCGTTCACGTCGGCGCCCGACTTGATCAGCTGGCGTACTTGCGCGAGATCGCCCGCGCGTGCCGCCTCAACGACGGTGCCCGTCGGCGCCGCGCTAGCGGCCGACGCTACGACCATCGAGAGGGCAGCTGCGCTCAGCAAAATCGAGCGCTCAGAGACGGCCGGCGACAACGGCCATTCGGAACCAAGGTCACTTGCTCGCGCATCGTTCTCCCCCGAGCGAACACGACACCAAGGACTGACTCGAAATCGAAGCGCGCAGATGCCGACGCGCTCCGATGACCTTGGACTGTATCTCAAAAGAGCGGAAAAACTCAAGCAGATTAAGGGCCTGCGTCACCCAGGCTGGTATACCGCTGTACCGGGACCGAGGCAACCGGCCCGCGGGCGAAACGGGGCCTCCCAAGAGGTCCCTGCACGAGCGAATTTGGCGCGGCAGTCCGGAGTTGCGCGGCACATTTCAGGTCGTCTCTGAGCCGAGCGACGCACTCCGCGCTAGCCGAGCGCGCCAGCGAGCCTCGGAGACGCGCCCTCGAGCCGCCGACTCGCAATGCGTGCCTTGAGAAATATTGACGTGGTTCACAGTCCGCGTTCGCCGACCCGCCGCCGAGGCGACATAAGGTTGCGGCCGCGCGGCGGCACGTACAGAGTTCGGCTCGCGAGACGACATGCTCGCGCCGCGCATCCAACGGTCGGGGCTTTCGTCGGTCTTTGGGGGGAGTGGCGCCGTCGTGACGAACGGACCCGTCGCCGCCGCGGCTGCCGTCGCTTGGCCTGTCTGGCGCTGCTCCCGGTCGGCGCACGCGCCGACGACCCCGCGCCGGGCGAAGCGCCCGCGCGAGCGGCGGCCGCCGTGCGCGGCAAGATTCCGCACGTCGCGAAGAGCGAGGTGAAGCTCGACGGCGTGCTCGATGACGACGATCTGGACGCACGCGCTCGTCGTCGACCTCGCGTTCGAGACCTATCCCCGCGAGAACCGGCCCGCGCCGGTCGCGACGAAGGCTTATCTCGTCGAGGACGGATCGCGGCTGCTCGTCGCGTTCGACGCGCGCGATCCCGACCCGAAGTCGATACGGGCGTACCTGCGCGATTCCGACACGGCTTGGAACGACGACTTCGTCGGCATCGTGATCGACACGTTCAACGACGAGCGCCGCGCGTTCGAGTTCTTCGCGAATCCGCTCGGCGTGCAGATGGACGCCATTCAAGACGACGTGAACCGATTCGAGAACGACCGCCTGGAACGCGATCTGGGACTCCGCCGGCAAGATCACGGCCGACGGCTACGTCGTCGAGATCGCGATTCCGTTCAGCCAGATCCGCTTTCCGCGCTCGAGCGGCGAGCAAGTTTGGGGAATCGATCTGCTTCGGTTCTGGCCGCGCAACGCGCGCACGCGACTCGCGAACAACCCGCAGGACAGGAATCGCAGCTGCTACATCTGCCAGTTCGGCAAGTTCGAAGGCCTGCCGAACGCCGCAGCCCGGGCGCGATCTCGAGGTCGTGCCGAGCCTCACGACGACGCGCACGGATACGCGGCCGGCGACCGCGAACGGAACGTTCACGAACGGCGGCTTCGACACCGAGATCGGCGTGGGAGTGCGCTGGGGTATCACGCCGGACGTCACCGCCGACCTCGCGATCAACCCGGACTTCTCGCAGGTCGAGGCCGATGTCGCGCAGCTCGCAGAGAACACGGAATTCGCGTTGTTCTACCCTGAAACGCGGCCGTTTTTTCTCGAGGGCTCGGACTATTACGACAGCCCGCTCCAGGCGGTCTACACGCGCACCATCGCCGACCCCGACGTCGGCGCGAAGCTCACCGGACGGCTCGGACAGAACACGTTCGGCACGTTCGTGACCCGGGACGCGGTCACGAACCTGCTGTTCCCGGGCCCGCTCGGCTCGTCGACGACGTCGCTCGCGCAACCGAATGACGGCATCGTCGCCCGCTACACGCGCGGCTACGGCAACGCGTCGACGATCGGCGCGTTGATCACGCTGCGCAACGGTGATGGCTACAGCAACGACGTCGGCGGCATCGACGGCCGGTACCGCATCAACGACCAGAACTTCGTTCGTTTTCAATACCTAACGTCGCGAACCGAATATCCGGTCGAGGTCGCGACCGAGTTCGCCCAGCCGACGGGTCGTTTCGACGGCGACGCCTACCGACTCGAATACCGCTACGGCGCTCGCAACTGGTATTCGTACTATTTTCACCAGCGGCTCGACCCGGGGTTTCGCGCGGACACCGGTTTCATCTCGCGCGTCGACCTCGTGCAGGACAACGTCGAGACGGGGCACATCTGGCAGAGCCCGGGGGAGTCTGGTGGACGGAGCTGCGCGCGGGTGCGTACTTGAACGACGCGCGCGATACGCACGGGAACCTTGCTCGGACGCAGCGCGCAGCCGTTCTTCTCGTTCAACGGCCCGCTGCAGTCGTTCGTGGAGATCGATGTCGGACCGAGCAACGAGTTCTGGAACGGCCAAGTGTTCGACATGAACTCCGTGTTCGTCTACGCGCAGATGCGCCCGCGCGGCGGCGTCTCGGCCTACTTCCAAGGACGCTACGGCGAGCAGCTCGACTACGCGAACTCGCTTGGTTCGCGACGAGCAGCGGATCCAGCCGCAAATCGAGTGGAACGCGACGCGTCATCTGCTCGTGAGGGCGCGTTACACGCTCGATCGGCTCTGGAGCAAGCAGGGCCCGATCGTCTACAAGGCGCGGCTCACCGACTTGCGGCTCACCTGGCAGTTCAACGTGCGCAGCTTCGTGCGTCTCACGCTGCAAGGGTCCGACGTCGAGCGGAACCTGTCGCAGTACGTCGATCCCACGCACCACGCCGAGCTCCGCGTCGCGTGCCGCGCAGATCCTGTACTCCTACAAGTTGAATCCGCAGACGGTGTTCTTCGCGGGCTACTCGAGCAATCAGCTCGAGGACGAGACGACGGGCCGAATCGAGCCGACGGGCCGCACGGCGTTCCTCAAGGTGAGCTACGCCTGGACGCCATGATCGCGAGCCGGCGAAGAACCGCCCTCGCGCAAACGCAGCGTGCGACGCGCCTGTCGTCGCGCTGCGCCTTGTCGCTGTCGGCGCTCGTCGCCGCCGCCGGATCCGCCCGAGGAGCTCACGGTGACCGGGCGTTACCCCGGCCCGCCGCTCTGGAGCGTGAGCAGCGGAACGCACGAGCTCTGGATCTTCGGCACTCTGACCGTGATCCCTAAGGACATCACCTGGGGCTCGGTCATCGTCGAGCGCGTGATCGCTCGAGCGGACGAGGTGCTCCTGCCGCCGGGCGTCGATGCGGCCGCGCGCAATCCGTTTCGGTACATCGGTCTCTTCTTCCGCGTCCGCAAGTTGAGCCGCAACGAAGACGGCGCGCCGCTCCGGGATGTGCTGCCGGCCGACCTCTATGCCCGCTACGCGGCGATTCGAGATCGCTACGACGGCGCGCGCAGCCTCGAGCAGGAGCGGCCGGTCGTCGTGGCCGGTAGGTTGTACGCGCGCGCGATCGACGCATCGGGATTGACGTTCGGCGGCAAGCTGCAAACCTCGATCGAGCGCCTCGCGCGCGACGCGCGCGTGAAGAGAACGCGACACCGAGATTCGCGCCGATCCGAGCGACCTGCTCGACGCGGCGCAGACGTTGTCGAAACAAGCGGAGATCGACTGCTTTGCGACCGCGCTCGCGAGCATCGAGAACGACCTGCCGGGCATCGCCGCGCGCGCCCGCGCCTGGGCCGTCGGCGACCTCGACGCACTGCGCCGCTTCGACTACCCCGACATCGAAGGGCAATGCCTGTCGTTTGCCGGCACGTCCGAGGGTCTGCGTAACACTCTGCGCCGGGCGGAGGACGCCTGGCTCGATGCCGCAGAGCGCGCGCTCGCCGCGAACGGCACGACCTTCGCGACGCTCGGTGTCGGCGAGCTGCTGCGTCCCGACGGGCCGCTCGCACGGCTGCGCGAGAGCGGCTATGAGGTCCGAGACCCCTGATTGGGGGTATGGGCCATGGCGCCCCCCCGACGGCGGGCCTAAAATCGCCGTTCCTTCTAGGGGTTGCCTCGACCGTGAGACTCGCTCGCGCGCTGTTGTCGGTCCTACTCTCGGCGGCGGGCGGTACGGCCGCCGCGCAAGACTCGCCGAGCCTCAACGGCTACGTCACGCTCGCGAACGGCTATTGGAACCGCGGCCTGTCGCAGAACGATGGCCTCTCGGTTCAGCTCGGCATCGACTATCAACAGAAGGCCGGCTGGTTCGTCGGCGCGTGGGCCGCGAACGTCGAGTACGCAGTCGAGGAGACGTGGGACGAGCCCCGCAAGATCGAATCGGAGATCTACGGCGGCTATCACCGGCGTAACGGGAACTGGTCGTGGACCGCGATGCTCGGGCGCTATTTCTACCCGGGCACCGCGATCTCGTACGACTGGAACGAGCTCAGCGCGACGGTCGGCTACCGTGATCGGATCTACTACACGGCTGCGTACGGCGATCAGTACTACGGAATTTGGCGCTCGTCGTTGAGCCAGGAGCTGTCTTTTTCACAGCCGTTGCGCGGCAACTTCGAGATCGGCGGCACGCTAGGCCACGTCGACATCGGCGGCTCGCCGATCGAATACACGCACTGGAATCTCGGTGTCTCGAAGGTCGTGCGTCACCTCGCGATCGATCTTCGCTATTACGAAAGCGGCTACGACTACGCCGGATTCCTCGGCGATCCGAAGCACCCGCACTACGTGCTGAGCCTCTCGTACGCGCTGCGCGGCGGCAAATCTAGAATCTAGCGAGCTTCGCCTCGCGCGCGCAAAAGGTCGTGTCCGTCAATCGTTCGAGCGCTCGGCAAGCGTTGATCGACTCGCTGCCTTCCGCGCGCGTCATCGTATCGGTCAACACTTTGGCGATACGCGCGACGTCGAGGTGCGGATCGCGCTCCATGAGCAGCGCGACGACGCCGGACGTGTTGGCGGCCGCGAGCGAGTTCCCGGACAAGAATGCGTATTGCGCGCCCGGCGTGGTCGTGAGCACGTCGGTCGACGGCGCGCCGAGCACGTAGGGCGAGGCGGAGTCGAGGACCTCGGCCGCCGAGTGCGCCGCGAGCACGCTCGGGTGCGATGAAGGGAATTCGCGGCCGCGCTGTCCGCGTTCGGGCTGCGCGGCGACCACGATGATGCCGCGCGCGATCATCTCGTCGAGTAGGCGGTCGAGCAGCGGGTCGTCGGGTCCCGCGAGACTGAGATTCACGACGTTCGGCTTCAAGTCCATCGCGACTTCGAGCGCACGCGCGAGCGAAAAGCTCGAGCACTGCGCGGCCACGCTGTCGCGCGTGACTGCCCAGCAGGCGCGGAGTGACGCGATCGTGACGTCCGGGGCGACGCCCACGATTCCGACGCGATTGTTCGCCGCCGACGCAATGATCCCCGCAACTGCGGTGCCGTGCACCTCGCCGCCTCGCGGCGCCGGTCCCGCGTCGACGAAATTGCGTGCGACTCTGACGCGGCCGTGCAAGTCCGGGTGCGAAGCGTCGATCGCCGAGTCGATGATCGCGATGGACACGCCTCGGCCCGTTGCAAGCCGATGCGCGTCCTCGACGTCCATCTGCGCAGAGCTCGTCTGGAGGTCGGCGTACGGATCGTCGTAGCCCGTGGCCTGCGTTTCGAACGTGTTCATGCGCTGCACGAGCTCGACTCGATTGTCGGCTTTGAGCTCGGCAATGACCGCATCGAGAGACCGATCGTCGGTCACGGCAAACACTTCGCAATAGACGGACAGCGACGCGATCGGCCACCCGTCGACGCGCTCTAGGCGATGCTCACGCGCGAGCTGGGTGAGTGTCCGCTCGACCGACGGAGTCGGTCCGTAGCGCCGCTGCGTATAGCGCTGATTCGGCGCGCCGGTGAGGCCGAGCGCGAGGTTTTGGGGCTGACGCACCGTCAGCAAGATCTCGCGGGCCGCGTCACCGGACGAGCTCGCCGCCGCGTGCTTGGTGGGCCCCGCTCCCGCGCACGCCGCGAGCAGCAGCGCGAACCCCAACGCGAGCGCGCGGCGAATCACGGCCCGGCTTCCTCGGTCAGCGCGCGGCCCGCGAACCGCACGCGCGGATCCTTGTTCAGTTTTGCGAGCGACGCGTCCGCGATCGGAGCGTCGAGCCGGACACGGTAACGGCCGACGCCGCTCGGGCCTGCCTCGATCTCGCCGCCGATCTCCTGGAGCAGACTCTGCATCTGCGCCTGCGTCACCGATTGCCCGAACACGATATCGAGCTCGCCGGGCGCGGCCGCGGGGCCGCTCGCGAGCGTCTGGTAGTCGCCGCGCGTGTCGAGGCGCGCCGGTGAGAGCCAGAGCACCGCGCCGACGGCGATCGCGGCCACGACGGCGGCTGCGGCGAAACGTACGAGCGGCTCGAAACGCCGGACCGGCCGAGCGCCGGGCGCGGGCTGCCCGTCGAGCGTGCGCGCGAGCCTCTCGAAATTGGTCTGCGGTGAAAGATGCACGGCCGGTTGGGCGCGCAGGGCGGCGCGCAAACGCTGCTGCTCCTTGAGCTCGCGATGGCACGCGAGGCAGCTGCGAACGTGCTGCTCGACGGCGTCGCGCTCTTCCGCGCCGAGGCTGCCGTTGACGAGCCAGGGCAGAAGCTCGAACGCACGGGAATGCGGGATGGCTTGGGTCACGTCGAAGCGAAATCCTTACCGAGCATCGGCAGGAGCTTCCGCAGCTTGGCGCGCGCGTGGAACATTCGGGTCTTGACCGTGTTGACCGGGCAGCCGGCGATCACGGCGATCTCCTCGTACGAACATCCATAAAAGTACGTCAGCTCGACGACTGCGCGATGTTCCGCCGACAAGTGGGTCAAGGCCTGGTCGAGCAGGTCGCGCAAATCGCCGTCATCGCTAGGTTCCGCCGCGACGTCCGAACGTTCAATCCATTCGTCAAAATCCACGGATGCGAACCGGTCCGACCAGCGCCGCGACCGCTCCAGCAGCTTCAAGGCCTTGCGGTAGGCGATGCCCATGATCCAGGTCGAAACCGAGGAGCGGCGCGCGAATTCCTCGGCGTTGCGCCAAACCACCATCATCACGTCGTTGACGCCTTCCTGGGCGAGCTCGAGCTGGCCCGTCACTCGATAGATGAAGCGCAGCAGCGGATGGTAGTAGGTCGTATAGATGGCGCTCAGCGCATCGCGGTCGCCGCGGGCGATGCGAGCGAGCAGCGCGAGATCGGACTCGTCGTCGGAAAACTTCGCGCGACCGCGGCGGGTGGGTTGGCTCTCGTCCACTTCTAATTATCGTTACCGATGATGCCCGTTAGTCTACGCACCTGGCTCGGAAGTTTCACTGCCCGACGGCGGCACGGTCCCGAATCGACAGAATTCCCGTAGCCCCGTGCTCCTCATTTACTAAGGGCGCCCGCCGTAGCGCGCATAGATTTTCGCGAAATCCGCCGCCACCTGCTCGGCGTCGTGCGGGGCGGTGAACACGGCGCGCAGGGCGCCGCTCGGCTCGAGCAGCGCGATGCTCGACGAGTGGCTCACGAGATAGGTCTTCTGGTCCTGGCCAGGCGGGACGAAGAACACGGCGCCGGTCGCGTTTGCGAGCGCCGTGATCTGCCCAATGTCGCCCGTGAGGCCGCGAAAGTCGGGATCGAAATACGCCACATACTCGTGCAGGCGCGCCGGCGAGTCGCGCTGCGGGTCGACCGAGACGAAGTACACGCCGACGGAGACTCCCGGCGTTCGCTCGGCCAGCTTCTTCTTGACCTCGGCCAGCTCGACGAGCGTGAGGGGGCAAACGTCGGGACAGTAGGTGTAGCCGAAATAGAGGAAAGACCAATGGCCGGCGAAGCTCTGTGCGGTGATCTTCATGTCGCGATCGTCGACGAGCTCGAAGGCCGGGAGCGGTTTAGGCGTTGGCAGCACGTAGCCGCCGATCTCGAGTGGAGCCTCGGTCGCGGCCCTGCGCCAGAGGCCCACGCCGACGCCGACCGCGACCGCGAGGGTGGCTGCGATCAGGACCGAGACGGCTCGGGCGTATTTCACTGCGCGTGATGCTCGCGCTCGTGATCGTGAGCGGCCGGCGGAGCGCGCGCATCCACGACGGGTACCTCGACCCTGATCTCGCCCGCAGCGGCAAACACGAGCGTGAGCTCGATGTTCGTTCCGGCTGCGAGCGGCGCCGCGAGGCCCACGAGCATCACGTGCGTGCCGCCGGGCGCGAGCTCGACCGACGCGTCCGCGCGGATCGGCAACGCGTCGATTCGGCGCATCTCGACGACTCCGTTCGCCGCGATGCTCGTGTGGATTTCCGCGGCCTGCGCGGCGGAGCTGCGCGCGCCGACGAGCTTGTCCGCGGCACCGTCATTCAGGATCTTGCAGTAGACGGCGCCGTTCTCGACGCCCGGCGGCGTGGCGCGCGCCCATGCGTCGACGATGTGGATCGAGGGCTCCGCCGCGGCCGCGGCGCGCAAACAGGCGAGCCCCGCAAGCAGAGCTCCGAGCGCGGCTCGGCGCGTATTCGTGACTATCATGCTTGAGCATCGTACACGGCTGCGCGGCCGTCGGCGCCGTGCCGCCGCCGACCGGCCGCCTCGAGGGAATCTTGCGGGCTGCCGGGGCGAATTCGAGCAGCGCCCCAAGCAGGACAAGTGGGCGTCAGCAGCCCGCGCCCGGTTTCAGCTTGATGACCTTGTCGATCACGAGCTGCTCGCCCGCGCCCGCGCCGACGATGTGCGCATCGACCGTCGTGAACGCGATCTTGTGCGCGGGATTCAACACGCGCTGTTGCCGGCGCAGCTCCTTGAGCGCGCCCCCGTCTGCGATCGGCAGCTCGAGGCCGGTGATGCATTGCGTGAACGTCGCGCCGTGGTCGCTGACTACGCTCTCGCCGTCGAAGACGAGCTTGTCGGAGAACGCCGGCGCGCTCGGGTCGCGGTTGAACGCGACTTTGGCTGACGTGTTGCCGAGCCACTCGAGTCGATCGGAGTCGAGTCGCTTCAGTCGCCGGTCGGGACCGTGGCCGCGCAGCACGAGCTCGGCCGCGTGCTCGTCCCAGCTCCAAAGGCCGAACGCGTACGATGCCTCCTCGGCCTTGCCTGCATCGCCTACGTAGCTCTGGCGCAAGAAGAAGCGCTCGTCGGCCCGCAGCCAGAGAGTCGCCGCGATCTCTTTGCAGTTGCTGCACGGAAACGACGCGGCGTACACGCCGGGGAGGTCGGCCGGAAGCGGCGTCACGGCGGGCGCGCCATTCGAGCCGCCTCGGTGGCAGCCGAGCAGCAGGGCGCAGATGAGAAGCGTGAGGACTCGACGACGGCGCATGGCTCGCCAACCGGGATTTGCCGCCGTCATCTTGCAGTATTCGCGCGCGCGCCGGGAGTAAATGGGTCACGCTGGTCTGCGCTTTCGCTCGCGTAACGCCCTGAAACTGAGGCTTGGCGCACGTTCCCACGGCCTGGACGGCCCCGAGACCGCTCGCGTAGAGTCGCGCGACCTTTTCCGCCGAGCAAGAGCGAATGCGCGCAGAAGTGGCCATATATCGCAACAGCGCGCGATTCTTCGCGCTGTTCCTAGTCGGCCTCGTCGTGGCCTTTTGGCCGAGCTACTTCGCCCGCCTCTTCGAGCAGCCGAGCTTGTTCTTTCATTTCCACGGCGTCGCTCTGACGCTTTGGGTCGTGATGCTCGTCGCGCAAG
This sequence comes from uncultured Gammaproteobacteria bacterium, assembly GCA_963699925.1. Lineage (GTDB taxonomy): Bacteria > Pseudomonadota > Gammaproteobacteria > Steroidobacterales > Rariloculaceae > FEN-1219. The sequence goes on along the minus strand of CAVOVT010000018.1, from coordinate 125,020 downwards.
CGCAGCTGATCCGTACCGGCCGCCGCTCGTTGCATAGACAGATCGGCAAGGCGTCCTACGTGCTCGCGCCCGCGGTCGTCGCCATCACCGTGAGCTTCGTGCACTACCGGGTCGCGGGCTCGCTGCCGAGTCTCGAGCGGCTGCCGCCGTTCGTCCCGTACTTCCTCGCCCTGACGCTGAACTCGCTGATCGTGTTCGCCGCGTTCTACGCGCTCGCGATCTACCACCGTCGCGATGCGGGACATCACGCTCGCTGGATGATCTCGACGGTGTTTCCGCTGTTCACGCCGATCACCGATCGTCTGATCGGCGCGTATTCGCCGACGTTGACCGCGCTCGCACCGCGAATCGACGGCAGCCCCCTGCTGCCGGTGTTCGGCTTCGCGCTCGCGGACCTGATCCTACTCGGGCTCGCTGCATGGGACTGGCGCGCGAACCGGCGCGTCGACGTATTCGCATCGGCGCTCGCCGTGCTCGTGCTCTATCACGTATCGGTGCTGACGCTCTATCGGGTGAGCGCGTGGAGCGCCTTCTGCGGGTGGTTCCTGAGCCTGCCGCTTTCCTAGGTGCGCCGACCTCTAGTGGGCCGCGTGCTCCTGCGCGGCGAGGTCGTCGATGATCTCGAACCACATCTCGTATGTGCCGGCCATTGCGCCATTCGTGAGGTACTTCCCGTCGATCACGATGGCCGGCGTGCCCGGGACCTTGTAGCGCTTCACGAGGTCGGCGGCTCGGCTGACTTTCGCGTCGATCTCGAAGGACGTGAACTTGCTGCGGAACGTCTTGTCGTCGACGCCGAACTGCGCGAAGAACGCCGCGAGCTTGTCCACGGAGTCGAGCATGTTGTGCTTGACGTGGATCTCGTTGAAGAACGGGCCGTCGATCTCGGCCGTTTTGCCAAGAGCCTCGGCGGTGTAGTAGGCGCGCGCATGGAGCTCGGCGATGGCGTTCCATGGGGCCGGAATACGAACGAAGCTCACGTAGCTCGGCGCGGTCTTGAGCCAATTCTGCAGAAGCGGCTCGAACGCGGCGCAGTGCGGGCAACCGAACATGAAAATCTCGGCCACCTCGACCTTGCCGTGGTTTTCGCCGACCGTCGGTTGCGCAGGCGTGAGGACCTCATACTGGCTACCCGCTACGAACTTCGGCGCGCTCGCCTCGGGCGTCGTCGCGCTTAGCGGCGCGCCTGCGCGGCCGCCGGCAGCCCGAGGCAGGTCACCGCCGAGCAGATCGACAGCATGAAGAAGACATTCGCTTTCACTTCCAAGGCTCCTGGATTTTTTCAGCGCAGTCGCTGGTCCGCAAAGCTTAGCCGCTGCGTGCTCCGAGCCGCAACGCGAGTAGCTCGACCTGCGTCTCACTTTGGCGGCGCCGCTCGCAATGAACCTTTGTCGAAGCGTCCCGAACTCAGATGACGGGAGGACCGCTGCTACTCCTGTTTTCCCCCAATGGCGGCGGACCGGCGCAGCGCCGAAAGGACTTCGGCGCTGCGGCCGGTTTTTTCATCCGTTCGGCTCACGTATCCGTTCGGCCCCTCGCGCGCAGGCGCGACCGCGTGAGACACGGTAAGATACGCGCCTTTGCGATTCCGTCGGGTCCGCCCACGAGGCGTGAGAGGGCGGCCGTGCCGGCTCGAGCACGGTGAACCCGCGGGCGCTTTTGATGGTCCGAAGGCTGTGGTAAGTGCCGGATCGTCGAGGAGACGTTGCGGATGAGCTCAGAGGGGAAGGGAAGAGACTGGATCCGGCAGGAGCTCTTCTCGCTGGCCGTCGTGCTCGCCGCAGTCACGGCCGCGCGCTCGTCGCTGGCCGATCATTATTATGTGCCGTCGGGCTCGATGGAGAACTCCTTGATCCCGGGCGATCGCGTGTTCGTCGACAAGACCGCCTACGGCTTTCGCATTCCGCTCACGAAGATCGACCTCTTCGGCGCGCGCACGCCCGAGCGCGGCGAGATCGCCGTGTTCGACTCGCCTCGTGACGGCACGCGCCTCATCAAGCGCATCGTCGCGATCGGCGGCGACGTCGTGTCGATCGTAGACGGCCACCTCAGATCAACGGCAAGCCGCTCGGCGACGAGCACCTCGAGCACTTCGGCGACGCGAGAGGCGCTGCTGAATCTCGACGACGGCGGCGGGCCGGACCTGCACGATGACGATCCCGCCCGGTATGGTGCTCGCGATCGGCGATCATCGCGGCAACAGCTTGGACGGCCGGTTCTTCGGGCCGATCCCGAGACGCGAGCTGTTCGGTCGCGCGGTCGGCGTCTATTACCGCAGAGGCGAAGGCTTCGTCTGGAAGCCGCTCTAGCGCGCCGCGTGCTCCGCCGCGTCGCGCGACCTGTATGGCGATGGCTACAAAGTGCGGCCCGAGCGCTCCGACGCGTAAGCGACGATCATGCCGAGCCCGAGCAGCGTGAGCGCGAGGCTGATCAGCCAGCCGATCCACGGAAGATTGATCGCGATGAGCACGATCACGAGGCCCGCGAGCAAGGTCGCCGCATAGTGCGGCACGCCGTGTGTCGATGCGAACAGCTTGCGGCCGATCAGCTGCGCGACCACGATCTTCGCGAAGTAGAGGCCGAACAGCCAAACGATCAAGGTCAAGATCCCGAGCGGAATACCGATCACGGTGATGCAGGCGATGAACGCGACGACCGGCAGCGCGATCGCCGTGACGAGGCCGATCGCGCCAGCCTTGACGCCCGCGCCCGCGTCGGCCAACTCGGCCGTCCGAAGTCCAGCGAACGCCCAGAGCAACAGGAGACCGGCCAGGAACGCCGCCCCGAGCCGCACGATCTGCCAGGTATAGAACGACGTCGTGAGGTATTTGCTGGCGCGCGTCGCGCCGCGTGGTCCGGTGGAGATCTGCTTGTCGACGTTGCCCCGCACCGTCGCGCCCGGAGCGATCTGTAGATTATCGGCCGCGCGCACGTGCGCCACGAGATTGCCGCCGACCGATGCGGGCGGGAGCAGCGTAACCGTTTGGCCGAATGCGTTGACGTTCCTCGTGACTTCGCCGCGCATCACGAGCGCGCCCCCAGCCGTCGTGAGGTCGACGCCGATTTTGCCGTCGATGTTCATGCTGTCGCCTGCGGCGGTTGCGTTGCCCGCGACCTCGACGCCGGTCTCCACCGTCAGGTTGCCGCCCGCCGTGTATAGATTTCGGCCGACGCGCATCTGCTTGAGCGTCACGCTGCGGCCCGCGGCGTAGACGCTGCCGCCGACGCTGCCTTGCACATCGACGGTCTCGCCTCCGGTGATCACGTCGCCCGCGACGTGGCCGCGGATCGTCACGACACGCGCGAACGCGAACAAGTCGCCGTTCACGTCGCCGTCGATCGACACGGTCTGCCCGGCCGCGAGCAGCGTATCGTCGATGGTCTCGCCCGCGGGCACGGTCGTTGCGCCGTCGGACTTGCGGATCTCGAACGCCTGCGACCGGAGCGGCAGTGCCGCGGCGATCAGGAGCACGGACAGCAGCAAAGCTGCGCCCGCGCGCGACTTCACGAATGCAGTGCTCGCGTACGCGAGCAGCCCGACGAGCACCGCCAAAGCGGCGAGCTCGACCGTGGACATCAACATGGCGATACCCTCTTTGCCTACAAACAGAACCAGCGACAAGAGAAAACTCAGCAGCGCGCCCGGATCGAACGGGCTCAGCCAGTGCAGCTCGCTCGGCACCGCGTCGGCGAGCGCGTTCCAGATCGATGCTGCGAGCACGCCGGCGCCGAGCGCGCCGAGCCCGAGCAGCGCGGCACCGCGTGCGCCGAGCGGTCGTTCGAAGCGCGGCACCGCGACCTCGACCGGCTCGGCGTCGGCGAGCAGCGCGCGGAGCGCGGAGCGCTCGGCACGCAGTGCGCCGATCCGCGCGCGGCACGCGGCGCAGGATTCGAGATGCGCTTCGAGCGCCGCCGCGTCCGCAGCCGGCAGCTCGCCGTCCGTGTACGTCGAGCGCTCGAGCGCCGAAGGGCAGCGCGTCGTCATGCCGGTTCCTTGCTCGACGTTCGACATTCGGTGGGTGCGGAGCTCAACGCGCGGCGCAGCGCCTGCTTGGCGCGGCAGATCAGCGCGCCCGCGTGCGTGCGCGTGATGCCGAGCGCGGCGGCGACCTCGTCGTAGCTCGCGTCGCGGTAGTAGGCGAGCACGAGCGGCAGCCGATAGCGCTCGGGCAGGGACGCGATGGCCGTCTTGAGCTCCGCCGCGCGTTCCTGCGCGAGCAGATCGCCGAGCACGTCGCTGTCGTCCGCCTCCGCCGCGATGCGCTCCTCGCCTTCGGAGCCGAACAGCTGCGCTTCCTTGCGGCGGCGGCGCACGACGTCGATGCAGTAGTTGCTGGCGATGGTCAAGATCCAGCCCTCGAACGGCCGCGTGCGGTCGTACGATGCGAGCGCGCGGTGCGCGCGCAGGAACACTTCCTGCGCGGCGTCCTCGGCGGGCTGGACGCCGCCGAGCAGCTGCCGGCAGAGGCCGAGAACGCGCCGGTAGTTGTTTCGATAGTGCTCGGCAAAGTCCGCCTCCGAGGTCATTCGAATTCCCGGGCCCCAGTGGCCCTCTCATTCGTGGGGTAATACGACTCGCGCGCGAATTCATTACAGTACGCCGACCAAGGGGGGTGCGATGCCGGAACCGCAAGGGCTCACGAAGGCGAGGCGCTGCTTGGCGCGGGCGGAAGCGAGCTTGAGCTCCGCCGACGGCCTGGCGCAGCTCGTCGAGGGGCTCGGCTTCCTCGACGATGTGATCGGCGCAGGCGTCGCGGCCGCGAGCACGGCGCGCAACCTCGCGGCGAGCTATGCCGCGCGAATCTACGCGCGTGTCGGCGACGCGGTCGCCGGCGACGCGCAGCTTCCCGAGCCCGAGCTGGAGCACTTCTTCAAAGTCGTTCTCGCGTTCGACCAAGTCGGCGCCGCGCTGCCCGAATCGGCGCAAGCGCTCAAGATCGCCGTCGTGCGGCGTTTGATCGATCGCTACTACGAAGGACATCCGCCCGACAAGAAGCGGCGGGCGCTCGACGAGCTCGCGCAGCTCGCGAGGCGAGACTGATGCTCGCGAGGCAAGCGCAGACGACGGCGGCCTACAACCGCTGGATCCGCTCGAGCTCGACCTCTGGGTGCTCGTCGCGCACTTCTTCAATCAACACACGACAGGACACCGCGGGCTCAGCGTCCAGCAGCGCCCGTCTCGAAGTAGAGAATTTCGTTTCGGTACGCGTCGCGCAGTTTCTCAGCTTGCTTCGCCAGCGGGAACGTGGAAGATGGCCGCTCGGCCGAGTGCGGATCGACTCCGCGAGGAGGCGCCGATGTATCAACAGCCGAACGCCCCGCAATCGATCGGTGGTGTGCTCGACAGCGGTTTCAAGCTGTACCGCGAGTCGCTTTCGCAGGCCTACCTGCTCGCGGCGGGCGCCGCTCTGATCGTCGCGCCTGTCAATCTGCTGCTTCCACCCTACGTCGCGCGCGTCGGGGCGGCGGGCCTGATCGGGGCGAACGGGCTCATCGCGATCGCGGTCGCGTTGATCAGTGTCCTGCTGTACGCGGCGTTGATCGCGCGGATCGACGCGGTCGCGCGAGGTGCGTCGCTGTCGCTAGGCGCGGCGCTCTCGGTCGGTTTGCAAAGAATGGCGGCAATGATCGTGTCCGGAATCGCGGCCATCATCGTGCTCGTGATCGCTCTTTTCCTGCTGATCATTCCCGGCCTGATCGTCATGATCTGGCTCGTGTTCACGCCGATGGCGGTCGTGATCGAGCGTCGCGGGCCGCTCGAGAGCTTGAGCTACAGCCGCGCGATCGTGCGCGGCCATTGGTGGCGCACCGCGGCTCTGCTCACGATCGTCGGTATCGTGCTCATGGTGGTTTACCTGCTGTTCGCGGTCGGCGTGTCGATCGCCGTGATCTCGGATCCCGTCTCGGCCGCGGCCGGTCAGGTACCGTGGTATGTGACGCTGATCATCGGTCCCGCATTGTCGGCGGTGATCGCGCCGCTGACCTACGCGCTGACGATGGCGATCTTCTACGACTTGCGGTTGCGCCACGAGGGCGGCGATCTCGCCGCGCGGATCGCCGCTACCGCGTGAATCGCCGCCGTTTGCTCGCGGCTTCGCTCGTCGCGGCATTCGCCGCCGTCGGCGCGTCCTCGGCGCGCGCGGAGCCGCTGCCGGCGGGCGCCGACGACTGCGTCGCGAAGATCAAAGCGTTGCGAGCGCCCGACGCCGCCGCGGCCGTCGAGAGGAACAGAAGCTCCCCCACGTTGGGCGAGGTGTGTCCCGATTACGCCGCGGCGCTCGAGGAAACCTCGTGGGGAGACGCGCTCGCGGGCGTGTCGCCGGAGGATCTCGAGACGAGCGCGTTCCTCGAGCTCACGGCGCTCGTCGACGGCTATGAGCATCCGCCGGGCGGCGCCGAATCGCCCGCCAGCCCAAGCGCGGCCGCGCTCGACGACGTGCTCGCCGAGCTCAAGCTCGAGAAGCCTGCCGCGCTGACGATCTGGCAGCGTATCCAGCAATGGTACGAGGAGCATTTCGGCGCAACCGACGACGCCGCGCGCGGCTGGCTCGAGACGTGGTTGCAGCGCTTCGCGCCCTCGGAGAAGTGGGTGGCCTACTTCGTGATCGTGCTCGGCCTCGTGCTCGTCGCCGTGACGATCGCGATCGTCCACAACGAGCTGCGCGTTGCGGGAGTTTTCCGGGGCGGCGTGCTTCGCAAGTACTCGCCGCTCGGCGCGTCGTCGGAGGCCGAGGCGGCGGAGCCGCGCGACTTCGACGACGTCGCGACCGCGCCGCTCGCTCGCCGACCGGTGCTGCTGCTCGCGCTCGTCCTCGAGCGCCTGCGCGCGCGCGGGGTGCTGCCGTTGCGTGACAGCCTCACGCATCGCGAGCTGCTCGGCGCCGCGCGCTTGAGCGCGCCACAGAGCGCCGCATTCGGCGCGGTGCTCGCTGCGGCCGAGCGCGTCACGTTCGCCGACTGGCGGCCCGCCGAGGAGGAGATCGACCCCGTGCTTGCGCGCGGCCGGGAGCTGCTTTCGTCGCTGCCGGAGGAGGTCGCGCCGAGATGAGGGACAGGCTCGTCACGCTGCTCGGCGCTTTGCTCGCGCTCGCGATCGTATACACGCTGTTCTTCCAGCGCCCAGGCGAGCCGCCGGTCACCAAGCCGCTCAGCACGGAAGCGGGCCGCAACGGCTACCTCGGGCTTTGGAATTGGCTCGAGCGCGAGCACGTGCGCGTCGTGAGCTTGCGCAACCGCTACTCGACGCTGCGCGACGACGCGTCGCTCCGCCGAGGCGGGAACGTGCTGATCGTGACCATGCCGTTTCGCACGCCGCTGCGCCAGTCCGAGACCGTTCCGCTGCAAGCGTGGCTGCTCGACGGCAATACCGTTTTGATGCTCGCGGCGCTCGACGATTCGCCGGAGTGGCTGCCGCTCGCGGACCAGCGCAACTTTCGTGACGATCTCGCGGCGCTCACAGGTCTGCGTTTCACGACGCCGCGCGAGGACGCTGCGGCGCGCGCCGGCGGCGATTCGAGCCGCCCGCCGCCGGCCGCACGGTTCTCGCGTCCGCCGATTGCCGCGCGAACCGCGCTCGAGCTCGAGCCCGCCGTCGATCATCCGCTGCTCGCGGGCGTAAAAGCGCTGCATGCCTACTCGGACGATTCGAGCGAGCTCTGGTCCCTGGGTCCGGACCCGAGCCATCTGGTCCTGCGTCTCGCCACCGAGTCGCCGGGCGGTAACGACGCGCTCTGGGAGCGGCCGTACGGTAGCGGCAAGATCATCGTCGCCGCGAGCGGCTCGCTGCTTGCGAACCGCAACATCGGCGAGGGCGGTGCGCGCGAGCTCGTGCGCAACGTCCTGCGCTATCGGCTCGGCGACGGCGGTGCGGTGATCTTCGACGACATGCATCAAGGGCTGTCTTCGCTCTACGATGCGGCCGCGTTGCTGCGCGACGCGCGCCTGCGCTACACGATCTGGTTCGTGCTCGCCGCGTGGCTCGTGTACGTGCTCGGCACGAGCAACCGGCTCGCGCCGCCGCGCGCGCCGCGCAGCGCGCCGAGGCAGGGTGACTTCGTCGCGGCCGCTGGCGGCTTCATGGCGCGGCGGCTCGATCGGAACGCGGCCGGGCGACTGTTGCTCGACGAATGGCTCGACGAGGTGCGCCGGGCGCGCGGACTGCCGCGAGGCACGCCGCTCTGGGCGGAGCTCGAGGCGACGCCGACGCTCGCGCGCGGCGTCTACGAAGAGCTGCACGCGTACGACCGCACGCTTGCAGGCGGCGGTGCGGTCGATTTGGTGCGGCTCCACAACACGTTGCTGAAGGCGAGAGAGGGGATCGGATGACGGCGCAGGCGCACGAGGTCGAGAGGTTTTTCCGCGAGCAAGTCGGCGCGGTGGTCTATGGGCTCGACGACGTGATCCACGCGCTCACGATCGCGCTCGTCGGCGCGGGACACGTGCTCATCGAGGGCCCGCCCGGCCTCGGCAAGACGCTGCTCAGCAACACGTTCGCGCGCGTGCTCGGCGGTGAGTTCAAGCGTATCCAGGGCACCGCGGACCTGATGCCCACCGATCTGACCGGCGTGCACGTGTTCGATTCGCAGCGCGGGCAGTTCCAATTCCGGCGCGGGCCGCTGTTCGCCGACGTCGTGCTCGTCGACGAAATCAACCGCGCGGGGCCGAAGACGCAATCGGCTTTGCTCGAGGCGATGGAAGAGCGGTTCGTCACGGTCGACGGCGAGCGCTTTCCGCTGCCGGCGGATTTCCTGATCGTCGCCACCCAGAATCCGCACGACTTCGAGGGCACGTATCCGCTTCCGGAGTCGCAGCTCGACCGTTTCATGGTCTGCGTGCACATGGGCTATCCGAGCCGCGCGGACGAGACGCGGATCCTCGCCGAGTACGGTTTGCCGGGACGCGCGCGCGACACCATCGCCGTCGAGCAGCTGCCGGGCAACGCGCTCGCGTCCGCGCGCGAGGAGCTCAAGAGCGTGCATCTCTCCGATGCGCTCGTCGGCTATGTGCTCGACATCGTCGCCGCGACGCGGCAGACGTCGAGCGTCGTGCTCGGCTTGTCGAGCCGCGCGGCAATCGCGCTCGCGCGCTGCGCGCGCATCGAAGCGGCGCTGCGTGGCGGCGACTTCGTCGTGCCGGACGACGTGAAGCGAGTCGCGCCGTGGGTGATACCGCATCGGCTCGTGCTTGCGCCCGACGCGGTGCTCGAGGGCGCGTCGGCACGCAGCGAAGTCGAGCGCGTCCTCGCGTCGGTCGCGGTGCCGCGCGACACGAAGTGAGCCTCACGCCGCTCGCGGTCGTCGTCCTCGTGCTCGCCGCGGTCGTCGGCATCGCGGCGCAGTGGAGCGGCTCGCTGCTCGCGGATCTTTGGTGGCGCGCGGCCGTCGCGGTGGTCGCCGTCGGGCTCGCCTACGAGCTCTATGTCACGCGGCGCATCGCGATCGCCGCGAGCTGGGCGCAGCGCGCGTCGCTCTATCTCGGCCGCGTCGCGACGCTCGATCTCACGCTCGCGAACCGCTCGCGCAGGCCCCTCGTGATCGACGTCGCGCCGGTGTGGCCCGACGGTCTCGCCGGCGAGCCGCGGGCGCAGCGGCTGCACGTTGCCGCCGAGGCCGATCAGACCGCGGCGCTCCCCGCGCGCGCCGTGGTACTCGGCGAGCATGCGTGGCTGCCGCTGCCGGTGCGCGTGCGCGGGCCGCTGAATCTCGCGTGGTGGTCGCGACAACTCGCGCCGGGCGGCGCCGCGCGCGTGCTGCCCGACACGCTGGGGCCGCGCGGGGTGTTCGCGGGCTCGAGCGAGGGCGCGACGGCGCAGGCGACGATCGGCGGCGGCCAAGAGCTGCACCATCTGCGCGACTATCAGCCCGGAGACCCGCGGCACACGATCGACTGGAAGGCGACCGCGCGCACCTCGCGGCTCGTGACGCGCGTGTTCAGCGAGGACCAGCACCTCGAGGTCATGCTGCTGCTCGACGCGGGCCGCACGAGCCGCACCGAGGTCGACGGTCTGCAGCAGCTCGGCCACTACGCGAACCTCGCGGCGCGCTTCGCGGAGTTCTGCGTCGCTCACGACGATCAAGTCGGGCTCATCGCGTTCGCGGATCGGCCGCTCGCGACGCTCAAGCCCGCGCGCGGAGTCGAAGCCGTGACGCGGATTCGCGCAGTCCTTACCGGCCTCGCCCCGAGCGCGGTCCAGTCCGACGTGCTCGCGGCTGCTCTGCATGTCCGCAGGCTCGTGCGCCACCGTTGCCTCGTCGTGATCTTGACGGACCTTTACGAGCGCAGCGCGACGAGCGCCGTGGCGCAAAGCGCGCGTCTGCTCGTGCCGAAGCACTTGCCCCTGATCGCCGGCATCGTGAGCGACGAGGTGTTCGAGCTCGCCGAACGGCGCGCCGACGACTGGCTCGATCCTTACCGTGCGCTCGCGGCGCGCGAGTACCGTCGCGAGGTCGGCGCGAACGTCGCGCGACTCGGCCAGCTCGGTGCGTACGCGCTCGCCGCCCGTGCGCGCGAGCTCGACGGCCGCGTGCTCGATACGTACTCGCGCTTGCGCGCGCAGCGCCGGATCTGAAAAAGGGGACATTCCGGATTTCGCCGAAGAAAAGGGGACATTCGGCATTGTGCAGATCTGGGAACGAAGCGTTTCCTCAACGAAATTCGGAATGTCCCCTTTTTCGCTGGGGTCGAAAGGCGGCATCGATGACCGACTGCAATACGGGGCTGTCCCATTCGCGCGCGCCGTGGATCTTTTGCAGCACCCGGCCATCCGCATCGACGAGCACGGTCAGTGGGATCTGGGCCGCGCCGAGCATGTGCTCGAGCACGAGATCATGGTCGATGAAGTGGCTGATCGTCGCGTTGGATTCCGCGAGCGCGGCCTTGGCACGGTCCGAATAGTCGTCCGTCGAGATCCCGATCACGACGAAGTAGCTCGACCGCTCGAGCCATGCGAGGCGCTCGAGCGACGCCATCTCCGCGCGGCACGGCCCGCACCAGCTCGCCCAGACGTTGATGAGCAGCGGTTTGCCGCGGAACTCCGAGAGGTTGCGGGCAGGCCCGTTGAGCCCGGTCAACACCGTGTCGCGCAACAGCTCGCCGACGCGAACCTCGCCCGGCGTGTCGGCAAACGTGTGCCGCGCGGCGCCCGCGACGCATGCGATCGTCAACACCAGAAATAGGGAGCGCAGCATGGGTCGACGCTGCCACGCGGCCGCGCCGCGCGCAACCGACCGCTTCTCGGCCGCTACCCCTCACGCGCGCTCGTGAAACGCCCGAGCGCGCCCGACAGCACGAGCAGGAACAACGCGAAGTAGCTGAGCCCGATCGCGAGCCGTGCTTCGAGAGGGAAGCGCGCGTTGGGCGACACGAATCCCTCGAGCACGCCCGCGCCGACGAGGAACGTGAGGCATACGACCATGAGCCTGAGCCCGCGCGCGACCGCGCGCTGGAATGCCGCCGCGCGCGTGAGCTCGCCGGGCCGCGCGAGCGCCTCGCCGAGCGACATGCCGACCGCGCCCGCAATGCAAATCACGCTGAGCTCGACGAAGCCGTGCGCCGCGGTGAACTGGAATAGACGACCCGCGATGCCGTGCTGAGCGGTGAACGCGAAGATTCCGCCGATGGAAAACCCGTTCATCGCGATGATGTAGAACGTGCCGAGCCCGTAGAGCACGCCGAGGGACAGCGCGAACAAGGACACGACGATGTTGTTCGTGAAAATTCGCACGGAAAGGAGCGAGGACGGAAACACGTTCAGCAGGTTGTCGGTCCAGAGCTCGCCGCGCTGCACGCCGTCGATCATCTGCTCGGATGCGAACAGGCTCGCGAGCTCCGGGTACGCGCTCACGAGCCATGCGCCCGCGCCGATGCAGACGACGAACAGCGAAACAACCGTGGCGATCTGCCAGCGCAGCTCGCGAACCGCAGTCGCGGCGTCGCGCGCGAAGAGCCGCAGCACGCCGCGCCAGAACGCGGCCGGCGGCCGGAACAACGAGCGGTGCAGCTCTCTGTAAATGCCCTCGAGATACTTCGTGAGCGCGGCGTTCGGCGCTGCGCGCCGCGCGATCGCGAGGTCGCGCGCAATTTCGGGGTACGCGCGCACGGCCTCGAGCACCGTGGCCGCCGGCACCGACTTGCCGTGCTCCAGGCCGCGGAGACGCACGCCGGCCGAGCGCCATTCCGCGACGCGCTGCTCGAACCATTTCGCTCCCGCGACCTTGTCGCCGCTCATGCGACGAGCTCCTCGAGCTTGGCGCGCAGCGCGGCGTCGCCGTCGGGCGCGACGACGCTTGCGCGTGCGAGCAGGTCGGCCGCGAGCTTGCGTCGCGCATCGACGCCGAGCTGCGGCCAGCGGTCGAGCAGCTCGCGCACGAGTTGCGCCTGCTCGAGGCCGAGCCGCGCGACGGCCCGGCCGCTAAGCCGATCGAGCATCTGGCTGCTCGGCGGCTCGTCGTAGACGAGCACGGTGCCGGCTGCGATGTCGCCGATCCGAACGGCGTTCTTCGTGACCATCGTCGTCAACAAGCCGACCGCATAGAGCGATGGCAGCGAGTCGACGAGCCGAAACACATTGCGCACGAGCAGGGCGCCGATTCCGGGCGCGCCGCCGTCGGCGAGCGCGACGAGCCGTACGCCGGCCATGCGCTTGCCCGGCGTCTGTCCGCGCAGCAGCACCTCGAGCACCGGGTGGTAGAGAAAATAGATCGCGATGCTCGGCGCGACGACGACGAACGTATAACCCGCTTGCACCTCGTCGGCCGGCAGCAAACGCAGCCCGCCCGCGTAGGTGATCGTGCCGACGATGAACCACGCGGCCGCGGCGAAGAAGCGGATATGCCAATCGATCACGAACGCGTAGCTTCGGCCGCCGGGGCCGGCGATCCTGAGCTCGACGTCCACTCCGGTGACGCTCGGGATCCGAACGATGGACTCCATGACACCGCACCGCGCTGCCTCTTGCGACCGCGCCATCCTAGTCTAGGCCCAAGCCGCGTTTCATCCACGGATGGGCCGGTTTGCGCGGAAAAAGCCGCGCCGCGCATCGCCGCCGCGCGCTTCGTGCTATAAACGCGCACCTTTCCCCTTGAGCGCGCGCCGATGCGCATCGGGCCTTACCGCATCGATCCGCCGCTGATCCTCGCGCCGATGGCCGGCGTGACGGACAAGCCGTTCCGCGTTCTGTGCAAGCGTCTCGGCGCCGGTTACGCGGTCTCGGAGATGACGACGTCGGACCCGCGGCTTTGGCGCACGCGCAAGAGCCTCCATCGGCTCGATCATGCAGGCGAGCCGGCGCCGATCGGCGTGCAGATCGCGGGCGCCGATCCCGCTGCGCTCGCGGACGCCGCGCGGCACGCGGTAGAGCACGGCGCCGAGATCATCGACATCAACATGGGCTGCCCCGCGAAGAAAGTCTGTAGCGCGTGGGCGGGCTCCGCGCTGCTGCGCGACGAGGCGCTCGTCGCGCGCATCCTTACCGCCGTCGTCCGTGCGGTCGACGTGCCGGTCACGCTGAAGATCCGCACGGGCTGGAGCGCAGATCACAAGAACGGCCTCGCGATCGCGCGGCTCGCGGAGGACTCGGGCGTCCGCGCCGTCGCGGTGCACGGACGCACGCGCGACATGCTGTACAGGGGCGAGGCGGAATACGACACGATCGCCGAGATCAAGGCCGGGCTCACGATCCCGGTGATTGCGAACGGCGACGTCGCATCGCCGGAGAAGGCGCGTGAGGTGCTCGCGCGCACGGGTGCCGACGCGCTGATGATCGGCCGCGCGGCGCAGGGGCGGCCCTGGATCTTCCGCGAGATCGCGCATTTCCTCGCGACCGGCGAGCGGGCGCCCGAGCCGTCGGCGCACGAAGTGCGCGAAGTGCTGCTCGCGCACGTCGCGGAGCTGCACCGATTCTACGGCGAGCCGGCCGGCGTGCGGATCGCACGAAAGCATCTCTCGTGGTACGCGAAGGACCGGCCGGAGAACGCGGCGTTTCTGGACGTGGTGTATCGCGCCGACACCGGCGCGGATCAGCTTGCGCTCGCGCGCGACTATTTCGCGGCGTTAGAGGCGGCCGCGCCGACGCTCCCCCCCGCGCCTGCGCTCAGCGCGGCCGCATAACCCGCGCGTTTCCTTTTCTTGGTTCTCGTCTCGTTACGTTCGTAAACGATCGGGATGTTGCGACTCGCGGCGTACGACACGGCCCATTCGCAGGCCGCCGCATGCGACATCGCCACCGCCTGGCCCAGTGCCTTCACCGTCCAGCCGTTGCGGCCGCCGGCCGCTCCGCTCTGGATCAAGTCGATCGCAGTGATGGTCCCGCCATCGTTCCCGGCGGCCGTTTCGACGAGCACGAACGCCGGCTCGACGTAAGATTCGCCGGGATCGAGGGCGGGTAGTACTAAGACTTCGGTCGCCTTCATTCTTGTTATCAGTGGCGCTGCCGACGCGACCGAGTATGCGGCAACTCGAATGAGGCCGTCACGGTTTTTCGACATAAGCGGCGCGCGGCGGGCCGAAGGCCCCAGCCGGCGAGCAGACGGCGTGCGCGGCCATTCGCCCCCGAACCGACGGATGCCACCGCGCGCTGGGCCGCGCGTCGAGCGTACGAGCGTGCAACCGCACGCGTCTTTGGCGCATCTATGCAAGTCGAACGTAATAGATTCTCGAGCGGAACGTATTAGTTTTTGGGTCTCCCGTCCGTTGCGACCGGTTGCTCTTCCTCCCCAAGTGAAGCCCAACGAAGCGCGGCCGGGAGACCCTCCGTCTCCGCACGCACTGGGCTCGATGGTTTGACCGGCGCGCGCGACCCGATCGCCGCGACGGCGAGCGTCGACGCGCGGGTTAGGGCAGGTGCGAGACGCTCGGCGGTGGCAAGCGAGTGAGGCCGCCGAAACGGCGGTCGCGGTTCGCGAACTCGCGGAGCGCGGAATCGAATGCGGCCTCGTCGAAGTCCGGCCAGTACTCGTCGACGAACACGAGCTCCGCGTACGCGCATTCCCAGAGCAGGAAGTCGCTCAAGCGCCGTTCGCCGCCCGTGCGGATCAGGAGATCGACGGGTGCGTGGATGTCGGAATTCACGGCATCGGCCAGGCAGCGCTCGAACTCTCGCTGCGAGCACTGAGGGCCGCGCACCAGCGCCGCGGCGCGAGTAATCGATTCGCGCGCGGAGTAGTCGATTGCGAGCCGCAGCTGCAGCCCGCCGCCGCGCGACGTCAGTTGTTCCGTGTTCTCGATCGTGCGCACGAGATCGGCGCTGAGCCGATCGCGACGGCCGATGACGCTCAAGCGCACGCCGTTCTCGAGGCAGCGCGCGGTCTCGCTCACGAGATAGCGCTTGAGCAAGCGCATGAGGCTCGCGACTTCCTGCGCCGGACGCGTCCAGTTGTCGGCCGAGAACGCGTACAGCGTGAGAACGTTCAGCGACGTACGGGCCGCCGCCTCGACGATTCGGCGCACGGTACGCGCACCGGCCCGGTGCCCCGCAGATCTCGCGAGCCCACGACGCTCCGCCCAACGGCCATTGCCGTCCATGATTATTGCGACATGCATCGCGCTAGGTTCCTTTCGCAGCGTGAATCAACGCTTCCATGTGTTCGAGGTGACGCGCGAACACGCGCTTGCCCTGCGCCGTGAGGCTGTACAGGGTCTTCGGCACGCGCGCCGCAAATTTTTTCCTGCACGCGACATAGCCGGCATCCTCGAGCTTGCGTGCATGTGTGCTCAGGTTGCCGTCGCTCGCCTTCAACAGTTCCTTGAGCTCCGCGAAGCTCATGCTCGCGTTCACGCTGAGCGCGCTCATGATGCCGAGCCGCAATCGGTCGTGCATGAGCCGGTCTGCGTCGGCGGCCTTCGGTATCCGCGAAATAGCCCGCGACCGCACGCAGGCGCTGCTTGGCCGGCGCTGTCATCTCGGAGGCCTCGGTCTTGGAGAGATGCCTAGCCACCGTGATCTCGCAAAATGATGACACCGAGGGCGATGTGCACGCCGCCGAAGCCGAGCGCGAGAATCGCGGGCGACCAGCTCGCCGGCAGACCGAGCGCGACGGTTCCGAGCGCCATGAACGCGAGGCCCGCGACGAGCACCGCGGGCACGGCGAACACGCCGCAGGCCGCGAGGCCGGATCCGTACAGCAGCAGCCACATCCCGGTGATCGAGTTGCGCCCGATCTCGTGAACCAGGGCCGCCGTCAGCACGCCGCCCGCGACGAACGCCGGCACGAGCGTCATGAAGAATCGGCGCGCGACTGCGCGACGTAAGCTCAATCCCTGAGCCTTCGCCTTCTCCTCCATGAAATAAAGCGCGACCGCGCACGCCATGATCGCGGCACCGACCCAGATCGGCAGCCACGACGCCGCGAGACCTGGCACCGATTCGAGCCCGGAGGCGGCGAGCGCGGTGACGCCCATCGCGATGCAACCCTTGCCCGGGCACCGTCGTGAACGTGCCGGCGGCCGCGATCGTGTCCCGGATATAGCGCAGGTTCTCGAGTGCGCTGGCTCCGATCGGCGTCGGCGTCGAGGAGCTCGTTTTGCGGTCGGGCAGTTGCGGACATGGGGACGTTACGTTAGCGGAGTCCGCGGCAATGTCAAGTGCTTTGCAACATAAAGTTCATGTTGCGTCGAGAGCCGAAAGAACTACGGCAGACTAGGGATGGCCCTTGTACTCGACGAGCCGATCGGTGACCGCAAACAGCACGCCGGAGAAGACGAACGTCATGTGAATACCGACCTTCCAGCTCAGCACCCGTGACGAAGTATCCACGTCGACGTTGATGAACGCCTTCAGCAGCTCGACGGCCGAGATCGCGACGAGCGCTCCGATCAGCTTGATCTTCAGGTCGGAGAAGCCGACCTTGCCCATCCACGCGGGGCGATCCTCGTGATCTCCGGTGCCGATCTTCGACACGAAGTTCTCGTATCCGCTGAACCCGATGATGAGTAGAAGCGATCCGATCAATGCGCCGTCGACGAGCGACAAGATCTGAATGATCATCGCGTTGCCGTCGAGACTCGAATATGCCGACGCATGAGCACCCAGAACGCTTGCACGAATTTCACGAGCAGAGCAGCGATCGCGAGCAGCAAGCCGATGAAGAAAGGCGCGAGCAGCCAACGGCTCGCAAATACCCACCGTTCGAGCGTTGCTTCGAGTTTGTTCGCCATGGATCGGTGTTGCCTTTATTTTTTTTGCGCGGGTGGTCGGAGGCCGGCGACTATACTGCATCGGCCGTCGCGTTCGTAACGGCGCGAGCCGACCGGGCGATCGCGCGAACAGCTTGTCCGCTCGCTAGCGAACGGCGAACACCTTGAACGCCCCGGTCGGCGTCTCGGAGCTGCCGGCGTCGACGTGCAGCACGCGGTTACGGCCCATCTGCTTCGCGCGATAGAGCGCTTCGTCGGCCGCCTGTATCAAGCCCGCGAGGCTGCGCTTCGAGCCGGGCTCCGCGATCGCGGAGCCGATGCTGACGGTGATCACGCTCGCGGCGTCCGAGTCGGCGTGCTGCATCGCCTGCGACATGATGTCGCGGCGCAATTGCTCGGGCAGAGCGCCGGCGTCGAGGCCCGACGGCGCGAACAGCACGAGCGCGAACTCTTCGCCGCCGTAACGGGCGCAGAAGTCGAGCGGGCGCCGCGCCGCGTTGTCGATCACGCCGGCGACGCGGCGGATGCAGTCGTCGCCCGCCTGGTGCCCATAGAGGTCGTTGAAGCGCTTGAAATGATCGATGTCGACGAGAATGACTTGCAGCGCCGCGCGCTCGCGCTGCGCCTGTTGCCAGAGCCGGCGCGTGAGCGTGTCGAACATCCGCCGGTTGTATAGACCGCTGAGACCGTCGCGCTCCGCGATGTCGTTCAAGAGCTGCGTCTCGACGAACGTGGTGCGCATCGAGGCGCTCCACGCGTGCCGCGGACAACACGGCCATCAATGCCGTCGCGACGAGCACCGACGCCGCGAACACGAGGTCTTGGCCGTGGACGCCGAGCGCCAAGCCGATCGTGACGAACGCGCAGACGAGGCACAACGCGACCGCGAGCACGAACCGGAACAGCAGGCCGAGGAACAGCGTCGCGTAGACGATCACGAGCACGTCGCCCATCTGGAATTGCGGTTGGCCGGAACCGGCGGCCAGTGCGCTGATCGTCATCACGGCCAGGCCGTTCACGACGACCGCGAACGCGGCGATGCCCTGGTAGTGGCGCCGCAGCGCCGGGACGTAGGTCGCGAGCAGGATCACGAGCAGGGCAGGGCAGGCGACCGCGAGCCGCAGCACGTAGATCGGCTCGAGTAATGCTTGTTGGAACGGCATGAGGCCGCCGAGCAGGTTGACCGCCGTCATGACGACGATCATCGCGAGAAAGATAGTTGTCGAGGAACGCGCTCGCGGCAAATTCTGCGCGAAGTGGCCCTCGCGAAAGTGTTGCTCCCGCGGTTCGCGAAAGCACAGGTTGTCGATGGCTGTGCGAGTCTCCTCGTCGAGCGAATCGACCGCTCCGCGTTCGATCGGAGAGCGCGACAGTTGCACTAGCCTAGGGCCCCTTGCAAGACCGGAATACGGCACGCACACTAGCAGTATTCGTCCGCGGAAATTGCGCACGGCTGCTCAACTCCGCCACGTTGCGGATTTTCGCTGGAAGCCGCGCCGTTATTGGGCTAGAGGCCGATCGATGTGAGCCAGTCCGCAAAGCACGCGGTGCCCGCGCGCTCGACGGCCGGCGTGTAGCGCGCGGTATCGGCCCTGAGTCCCTTGACGCTGATTCCGGGCGTGCGGCCGATCTCGCCGGTGTGGCCGACGAGCCAGCCCTCGACCGCGACTCCGGCCGTCTCTACATGGAACTGGAGCGCGAGCGCCGACGCGCCGTAGCTGAACGCCTGATTGGCGCAGGCGCGCGTCGATGCGAGCCGAATCGCGCCCTCGGGCAAGTCGAACGTGTCGCCGTGCCAGTGCAGCACCGCCGTGTCCGCGAGCCGGCGCAGGCACGACGCGCGACCCTCGTCCGTGAGGTCGATCGGCGCCCAGCCGATCTCCTTGCTGCCGGACGGATAGACGCGCGATCCGAGCGCCTTCGCCATGAGCTGGCTGCCGAGGCAGATGCCGAGCACCGGCATAGCACTCGCGAGGCGCTTCTCGATCAGCGCGACTTCCGCGTCGATGAACGGATAGTCGTCGCTTCTCGTAGACGCCGATCGGGCCGCCGAGCACGACGAGCAAGTCCGGCGCTCGAGCGATCGACGCGCTCGAGGCCGTCGACCGGGCACGTCGACGTAGCTCACCGTGTGACCGCGCTCCGCGAGCAGCGGCGCGAGCAAGCCCAACGTCTCGAACGGGACGTGACGCAGCGCGAGGGTAGACGGCACGGCGCGGATCCTAGGCGTGGCGGGGAAACGATACTACGTGCTATGAATGCGCGAGTCATCGTCGTCGTCCCGTCGCGCTTAAGGAGCGCCATGCGTCACGCGATCGGTCGTCCTCCTCGCGTTGCGCGCGCTGCTCGCGGTCGCGGCGCTCGGGCTCGCGGGCAGCGCGCTCGCGCACCACAGCTTCATCGGCCGCTTCGACTTGGGCGTCGTCGCCGAGATCGAGGGCGTGGTCACGGATCTCGCGTGGCGCAATCCGCACGCCATCTTGAGCGTGCGCGCGACGGGCGCGGACGGCGCGCCGACCGACTGGTCCATCGAGACGAGCTCGCTCACGGTGCTGCGGCGCTTAGGGCATCGAAGACGGGCACGATCAAGGTCGGCGACCGGATCAAGCTCGCGGGCAATCCGTCGGCGTCGGACAAGAAGGAGATGTACGCGCGCAACGTGCTGCTGCCGGACGGCCGCGAGGTTTTGCTCAACGTCGGCTTGAAGCCGCGCTGGACGCAGAACGCCGTCGGCGACGAGTCGTTGCTGATGGCGCAGCGAGGGCGACGCGTCCGCGCCGGAGCTCGGACTCTTCCGCGTTTGGAGCCACACGCGTGCGATCGCGCGGCTGTTCCCCGAGGCGACCGACCCGAGCTTCGACATCCAGTCGTATCCGATGACGCCCGCCGCGCGCGCGGCGCTCGCGAAGTTCGATCGCACGCGCGACAACCCGATCGCGAACTGCGTCCCGAAGGGCATGCCGACGATCATGGAGGCGCCGTATCCGATCGAGTTCGTGCACGCGGCGAACGGCAACGTGCTGCTGAAGATCGAGGAGTACGATCTCGAGCGCGAAATCGACATGCACGCGACCGCGGCGCCCTCCGGCGCGGCCCCGACGCCGCTTGGGTGTTCGGTCGGCCGCTGGGACGGCAAGACGCTCGCAGTCACGACGACGCGAGTGAGCTGGCCATGGTTCAGCCAGCTCGGCATCCCGCTGAGCCAAAGCGTGTCGATCGTCGAGCGTTTCACGCCGACGGCCGACGGCAGCCGCCTCGACTACGAAATGACCGTCACCGACGCCGTGAATTTCACGCGCCCCGTCGTCCTGTCGACGCACTGGTTCTGGCTGCCGAATGTTCGGCTGATGCCGTACAACTGCGCGGCGCGCGACTAGGGATCCGCGTTTCCGATTCGGCGAGCTCGCGCGTCGTCGGTCGCGTCGCGATGCGCGAGGTCGACGACGGGCGGCCTCGCGAGCGGCGGCGTGATAATGCCGACGAGCTCGATGTTGAGCCCGTTCGGATCCTTCACGAACACGTTGCGGACCGTCGGGCTCCACTCGACGAGCTTGCCGTCCTTCGAGAGCACCCGCACGCCCGCCTTCTTGAGCGTCGGCAGCAGCTTGTCGATCGCGCCGATGCGAATCGCCATGCCCGACGCGCCCGGATCCGGCACGCGCAGATCGAACGGCTTGCCGGACGTCCCGTGGAACTCGTGCATGAAGCCGACGGTCGCCGAGCTCTGCGCGGCGGGCGCGCGCGCGGCGCCGGGCGCTTGAGCAACGCCCGTCGAAGCGACCGCCAAGCTCAGCAGGGTGATGCAAGGAAACAGTCGCATGGTCATCACTCTCGTGCCGTGAACTAACGAGCGCGCCGAAGAGTACGCCGCGTCGCCGCTATAATCGAGCGGCCGGCGCGCGGCGACGAGTCGAAAGAGCGAGATGAGATGATCTGGCAAGCCCCCCGGGACGCCGTCGCCGCGCTCGTCTTGGCCCATGGCGCCGGCGCCGGGATGCGCCATCGGCAGATGCAGGCGCTCGCGGACGGGTTCGAGCGGCACGGGGTCGCGACGCTGCGCTTCGATTTTCCGTTCATCGCCGCGGGCAAGAGCCGCGTCGATTCGCCCGACGTCGCAACCGCCAAGATCGCCGAGGCGGCCGCGGAGGCGGCCGCGCGCACCGCGCTGCCGATCTGGGTCGGCGGGCACTCGTTCGGCGGCCGCATGGCGTCGCACGCCGTGGCCTCGGGTCTCGTGGCGCCGGCCGGCTTGATCTTCTGCTCGTTTCCGCTGCACATGCCGGGCAAGCCGGCGACGACGCGCGCTGCACACCTCGCCTCGATTTCCCATCCGATGCTGTTCCTGTCGGGCACGCGCGACGCGCTCGCCGAGCGTGCGCTGCTCGAGGGCGTCGTCGCTGCGCTGCCGAGCGCGAAGCTGCACTGGCTCGACACGGCCGATCATGGCTACAGGGTGTTGAAGCGCTCGCGCGCGAGCGCAGAAGACGTGTTCGACGAGATCGGCCGCGTCGCGCGCGAGCTCATCGACGCACACGCGCGCTAGGCGTCAGAGCGTCTCGAGCGACGTGC
Organism: uncultured Gammaproteobacteria bacterium; assembly: GCA_963699925.1. GTDB lineage: Bacteria > Pseudomonadota > Gammaproteobacteria > Steroidobacterales > Rariloculaceae > FEN-1219. The sequence continues at coordinate 103,321 of CAVOVT010000018.1, read as the reverse complement.
CGCGTCGCGGCCGCGGGAACGCGGCATCGAGCTCACGCAGATCTGCGTCGTCGAGCTCGACCGCGAGAGCGGCGGCGTTCTCGCGCACGTGCTCGATGCGCGCCGCCTTCGGTATCACGACCAAACCCGGATTCCGCAGCGTCCACGCGAGAGCGACTTGCGCGGGCGTCGCCGCACGACGTGCGGCGATCGTCGTCAGCGCGCGCTCGCCGAGCAATCGGCGCACCGCGCCCGAGGCGCTGCCGAGCGGGGAATACGCCATGATCGTGATCGATCGCTCGCCGCACCAGGGCGCGACCTCCCACTCGATCCCGCGGTGCTCGAGCCCGTAGAGCACCTGGTTCGCTGCGACTCGATCGCCGCCCGGCAAATCGACGCAATCCTCGAGGTCGGACCGGTCGAAATTGCTCACTCCCCACGCGCGGATCGAGCCCTTTTTCGCGAGCGACTCGAACGCGTCGACCGTCTCCGCGAGCGGCTCGGACTGGCGCCAGTGCAGCAGGTAGAGATCGAGGTAGTCGGTGCCGAGCCGTTGCAGGCTGCGCTCGCAGGCTGCGATCGTGCCGCGCCGCGACGCGTTCGTCGGCAAGACTTTGCTCACGAGATACGCCTCGTCACGCCGGCCCGCGATCGCTTCGCCGATCAGTTCCTCGGAGCCGCCGTCGCCGTACATCTCGGCCGTATCGATCAGCGCGAGCCCGAGGTCCAACCCTAAGCGCAGCGCCGCGATCTCGTCGTCGCGGCGCGCGCGCTGCTCTCCGATGCGCCACGTCCCTTGTCCGAGCCGCGCGACCGCGCGTCCGTTCGGCAGCTTGAAGGCCTCCATCGTTTGCTCCTCTTCCATGCGCGAGTCGCGCAGTTCTCGCCCCGGCTGCGCCATGCCACAATCCGCCGACGCCGGCGGCTCGCACGACGCGATGACCCGGCGCGAAGCGGCGCGGGTCGGCTACCGCGTTCCGGGGGAAAACATGACCGAAGCCCGACTTGCAGTGTACGCGCTCGCGGCACTCACGCTCGCCGCGTGCGGTGGCGGGCCGAGCGCGAAGGACGCCGCGCGCGCTCGCGGCGCTCCAGAGCCGCATCGCCGCGCTCGAGCACCGCAAGACGCTCGTGGCCGACTCGATCGAAATCGAACGGCTCCAAGCCGCGTTCGGCTACTACTTCGACAAAGCGCTTTGGGACGACGTCGCGAATTTGTTCGCCGACGACGGCACGATCGAGATCGCGCTCGACGGCGTCTACGTCGGCAAGGCGCGGGTGCGCGAATACCTCGACGCGCTACGGCGGCGGCCGCGAAGCGCCGCGCGCGGGACATCTCGACGAGCACCTGCAGGTGATGCCGGTCGTGACGCTCGCACCCGACGGTCTCACTGCAAAGGCGCGCTGGCGCGGGATCGTGCTCGAAGGCGACCATGGCGGCGACGCCCATTGGGGCGAGGGCCCCTACGAGAACGAGTACGTGAAGCAGAACGGCGTCTGGAAGATCAAGACGCTGCACTGGTATCAGGCGTTGTTCGTGCCGTACGCAGGCGGCTGGCAGACGAACCCGGACCCGACCGGCGGCAAGCTCGCTCACGGAATCACGCCCGACCGTCCGCCGAGCGTCGAGTACAAGACGTGGCCCGACACGTACCTGCCGCCGTTCAGCTTCCCGAATCCGGTTGCGAAGTACGTGCCGGCGCGCGAGCCGGGAGGATCGCCATGAGCCGCGCTGTGACGGTTCTGTCGCGACTGCGGCGCTCGCGTCCGGCTCGCTGATCGCAATCGCATTGCTCGGCGGCTCGAGCCCGAGCGCCGAGTCGCAGGAGAGCGCGACGATCGAGGCGCTCGCCGCGCGGGCCGCGGCGCTCGAGCACGACATCGCGCGACTCGAGGACGAAAAGGCGATCGAGAAGCTCCAGCGAGTCTACGGCTTCTACACCGACAAGCAGCTTTGGTCGCAGGCGGCGGACTCTGTTCGCCGCGAACGGCACGATCGAGGTCGGCGGCCGCGGCGTATACGTCGGCAAGGATCGCGTGCTCGCGTTCTTGAAGCTCAACGGTCCCGAGTTCCCGCAGCCGAATCGCCTATTCGATCAGATGCAGCTGCAGCCGATCGTGCACGTCGCACCCGACGGCCGCACGGCGAAGGGTCGCTGGCACATGTTCGCGCAGGAGGCCGTGCACGACGAGTACGCGCGCTGGGGCCTCGGCGTGTTCGAGAACGACTACGTGAAGGAGGGCGGCGTCTGGAAGATCCAGACGCTCCATCTCTACACGACGATGTACACGCCGTACGAGGACGGCTGGGCGAAGACCGCGCTGCCGAACGACGGGCCCGTCGCAGCGTGCTGCCGCCCGATCGGCCGCCGAGCGTCGACTACGAGGCGTTCCCGGCCGCGTTCGTCGTGCCGTTCCACTACGACAACCCCGTGACGGGCGCGTCGGCGACGTCTTCGCGCAGAGCGCGACGCAGCCGAACGGCGGCGCGGCAGCTCTAGGCGCCACCGGCGGAGTCAAGCTATCGGTCCGCCCGAAGCGAAGTCGGACGCGGCCGCGGCGCTCGCGAAGTCGCTCGACGCGCTCGAGCATCGGCTCGGGATACTCGAGGACCTCACGCAGCTCGAGCGCATGAACTCGATCTACGGCTACTACCTCGCGCATCTGCAGTGGGACGACCTCACGGGGATTTTCTCGCCGACCGGCACGATCGAGATCGCGATGCGCGGCGTCTATGTCGGCTCCGCGAGCGTGCGCCGCAACCTCGACCTCTACGGCAAGGCGACCGACAGCCAGTTCGGCCTCCAGCACAACCACATGCAGTTCCAGCCGGTGATCGACGTCGCGCCGGACGGGCAGAGCGCGAAGATGCGCTCGCGCGCGCTCAGCATCATGGGTCAGTGGGAGCGCTACAGCCAATGGATGGGCGGCGTCTACGAGAACGACTACGTCAAAGAAAACGGCGTCTGGAAGATCAAGCACGACCAGGTGTTCAACACCTACTTCGTGCCGTACACGGTCGGTTGGAAGACGGTGATGCCGCGCCCGCCGCCGGGGATCACGGAAGACAATCCGCCCGATGCGCCGCCGACGCATCCGTTCGAGATGTACCCGAAGCCGTTCCTGCCGCCGTTCCACTACGCGAATCCGGTCACCGGCGCGACGGTTGCCTGGACGCCGCCACAGTGAGCGGCGGTCGCGGTATCATGCTCGATGTTTCGAGGGCCGCGTCGCGCGGTGCCCAATTGACATTCGCGGCTTCACTTTCATATACGGTTGGAGACCTTCCATGACCGACAATAAACTCGACATCGACCGGCGCTCGTTCGTGGCCGGAGCGATCGGCGCCGCTGCGGGCGTCGGCGCGCTGCTCGCGCAGCGGCGCGCAGGCGCAGCCGCCGCAGGGCCGCGAGCTCGGCACCACGGCCGGCGCCGCGATTCCGCCCGAGATGCGCCGGCCGCAGTCGCTCTACAGGCTCGAGGCCGACGTCCACGACTGCCAGGTCACGGGCAAGATTCCGTCGGACCTGAACGGCGCGTTCTATCGCGTCGGCCCGGACCCGCAGTATCCGCTGCATCCGCGAGACGATCCCGTTCGACGGCGAAGGCCACGTGAGCATGTTCCGGATCAAGAACGGCCGCGTGGACTACAAGAGCCGGATGGTGAGCAACGAGCGCTGGCTCGCGAACGACAAGGCGGGCCAGCAGCTGTTCCCGATCTATCGCAATCCTTCGATGGACGACCCGAGCGTCGAAGGGCTTGAGCCGCAGCACGGCGAACACGCACATCATCAATCACAAGGAACTATTTGCTCGTCGCTCAAGGAGGACAGCCCGCCGAGCGCGCTGGACTTGCTGACGCTCGAGACGGTCGTGCCGAGCTACACGTTCGACGGCCAGCTGCCGAGCAAGACGTTCACCGCGCATCCGAAGCTCGACTCGATGACCGGCAACATCGTCGCGTTCGGCTACGAGGCCGAGGGCTTCGGCAGCAAGACCGTGTCGATGTTCGAGATCACGCCGCAGGGCAAGATCATCTGGAACGCGAAGATCCAGGTGCCGTACGTCGGCATGCTGCACGACTTCGCGGTCACCGAGAAGCACATCGTGTTCTACGTGATCCCGCTCGCGATCGACGAGAAGCAGATGGAGGAGGGCGGGATCCACTGGTCGTGGGATCCCGGCCAGCCGACGTACTTCGGCTTCGTGCGCCGTGGCGGCGACGGCAAGGACGTGCAGTGGATCCAGGGTCCGACGCGCAGCGCGACCCACGTGATGGGCACGTTCGACGACGGCAAGAAGCTCTACGTCGACGTCGAGATGTCGATGGGCCTGCCGTTCCCGTTCATGCCGATTCGCGACGGCTCGCGCTGGGACCCGATCACGGGCTCGAGCCACATCACGCGGCTTACGGTGGATCTCTCGAAGAAGAGGCCGTCGGCGTACGGCATCGAGCAGCTCTATCCGCAACGTCGGCGCGCTGCCGCGTCAGGACGACCGCTACAACACGGTGCCGTATCGGCTACGGCTTCCTGCCGTGCCCGGATCCCGAACGCGAAGCCCGGCACGGGCGGCGCGTGCTACGCGCGCTTCGACCATCAGAACCGCACTTCGACGCTGTTCAACGCGGGCGTGGACTCGTCGCTCGCCGAGTGCTGCTTCGCGCCGAAGAGCGCGAACGCGCCCGAGGGCTCGGGCTACCTGATGGGCGTCGCCACGCGCAATGCCGAAGGCGGGCGCTCGGATCTCGTGATCCTCGACGCCGAGCATCTCGCCGAGGGCCCGGTCGCGACGGTGCACCTGCCGATGCGCGCGATCGGCCAGATCCACGGTTGGTGGGTGCCCGAGGCGCGGCTGCCGCAGCGAGCGTAACCGAGACGAGCGCGCGAGACCTGTTTGCGCCGGCGCACGTCACGGAGGACGACCGGCGTCTCACGCTCTGCGAGGGCGCGGCGGTGCTGCGCGGTTTTGCGCTGCCGTTCGAGCGCGCACTCGCCGACGGCGTGCGCGCGGTCGCGGCCGCGGCGCCGTTCCGCCATATGCAGACGCCGGGCGGCTATTCGATGTCGGTCGCGATGACGAACTGCGGCGTGTACGGCTGGGTATCGGATGCGAGCGGCTATCGCTATTCGCCCACCGATCCCGACTCGGGCTCAGCGTGGCCTGCGATGCCCAACGCGTTCGCGGAGCTCGCGCGCCGCGCGGCGGACGCGCTCGGCTTTGCCGACTTCGCCCCCGACGCGTGCCTCGTGAACCGCTACGAGCCCGGTTCGCGCCTCACGCTTGCATCAGGACAAGGACGAGCGGGACTTTCGCGCCCCGATCGTGTCCGTCTCGCTCGGCGTGCCGGCCGTGTTCCTGTTCGGCGGCTTGAAGCGCAAGGACCGGCCGCAGCGCGTGCCGCTCGAGCACGGCGACGTCGTCGTTTGGGGCGGGCCCGCACGGCTCCGCTATCACGGCGTCGCAAAGCTCGAGGAGTCGTCGCACCCGTTCGCGGGCCGCGCGCGGATCAATCTCACGTTGAGGCGCGCGCGATGAATTGCGGCGGGTTCGACGGCACGCTCTGTTGCGGGCGATGAGCGACGCGCGCGCGAATCTGCGCGAGCTCGCGGCGGCGGCGCGCACGCTGCACCACCGGCTGCTCGTCGGGACGCAGAAGAGCTTCGAGAAGCTGCACGGGCGCGTCGAGAGCCCGGGCCAGTTGCTGCAGCTCGCGGTTCACGACCCGCTGTTCGCGTGGCTGCGGCCGCTGTCGGCGCAGCTCGCGCTGCTCGACGAGCTCGCCGAGGCCGACGAGTTGGACGACGCGGACGTCGCGCATGCGGCGGTGGAAGTCGCGGAGGTGCTCGACTCCGACGCGTTCCGCGGCACGTTTCTCATCTATCTGCAAAGCGAGCCCGACGTCGTGCTCGCGAACGCGGCGCTCCGAACCCCGCTCGCGCGCGCGGGCGATGCTCGGAAAGCCCCGGGCCGAAGTCCGCGCACTTGATGGCCTGGGGCCAATATGCTCGCTCCCCGATCCGGCCGCCTCCGGCGCTTCCGCGGAAACTTTTCGAGAATTCACTTTAACTTCGTTCATCCTGGGATGACCGGAGCGAAAAGCACTGGCCCCGGGTCCGCTCGCATGATGGCGTCTTGGCTTTCCGCCGAAACTCGATGAAGAATGCCGCACCCAATCGGGGGCCAACTTCGATGTCGAAACCGACCGGTGCGCTGTTAACCTGCCTGCATCTCGCTGCGGCCGCTGTCGGCTTGGCGTCGGCCGCCGTCGCGGCGGCCCCTTCGGACGCCGATTGGCCGATGTACGGGCGGGACTTCGCAGGCACGCGTTTCTCGCCGCTGACCGAGATCGATGCCAGCAACGTCGGCCGGCTCGCGCTCGCTTGGTCCGTCCCGGTGGCGCGCGCCGCGGACGACAAGAGCGATGCGCCGGGCGACAACGGTAATCCGCAGGCCACGCCGATCGTCGTCGACGGCGTCATGTATCTGCCGGCGCGCGGCAATGAGGTGCTCGCGCTCGACGCGGCGACCGGCGAAGTGCGCTGGCGAGCGACACTCCCCGCACCGCTCGCGACGACGGCGCGCGGCGTCGCGTATTGGCCCGGCGAGCGTGACTCTCCCGCCACGCATCCTGCTGACCGCGGGGCCGACGCTCGTCGCGCTCGACGCGCGCACCGGCGAGCCCGCGGCCGGCTTCGGCCGCGACGGCATCGTCGAGATCGCCGTGCCGTGGAATGGCGTGCCGACGATCTACAAGAACGTCGCGATCCTCGGCGCGACGACGGGCGAAGTGCCGCTCGCGGAGCCCGGCGATACGCGCGCGTTCGACGTGCGCACCGGCGCGAAGCTCTGGGAGTTCCACACGGTGCCGCTGCCGGGCGAGCTCGGCCACGACACGTGGCTCGACGACGGCTGGAGGAGCCGCTCGGGCGTGAACGTCTGGGCCTGGTACATGACGCGTCGACGAGGAGCGCGGCATCGCTCTACATGCCGGTCGGCGGGCCCGGCGGCGAACTACTGGGGCGGCGATCGTCCCGGCAACAACCTCTTCGCGCAACTCGATCGTCGCGGTCGATGCGGAGACCGGCAAGTACCGCTGGCACTTCCAGACCGTGCATCACGATCTCTGGGATTCGGACATGCCGTCGCCGCCGGTGCTCGTGGACATCGTGCAGAACGGCCGGCGCGATTCCGGCGCTCGCGTCGGTCGGCAAGACCGGCTAGATGTTCATCCTCGATCGCGTCACCGGCAAGCCGATCTTCGGCGTCGAGGAGCGGCCGGTGCCGAAGGGCGACGTGCCGGGCGAGTGGTACTCGCCGACGCAGCCGTTCCCGGTGAAGCCGCCGGCCGCTCGCGCGCGTCGAGTTCAACAAGGAACGCGACATGGTGCGGCCGGAGGACACGTCGGCCGAGCACGTCGCCGCGTGCCAGGCGCTCTGGGACAAGAGCGGCGGCTTCTACAACGCCGGCCCGTTCACGCCGTTCGCGTTTCCACGAGGACGGCGACGCCGCCGAAGAGCACGATTCAGTTTCCGGGCGGCACGGGCGGCGTGAACTGGGGCGGTGCCAGCCGCCGATCCGACGACCGGCTACGTGTTCGTCAACGCGCACGACACGTCGCTCGTCGGCTGGATCGAGAAGAAGAAGCCCGGGCTGAACTACGGCCGCGGCACGCGAGGGCTCGACGCAGCCCTACGATCGCGCGCAGCGTCGAACGGCGCCGGCCCGTACTTCACGTTCAGCGCGCCGCTCAAGGACGACGACGGCACGCACCATCGCGAACCTGCCGTGCCAGCGTCCGCCGTGGGCGCGGCTCGTCGCGGTGAACGCGAACACCGGCGAGATCGCCTGGCAGAGCACGCTCGGCCTGACCGACGCGCTGCCGGAAGGCAAGCAGCACACCGGCGGCAGCGGCAGCGCCGGCCCGACCGCCACCGCCGGCGGCCTCGTGTTCGTCGGCGCGACCAACGATCGCCGGTTCCGCGCGTTCGACTCGAAGACGGGCAAGGAGCTGTGGGTCGACGAAGCTCGACGAGCAGGCGAACGCGAACCCGATGACCTATCAGGGCAAGAACGGCAAGCAGTACGTCGCGGTCGTCGCGGGCAGCACGCTCGTCGCGTTCGCGCTGCGCTGACGCGAGCGCTAGGGTTTGTCAGCGGGCCGGAACTCCGGCGTGAGCTCGCTGCACGGATGCGGCTCGTACGGCACGTCCGCGACGAGCACCGTGTCCGAGCCCGACGTACTTGTCGTGAAGTAGACCGGATCCTCGGCCACGTACTCCCGCGTGAGCGTCCACTCCTCCGGATCGAGCTTGAAGCGCTCGACGACATGCAGCTTGTCGCTGTTGCGCACCGGCGGCGCGATGCACGCCGGGCTCGAAGCCGACCGTGTCGACGACGAGCACGTCGCCTTCCCAATGGCCGATCGAGTGGCCCGCGTAGCTCGGCGTGACGTTCGCCGGATGCTCGGCCATGTTCATGTGGATCACGCGCTCGAAGCTGAAGAGGCCGTAGTTGATGACGATGCGGTCCTTCTCCTGCGTGATCCGGTTGACGGCGCCGTCGAACACCCAGTCGAGGATGATGCTCGTGGGCCGGCAGCGCAGCCGCGGGTTGTCCTCGGGCGACCACATCCGGAACGCGTCCGCCTCCGCTTTGCCGCGCGCGGTGAAGCGTCACCGGCCGTGGCGCCCCAGCCCGACGGCGGGATGTCCTTCATCGCGACCTTTCCCGACTCCACGTCGGCGATCAGGCTCTTCGGCACGAGCCCGCCGCCGCCCCCGGCGGCACGCGCGATCACGTACTGCTCCTGCGCCCAGTCGCCCGAGATGTTCGGCTCGCCGGACGGCAGGCGCTCCGGCGCGATTCGAGAGGTCGATCTTCGACGTGACTTCGAACTGATCGTTGCGATTCATGCTCGGCGCATCGCCGATCTTGATGTCCTCGAGGTAGCACGCGCGTCGGATCGTCGCGATGCGCGAAGCCGTAGACCGTGGCTTGTCGCGCCGACCACGAACATCTCCGGCGTCCAGCCCGAGCGGCGCAGCAGCGTCGCGGCGCGCATCTCGCAGCGCATCGCGATGGTCTTGCCGTCGGCGCCGATCGCGTCGAAGCGCAGATACGAGTGCGGATTCACGAAGTCGATGCCGCGGATCACGCCGTGAGCTCGACCGGCTTCGAGCGGTCGAAGAGGCCCATGCCGTGGTGCGCGAGCGCGGCGGTCGAGACGCCGAGCAACGTGGCGGCCCCGAGGCCGCGGATACGGCGCGCAAAATGGACGAGTTGTGGCTTCACCGTCTCTCCCTTTGAGCTTCCGGCGTGGTCGCGATTCCTGACAGTGCATAGTCGGGAACCTCGACGCGGTAGTTCAGAAGCCCGCTGTGCGGCGTGTACTTGTCGTAGAGACCGCGGGCACGGTAGTTGTTTTCTTTCGTGCTCCAGTAAAGCCGCGACCAGCGCTGTTCCCTGCGCTCGGCGAGCAGTCAGTCAATCAACCGCTTCCCCACGCCGACCGCGCGCTCGGCCACGATCGCATGCACGGGCGAGCCGGGATCCATGATGCGCGCCCAGGCATGCCGAGTCTCTCGCCTCCGACAACTCCCGCTCGTAGAAGTGGCAATAGCCTTCCCACAGCGAGCGCCAGCGGGCATGGTCGCGGGGTTCTATTTTGCGGATGTTTGCGGACATGCGGTCATCCAATTGCGAGCGATCAGGCACGAGCCATCGCTATTGGCCACGAGGCCGAGCCACGGCTATCCCCGATCGAGCGCACCGAGATCGCCGACCGTAACGGGCTTCACTCGGATAGTAGCTCACCGGGTTCTCTGGTTTGGCGTGAGTCCTTCTCGGCCCGCACAAATCGGGACAAGGGCTTTGCTCACTGAAGGCAGTCGCGATCGTCGTGCCACCGCGCTCAGGCGGCCGCGTGGAGGACCTTCACCTTCGGTGGGGCCTTCTGTGTCGCTTCCCAAAGGTCGTACTGCGCCTGCAGGTTCACCCAGAGCTCGGGCTCGGTGCCGAGCGCGGCCGACAAGCGGATAGCCATGTCGGCGGAAACCGGCGCGTGGCCGTTGACGATTTCCGAGACGTGCTTACGCGTAACGCCGAGCGCCTCAGCAGCGGCCGTGATGCTGACGCCGAGCCGCTCGAGGTACATCTCGCGGAGGATCTCGCCAGGGTGCGCGGGGTTGTGCATAGCGTTCTCCGGTTAGTGGTAGTCGGTGTAGTCCACGTCTACCGCGTGCCCGCCCTCGAATCGGAAGGTCACGCGGAAATTCTCGTCGACACTGACCGCGTATCGGCCTTTCGGCTTGCCCTTCAGCGGATGCAGGCCAAGGCCCGGAGCGTTCAGCTGTCCGGCATGTGTCGCGGCATTCAGCATCGTCAGGATCAGCCGCAGCCGCGGCAGATGCTTCGGTTGAACCTTCCGGCCGTCGCCGGTCTCGAAGAACCGTTTCGGGCCGCGATGCTGGAAGGTCCTGATCACGACGCGAGTGTAACCCATACGGTTACGCGTCTGCAACCTGTTGGGTTACGCCCGACCAACTGAACATAGCCGGCGCGACGTCAAGGCTGATTCGACACGGCGTGGCGGAGGAGATTGCGGAGTGCCGGAGTTCGGCGCGTTCCGCGGTACCTTTCTCGGCTGACTTCAAAGCGAGCCCGTCGTCCTCGCGAACACGGCGCTTCGACTCTGCTCGCGCGCGCGGGCGCGGCGCGGCGGCGAAACCGGCCACGAACCACCAGCGCCCGAGATGACCCGGCGATGCCTTTACGGCAATACGCCGCCGACGGTCGTCCGGCCGGTGCCGCTGCAGCCCTCGCGCGCCGTATCGGATGAATTTCTGGATGCGCTTCCCGGTGTCGACTTCGGCCGTGTAGATGTTGCCGCTGCGAATCGAGGCTGACCTGGTGCAGCCAGTGGAACTCGCCGGCTTCACGCCCGCTCCGCCCGAGCCGGCCCAGCTCCTCCAACGTGTCCCGCTTCAGCACGTAGATCGTCATGTTGGAGTTGTCGCCGACGTAGAGGCAGGACTGCTGCGCGTCGGTCGAGAAATTCATCGACACCGCCGAGCCCGGCAGGCCGTTGGTCTTCACCGCGACGAACTGCTCCTTGACGAAGCCGCACTTGCCCGCGTCGCCGGTCGGGTTCGCGCATGGCTTGCCGAGATTGGGATCGCGGCCGTTGAAGACCTGCACGCGGTTGTTGCCGCGGTCGCAGACGTAGATCAGGCCGTCCTTGCTGATCTTCACGCAATGCACCGGATTGCGGAAGAACGCCGGCTTCATGTTGCCCTTGGTGAAATCGTTCATCCAGTTGCCGGCGGCGGCCGCGGCCTTGTCGTCGATCGGGTTGTTGCCGTACGCGCCGAAATGGCCGATGTACTTGCCGGTCGCCGCATCGACGATGACCACGCGCCGATTGCCGTAGCCGTCCGACACGTACATGCGGTTGGTGCTCGGATCGACGGTGATGTCGGCCGGCAGATAGAACAGCGGCGTGCCGTTGCTTGCCGCCGTCCTTGTTGTTGCTGTCCGGCCCTTTGCCTCCCGGGCCGCCGATCATCATCACGAACTTGCCGTCCTTGGTGAACTTCAGGATCATGCCGTCGGCGCCGTTGTTCGACGCCCAGGCGGACCCGTTCGGATTGCGCGTTGGCGTTGTTGCCGCCGAGATAGACGAAGCCGTTGTGGTCGACGAAGATGCCGTGCTCGCTCGCCGGCCAGACGCAGCCTTGCTCCGCTCTTGCACTTGTCGGGATCGGCCGGACCGCCCCAGGCGCGCAGCAGCTTGCCGTTCGCGTCGAACTCCATGACCGACGGCGCCGGCAGGCAGCAATCGCCGAGCACGCCGTACGGACGCGGAAAGCCCATCGCGTCGACGGGCTTTCCGTCCTTGGACTTGTGCGTCGCACCGGTCAGCGCCGCCTCGTCGTTGGTCAGCGTGCGCGGTCGCTGGTAGACCCAGACGTGATCGTCCGGCGCGACATAGAGGCCGCCGACCTGGCCGAGGATCCAGTTGTTCGGCAACTTCTGCGGCCAACCGGCGTCGGCGATGAAGCCCGGCACCTTCGCGGTCGGCGGCACGCCGTAGACGCCGGAGCGCTCGGCGAGCCGCTCGAGAATGCCGGTAGCGGCCAAGGTTTTTTCGTCGGGCCTCGGCGCCTGGGCCGCGACCCACGCCGCGACGAAGGAGAGCAGCAGGCATGGGATGGCAATCGGTTTCAGTTTCATACGCGCATACCTTTCAGGACGACTTCCGAGCGTGTCGAGGAACGAACGCCGCGAGATGCTCATACGAGCCGCCCGCGATCGCGCGTGTCGCGCCCGCGGGGCGGGGCCAACGATAACGACGACTCGTCCGCCTGTAAACCGCGCGCGGAATCGACCGACGCGCAGTCGGACCGGATCACAGCGGCACGGGAAGGCCAGCATTCGTTCTGCGCCCCCAATGTGCAACCGATAGGTTGCACACAGACACGGGCCGTGTCAGACTGCAACCCAGCGGTTGCACATGAGGGCGCATAAACCTACGGAGGTGCACATGAGCGAGTACGACGAGATCAAGAAGCGAGTCACACTACGCGCACCGGTGGCGCGCGTGTGGCGTGCAATCACCGACGCGCAGGAGTTCGGGCGCTGGTTCGGCGTCGAGCTGAACGGCCCGTTCGTGGCCCGCAAGACGGTGACCGGCACGTTCGGCAGGAACCTTAACGAGACCGCGATCGGCGAGTATCAGAAGAGCCTCGGTCTTGCGCCGTCGAAGATCAAGATACCGGAGGGCAATGTGGTGTTCTGCACGGTGGAGCGGATCGATCCGGAGCGGTACTTCAGCTTCCGCTGGATCCCGTACGGCATCGACGCCGACATCGATCCGAACGACGAGCCGACGACACTCGTCGAATTCCGCCTCGAGCAAAGTGGCGAAGGAACGCAGCTCACGATCGTGGAATCCGGTTTCGATCGTGTGCCCGCGCATCGGCGGGAGCGGGCGTTCCGGATGAACGACGGGGGCTGGACGGCGCAGGCGGAGAACATTCGAAAGTATGTCGAAGGCAACTGAACGAGCCGTCGTCGACGTGTTCTTCGCGCTCGGCGACGGTACTCGGCTTGCGGTGGTCGGGAGGCTCGGTGCGGGCGCGACCCTGTCGGCGACCGCTCTCTCCGATGGCGCGCACGTGACGCGGCAGGCGATCGCGAAGCATCTACGGGTGCTCGAAGACGTGGGGCTCGTCACTCACGAGAAGCGCGGCCGTGAAGTGCTCTACGCCCTCGACGCGCGCAGGCTCGATGAAGCACGCGTGTTCCTCGACGGCATTTCCGCGGGCTGGGATCGCGCGATCGATCGTCTGCGCCGCATCGTCGAAGATCCGTCGCCGAAGCGCCGCAAGGCATAACCCCGACGGACCGCCCGTCGGCCCGTTGCCAAGCGGAGCTATTCCGCCGCGAGCAGCTGCGCCGGATCGACGGCGGACGCGCGGCGCGCGGGTACGTAGCTCGCGACGAATGCGACGCCGATCAGCCCCAGTGCGGCAGCCGCGTACGTCAGCGGGTCGAGCGGGCTTACGTCCGAGAGCAGCGACGTCATGAGCTGGGTCGCGGCGGCGGCCGCGACGCAACCGAGCGCTACGCCGATGAGCGTGAGCCCGACGCCGTAGCGAAGGAACGTGCGTCGCACGTGACGGTCCTGGGCGCCGAGCGCCACGCGAATTGCGATCTCGCGGCGGCGCAAGGATGCCGCGTAAGACAGCACGCCGTAGAGCCCGACGACGGCGAGCGCGAGCGCGACGCCGCCCGCCGTCGCGAGCATCATGAGCGTAAACGTGGTGCGCGCGAGCGAGACCCTGTAGATCTCCTGCATCGTCTGCGGCGATGCGAGCGGCAACGCGGCGTTGACGGACCAGACGGCGCGTTGCACCTGCTGCATGAGAGCCGAGGTCCCCGCGAGAGGGCTGCGGAGGACGACGGTCATCCCGCGCAAGACCGCGCCGCCGAAGCTGGGTCCAGAGTCGCCCTTGAAGGTCGGCCAATAGACGATGACGGGAGCCGGCTGCGCGGGCCCGTCGTCGCGAACGTCCTGCACGACGCCGACGATCTCGTGCCAGCGACCGTCGACGCCGTTGATGCGCTTGCCGAGCGCCGCGGCCGGTTCACCGAACAGCTCGCGCGCGAAGTTTTCCGAGATCATCACGACGGGCGCCGCGTCATATACCTCGGGCCACGTAACGTCGCGCCCCGCGACGAGCCGCGTGCCCACCGTAGCCAAGAACCCCGGCGACACGAACCTGAACCGGCGCAGCGGGGAGGGCGCGGTCGGATCGGCAGGCACGCCCTCGACGCCGACGATGTTCGCCGCGGTCCTCACGCCATCCATGATCATCGAGCTCGCGAGCGACGCCGACGCAACGCTCGGGAGGGCGGCGAGCGTGTCCAAGATCTCCCTCTCCATGCGCATCGCGCGCTCGGGCTCGCTCACGAGCTGCTCCGGAATCGAGAGCCGGAACGTCTGCAGCTCGGCAGCGTGCGCAAAGCCGGGCTCTACATTACGCAGCGCTTGGAAGGTTCGGATCATGAGACCCGAGCTCACGAGCAGCACGAGCGCGAGCGCGACTTGTGCAACGACGAGCACGCTCTGCGCGCGTCGGCTCTCGCGGCCCTGACTTGCCGCGCGCGCCCCGTGCAACGCCGTCGCGAGCCGCGGTGCCGCGTACTTCAGCGCGGGTATGAGTCCCAGCGCGAGCCCGGCGACGAGCGAGATGCCGAGCGAAAACGCGACCGCGCGGCCGTCCAGCGATAGGTCTTGGATCCGCGGCAGACCTGCCGGTGCGAGCGCGAGCAGCGGGTTCAGCACCGCGAATGCGACGACCAGGCCGAGCGCGCCGCCCATGAGGCCCAATATCAGGCTTTCGAGCATCAAGCCGCGCGCGATTCGCCAGGTCCCTCCGCCTAGGGCGGCACGGACCGCGAGCTCGCGCTCGCGTCCCTGTCCGCGGACGAGCAGAAGATTCGTGAGATTGGCGCACGCGATCAGCAGCACGGTCGCGATCGTGCCCATGACGACCCAGAGCACGTTGCCGATGCTGCCGATCACGTCCTGCTTGAGCGGCGTCAACCCGGGCCCGATTTTCCACACGTCGGAGTAGAAGCGCGCGTCCCCGCCCGGAAACGGCGGCCACGAGCCGAGCCAGATCGGCAGCATGCGGGCGACGTCGGCATTCGCCTCGGCGAGCGTGACGCCGGGCTTGAGTCGCGCGATGCCGAGATAGTTGAACGTCGGCAACATCAGGCCGCTGCGTTTGAACTGCAGCGGGATCAGGAGGTCCGCGCTAGTGTCCTCGACGCGGAATCCCTTCGGCATCACGCCGATGATCTGCGCCGTCATGCCGTCGCCCGTGATCGTTCGGCCGATCACGGAACGCTCGCCGCCGAACCGCCGTTGCCAGTAGCCGTAAGAGAGCATGGCCGTCGGCGCCGCGCCGTCCTCGAAGTCGCCGGCCGAGAACGAGCGACCAAGTAGCGGGCCGATGCCGAGCGTTGGCAGCAGCCCGTCGCTCACGAGGACGACCGGGACTTGTTCGGGCTCGCCGACGCCCGTGATGCTCGCGCTGGCGGGCGTCCAGATGCCGATCCGCTGGAACACGCGGTTGTGCTCCGCATACGTGAAGAACATGGAGGCCGAGGTCGGCAGCCTTCCGCCGTCGAATTGCGCGCCGGGCGCGCTTTGCCAAATCGCCACGAGCTCGTTCGCTCGTGGATAGGGCAGCGGCTTGAGCAGCACGCCGTCCACGACGCTGAATACGGCGGTGTCCGCGCCGCTGCAGATCGCGAGCGTGAGCAGTGCGACGAGCGTGAACAGCGGGCTCCGGCGCAGCGTGCGCACAGCGTATCGCAGGTCGTGCAGGAAGGAGATCATGACTCGCTCCGCGGCCGGACACGTCGGCCACGAGCGTGCCGCCGGCAGGCGCGCTCGCGAAGCTCAGTGCATGGCGAAAATGCGTTCACTGCGACGCTGCCGATTGCAGCGTTCGTGCCAGCGGCCTGCCGCGCCGCAAGACCTTGCAATCGAGCTGGTGTCCGCGCCGCGTCGCCGGCTTTGCGTCCCTCGAGCGGAACGGCAAGTCCCGCCCGCGGGACCGTGGCGCGAGGCGCGGCCTATCCGGAGCCCCACCTCGCGATCGCCTCGGCGGCTAATGCGCCGTGCAGCGAGCGGCCTCGCCGCCTTGTTGCTCGGTCTTCTCGCGGTAGACGTCGTGGCAGTCGGAGCAGGCGTTGGTCAGCGTGTCGGCCGCATCGAGCATCTTGTCCATGTTCTTCGTCTGAGCGGCTTTGTACGACGCCATGCCCGCGTCGCGAAGCCCCTGAACGAAGCGTTGCCAATCCGCGTTTTGCACGGGCACCGGCTTGCCGTTCGCGCAAGTCCTGCCCGGGATCGTGAGCAAGTTGGCGGCCTCGGCGAGCGCGATGCTGCTGTTTTCGATCGCCTCCCAGCCGCCGTACACGCTCGCGAGCGGGTTCACGGACGTGGTGCCGTCCGCGTCCTTCGGCACCGTGGCCGGATCGGTGCCCTGGGCGAGGAACACGACGTTGGAGTTAGGAAACAAGATCCCGCGCATGACCTGACGGAGGTCACCCTGCACCTGCGACTGCGGGCGCGACGCCGCGCCTTGCGGGGCTGTCGCGGCGGCCGGAGGCGGAGCCGGCGGAGGGGCGCACGCAGCGAGCGCCGCAGCGACTAGCGCCGCGCCGGCCAATCGAGTCTTACCTGTCTTCATTTGAACACCTCGTCGAGTCGCGCCGGCGGGCGGCCCGCGCTATTACTTCTTCAGCTCCGCGTAGAGTTGGCCGATGAACCGTTCCGCCGTGGTGCCCGGCTGCTGCACCTTGGCGTCGTAGTCGGCGGTCGGCTTCGCGGCGACCACCTGCTCTTGCGTCTTGCCCTCGTTCACCAGCCGCGCGACCTTGTCCCGAATGGCGATCACCATGTCGCGTTGTGCGGCGACGGCCGAACGGTCGACGACCGGGCCGTGCCCCGGGACGATCTTGGTGCTCGGTCCGGCGTTTGCGATCACCGCGTTCAGCGCGTCGATGAGACCGGGCAGCGATCCGCCATTGGTGCGATCGATGTTCGGGAACTGGATCGAGCGATAGAAGTCCCCCGTCATGATGATGTCCGCATTCACGAACTTGACGAACGTGTCGCCGTCCGTGTGCGCCTTGGGGGCCGGAATGAGCCGGATCTCCTCGCCGTCCATCCGCAGCGTGAGCGGCGCGTCATAAGTGATGAGCGGCAGGCCGGCCGGCGGCATCGGGACTCCCGGCTGGCCGTTTGCGCCGGGGTTCGGGTGCTCGAGACGGCTCCGCAGGTTCTCGCGAGCGAGAATCGTCACGCCCATCTTGCCGAAGTTCTCGTTGCCGCCCGTGTGATCTCCATGCACGTGCGTATCGACGAGGAACCGGATCGGACGATCCGAGATCTGTTTGATGGCGGCGGCGATCTTCTCGGAGAGCGGCGCGAACTGCGAGTCCACCATGAAGACGCCGTCGGGACCCGTCAGCACGCCGATCGTTCCGCCTTGCCCCTCGAGCGTGTAGAAATTATTGGCGAGCTTCGTCGTTTTGATCTGGACTTGGCTGAAGTCCGGTGCCTGGGCCCGAACCGCCGTCGACGGTACCCACGCGAGCGTGCATAGCAGTCCAGCCGTTGCCCCGAACGACGAGAGATGACGTGTGGTTATCATTTTTCCTCCCCCAACCGCCTGAAACGAGCCGCGGCAGTCTGTCACATCGCGCGTTTGCGGCGCTACTTCGGCCGCGAGTACGTGCCGACGAGCCGGTTCATCGCGATCACGCTCGGCTCGATGGCCGCGAACAGCTCCCGCATCGTGAGGCCGGCCTTGAGCTTGGGCTCGGCGTTCAATGCGAGCAGCCAGAAGTAATAGTGGTGCACGCCGTGGCCCTCGGGCGGCAACGGGCCGCCGTACTTCGGTTTGCCGAAGCCCGACGCGCCGCTCGTGTATCCGGCGTCGCCCTCGGCGAGCGTCGTGACGGAGGCGGGGATGTTGTAGAGCAGCCAGTGGACGAAGCCGTACCCGTCAGGCGTTGCGAGCGGTGCGTCGGGATCGTGCACCACGAGCGCATACGACTTCGTCTCCTTCGGCGCTCCGCTCCACGCGAGCGGCGGCGACACGTTCGTTCCCTCGCCCGTGTGCTTCTTCGGAATACGGCCGAGCGGCTCGAAGGCGGTGCTCGTGATCTGCATTGACGACAGTGCGAATCCCATGGCGACTCCTTTTCAAGTGTTCGTTGAGTTATCCCGCGCGGCACGCGCGCGCTCGCGCGAGTAGCAGCTCGCGCTCCCGCTTGTTGCGGGTGAGCTGCGCGGCGCGCTCGAACTCCGGTGCGGCCTCGGCGAGCCGGCCGAGCCTTCGCGAGCAGCTCGCCGCGCACGCTCGGCAACAGATGATAGCCGCGCAATGCGGGCTCGTCGGCGAGCTTGTCGACGAGCGCGAGCCCGGCTGCCGGACCCTCCGCCATGGACACCGCGACCGCGCGGTTGAGCTCGACGATCGGCGACGGCTCGAGCGCCGCGAGCGTGCCGTAGAGCGCCGCGATCCGCGGCCAGTCGGTCGCGTTCGGCCGTCGCCGCGCGCGCGTGGCACGCCGCGATCGCGGCCTGCAGCGCGTACAGGCCCGGGCGCCCCGTCCGCGAGCCGTTCGGCACGCTCGAGCGCTTCGCAGCCCGCGGCGGATCAAGAGCCGGTCCCAGCGCGCGCGATCCTGATCGAGCAACAGGATCGGCTCGCCCGCTCGAGTCCGTGCGCGCCGATGCGCGCGACTGCTGGATCTCCAGCAGCGCGACGAGCCCGTGCACCTCGGGCTCGTCCGGCGCGAGCCCCGCGAGCACGCGAGCCGAGCCGCAGCGCGTCCTCGCAGAGCGCCGGGCCGCATCCAATCGTCGCCGGCGGTCGCGGAGTAGCCCTCGTTGAAGATCAGGTAGATCACCTCGAGCACCGACGCGAGCCGCTCGCCGAGCTCCGCGCTTGCGCGGCAGCTCGAACGGCACTCGCGCTTCGCCGAGCGTGCGCTTCGCGCGCACGATCCGCTGCGCGATCGTCGGCTCGGGAACCAGGAACGCGCGCGCGATCTCGTCGGTCGTGAGGCCGCCGAGCAGGCGCAGCGTGAGCGCGACGCGCGCCTCGGTCGAGAGCACCGGATGGCAGGCGATGAAGATCAGCCGCAGCAAGTCGTCGCCGATCTCGTCGTCGAGTCGCTCGACGTCCGCGTCGTCGAACACTTCGAGGTCGATCTCGGCCTCGCGCTCGATCGCGGCGTGCTTGTCTGCTCTGGAGCGAACGCGGCGACGCAGCGTGTCGATCGCGCGGTGCTTCGCGGTCGCCATGAGCCACGCGCCCGGCTTGTCGGGCACGCCGTCGCTCGGCCACTGCTCGAGCGCCGCGACGAGCGCGTCCTGCGCGAGCTCCTCGGCGACGCCGACGTCGCGCACGATGCGCGCGAGCCCGGCGATCAAGCGCGGCGACTCGATCCGGAAGATCGCTTCGATCGTGCGGCGGGCTTCGGTGTCGTCGGCCGTGCTCACGGCCGACGATCACAGCACCTCCGGCGTCACGCGCGCAAGCCGCCGCGCTCAGCCCCGCTCGAGCTTCGCTCTGATCCGCTCTTGCTGCTCTTGAATCTCGGGCGTGACCGCCTCACCGAAGTCTTCGGAGCTCGAAGATCTGCCGGATCTCGAGCTCCGATTCTTCGCCGGTCGGGTTCGGGCAGCGCTTGGCCCACTCGATCGCCTCGGCCAGCGACTTCGTCTGCCAGAGCCAGAAGCCCGCGATCAGCTCCTTCGTCTCCGCGAACGGCCCGTCGATGACCGTGCGCTTCTTGCCCGCGAACCTCACGCGTGCGCCCTTCGAGCTCGGATGCAGCCCCTCGCCGCCCTTCATCACGCCGGCCTTGACGAGCTCCTCGTTGTACTTGCCCATCTCGGCCAGCAGCTGCTCGGACGGCAGCACGCCGGCCTCGGTCTCCGGGGACGCTTTGACGATCACCATGAATCTCATTTCGATGCTCCTTTTGTGATTGAGTCGTAGAGTGGCCGGACCTCGATTTCGCCGTCCTGGTCCGCGCTAAACGGTGGAGGGAAGCGCTTCGCCCATTCGACGCCCTCGGCGCGGGACTTCACCTGAATCAGGGTGTAGCACGCGACGAGCCCTCGGACGTTCCCGAACGGGCCGTCGACGAGCACGCGCCGGTTGCCGTGCCAGCGAAGCCTGAAGCCTTGCGAGCTCGGCTGCAGTCTGTTGGCATCGAGCAGCACGCCGGCCTTCGCCAGCTCCTCGTGATACGCCGTCAGCGCCGCGGCGCGCTCCTCGGTCGGAACGACACCGGTCTCGGTGTCTCGGTCGGCCCGAACGATGATGATGAGCTTCATGGCCTTCTCTCAAGTTGCCGGCGTCGGTCCTCGCCTTTGAAGATACGTCGAACGGGCGCAGCCGAAATCGACACGGGCGTCGATCATCTCGTCGATACGTGACGCGGGACGCGAGACGCCGCGGCCCGACGGCGCTAGAGTGAGCGCCATGTTTGCGCGCGTGGTCTTTGCGGTCGCCGGCCTGTTCGGGCTCGGGCAGATGATTCCGTGGTACCAGCCGGCCGGCTCGCCGACGTATTACGCGTTGCTTGGGACAGTCGGGGCGTGGCAGATCTTGTTCTTGTTGATCGCCTGGAAGCCCACCGAGCTTCGGCCCGCTATGATCCCGGCGGTGCTCGAGAAGGTGTTCTGGTGTACCACGTTGTTCGTGCTGTACTCGCGCGGTTCGCTGAGCAGCACCGATCTCGCCGTCGGTGTGACACCAAACGGACTCCTCGGCGTGCTGTTCGCGCTCGCGTATTTCCGCACGTCGCGGCGGATGCCCGCGGCGGCGCCCGCCGCGTAACGACTAGCCGTGTCGCTCGGCGCGCCGCGCCATGCGCTCGCGGCTGCGCTCGAGAATC
Source organism: uncultured Gammaproteobacteria bacterium (assembly GCA_963699925.1). Classification (GTDB taxonomy): domain Bacteria; phylum Pseudomonadota; class Gammaproteobacteria; order Steroidobacterales; family Rariloculaceae; genus FEN-1219. The sequence continues at coordinate 82,338 of CAVOVT010000018.1, read as the reverse complement.
GCGCGCCGTGTCTCGTCGTCGGCGGTTCCCCACTCGACGATCTCGTGCAACGCGCGCCCGCAACCGATGCAGACGTCGTCATCGTCGAGACAACAGCTCCGGACGCAGGGCGACGCGACCTCGCTCGTTGGAATCGGTGGGCTCATTCGGCGGCCGATGATACGTCAGGCGCGTCCCGCGGTCCGTGCGCCCTGCACCCCGGTTCGGTCGCCGTCTGCTAGCCTCGGCGGATCGACGGCGCAGAGGGAATGGCCATGATCCACTTCGACGCAAAGGTTACGCGGAAGCTCGCGGCGGCGGCCGGGCTCGTCTATCTCTCGTTCGCGGCAGCACAGCCGCCGCCTCCGTCGCAACCGGGCGCGAGACCGCCCACGCTCGAGGAGCGCGTCACGGCGCTCGAGCGCGGGCTCGCGAGCGTGACCACGCGCTTCGACATTCGCGAGTCGGCGACGCCGCCGTCGCAGAGCGGCTTGCAGAACACGGCCGCGTTCGAGTCGCGACTGAGCAATCTCGAGCGCTTGGTCGATCGGCTGCAACAAGAGATGCAGAGCGTGCAGCGTGCCGCAGACAACGCGCAGCGCACGGCCGACTCGGCGTCGCGCACGGCGCAGTCCGCCGAGAACACCGCGCGCGACGCGCTGCTGCGCACGCGCTAGGGCGCGCTTGCGGCGCTTCGAGCGCTGGTGTTAGATGGCGGCCCCCTCGAGATCGGCAATGAGCGCGACGCTGCACTACATCTACGATCCGCTCTGCGGCTGGTGCTACGGCGCCGAGCCGCTGGTGTGGTCCGCGGCCAAAGCGTCCGATGTCGAGCTCGAGCTGCACGGCGGGGCGCTGTGGCCCGAGCCGACGCAGCTGCCCGAGGCGACGCGACTCTACATCCGGCAGGCCGATCAGCGGATCGCGCAGATGAGCGGGCAACGCTTCGGGCCCGAGTATCACAACGGCTTGCTGCTCGACCCGACGATGGTGCTCGAGTCGCGGCCGCCGACGGCCGCGGTGCTCGCGGCGCAATCGCTCGAGCGCGCCAAGACGCTGCCGATGCTGCGCGGCGTTCAGCACGCGCACTACGAGCAGGGCCGGCGCGTCGTCGAGCCCGAGGTGCTCGCCGACATCGCGGTCGAGGTCGGGCTCGACCGCGCGAAGTTCGCGACCGCGCTAGCCCGCGTGGCGGTCGACGAGCACATCGACGAGACGCACCGGCTGATGTCGCGGGTCGGCGCGCAACGGTTTCCCGACCTTCGTGCTGCAGATCGGCGAGGATCTCTATCCCGTGCCCCACGGGCGCTTCGCCTCGCAACCTGCCCAGTTTCGCGACTGGCTCGAGGCGCAAGTGAAAGCCCACATCAACACATGGGCGCCGGCGCCCTGATCTCGGCGAGCCGACGATGACCGCGCTCTCGGTGCTCGACCTCGCTTTCGTGCCGACCGGCTCGTCGGCGGGCGGCGCGCTGCGCAACACGCTCGAGTCTCGCACGGCACGCGGAGCGCTGGGGCTACACGCGCTATCTGGCTCGCCGAGCACCACAACATGATCGGGATCGCGAGCGCGGCGACGTCGATCGTGATCGCGCACGTGGCGGGCGGCACGAAGACGATCCGGGTCGGCGCGGGCGGCATCATGCTGCCGAATCATTCGCCGCTCGTGATCGCGGAGCAGTTCGGCACGCTCGAGTCGCTGTTTCCGGGCCGGATCGACCTCGGCCTCGGCCGCGCGCCCGGCACGGACCCGCGTACGCTGCGCGCGCTGCGGCGCGAGCCCGATGGACGCGGAGTCGTTTCCGCAGGACGTGCTCGAGCTCCAGGCCTACTTCGGCGACCTGCAGCCGGGCCAAGTCGTGCAGGCCGTTCCCGGGACCGGGCTCAAGGTACCGCTGTGGATCCTGGGGTCGAGCCTGTTCGGCGCGCAGCTCGCGGCGGCGCTCGGGCTGCCGTACGCGTTCGCGTCGCACTTCGCGCCGGCGGACCTGCTGCCCGCGCTCGCGATCTATCGCGAGAATTTCCGGCCTTCCGCGCAGCTCGACAAGCCTTACGCGATGGTCGGCGCGAACGCGATCGTCGCCGACAGCGATCGCCGAAGCGACGCGGCTCTTCACCTCGCGCGCAGCAGGCGTTCACGAATCTCCTGCGCGGCACGCGCGGCCGGCTGCTGCCGCCGATCGACGACATCGAGCGCTACTGGGCGCCACACGAGAAGGCGCAGGCGCAGCGGATGCTCGAGTGCTCGTTCGTCGGCTCGCGCGCGACCGTGCGCGCGGGGCTCGAGCGGTTTGTCGCGGACACGCGCGCGGACGAGGTGATCGTCGCGGCCGCGATCTACGATCACGCAGCGCGGCTGCGCTCGTACGAGCTGCTCGCGGAGGCTTTCGAGCTGACGGCGCGCTAGCGCGCCCCTGGGGAAGATCGAACATGGCCAACGATTTACGCGCGCGGTTGAAGAGGGGCGACACGCTGCTCGGCACGATGGTCACGTTGCCGTCGCCGCCGGCCGCCGAGGTGCTCGCGAGCCTCGGGTTCGATTGGCTGTTCGTCGATGCGGAGCACGGGCCGCTCGAGACCGCGGAGCTGCTCGGCATCCTCACCGCCGTCAATCGACGCGCCGCGTGTCTCGTGCGCGTGCCGTCGTGCGACGCCGTGCAGATTGCGAAAGTGCTCGACCTCGGCGCGGACGGGATCATCGTGCCGCAGGTCAATTCGCCGGAGCAGGCCGCGGCGGCCGTGCGCTTCGCGCGCTATCCGCCCGACGGCGCGCGCGGCGTGGGTCTAGCGCGGGCACACGGTTACGGTCTCAAGTTCAAGGAGTACGTGGAGTCCGCGAACCGCGAGATCGCGGTCGATCGTGCAAGCGGAGCACGCGACCGCCGTCGACAACATCGACGCGATCGCGCGCGTGCCGGGCGTCGACGCCGTGCTGCTCGGGCCGTACGACCTATCGGCGAGCCTCGGCAAGATGGGGCAGGTCGACGACGCAGAAGTCGTCGCGGCGATCGCGCGTGTCACGGACGCGTGCCGCGCCGCGCGAATGCCCCTCGGCTATTTCGGAGTCAACGCGGCGGCCGTGCGACCGTACATCGAGCGCGGCTACACGCTCATCGTTGCGGGGGTCGATACGACGCTGCTCGCCGGCGCCGCGCGAGGGTTGCTAGCCGAGCTCCGCGGATGAGCCGGATACGCCTGCGGATCGCGGCGAAATCCTTTGTTCTCCAGTCGCTTGTGGGCTAAACCTGTCTCATTAGCTCACTTCCAGCGCGCGTCTTCCGCCGGCTTGCCGGGGTCGGGCGTGATGTTCAGCACCGCGCAGTGGTGATACGAGAAGCCGCCCTGCCGCACGCCGGGGTGCTCGGCCATGAACTCGATCACCTGGAGCTGGCACGAGTCGCAAGTGATGTTCGGGATCGTGATTTCCGTCTCCCAGTTCTTGGTCGGCTTCTCGGTGTGGGGCCAAAGGCCGTCGACGAGCAGCGGGGGCTGCGGGTTCGTTTCGATCTTCGCCGAGAGCGAGCGCGGTCCGCGGTCCGTGTCGTGCATCGTGACCTGAGGGTCGGGCGGCAGTAGGTTGCGCTTGCGCGCGAGCGCGATCCGATAGTGGCCGGGGTGGAATACGGTCTCCTCGACCACGACCTTGAGCTTCTGACCGCCCCGGACGTCGGTGCTCGCGCCCGTCGGCATGCCGGGGTTCTGCTCGGTGCCGCCGCACGGGGCGAGCTTCTGAGGGTCGCCCTTGTCGTCCTCGACGATCCAAGACGCGGGCGCGCGCAACGTGAAATGCGCGTGCACGGACTGCGCGGCCGCGAGCGCGGCGAGCAGGGCGGAGCCTGCAACCCACGATTTCTTCACTGAAGGTCTCCCCGGGCCGACGCGGCCGCGAGGATTTTAGCGGCGCCTCGCCCCTAACGCGATCCGGCCTGCACTCGGCGACGATCGCGACGCGCCGTGCAAGCTGGCTCAAGTTTCTTTGCGACGTGGTTGCGCGGGTTCTTTAGTGGCAGAGTACAGGGCTATGAGCGCAGCCAAGCTCGCCGTGTGGATTCCGATCGGGCTCGTGTGCTTGATCGGCGGCGCGCAGGCGCAGTTCGGCGAGGGCGGCAAGACGCCCGACCGGGCGCTCGTCGGCCAGCAGCCCGACGCAGAGTTCCACATGGGCCGGCTCGCGTACGCGTCCCGCGGCTGCGCCGGATCGCGCGGCTGGTGCAATCCGTGGTGGGCGATCGACTATCCGCTCGCCGAAGCGCACTTCCTGCCCGCGCTCGCGCGGATGACGCGCACGCAGGTCGCGGAGGACAGCCGCGCCGTCACCCTCGACGACGACGCGCTATACGACTATCCGTGGATCATCCTCCAGCAGCCTGGGATGGGCGCGTGGCATCCGCACGGCGAGCAGGCCGCGCGGCTACGCGAGTACCTCCGACGCGGCGGCTTCATGATGGTCGATGACTTCCACGGCGAGTACGAGTGGCGGTCGTTTCAGGAGGCGATGCAGGAAGTGCTGCCCGATCGGGCAATCGTCGACATCCCCGACGGCGACCCGTTGCTCAGCATCGTGTTCGAGCTCGACAAGACGATGCAGATCCCGGGCGACCGGCACATACGCTACGGCGGCGGCATGCGGATGCAAGGGCCGCCCCATTGGCGCGGGATCTACGACGAGCACCGCCGGCTCATGGTCGCGATCGGCCACAACAGCGACATGGGCGACGGCTGGGAGCACGCCGACGATCCGGGCTATCCCACTGACAAGACCGCGATGGCCTACCGCTTCGGCGTGAACTACGTCATCTACTCGATGACGCACTGAGGAGCGCGGCGGCCGCGTCCGGCGCGCCACGTGCGTCGGGATCTGGATCGATCTCCGGGCGTGCGGCCTGCGCATCCGCGCCGGCGGGCGCGCGCTCCTCGTCGATGCGCCATTCCCCGTCCCAAGATTCGAGCTCGTAGCGGTCCGTGAGCGGGAAGTTCGGCGGCCGCGCGTTCTGCAGGCGCGGGTCGAACTCGTACCTTCGTCGCGTAGCGCGGCTCCGTGGCGGTCAACGAGCCCGCGGTGAGGCTCCCGAATATCGTGAGCGTGCCGCTCGGCCGCGAACGGAACTCGCGCACGGCGAATTGCCGCAGCGCGTAGATCGACGCATCGACGTGCAGATCGCCGAGCCCGGTGACCTCCGGCTCCGCGATCTCGACGGTCTTCTCCGCGACGAGCCCGACGTAATCGTCGGCGTCCGGCGCGTCGCGCGCGCGCGCGTAACGCAAGTCGTTTTCGATCACGATCCGCTCGGGCGTGTACACGAGCACCTTGCCGCGGACGCGGCCCTTGATCCGCAGCGTCGCGCCGTCGAGGCCGAGCAAGTACTGCGCGGGCCCGGTCAGCGTGCGGCGCTCCTCGGGCGCGCCGTCGCGCAGATAGCTCCAGCCGTACGTGCCGTCCTCGTAGAACGTGATCCGAGCATCGCGCTCGAACCGCTGCACGTTCGCGTCGCCCTTCGCCGCATCGTTCAAGAAGCCGAGAAAGTGCGACGGCAGCGCGATCCGGTGAACGCCCATCTCGACGCCCTCGGGGAACACGCGGTGGCGGTTCAAGTGCCACATCGAGTCGCCGGTGTCGATGTCGTGCGCCGCGAGCGTCACCTTGCCGTGGAACACGGGCGAAACGCTGCCGGTCGACAGCAAGTGGATCTCGGTGTTCGAGTGGAAGCGGCCGTCGATCTCGTCGTCGTGGATTTGCACTTCGGGATCCCAGCGGTCGACGAACTGCGCGAAGCTCGAGAACGACAGCCGCGTCATCGTCATCTGCGTCGAGAGCTTCTTGCCGCCTTGCGTGGTGCTCACGTCGACGACGACGTGCTCGACGCCCATCGGATCGCCCGAGGGCTGCTGATGGAATACCGCCGTGTAGGCCTGACCGCTTTGTTTCCATGCGACATGCGATTCGGCCGCGCCGGGCGCGAACCGCCCGTTCCACGACGAGAACCGGCGGCTGAGCATGTCTTGCTCGCGCGTCGTGGCCGCTTGCGCGGGCCGCGTGTCGGCGGGCACGGCGGTTTCCGGCGTTGCGGCGGCCAGCTCGCCCGCAGATGCCGCCGCGGGCGCCGACGCAGATGGCTCGGGCTCACTGGACTCGGCCGCGTCCTCGCGCTGCTGTTCGGCTGGCTCGGTCGGCGTCGCCGATGCCGTCGCGGCGTCGGGGGTCGAGCGCTCGTTCGCTGCCGGCTCGCTCGCCGGCGCCGACGCGATTTCCGCGAGCGCAGCGTTCGCCACCGGCTCGCGGTTGGACGGCGGCGAGTCGTCGCGCGGAAGTGGGGGCGCGGCGGGCGGCGCGCCGTCGCTGTCGTTCGCGGCCGGCACGCTCGCGGGCGACAAGAGCGAGCCTAGGTCCGAGACGAGCTCGCCGTTGATGACGGTGCCTTGCGTCGGCCCGTCGGGCAAATGGGAGCGGATCAGGAACGCGCCGGCCAGCACGACCGCGTGCAGCGCGATCGAGACCCCTGTTGCCCGTGCCGTGCTCCGATCCACCGCCCCAGTGCTCCCCGAGCATCCCGTTTGGATCGCTTCGCTCGGGCGCCTTCGTACCCTGGCCGCCACGAGCGACCGCGGCGTCTAAGACGCCGCGCCGTCGTCCCGCTAGAGCTTGGCGCTTTCGCGCGTCGTGCGCAAATCCGCCGTTTGGAGGTGACCGGGTAGGTCGAGAGCGCGATAGCCGCTTCGGTCAGGGTGCCTCGCGGTACGCTGCCTGGATCGCCGCTTTGACCCTGCCGGTTCCGCCACCTGCCGGCGCGAGGTCCGCGAACTCCTTCGCGATCGGCTCGCTGAGCGAAGCGGCCGCCGCGTCGGCAGACGCGCCCGCCTTCTTGGCCACGGCGGTCCGCGTCTGCACGAGGGTCAAGTAGGCGCGGTAGCGGCGCACGTAAGAGACGTCTATCAGCTTGCCGTGCGCGGGCACCACCGCGACCGGTTGAAGGCTCTCGTAGGTCGTGAGGTTCTCGAGCCACTTCGCGATGCTCGCCGACGGGCCGTTCACGGCCGGCAGAACGGACATCATCGTGTCGCCCGTGAACAGCACCTTGTCCTCGACGACGAAGAACGCCGTATCGCCGCGAGTGTGGTTCGGTCCGACGCCGAAGATCCGCACGTGCACGCCGCCGAGGTCGACCGTGATCGGGCCCTCGAACAGCACGTCGGGCGTGCGGAAGCTTGCGCCCTCGAGCAGCGTCTTCGTCGCGGCCGAGAAACCCTTGAACTGCTCGATCATGCGCGGGCCGTCGGCGTCGGCCTCGGCTTGTTGACTCGTCCAGCGGAGCATCTTCGCGTCGGCCGGAAACGCGTTTGCGCCGAGGTCGTGCTCGGGATGAAAGTGCGTCGCCGTGAGGTAGAACTGCGTGTTGCGGCTCAGCTTGCGAGCCTCGTCGAGCACGATCTTGCCGTTCTTGTCGCCGAGCCCCGTGTCGACGATCAGCGTGGCCTTGCTGCCGATCACTAGCCCCACGTTCGGTACGAACGCGTGATCCTGATCGAGGATCACATTCACGTGCTCCGAGACCTTCGTGCGCGCCTCGGGTTTGATCAACCCGTCCCCGGGCGGCGGCTGGGCGTGGGCGGCGAACGACGTCAGGGCCGCGGCGACGAGCGCAAGGACGCAGGGACGAAAGAGAACGGACGGGCGCGAGATCATCGTCGAACCTCCTGCTTCGAGCCGGGGCGGACCATCTTAGCGCGGGCGGTCACGGCGACGCAGCCGCCGCGTGCGCGATCCTGTCTACATCCATGACTTGAACGCGACGTTGCTGTACATCCCTCGGCATCGACCACGAGCGGCTCACATATCGCTTCCAGGGCCGCGACTATCGCCTGACGGACGTCCACGGTAAAGTCGTCAGTCAGATCCTGGCCTAATGCCGCATTCCTAGGGAGGTCGCGAAGGGGCCGCGACACGCCAGCACGAATGCAAAACTTCATTTATTTCCTCGGCCGATTCCACGTCCTCGTGCTGCATCTGCCGATCGGCATCATCCTCGCGGCCGTCGCGCTCGACTGGATCGCTCGCAGCGAGCGCTTCCGCGCGCTCGGCGCCGTGTCGCCGTTCCTGTGGGCGCTGGCGGCCGTGAGCGCTGTCGTGACCGCGGCGCTCGGCTACATGCATCTCGCCGAGGGCGAGTTCAGCGGAGATACGGCGGCCGCGCACCGATTCTTCGGGACGAGCGTCGCGGTGTTCACGGTCGTCGTCTGGTGGCTGTCGCGCCGGCCGCAGCTATATAAAAGAGTCAATGTCGCGACCGGCATCGTCGCGCTCGTGCTCGTCGCGATCACGGGCCACTTCGGCGGCAACCTCACGCACGGCTCGTCGTTCCTCTGGCAGTACGCCCCGGGGCCGCTGCACTCGCTCGGTGCGAGCGCGGAGTCGAGCGCGCGCTCCGACGAGCACGCCGCCGGCAGCGCCGAGCAGCACGGCGTCGGCGAAGACCTCGGCGACGAACGCGGGCGCAGACCCGCGCCGTCGTCGATCGGCTCTATCGCTCCGGCTTCCTCGTGCGGCAAGTCTCGGACACCGATCCGCATCTCGTCGTGAGCGTCTACTCGCCCGGCGCGCGCGTGATCGACGCAGCACATTGCCGTGCTGCTCACCGCCGCGGATCAGATCGTCGAGCTGAATCTCCAGGACGCGCTGCTCGACGACTCGGTGCTGGTCGACATCGGCAAGTTCACCGAGCTCACGCGTCTGCGGCTCAGCCACAACGAGCTCACGGATCGCACCGTCGCGAAGCTCGCGGGCTTGCAAAAGCTCGAGCGCCTGAACCTCTACTCGAATCCCGGTATCACCGACGCGAGCGTCGACGTGCTCGCGAGCTTGCCCGAGCTGAAGCGGCTCGACGTCTGGAACACCGGCGTCACCGAGAAGGGCATGGCGCGGCTGCGCGAGCTCAGGCCGGATCTCGAGCTGCAAGGCGAGTCGAGCTCTTTCGGCGTCGAGTTCCCGTTGCCGGGCGGCGCCGACTGACGAGCCGTGTCGCGGCGAGCCGATGCGGCGCAGCACCGACAAGATCCTCACGACGCACGTCGGCGCGCTGCCGGGGCCGATCGAGGCCTGGACCGGCCAGTCGTCCGAGGCCGAGCTGCGCACCGCGGTCCGCGACGTCGTCGCAGCGCAGCGGCGCGCAGGCGTCGACATCGTGAACGAGGGCGAGCTCACGAAGGGCGGCAACTGGGTCGCCTTCATCAATTCGCGGCTGTCTGGTTTCCAGCCCGCTGCGCAGCCCGGCGCGACGTTCCGCGCTGCTGGTCGACAGCCTCGATTGGCAGGAGTTCGACGACTTCTACAAGAAGGCGCTCGAGGGCGGCACGTTGTTCGAGCAGACGCGCAGCACGCCGAACCAAACGGCGAGCCGTATGGACTGGGTTTGCACCGGCCCGATCCGCTACACGGGCGAGGCTGCGCTGAAGCGCGAGCTCGACTCTGCTGCGCTCGTCGCTCGGTGCGCACGACGCCGCGCGACGCGTTCATCACGACGACCGCGCCCGCGAGCGTCGAGGTCGGCCGCGCGAACGAGCACTACGCGAGCGAGGAAGAGTTCGTCTTCGCGCTCGCCGACGCGCTGCGCGTCGAATACGAGACGATCGCGAAGGCCGGCTTCCTCGTGCAGGTCGACGACGCGTGGCTCGCGGCGCTCTGGGACCGGATCGGCGTGAAGATGGGCCTCGCCGCGTACAAGAAGTACTGCATGCTGCGCGTCGAGGCGTTGAACCATGCGCTCGCGAACGTTCCGGAAGAGCAGGTGCGCTATCACCTTTGCTGGGGCAGCTGGCACGGGCCGCACGCGCACGACATCCCGCTTGCCGACCTCGTCGACGTGATGCTCGCGATCAAGGCGCAGACCTATCTCTTCGAGGCCGCGAACGCGCGCCACGAGCACGAATACACGCTGTGGGAGGAAGTCGACCTGCCCGACGGCAAGATCCTCGCGCCCGGCGTCGTCACGCATTCGACGCCGCTGATCGAGCATCCCGAGCTCGTGTCGCAGCGGATCCGGCGCTTCGCGAAGATCGTGGGCCGCGAGAACGTGATCGCGTCGACCGACTGCGGACTCGGGCTCCGCTGCCACCCGCAGATCGCGTGGGCGAAGCTCAAGGCGCTCGCGGACGGCGCCGCGCTCGCGAGCCGTGCGCTCGGCTACCGCGCCGCGCGCTGAGCGGTCACGCGAGCGCTTTCTCGAACAGCACGAGCAGCCGGCTCCAGGCGCGTTCCGCCTTCTCCTTGTCGTAGACCGTCGCGTCGAGCGCGCACCAGCCGTGCATCGCGCCCTTGTAGACCTCGATCTCCGCGGGCACGCCCGTCTTCGCGAACGCGTCGCGCAGCAGGTTCTTCGCGTCCGGATCGCGCATGTCGTCGTTGTCTGCGATCGCGAAGAGAAACTGTGCCTTGATCTTCGGCACGAGCAGGTGGGGGCTGTCGGGCGCGTTCGTCGCGAGCCCGCCGCCGTGGAACGACGCGCCCGCGCCGACGCGCTCGGGCACCGCGGCCGCCGTGCGCATCGTGATCGGGCCGCCCATGCAGTAGCCCGTCGTGCCGATCTTCTTGTTCTTGTCGACCGCCTGCTGCGTATCGAGCCACGCGACGAACGCCTTCGCGTCCGTCGTGTGTGTCGTCGGGTTCAACGACTGCGCGAGCGGCAGTACCGCGTCGCGCACTTTCTGGTCGGCGAAGCTCGCGCCGTCGGGCACCACCGGCGCGCGCTTCGACCGGTAAAACGGGTTCACGACGAGCACCGAGTAGCCGGACTCCGCGAGCCGCTTGCCCATCGCGCGGAACGCGGGCCGCAGGCCGAGCACGTCCGGCCAGACGACGACGCCCGCGTGAGCGCCCGCGGTCGGGTGGACGAAGTAGGCGTCCGCCGTGCCGTCCGGCGTCTTGATCTCGACCTCCTGTTCCGAGACCTCGAGCGCGTCCGCCGCGCGCGGCAGCAGCAGCGCGAGCCCGACGCCCAGCGACAGCGCGCCGAGATCCCGGCGCGACAGATTCGAGCGTTCGAGGTATTTTGCGAGGTCATCGTCGTAGTGATCTTGGTCGCACATCGTGAGTGTCCCCCCCGTGGAAAGCGGCACGGAAAGCGCGCCGTCCGCGCAAACTATACAGCGCAAGAGCTGGCCCGAACGGCCTGCGGCGCCTCTCGAAGTGGCACGCGAGGCTGCCGTGGCTACTGCCGCTCTCGAGCTTCGTCGCGGGCTGGATCGGCTTCGTGATGGTGCGGCGCGGCGCGGACTGGGCGCGTCTCGTCGCGATGCTCGCGCTGCTCGGCTGGCCGTGGCTGCTGATCGAGCCGATCGTGCGCCGGCTGCTCGAGCAGCGCCGGCGCCGGCTCGGCACGTTCGTCGTCAACTTCGTGAGCCAGTCGCTACAGCAGGAGCTGCTGTTCTTCAGCCTGCCGTTCGTGATCGGCGCGACGCAGAGCGACGCCGGCCAGATCGCATTCGCCGGTTTCGCCGGCGCCGCGGCGCTCGTCAGCACGATCGATCCGCTCTACGAGCGCTGGATCGCGAAGCGCGCGGCGCGCCGGCTCCTGTTCCACGCCTATTGCAGTTGGATTGCGGCGCTCGTCGTGCTGCCAATGGTGCTGCTCGTGCCGCTCGAGCAGGCGCTGCCGATGTCGCTCGCGACCGTCGTCGTCTGGCTCGTGCTCACGTTCCCGTTGTCGTGGCGCTCGCTGCGCACGTGGCGCGCGCGCACCGCGTGGCTAGCGAGCGTGATCGTGGTGCCGATCGTCGTCTGGGAGCTGCGGGCCCAGGTGCCCGCAGCCGGGCTCGCGGTGACGCGCGCGCGGATCACGCAGTCGATCGAAGGGCTGGACCCGGGGCCGGCCATCGCGACGATCACGCGCTCGGCGCTCGACCAGGGCGTGATCGCATACGCGGTGATCCGCGCGCCGGCCGGTCTCACGCAGACGGTGATCTTCGAGTGGCACCACAACGCGGAGAGCGAGCAGATTCCGGAACAGATTCACGGCGGCAGCGCTTCGGGGTGGCGGGCGTACTCGCGCAAGGTGGTCTTTCCGGCGGACGCGCTGGGCCCGTGGACCGTGGATCTGGTCACTCCGCAGGGCCAATTGCTCAAACGCCTGCGTTTCGAGATTGTCGATGGTTAGGCGCGTGTTTGATACGCCGAGCGGCACGCTTGCCGCTGTATCCATTCGCAGAATAACATCGGCTACGGCCGTGATTCTTCACGCGCCACCGTGCGGGAGAAAGACATGGCCAAGGCAAAAGCGAAACCTATAACCACCGATAAGCTCGTCGAAGATCTGCACACCGTTGTTCGCGACGCGGAAGAGTTGCTCAAAGTCACGGCCTCGCAGGCCGGCGAGAAGGTGCAAGAGGCGCGCGAGCGCGCCGAGGAATCTCTGCGCGGAGCGAAGGAGCGTTTGTCCGAGCTCGAGGACGACGCGCTCGAGCGCGCGCGCGCGTTTGCCAGCGACACCGAGGCGTACGTGCGCGAGAAGCCCTGGAACGCCGTCGCAGTGGCCGCCGGCATCGGACTCGTGCTCGGGCTCTTGATCGGCCGACGCTGAGCGGCGAGTCGGCGAGCGTGCCTTGAGCGTCGAAGCCGACACCTCGTTGGGCGAGGACCCGCCGGTGCGGGAGCGCGGGCCGATCAGCGCGCTGTTCAAATCTCTTTCCAATCTCCTCGCGACCTTCGTCGCGATCGCGCATACGCGCCTCGAGCTGCTGACCACCGAGCTCCAGGAGGAGATGCACCGCGTCGCCGAGATCCTGATGTGGTCGCTCGTCGCGCTGCTCGCGGCGGGGATCGGGCTCTTCCTCGCCGCGCTCGTCGTGATCTTTCTGTTCTGGGACACGCACCGGCTGCTGGCGTCGATCGCCGTCACCGCGTTCTTCTTCTTGTTGGCGCTCATCGCCGCGCTGATTCTGCGGTCGAAAGTGCGCAACCGCCCGCCGCTGCTCGAGAGCACGCTCGCGGAGCTGGCGAAGGACCGCAAGCAGCTCGAGAGGCGGTTGTGAGCGCGGCGCGTGCAGCGGTGAGCGATCGCCGAGTCGAGCTCGCTGAACGGCGGGCCGCGTTGCTGCTGCGCTCGGCCATTCAGCGGCGCGAGGTCGCTCGCGAGGTCGCCGCGGCCGAGACGCGTCTGCAACTTGTCGACCACTATCTCGCGATTGCGCAACGAGTGCTGTTGCATCCGGCCGTGATCGCGACCGCCGTCGTCGCGATCGGCGTGCTCGGGCGCGGGCGCGCATTCCGGCTGCTCGGCAGAACGGTTCTGCTCACGCGCGGCGTTCGCGCCTTGCTGCAGTCGGTCCGCCGCCGGGCCTGAGCGACCGATGCGGGCGAGCGAACGGGCGCGGCTCGCGGCCGCGCGGCGCGCTCATGGCGGGGAGTGCGTCGAGCTCCGCGACGGCGTCACGCATTATCGGCTCGAGGGTCCGGCGGAGGCGCTGCCGCTGATGCTCGTGCACGGCGCCACGGTGCCGCTCTGGGAATTCGATTTACTCGTGCCGGAGCTCGTGGGCGGCGGCTTTCGTACGTTGCGCTTCGATCTGTATGGCCACGGGCTCTCGGATCGGCCGGCGGTCCGGTACACGCTCGACCTGTTCGTGCGCCAGACGCTCGAGCTGCTCGAGGCCACGGCCTTTCCGACGCCGGCCGCGATCCTCGGCCATTCGCTCGGCGCCGCGGTTGCATCGGCGGTCGCGGTACGCCAGCCCGGCTCCATCGATCGGCTGGCGCTCGTCGCACCCATGCTCGACTTCAACGCGACCTCGGCGTGGTCGCGACTGTTCAAGCTGCCGGCCGCCGGCGAGCTCGCGATGACGCTGTTCGGGATTCGCGCCCTCGTGCGCCGCCGGCGCGTGCGCTACGCGCGGATCGGGAGGCCGCAGCTCGCCGATCTCTTCGTCGAGCAGGTTTCGTTCACCGGTTTTGGCCGCGCGTTGCTGTCGATGATCCGCGCCGACACGCTCGGCGATCAGGCCGCGCGCTACGCGGCGCTTGCCGCGCGCGCGCGCGACGTGCTCGTGATCTCGGGCGGCGCGGACGCGGTGATTCCGCCGGCGGACATCGCACGCGTGCGCGAGCTCGTGGGGCGACACGAGCATTTCGATCTCGCGAGCGCGGAGCACAACCTGCTGCTCACGCATTCCGCCGAGGTCGCGGCGGCGCTGCGCGCGTTCTGCGGCCTCAGTGCCGCCTTGCTCCGGCCCGAGCCGGATCGGACCTGTATCATGCAGGCTGCCGGTACGAGGGGGAGAAGAGAATGAATAAGGCTCGGTGGCTCGTCCTTTCGATCACGTTCGGTCTCTGCGCCGCGGCGCAGGCGCAACCTCCGCCGTTACCGGCGGCGCCGCCGCGCGTCGTGTCGCCCGAAGTCGCGACCGACGCCAAGGTGACGTTCCGGATCCGCGCGGCCGAGGCGCGCGCGGTCGCACTGACCAGTGGCGGCGATTTGCCCCAGATCCCGTTCGGACAGACGTTGCCGCTCGCGAAGAGCGCGGACGGCGTCTGGTCTCTCACGATTGGGCCTGTCGCGCCTGGCGCCTACCGCTACGCGTTCGTCGTCGACGGCGTGACGACCGTCGATCCTGCGCAGCCGGGCGTGAGCGAGTCGAACGACAGCACGTGGAGCCTCTTCCACGTACCCGGCGCGAAGTTCATGGACACCCTCGAGGTGCCGCACGGCGCGGTCGCGGAGGTCCGTTACTTTTCCGCGGAGCTCGGCAAGTGGCGCCGCATGCACGTCTACACGCCACCGGACTACGGTCTGGTGCAGAAGCGCTATCCAGTGCTCTATCTCTTGCACGGCGCGTTCGATAGCGATGACTCGTGGTCGACGGTCGGTCGCGCGGCCGACATCCTCGATAATCTGATCGCGGAGGGCAGGGCCGCGCCGATGATCGTCGTTATGCCCGCGGGTCACCAGGGACCCTTCACTGCGGTCGGCGTGGCCTCGCTGAACATCGACCCGTTCGTGCGCGAGTTCGATCGCGACATCCGGCCGTACGTCGAGAAGCACTACACGACGCGAACCGGCCCGAAGTCGACGGCGATTGCGGGGCTCTCGATGGGCGGTGCGCAGACGCTCGAGATCGCAGTGCGGCACCTCGAGGACTTCGGCTACGTCGGCGTGTTCAGCTCGGGCGTGCTGAGCGCTGGGGCGGGCGCGGTCGACGCGTGGGGCGCGCAGCACGCGACGCAGCTCGACGACAAGAGGGCGCGCTCCTCGCTCGCGCTCGTCTGGTTCGCGACCGGTAAGGACGACTTCCTGTTGCCGACCACGAACGCGACGGTCGCGATGCTCGAGAAGCATGGGCTGCACCCGATCTTCCATGGCAGCGACGGCGGCCACGTCTGGGCGAATTGGCGCGACTATCTGCACGAGTTCGCGCCGCAGCTGTTCAAGTAGGCGTCGCCGGACGGCGCTGCGAGCTTTGTCAGAGGCAAGCCGAACGAAGTTAAAGTAGATTCTAGGACCCCTCCGCCGAGGGATTCTCGGCCGCCGGCGCCACGATCGCCGGGCTCAGCGCATCAGCACGCCGCCGTCGGCGATCAGCGTCGAGCCGTGCACGAAGTCCGCGGCCGGCGAGACGAGCCACGCGCAGCACTCGGCGATCTGCTCGGCCGAGCCGACCTTGCCGACGGCCTTGACCACTTCCTGTCGGCGCACGGGATCGCTCATCGCGGACGCGACGAACGGCGTGTCGATGAAGCCCGGCGCGACCGCGTTGACGGCGATGCCGCGTCGCTCGAGCGCGCGCGCGCAGCTCTTCATCATCGTGAGCACCGCGCCCTTGCTCGTCGCGTAGGCGCCGGTCGCGACGTAGCCGCCGCCCGTGTAGCTCGAGATGCTCGCGACGATGCAGATCCGCGCGCCCTTCTGCATCTGCTTCGCGCCCTCGCGCACGCTCAAGAACGTGCCGATCACGTTGATGTCGAAGAGCCGGCGGAATTGCGCGGGCGTCGTGTCGAGGAACGGCGTCGTCTCGATCACGCCGGCGGCCGTCACGAGCGCGTCGAGGCCGCCCCACGCGGCGCCGGCTTCGGCGAATGCGCGCGCGCTCGACGCCTCGTCGGCGACGTCGATCTCGATCGCGACGCCGTGCGCGCCGGCCGTCGCGCGCGCGCCCGCGAGGTTGCGGTCGAGGCACGCGACGCGCCAGCCCTCCGCGATGCAGCGTCGCGCGGTCGCCGCGCCGATGCCGCTCGCGGCGCCGGTCACGGCGGCGCGCCGTGCGGCCGAAGTCATGGGTTCACCTCTCGAGACGGTGATTCGAAGAGGCGCGATTATCGCAGGGCGGAGCGATAAGCGTCAGTCGTAGACTGCGTAGACGCGCGCTTCGATGCTCACGCGCGGCTGCGCGCCGTCTGGACAGGTCGGATCGTCGAATGCGCTGTGCGGAACGCCGGCACGCCAGACGGGCTCGTTGCCGTAGCCGCGGAACATCAGCACCTCGTCGGGCAGCATGTCGCGGTAATAGAGCCAGCGGTGAGCGGGGTTGTGGCGCAAGACATAGGCCTCGAGCTCCGGCCACTTCGAGGGATCGTCGCCCTGGTCGTAGACGCCGTCGGCCGGCAGAAGGTCCTCGCGCGCCACCGTGCGCGAGTCGACGACGGTGAGCGGCACGTCCTGCGGCGGCCCCGACACGGCGCGCCAGATGTTGTAGCCGACGAGCCGCTGGCCGGGCTTCAGCGGCTCGGGCGTCGCGCCGAACACGTTCGCCGAGAGCCCGGGCGACGTATTCGGAGTGAAGTCCACGTGCGGGAAACGCGCGGGCTGCGTGTTCATGCCGGTCTTGTAGTACGGCGATCGCTCGGTGTAGCGAACGAGTCCGCCGGCGCCGAGCATCTTCGCGCGTACCGCGCCGGTGAGCTCGACGATCAGTTGCTCGAGCTCGCGCGGGTACTTCTCGCGCACCTCGGCCGCGTCGCGAAAGTCGCGAATGTCCGAGCGGTGCTTTGCAAGCGTCAGGCCTTCTTGGGCGAGCGTCGGCGGGTCGCGCAACGCGCGCGCGTTCGTGATCGCGACGCGCCGCGGCTCGAAGCGCAAGTTGTCGCGCCCGTGGTCTTGCGCGTGGAACTTCGGGCGCTCCGTCATCGCGGCGACGTAGTTGATCGTGGCCTCGACAACATCCGGCACCGCGCGGCGCGAGCGAACCGACTCACCCTTCGGAGCCATGCTGACCATCCTCGCGACGCGACGCGTCGCGTTTCTCGAGCGACGTACCACTATTTCGCGCGCGTCGCCTTGAACGACTGCTCGGCGGGGCCGCCGCCCGGAACCTCGCCTTCGAACTTGCTCGTCAACGCGAGCTCGTCGCCCTTTACCGTGCCCTTGTAGCCGATGTTCATCGCGCCGTTCGGGCCCCCGTCGATCGAGAGCTTGAACGCGATGTCGCTGCCGTTGACCGTGCCGTCCTTGATCGGGATCGAGCCGAAGAGTTCGTTCTGCATCGAGCCCGTGAGCTTACCGGCCGCGTCGACGATGAACTCGAAGACGAACGCGAACGGGCCGTTCGGCGTGTCGACGCTCGCGTTCCACTTGCCCGCGACGCCGGTTTGAGCCGCGAGCGGCAGCGCGAACAGCGCGAGCGCGGCGGCGATTGCCAAGTAACGACGTACCATGTTTCCCCCTATGAATTAGCCAGCCCGGGCCGATCTCTGCCGGCCGCGCGGTACAAAGTAACCGAACATCGGGATAGACGGTGGCGACTTTGACTCGCTCGACAACGGAGCGCAACACGGGCATCGTGCACCCGCACGGCAGCGGCCGCCGGGTTGGGGGTAAATCATGCAACGCGTGTTCTTCGCATTGACGCTCGCGCTCGTTCTCGCGATGGCGAGCCCGGTTTGGGCAGCGTCGGTGGACGGCATTCCGATTCATTCGTCGGCGGCCGGCACGGGCCCCACGCTCGTGTTCGTGCATGGCTGGACCTGCGACAGCTCGTCGTGGGCGGCACAGGTGCCGGCGTTCGCCGGCAAATATCGGGTCGTCACGCTCGACCTGCCGGGCCATGGGCAGAGCGGCTCGCCGAAGGACGGCAAGCTTTCGATGGACTT
This sequence comes from uncultured Gammaproteobacteria bacterium, assembly GCA_963699925.1. Lineage (GTDB taxonomy): Bacteria > Pseudomonadota > Gammaproteobacteria > Steroidobacterales > Rariloculaceae > FEN-1219. The sequence goes on along the minus strand of CAVOVT010000018.1, from coordinate 64,295 downwards.
GTTCGCGCGCGCGGTGGAAGCGGTGCGCGCCGAGACGAACGCGCAGCGGATCGTGCTGATCGGCCACAGCATGGGCGCGCCGGTGATACGCGAGTACGCGCATCTGTTCCCGGATCACGTCGCGGGTCTCGTCGCGGTCGACGGTCCGCTCGACATGCGCGCGTTTCCGACTCCTGCCGCCGGCCAGGGGCCGCCGCCGGTCACCGGGCCGGACGGGCTGAAGAACCGGGAGACGATGATCCGTTCCATGTTCACGCCGAACACGCCCGCTGCCGTGCAGCAGCACGTGCTCGCGATGATGCTTGCGCCGCCCGAGGCCACCGCCGCAGGCGCGATGCTCGCGGTGTTCGATCCCTCGATCCGCTGGACCGACCCGATACGCGCACCGGCATTCGCGATCTACGCCGGCACCTCGCAGTTGCCCGACCTCGCGAAAGTACGCGAGGTGCTGCCGGGCTTCTCCGCGACGCAAATCGCGGGCACCGGTCACTTCGTGATGATGGAAAAGCCCCAGGAGTTCGATCGCGCGCTCAGCGGGTTCCTCGACACCATCAAGTTCTGACCGGGCCCTTCATCTTGAGCACGGCGCCGCCGAAGAAGCCGTCGACGCTATCGAGGTCGATGATCACTGCGACGCCCTTCCGGTCCTTGTCTTGGTTGCGCTCGAGCTCGGGCGACTCCTCGTAGACGCGTCTGCGGCCGTCGGCGCTCTCGTCGATCTGCGCGCGGCCGCGGAAGTTCATGAAGCCGCGCGAGGCCGGATCGAAATTGCCGTAGAGCAGCGCGACCCTCGGGTTCTTTCGTACCGACTCGAGGATCCGACCTTGCGGGTTTCGAACCCAGATCGCGAGCTGCGTGTCGCTGTGCGCATGAGTGCTCCCGCGGTACGAGAGCTGCGGTCCCCCGCTCTCGTCGACATAGGAGATCGACACCGCACGGCCGGTCTCGAACGCGGCGTTGATCGCGCTTTTCATATTGGCCGTCAGCTTCAGCTCGGTGAGAACCGGGGGTGCATTCATGGGTGCGTCACTCGTTAGTACGTTGCGCCGGTAGGGCGCGCCTGTGCGTGAGGATACAGAGCCGCCGGTGATCGGCATAGATCGAGCACTGGCCGTCCGCTATGCGACGCTTGGCTACGGCCTCACGCACATCGTGACCAACCATCTGATCTTGCCGACGAAAGACGGTGCCGCTGGCAAGCATCGGCTGGTCACCGTCGGGGTCTGCCGTTACTCGCACCTGATCGCTACGTGCGCCCGCAGGTGCCGGCCAGCCCAGCACGCAGGCGCGCGCGTAGAGCTGCGCGGGCTCGCGGTCCGGAATCGGGCCCTTGCTGCCGCGCAGGATGAACCGGTAGTCGAGCGCGGTCGGCGCGTCGTGGCGGAACGTGTCGGCCGGTCGCGATGCGCCGTCGCGTTGTCGCAGCCGGCGGCGAACTGCAGCGTGCACGCGCGCTCGAACGCCGTCGCCGCCCGCGCGGCGATTGTCGTAGTGCTCGGCCAGCATGATGCCGATCTCGTTGCACGCCCATCGCGGACCCGTCCTCGCAGTAGCCGTCCTGCAGGAAGTACAGGTTCAGGCAGGCGTCGCGCTTGTTCGGCCGCGCACGCCTGCTCCCAGAACGGCGTCCATTGCCCGGGATGCTCGTCGCCCAGGTACCCGGACGCGCTCATCGCGCCGAAGGCGACCGCCCACACGCCCATGTAGGCGAGATGACGGCGGCGCGGCAGCCAGTCGCGCGGCCCCACGCCGATGGATCGATGCGCCTTGAGCAGCGGCGACCGCGCCAGCCGGTCGAGCAGCGATCGACGGACAGGTTGAGCAGCGGCACCTGCAGCAGCTTGTCGTAGAAGCCCGGGCGTCGTTCGCGCGAGCAGCAGGTCGTACAAGAGAACGGTGGTGAGCCCGTAGAGCACGCCGAACAAGATGCGCCCGAGCTCGGTGCGCGGCGACGTCGCCGGATCGGTGAACAGCAGGTGCATGCCGAGGAACACGGCGATCGGCACGTGCGAGTCGACGAAGAAGTAGCTGCCGGTCGACGGCGTAGTAGATCGCGCTGAAGACGAACGTCGTCGCCACGGCCGCCATGGTCATCGGCGTGACGCCGAACAGATACTGCCCCGGCATCGCGATCAGAGAAAGATCGCGAGATACATGTGCGGCGGATAGAACTGGGTCTGCGCCACGCTCGAAGCCCCAGGTCATGTCCGCTCGCGTCGGCGAGCAGCAGCAGCGACCGACACCACGGCGAGCGGGAACGACGAGGGGTTGAAGATGTGCGTGTTCACGCCGTCGCGCTTCCAGCGCAGGAACTCCTTGGCGGCGAGAGCCGAGCGCCACCATCACGAACTGCCAGTAGAACCATCGGTCCTTGAACCAGAAGAACAGCGTGATGCTGAAGATGATCGGGAACGGGCCGAAGCCGAGCGCGAACTTGCGCCGGTGCGTCCACGACAGCAGGCTGTCGAAGCCGTAGGCAAAGAGGAGCTGCGCGAGCAATCAGCGGCGCCGCGTGATAGACCTCGCGCCAGTAGTAGCCCCAGTACAGGATGCAGCGCGCCCTGCAGACACGCCTGCAGGTAGTGCTGGCGGCGCAGCACGATTTCGAGCGTCACCTTCTGCCCGCGCCGCAGCACGCCGAACAGCAACCCGCTCCACGCGAGCAGCGCGCCCGCGGCGCCAAGATCGAGGCGCGCACGACCGGCCGGTCGTCGAGCAACGGCAGTTGGCTCAGCACGACGAGCGCCAGCACGAACGCGGCGTTCAGCAGGAACGCGCCGCGGGCGGACAGCTTGGTGCTGAACGCCGGGGCGGCGGCCGGGCTCGCTGCCACGCGGGCGGCGCCGCGGGAGCTTGGCGTTGCGGATGAGTGCGCGACCATCGGGATGGCGCAGTCTACCAGAGCAGCGGGATTACTCTGCTGGTCCGCTCGCGGTACGAGGGCCATTCGTTCGGGAACTGGGCCGCCATCAGCACCTCCTCCCGAGCAAGCTTCAAATGGATGCCGGCGACAACCACGGGCAGCAGCAGCAACGCCGCCGGCGTGGGCCACAGCAACGCAATGGCGGCGAACATCAGCAGCAGGCCCGTGTAGATCGGGTGGCGCACCCGCGCGTAGGGACCGCGGGTGACGAGCTCATGCTCGAGTTTCAATTCTGGCCGTGCGCTCCAATTCCTGCCGAGGACCGTCCGCGCCCAAAGACTGATGGCGAGACCGGCATAGGAGACGGCCACCGCGAGCACGGCGCGCGCTTCGTCGAAGCGCCAGAGCGGGGCGTACAGCCACGAGGATTGCGCTCCGCCAGCAACCCTCTTCAGGATGAGTCCGGTTCCGACCAAGAGGAGAAGGATGAAGATCCATCGCTTCCCGGCCACGTTGGTATCCGCTGGCTGCTTGACGTTCAGCGACTTGACGACCCAGACGGCGAAAAAGATCAGCCAGCAGAAACCGAGCAGCAGGCTTGCGACACGCATATCGAAAGACCTCGGCGGGGACGTCCCGGCTTGATTTTCCTGGTTAGCTTGCGGGCCTTCAGTTCGGGCGTTCGTTGAAGCCGCGACCGGCGAGGATCATTGGGACGCATTTTTCCGCCCGCGCCACACGCGTCCTCGCTTGTTTCGCGCCTGCGACGTGAAAGAAGTACGATTTCTTGCGCCCCGGTGTGAGCGCTTCGAAGGCCGCTTTGAGAGCCGGGTCCCGGTCGAGCTTCGTCTGCAGTTCTTCGGGCACCGCGTAGGATGAAGCCTTCTTGAGCTTCACCTTCTTTCCCGATTGCTCGACCGCCATCGCTTCGTTTAGGTAGCTCCTCAGCGTCGTTTGCATGGCGGTGATCTCCTTGACGGAGGTGAGCTTTATCCAGCGTCCCGCCTGAGTGTGCTTTCCTACTTTGAGCAGAATGCCTTTGGCATCCTCGAGCAGCGCGCCTTTGAAGAACGAGAGCGCGCAGGAGTCCTTGAGCGGAATGACGATGGCCACATTCTTCTTCCGATAAGTGAAGCACGGCTTGCCCCACTTCAGTTCTTCGGTCAGATCACATTCGAGCGCGATCTTGCGCAGCCTGGCCGTTTCCTTCTGCCATTTCTGCGCGTAGGGGACTTCCATCAGCCGATTCTTGCCGCTAAAGGTTCGTTCTTCGAGCGAGAACGGATCAGCGGCGTCTTCGCGGAAGTTTTGGCTTGTGCGGCGCGCGCCGATGAGAAGATTGGCTAACCAGTGCTAGGTCGTAGTTCGACTGCAGAGTGACCCAAAACTCCGGCGTCGTTCCGAGCCGATCGGCGAGTCGCGTCGCGGTATCGGCGCTGATCGCGCGGCGGCCGACGAGGATCTCGTGCATGCGCTCCGGCGGAATGCCGACCGAAAACGCGAGCTCGTCCGAAGAGAGCCCGAGGCGGTCGAGGTATTCGATCTTCAGCACGTCGCCAGGATGCGCGGGCGATTGCGATTCCATTCCGCAAGTCTACCCGAGGACTCGACGCCTTTGTTGTCGGGTAAACGCTGGAATCTCGCTCACGGCATCAGCGAGAGCGCGATGAACGCACCCAATAGGACGAGATGGGTCCAGGCTTGCAGCGAAGTGCTTTTGCCGCGGCCCAACGTGAGGCCGCTCGTGACGAATGTGAGCACGAGAAATACGACGCTCTTCGCGTCGAGGCCGAGTATCAGCGGCCGGCCGGTGGCGATAGCAAACGCACTGACGGTGGGAATCGTGAGCGCGATGCTCGCGGCGCCCGAGCCAAGCGCGAGATTCAAGCTCGTCTGCAGCCGATTCTGACGAGCCGCGGACACGGCCGCCCACGTCTCGGGCGCAAGAACGAGCAGCGCGATCACAATCCCGACGGTGGCGCTCGGAGCACCGACGGCCAAGACGCCTTGCTCGATCGCCGGGCTCAGCGTCTTGGCGAGCCCGATCACGGCGACGAGGCTCATCAGCATGCATACGAAACTGCGCCATGCGCTACGTAGCGTCGGCTGGGGGTGCGCGCTGCCGGCTGGCATATCGCCTGTCGGCGCGGGGACCTCGAAGTAGTCCTTGTGCGTCTTGGATTGCGCCCAGAACAAGCACGCGTAAAGGGCGAGCGACGCGATCGACGCGAAGATGAGCTGAGGTGTGTTGTACGTGGGGCCGGGTGTCGAAGTCGTGTAGTTGGGCAGGATCATCGTCAGCGTCGAGAGCACCGCCAGAACGGCCAACAGCGAGTTCGTGCCGCCCGCATGAAAGCCGACCTCTCTGAAGCGCACGCCGCCGACGAGCAGACACACACCGAGAATGCCGTTCGAGACGATGATGACGGCCGCGTATACGGTGTCGCGTGCGATAGTCGCGGACTCCGGCGTGTCGTTGGTCATGATCGAGAGGATCAGGCCGACCTCGATGACCGTGACTGCGAGCGCAAGCACGAGCGCGCCCAACGTCGGACCGATGCGAGCCGCGACCACGTCCGCGTGGTATACGCCGGTCATGACCGAGGCGGCGAGCACGGCCCCCGCGAAGAGAAACCATGGCGCCGAATGGGCGCCGAAGCTCATGACGACCGCGAGCGCTACCAACTCGAGTGCGGATGCGATGTGGCTCGAGTGGATACGCTCGGCCGAAGCGGGGGCAACGGGATGTTTCATGAGCTAGACCTTTGGCGCGCGACCACGCCGCACCATACAGCGAAAAGCACGTCTTCACCGCTGAGCCTCGAGAGGACGATTCAAACGATTGATTTGGGTGCCGTGGCCGAGAAGCCACCGCTAGACTCGCTTTCCATGATGCCTGTCACGCCTTCGATCGCAGAGCGCGTTTCCAACTACGAGTGGGAGCGCATTTCTGCAAACCTCGACGAGGCCGGCTGGTCGCCGCTCTCCGGCTTACTCACGGATGCCGAATGTCGCGAGCTCGCGGCGCTGTACACGAACGAACGGGTCTTTCGGACCCGAGTCGTCATGGCACGGCACGGCTATGGACGCGGCGAGTACAAGTACTTTGCGTATCCGCTCCCGACCGTCATAGCCGAGCTGCGCGCATCGCTCTACGCGCGGCTCGCGCCGATTGCGAATCGATGGAGCCAGCTCCTCGCGAGCGACTTGCGCTATCCCGACACCCACGAGCAATTCGTCGAGCGCTGTCATCGCGCCGGACAGACCCGCCCGACGCCCTTGGTGCTGAGCTACGGCCCAGGTGACTACAACTGCTTGCACCAGGATCTCTACGGCGAGCACGTGTTCCCGCTCCAGGCGGTGCTTCTGTTGTCGGCGCCGAACGAGGACTTCGTCGGCGGCGAATTTGTCCTCACCGAGCAGCGGCCCCGCATGCAATCGCGAGTCGAGGTGATTCCGCTCGCAAAGGGCGACGGGGCGATCTTCGCGGTGGCACAGCGACCGCGCCGCGGCGCCCGTGGCTACCACCGAGTCACGATGCGCCACGGTGCAAGCCTCATTCGCTCGGGGCGACGGTACACGGCCGGCGTGATATTTCACGACGGGCGTTAGCACCGGCAACCTCTCACTGGATCCATGGTTGCCCCGAAGAATGTCGGGCGCTGAAACGCGCTCTAGTAGAGGAACGTATTGGGTTCGAGCCCGCACAGCACTCGCCCGTAGAGCTCGACGTTCGTCTGCGGGTGCATGATCGCGTGATTCGCGAGCGCCTGCATGTCCCGTTGGAAGCTCTGCATCGGCACGTTCGCCTGAATCACGGATGCGCCGCTGGCGTAAAAGAGCCCATCCACGGCCTCGCGCGCGTAGCGCGTTGTGGCACCGACGTGCGCGCGGAGTTTCACGCGATCGAACTTCGAAGGAGCGCCGTTCGCTCCGTCGAGCAACGCGCACGCCAGCCGCATGTGCGCAGCCGACGAGTCGATCGCGAGGGCGGCTTCACCGATCTGCAGGTGCGTGACGGGCGCTTCGATCTTGGTCGCGTAGGTTGTGTAGGTGATCGTGCGTCCCGGTAGGCGTTCCTTGAACAGCTCCAGTGCGCCGCGCGCGATCCCCACCGGCGTGCCCGCGGCATTCGCGGTGAGCACGGACGCGAGAGGGTAGTTGAAATACGGATTCGACGAGTTGTGGCGCCGCGGATAGCGCCCCTCGACGAGCTCCGGCAAAGGCAATACTCGGCGGGCGGGCACGAAGATGTCGCGGGCAATCACCGTGCTGCTGCCGGTCGCGGCCATGCCGCTCGCGTGCCAATCGTCGAGACGCTCGAGCTCATCGCTGCGCACCAGGCAGCAGTGCGGCATGCCGGCGACGCCGTTCTCCGTGAGCACGGCGTTCACCACGGTCCAGTGGCTCCCGTTGCCGCCCGTGTTGTATCCCCAGCGGCCGCTGACCCAATAGCCGCCGTTCTTGCGGACCGCTTTGCCGGTCGGTGAGAAGACGCCGGTCACGCGCGGGTCGCGCGTGTCGAAGATTTCCTCCTGAGTTTCGTCCGGAAATCCGGATACGAGCCACGACATTGCGCTCAGGATCGTCGCGACCCACGAGGCAGAAGGGGAACCTCGCGCGACCTCCGCCAGCACCTCGCACTGAGTGAGAAAGTCGGCCTCGAATCCGCCGAAACGCTTCGGAGCGGTCATTCGAAAAACGTCTGCCTCCGCGAGCGCGTCAAATACTTCCCGTGGCAATCGGCGCGCTTCTTCCGCCGCAGATGAGCAAGCGCGTAGCATTGGTATGAGCGACGTCGCTTGACCAACTAAGCGTTCGTTTGTGTCCGCCGGTGTCATTTGTCCTTCTTGCCGCGTGGCATTTCATCCACGCGGGGCGGCCCCCCAATAGACGATCTCCGCTCGGCTCCGGCGAGGAAGCAGACATCGAGCATAGGTAAACGACATGTTGGCGGTGCGGGGAGTCTGCTGCGAACTCGTCTCTCTGCATTTCGCTGGAACGACGGGATGATACAGTGAATCGGCGGCTGCAACTCGGCGGACTCGCCGCGCCATTCGTAGGAATCGGCCGCTTCGGTGGCAGAAGCCGCTACGACGGCAGCGCTGGTTTCGGCTCGTCGGCGCCCGCGGACTTGAGCTCGAGCTCGACGGCCTCGACGACTTCATGACCGTCCCACGCTCGCGCCCAGGGTGACGAGAAGCTCGTCCAGTTGCTCGAACGTCTCTCCCATCGCATCCGCCGCCCCGGTGCCGGCGGCGTCGAGAGCTTCCTTCGAGGGATAAAGCTCGTGCATGACCAGCAACGTCTTGCCGCCTTTTTCCGCGAAGGTCACCGTCGTGACGGAACCCTCGTCACTTTCCTCATTGGTCCAGACGAGGCGCGAGTGCGGTGTTACTTCCTTGTACGTGCCGAAGAACGCCGACTGTGAGTCCCCGTGTGCGAACTCCAAACGGTACCTGCCCCCGACACGAACATCCATTTCGCAGGAAAGCAGGGACATTCCCATCGACTTCGGCACCCACCACTGCCTGAACAGCTCGGGCTTGGTCCACGCCTCGAACACGAGGCGCGCCGGGCCGTTGAAAGTTCGCGTGACGACGAGCTCACGCTCGGACTTCCGCTCCACCGTCGTACGGTTCTTCATGGGGGCAACCTCACTCTCTCTTCTTGCGTCCATCGACCTTCTCCTTCCGTTTCAATTCCTCGACAACCTTGTCCAGCTCGTCGAAGCGTGCGTCCCAGAGCTGGCGGTACCTCTCGATCCATGCCGCCTCCTCCTCCAGTCGGCGCGGGCCGAGCTTGCAGGTCCGCACGCGCCCGACCTTCTCCGTGGTGACGAGCCCCGCCTGCTCCAAGACGCCGACATGCTTCTTCATGCCCGTGAGGGTCATGTGGAATTTCTCGGCAAGGTCCGTGATCGAAGCGTCTGCACGCCCGAGCTGCTCCAGAACGCCGCGTCGGGTGGCGTCCGAGAGCGCGGCGAACGAGGCATCGAAGCGGGTCCGGGTATACTGAACCATATGGTTCAGTATTTAACACACGGATTGGCGGCATGCAAGGGGAGGCCGAGCGCGCGCTGCGTTGCCGGCGGCCTTCACTCCCAAATCGACCTCATAAGGAATTGGGGTAAGGCGCTCGAAAGAGTTGGCGGCGCCAGGACGACTTGCCGGCAATCCGACGCGGTCAGCGGCTGCAGGAAGCGAACGCCGACAGTCGCGAAAAGTCGGATGGCGAGTAGGTGCACCAGGCCACTGGCGTTGCCGGCGCGCGCAAGGTTACGGATTTCACAACTCTAAGGATCGTGCGCCGGATGGTAGGAGGCCAGCGGACAAGGACGCCACCGTGATCACGCGCTCGCCGCATGCCGGCAGCGAACCGGCATCCGCCGCGAGTCCTGTTAGTATGTCGCGATGATGCCGGCCGTGCTCGCCTGGCTTCTACGTCTGCTGCCGCTCGTCGCGCTGGCATCGGGCCTTGCCGCGCCGCTCGCGGCGCAGAAACCCGATCGGCCCGCCAGCCCTCCCTCCGCCCGCACCGCCACGCTGCTCACCGTCCGCGACGCGATCGGCCCGGCGACGAGCGACTACGTCAAGCGCGGCATCGAGAGGGCCGCCGACCGGGGCAGCGCGTTGGTCGTGATCGAGATGGACACGCCGGGCGGCCTCGACACATCGATGCGCGATATCATCCGCGCGATCCTGGCCTCGCCGGTGCCAATCGCGACGTATGTCTCGCCGCCCGGAGCGCGAGCCGCGAGCGCGGGCACCTACATCCTCTACGCGAGTCACGTGGCCGCGATGGCGCCCGGCACGAACGTGGGTGCCGCCACACCGGTGTCGATTGGCGGCGCGCCGGCGCCCGAGCCTAATACCCGCGACGCCGACCGTCCGGCCAGTGGCGACGAGGCGCCCGCCGACGAAGCGCCGCGCGCGCCCGCGCCTCAAACGGCCGAGGAACGCAAAGCGATCAACGACGCGGTCGCCTATATCCGCAGCCTTGCGGAGCAGCGCGGACGTAACGCGGACTGGGCCGAACGTGCCGTGCGCTCGGCCGAGAGCCTCAGCGCTCGAGCCGCGCTCGAGGCCGGCGTGATCGACGTGATCGCAGCCGACCTCGACGACTTGCTCGTGCAGCTCGACGGTCGACGCGTGACCACCACGAGCGGCGAGCGCACGCTCGAAACCGAGAGGCTCGTCTACCAGCGCATCGACCCCGACTGGCGCACGCAGCTGCTCGCGGTCATCACGAACCCGACGGTTGCCTATCTATTGATGTTGATCGGGATCTACGGACTCATCTTCGAAGGTTACAGCCCGGGTGCCGTGGTGCCCGGCGTCGTCGGCGCGATCGCGCTGCTGCTCGCGCTGTATGCGTTCCAGCTGCTGCCCGTGAACTACGCGGGGCTCGCGCTCATCGTGCTCGGCATCGTGCTGATGAGCGCGGAGCTGTTCGTGCCGAGCTTCGGCGCGCTCGGTTTCGGCGGCATCGCGGCGTTCGTGCTCGGCTCCGTGATCCTTATCGACACGGACGTGCCGGGCTACGGATTGTCGACGCCGATGCTCGTGGTGATTTCCGCGACCGCCGCATTTGCGCTGCTCGGCACGATGTGGATGGCGATGAGATCGCGGCGGCTGCCGGTCGTGAGCGGCGCGGACGCGCTGCTGCAATCCATGGCGGTCGCGCTCGAGGACTTCGGCCGCGACGGTGCGGTGCGCGTGCAGGGCGAGCGCTGGCGCGCGATCACGTCCACGCCCGTGCACAAGGGCGATGAGCTGCGAGTCACCGCGGTCGCCGATTTGGTCTTGCGTGTCGAGCCGCGCGCCACGCGTCAAACTTGAGGAAACGTCATGGCGCAATTCGGACCGGTCTTGTTTCTGATCATCGTCGTCGCGTTGTTCCTGTTCAGCGCGATCAAGATCCTGAACGAGTACGAGCGTGGCGTGATCTTCCAGCTCGGCCGGTTCAGCGGCGTGAAAGGCCCGGGCCTCATCATCCTGATTCCGGCGTTGCAGCGAATGGTGCGCGTGGACCTGCGGACGATCGTCATGGACGTGCCGCCGCAGGACGTGATCTCGCGCGACAACGTCTCCGTGAAGGTCAACGCCGTGCTGTACTTCCGCGTGATTGACCCCGAGAAGGCGATCATCCAGGTGCAAAACCGCGTCGAAGCGACGAGTCAGCTCGCACAGACCACGCTGCGCTCCGTGCTAGGCCAGCACGAGCTGGACGACATGCTTGCCGAGCGCGAGAAGCTCAACGCCGACGTGCAGACGATCCTCGACCAGTCCACAGCGGCCTGGGGCATCAAGGTGCTGAACGTCGAGATCAAGCATGTCGATATCGATGAGAGCATGATCCGCGCGATCGCCGCGCAGGCCGAGGCCGAGCGAGCGCGGCGTGCGAAGGTGATCCACGCCGAAGGCGAGTTCCAGGCGTCTCAGCGGCTGTCCGAAGCGGCAGCCGTGCTCGCGGCTCACCCGCAGGCCATGCAGCTGCGCTATCTGCAAACGCTGACCGAGATCTCGGGCGAGAAGAACTCGCATACGATCGTGTTCCCGGTGCCGCTCGACCTCGTGCAGTGGATCATGGAGGCGCCGCGGCATCGGTGACGCTCGATGGAGCTTGACCGAGCGTCCGGAAGGCCTCGCCCTTGCTCATCGGCGAAAATCGCCCATGCACGAATTCGCGACGCCATCTTGCGTGTCGCCCGTGTCGGGCAAAACGCCGACTGATTGGCCGACGCTCAGCACTCTATTCGCCCACGACGAGAATTTTCGGTTGGGGGAAGACGAAGCAAGTGCAGGTCGCCGATCGGCTGCAGACTCGGCTAGACGATTGGCTCCGCGGTGAGTTATCACACAGCCTCGACCCATGGCGGACGGTGCAGAATGCAGCACGCTGAAGATCTCTTCACGCGCTCCTCGCAGTTGGAGCAGCAGGAGCCAGCCCATGCGCCAGGCGATCCAGCGACCGCAGGTAGAGTTTTTGGAATCCGACGCGTGTGGTCTTGATGCGCCCAGACAGATACAGGCTTATCAACCCGTGCGCGTGGGCCCAAATACTGAGAGCAGTCTCCGCTACATCGTCTGATCGAAGGATCTTGCCTTCCATCAGGTCGGCAACGACCGCGAGCAGGATGTTGAAGGTAGGCGACTTGCCCCCTTCAAGATCGTTGGGGAATACGTAGGCATCATCGCGCTGACTGGAAAACATGTACCTGAAGATCTGCGGGTGATCGAGCGCGTAGTTCAGGTACCCCAGCATTCCTTTCATCCCCGGAACCCCCGCCTTTGCGTTTGCCCTGGCAAAGTAGCCAGCGATACGTGGATATTCGGCGGCGGTCGCGGCACGCAAGAGCGCGTCGCGACTGGGAAAGTGCTTGTAGGTCGCCATTGTGGTCACGCCGGCGGCGGCGGCGACTCGGCGCATTGTCACGCCATCGGCCCCTTCGGGGCGCTCCATCAGTTCCAGAGCTGCCGCGAGGAGCTTGTCTCGGGTTGAATGCTGATTGCGTTTAGGCATTCGCCAGACATTGCGTCAGGAGAGAGAGGTGTACACTGTACACCTCATGAAGGTAATCTGGAAGCGCATCCTTCGAGCAGCGTGCATCGCATTGATGGTGTATGCCGCGGTCGTTGCAGGGCTCATCGCCTTTGGCACTGCAAAGCCGCCCGCGGCAGCGCCAGCTATCTCGAATCCCTTCGCGAAAATCGATACCGCTGCGCTGCCCGAGCTTCAACGTCACAGGGCGCGAGACGGCGCCCTGTTGTCTTACCGGGAATATCGCGCATCGCAAATGCAGGTGGCCGTGCTTCTACACGGCTCCGCGGGCAGCAGCATTGACATGCATCCGTTGGCGCTGGCGCTGCAGAGCGCAGGGATTACCGCGTTTGTACCAGATCTCCGTGGGCATGGAGCCAATAGTCCCCACGGCGACATCGCTTACGTGGGACAGCTCGACGATGACCTGGCGGACCTCATCGTTGAGCAGAGAAAGGTACGTCCAGGCGCCGCATGGACTATCGTCGGGTTCTCGTCGGGTGGCGCTTTCGCGTTGCGGTTTGCTGCCGAATCACCGGCAGGTCGTCTGCCAGATCGCTATGTGCTGGTATCACCCTATCTTCGCTATAACGCTCCTTCGGTCAGAGAATCGACGCATGGAGCATCCGAGTCGCAATCGTGGGCATCGGCTTCTGTCGGTCGGATTATCGGCCTCACAATAGCGAACAGGTGGGGACTTCACGCCTGGGACGGCTTGCCGGTGCTTGCCTTTCCGGTACCCGCCAACATTGAAGCGGCAACCAATGCCTATTCGTGGCGACTGTACAAAAACTTTGCCGGTGACGACGACTACCTTGCTGAAATTCATCGCGCTCTGAGGCCTATGCAGGTCCTGGTGGGTGACTCGGACGAACTTCTGGATGCCGCGAAGCTGAAGAGCGAGTTCCAATCGCAGCGTTCGGATGTTCCGGTGTCGGTCATCCGAGGTATGGGTCACTCAGATATGGTGACAAGGCCAACGGCGATTCTGGCCATAGTGGCGAAAGTCACAGGGTCTCAGTAGCACGGGCGCATCGGCACAGGCATCACATGCCGTCTTTCAAAGCGGTCGCCGGAATGACCGGTATTCGGATTTGGCGAGCTCGTCGTACCGCCAAAAAGTGTCTTTGAGACTTTCGTGCGTGGTGCCGCCGAATTGGCGGACCACTGCAGTCTCTCGGTCCGGTGAGGAAAATCTGGACCGTGCAAGTGGCGGAAACTTGGGAGCTATTTCTGCCGTGCCGCAGAGACTAAAACTCGTTCTAAAACAATAATTTATATTGGCGGAGAGGGTGGGATTCGAACCCACGGTACGGTCACCCGTACACTTGATTTCGAGTCAAGCCCGTTCGGCCACTCCGGCACCTCTCCGCCGCGCAGTTTAGCGGCTACGCTCGGCGAGCGGCAAACGATTCGACGCGCATCCTTCGAGTCTGTCGGGCGAGGGATCGACCGAGTCGGTTGCCACGGCCGCCGAGGTGCGGCTACGATCGCCACGACCTCTTGGAGATGGCATTCCTCCACGAACCGCCGCGTCGCGCGGCTGATGATGCCTACGCTGAGCTCGGACGGAGAGGCGTAGTCATTTCGACGGCCTGTCCGGGTTACTGAAAAGGACAGGTGCATGCTCAAACCGATCATCGTGATCAGCGTCGGCGCGATCGCCGGCGCACTGCTTCGTTGGTGGCTCGGCAACGCGCTCAACAGCCACTTCCCGACGATTCCGCCCGGCACGCTCGCCGCGAACCTGGTCGGCGCGTACGTCGTCGGCATCGCGATCGCGCTGTTCGCGGCCAACCCCGCGATCGCTCCGGAGTGGCGGCTGTTCGTGATCACGGGCTTCTGCGGCGCGCTCACGACGTTCTCGACCTACTCGGCCGAGCTCGTCACGCTGCTTCAGCAGGGGCGCGCGGCTTGGGCGTGCGCTTCCGCGCTCGTTCACCTCGGCGGCTCCATCGTGATGACGTTCGCCGGCATCGGCACCGTCGCGTGGCTCAAACAGTAAGGATGCGGAGGTCACTATGCAGGGCTCGATCTTGCGGTTCTACTTTCACGAGGATCAGCGGCACGGCGGACGCTTGGTCTGGGAATGGCTGCTCGACGAGGCGAGCAAAGCCGGCATTCGCGGCGGCTCCGCGTTCAAGGCGATGGCAGGGTTCGGCCGTCATCACGCCGTGCAAGAGGCGAAATTCTTCGAGCTCGCGGGCACCCTGAGCGTTCAAGTCGAGTTCGTCGTCGGAGAGGACGAGGCGAAGAAGCTGCTCGACCTCGTCGAGCGCGAGAACGTGCGCTCGTTCTACGCCGAGTTTCCGGCGCGTTTCGGAGTGATCAATCCGGACGCGGCCGACAGGGGGAGGGGTTCATGACGACCGATTCCATCAGCCGCCGCGAGCTGCTCGCGGCCGCGGCCGCCAGCGCCGCGCTCGCGGCCGGCGCAGGCGGGCAGGCACACGCGCAGGCTCGATCCGACGCCCGCGCGCAAGCAGGATCCGAGAACCTCACACGGCTAACGATTGCCGAAGCCGGCAAGCGGATCGCCGCACGCGAGCTGTCGCCGGTCGATCTCACGCGCGCGTATCTCGAGCGCATCGAGCGGCTGAACCCGCGCGTGAACGCGTACATCACGGTCACGGCCGACGCAGCGCTCGCGCAGGCGCGTGCGCTCGAGGCCGAGCTCGCGGCGCGGCAAGTCGCGCGGCCCGCTGCACGGCATTCCGCTCGGGCTCAAGGACAACATCGACACGGCCGGCGTGCTCACGACGGCCGCGAGCGCGGTCTACGCGCAGCGCGTGCCGAGCGAAGACGCGCCCGTCGTCACGAAGCTGCGCGACGCGGGCGCCGTGTTCCTCGGCAAGCTCAACATGCACGAGTTCGCGTACGGCGGCACGTGCGTCGATCTCGCATTACGGCCCGGTTCACAACCCGTGGAATCTCGACGTACACGCCGGGCGGCTCGTCCGGCGGCTCCGCCGCGGCGGTCGCCGCGCGGCTCTGCGCCGGCGCGCTCGGCACGGACACGGCCGCGTCGATCCGCTTCCCGGCCGCGTGCTGCGGCGTCGTCGGGCTCAAGGCGACGCACGGGCTCGCGAGCATCCGCGGCATCGTGCCGCTGTCGGAGATGCACGATCACGTCGGACCGCTCGCGCACAGCGTCGAGGACTGCGCGCTGATCATGGACGCGCTCGTCGGGCTTCGATCCGCTCGATCCCGTGAGCATCCGCGTCGAGCGCGGCGCGCTCGCGCGGCTCGATCGGCGACCCGGTCGCGAAGCTCAGGATCGGCGTGCCGCGCTCGCCGTTCTTCGACGGTCTCGATCCCGAGGTCGCATCGGCCGTCGACCAGGCGCTCGAGCAGCTGAAGCGCATGGCGGCCGGAAGTACCGACGTCGCGCTGCCCGACGTCGGCTACGCGTACACCGTGCTCGGCGCCGAGACGTACGAGTACCACGCGAAGATGCTGGCCGATCCCGCGAAACGTGCGCTCTATTCGCCGATCACGCTGATGCGCATCGAGAGCGGCAAGGGCACGTCGGCCGAGGACTACATCGCCGCGCGCCGGCGAATGACGATCGCGCGCAACACGATCGCGGATCTCTTCGCGAGCGTCGACTGCTCGTGACGCCGACGTTCATGCGCACGCCGCCGACGATCGCCGCGTCGCTTGCGAGCCCGCCGCGACGAGAGCGTGATGATCCGCAACACGCTGCCGTTCGACGTGCTCGGGCTGCCGACGATCAGCGTGCCGTGCGGCTTCACGCGCGCGGGCTTGGCCGTCGGCGTGCAGATCACGGGTCCGCGGCTCGGCGAGGCGCGCGTCTACGCGCTCGCGCACGCGTACGAGCAGGCGACCGAGTGGCACAAGCGCGAGCCCGCGCTGGGCTGATGGGCTGATTCGCGCAATAGGTGCGAGGACGGGGCATCGACCCGCACGCGTCGAGCCCTTCCGCTATGATGGCCGCTCGCATCGGCGCGGCGCCCGGCCGGCGCCTAGTCGTTGAGGGGGGATCGTGGCGAAGACCGAGGTCAACGTCAGCGCTGTCATCGACGCCGGCAGCCTGAATCGCTACCAGATCGGCGTCTTCTTCCTCTGCGGGCTGTTCCTCGTCATGGACGGCTTCGACGTGCAGTCGATGGGCTACGTCGCGCCCGCGATCATCACGGACTGGAAGATCCACAAGAGAAACGCTGACACCGGTATTGATGTCGGGGCTCTTCGGTTTGTTCATTGGCTCGATGCTGTTCGGCATGCTCGGAGACAGAGTCGGCCGGCGCCGCGTGCTGCTCTGGGCGACGATCGCGTTCTCGATATTCACGCTGCTGTCGGCCCGTGCGACATCGCTCACGGAGCTCGGGATCATCCGTTTCCTCGCAGGCTTCGGGCTCGGCGCGGTGTTGCCGAACGCGACAGCGCTGATCGGCGAGTTTAGCCCGAGCCGAATGCGAATCGCGACGATGATGATCGTGACGAACGGCTTCACGGTCGGAGCGGCGGCCGGCGGTTTCCTCGCGGCGTGGCTCATACCTCAACTCGGTTGGCGGTCGGTGTGGATCGTCGGCGGCGTCGTGCCGCTGTTCCTGCTCCTGCCCATGTACGCGTGGTTGCCCGAGTCGCTGCAATTCCTCGCGCTGCGCCGCAACGACACGCGGGAGATCTCGAAATGGCTCAAGCGGATCGCTCCCGCCGCGGCGATCGACGGCGCGACGCGCTTCGTCGTGCCGGAGTCGCGCGCGCCCGGCGTGCCGATCGGGCAACTCTTCGCCAACGGCCGCGCGGCCGCGACGTCGCTGATCTGGGCCGCGAACTTCATGAACATCGTGAATGCGTACTTCGTCGCGAGCTGGCTGCCGACCGTCGTTCGCGACATGGGCTACTCGACGTCGATCGGCGTGCTGACCGGCGCAACAGTGCAAGCCGGCGGGGTGATCGGCACGCTCGCGATCGCGGGATTCGTCGCCCGCGTCGGCTTCGTGCCCGTGCTCGTCGTGTGCTTCGCTGTCGAGACGGTGGCGATCGCGCTGATCGGTCAGCCCGGACTATCGCTGGCGCTACTGTTCTCCGTCGCCTTCCTGACGGGCTGGGGGATCTTCGGCGGCCAGCCGACGCTCAACTCGCTGTCGGCGACCTACTACCCGACCGATCTGCGCTCGACCGGCATCGGCGCGGCACTCGGCGTCGGCCGCGTGGGCGCGTATCATCGGCCCGCTAATCGGAGGCGTGATGCTCGGCGCGCATTGGTCGAACGAGTCGGTGTTCTACGCGGCCGCCGTACCCGCGGCGATCGCAACGGTGTCCGCGGTGTTTCTCGCGAAGGCCATCAATGGAGCGCTGGAGCCGAAGGCTGCGGTGCTCGCGCGGCACTGAGCGGCGCTTCCCGCGCCGCCCAGTGCGTGAGCTCAGTTCGCCGAAGCGACCGTGGTCGAGGCGACCGCGCTCGTCGCGAGGTCGTTGACCACGTCGATGATCGTCACGACGCCGCGGCGCAATCCGGCCGTCGCGATTTCCTGCGACGAATCCAAGATCGTCACGATTCCGCGCAGCGCCTCGCGCGTCGTCGCGATGGCCTGCTCGGACGCGCGCACGATCGACGCGCCGCTCACTTCGCCGTCGCCGGCGAATGCGAACGTCACGTGCACGTCTGCGTCGTCGGTCGCGAAGCTCTGCGCGCCGAGCGCGTGCAGAGTGAGCACGGACGCGCCCCAACTCTCGGGCGCCTCGAGCGTGAGGTCGTCGTCGGCGACCGTGATCGAGAACGTCTCGCCGTCCGCGGCCACGTAGCGGCCCGCGAACCGATCGGGAGTCTCATCGACTTCCGACCAGCGCACGGCGCCCGTGTCTGCGAGCGCCACGACCTGACGCTTCTCGACGTCCGCGCTCTGCGCGTGAGCGAGCGTGATCGAGGTGAACGACAGCGCGGCTGCAACTGCGATGCGAATGGCGGATGTCATACAAAGCTCCCTGTGGGTGATCTCGAGAACCGGACGAGCGTTCCTGAGCAAGGAGCGTGCCGACGCGGAAGATTGCGCGTACTGCTTTGTTTAAAAAGGAAAAGCACGCGCGGAATCGGCTGGGGAGTGCGCAGCGGGAGTGGTCGAAATCGCTAACGATTGCGCGCAGTCGTCCCAGCCTGGCGACGGAGGGCAAGGCGGTTGTCGTCTTACGGCGTGGGCTTCGTCACCATCAACGCGAAGATCGCGAGCACCGCGCAGAACGCGGGCACTCCGAGCCAGAACCAGATGCGCGCGAGCCGCCAGTACTTCTCGCCGACCGGCGCTTCGCGCGCGGCCGCGTCGCGCGCGAGATCGCGCATTCGAATTTGCAGCCAGACGACTGGAATCCAGCACGCGCCCGCGAACGCGTAGAGCACGATCGCGTAAGCGACCCAGCCGGAGGAGAGCGGGAAGCCCAACATGCGCGCGAGCAGCAGGCCGGTGATCGGCTGCACGACGACGGCTGGCGTCGTGAAGATCCAGTCGGCCAAGACGACGCGCTCGGCCACGACGCGGATCGCCTGCACGTTGCCGCTGCGATCGGTGATCCATTTGAAGAATGCGGTGCCGAGGCCCGTGCCGAACAGTATCGTCGCGCTCACGATGTGCACGGTCTTGAGCAAGAAGTACGCGTTCATGGCGCGACCTCGGTGATGTCGAGGCCGCGCAGCGATTCCAGATACTCCTCGACCGTCAACACGCCGACGCATGGCGCCGCGCCGATTGGCAGCTGCTCGCCGCGCGCGAGCTTGCGTGCGAGCGCGATTGCGGCGCCGCAGGGGATGTTAGGTCCGTCGTTGCTCGCGGCGAGCAAGTGCCACGTGAGCGCGAGCGGCGACCCGCCGGTGTCCGTACCCTCGAGCGAGACGAACATACCGCCGCGATCGCTGATGACCGGTTCGAGGATGTGCGACAGCGTCTGGAGCGGCGACGCAAAGGGTGCGGCACTGCGAAGGAAGCCGGCACGTACGAGACGTGCGAGGGCCGCCACGACGAAGTGGCCCGCGTCGTTCGCGAAGCCGGCGTGGAACGAGACGCTGCTCACGGACGGATAACGAGCCGGCAGCAGCTCGAGGTCCGGCACGTCGCACGCGCCGAGCCAGCGCGGCCCGAGCGGCGCCGGGAAACGGTGGCGCTGCGAGCCGAGCCAGCCGTATGCGGTCACCCATTCGCCGCCCTCGAGCCTCGTGAACGGTTTCCCGGCGTAGCCGAATATTCCGCGCGCGGTCGCGAGCCCAGGCGTGCGCGCGCCGGAGCTGATGCCGATCCGAATGCTCGCGAGCTTGCCGAAGCGCGGTGCGTACCGAGCGACAACGGCGCTCGACAGCGCCGGCACGGAGCTCGCGCCGCTGATCACGCTCACTCCGCGCTGTCGCGCGTCTGCGTCGAGCTCCGCGATGCCCGCGACGAAGCGCCTTCCGTCTCCGAGGTCGACGTAGTGACAGCTCGCCGCGATCGCGGCGCGCGGGACGTCGTAGGTCTGCCCTTGGAACGGCCCGGCGGCATGGATCACGAGCTGTACGCCGAGTGCGGCGAGCTGATCCGCGAGGTCGCCTCGGCGCGCGTCGATGCCGACGCCATGCTCCGCGGTAAGACCTAGCTCTCGCGCCGCAGCCGCGGCGCGGGCGGCGTCGCGCCCGGCAATCAGCAGTCGAATTCGCGAGTCCGAGGCGAGCGCGGCGGCGATGCGTGTGCCGAAGAACCCGTAGCCGCCGAGCACGAGGACGGTCAGCAAGGGCGGAGCGCTATTTCGCGTGGAACCGCTTGCCGAGCCCCTGCCAGTGCAGGTAGTAGTCGCGCTCGCGCAGCTCCGTCTCCATCGCGAACGCCGTCGGGCGGATCACGAGCTGCGTCTCGAGCACGATCGTCATCGTGTTCTCGAGATACTGCGGATGCTTCGCTCGCGGCCGAGCCGCGCTCGAACGACTCGGAGTCCGGTCCGTGCCCGGCCATGCAGTTGTGCAGGCTCGCGCAGCCGGGCGCGAACGCGTCGCCCTTGCCGATGTAGCGGCCCTTGACGAGGCCGACGAACTCGCTTGCGACGTTGCGATGAAAAGGCGGAGGGCGGAACGTGTTGCGCGCGACGGTCCAGCGATCGCCGATCAGCGCGAACTCGATGTTCGCGGTGCCCGGAATCGCCGACGGCGCCGCGAGCACGCAGTAGATCGACGGGTCCGGATGGTCGTAGCTGACGGTGTTCATCGCGTTGAAGCGCGCGAGGTCGTACTTGTACGGCGCGTACGTGCCGTGCCACGCGACGATGTCGAGCGGCGAGTGGTCGATCTCGGCTTCCCAGAGCCCGCCCTGGAATTTCGCGACGAGCGGAAGTCGCCGTCGCTCTCCTCGTAAGCCGCGACCGGCGACAAGAAGTCGCGCGAGTTCGCGAGACCATTGGTGCCGATCGGGCCGAGCTCCGGCAGACGAAAGTGCGGACCGTAGTTCTCGCAGACGTAGCCGCGCGCCTCGCCGTCTTCGAGCTCGACACGGAACTTGACGCCGCGCGGCACGACGCAGATTTCGCCGGGCGCGACGTGCAGGATGCCGAGCTCCGTGCGCACGAGCAGCGCGCCGAGCTGCGGCGCGATCAGGAGCTCGCCGTCCGCGTCGTAAAAAAAGCGCTCCGTCATCGACGCGTTGGCGGCGTACATGTGCATCGCGGCGCCGAGCTGTAGCGCGGGATCGCCGTTGCCGCCGAACGTGACGAGGCCCTGCAAGAAATCCGTCCGCGCTTTCGGCACCGGCAGCGGCCGCCAACGCATCTGGTTCGGGGTCGGCGGAGCCTCGGTGAACGGCGCACTGCGCAGCAGCCCCGAGTCGATCGGCCGAAACGGCTTGTGCACGGCCGAGGGCCGGATCCGATACGTCCACGTCCGCCGGCTCTGCGCGCGCGGCGCCGTGAACGGCGTGCCGTTGATCTCCTCGGTGTACAGGCCGAACGGCGTCTTCTGCGGATTGCTCTGGCCGATCGGAAGCGCTCCGGCAAGGGCCTCGGTCGCGAAGTCGTTCGCGAAGCCGGTCTGGTAGCGCAGCGCTTCGGCGGGCATGAGGCGCGAAGCTAGCATGCCCGCTCGGGCGGTCGCAAACGACTGGCGCGCCGTGGCGTGAAGGCCGATTTCGCACGCACTGGGCTGGCGCCTGCGCGCGCGGCGGCAGGGTAAACTGACACGCGTCAGCCTGGTTGGAGTACTCCGTTGAAAGCGGTCCGAGTGCATGAATGCGGCGGCCCCGACGCGCTGCGCTACGAAGAGGTCGCGGCGCCAAAGCCGGGGCGCGGCGAGGCGCTCGTGAAGATCGCGGCGAGCGGCGTCAACTTCATCGACGTGCAACAGCGCGCCGGGCGCTACAAGCCGCCCGCGTTCCCGTTCACCCTCGGGTCGGAAGGCGCGGGCACCGTGGAAGAGGTTGGGGCCGACGTGGAGAACGTGCGCGTCGGCGACCGAGTCGCGTACACGATGATCGTCGGCACGTACGCCGAGTACGCGGCCGTGCGAGCGGACCGGCTCGTGCAGGTGCCGGCGGACGTCACCTTCGAATCCGCGGCCGCGGTCATGCTCCAGGGCACGACCGCGCACTACCTCACGCACAGCACGTTCCCGATCAAGCCCGGCGACGTGGCACTCGTGCACGCGGCGGCGGGCGGTGCGGGCCAGCTCGTGACGCAGATCGCGCGACTGCGCGGCGCGACGGTCTACGGCACCGTCGGCAGCCCGGGGAAAGCCGTGCTCGCGCGCGAGGCCGGCGCGGCCGCGACGATCGACTACACGCGCCAGGACTTCGAGGCCGAGATCAAGCGGCTCACGAACGGGCGCGGCGTCGACGTCGTCTACGACTCGGTCGGCAGGGACACGTTCGAGAAGAGCCTCAATTGCCTGCGGCCGCGAGGGCTTCTCGCGCTGTTCGGCTTCTCGAGCGGCCCGGTCGCGCCGTTCGACCCGGCCGTCCTCGGCGCGAAGGGCTCGCTGTTCCTCACGCGGCCCGGCCTCAATCAATACATCGCTACGCGCGAAGAGCTCGTGCAGCGCACGACCGACTTGTTCGCGTGGCTCGCGCTCGGCGCGCTGCGCCCGCGGATCGATCGCGTGCTGCCGCTCGCCGAGGCCGCGAGCGCACATCGCGAGCTCGAGGCGCGTCGCACCGCGGGCAAGATCCTGCTCGTGCCCTAGGCGGACGCAAGTCTTGGCACGCAAACCGCGGAGGGCGAAGGGCGGCGGGGATCGCATGCCGCCGCTGCGCGAACAAGATCTCAGCGCCGCACAGCGCGCGGCCGCGGCCGAGCTCGCGGCGGGACCGCGCGGCGGAGTCATCGGGCCGTTCATCGCCGCACTCCGCAGCCCGGAGCTCATGACGCGGCTGCAGCGGCTCGGTGAGTACCTGCGCTACGGCAACGCGCTCGGGCCGCGGCTCACCGAGCTCGCGATCCTGGTAACGGCGCGCGCGTGGTCGCAACCGCTGGAGTGGGCGATCCACGTTCAGGAGGCGGAGGCGCGCGGAATCGCGCGCACGACGATCGCGGCGATCGCGCGGGGTAGGCGACCGGCGCGCATGGCGGCCGACGAGGCGATCGTCTACGACTTTGTCCGCCAGCTACACGCAACGCAGGCGGTAAGCGACGCGACTTACGCGCGCGCCCTCGCCGCGTTCGGCGAGCGCGGCATCGTCGACCTCACGGCGGTCGCGGGCTACTACACGACGCTCGCGATGATCCTGAACGTCGCGCGCACGCCCGTGCCGGCCGGAATGCCGTCGGCGTTGGGCGGAGGTCCCCGAGCGCGCTAGGGGATCGCGTGCTCGACGAAGCTCTGCGGCGGCGGCGCGCCCCACTGAGCGCTGAGCCCGGTCTCGATCGGGTGCAATCCGGAGGCGCTGCGCGCGTTCAGCACGTCCGTGTCGGTCCAGTGCTCGTGCACGCGCCGCCACGGGTCTTCCCAGTAGTCGAAGATCTGGCTGCCGAGCAGGTGTCGGCCGATGCCCCAGACGTGGTTGTAGCCCGCCGCGCGCAAGTGCTCGTGGCCGACCATGAGGTCGTCGAAGCTCTGCACCTCGAACGACAAGTGATTGAGCCCGACATTCGGCGACTCGAAGCAGAGCAGCGTGTGATGGTCGACGAACGTGTCGCCGCGGTCGCAGCGATTGAACGACGCGACGACGTTGTCCGGCGCGCCGACGTAGACGTCGTCCGATGGCAGCAAGCCGAACATCTCGCGGTACCAGCGAACCTTCTCCTGGGCGTTGCGCGTCATCAGCACCGCGTGCGCGATGCGCTTCACTTGCGACGCGCGGCGCGCGACGCGCAGCAGGCCGCCCGTGCGGCGCAGCTTGTCCGTTCCGGTATTGATCACTTGCTCATCGACCGGCAGCGGCGCGAGCGCGGCCATGCCGTGCACGACTTCGATCTGATAGCCGTTCGGGTCCGCGATCCGGACGCGCGAGCCCCCGCCGGGCTCGTCGAGGTGCTCGACGCCGGTTGCGCCCGGCGTGTTCGCGAAGAGTCGCAGCTCGTCCATGCTCGCGACCGAGAACGCGAGGCCGATGAATCTCGACGGCCCGAGGTGCGTGACGTGGAGGTGGTGCGCCGCGTCGGTGCCACGCATGTAGAGCGCGTCGCGCGTGCGCTCGGCCCTCACCATGCCGAAGTCGGTCAAGAAGCGCTCGGCGTCGTCGAGGCTCGGCGATTGCAGCCGCGCGTACGCGAGATCCGTCACCTTCACGATCGCCATCCGGCACCCCCAGCGCTCACGGCCCACCCTACCGGGCTTCCGCCCGTTCGCTCAAGCCCGCGTTGCGGTCCGAAAGTCGCTGCCGGAATGGTAGGATCGCTGCTACCGACCCGGGGGGCCTCTCATGACCAAAGTGATCTTCCGCGGCGCTTCGGCGCTGCTGCTCGCGCTCGCGCTGACCTGGCCGGCCGCGGCGCAGCTCGACAACAAGGACGCGCGGATCATCGCCGGCCACTATCACCTGAACGTGTCGAACATCGACGCGCACATGAAGTTCTGGGTCGACACGCTCGGCGGCAAGCCGATGAAGTTCGGTCCGCAGCAGGTCGACGTCGTCGAGTTCCCCGGCATCTTCATCTTCTTGCGCAAGCAGGCGCCGACCGGCCCGACGCGCGGCACGACGTTCGACCACATCGGCTTCGCGGTGCCGAACGTCGCCGAGGTCGCGGCGCGCGCGGTCGCGAACGGCTTCCAGCGCACGGTCGGCCGCGAGCCCGGGCCGGGTCAGCCCGCGGCGCCGCCGACGGCCGGCAACTACGGGATGTTCGAATACCTCCTCGGCCCCGACGGCGTGAAGGTGGAGCTCGTGACGAACAACGAGCCGAACGCGCCGCCGATCAAGCATCACCACATGCACTTCGTGAACAAGCAGTTCGTCGAGATGGGGCAGTGGTACATGAAGGCGTTCAACGCGACGGAGCGCCCGGGCAAGACGGACTTCTTCTTCGGCGCGGACCTGCCCGGCGTCGGCTACATGCTGAACTTCTTCAGCTGGCTGCCGAACGAGCCGCTCGTCGGCACGGCTGGACGCGCCGTCGATCACGTGGGCTTCGAGGTCCGCAACCTCGAGGCGTTCTGCAAGGAGCTCCAGTCGAAAGGCATCGAGCTCGTCGTGCCGTATCGCTACTCGGCGGAGCTCAAGCTCGGGATCGCGGAGATCCGCGATCCATGGGGCACGCTGATCGAGCTCAACGAAGGGCTGCGCGACCTGCCTTAGAAGCTCACGGACAGCCCGAGCACGTAGCGACGGCCGCGCAGATCGCTGTTTGGATCGACGCCGAGCCCGGTGCCGGAATTGAACGTGTCCGTGAACGCCGCGGCGAGATACGCCTGGGGACCTTTGTCGAACAGGTTGTTGATCGTGCCGAACACGTCGATGCGGTAGCTGCGCATCCCGAACCGGTACCCCACGCGCGCGTCCACCAACCACTCGTCCTCGAGAGTGTTGTCGGCAACGTCCCACTGAGTGCTCGTGCCGTGGAAATTCCAATTGGGATTGATCAGCTGTTGGCCGGTGTAACGCGTGATCAAATCGACGGACAGCGGTCCCTTCCGGAAGCTGCCGGAGAGCGTACCTGTCCACTGCGGGAAGCCGTAGCGACCTTGAACCTCGGTCTTGACGCCCGCGCTGCTGATGTTGGAGCGCTCGTCGAGATGGCTGGTCAGCAACCGCACATTGATGTTGCTGCCGCCAAACCAATTGACGGTCGTGTTGTACAAGATCTCGACGTCGACGCCTTGGGCCAGCACCGAGTTCTGGTTGTAGTAGGGCACGCCGACCAGCGAGATGTAGTTGATGGCGGGATTCTGCGTGCTCGGCGGACCACCGCGCGTGATGAGGTTGCACAGGTCGACGTCGTTGTCGGCGTAGCAGCCGGTCACGACGTTCGCGGCCGTGGTCTGGTTGATGTTGTCGGTCACGTTGATGTCGTAGTGATCGACCGATGCGCTTACGCCGGGCGCCCAAGCGGGCTGATAGACGAAGCCGTAGACCTTCGTCTTTGCGTTCTCCGGGCGGATGTCCGGGCTTCCGTTCGAGAACGTCGTGATGCCGTAGGAGAAGCCGCCGAGCGCCGGGTCCGAGACCTGCGCGACACCGCCCGTGCGGTCGTACTTCTCGCCCATCGTCGCGGCACGCACGTCTTGAGAGACCGTCGTGCGGAAGCGCAGTTGATCGGTGACCGTCCAATCTAGGCCGCCCTTCCACGAATCGACACCGCCGGCGCCGGAGTAGTCCGCGTACCGATACGCCGCGTCGAAGTTCAGCTGCTTCACGATCTTGCGCTTGGACATCAGCGGCAAGAAGAATTCCGTGAACGCTTCGTCGACGCTCTGCGAGCCGCGCGCGAACGGGACGTTGGAGAACTGGATTTCCACGCTGTTGCCGGATGCAGCGTTGCCGCCGGGAACGCCGCGAATGCCCTGCGCGGCGTTGTTGGCCATGACCGGCCGGTACCTCGGGTCGGCGTTGATGTTGCCGCCCGGTCCCACTTCCACCACCTGCGTGAACGATTCCCTGCGCGAGCCGAAGCCCGCGGCCATCGTGATCGGGCCCGCCCAACCTTCCGCGATCTGGCCGTCGGCCGACACCTCCCAGACGTCCTGGTTGATGTCGATGACACGGCGTTTGTTCTCGCCGCTGACGTAGTCGTAAGGCATGGACTCCGTCGCCGACAGGAAGCCGTCGGCGTGAATCGGCACGCCTGGCTCGAAGCCCGTCACCCAGTTGACGGCCCCCGGCGACGCCTGACCGCGGCCGAACAAGTTGATCGGCACGCAATCGGGATAGAGCGCGCCATTCGTAACCTTCGTCACATTGCAAACGGGTTGCCCGTTCGCGCCGACGACGGCGTCCGCCGCGAGGTAGATCCGGTCGAGACGAACGCCGCCTTTTTGGATCGCGTCCACGTCGGTCTCGCCGGTCTGGTAATAGCCCTTGATCAACCATCCGCCTTTGAGCTCGTAGTCGAAGCCGGCCGTATAGGAGTCCGTCGTCGTGTCCTGAGTCGTTGCGGCGCCGTTCGCGATGTCCTCCGGCGCGCCGATTCGACTGAACGGCACCGACGCGATGTTGTTGGCCGTCATCGCCTGCTGGATCGCGGCCGGCAGGAACGGGTTGCCGCTGAAGATCGTGAAATTCCTGTCGAAGGCCGCACCCGGCTCCGGGTTGGGGAACAGGCCGCCGAAATTCAGCTGCGTGAAGTCGGCCTTGCCGTGCATGAACTGGCCGAACACGCTGAGTTGATCGTTGAATTCGTGCTTGACGTAGGCGAACGCGTTCTCGCGGCCCGAATCCGGCGTGATGTTGTACGTCTGCAGGCCGCTCTCGTGGCCGGAACCGCCGTTCGTCGTCGAGCACCCCGAGCTACTGCACGGGCTTCCGAGCACGAACGGCGAAGGCTGACCGCTCGAGTTCAGAATCTGGGGCCCTCCCGCCGCGGCAGGCAGATAGAAGATGCCGTCGATGTCGAAGCCGCGCGCGCGGACGTCGTTGTATGGGATCAAGAAAGGGTTGGCCCTGGAGCTGCCGGCACCGGCGGCCGGGTTGGGCAGCAACCCGGTGGCCTTGTACCAGTCGTAGTGCAGCACATCCGTGTTCCAGATCGGATCTTGCCGCTCCTTCTCCGCGTTGAGCAGGATATGCGTCTTCTTCTGCTCTCCGAGGCAAAGCCGCCGCCGACGGACGCCTTGTAGTTTCGCGTTGTCCCCCTTGTCGTTCTGGCCCGCCTGCACGTTGGCTTTGAGGCCGTTGAAATCGGTGTCGAGCACGAAGTTCACGACGCCTGCCACCGCGTCGGTGCCATAGGCGGCCGACGCGCCGCCGGTCACGGTTTCCACGCGCTTGATCGAGGTTTTCGGGAAACAGATTGATGTCCGGGCCGCCGAAGATGGTGGACTGCACCACGCGTCGGCCGTCGAGCAATTGCAGTGTGCGGTTACTCTGCAGACCGCGCAGATTGAGGCTGCCGGCGCCCGTGCTCGTAAAGAACGGGGAGGGCGTCTGAGTCGTAGCGGAGCCATAGAACTGCGGCAGCTCGGCAAGGCCCTCGATCAGGTTCGTCGGCGCCATCACCGAGAGCTGCGCAGGCGTCACGACCGTGACGGGGTTCGGGCTCTCCATGCCGCTCACCTGACGGATTCGAGATCCCGTGACGACGATCTCCTCCCCGACTGCGGGCGTCGTCGGTTCCGGAGACTGCGCGTAGACTCCATGCGCGCTTGCAATCGCGAGCGCAAGAGCGGACCAACGCAGACTGCGGCTCGGCGCCTTCGTTAGGCAAACCGAGCCTCACGCGCCATCGTGATGCTCATTCGTGATCCCCCCCAAGAAATTTATAGATATTCTTCGACGACCCCGGCCGCAGAATAGCGAATCTGGATTCTGAGTCAAGCGGAGGCCTCGTGGGGGTGCTGGAAGCTGTCTCGCCTCCGACTCCGGTTTGTGCGAAGGTGTGGCGATGAGCGCAGCCGAGCTGACGACCGCTTCCAGCCGGAGAATCAGGCAGAAGCGTAGTCAGAAGACCTACGATGCGTTGATCTCGACGGCATTCAAGCTGCTCGAGCAACGGGAGTTCGACGAGATCTCGATAGCG
This sequence comes from uncultured Gammaproteobacteria bacterium, assembly GCA_963699925.1. Lineage (GTDB taxonomy): Bacteria > Pseudomonadota > Gammaproteobacteria > Steroidobacterales > Rariloculaceae > FEN-1219. The sequence goes on along the minus strand of CAVOVT010000018.1, from coordinate 35,812 downwards.
GACCTCGCGCAAAAGGCGGGCTACTCGGTCGGCGCGTTCTATGCGCGCTTCAAGAGCAAGGACGAGCTATTCGATGCGATGATCGAGCAGCACATCGAGAATCGCAGACAGACGCGCGCCCATCAGTTTGCGACGGCGTCCGACTCGGCCCTGATCCGCGTCGTGCTCGATGACACCATTCAGTACTACTGGGCGCGCCGCCGCTTCTGGCGCGCCGCGTTGTTTCGCAGCATTCGCGACGAAGGCTTCTGGGCTCCGATCCGCAAGCTCAGCCACGAGCTCGGGGATGCGCTCGTCGCGCGGATCAGCGACCGCGCGCAGCGGCCACTCACGGAGGAAGAGGAGACGAACGTGCGCTTCGCCGTGCAGGTCACGCTCGGCACGGTGAACAACGCGATCATCAACCGGCCCGGGCCGATATTCCTCGGCCATGCGCCGTTCGTCGAAAACCTGATTCGCGCTTTCCGCGTCGTGTCGGGCTACGACGAGCTCATTGCGGGCGGCGCCAAGCGCAAACGCACGCCGCGTCAGAAGGGCCGATAGCGCATCGCGCCGCCGATCGGAAACGTCTCCGGCAGGCGCTTCCCCTGCGCGCGGACGGCAGCCGGCCAGTCGCGCAAGTGGCTCTCGGCGTCCCCGATCGCGAGAACCTCGCCTTGCGGGCCGAGATGGATCATCGCGCCGTAGACGACGAACACGACGTCGGTCTCCTCGCGCGCGTGCTCGGCGACCTTGAGCGTGTGCGTGCTGCCCGGCGGCTCGAACAGATACGAGCCCGCGCGGCTCGGCGGAATGTCCGGGTGTTCTAGGTAGGACCATTCGCCCGCGAGCGTGAACGCGTGCACCTCGCCCGTGTGCTTGTGCGGCGGCAGCAGGATTCCGGGCGCGAACCGAATCCGCACCGCGAAGCGCGCGCCTTCGATGTCGGCCATCAGCAGCTTGAGCCGCACGCCGGGCGTGTTCGCCCAATCGTCCGCGAATGGCAGGTCGTCGGTGGCCGAGTGGAAGGCCTCCGGCATCGCGATCATCGTAGTGCCCCCTTGCTCTAGCCGAAGAAGCCGATCCCGCGCGCCATCATCGCGGCGCAGAGCATGATGACGAAGAGCAGCGTGAGCTCGACGTGCACGACCATCCGCAACGCGCCGGCGACCGGCGCCGTCGAGCGCCGGCGCCCGGCCCGCGCGCAACGCGCCGCGCCAGCTCAAGTACTGGAGCGTCGGATAGATCGAGAGCAGTCCGACGATCAAGAACAGAGCTGATCTTCACGAGAAACGGGATGCTATGGAAGTAATACGCGGCGCCCTTTTCCGTGTAGAGCACGCGGCAGAACCGACGACGAGCAACACGGCCGCGGCGATGCCGTAGGCCGCATCCATGCGCAATAGGCTGCGCGCGCTCGTCAGCGTGAGCTCGCCGCCGAGCAGCACGAGCTCCGCCGTGAGCACGCCGACGATCACGAACGCGGCCGCGTGGTGCAGGAACGCGAGCGTGACGGCGGCGTTCACGCTCAAGCCGTGACGAGCGACAGGTGCGGCGGCGCCGCGCCCGCGCCGACGCGGCTCGGCGTCGCCGGCCGGCGCGGCGCGCGCAGCGGCCTCGCCGCCGAGCGCGCGGCGCAGCACCGCGAGCAGCTCGCGCAGCGTGCCGCCGACGAGCGCGATCTCGGCGTCCTGGCGCGCGAGCGCGTCCTCGTTGCCTTCGGCGAGCGCGTCCTGGCCGAGCAGCTCGAGCTTCGTGACGACGCCGCGCGCGTCGAGCACGGCGCGGGCCATGCTGCCGAGCTCGAAGCCGAGATGCGTGAGCTCCATGTCGTCCTTGAGGCAACGCTGCACCGTCGCGTGCGCGAGGTCGACGTTCTGCCAGCGCACGGTACCGTGCTCGTCGCGCAGCTCGCGGAGCCGGCATTCGCGTGCGAGCACGAGCTCCCGGGGGCCGTCGCCCGTGAACACGCGGCTCAGGAGCTCACCAAACGGTCGCGCGAGCTCGAGCGGCTTCGCGTCGAGGTTCCCGAGCGCGGTGCGCAAGTGCTCGACGACGCGATCCGCCCGGGACGCGGAGCCCGACCCCACCGCGAGCACGCGCTCCGACGAGATGAACAGCGCCGTCGTGCGCTCCGAGCGCACGAGCGTCTTCGGCAACAGCTCGTCGCGCATCTGCTCCTTGAGCTGGCGCTTCGTCCGCCGGCCGGGTTCTTCCTGCATCCGTGCGCGGTACTCCTCGAGCCGTGCTTCGAGAGCTTCGTTCAGCGCGCCCGCGGGCAGCACGCGAACCTGGCTCCGCAGGCGCATGAGGTCCGTGCCCGCGACGCGGCGCGCGAAGAGCTCCGGCTGCGCGGCGACCGGCGGCTCGAAGCCCGAGCTGCGCTCGACGTAGGGGCCGCACGGCTTGAACGCCGTCTTCGCGAGCTTGTCGGAGAGCTCTTGCTCGGACGACGGCCAGTCGGTGCCGAGCGAATAGAAACGTACGCTTCGCAGCATGAGTCGGTCCGGGGAAAGGGGGAGCGCAGTATCCGAATTCCGGCGCCGCGTGTCACGACTTGCAAATCGACGCGCGATCCGCTGGATGCGAATCGCGCCCCGTCGCTACTGGACGTTCAATCCCGCGAGCTTGAGTCCGTCGAGCAAAGCCGCGAGCAGCGTCGGGTCGAGGTTCCACTTCGCGAGCTGGGCGCGGCCGCGGCCCTCGAAGTCCGGATAGAGCTCGAGCAGCCGCGCCTTCTCGCGCTGCGCGATGTCGACTCGGCCCGCGAGCGCGGCCGAAGCGGTGACCGTCAGCGACGTGACGAACCAGTTTGGCGCGTCGCTGCGCAGCGACCAGTCGAGCGCCTGCTCGTAGTCGTGCGTCTCCAGGTAACGGAACGCGTAGCCGATGTAGGCCCAGCCCGGCACGTTGGTCGTGAGCGGCAACGCCGTCGTCGAGCATCGGCGCGCCGCGTTGCCAGTCGCCCGACTCGATCAGGAGGTAGCCCAAGAGCAGCCCCACGGCGGGATGCAGCGGGCTTCATCGCGAGCGAGCGCTCGACGGCCGTGTCGAACGCGCGCCGATCGCCGCCCGCGAGCTCGAATTCCGGCGAGCGTGACGGCCGCGACCCGCCCGGAGCCATCGATGTCGAGCGACGTCCGCACCGCCTCGAGCGCGCGATCGAGCGGTGGCTTCCGGTCCGGCTGCGGCGAATAGCCGTACAGATGCTCGTGCAGATAGAGCACGGCCGAGCGCCGACCACGCGGGCGCGAACCGCGGCTCGCCTTTCACGGCGCGTTGCAAGCACTGCAGGCTGTCCGCATGACCCATCGGATCGAAGAAACGCGTGTACTCGTAGAACCGCAGCAGGCATTCGTACGGGTCGAGGTCGCGCGTGGGCCGGCCGGTCGTGCGCGCGATCTCGTGCCCATAAACCGGGCCGTATGGCGACGACAGGATCTCCGCCGCTCGTCGCGCCGATCCGGTCCTCGATCGCTGATCGCGTCGCCGCGGCTCGATGCGCTCGTCGAACGCGCGGCTCCAAAGCTGAGTGCCGACCTCGGTGTCGACGAGGCGCAGCGCGAAGCGCAGCTCGCCGTTCGCGGCGCGCATGTTGCCCGTGAGCACGTAGCCGGCGTCGAACTCCTTGCGCAGAGCGGCGAGACCCGGTCGACTCGAGCGTGTGGCCCGCCGTGCTCGCGGTCGCGAAGATGTTGAATCCGACGAGCGCGCGGATGATCTCCTCGGTGGTGCCGGCGGCGACGGCATCGAGCGACGCGTCGCCGCTCAAGTTCTCGAGCGGCAACACGAGCAGCCTCGGGCCGAGCGCCGACACCGGCCCCGAGTGCGCGCGCGCCGCCGCCGCCTCGGCCTCGAGCGCGGGCGCCGGAGGCGCGCCGTGGTACCACGCGAGCCACGCGAGCAGCGCGGCGGCGCGTTGCGACGACGCTGCCGAGCATCGCGCCGCGCAACAGCAGCCTGCGCTTCGTGCGCCGCACCTTCGACGCGCTCGGCGCGGCTCCGGGCGTGGGTCCGACGGGCGTCGCGGTGAACGTCGGCGCGTAGCCGTTCTTCGGCAGCGCGATGCGGACCGAGTCGACGCGGCCCTCGCCGTGGTAGTACTCGATCAAGCGGCGGCGCAGCCGTCCGGCCTCCACGCGCACGAGCGGATCGGTTTGGGCGTCGAACTCGGGCGGCTTGCCGAACACCTCGATCGCGATCGCATAGCCCTTGAGCCGATCCGCGCGGCCCGCGAGGGTCTCCTCGACGACGAACCTCAGGAACTCGGTCGACCGGCCCGCCTGCGCGAATACCGCGCTGCCGAGCACTCGCGCAAGCTCGGCCTTGACCTGCTCCGCGCTCGGGAGCGCGGCCGGGTCGCGTTTGGCTCGCTGTTGGGCATGGGTGGCTGGAGGGGCTTCGGCGCAGTGTAGGCAATCTTCCTTTCAGCGGTAAGAGCCACGTCGCCCGAGTATTCGCGGCTCAAGCCTCGGCGCTTCTGCGCAACAGGCCCAGCGCTCCGAGCACGAGCGCGACCAGCGCCGCGACGGCCGTCAGACCTGCGCCGGTCGAGGAACGTCGCGCCGGCGCCCGCCCGGTCCCAGAGGGCACCCGCGAGCGCGCTCGCGACGAGCAGCGCCAGACCCGAGACGAGGTTGAACACGCCGAAGGCCGTGCCGCGCTGCTCGGGACGCGCGGCGTCGGCGACGAGCGCCGCGAACAGCCCTTGCGTGAATCCCATGTGCAAGCCCCAGAGCGCGATGCCGACCAGCGCGGCCCGCGACCGGCGTGCTCGCCGCGAGCACGAGATCGGCGCCGATCAGGAGCGCGGCGCCGACGCCGACCACGCGACCAGCGGTTCGCGCGGTCCGAGAGCCAGCCGGCCGGATAGGCGCAGCCCGCGTAGGCGACGTTCATCACCACGAGCACGAGCGGCACGTACGACGCCGACAGGCCGACGGCGGCGACCTTGAGTATCAGGAACGCCTCGCTGAAGCGGGCGAGCGTGAACAGCGCCGCGACGAGCGACGAGCGCCCAGTAGGCGCCGCCGAGCTTCGCCGCGGCGCGCAGCGGCGAGCGCGCGCTGGCCGCGTGCGCGCCCGGGGCTCCGAGACGAACAGGACCAGCACTGCGACGCACGGCCATGGCCGGAATCACGGCGAGCCAGAACACCGTGCGAAACGAGCCGCCCGTGAGGCTCATCGTGGCGATCGCGAGCAGCGGGCCCGCGAACGCGCCGACCGTGTCGAGCATCTGCCGCAGCCCGAAGCTCGCGCCGCGCAACGTCGGCGGGGTGAGGTCCGCGAGCAGCGCGTCGCGCGGCGCGCCGCGGATGCCTTTGCCGACGCGATCCGCGAGCCGCGCGGCGACGACCCAGCCCACGCTCGGCGCGAGCGCGAACAGCGGCTTCGTGAGCGCCGCGAGCGCCGTAGCCGAGCACGACGAGCTGCTTGCGCTTGCCGAGCCAGTCGCTGAGCGCGCCGGAGAACACCTTCGTGATCGATGCGGTCGCCTCGGCGAGCCCCTCGAGCAAGCCGACCGCGGACACGCTCGCGCCGAGCACGCTCACGAGGAACACGGGCAAGAGCGCGTGGATCATCTCGGACGAGACGTCCATCAGCAGGCTCACGAAGCCGAGCGCCCAGACGCCGCGCGGGATCGCGCTCGAGCGCGATGGCGGATCAGCCGTCAACAGGCGGTCGGGGCGTGCGGATCGTCGACGCACGCGCCGTATTCGATCTCGACGGTCGCGTGCGTGATCCGGAAGTGCTCCGCGAGCATCCGCTTGATGTCGCGCACGGCGTCCGTCGCCTTCGTGTCTCCGGAGACGTTCGCGTGCAGCGTGACCATCGGCCGCTCCTCGCTGATCGACCACGCGTGCACGTGATGGACGTCGAGCACGTACGGCAGAGCGGCGCGGATGTCGTCCTTCACCGCGCGCGCGTCGAAGCCCGGCGGCGAGCCCTCGAGCAGGATGTGGCCGCTGTCGGCGACGACGCGCCAGGCCGAGCGCAGGATGATCAGCGCGACGAGGATCGAGAGCAGCGGATCGATCGGCATCCAGCCGGTCGCGAGGATCACGAGCGCCGCGACGACGGCCGCGACCGAGCCGAGCAGGTCGCCGATGCACGTGCAGCACGGCCGCGCGGATGTTGAGGTTGTGCTCGTCGCCGGTCCGCAGAATCAAGAACGAGACGATATTGACCGACGAGCCCGGCGGCCGCGACGAGCAGCATCAGCCCGCCGGTCACCTGCACCGGCGCGCAGATTCGGTGCGCGGCCTCGATCACGATCCAGACCGCGATCGCGAATAGCGCGATGCCGTTCACGAACGCGACGAGCACCGAGAACCGATCGAAGCCGTAGGTGCGCCGCCAGTCCGCGGGTCGGCGCGCGAGCCTGAAGCCGAGCCAGGCGAGCGCGAGCGCCGCGAAGTCGGTCAGCATGTGGCCCGCGTCGGCGAGCAGCGCGAGGGAGCCCGATAGCACGCCGCCGACGATCTCGGCGATCATGAAGACGCCGGTCAGCGCGGCAGCGAGCGCGACGCTGCGCTCGTTCGCGACGTGCGCGTGCCCGTGCGCATGCCCGTGCGATGCGCTTGCTCGTGCTGGTGATCGGCCCCGTGGGCGTGCGAGTGTGGATGCATGGCTCGACCCGAGAGCGCGCGGAATTCTAGCACGCGCGCTTCGTCGCCGGTCCGTGACTGAAGCTCCGATTGACCGTCAGGTTGCGGCGTCGGATCATGGCGCCGGGGGAACGAGAAGCACTGGATTACACCGGTGCCGGCGACGAGATTCTCCGGCGGTTTCGTCTTTGCTCAAAGCGCGACAAAAACTCGGCAAGTACCGCATCGAGCGGCGGATTGCGGACGGACCGATGGCGGCCGTCTATGCCGCCGTCGACACGATCCATGGCACCAAGGTCGCGCTCAAGGTCCCGCACGAGAGCGCGATGACGGATTTCTTCCTCGCGGACTTCAAACGCGAGGCGCGCCTCGCGCATCGTCTCGAGCATCCGAACATCCTGCCGATCCGCGACGCGTCGTTCATCGACGGGCGCTTCGTGATCGCGATGCCGCTCGGCGAGAGCTCGCTCAGCAGCCGGCTCAAGCGGCGCCGCTCGCTCGACTCGTCGATGCAGCTCATCGAGCAGGCGCTCGCGGGCGTCGCGCACGCGCACGCGGCGCGCGTGATTCACTGCGACATCAAGCCCGACAACTTCATCGTGTTCCCGGGCAACCAGCTCAAGCTCACGGACTTCGGCTTCTCGAAGATCGCGCAGCACACGCTGAAGGCGTCGGGCTCGGGCACGGTCGGCTACATCGCGCCGGAGCAGGCGCTCGGCCGGCCGAAGTTCCAATCCGACGTGTTCTCGCTCGGCCTCGTGATCTACGAGCTCCTGTCGGGCTATCTGCCGGAGTGGCCGTACGACTGGCCGCCGCCCGAGATCAAGCGCGTGCGCGAGAAGCTCAACCCGAAGCTCGTGGACTGGCTGCGCCGCGCGATCCAAGTGCGGCCCGAGGGACGGTTCAAGAGCGCCGTCACGATGTACCGCGAGTTCAAGCGGCTGCGCAACGGCGCGGGCAAGAAGAAGCGCGCGGCGAACGGCGGCGTGTCGCCGGCCGACGATCCCGGAGCTTTGGCAAAAGGTCCTGTTCCGCCAGTTCCAGCGCAAGTACCGCAAGGTGCTCGACACGCGCTACGAGTGCCGGCATTGCACGGGACCCGTGTCCGAGATGATGCAATCGTGCCCGTGGTGCGGCACGGAGCGCCCGCTCGCGCGGCACGCGAGCCGCCGCCATGCGGCCGAGTGTCCGCGCTGCCGGCGCGGCGTGAAGCTCGATTGGCACTACTGCGCCTCGTGCTACGGGCCCGGGTTCGAGCCCGAGACGACGCGCAGCTTCCCCGACAAGCGCTACGTCGCGAAATGCCGAAATGAGAAGTGCCGCGGACCGCTGATGGCGTTCATGCGCTACTGTCCGTGGTGCCGCGCGAAGACCCGACGTCCGTGGAAGCTCGAGGGTAGCGACACGCGTTGCCCGCATTGCCGATGGGGCGTCGACACGCATTTTTGGCACTTCTGCCCCTGGTGCACGAAGGCGCTCGACGCCTGAGCGCGCGGGCGGATTAGCTGCAATGCGATCCGCGGGCAAGCACGTCAGACTCTTCCTCGGCGAGCACGAGCGCGAGCAGGCCGACGCGACGCTGCCGCAAGGCGAGGTCTGCGTGCGCAGCGTGCGCTCGCCCGACAAGACCACGCCGAACGAGGACGCGGCCGCCGTGATCCAGGTCGGCGCCGACTCGCTCGTGCTCGCGGTCGCCGACGGCGTCGGCAGCACGGCCGCCGCGCGCGAGGCGTCCAACGCCGCCGTGCAGACGCTGTCGCGAATCCTCGAGGACGTGCCGCGCGACGAGCCGCAGCTGCGGCCCGCGATCCTCGACGCGGTAGAGCAGGCGAACAAGGCGGTGCTCGGCCTTGCGCCGCGCGGCGCCGCGACGACGCTCGTCGTCGCGCAGCTCACCGCGGCGCAGCTGCGCTGCTACCACGTCGGCGACTCGGAGTTGCTCGCGGTCGGTCAGCGCGGCCGGATCAAGCAGCGCGTCGTGCCGCACTCGCCGACCGGCTTCGCGGTCGAGGCGGGCTTGCTCGACGAGGACGAGGCCGTGCGCCACGACCAGCGGCACGTGCTGTTCAACGTGATCGGCTCGCCCGACATGCGCGTCGAGGTCGGGCCCTGCGCTCGAGCTCGCGGCGCGCGACACGGTGCTGCTCGCGAGCGACGGGCTGTTCGACAACCTGTTCATCGACGAGATCGTCGACAGCATTCGCGTCGGCCCGCTCAGCGAGGCCGCGGACCGCCTGGTCGAGCGCGTGCGCTTGCGGATGGCGGCGAACGGCGCGAGCGATCAGCCGTGCAAGCCCGACGATCTCACCATCGTGCTTTTCCGGCGGCGTAGATAGAGCGGCTGCGTGCACGCGGGGTTCTGGACCTCGGAGGATAGCGATGAAGACTCGTTCGCTGCTTGAAACGACTCTCGCCGTGTCGTCGCTCGGTCTGTCGACCCTCTTTCTTGTTCTTGCGCCACTCGCGGACGCCGGCGAGCCCCTTGTCCTCGGCGAGCGGCTTCAGCTTCGCTCGCAGAGCATGGGAGAGATGCGCACCTATCAGGTGCACCGCCCGGCTGGGTACGACCTCAGCAACGCGCGCTATCCCGTGCTGGTCGTTCTGGACGGCAACGAGCACTTCGAGCACGTGAGCGCGACCGCGGACTTCCTCGCGAGCGCGGCGAAGGTCCCCGCGATGATCGTGGTCGGCATTCCGAACACCGATCGTTTTCGCGACCTCTCGAGCTACCGAACGCCGCCGGGTGCGTCACCGTTGCTCGAGTTCATCACCGCTGAGCTGCTCCCGAAGATCGATCGCGACTACCGCACGCGTCCCTACCGCATCTTGATGGGGTGGTCTAGCGCGGGCTTTCGCCGGCGGCTGTGCGAGATCGCGGGGCGGGAGATCGTGGTCGCGCCGGCGCGGCCCCGGGGTCAGTATCCGGAGGCGGAACAGGTGATCGGCAGGGCGATCGAGCTGTATCCGGAGAACACGACGGCGCTCTACTATGCCGGTCGTCTGCGCATGGAGACGAGGAACACCGCCGCCGCGATCGAAATCTTGAAGAAGTCTCTGTTGCTGTCTCCAAACGACCGCCTCGCGCGTTCGCTGCTGAACGACATGAAGATCGATCCGAACGGAGTCGTCGCCGAAGTGCGCCTATCCGCGAAGGATCTCGCGAAATACGTCGGAGGGTACGGCGACTCTACCGTCGTGCTCGTGATCGAGCGGCGAGGAGACAAGATCTTCGGCAAGACCGTGGACCGGGAATACGAGCTCGACGCCCTGTCCGCCACGAAGTTCCACTACTCCGAGAACAACGTTTACTCGGACGGCGGAGTCATCACTTTTCGAACCGATGACCGCGGTCGCGTGACGGGCCTCGTCTTTCAGAAAGACGGCGCAGAGCTCGCGAAGCTGAAGTGACGCGGCGCTAGCCGATCTTGGTCTGGGACTTGCGGGACGCGGCGCCCGCGCGCGCGCCTTCGGTCTCGTAGGCGCGCGAGAGTTCTTCCAAGAATTGCTGTGGAAGCTGGCCCGGCTGGGCTTGCGTGACGACCTGATACAGGTCCTTGTAGAGGTCCCAGTACCTGAGCTTGTTCGCCGCGTTGATCAAAGCGCCGCGCTTGCCGTTCGACACCTTGTTTTCGAGCTCCTCGGGATCGAGCCGCGCGATGTAGTCGACGGCCGCCGTGCGCAGCGCGTTCAGCAGGCTCTGCTGGTGCTGCTTGATGTCGGTAAACGCCTCGCGAACCGATTCGACCGCTTGCAGGAACTCCGACGTCGGCCGGAATAGCAGGTTGGCGATCGCCTCGTCGAGGCTCGCGGAGACGCTGAGCGGGTTCTTGTCCTGCGGCTGATTCGTCGGCGGGACGCGCAGCACGTTTCGCTGCTCGGCCCGCAAATGCAGATTCTCGTTGAGTCCCAAGACCAGCTCGCGCATCACCTGGCCGAGGCGATGCAGCGTCTGCTCGACTTGCTTGTCGTCGAGCGGCTGCGCGGGCAGCCCCGCGCCGCGGAAGAACGCCTCGAGCGCCGCGCTCGGTATAGCCGGCGAGCCCGACGCGCGCGCCGGCGCGGGAGACGGGCTCGACGCGCGCGTCGCGGGCGCAGCCGTCGCCGCCGGCTTCGGCGCGTTCGGCGCAGTCGCCTTCGTGGCGAGGGTCGCCGCGAGCCGCGCAGCCGCGCTCACCGGCGGCGGCTCCGCGCGTCCGGCGGCGTGCGGCGCCGGAGCGCGTTTCGCACTCGCGGGCTCGTCCTCGAGCCGCAGGCTCGCAGCGGCGATGTTCGCCGCCTGCTGAACCTCGGCCGTGTGCGCCTCCTCTTTGAGGAGCATCTCGATGCCGACGGCGGTGATCTCGTGCGGCTGAACGAGGTCGGCGCGGGTCGGATCGGGTGGCGGCACGCGCTGCGCGCGCGACACCGGATCGACGTGCTTGCCCGTCGTTCGCGATGTCTCGTCCTCGTCGATCTCGACGTTGATCTCGTACTCGCCGAGCCGGATCCGGTCGCCCGTGAAGAGGCGCTGCGGATTGCCACGGCCGACCGGCTGCTCGGAGTCGTTCACGTAGACGCCGTTGGTCGACGTGTCGACGATGTAGTAGCTGCCCGAGCGGAAGTCGATGCTCGCGTGCCGGCTCGACACGTATCGCTGCCCGTCGGGCAACACCCAGTCGCTCTCGAGCGAGCGTCCGATCGTGCCGCCGTCGCGGCCGAATTCTTTCGTGCTGCGCTCGCCGAGTCCTTGGCGGTGGCGACTGATGATTTGCAGGCGCAGAGGCATGATCGGTCCTTGACCCGGCGGGCGGAGAGAGCGCGACGTCCCTCGCGCGAGTCTAGCTCGACGCTCGCGCCGAGCTAACCTGGGCGCCCTCTTATTGTGACCAACCTCTCAGAAGCGTTGTGCTAAGCTCCGGCTGCCTCGAGACGCGGACCGCACAATGGCTTCGAAGCCGATTTACAAAATCATCTTTCTCAATCAAGGCAAGGTCTACGAAATCTACGCGCGGCACGTGAGCCAGACGGGGGCGCTGTTCGGATTCGTCGAGATCGAGGAGCTCGTGTTCGGCGCTCGCAAGGGCGTCGTCGTCGATCCCGCGGAGGAGCGCCTCCAGCTCGAGTTCGCGGGCGTCAAGAAGACCTACCTGCCGATGCACTACGTGCTGCGGATCGACGAGGTCGACAAGCAGGGAATCGGCAAGATCACGAACCTCGAGGGCAGCAACGTCGCGCAGTTCCCGATGCCGATGTACTCACCGCAAGGCAGCAAGGGTGGCCCGAAGGATCACTGAGCCGCTTCGGGCGGCAACGGGCGCTTCCGCTTGGCCCTGAGATTCGCTTCGCTGAGCAGCGGCAGCCGCGGTAACTCGTCGCTCGTCGAGTTCGGCTCGACCCTGCTGATGATCGATTGCGGCCTTCCGCTCAAGGTCGTCGAAGCGCGCCTGCGCGCGGTCGGCCGCGAGCCGCGCGACGTGACCGCGTTGCTGGTCACGCACGAGCACAACGATCACGCGCACGGGGTCGCGAGCTTCGCGCGCCGCTACAACACGCCGCTCTGGATGACGGCCGGCACCGCGAGCGCGATCGGCGGGCTCGCGAGCAGCGTGAATCTGCTGAGCCCGCATCGCGATCTCAAGCTCGGTGACGTCGAGGTGCAGCCGTACCCGGTCCCGCACGACGCGCGCGAGCCGTGCCAGTTCGTGCTCGGCGCGGGCGGTAAGCGGCTCGGGATTCTGACCGACGCCGGCCACGTCACTCCGCACATGTCGCGAGCGGCTCGCGCCGTGCGACGCGATCGCGGTCGAGTGCAACCACGACCTCGACTCGCTGCTGAGCGGGCCATACCCCGAGTCGCTTAAAGTCCGGATCGCGTCGCGCTACGGCCACCTCAACAACGCGCAGACCGGCGAGTTGCTCGGCCGGCTCGATCGCTCGCGGCTCCAGTGGGTCGCAGCGCTGCACTTGAGCGAGCGGAACAACTCGCCCGAGCGCGTACGCGCGGCGCTCGGCCCCGCGCTAGCGGACGAGCGCCGTCCGCTGCACCTCGCGACGCAGGACGCGCCGACCGCGTGGCTCGAGGTCGCCTGAGACCGCCGGCGGCCCGGAGCGATTCGGGGACATTCCGCATTTCATTGAGCGAATTTGGAGACGAGCGGCATCGATGCCATTGCGCGTGACCTCCTTCGAGATGAAATGCTGAATGTCCCCATTTCCGCTCGCGTGGCTCGCGGTCGACCGACGAGGTATCATGCGTCGCCTCACGGGAGCTTGAGTCCCAGATCGAACCCATGACGATGCTGCAGTTGGCGGGCCCGCCGGCAGCGACTGCGTTCCGCCTCTTAAAGCTACGGGCCGAGCTGCGTGTGCTCGAACCGGCGATCACCGACGTCGCGGTTCGCTTCGAGCATTTCGTCCACCTCGAGCGGCCGCTCGTCGGCGGCGAGCGGCGCGTGCTCGAGGCATTGCTGGACTATGGCGGCGGCGCGCTCGCTCTTCGCGGCGCGGCGAGCTCGCGGCAGCGGCTCTACATCGTGCCGCGGCTCGGCACGATTTCGCCGTGGGCTTCGAAGGCCACCGATATCGCGAGGCTCTGCGAGCTGCCGGTGCACCGCGTCGAGCGCGGGCGCCTCGTCGAGCTCGCGGTCGACCGCGCCGTGAGCGCCGCGCGGCTCGCGAAGATCGCGCCGCTGCTGCACGATCGAATGACCGAGACGCTGCTCGGCGACGCGCCGCGCGAGGAGCAGCTCTTCGCCGCGCACGAGCCGAGGCCGAAACGCGTCGTCGACGTGCTCCGCGGCGGCCGCGGGGCGCTCGAGCGCGCGAATGCCGAGCTCGGGCTCGCGCTGTCGACGGACGAGGTCGAGTACCTCGCCGCGCAGTTCGCCGCGATGAAGCGCAATCCGAGCGACGTCGAGCTCATGATGTTCGCGCAGGCGAACTCCGAGCACTGCCGCCACAAGGTCTTCAACGCGGATTGGCTGATCGACGGCGCGCGTGCGCCGAAGAGCCTGTTCGCGATGATCCGCAACACCTACGCGCACGCGCCCGATGGCGTGCTGTCCGCCTACAAGGACAACGCGGCCGTCGTCGCCGGCGGAGCCGAGCCGCTGGTTCGGCCGAGATCCGAAGACCGGCGTCTACGGCTATGCGGACGAGCCCGCGCACCTCGTCATGAAAGTGGAGACGCACAACCATCCGACCGCGATCTCGCCGTATCCCGGGCGCCGCGACCGGCTCGGGTGGAGAGATCCGCGACGAGGGCGCGACCGGCCGCGGCGCGAAGCCGAAGGCTGGGCTCACGGGCTTCACGGTGTCGCACCTCGAGATCCCGGGCTGGCGTCAGCCGTGGGAGCGCGCGCTGCCGGGCAAGCCCGACCGGATCGCGTCGCCGCTCGCGATCATGCTCGACGGCCCGATCGGCGCCGCGAGCTTCAACAACGAGTTCGGCCGGCCGAATCTCGCGGGCTATTTCCGCACCGCGCTTCTGCTCCGCCGGCGGCGTGTGGCGCGGCTATCACAAGCCGATCATGATCGCGGGCGGCCTCGGCAACGTGCGGCCCGCCAATGTCGAAAAGGCCGTGCCCGGACCCGGCGCGAAGCTCGTCGTGCTCGGCGGCCCCGCGATGCTGATCGGGCTCGGCGGCGGCGCGGCGTCGTCACAAGGCAGCGGCGCGGCCGAGGCGGAGCTCGACTTCGCGTCCGTGCAGCGCGGCAACGCCGAGATGCAGCGGCGCGCTCAGGAAGTCATCGACGCGTGCATCGCGCTCGGGGACGCGAACCCGATCGCCGCCATCCACGACATCGGCGCGGGCGGCCTCTCGAACGCGGTGCCCGAGATCGTCGACCACAGCGGCTGCGGCGCGATCATCGACTTGCGCGCGATCCCGAGCGACGAGCCCGGCATGAGCCCGATGGAGCTCTGGTGCAACGAAGCGCAGGAGCGCTACATGCTCGCGATCGAGGCGCGCGACGTCGAGCGTTTCGCGGCGCTGTGCGCGCGCGAGCGCTGTCCGTTCGCCGTGATCGGCGAGCTCACGGAGAAGCGCGACCTCGATCGTGCGCGACGCGACGCTCGGCGGCGAGCCCGTCGACATGCCGATGGAGGTGTTGTTCGGCAAGCCGCCGAAGATGACGCGTCGTGCGTCATCCGAGCCTTTCGCCGCGCCGGCCTGGCAGCGCGAGCACGTGAGCCTCGGCGCGGCCATCGACCGCGTGCTCGCGTTCCCCGCGGTCGCGGACAAGTCGTTCCTGATCCACATCGGCGACCGCACGGTCGGCGGCATGAGCGTACGCGACCAGCTCGTCGGCCCGTGGCAAGTGCCGGTCGCCGATGTGGCGGTGACGGCCGCGTCGTTCGAGGGCTATCGCGGCGAGGCTCTCGCGATGGGCGAGCGCACCCCGGTCGCGATTCACGACGGGCCGGCTTCGGCGCGGCTCGCGATCGCCGAGGCGATCACCAACATCGCGGCGGCCGACGTCGCCCAGCTCCGCGACATTCGTTTGTCCGCGAACTGGATGGCGGCGGCCGGCCACGGCAACGACGATTACTCGCTCTATGCGATGGTCCGCGCGGTCGGCGAGGAGCTCTGCCCGGCGCTTGGGCTAGCGATACCCGTCGGCAAGGACTCCTTATCTATGCGTACCGTCTGGCAGGACGCCGGCGGCAAGCCGCAGGCCGTGACGGCGCCGGTGTCGCTGATCGTGTCGGCATTCGCGCCGGTCGCCGACGTGCGGCGCACGCTGACGCCCGAGCTCGCGCGCGAGCCCGGCTCGGCGCTCGTGCTGATCGACCTCGCGAACGGCAAGCAGCGGCTCGGCGGCTCGTGCCTCGCGCAGACCTTCGGGCACTACGGCGGCGCGCCGCCCGACCTCGACGATCCCGCGCGGCTCACTGCGTTCTTCGCCGCGCAGCGCGAGCTGCGCGAGGCGGGCCTCGTGCTCGCGTATCACGATCGCTCGGACGGCGGCCTCTTCACGACGCTCGCCGAGATGGCGTTCGCGGCGCACGTCGGTCTCGACGTCGAGCTCGACGCGCGACGTGCAGGATCCCGTCGGCTATCTCTTCGCCGAGGAGCTCGGCGCGGTGATCCAGGTGAAGCGCGCCGATCTCGCGCGAGTCGAGGCCGCGCTCGCGAAGCATTCGCTCGCGCACGCCGTCGTCGCGAGCGTCGCGGCGCACGGCGACCTCGTGATCCGGCGCGCGGGCTCGGAGCTCTATCGCGCGGCGCGGGTCGAGCTACAGCGCAAATGGTCCGAGCTCACGTTCCGGATGCAGGCGCTGCGCGACGATCCGGAGTGCGCGCGCGAGGCGTTCGAGAGCGCGCTCGATCCGGCCGATCCGGGCTTGAGCGCGCGGCTCACGTTCGAGCTGCCGGCGGAGCGTCGCAGCGCGGCCCGCGCCGGCCGCCCGAAAGTCGCGGTGCTCAGGGAGCAGGGCGTGAACGGCCAGCGCGAGATGGCCGCGACGCTCGATCGCGCCGGATTCGAGGCGCACGACGTGCACATGAGCGACATCCTGTCCGGCCGCGCCGGTCTCGACGAGTATCGCGGCGTGCTCGCGTGCGGCGGCTTCTCGTACGGCGACGTGCTCGGCGCGGGCGAAGGCTGGGCGAAGACGATCCTCTATCACGAGCGCGCGCGCGCGATGTTCGCGGAGTTCTTCGCGCGCGCCGACGCGTTCGCGCTCGGTGTGTGCAACGGTTGCCAAATGCTCGCGGCGCTTCGGGAGCTGATTCCCGGCACCGAGCCGTGGCCGAAGTTCTTGCGCAACCGCTCGGACCAATTCGAGGCGCGCGTCTCACTCGTCGAGATCGTCGCGAGCCCGTCGGTGTTGCTCACGCGGCATGGCCGGATCGCGACTGCCGATCGTCGTGTCGCACGGCGAAGGGCGCGCCGCGTTCGCGTCGGAAGAGGCGCTCGATGCCTGCGACGCCGCGCTGACTGCGCTGCGCTTCGTCGACAATCGCGGCTTGCCCGCGGAGCGCTATCCCGCGAATCCGAACGGCTCGCCGCGCGGGATCGCCGGGCTTTGCAATGCCGACGGCCGGGTGACGATCATGATGCCGCATCCCGAGCGCGTGTTCCGAACGACGCAACTCTCCTGGCATCCGGCCGACTGGGGCGAGTGCTCGCCTTGGCAGCGGCTGTTCGATAACGCTCGCGCCTGGGTCGGCTAACCGATTGTCGGCATTCGGCGACCGCGCGGCGCCCTGCGCCGATGCGGTTTCCCGCGCTTAGCTCTCTTTCCCTGTAGCCAAGCCGCGACACCTCTGCATTCCCGCGCGTCGCCCGGCGAGCGCGCGAGATCGAGACGCCGCGCGGCCTGTGACGTTGCGCGCGTCACATGGCACGGTTCCTGCTCCGTCGCGGCAAACGCAGTGGGGACGTATTGAGACCTGGCTCATAGACCCATCCGGCGACGACCCAATAAGGTGGGACGCCCGCCGGAAATTATGTCTCCGAGGGAAAAGCGGCGCGGTGTCGACCGGTGCGGCCGGGCGACGCGTTGCTCTGGACGTCTCGGCGAGACGTCGGTGCTGATTCGGGAGTGTGGCCGACCATGATCCGGCGGGCGAGTGAGCTTCAGGGCGTTGACGACGGCAGCGGCGTGCATGCTGCTCGTCGGCATCGCGACGGCCGCGGCGCAGCTGACCGGCACGGCCGCGCCGGACTTCGTGCTGAAGAGCGTATCGGGGCAGAACACTGCGCCTGTCCGAGTCACGCGGCGAGGTCGTGATGCTGAGCTTCGGCGCGACCTGGTGCGGCGACTGCCGCGCACAGCTCACGCATTTCGAGCGAGATGCAGACGCGCTATCGCGACGCCGGCGTCGAGCTGCTGGCAGTGAGCCTCGACCAGACGGCGAAGCAAGCCGGCGAGCTCTCCGTGAACGGAGCGGCGTTTCCGGTGCTGCACGACGTCGGCGGCGAGGTCGGCCGACTCTATGCCGTCGGCAAGGTGCCGGTCGTCGTGCTGATCGATCGCGAAGGCGTCGTGCGCAAAGTGTTCGAGGGTTATCGGCGCGGCAACGAGTCGCAGTATCTCGAGAGCGTGCAGGCGTTGCTGCGCGAGTGACGGGCAGACGGAGCGGCGTGCGCAAGAGGTTCACCGGATGGGTAGCTTGGAGCGTTGTGGGGTGGCAGATGGCAGCTTCTAGGTGGATAGCGTCGATGGCGGGAGTCGTGCTCGGTTGCACGCTGTCGCTTGGCGTCGCGCAAGATACGGCGACCGAAGTGGCCGCGAACGCGCCCGAGGCGGGCGCCGGCCCGCAGCCGCGGTCCCCGAGTTCAACCCAAAGCCCGCGGACGGCGCGCAGTCGAGCGGCGAGTTCCGCGCGCTCGATGCCGACGTGCAAGACCTCAAGAAGCAGGTCCTCGACCTCAACAAGGACCTGTTCCTGCTCGAGGAAGAGCTGCTGTTCCCGTCGAACACGCAAGTTGCGGTGTTCGTCTCGATGGACGTCGGCGATTTCTTCGGGCTCGACTCGGTCGAGCTCAAGATCGACAACAAGAACGTCACCAACTACCTCTACACCGAGCGCGAGGCGTCGGCTCTCGTGAAGGGCGGCGTGCAGCGCGTGTTCGTCGGCAACCTCAAGGCCGGTCAGCACGAGCTCGTCGCCGTGTTCACCGGCGAGGGTCCGCACACGCGCGACTATCGACGCGGCGCGTCGCTGAAGTTCGAGAAGGGAATCGGCCCGAAGTACATCGAGCTCACGATCTCGGACCGCGAGTCGCAAGATGCAGCCGGAGTTCGTCGTCAAGGAGTGGGAGTAGTCGGTGCTGCCGCGCCTGATCACAGCTGCGGCGGCCGTCGCGGCAGCGGCGCTCGCCGCTCCCGCCGCAGCTCGTCACAAGGACGAGGGTCATCGTCGTCCAGGATCTCGCGTACGGCGAGGTGCTGTTCGACTTTTTCCAGGAAGACTACTTCGACGCGCTCACGCGCCTGCTCGCGGCCGAGCAGCGTAACGAGATCCCGCATCATCAGCGCCGAAGCCGAGGTGATGCTCGGCGGCCTGTATTTGTCGTACGGCGAGCACCGGCTGGCGGGCGAGATCTTCGAGCGCGTGCTCGCGAAGTCCGTCGATCCCGCGCTCAACGATCGCTGCTGGTTTTTCCTCGCGAAGATTTGGCACCAGCGCGGCTATCAACCCGAGGCGGAGGCCGCGCTCGGACGCATCACCGGCAAGCTGCCGGACGACCTCGAGCCAGCAGCGGCAGATGCTCACGGCCGAGGTGCTGATGGTCGCAAGGCCGCTTCGCGGACGCGCTCACCGTGCTCGAGGCCTGGAAGAAGCCCGGCGACGCGTGGATCGGCTACGCCAAGTACAACATCGGCGTCTCGCTCGTGCGGCTTGGGGAAGACCGAGGACGGCGCGCGCGTGCTCGACGAGGTCGGTAAGCTCGAGCCGAAGACGCCGCAGCTCGCGGCGCTGCGCGACAAGGCGAACGTTGCGCTCGGTTATGCGTGGCTGCAGGCGTCTCGACCCGTCGAGGCCAAGCCGTCGCTGGAGCGCGTGCGGCTCGAAGGTCCGTTCTCGAACAAGGCGTTGCTCGGCGTCGGCTGGTCCGACGCGGAGTCGAAGAACTACCGCGGCGCGCTCGCGCCCTGGCTCGCGCTGAACGATCGCGACCTGCTCGATTCGGCCGTGCAGGAGTCGCTGCTCGCGGTGCCGTATGCGTATGCGCAGCTCGGCGCGGACAAGCAGGCCGCGGATCGGTACGTCGAAGCCATCGACGCGTTCGCCGCCGAGATCAACCGGCTCACGACGTCGATCGACGCGATCGAGCACGGCGACCTGATCACGGAGCTGCTCGGCGAGCATCCCGAAGCGGCCGACGACGCCTCGGGCTGGTATTGGCGCCTGGACAAGGTGCCGGACACCGTCGAGAGCCGATACCTCTACGAGCTCATGGCGAGCAACAAATTCCAGGAGGCGCTCAAGAACTATCGGGACCTCCTGTATCTCAGCCGCAATCTCGAGCACTGGCAGCAGAGCCTCGGCGCGTTCGACGACATTCTCGATACGCGTCAGCGCGCGTACGAGCAGCGTCTGCCGGCCATCGACGAGAGCCTCGGCGAGCGTCGACCTCGACGCGATGATGAGCCATCGCGTCGAGTTCGAGTCGCGCTTGCAGCAGATCGAGCGCACCGAGGACGGCGTCGCGCTCGGCACGGAAGACCAGCAGAAGGATTGGCGCAAGCTGAGCGCGATGGAGGCCGTGCTTGCGCAGCTGCCGAACGACGCCGAATCCGAACGAGCTCCGCGAAAAGCAGCACTTCCTGAAGGGCGTGCTCGAGTGGGACTTGCAGCGCGACTACAAGGCGCGGCTCTGGGCCGAGAAGAAGAGCCTCGGCGATCTCGACCGGCAGCTCCGCGAGGCGCAGCGACGCCATCACGAAGTGCAAAGCGCGCGCGACGACTGGCCCGAGAAGTTCACGGCGTTGACCGCCCGCATCGAGGCGCTGAAGCCGCGCGTCGCGGGCATGCAGACGTTCGCCGACAGCCGCGCTCGCGAAACAGCAGAACTTTCTGCAGACGATCGCGGTCGACGAGCTCAAGGCGCAGCGCGATCGGCTGAACACCTACATGATCCAGGCGCGCTTCGCGCTCGCCTCGATGTACGACCGCGCGTCCGCGCGCGCGGCCCCCGAAAGCAGGCCGTGCTCGGGGAGGCCGCGCGATGACGAGCGCGCCGCTGCTCGGGCTGCTCGCCGTCGCGGCGATCTGGCCGTTCGGCCATCACGATCGTCATAAGCAGACGACGACCGGCACGATCAAGGACGTCGAAGGCCGCGCCGTCGAGGTCGACACGTCGACGCCGATCGGCGGCGGCGAAGCGAAGGCGATGGAGGCCTACAAGCTGTTCCTCGACCTCGCGTCCAACGACGAGCTGCTGCGCGCCGAGGCGATGCGCCGGCTCGCCGACTTGCAGCTCGAGAGCACGGAGATCGTCGAGCTCCAGGGGCACGTGGAGGCGCTCGGCGGCGGAGGCGGCGTCGACAACACGATCGACATGTACGAGAAGCTTCTGAAGTCGTATCCCGACTACAAGAAGAACGACCTCGTGCTCTACCAGCTCGCGCGCGCCTACGAGGCCAACGGCCGGCTCGACGAGTCGCTCGCCACGCTCGATCGTCTGCTCGCGGAATATCCGCAGACGCCGCACGCGGACGAGGCGCAGTTTCGCCGCGGCGAGACGCTATTCGTCGAGAAACGCTATCACGACGCGGAGCTCGCCTACGACGCCGTGCTGAAGCACGGCTCGGCGATCGCAGTTCTATCAACAGTCGCTGTACAAGCACGGCTGGGCGCTATTCAAGCAGCAGCAGTACGAGAAGAGCCTCGGCTCGTTCTTCGCGCTGCTCGACGTGAAGCTCGGCACCGACAACGCAGCGAGCGGCGACCGCGATCCCGCGATGATCTATTCGCGCATGGGTCGCGCCGAGCAAGAGCTCGTGGACGACACGTTCCGCGTGCTTTCGATCGACTTCTCCTACATCGAAGGGCCGGAGTCGGTCTCGAAGTATTTCGTGAAGAACGGAGCGCGGCCCTACGCATTCATCGTCTACACGAACCTCGGCGACCTTTACCTGGAGCAAGAACGCTATCAGGACGCGGCCGACGCGTATCACGCGTTCGTGCAGCTCGATCCGTATCACGCGAAGGCGCCGCTGCTGCAAGTCGAGGTGATCGAGGCGTTCAAGAAGGGCGGCTTCGCGGACCTGGTGCTGTCGGGCAAGGAGAACTTCGTCGAGACGTACGGTCCCGGCAGCCCGTATTGGCAGCGCTACACGTTCGACCAGCAGCCCGAGGTGGTCGCGCACCTGAAGAGCAACGTGACGGATCTCGCGGCCTATCACCATTCGCAGGCGCAGCAGACGCACGACGCGGCCGAGTACGCGGCCGCGGCGCGCTGGTACCGGACTTACTTGAAGTCGTTCCCAGACGGAGAGGACGCGGGCGAGACGAACTTCCTGCTCGCCGAGGTGCTTTACGAGAGCGGGGCCTACCGCGACGCGGCCCTCGAGTACGAGCGGACGGCGTACGCTTATCCGTTCCACGCGCACGCCGGCGAAGCCGGGTACGCGGCGCTGCTCGCCTACGCGAAGGAGGAAGAGCGGCTCGAAGGCGCGGCGAAGGCGGAATGGCACCGCGCAGGCATCGAGAGCGAGCTGCGTTTCGTCGGCGCGTATCCGACGAACGAAAAGGCCGCGTCCGTGCAGACCGACGCGGCGGAGAAGCTCTACGCGCTCAACGACGACGCGCGGTCGCGCGACGTCGCACAGGCCGTGGTCGCGCGCGCGCCGCCGGTCGAGCCGAAGTTGCAGCGAACGGCGTGGACGGTGCTCGCGCACTCGGAGTTCGACCTCAAGGACTTCGCAGACGCGGAAACCGCGTACGTGCATCTGAACACGCTGATCCCCACGAGCGACCCGGAGCACGCCCAGATCGTCGAGCGAATCGCATCGTCGATCTACAAGCAGGGCGAGCAGGCGCGCGACGCCGGCGAGTACGACGCCGCGGTGACGCATTTCTTGCGCGTCGGAAAGGCGGCGCCGACTTCGCCGATTCGCGCGACGGCGGAATACGACGCGGCCGCGGTGTTGATCAAGACCGAGGACTGGCCTCGCGCGCAATAGCGTGCTCGAGGATTTCCGCCGCAATTTCCCGAATCACGCGCTTACCGCCGACGTGAACGCGAAGCTCGCCGTCGGCTACGTCGCGGTCGGCAGCAGCGCGCTCGCGGCTCGCGAGTTCGAGCGAATCGCGAACGGCGGATGGCTCGGCCGAGGTGAAGCGCGAAGCGCTGTGGCGGTCCGCCGAGCTGTATGCGAAAAGCGGCCAGACGGTTCAAGCCGCGGCCGCGTACGGCGCAGTTCGTGCAGCGCTACCCGAAGCCGGTTGCCGAGGCCGTCGAGGCGCGGCAGAAGCTCGTCGAGATCGCCGCGGCGAACGGCAACGTCGCCGAGCGTACGCGCTGGCAGAAGGAAATCGTCGCCGCCGACGCGACGGCGGGCGCCGAGCGCAACGACCGCACGAAGTACCTCGCTGCGAAGTCGCAGCTCGTGCTCGCGCAGCCGTCGCGCGACGCGTTCCTCGGCACGAAGCTCGTGATCCCGCTCGACAAGAGCCTGAAGGCGAAACAGGCGCGGATGAAGGAAGCGCTCGCCGAGTACGGCAAGGCGGCGGATTACGGCGTTGCCGAAGTTACGACGGCGGCGAACTACGAGATCGCGGAGCTCTATCACTCGCTGAGCAAGGACTTGCTCTCGTCGCAGCGCCCGCGCGAGCTCAAGAAGGACGAGCTCGAGCAATACGACGTGCTGCTCGAAGAGCAGGCGTCGCCGTTCGAAGAGCAGGCGATCAAGCTGCACGAGGTGAACGCCGCCCGCACCGCGGACGGCTTCTACGACGAGTGGGTCCAGAAGAGCTTGGCGGCGCTCGCGGAGCTGTTGCCCGCTCGCTACGCGAAGCCGGAGATCGGAGAGTCCCTTGTCGCGTCGATTCGCTGAAACCGTCGTCGCCCGGGCGGCGACTCGCTACGTCGTGCTCGCGCTGAGCGCGTTCGTGCTGGCCGCCTGCGGGGCGTCCACGCCGCAGAAGGCGGCCGTCGACAAGCCGGCGGTCGTCGCGCCCGAAGGGTCGGCGTCCGCGTCCGACGCGGCCGCGACCGAACCCGCGCGCTCGGCGCCGAGCGAGAAACCCGAGCCTTCGCGCTCCGAGCGTCGCGGCCGGCGCGGCGAGCCGCCGCCCGCCGCGGATCCGGCGTCCGCGCCGATCCCCGCGGCCGCGCAGAGTGCGTACGACCGCGCGCTCGCCGCGATGCGCGCGCAGGATTGGCTGCGCGCGGAAAGCGAGCTCGGTCAGCTCACGCGCGACTATCCCGCCTATCCGGGCCCGCAGGTGAATCTCGCGATCGTGTACCGGCAAGAGAACCGGCCGAGCGACGCGCGCGCCGCGCTCGATCGCGCGCTCGCGGTCGACCCCAAGCACGCCGTCGCGAACAACGAGCTCGGGATCCTGTTGCGCGAGTCCGGCAAATTCGAAGAGGCCGAGCGCGCGTATCGGCGTGCGCTCGAGACCGATCCGAGCTACGCGCTCGCGCATTACAACTTGGGCGTCCTGCTCGACGTTTACCTGCGGCGTGGCGCCGAGGCGATCGCAGCAGTACGAGGCCTATCAGAGCTCGCTCGCGGAGCCCGATAAGAAAGTCGCGGGCTGGCTCATCGATCTTCGCCGCCGGTTCGGCAGCGGCACGCCGCAGGTTGCGAAGGAGAACGGGGGATGAAGTCGATCACCACTTTCGCGCTCGGCGCGCTGGCGCTCGCGGCGCTGTTGCACGCGCAGGGCGCGCGCGGCCAAGCGAACTCCGCCCGCGGCGCCGAAGCGCGCGCCGCTCGCGAGCCCAGCCGACGTCGAGCCGGCCGTGGACGTCAGCGTCGCGCTGATCGACGCGCCGCCGCCCGCGGCCGCCGCGCCGGCTCCGACGGCATTCCCTCCGGCCGCGCCCGTCCGCTCGGCCGCGCCCGGGGCCGCCGCGCAGAAGAGCTCCGGATCGGGTCAGCAGGGTGTATCGAAGCCGCCCGACGCGGCGACGAGTGCCGCGAGCGCGCGGCCCAACGCCCCGGCGCCGAATTCGCGCGCAATGGATACGCTCGATCTGGGAACCACGTCAATAACGGGAAATCAGGAATTGCCTAAGGTGCTCTATATCGTGCCTTGGAAGAAATCGGACCTGGGCGACCTGGTCGGCCGCCCCGTGAACACCTTGCTCGACGAGGTGCTCGAGCCGGTCGATCCCGAGGTCTTTCAGCGGCATTTGAGCTACTACGACGCGCTGTACGGCAAGGGTCAAAAGGGAAAGGAGTGAGTTGAAATGGCGATCTATTCCAGCGTAGTCACCTTCTTTCAAAACGGCGGGGCGTTCATGTACCCGATCGTTTTGATACTCGCTCTGGGCACCGCGATCGCCGTCGAGCGCTGGGTGTTCCTCACCATGACGATGGCGAAGAACAAGGCGCTCTGGAATTCGGTGACGCCTTACTTGAAGTCCGGCAACCTCCAAGGGCGCGATGCAGGTCACGCAAAAGTCCGACGCGGCCATCGGCCAGATCATGACGTACGGGCTCAACCGCGTGCGCTCGGCGCGCCGCCGCGAGGACATCGAGCAGGCGATGGAAGAGAGCCTGATGGAAATCCTGCCGCGGCTCGAGAAGCGCACTCACTACCTTGCGACGTTCGCGAACATGTCGACGCTCGCGGGCCTGCTCGGCACGATCATCGGCCTGATCCATGCGTTCACCGCCGTCTCGAACGCCGACCCCGCCGACAAGGCCGAGCTGCTCTCCGCGAGCATCTCGATCGGCATGAACTGCACGGCGTTCGGCTTGATGGTCGCGATCCCGCTCGTGCTGATCCACTCGCTGCTGCAGACGAAGACCACCGAGATCATCGACAGCCTCGAGATGGCCTCGGTGAAGTTCCTGAACTCGATCACCGAGCGCGCCGCGGGCGACGCCGCGCCGGCCCCGCGTGGCGGCGGCGACGCGCCGATGCCGCACGCGCCGGTTCCGCGCCGCGCGTAACGCGACCTCGACGCTCCAAGGCTTCGCTCGGCGAGAGGGGACCGCTCAATGCAGGTGATCGGACGCAGCGCGCGGATGGGCCGCCATCACAAGCGGCACGAGACGGCCGAGATCAACCTCACGTCGATGATCGACATGATGACGATCCTCGTGTTCTTCCTGCTCGTGCACGGCGGCTTCGTGAGGCTCGCGCTGCTCGAGCTCAACCTGCCCGCCGCCCAGTCGCAGGCGACCGAGGAGCCGCCGAGCTTCCAGCTCGAGATCACGGTGCGCAGCTCGGGAATCGAGGTCGGCGATAGGACCGTCGGCCTGCTGAGCCGGATCGACAAGACGGCTCAAGGCTACGACTTCGGTCAGCTCACCGACTATCTCACGAAGCTCAAGAAGCAATTCCCCGAGAAGATGGACGCGACGTTGCTGCTCGAGCCCGACATTCCGTACGACGTGCTCGTGTCCGTCATGGACAAGGTGCGCGTCGCGGAGCAAGTCGACGCGGCGGCGGGCCGCGTGCAGCGCATGGATCTCTTCCCCGACATCTCGATCGGCGACGCGCCGGCGCTGAACTAGGGGGGCGACGATGAGGTACATGGGCCGCGCCGCCCGGATGCAGCGGCATCACAAGCGGCACAAGGGCGAAGCGGGTATCAACCTCGTGTCGATGATCGACATGCTGACCGTTCTCGTCTTCTTCCTGCTCGTCTATTCGACCGAGGTCGTCGAGGTGCTGCCGAGCCAAAAGGAGGTGCAGCTGCCCGAGTCGACCTCCGAGGCGAAGTTCCACGAGGCCGTGGTCGTGATCATCACGGAGCACGACATCCTGCTCAACGGCAAGTCGGTCGGAAAGATCGACGAAGTCGTTGCGAGCGACGGCGCGACGATTCCAGCGCTGCAGTCCGCGCTCGAATTCGAAGCGAACGGCATGTTGCGCCAGGCGGGGCTGTCGGAAGAAGAGAAGATCGCGAACCGCGAGGTCACGATCATGGCCGACAAAGAGCTGCCGTATAAGCTGCTGAAGAAAGTAATGGCCACGTCGACGGCGGCCAACTACGGTCAGCTTTCGCTCGCGGTCCTGCAAAAGGCGTCCGACCTCGCGACGTTGCGCGTCGCGCGCAACTGAAGGATTGGTCATGGCCAACGCAGCCGCCGCCGTCCTCTACCGAATCTACGAGCTCCCGTGGTCGACGAGCGGCCGGCAGGACCGCGAGTTCCGCAAGACCGCGCAAGTCGCGCTCGGCGCGATGCTCGCGCTCGCGCTCGTGATCGCGCTGCTACCCGTGCCGCAGAGCGACAAGACGCCAGGTGCCCGAGGTCCCGAAGCGCCTCGCGAAGCTCGTGCTCGAGCGCAAGGCACCGCCGCCGCCTCCGCCGGTCGTCGAGAAGGCGCCCGAGCAGAAGCCCGAGCCGGTCGAGCAGAAGCAGGTCAAAGAGGAGCCGCCGAAGCCGAAGCCGAAACCCGAGCCGCAGCCGGAGAAGCAGGTCGACAAGACCGAGCAGGCGCGCGAGCGCGCGAAGGTCGCCGGCCTATTGCCGTTCGCGCAGCAGCTCGCCGCGTTGCGCGACGACAAGACGATCGAGCGGCTCGACAAGACCCAGGTCTCCGGCAAGGTCGAGGGCGCCACGCCGCTCGCCGAGCGCTCGTCTGATCACGTCGCGCGTCGGGACGAGCAGCGGCGGCATCAACACGGCCGCGCTGAGCCGCAACACGGGCGGCGGCGGCATCGGCGATCGCGCCACGACGAAGGTCGAGAGCCCCGTCGAGGGTCTCGAGGTCGCCGGCGGCGCGGCGCAGCGCAGCGGGCGAGAGCAACAAGGCCGCCGCGCAGCCGCGAGGAGATCGAGCGCGTCTTCGATGTGAACAAGGGCTCGATCTACGCGCTCTACAATCGAGCGCTGCGCCAAAACCCGGCGCTGCAGGGCAAGCTCGTGCTGAAGCTGACGATCGAGCCGGACGGCCGCGTGTCCGTCGTGCGAGGTCGTGTCGTCGGAGCTCGGCGACAAGGAGCTCGAGCAGAAGCTCGTCCAGCGCGTGCTGCTGTTCCATTTCGAGCAAGCGCGACGTCGAGCGAATCACGACGACGAAGCCGATCGACTTCTTCCCGGCGTAGCGGCGCCTAGCGTGCGCAGCCATCCGTACGCGCTCGCATCACGGCGCCTCGGCGTGGGCTAGGCAACTCGAGCGGCGAGCCTCGATAATGGCCGCGTGAAGAAGATCCCGATCCTCGAGCTCGAAGACTTCGCGCTCGATCTCGCGCGCACCGCCGGAGGAATCGCGCAAGCGCACTTTCGACGTGCTGTTCACGATCGAGAACAAAGGCGGCACGGCTTTCGATCCCGTGACGAGCGCCGATCGCGCGATCGAGCGCGTGCTGCGCGCGAACATCGTCGAGCACTATCCGGAGCACGGCATCGTCGCGGAAGAAGAAGGCGAGCGGCCCGCGCGCTCCGACTACACGTGGTTCATCGATCCGATCGATGGCACGCGCGCGTTCATGACCGGCTCGCCGCTCTGGGGCACGCTCGTCGGCCTCACTCACCGCGGGCTGCCGCTATTCGGCCTTGCTCGCGCAGCCCGTGCTCGAGGAGATCTTTTTCGGCGGACCGAGCGGCAGTTGGCTCATCAAGAGCGACGGGCGCGACCGGCTCAAGTCCCGGGCGTGCACGACGCTCGCGGGCGCAGTGCTCGCGGCGACGCACCCTGCGATGTTTTCCGGCGCGTCCGCGGCGGCGTTCGCGGCGCTCGCGCGAGCGTTGCCTTCTGCACCGCTTCGGCGGCGACTGCTACAACTACGCGATGCTCGCGGCGGGATTCATCGACCTCGTCGTCGAAGGTCAGCTCAAGTCCGTACGACATCGTGCCGTTGATCCCGATCCTCGAGGCCGCGGGCTGCGTCGTCACGGACTGGAAGGGCCGACGTCCTCTCGTCCGGCGGCTACGTCGTCGCGGCGGCGACGGCCGAGCTGCACGCGGCGGCGCTCGCCGTGGTCGAAGGCCACGATTTGTGACCGCGCTAACGGCGCTTGCTTGCGGGTTCCGATAGTCTGGTGTCCTCTGGACGCCAGCTCGTGCTTTGACAGAACATGGCGCAAACCAAGGACATCGAGACCGCGACGCCGGAGCAGCCGGCGAGCCAAGAGCCCGCGGGCCGAGTCGAGTTCGACAGCCGCGGCAATAGCGTCTGGCGCTGGGCGCGCGACGTGCTCGACAGCACGTCGATCCTGTTGAAGCGGCTCGAGAACAAGGATCTCGCGCTCGAGCCGACGGAAAGGTGCCGGTCCTCGGCTCGAAGAAACTTTCCAAGCCCGGCAATACGTCCGACCCGACGAGAGCCGCCAAGCCCCGGCGCAGCCGCTCGCTGAGCATCGAGGCCGACGAAGGCGGCCGCGACAAAGGCGGCGGGTTCAATCCCTACAACAAGCGCTAGCGAGCTCCGCGCGCTGATCGCGCGCCAGTCCTACCGCGCGCTCGCTCCCCCACCGAGCGCCCAATTTTGGTGCACGGTACGCACCATCACGATTCAGCCCGCGGTCTGGCTTACGCCACATATCGGCGTAAGCCATTGAATTTACTAGTTTCTTACTTGTGGCACGGTTGGTGCACTAGGCGTGCCGTCCAATAACGGCTTTGCGCAAGGAGAAAACGCGCCATGAAAAAGACAGTTCTGCTCTCGCTCTCGGCTCTCGCACTCGGTACGGCGGCGGTACCCTGCGACGTCGTTCGCGGATACGACCGGCAACATCGGCTTCGTCACGGACTACATCTTCCGCGGCATCTTCCAGGCGCCCTCGTCGGCGTATGCGGGCGCCGATTGGTCCGGAGAACACGGTCTCTACGTAGGCACGTGGTGGGCCGACGTCAACCAAGGTGCCGAGACCGACATCTACGGCGGCTGGATGGGCGGCGGCGACACCGTCAAGTTCAAGATCGGCTACACGGGCTATCGCTACTTCGACGACTTCGACGGCAACTACGACGAGGTCAACCTCGGCTTGTACGTCGGAATCTTCTCGCTCGATGTCGCGGCCGGCCAGTACGACGGCGACAAATTCTTCTCGGGCGACCCCGTCAAAGGCGGAAATCAGGACTACATCTTCACGTCGGTGATGATCGCGCCGAAGAACGGCCCTTACTACAAGGTCGGCTTCTGGAGCGGCGACTACAAGGACCACATCATCGCTTACAAGGGCACGTCGCACGACGCGTACTACGCGGAGATCGGCTACGACTACAAGCTCGAAGAGCAGGGCATCGATCTGACCGTGGCGGCCACTTGGGCGCCGGACATGTTCGATAACGCAGGGCACGGGCACCTACAACATCGTGTTCGGCATCAAGAAGACGTTCGAGAAGAAGAAGTGAGGTCGAGCAACGTCACTACAACGAGGAAGCAACCATGAAGCTCATTTCGGCCGTAATAAAGCCGTTCAAGCTCGAAGACGTTCGCCAGGCTTTGGCCGAAGCGGGCGTCCAGGGCATGACGGTCACCGAGGTCAAGGGATTCGGACGTCAGAAGGGGCACACCGAGCTCTACCGGGGCGCGGAGTACTCGGTCGACTTCGTGCCGAAGACCAAGATCGAAGCCGCGGTTCCCGATTCGCTGGTGGAGCAAGCCGTGGAGGCGATCATCAGCGCTGCGGGCACGGGCTCGATCGGCGACGGCAAGGTGTTCGTGTTCGATCTCGATCACGCAGTGCGCATTCGGACCGGCGAGACCGGCGACGCGGCGCTGTAAAAGGGGCAGGAGGAAAACAAAGATGAAGACGTTTGGTAGAACCACTTGGGCCGTGGTCGGCGCGCTAGCTCATAGCGCTGCTGTCCGACGCTCGTTTTTGGCGACGACGCTGCCGCTGCAGCACCGACGCCGAACAAGGGCGACACGGCGTGGATGCTCACCTCGACGGCGCTGGTGC
Organism: uncultured Gammaproteobacteria bacterium; assembly: GCA_963699925.1. GTDB lineage: Bacteria > Pseudomonadota > Gammaproteobacteria > Steroidobacterales > Rariloculaceae > FEN-1219. Next base: position 5,749 of record CAVOVT010000018.1, on the reverse strand, counting down.
TGCTGATGTCGGTTCCGGCGCTCGGCCTGTTCTATGGCGGCCTGGTCCGCAGCAAGAACATGCTGTCGGTGCTGATGCAGGTGTTCGTGGGCTTCTCGCTGATCACGGTGCTGTGGTGCGTGTACGGCTACTCGCTCGCGTTCACCGACGGGCAACCCGTTCTTCGGCGGCTTCGAGCCGGCTGTTCCTGAACGGCACGTTCGATCCGGCGAACGGGCGCGTTCTCGCACGGCGGCGACCTTCAGCAAGGGCACGCCGATGTACGAGCTGGTGTTCGTCGCCTTCCAGGCGACGTTCGCGGCGATCACCTGCTGCCTGATCCTGGGCTCGATCGTCGAGCGCATCAAGTTCTCGGCCGTGCTGCTGTTCATCGTGCTCTGGTTCACGTTCAGCTACCTCCCGGTCGCGCACATGGTCTGGTTCTGGGACGGCCCGGATGCCTACACCAACGCCGCGGCGTGGCCGACACGGCGAACGCGACGCCGGCTTGATCTGGCAGTGGGGCGCGCTGGACTTCGCGGGCGGCACGGTCGTGCACATCAACTCCGGTGTCGCGGGCCTCGTCGGCGCGATCGTGCTCGGCAAGCGCATCGGCTACGGCAAGGAGGCGATGCCGTCCGCACAGCCTGACGATGACGATGATCGGCGCCTCGCTGCTGTGGTTCGGCTGGTTCGGGTTCAACGCCGGCTCGGCGCTCGAAGCCAACGGCTCGGCCGCGCTCGCGTTCATGAACACCTACCTCGCCACGGCCTGCGCGGTGCTCTCCTGGATGTTCGCCGAGTGGCTGGTCAAGGGTAAGCCCTCGATGCTCGGCGCCGCCTCGGGTGCCGTCGCGGGCCTCGTCGCGATCACGCCGGCCGCCGGCAACGTCGGCATCCCGGGCGCGTTCGTCATCGGCCTGCTCGTCGGCGTCGTCTGCTTCTGGGGCTGCACGGGCCTCAAGAAGATGATCGGCGCGGACGACTCGCTCGATGTGTTCGGCGTCCACGCGCTCGGCGGTATCTTCGGCGCGCTGATGACCGGCATCTTCAACGCCCCGACGCCTCGGCGGACCCGGGCCTCGTGACGGACTGGGTCGATGGGCACCGTCGGCTATCCCGGCCGATCATGGCGCAGTTCATCATCCAGGCCAAAGCCGTCGGTCTCGTGGTCGTCTGGACCGCGGTCGTCGCGTTCATCTCCTTCTAGATCGTGAAGCTCACCGTCGGGCTGCGCGTGTCGGAGGAGGAAGAGCGCGAAGGCCTCGACATCACGGCGCACGGCGAGCGCGCGTACACGGCCTAGTACACGCTCCAGCCGATTTCCTTGCGCATCTTCGGCCGGCAACCTTCACGGGTTGCCGGCCTTTTCTTTTCGCGCGAGCGTGGCGCGCGGCTGCGGCGTGCGCTAGAGGCGCTGGCCGCCGTCGATCTCGAGCACGCGGCCGTTCAGTAGTCGTTCTGCACGATGAACGCGGCCGTCGCCGCGATCTCGCTCGGCTCGCCGAGCCGCTGGACGGGGATGCCGGCGGCCATCTTCTCGAGGATCTCGGGCTTCATGCTCGCGACCATCTCGGTCTTGATGAAGCCGGGCGCGATCGCGTTCACGCGGATGCGGTAGCGCGCGAGCTCCTTCGCCCAGACGACCGTGAGCGCGCGACACGCCGGCCTTCGCCGCGGAGTAGTTGCTCTGCCCGAAATTGCCGGCGCGCGACAGGCTCGAGATGTTGATGATGCAGCCCGGGTTGCCGAGCCGGATCATTCGCTCGGCGGCCTCGCGCCCGCAGAGGAACACGCCCGTGAGGTTCACGTCGATCACGGCCTGCCACTGCGCGAGCGGCAGCTTGCCGACGACTGCGCCGTCCTTGACCTTCACGAGCAAGCCGTCGCGCAGGATGCCCGCGTTCGCGATCACGCAGTCGAGCCGCCCGAAGTCGGCCACGACGCGGTCGAACGCGGCGGTGATCTGCGCCTCGTCCGCGACGCTCGCGCTGTAAGTCTCGGCGCGGCGGCCGAGCGCGCGGCACGATTGCGCGACGGCGTCGCAGCCCCGCCGCGTCGAGGTCGACGAGCGCGAGATCGGCGCCGAGCTCGGCGAAGCGTCGGGCCATCGCGGCGCCGAGCCCGCGCCCGGCGCCGGTGATCAATACGGTTTTGCCTTCGATCTGCATGCGCGCTCTCGAGCCTCGGCGGATGTTACCGGCTCCGCCCGCGCCGGCGCCATACGGCGCAGCGGCGCCGGCCGATTCTGCGGTATGCTCGCCGGCCGGGTTCTGTGACCGCGTCCGACGCTCTATTCCACGATGACCCTATCGAGATATCTCGACCGTATCGCGATCTCTCTGTCGACGATCTGCATCGTGCATTGCCTCGCGATGCCGTTCGTCGTCGCGATGCTGCCGGTGGCGGCGATCACGTTCGGCAGCGACGGGCATTTTCACGCGCTGATGTTGTGGTTCGTCGTGCCGACCAGCGCGATCGGCTTCTCCCTCGGCTATCGAGTGCACCGCAAGACGGCGATCGTCGTGCGCGGGGCCGTGGCGGTCGCCGTGCTCGCGCTCGTCGCGCTCTGGGGCCACGACGCCTGGGATCCCGACGTTCGAAGTCACCGTGAACGTGGCCGCGAGCATCGCTGCTCGCGGTCGCGCACTGGCGGAACTTCCGCGAAGTCCGGCGCGTCCACCACCACGCCTAGCTGCGCGCGATCGCGGCCGGCGCGGCGACGCCGCCCGGCGTCGAGCGCGATCTCGTGCGTGAATAGCTCGCGATGCGCCGCGAGATGCGACGCGCAGACGAGCTGCGTGCCGTGCGCCGACCGTCGCGGCGAGCGCGCGGTTCAGCGCGCGCCGATCGCGTCGTCGAGCCCCTCCCACGGCTCGTCGAGCAGCAGGAGCCGCGGCCGATTGACGAGCGCGCGCGCGATCAGCGCGCGGCGCGCCTGGCCGTAGGACAGCGACGCGAGCGGCCGCGTCCGCGAGCGCGTCGAGCGCGAACTCCGCGAGCAGCTCGTCGACGCGCGCGCTCTCGCGCGTCGGTCGGCGCGCGCGTCAGGCCGACGCTCGAGTCGAAGCCCGACGCGACGCACGCGCGCACGTGCGTCGGATAGCGATAGGCCGCCTGCAGCTCGGGCGACACCCAGGCGACCCGGCGGCGCAGCGTCCAGACGTTGCGCGGGTCGCCGAGCGCGGGCCAACGGATCGCGCCGCCGATGGCCGGGCGCAGCTGGCCGTGCAGGAGCCGGAGCAGCGTGCTCTTGCCCGAGCCGTTCGCTCCGCTCACGAGCCAGTGCTGCCCCGGGTCGATCCGCCAGTCGACGTCGCGGAGCACGTGCCGCGCGCCGAGCCAGACGTTCGCGCGTCGACCTCGACGAGCGGCAGCGGCGCGCTCGCCGGGCCGGGATCCGGCGCCGCTGTGCCCGGCGCGCTGCGGGCGGGCGAGGTCGCCGGCGCGCGTCGCCGTCGCGCCGACGCCGGCGTCGCATCGTCGGCGCGCGCGCCGCGCGTCGCGCGCCGCCGCGACGATCCGGCCGCGGTCGAGCCGCACGATCCGGTCGATCGCGGCGGGCAGGTCGTCCTCGACGTGCGCCGCGCAGACGAGCGCGACGCGCGCCGGCACGCGCTCGAGCAACGCGGCGAGCTCGATCCGCGCGCGCGCGGTCGAGGCCGCTCGCGGGCTCGTCGAGCAGCAGCACCGCTCGGCGCGAACGCGACGCCGCGCGCGATCAGCACGCGGCGCTGCTCGCCGCGCGAGAGCTCGAGGAAGCGCCGCTGCGCGAGATGCGCGACGCCGAGCTCGCGCATCGTCGCGAGCGCGAGCTTGCGCTCGCGGCGCCTCGGGACGGCGGCGCGGCACGTCCGTGCGATAGACGCCCGACAGCACGACGTCGAGCGCGGAGAAGTTCCAGCCCCAGCGCGCGTAGCGGTCCTGGAGCTCGTGGCTCACGACGACGATCTCGCGGCGCGCCGCGACCGCGTCGTGCGTCGGCGCCGCGGCCGAAGTCGTAGCGCCGCTCGCCGCGCCCGGGCGCGGGCCAGACCGTGCCCGCGATGAGACCGAGGAACGTCGTCTTGCCGCTGCCGTTCGCGCCGACGACGCCCCAGCGCTCGCCGCGCTCGAGCCGCCAGCGTCACGCCGCGCAGAACGGGCGCGCCGGCGAGGTCGACGTCGACTCGATCGAGGTCGACTAACGGTGCGGGATTCATCGCTCGACCGGCTCGGCTCCCTCGCGGCGTGCGCGAGTTTACCTGAGCTAGACTAGCGGACGAGGCTTCGCAGACCGATGCAGAACGTGCTGCCGACCGCCGCCGACGTCGCCGACGCGCACCTGCGGCTCCGCGATTGGATCGTCGAAACCCCGGTGCTCGAGTCGGATGCGCTGAACCGCCGGATCGGCGCGCGCGTGCTGTTCAAGGCCGAGTGCTTGCAGCGCGGCGGCAGCTTCAAGATCCGCGGCGCGCTGAACCGGTGCTTCAACTGAGTCACGCGGAGCGCAGCGCCGGCGTCGTCGCGTTCTCGTCGGGCAATCACGCGCAGGCCGTCGCGCTCGCGGCGCATTGGCTCGGGATGCCGCGCGACGATCGTGATGCCGCGCGACGCGCCGAGGACCAAGCTCGACGGCACGCGCGCGCTACGGCGCCGAGGTCGTGCTCTACGACCGCGAGCGCGACGACCGCGAGGCGATCGCCGCGCGGCTCGCGGCGGAGCGCGGCGCGGCGCTCGTGCCGCCGTTCGATCACCCGCACGTGATCGCGGGGCAGGGCACGGCCGCGCTCGAGCTCGGCCGCGCGCTCGCGGCGCGGCACGCCGCGCTCGACGCGCTCTACGTGCCGTGCAGCGGCGGCGGTCTCGTTGCGGGCTCGGCGCTCGCGATCAAGTCCGATGTTCCCCGACTGCGCCGTCTACGCCGTCGAGCCCGTCGGCTACACGAGGCTCGCGGACTCGCTCGCGGCCGGCGAGCGGCGCGTGCTGCGTGGCGCATGCCGCCGACGATTTGCGACGGCCTCCGCGCGCCGGCGCCCGGCGCGATCACGTTCGCGATCAACAGGCGCGAGCTCGCGGGCGCCGTTGCGGTCGACGACGAAACGGTGCTCGAGGCGATGGCGCTCGCGGCCGAGCATCTGAAGCTCGTAGTCGAGCCGTCGGGCGCTGCGGCGCTCGCCGCGCTGCTTCGCGACCCGCCGCGCGGGCGGCGCTGCGTTGGCGTGATCCTCTCGGGCGGCAACGTCGACGCCGAATTATTGTCGAACGCGCTGATGACGCGCCACGCGACGCATCAACAAGTGTCCACTTTCTGTCGATGCGGCGTCGCATGTTCCTCCCGAGACCGTGTGCGCACAGGGATGTGCGCACACGAGCCCCAGGGACGGTCTTCCGGCGTGTCGAGGAGGGCATGCGAAGCGCGCACACGACAGAAAGTGGCACCGCGATGGACCATAATGCCGCCTCGCGTGGTCGAGGCGGGGAGAGCGTCTAGCATCGTATGCAGTTGCGCCAAATTGCACGGTTGGATGACTGGTACCGGTTCGAGCCCGGCACCTTGTTCATCACCGGTCTGCAAGCGCTGGTGCGGCTGCTGCTCGCGCAGAGCTTCCGCGACCGCACCGCCGGCCTCCACACGGCCGGCTTTGTCTCCGGATATCGCGGCTCGCCGCTCGGTGGGCTCGATCGCGAGCTCTGGCGCGCGCAGAAGTTTCTCGACGCAGCCGAGATTCGCTTCCAGCCAGGGCTGAACGAGGACCTCGCGGCGACCTCGATCTGGGGCTCGCAGCAG
>CAVOVT010000017.1:0-56899 GCA_963699925.1 uncultured Gammaproteobacteria bacterium | reverse complement strand
CGTACGTGGACGGTCGACACCGTGGCCGGCGCCTGAGCGGCTCGACCTCCGCTCGATCGCCGCGCGCGGGCCGGTGCGCGCCTGGACGGCGAGCGCCGGCGCGGCGGAGGCGGGAGACGCGCAGATCTTTCACACCGACGACGGCTCGCACTGGACGCGCCAGTTCGCGACGCGCGACTCCGGCGCCTTTCTCGACGCCATCTCGTTCTGGGACGACACCCACGGCATCGCGCTCAGCGATCCGGTCGGCGGGAAGCTCTATCTCCTCCGCACCGACGACGGCGGCGCGACGTGGACGCGAATCCCGACCGACGCTGCGCCGCCCGTACTGGCGGGCGAAGGGTCGTTCGCCGCGAGCGGCACCTGCCTCATCGTTCAGGGATCGACGAATGCATGGATCGCGACCGGCGGCGGCGCGCGCGCGCGCGTCTTCCGCACCACCGATCGCGGTCGCACGTGGACCGTCGCCGACACGCCGATCCACGCCGGCAATGCGTCGTCGGGGGCATTCTCTGTCGCGTTCGCCGACGCGAAGCACGGCGTCGTCGTCGGCGGCGACTACACCAAACCGCACGAGCCGGTCTCGAACATCGCGCTCACGGCCGACGGCGGCGTCACCTGGCGCGTCGCCGGCGGGCCGCGCCTGTCGCGTATCATGTCGGGCGTCGCGTATGTGCCCGGCACGAGCGGTCGCACGCTCGTCGCCGTGGGCTCGCGCGGCACGGCGCGCTCGCTCGACGGCGGCGAGAGCTGGTCGATGATCGACACCGTTGCTACAACAGCGTCGCGTTCGCGTCGCGCGACGCGGGGTGGGCCGCCGGCCCGCGGGGCCGCATCGCGAAATGGGCGCCAGCGTCAGGCCGGCCAAGCCGTAGTGGACGATAGATTTCCCTCTCTCGACGCTCGAGCTCGGAAAAACCAGAGTCGGACGGATACGAACGGTGGTTCGGCGTCTCGTCGCGGTCGTTGCAGCATTCTCACTCCACTCTCGTGCACGCGTCCCGCGTCGACGCCGACGCCCATTCCGGGCAGCCGCCGCGGCGGGCGACAACGAGCCCGCCGTCGTGCCGCCGCGCCGCGCTCCGCCGTCGCGCGACAGTCTCGCCAAGCTCCGCGCCGTCTACGTCGCGCAGGTGATGCAGCAGCATCGCCGGCCACGAGAACGAGCCCGCCGAGCAGGTATTCAAGAACGTGCAAGTGCTCAAGGGCATCACCGCCGCGCAGCTCGTGCACAAGATGGACAAGGACTACGGCGACGGCGATGAGCTGGAATTGCACGAACTGTCATCGCTTCGCGCCGCAGGGCAACTTCGCGAGCGATACGTCGAACGACAAGAAGCGCGCGCGCTTCATGCAGCAGATGGTGAACGACATCAACATCAATCAGCTGCCGAAGCTCTATCCGCAGGACACGCCGCAGGTCGACTGCGCGACGTGTCATCGCGGCTACAACGAGCCGCCGCCGGCCACTACCTCGACCCCCGAGCGTGGAAAGCCGGGCGCGCCTGCCGTCCCGCCGCCGCCTGCGGGACGCGGGGCGCCGCCAGATCGCCGCGCGTCGCTGACGTCGCACTCACGCTCCACTCTATGCGACCACACCAGCTACGGTCAGCACGATCGCGGAGCGCCTGAGCGAGACGACGACTCGCCTCGCCTGCGCCGTGCGCGCGCACGATCCTCGCTCCGACGGCGTGTGTTCCGTCCTCTCACCTCGCGCTTGCCCGAGCGCGGCGAGCACCACTCACGTTCGCTCGAGCGCCTGCAGGAATCCGAAGGCCGCTCAGGCTGAACGGCGACCACCAGGGCAAGCCGTCCACCACGGCGCGGTCGCCGAGCGTCCCGACCGCGAGCGCCGCCGCGATGAGCGCACACAGCCACACGGCCCCCCTCCGCCGGCGGCGCGCACCGCGTTCCACGATGTTCGCGACGCGATCGGCGCTCACGAGCGTCCGCCACAGGCCGCGAGCTGTCGCCCGGTCGGCGGCGTTCGGAAAGAGCGCGCGCGCCGCGCGTGCGGACGCGCGTGCGTGCAATCGCCGCGCGCGAGATACGCCTCGCAAGCCGCACGCCGGATGCGATAGCTGCCCGGATCGAGCGCGCCGCGCGACCGAGACGCGAGGCGTGTGCTCTCGCTGACGACGGCCATCGCGGCGAGCTGCGAGCGCGCTCCGCGCCGACGTCACGACGCCGACGGTCGCACGAGCACCGGACCGAGGCGACGCACGCCGGGTTCGACGACGCGACCGCCATCCGCCGGCGGCGCGAGCGCCCCGGCCAGCGTCCAGACGAAGAACGTCGGCAGCGGCGACGAGCAACACGGCGTCGAACGCGCCGACGACCGCCGTCGCCACGAGCGTCCCCACGAGCGCGATCGCGGTGAGCGTGCGCTCGGCGTCGCGACCGGTGTCGGCGCGCGACGGTCGCGGAGCGCGCGCCACGAGCGAGCCCGAACATCGCGAGCAGCAGCAGCGCGAAGCCGATCGACGCCCCGCTCCGACAGATACGCGACCCAGTCGCTGCTCGGCCACGGATTCGACGTGACCCCTTCCTCCTGCGACATCGACGGATCGTTGCGCGTGGCGTACTTGGGATAGGCCACCGGCCAGTTCCCCGGCCCGACGCCGAGCAGCGGATGCGCCGCGGTCATGCGCAGCGAGTTGCCGTACTGCACGAGGCGGCCGTGTCCGCTTCCCTCTTTATAGTTCACTAATCCCGTCGCCGAGTCGAGGAACGGGCGAGTCGCTCTTCCACTCGAGATGGTTGGGGAGCGACGACGGCCGCGATCGCGCCGACGACCGCCGCCGCGCCGAGCACCATCAGCGCGCCGCTCGGTGCGCGGCTCGCACCACCGGCTCCACGTCGCCAGCGCGAGGACCGTGACCGGCACCGCGAGGACGAGCACCGCGAGCCACGCCGCGCGGCTGCGCGACAGCACCAGGGCCGCGGCGACGATCGCCATCGCCACGCCGCCGAACACCGTCCCGAAGCCGCGGCGCGCGGTCAGCGCGACGAGCATCACCACCGGCGTGCCGATCGCGCACAGATGCGCGACGAAGTTGCGGTTGCCGAACGTGCCGCCCGGCGCGCGATTGAGGCTGAAGAACTCGGTTGCACGCCGTACGCCTGCGCGAGCGACGTGGCGGCGGCGACGACCACGCCGAACGGCGAGCGCGACGAGCAGCGGTCGCACGAGTCCCTCACGTCGCAGCGCCGACGCGCCCAAAAGAGCGCCGCGCCCGAGCACCGAGATCGCCAGCGCGCGTTCCGCCGACCCACCCGTTCGCCGCGAAGACGCCGACACGACGCTCGCCGCGAGGAAGCCGGCGATGCAGACGTCCACCGCGCTCAGCGTGAGGCGTTTGCATCCCGCAAGGCAGAGCAGCGCCGCGACGGCCGCGCACGCGTGCAGGACCAGCTCCTTCGGCACGAAGTAGCGGTCGAGATCGAACGGCTTGTATGTCGTGGCCGCGAGGACGATGGCGATCGCACCGACTCGCAAGACGTTGAGGGCTACCCGGAGACGCATCGGCTCGGAAAGTATCGCCCTTCGGCTGAGGGTGCGAAGCCGAAGACACAGTCCGTGCCACCAGGGCTGAACCCTTTCCTTACGGCGTCGTTCTTGCTCGGTCGTCTGAGGCCGCTTGATTTCGAAGGGCGCGCTGGTCGCTCACATCGGGCGGCGCGAGTCTTCTTCAAATCCAGATCGCCCCATGCTCATCGCTCGCCGTTTCTTCGTCGCCGCGGCAGGTCTCGCGGCGCCCTCCGCCTCGATAGCCTCAGTCGCCGCCGCGCAGGGCGGTGGCCGTCCGCCGGCGCCAGCAAGTCGTCGACCGGTTTCGACACGACCGGCGTCGGCGACACGTCGCTGTTCGCGCCGCTCAACCTGCCGCCCGGCAACATGTATCGCAGCGGCTCGGGCATGCCCGGGCCCAAGTACTGGCAGCAGCGCGCCGACTACGATCTCCAGGCACGCTCGACACCGCGGCCAAGTCGCTCAGCGGCGAGCTGACGCTTCGCTACACCAACAACTCGCCCGACACGCTCCGCTTCATCTGGTTCCAGGTCGAGCAGAACGCGTTCAAGGACGGCTCGCTCAACTCGTTCGTCTTCCCGGCCGACTCGCGCTTCGGCGCGCGCAACTTCGAGGGCGGCGACGTCATCGACCGCTTCAATCAGGTCGTCGCGGCGGCAAGAAGACCGCCGCTGAAGACGCGCGTCGAAGGCACGGTGATGAAGGTCGATCTCGCCGACGCCGCTCGCGCCGGGGCAGACGGCGACGTTCGACGTCGCGTGGCACTTCAACATTCCCGAGCACGGCGCCGACCGCATGGGGCGCGACGGCGCGCTCTACGAGCTCGCGCAGTGGTATCCGCGCGTCTGCGTCTACGACGACGTGCGCGGCTGGAACACCGAGCCGTATCTCGGCCAGGGCGAGTTCTATCTCGAGTACGGCGACTATCAACTCTCGAGTCACCGTGCCGGCCGGCTACATCGTCGCGGCCACCGGCGACGCTGCAGAATCCGCGCGAGGTGCTCACGCCGACGCAGATCGCGCGCCTCGCGCAGGCGGCGAAGTCGGACACGCCGATCCACATCGTCACCGCAGGCGAGCTCGACGAGCGGCGCCGCGCGTCCCGAGAAGGACCGGCACGCTGACCTGGAAGTTCCAGGCGCAAGAACGTGCGCGACGCCGTGTGGGCCGCGCGCGCCCGAATATCTGTGGGACGCGTCGAGCTGGCAGGGGCACATGGCGCTACGCGCTACTACCGCCCGAGCGCCATCGATACCGTGGAAGGACGCGGCGGACATGTCGCGCATGTCGATCATGGAGTACTCGGAGCGCTGGTTCCAGTATCCGTACCCGCAGATCACCGCCGTCGAAGGCCCGATCAGCGGCATGGAATACCCGATGCTCGCCATGGAAGACAAGAGCGCCGACAAGTACGAGCTGTACAACGTCGTCACGCACGAGATCGGCCACATGTGGTTTCCGATGATCGTCGGCTCGAACGAGCGCATGCACATGTGGCAGGACGAAGGCTTCAACACGTTCATCAACTACTTCTCGGAGGCGCGCCGCTATCCGGAGAAGGGCGACTACGCAGCGCGCGTGCGCAACGACCGCGAGCATCGTCGAGCAGTACATGCAGCACGACGTCGACGAGCCGCTCGAGGTCAGCCCGGACCGCATCAACCCGCAGCTGCTCGGCGAGAACGCGTACGTGAAGACGGCCGTCGGCCTGGCCTAGCTGCGCGACGAGATCCTCGGACCCGCGGCGTTCGACGACGCGTTCCGCGAGTACACGCGCCGCTGGGCGTTCAAGCATCCGACGCCGGCAGACTTCTTCCGCACGATGGAAGACGTCGGCGGCAGGCGGCTCGACTGGTTCTGGCGCGAGTGGTTCCTCGAGAATCCGCACTTCGACTCAGGCGATCGACACGGTCGTCACAGAGCAGGCGGCGACACGACGTCGTCGCGGTGCGGTTCGCGCAACCGCGCGCGCGGCGTGCTGCCGATCCACGCGCGCTTCACGTTCACCGACGGCTCGAAGCAGAACTACGACTATCCGGCGGAGGTGTGGAGCACGAACACGACGTTCTACGTGCGCGATACGGTTCGCGGGAAGAAGCTCGCGAAGATCGAGCTCGATCCGGACAAGCGGCTCGTCGACATCGATCGCGACAACAACGTCTGGCCGACGCGCGGCGTCCGCCGAAATAGGGATCGGGTCGCGGGACGCGGCGAGCGTCGAGCGTAGAGTGATCAGGCGATCGGGATCCGTCGAGCCTCGGCGTTTCAGATTGAGCTCGCTGTCAACGTCGCAAAATCACGACCTCGCCCACGGCTCGAGCCAGACTTCTTCGCCAGTATCGTCCCGCGGCACGTCGGGGCGCCGCAGTGGCAGGGGTATCGGCGTTTCGCCGCCGGCGTGTGGCGCTCGGCCAGCACGTTCGCGTAGTCGTACGCCAGTTCCTCGCCGGGCGCGATGTCGCGAATCGTCTCGATCCAGATGCGGCCGTCGTCGATCACGGCTCGCAGTTCGGATCGCACGAGTGATTGATGAATCGCGCGTCGTTGCCGTTGACCGCGGCGTCCACGACCACGTCGTCGTCAATCGCGAACAGAAAGGTGTGGTGGCGTTCGCCCGACTCATCCGGATACCGCGCGTCGGCCTGCTCGGGCGTCAGCCGTTCGCCCGCGTACTCGATGAGCCGCGTGCCGGCGGGAATCGCGCGCGTGGCGAACGCGCCGAGCCCCTGCATCGGTGACGGACGGATCTCGAAGGAGGGTCGTTGTCGGGCGCGGGCGCGTCGCGCCGCCGCGGCCGGCTCACGTGGGCGTGTCCCGCGACTCCACTTCGGTGACGCCGCCGGAAATGATGAACGCCATCACGTGCGCCGCATCGGCTTCGATTCGCTGGACCCGGCTCGCGGGCACGACGAGAATATGCCCGGCGAACCCATACGACTGCGGCATGTACACGGACACGCGATCGGTGATGCCGAGCTGTGCGAGCGAGTCAGACGTGAGGAACGCGAGCACCTTGACCGATGCGGTCTATCTCGCGACCGACCCCGACCGCGAAGGCGAAGCGATCTCGTGGCACGTCTACGAGGTGCTCAAAGAGCGCAACGTGCTCGACTCGAAGGCGGTCCACCGCGTCGTGTTCCACGAGGTCACGAAGCGCGCGATCCAAGAGGCGATCGGCAACCGCGCAAGCTCTCGGAGGAGCTCGTGAACGCGCAGCAGGCGCGCCGCGCGCTCGACTACCTCGTCGGCTTCAATCTCTCGCCGCTGCTCTGGAAGAAGGTGCGCCGCGGCCTGTCGGCCGGCCGCGTGCAGAGCCCCGCGCTGCGGCTGATCGTCGAGCGCGAGGACGAGATCACCGCGTTCAAGGCCCAGGAGTACTGGACGATCGAGGCGCTCGCCGAGCAGAGCGCACCGGAGCGCCGGCCTCGACGCAGTTCCCGGCGCGGCTCTCGGTGTTCGGCGGCGAGAAGGTCGAGCAGTTCACGTTCACGAACGAGCCGCAGGTGCGCGCGGCCGAGCAGCGCATCCGCGACACGGCGCGCGGCACGCTCACCGTCGCGAAGGTCGACAAGAAGCAGCGCCGCCGCAATCCAGCCGCGCCGTTCACGACCTCGACGCTGCAGCAGGAGGCGTCGCGCAAGCTCGGCTTCAGCGCGCAGCGCACGATGACGGTCGCGCAGCGCCTCTATGAAGGTATCGACATCGGCGAAGGCACCGTCGGTCTCATCAGCTACATGCGCACGGACTCGGTAACGCTCGCCGAAGAGGCGCTGCGCGAGCTGCGCGTCCGTGATCGCGGACCGCTACGGCAACGACAACTTGCCCGACGAGCCGCGCCGCTACACGACCAAGGCGAAGAACGCGCAGGAGGCGCACGAGGCGATCCGGCCGACGAGCGCATCGCGCGCGCCCGGAAGACGTGCGCCGCTATCTCGATCCGAACCAGTTCAGGCTCTACGAGCTGATCTGGAAGCGCACGGTCGCGTCGCAGATGAACCCAGCGGTTTACGACACGGTTGCGCTCGATCTCGCCGCGGGCGAGTCGACGGCCGGCGAGATCGCGTTCCGCGCGACGGGCTCGGTGCTCGTGAGCCCGGGCTTCATCGCGGTCTACACGAAGGGCTCGACGACGCGGTCGTCGACGAGCAGGACCACATCCTGCCGGCCGTGGTCGAAGGCGACCGGCTGTCGCTGAAGGACGTGCAGAGCGCGCAGCACTTTACCGAGCCGCCGCCGCGCTACTCGGAAGCGACGCTCGTCAAGGCGCTCGAGGAGTTCGGCATCGGCCGGCCGTCGACGTACGCGTCGATCATCTCGACGCTGCGCAACCGCGAGTACGTCGAGATGGAGAACCGCAGGTTCATCCCGACCGACGTCGGCCGCGTCGTGAACCGATTTCTGACGCAGTTCTTCCCGCACTACGTCGACTACGAGTTCACGGCGCGCATGGAGGACGACCTCGACGCGGTGTCGCGCGGCGAGCGCGAGTGGGTGCCGCTGCTCGAGGAGTTCTGGAAGCCGTTCAGCAAGCTCGTCGAGCACACCGAGAACAACGTGACGCGCGAGCAGGCGTCGCAGGCGCGAATCCTTGGGCTACGATCCCGCGAGCGGCCGGCCCATGAGCGTGCGGATGGGCCGCTACGGCGCGTTCGTGCAAATCGGCACGAAGGAAGACGAGGACAAGCCGAAGTTCGCGGGCCTGCGGCCGGGCCAAAAGATGGACACGATCACGCTCGACGTCGCGCTCGATCTGTTCAAGCTGCCGCTCGAGCTTGGGTCAACGGCGGAAGGCGAGCCCGTGTCCGCTAACATCGGCCGCTTCGGGCCGTACGTTCGCTACGGATCGAAGTTCGTGTCGATTCGGGGCGACGATCCGTACACGATCACGCTCGAGCGCGCGTTGCAGTTGATCGCCGAGAAGAAGATCGCCGACGCGAACAAGCTCATCCGCGACTTTCCCGACGCCGGCATCCAAGTGCTCAACGGCCGTTACGGGCCGTACGTCACGGACAAGAAGAAGAACGCGAAGATTCCGAAGGACCGCGTCCCGTCCGAGCTCACGCTCGAGGAATGCCAGGCATTGCTCGCGGCCGCGCCCGAGCGGCGCGCGCGCGGCATGCGCCGCGGCAAGGTTCCCGCGACCCCGGCATCCGCGCGATCGGCCTCGGACGAGACGTCCGGTTCGCTACCGGCCGCCGCGGCCGCAAAGAAGACCAAGAAGAAAACGAAGAAGGCGACGCGCAAGTCGAGCGCCCCGCGCAAGAAGTCCGCGTCCGAGGAGACGACTTCGCCGCCCGAGAAGCCAGCGCAGCCGCAGAGTGCGGGCGAGAACCCTTCGCCGACGGATGGCGCCGACGGCGGCGGCGAGACACCCGACGCTTGACGTCGCGCGTGCACGTGGCGCGTGCCGCTCGCGTCGTGCTCGCGGGCGGCGTGATCGCCTATCCCACCGAGGCCGTATTCGGCTTGGGTTGCCTGCCCGAAAACCGCGCGGCCGTCGAGCGCGTGCTCGCGATCAAGCGCCGCTCGTGGCGAAAGGGCCTGCTGCTGATCGGCGCCGAGCTCGGGCAGCTCGAGCGCTTCGTGGTGCTGCCCGAGGAGCCGCGGTTGAGCGAGCTCCTCGCGAGCTGGCCGGGACCCGTCACCTGGGTGCTCCCGGCCCGGCCGCACGTGCCGAGCTGGATCAGCGGCGGCCGCGATAGCGTCGCGGTGCGACTCACGGATCACCGCTCGCGCGCGAGCTCTGCATCGCAGCCGGGCACGCGCTCGTGTCGACGAGCGCGAACGTGAGTCGCCGGCCGCCGCTGCGCGACTTGCGGGTGCTGCGCCGCGAGCTCGGGCTCGAGGTCGACTATGTGCTCGCGGGCGCCCTGGGCGGGCTCGCAAAGCCCACCGTGATCAAGGACGGCCGGACCGGGACGATCCTGCGCTCGGGTTGAGTCTTTTCCGGCCGGCTATTACGCAACGGCTACCTCAGCTGTGATAACGTTTCCACATAATCACGCCAACGCCCGGGCCGAAATAAGAAAATGAATCGCCTCTGCCGCGCGGCCGCCGGCCTCATCGTCCTCAGCTGCGCGGGCGTCACGACCGCGGGCGCGCAGCCTACGCAAGCCCGGCCGGCGGTCGCTGCCGTCGCGATCACGACGGCCGTGAAGCTCGCCGCGCCGGCGCGCCCCGTGAAGAGCGGCACGCTCGGTCTATATCGTGAAGCTCAAAGAGCCCGGCGCCGCGAGCTATGGCAACGCGTCGATTTACTCGGCCGGAAGCGCGGTCGCGCAGAGCGCGGGCGCCCAGCGCGCCGCACGCGTAGCGTTCGCGGCAGCGCCTCGAGCAGACCCACGACCGACTGCTCGCCGAAGTCGGCGCGCCCGCGGCGAAGCTCTACAGCTATCGCTACGCGCTGAACGGCTTCGCGGCGAAGCTCACCGCCGCCGAGGCGTCGCGGCTCGCGCAGAGGTCCCGAAGTCGCAGCGCGTCTGGCTCGACACCGATCAGCATCTCGACACGAACAACAGCTCGACGTTTCTCGGCCTCGAGGACCAGACGGGCGGGCTGCACGCGGACCTCAAGCTGCTCGGCGAGAACATCGTCGTCGGCGTCATCGATAGCGGTGTCGCGCCGAACCATCCGTCGCTGCTCGACACCGTCGACCTGATCCCGCGCGGCTGCCGCGGCCAGTGGGCCAAGAGCTCGTGGCTCGGCCTGTTGCTGTGCAGCTCCTACAGGCGCCATCCGCTGAAGCAGGTCGTGTACGACGCCGCCGGTCGGCTTCAGCGGCGCATGCCAGGCCGGCCCGGGCTTCGAGGCGAAGTACTGCAACAACAAGGTCGTCGGTGCGCGCTTCTACGTCGACGGATTCTTGGCCCGGCACACAGCTCGACCGCCACGAGTTCCGCTCGCCGCGCGACGCGGCGGGGCATGGCACGCACGTCGCGACGACCGTCGCGGGCAACGCGGTCGACGCGTATCTGTTCGGCACGAAGGTCGCGACGGTGAAGGGGCTCGCGCCGCGCGCGCGCGTCGCAGTCTACAAGGCGTGTTGGGTCGAGCCGGACCAAGTTGCGCCGACCTGCGCGACCGTCGGACCTCGCGCGCGCGATCGACGACGCGGTCGCCGACGGCGTCGACATCATCAACTACTCGCTCGGCAGCAAACAGAACGACATCACCGAGCCCGACGGCCTCGCGCTGCTGAACGCATTCGACGCGGGCGTGCTCGCCGTCGTGGCGGGCGGCAACGACGGTCCGGACTACGGCACGATCACGTCGCCGAGCAGCGCGCCTTGGGTGATGACGGTGGCGGCGTCGACCCAGACCGGCACGGCGTTCAGCGAGGCGATCTCGATCACGGCGCCGGCGAGCCTCGTCGGCAACGTCGAGATGCGCGAGGCGAGCTTCACGCCCGCGCTCACCGTGAGTTCGCCGATCGAGGCGCCGCTGATCGCCGCGGTCGACTCCACGCCGACCGGGAACAGCACGGGCAGTCCCGGTGACGCTTGCTCGGCGCTCACGAACGCGACGCGGGTCGCGGGCGAGATCCTGCTCGCCGAGCGCGGCGGCTGCGAGTTCCAAGTAAAGATCGAGAACGCCGAAGACGCCGGCGCGGTCGGCGTGATCGTCTACGACGATTCCGCGGGCGAGCCGATCGTGATGAACGGCGATGCGGGAACCGTCCACATCCCGGCGGTGATGATCGGCTCCGACGACGGCCAGCGGCTCCTCTCGGCGCTCGCGGGCACGCAGCAGGTCACGGTGAAGCTCGCGAAAGGCGTGTTCGTGCCGGTCACGACGGCGGGCAACATCATCGCGGATTTCTCCTCTCGCGGCCCGGCCCTCACCGACGCGAACTTCTTGAAGCCCGACGTCACCGCGCCGGGGGTCGACATCCTGGCCGGGACCACGCCGACGCCGGCGAACGGCGTGCAGGGCGAGCGCTACACCTACTACTCGGGAACCTCGCAAGCGACGCCCGAGGTCGCCGGCGTCGCCGCGCTGCTCAAGGAGGCGCATCCCGACTGGTCGCCGTCGGCATTGAAATCCGCGCTGATGACCTCGGCCTACCAGCAAGTCGTGAATCCCGACGGCAGCGCCACGAACCCCTTCGACCGCGGCGCGGGGCACATCAGCCCGAACCACGCGATCGACCCGGGCCTCGTCTATACGAACGAGTTCCGCGATCACGCCGCGTATCTCTGCGGCACGCTGTCGCCGCCGTTCAGCCAAGCGGACTGCGCTGGCTATGCCGCGGCCGGCTTGTCGAGCTCCGCAACCGACCTCAACTTGCCGTCCGTCGCGCTCGCCGAGCTGATCACGGGCGACGTCGTGAAGCGGCGCGTGACCAACCTCGGCCCGCCCTCGACTTACAGCGCCTCGATCGTGGCACCGCAAGACGTCGCGATCTCGGTGAAGCCCGCGACGCTCGTGCTCGGCACGGGCGAGAGCGCCGATCTCTCGCTGCAGTTCACGAGCACGAGCACCGCGTTCGATCAGTGGGACTTCGGCCAGCTGACCTGGAACGACGGCAAGCACACCGTCGTGAGCCCGATCGCCGTGCAGCCCGTCTTGCTGCGCGCGGCGCCGGAGATCCGGCTCACGGGCGCGAGCGGCACCGCGACTCTGCCGGTCGCGTTCGGCTACGACGGTCCGTACACGCCTCGCGTGCACGGCTTGCGCGCGCCGCTCACCGATGCATCGGGGCATGTGATCTCGGGGCACGTCGACGACGACCCGGCCAACAACTTCAATTTCCCCAACGGCCCCGGTATCACGCTGCAGGGCATCACGGTGCCGCCGGGACAGCTGTATTTGCGTATCGCGTTGTTCGACCAGTACACCGATGGCAACGACGATCTCGACCTCTATCTATTCTTCTGCCCGGACGGCACGACGAACAGTTGCAGTCAGGTCGGGCAGAGCGGCTCGTTCACGTCCAACGAGAAGATCGACGTCCCGACGCCGACGCCCGGCATGTACATCGTCGCGGTGCACGGCTTCGAAACGGATCAGGTCGCAGGCGGGCCGGGCGCGAACTATTCGTTGTTCGTCTGGTCGTTCGGCATCGACGACGATGTCGGCAACGCCGCAGCGACGGGGCCCGGCAGCGTGAATCCCGGCGACCGCGTCGATCTCGGGTTGTCTTGGGCGCAGCTCGCGCCCGGCATGCATTACCTCGGCGCCGTCTCGCACGAGACGCCGCGAGGCCTCTACGCGCTCACGATCCTCGACGTCGTGTCGCCTTGAGGGCGCGCCCGCGCCGTTCCTTGCGCAGGAAACAGCCGAGCAGATGATCGTTGACGAGCCCGGTCGCCTGCATGTGCGCGTAGACGATCGTCGAGCCGACGAACTTGAAGCCGCGCTGTTTCAGATCCTTGCTGAGCGCGTCGGACTCCGGCGTCGTCGCGGGCACATCGCTCTGTTTGCGCCAGCGGTTCACGATCGGCGCGCCGCCGACGAACGGCCAGACGTACGCGTCGAAGCTGCCGAACTCCTCTTGGATCGCGAGGAAGCCGCGCGCGTTCGCGACGGCGGCCTCGATCTTCTGGCGGTTGCGCACGATGCCGGCGTCCTGCATTAGCCGCGTAACCGCGCGAGCGTCGAAGCGCGCGATCTTCGCCGGATCGAAGTCCGCGAACGCGCGCCGGTAATTTTCGCGCTTGCGCAGAATCGTCCACCAGCTCAGGCCCGCCTGCGCGCTCTCGAGCACGAGAAACTCGAAGTGCTTGCGGTCGTCGCGCACCGGCACGCCCCACTCGGTGTCGTGATAACGCTCGTATAAAGGATCGATGCCCTCGCTCCAAGGGCAACGGCGAACGTCGGCATCTGGCATAGCGGGTTTCACTTCCTGCGGCCCGTGACAAAGGTACCGAAGTCCGCGCAAAATCGGCAGCTCTGGAAAGTCGTGAAGATGGCAAAGAATGATTCGCCGCCCGATCGTTACGCCGTGATCGGGCATCCCGTCGATCACAGCCGCTCGCCGCTGATCCATACGCTGTTCGCTCGCGCAAACGCGCCAGAACCTCATTTACGAGCTGCATCGACGCGGAGCCGAAGGACTTCGAGACGGCAGTGCGGGGCTTCGCGGCCGCCGGCGGCAAGGGCGTGAACGTGACCGTGCCGCACAAGGAAGCCGCATTCGCGCTCGTCGACGAAGCCGGCGAGGCCGCGAACGCGGCCGGCGCCGTCAACACGATCAGCTTCCTCGCCGGCAAGCTGCGCGGCGATAACACCGACGGCGTCGGGCTGATCCGCGATCTCACCGTGAACCAGCGCGTGACGCTCGCCGGCCGCCGCCTGCTCGTTCTCGGCGCGGGCGGCGCGGCTCGCGGCATCGTCGGTCCGCTGCTCGCGTCCCGGCCCGCGGAGCTCGTCGTCGCGAACCGCACGAAGGCGCGGGCGGACGAGCTCGTCGCGCAATTCCACTCGCCCGCCGGGCGTCAGCACCGCGGCGTTCGACGAGCTCGCGAAGCTCGCGCCGTTCGACGTGCTGCTCAACGCGACCTCTGCGGGGCTCAAAGGCGAGGCGCCGCCGTTCCCGGGCTCGCTCGTCGGCGCCGGCAGCGTCTGCTACGACCTCGTCTACAGCCTCAAGGACACGCCGTTCGCCGCCTGGGCGCGAGCGAATGGCGCCGCGCGCGCGCTGCAAGGCTGGGGCATGCTCGTCGAGCAGGCCGCCGAGTCGTTCTTCATCTGGCGCGGCGTGCGGCCGGACACGAGCCGATCTTGAAGCAGCTCGTGCGCTGAGACCGACGCGTTCGCGCAAGACGCGAAGCCCGCCCGACCCGAAGTTTCAGCTCCGAGCGCGCGGTCACCGCGCTGAATGCGCGGGCGCGCATACGGCCTTCCGCATGTCAGCGCCGCGTCAGCGCGGGGTCAGCGACCGGTCAGCCTCGAGGCGGATCGTCGTATCCGACGGGCGGACCTCCCGAATGAATCGGAATCGAGCATTGGACCGTCCGCGCCGACGTATCGACCACCGACGTTTTCGAAGGAGAGAGACCATGAGCAAAGTAGCACTCGCAGCCGGACTGTTCTTGGCAGCCGCCGGCGTGGCGGGCACCGCCCGCGCCACGACCGCGGCTTCGGCGGCCCCGGACCTCGGAACGCAGAGCGTGACCGTCCGCTATCACGCATCACAGCTTGCGACGAGCCGCGGCGCACACCTGCTCTATGCGCGCATCGACGACGCCGCGCGGGAGGCATGCGACGACCCCGGTGAGTTCGACCTCAGGGCGTCGTTCGCCGCGTGCGAGCGAAGCGCGATTGCCGATGCCGTCGCGGAAGTCGACGACACGCGGCTCACGGCGGTCTACAACGAGCATTTCCCGAATTACCCGCTGGTCGCAGCTGCGTCGCTGCGGCTGATACCCGCGATCATCGTGGTCGTCGGCTGAGGAGCGCCGCCGACACGCGCCGCGGCCGCGCAACCGGAGCGCGGCGTGCGCGCACCGTCAGCGCATCGTGACCATCTCTTCCGCGCTCGTCGGGTGGATCGCGAGCGTGTCGTCGAAGTCGCGCTTGCGCGCGCCCATCGTGAGCGCGACGGCGAAGCCCTGAATCATCTCGTCGGCGCCGGGCCCGACCACGTGGCAGCCGACGATCTTCTCGTCGGCGCCGACCGTGACGAGCTTCATCGCGGTCTGCGGCTTCAGGTCGCCGAGCGCGTAGTACATCGGCACGAACTCGGTCCGATACACCTTGACGGGCTCGCCCGCGAAGCGCTCCCGCGCGGCTTTTTCGGAGAGGCCGACCGTGCCGACCGGCGGATGCGAGAACACGACGGTCGGCAGGAGGTCGTAGCTCAGTCGGCGGTCGGTCTGGCCGCCGAACACGCGATCGGCGAGCCGGCGCCCGGCCGCAATCGCGACCGGAGTCAGCAGCGCGCGCCCCGTGACGTCGCCGATCGCGTAGATGCGCTCCGCGCTCGTGTTCTGGAACGCGTCGACGACGATGGCGGCCGCCGCGTCTATCTCGACACCCGCGCGCTCGAGTCCTAAGGACGCCGTGTGGGGCGTGCGGCCGATCGCCCAGAGCAGCGTCTCGAAGCCGGCGAAGCTGCGCCCGTCGGGCAGCTCGAGCGTGAGATCGCCCGCGTGTGCCGCGCACTGCGCTCGGCAAGCCGTGGGTCACGATCTCGATGCCGGCCGCGCGCATCTGCTTTGCGACCTGCTCGCCCAACGACGAATCGAACCCGCGCAGCAATCGCTCGCCGCGCACGAAGAGCACCGTCTCCGCGCCGAGCGCGTTGAATACGCCGCCGAGCTCTACCGCGACGTAGCCACCGCCGACGATCGCGACGCGACGCGGGCGGTGCTCGAGATCGAAGAATCCGTCCGACGTGATCCCGAGCTTGGCGCCGGGGAGCAGCGGCACAACCGGATAGCCGCCCGTGGCGACCACGACGTGCTCGGCCGCATACGCGTCGCCTTTCGCGTCGACGATCTCGGACGGGCCGCTGAAGCGTGCCGCCGAGCGGATCGTCGCGATCGCCTTGCGGTCGAGATTGCGCTGATAGATGGCATTCAAGCGGTGCACGTAGGCGTCTCGGCCGGCCTTGAGCCGCACCCAGTCGTGGCCCGCCACGCGCACGTCGAAGCCATAGTCGCGCGCGCGTTCCAGCCCGCCGGCAAGCTCGGCGGCGTACCACATGACCTTCTTCGGCACGCAGCCGACGTTCACGCACGTGCCGCCGAGCCGGCCCGGCTCGAACAGCGCGACGCGCGCGCCATATTCCGCCGCCCGTTGCGCGGTCGCGAGCCCGCCGCTGCCGCCTCCGAGCACGATCAAATCGAACTTGCGCACATGACCTCCAACGCCGCGATCGCTCGCGTCCCTTACATTAGCTTGCGCGCCGTCCGTCGCGTTAGAGTGACTGCATGGACGACAGACCGGGCAGCGGCGGCGCCGCACATCACAGTTCCCGCGTGCCTGCGGATGGAAACCCGCTGCTCGCGCCGAGCCGTCTACCCGAATTCGAGGCGCTGCGCCCGGAGCACGTCGAGCCCGCGGTCAACGAAGTACTTGCAGCGCAACGCGCGGCGTTGGAGCGCGCCGAGCGCGTCGCCGAGCCGACGCTCGATTGGCTCCGCGAGCTCGAACAGATCGGCAGCGCGATTCATCGGGTCTGGGGACCGGTCTCGCATCTGAATTCGGTGCTCTCGAGCCCGGCGCTGCGCGACGCGTTCAATCGCTGCCTGCCGCTCGTGACCGAGTTCTACACCGATCTCGGGCAGAACGAGGCGCTGTACCGGCGTTACGGCAGTCTCGAGCCCCGCGCGGCCGACGGCCACCATCCCGTCGAGGCGCAACTGATCGCGCATGCGCTGCGCGACTTTCGGTTGAGCGGCGTGACGCTCACCGGTGAGCCACGCGAGCGCTTTCGCGCGATCATGCAGCAGCTCGCGGCGCTCCAGGCCCGCTTCGAGCAGAACCTCATGGACGCGACCGACGCGTTCCAGCATCACGAGCTCGACCGCGGCGCGCTCTCGGGTCTGCCCGACGCCGTGCTCGCGCGAGCGCGCGCACTCGCGGGCGAGCGCGGCCTCGACGGCTGGCTGTTGCGGCTCGATGCGCCGACCTATCAATCCGTGCTCGCGCACGCGGAGTCGCCGGCGCTGCGCGCAACGTTCTACGAGGCCTGGGTCACGCGCGCGTCGGACCAAGGCCCGAATGCGGGGCGTGCCGACAATCGCCCGCTGATCGACGAGATTCTCGCGCTGCGTCACGAGAGCGCGCGCCTGCTCGGCTTCGGGAGCTACGCCGAGCTCTCGCTAGCCACGAAGATGGCCGAATCGCCCGAGCAAGTGATCGCTTTCTTGCGCGATCTTGCCCGGCGTAGCAAGCCGGTCGCAGAGCAGGAGCTTAGCGTCCTGACCGCCTACGCAGGCCGGCCGCTCGAGCCATGGGACATTGCGTTCTATTCCGAGAGAGTTCGCCAGGAGCGGCTGCGTCTCGCCGAGGAAGAGCTACGGCCGTATTTCCCGTTGCCGCGCGTGCTCGACGGGCTGTTCTCGGTCGTGAATCGGCTGTTCGACGTCACGATCTCGCCCGCGCGCCCGCCGAGCGTTTGGCATTCGAGCGTGCGCTACTACGAGATTCGGCGGCGCGACGGCACGCTCGTCGGCAGCTTCTATACCGATCTCTTCGCGCGGCCGAACAAGCGTGGCGGCGCCTGGGTGGACAGCTGCATCGCGCGCGCCAATCTATCGGGCCGGCTCGAGACGCCCGTGTCGTATCTCGTCTGCAACTTCAACTCGCCGATCGACGACCTGCCGTCGCTGCTCACGCATACCGAGGCCGTCACGCTGTTCCACGAATTCGGCCACACGCTTCATCACTTGCTCACCGAGGTCGACTACCCGTCGCTCGCGGGCATCAACGGCGTCGCCTGGGACGCTGTCGAGCTGCCGAGCCAGTTCCTCGAGAACTTCGTCTGGCGACCGGAGGTTCTCGCGAGCCTCGCGCGTCACTACCGGACTGGCGAGCCGCTGCCCGCGGACAAGCTCGCTGCGATGCAGCGCTCGCGTACGTTCCTCGCGGGCCTGCAGCATGGTGCGCCAGCTCGAGTTCGCGCTGTTCGACTTCCAGCTGCATCACGAGTATTCCCCGGAGCGCGGGGCGCGCGTGGACGAGATCCTCGAGGACGTGCGCCGCGAGGTCTCCGTCGTGCCGGTACCGGCCTTCAACCGCTTTCCGAACACGTTCGCGCACGTGTTCGGCGGCGGTTACGCGGCCGGGTACTACAGCTACAAGTGGGCCGAGGTGCTCGCAGCCGACGCGTTCGGCGCCTTCGAGGAGACGGGACTCTTCGATCGCGGCACGGCCGACCACTTCCGGCGAGCGATCCTCGCGGTCGGAGGCAGCCGCGACGCGCTCGACGCGTTCGTCGAGTTCCGCGGCCGCCCCCCCGAGCTCGACGCGCTGCTGCGCCAGTCCGGCATCGCCACCCCAGCGCCTCGGCAGTGAAGGTCGCGACGTGGAACGTCAATAGCGTCAAGGTTCGTCTCGAGCACGTGCTCGCGTGGCTCGACCGCGAGCAGCCCGACGTGCTCGCGCTGCAAGAGATCAAGACGAAGGACGAGGACTTTCCGGTCGATGCGCTGAGCGCGCGCGGCTACTACTCGATCGTGAGCGGCCAGGCCGGCTACAACGGCGTTGCACTCGTCTCGCGGATCGCCCCCGACGACGTCGTGCACGGGATCGGCGGCTATGTCGACGAGCAAAAACGCGTGGTCGGCGCGACGTTCGCGGGCGTGCGGATCTACAGCCTGTACGTGCCGAATGGCGAAAACCCCGAGTCCGACAAGTACCGCTACAAGCTCGGTTGGCTCGCGGCGCTGCGCAACCTGCTCGCCATGGAGCTTGCGCGCTATCCGCGGCTGGCGGTTGCGGGCGACTTCAATGTTGCGCCCGATGATCGCGACGTCTACGATCCCGCCGCATGGGCGGGCCACGTGCTCTGCACGCCCGCCGAGCGCGCGGCGCTCGCGTCGATCACCGAGCTTGGGCTTCGAGACTCGTTTCGTCTCTTCGATCAACCGCCGGGCAAGTACAGTTGGTGGGACTATCGTGCAGGCATGTTTCGCCGCAATCGCGGCTTGCGGATCGATCTCGTGCTTGCGTCGCGGGCTTTAAGTCAAATCTGCGTGAATTGTCGAATCGACCCCGAGCCGCGGGGCTGGGAGCGGCCGTCCGATCACGCGCCGGTGGTCGTGGAGTTCGCCATTGCCTGATCGTTATGTGACACGTGCCGGGCGCGCCGCCTGGTCGATAATCTAAACTGTGTCATTGCTCCTGCCTTATAAGAACGCAATGCCGATCGAGACCGATCTGCAAGAACGGCGCAACGACTACGACGTCACCAACACCGTCCAGGTAAGCTCACCGGCGAAGGTGCGCACGGCGGTCAAGGACCTTTTCTCCGCGCTTTACCCGAGCAGCTCGTTCGACGCGGTGTGGCTCGCGTTCTACGACTTCGAGCGGCTGTTCACCGGCCGCGACGCGAGCTATCACGGCGTCGATACGACCTATCACGACATCCAGCACACGCTCGACATGACCCTCGCGCTCTCGCGGTTGATCGCGGGCCACGAGATGAGCGTCGAGCCCGGGGACCGGCTCGGGCCGGAGCGCGCAGAGCTCGCGCTCGTGAGCGCCTTGTTCCACGACTCGGGTTACCTCCGCCACAAGCAGCTCGATGCGGGCACCGTCAACGGCGCGGTTTTCACGCGGGTGCACGTGACGCGCAGTGGACGCTTCCTCGAGCAGTACTTGCCGAGGATCGGGCTCGAGCAGTTCACGCCGGTGGTCTCGCGGATCGTGCACTTCACCGGCTACGAGCTGAACATGGACCAGATCGAGCTCGAGAATCCGAAGGACAGCGTCGTCGGCCACCTGCTCGGCACCGCCGACCTCGTCGCGCAGCTCGCGGACCGCTGCTACCTCGAGAAGTGCCGCGACCGTCTGTACCCCGAGTTCGTGCTCGGCGGCGTCGCGATCGACGAGCGGCCGTCGGGCGGCGTGCTCTACCGCTCGGCGCACGATCTGCTCGCGAAGACGCTCGGCTTCTACCAGAGCTCGGCACGACACCGGCTCGAAACCGACTTCAACAACGTCTACCGCTACATGGAGGCGTTCTTCGAACGCGGCCACAGCCCGTACGTTCAGTTCATTCGCAAGAACCTCACGTTCCTCTCCGGGTTGATCAAGATCGGCGACTGGGAGCGCCTGCGCAGACATCCGCCGTGCGTGATGCCGGACCCGGCCGGCGAAGCGCATCTGCTCGAGCTCGCGCTCGACCGCGTGCGGGTGTGGGTGGACGCGCATCGGCAGCCCGCCGCGTAGCCGTACACGGCTAGCTCACTTCGCACTCGCTTCTTTGAAGGGCACGCCCGTGGGCGTGGGATCGCCCGGCTTCGGTGTCGGCCGATGGGATTCGATCTTCGGCGCGGGGCGCTGGACGCCGAGCACGAGGTTGAACCAATAGGAGCACTCGGTCGGTTTGTAATAGAGAACCCAGGTGTAGCGCGGGTTCACCGACTGGAGCAATCGCAGCAGGACGTCGCGCGCGGGTTCGTTGATCACGTCGACCGTCCGGTTGAACGCAGTGCACGGAATGCTGCAAGGAAACGAGCCGGTCGGTTGCTGTCCGACACAAGACGCGCTACGTCGACGCGCATCACATCCACCATTGGGCTGACGGTGGCGACACGAGTCTCAAGAATCTCACGTTGCTCTGCACTCACCACCACACGCTGATGCACGAAGGCGGTTTCACAATCCATCGCGACTCGAACGGTGGCATCTATTTCCGCCGCCCGGACGGGCGAGCGATTCCGCGCTCCGGATATCGCGTCGACGACATGGTCGATCACGTCGCGGTCGCGCCGCCTGGCAAAAGCGCTTCCGCAGAAGTGCGGATGGCGGCGGTCGTTCATGCCTACACGCTCGACGACGAGCGCTGCGCCGATTCCGTGCGAAATCCCTCCGCGGAGGGATTCGGGCGCACCGGCGCGATCGGACGGGCGGTAGCGGAGGTCCGCGAACCGCGAGGTGTCTATCGGTTCCGAACGATCGCGCCGTAGTCGCCGGGCGATCAATTGCCCCAGTGCGAGCCGCTAGTGCGGCTTGAAGATCGGGAACTCGTGCCCGTCGAGATACGCGATCAGCGCATCCGCGGCCGTCGCCGCGAAGCGCTCGTAGCCGTGATCGGTCGTCCAGCCGATGTGCGGCGTGAGCACGACGTTGTCGAGCTTCGTGAGCGGATGGTTCTTCGGCAGCGGCTCCTCGTCGAACACGTCGAGACCCGCGCCCGCGATTTGGCGCTTCTCGAGCGCCGCGACGAGCGCCGACTCGTTCACGATCGGACCACGGGCCGTATTGATCAGATACGCGCTCGGCTTCATCAGCGCGAGGCGGCGCGCATCGATTAGATCGCGCGACGACGGCGCGAGCGACACGTGGATGGACACGACGTCGCTCGCGGCGATCAAGTCGTCGAGCTCGCGGCGCTCGGCGCCGACTTCCGCGGCGGCCGCGTCGGTGAGCGTACGGCTCCACGCCAGCACGCGCATTCCGTAAGCGTGGCCGAGCCCAGCGACGTGCTTGCCGAGCCGCCCGAGGCCGACCAGGCCGAGAGTCTTGCCGGAGAGCACCGGCGTCAGCGGAGTCGGCCATTCGCCGCGCTTGAGCGCCGCGTCGCATTCGGGAATTCGCCGCATCACGGCCTGCGCGAGCGCGATCGTGAGCTCGGCCGCGCCGATCGAATAGCCGCCCGACGCGTGCGCGATCATGATGCCGAGATCGGCCGCCGCTTTGAAATCGAGATGCGCGGCGTGGTTGCCCGTCTGCGCAATCACGCGCACGTCTTTGAGCTGCGAGAGCAACGCGCGCGTGAGCTTCGTGCGCTCGCGGTTCGCGATCAGCGCGTCGAAACCGCGCAGCGCTAAAGGCGAGCCGAACGGTTTCGTGAAAATCACGACCTCGGCGCGCTCGCGCAGGCGCTTCACGCCCTCGGTGCCGCGCCACGCATCGTGGATGTCATCGAGGATTGCGACACGCATGACGAGATCCTTTTCCTATCGGCCGAACAAGACGAAGCCGAGAACCGCGGCGGCAATCCGCATCGACAACGCCACGCGCGTAGTGCGTATCGCCACGTGCTAGCGGCCCGCGGCGCTCGGCGCGAGCGCGCCCACGAGGTGGGCGACGTCCGGCAGCGTCTCGAGCGACTCGAGCATCGCAAACACGCGCTCGACCGCGGCCGGCGCGAGCACGAGCGACGCGCAATCGCTCCATTTTTCGAACAGCTCGTCGCGCGTGAACGGCAAATCGGGACCGCCGCGGTACCGTTCGTCCGCGTTCTCGACGAGCGTGCGCCCGCCGGCGAGATCCACCTCGACGCTGCTACGGATCTTCTCCCAACCCTTCGCCTCGATCGCGGGGTCGAGCACGCGCGTGACCTTGCGCATCAGCGCTTGCACCGGCGCGCTGCGCACGAACTCGTCGTTGAACTCGCGGACGCCGGCTTTGCGGCGCAGCGCGATGGCGCTGACCATGAACGCGGGGCAGAACTTGGCCTCGAGCTCGTTGCTCGCGATGTCGTAGCGCAGCGGGTTCAAGATGTTCGAGCCCGCGCGCACGCGGATCGCCTTGATCGTCTCCGGCTGCACGTCGTTCTCGATCACGAGCCGGCGCATCGCGTCCATCGTCGGATGGCCGAGCACGCCGCACGGATATGGTTTGATCGATACGCCGGGCGAGACGATCGTGTGCGGGTTGCCGAGAGCGCCGACGATGCGCGCGCAGTCGAAGCCGCCGCCGTGGCTGAACGTCTGGAAGAACCCCCACGGCGGATCGAGCGCGTCTTTCCCGCCCGTGAAGCCGCGCGCGGCGAGCTCGGCCGCAACGACGCCGTTCTGCGCGGCGCGCCCGACGTGCAGCGGCTTCGTCATGCTGCCGAAGCTCACGCGGATCCCGGACGCCGAGCTCGCGGCGATCGCGAGCGTGTGCGCGACTTGGTCCGCGCTCAAGTCGAGCAGCTTCGCGGCCGCGACCGCCGCGCCGAACGTGCCGACCGTGCCGGACGTGTGGAAGCCCTTCTTGTAGTGATCCGGGTGGATCGCCTCGGCGATCTTGCACTCGACCTCGAAGCCGGCAAGGAACGCCTCGAGGAATCGCTCGCCCGAGACCTGCAAGCGCTCGCCGAGCGCGAGCGACGCGACGAGCGGCGGGATCGTCGGGTGCGTGAGCAGGCCGAAGATCCGGTCGGCGCTCGTCGCGAGCTGCGTGTCGTCCCAGTCGAGCGCGTGGCCGCTCGTGCCGTTGGCGAGCGCGGCGTTCGCCGCGCTCGTCTTGAACGGCTGCGGGCCGAGCACGGTGGCATCGCGCCGCGTGTCGGTGCCCTCGACGTGCGCGCGCACGATCTCGCCTGCGGGTTGCGTCGAGCCCGCGAGCAGCACGCCCAAGCCGTCGATGATGCAGCGCTTCGCGATCGCGACCGCTTCGGCAGGGAATCCGGCGAACCGCGCGCCGACGACGAAACGAACGACCGCGCCGGTCGCGGATTCCTGCTGAGCCATATGAGGTCGCAAGAATAGCCGGCGGGTCCGCTACGCGCCATGTCCGCGCCGTTGCGAGACCAACCCGAGAGGCCGCGCCGCGCCAGAGGCCGACTTGTAATTAATTAAACGGTCGTTTAAATTAGCTGCCATGGCCGCCGCAGCGCAAACGAAGAAGAAGTCTCGCGCGCGTCGGCGCCGTCCCGGACGGCCGCCCGCCGACTCAGGCGAACCTCCGCGAGCGGCTGCTCGACGCGGCAGTCGAGTGCTTCACGACCGACGAGCATCGCGGCCACGAGCCTCCGCAGCATTGCGGTCGCCGCGGGAGTGACTCCCGCGATGGTCCACTACTACTTCGGCAGCAAAGAGCGGCTGCTCGAAGCGTTCATCGCGGAGCGAATCCTGCCGGAGATCGCGACGCTCGCGGCGTCGGTGCGCGCAGCGGGCGAGGATCCGCGCGCGCTGATCGCGGCGTTCGTCCATGGGCTGCACGCCGCCGTCGTACGCCGCCCGTGGCTTCCCGCGCTCTGGCTCCGCGAAGTAATCGGCGAGCAGGGCGCGCTGCGCGAGATGCTGTTCAAGCACGTCGCGGAGCGCGTGCCGCGCGTGCTCGTGCAGCGCTTCGCGGCGCTGCAGAAGGAAGGCGCCGTGAGCGCGGACCTCGACCCGCGCCTGCTCGTCGTCTCGCTGGTCGGTCTCACGCTGTTCCCGCTCGCGGCCCAGCCGATCTGGCGGCGCCTGTTCGACGCGCACGACGTCGACGTCGCGGCGCTCGAGCGTCACACGCTCGCTCTGCTCGACCATGGCTTCGGAGGCACGCATGCCCGTTGATCGTCGTTTCGCGCTCGCGCTCTCGGCCGTGGCGCTCGCGGCGCTCTTGCGCGCGTGCGCAAAGGAAAAGAACCCGCCGTTCGTCGGCTCGCTCGAGTGGGACCGCGTCGCGGTCACGGCGGAGCTCGCCGAGCCCGTGCTGCGCTGGGACGTCGCGGAGGGCGATCGCGTCGACGCCGGCGCCGCGCTGCTCGAGCAGGACCCGCGCCGACAGGACGCGCGCATCGCGGCGGCCCACGGCGACTTGATGCAGGCCGAGGGCAAGCTGCTCGAGCTCACGAACGGCGCGCGGATCGAGACGATCGACGCGGCGCGCGCGAACCTTGCGAAGGCCCACGCGGCCGAGTCCGACGCGCAGATGGACTACGACCGCGACGTCGAGCTCAAGAAGCGCGACCTGATCGCGGGCGCGGCCGTCGACCAGGCGCGCGCGACGCTGAACCAGGCCAAGGCCGCAGACCAAGGCGCAAGAGGCGCAGCTGCTCGAGCTCACGCACGGCACGCGGCCCGAGCAGATCGATCAAGCAGCCGCCGCGGTCGCGGCCGCGAAGGGCACGCTCGGACAGCTCGAGCTCACGCGCGCGCGGCTCACGGTGCGCGCGCCGCGCGCGGGCCGCGTCGACGCGCTGCCGTTTCATCCCGGCGACCAGCCGCCGGTCGGCGCCGCGCTCGTGAGCATGCTCGTCGGCGACGCGCCGTACGCGCGCGTGTTCGTGCCCGCGCCGCGCCGCGGCGACATCAAGCCAGGCGACGTGTTCGACGTGAAGCTCGAGGACGGACGCACGTTCAAGGCCACGGTGCGCAGCATCCGGAGCGAGGCGAGCTTCACGCCGTACTACGCGCTCGCGGGCGACGACGCCGCTCGGCTCGTCTATCGCGCGGAGCTCGTGCTGCAAGGCGACGGCGCCGCCGACTTGCCGGCCGGCTTGCCGGTATCCGCGTACGTGAAGATGCCATGAGCGCGGCGCCGAGCGCGTCGCAGCCGAAGCCCGCGGGCGGCGCGCCGGATCGCTCGGCCGATGAGCCCGCGATCCGCGCGGTCGGGCTCACGAAGCGCTTCGGCCAGCTCGTAGCCGTCGACCACCTCGACCTCACCGTGAATCGCGGCGAGGTCTACGGCTTCTTGGGTCCCAACGGCTCGGGCAAGTCGACGACGATCCGGATGCTCTGCGGGCTGATGTTGCCGAGCGGCGGCGACATCGACGTGCTCGGCTGCAAGATCCCGCGCGACGCCGAGACGCTGAAGCGGCGCATCGGCTACATGACGCAGAGGTTCTCGCTCTACGAGGACCTCACGGTCGAGGAGAACCTGTCGTTCCTCGCGGCCGTGCACGAGCTGCTCGCGGCTCCGCCGCACGGGCGCGGATCGCCGAGCTGCTCGAGCGCTACTGGCTCACGGACCAGCGCAAGCAGCTCGCGGGCACGATGAGCGGCGGCCAGAAGCAACGGCTCGCGCTCGCGGGCACCGTGCTGCACAAGCCGGACTTGCTGTTCCTCGACGAGCCGACGAGCGCCGTCGATCCGCAGTCGCGGCGCGACTTCTGGGACTCGCTGTTCGAGCTCGCGGACGCGGGCACGACGCTGCTCGTGTCGACGCCACTACATGGACGAGGCCGAGCGCTGCACGCGGCTCGCGATTCTCGACGCCGGCAAGATCGTCGCGGACGGCACGCCGCGCGAGCTCATGGACCGGCTGCCGGGCCGCACGATGCTCGTCGAGACGCCCGACCCGCGGCGCGCGCAGCGCGCGCTGACGGGATTCGAGGGCGTGATCGCGCTCGCGCAGATCGGCACCGCGCTGCGCGTGCTCGCGGCGGACGACCCGGATCTCGAACAGCGGATCGGCGAGCGGCTGCGCTCGGAAGGCATCGAGGCGAAGGTCGCGCCAATCGCGCCCAATCTCGAGGACGTGTTCGTCGCGGCGACGCAGAAGGAAAGGGAGAAGCGTAAGGACACGAAGGAGGAGGCCGCATGAACTTCCGGAGGCTCGGCTCGATCGTCAAGAAGGAGCTGCTGCAGCTGAAGCGCGACCGGCTCACGTTCGCGATGATCATCGGCATCCCGACGATGCAGCTCGTGCTGTTCGGCTACGCGATCAACCTCGACGTGCGCCATCTCGACGCGGCCGTGCTCGACCGGGCGCACACCGCGCGCTCGCGCGAGCTCGTCGCGCAGATCGCGGCGACGGACGTGCTCCGCTTCAAGTACCTAGCGCAAACACCGCAAGACGTCGACGACCTCGTGCGCGCGGGCAAGATCAGCGCCGCGCTCGTCGTGCCGCCCGACTTCGAGACGCGGTTCGAGGTCCGCGACCGGCCGGCCGTGCAGATCGTCGTCGACGGCTCGGACCAGGTGATCCAGTCCGCGGCGCGCCAGCTCGCGGCGTTCCCGGTCTACGGCAGCGAGGGCTGGACGAGGGCGATCGCGCCGGTCGAGGTCGTGAACTTCTACAATCCGCAGCGGCGCGCGCCGCTGAACACCGTGCCCGGCCTCGTCGGCGTGATCCTCACGATGACGCTCGTGCTGTTCACGGCGATCGCGCTCGTGCGCGAGCGGGAGCGCGGCAACCTCGAGATGCTGATCGCGACGCCCGTGTCGCCGTGGGAGCTCACGCTCGGCAAGGTGCTGCCGTTCGTCGCGATCGGGCTCGTGCAAGTGACGATCGTGCTCGGGCTCGGCGCGTTGCTCTGGAAGGTGCCGGTGCGCGGCTCGCTGCTCGAGCTCTATCTCGTGCGCGCTCGTGTTCATCGTCGCGAGCCTGTCGCTCGGGATCCTGCTGTCGACGCTCGCGAAGACGCAGTTCCAGGCGATGCAGATGGCGTTCTTCACGTTCCTGCCGCAGATCCTGCTCTCCGGCTTCATGTTTCCGTATGCCGGCATGCCGGTGCCGGCGCAGTATCTCGCGGAGGTCTTGCCGCTTACGCATTTCCTGCGGCTCGTGCGCGGGATCATGCTGCGCGGCGCGGGCGCGGCCGAGCTCTGGCACTCGGTCGCGGCGCTCGGCGTGTTCATCGTGATCGTGTTCACGGTCGCGGTGACCCGCGTGCGCAAGCGGCTCGATTGATCGGCGTCAGATCGCGCCGGAGGGGGTGTTGCGGCGCTCAGCTGCCGCCGAGCACGGCGGCGAGGTTCTTCGGCGCGCGGCGCCGCCATGCGCTGCGCAAGAGCTCCTCGACGTCCGCGGCCCTCGCCGCCGCGAGCGTCACGCGTAAGCCCGCGAGCCGCTTGCCCCAGAACAGCTTCTCGTACGCGTTCGGCTGTGCGGCAGGCAGCACGTCGAGCACCGCGCCCTCGACGAACACGTGCAGGTGCTTCTCCTCGGGCGGCACCGTCGCGAAGATCTTGCCCTTCACCCGGAACGACGCGAGGTCGAAGTGCGGCTCCTCGGTGGCCCCGGGCAGCGACAGCGCGAAGCGCCGGACGTCGGCGATCTTCATCGCGACGTACGGTCGGCGGGCTGCATGAGCCGGAGCTGCTTGCGCGCCCGATTGTCTCTAAATCGGATGACCCCGAAACTTGCCAATGACGTCACACAGATCAAGCTGACGGCGAGCGACGGATGAACGAAGGCGGCCGCAACCGCGAGCGCACCCAACGAGACGACGGCGGCCAACGCCACCGGGATTTGCCATCCGCTCCGTGCCACGCGCATCGCGGCGCGGAGCGCGTCATCGCGTTGCTCGATCGGAAACGCGTGCAGCTCGGGGAAACGAACGCGAGCCTTCTTGCGCCGCTCGACGCCCGGCTTAATGAGCGCGTCGGCGATCGCATTGGCTTCCTCTTTCGAGCGCATGGCGACCTCCCTCCGTTACGGGCTCGGCGCAACGACGCCTTCGAACGCGATGAGATTGGTGCGTGAGCAGCGTTGGCGAATCGCACGCAGCGGCCGGTACTCGGGCGACGCCAAGAAACGCTTCGCAGCGGCCATGTTCGGGAACTCTATCACAATCCCGCGCGCGGGCCTGTAGTCGCCCTCGAGGACCTCCGCCGTGCTGCCGCGCACGAGGTAGCGGCCGCCGTACGACGCGATGATCGCCGGAACGCGGCGGCGGTAGTCCTCGTACCCCTTGTCGTCGTGGATGTCGATGTCGGCGATCAAGTAGGCGGTCATTTGAGGTCGCTCCATGTCGATAAAGGTCAGGCGGCGGCCCAGACGGCGAGCTCGTTGCCGCTCGGATCGCGGAAGTGAAAACGTCGGCCGCCGGGGAAGGAAAACGGCTTCCTCACGATCTCGCCGCCGGCAGAGCGCACGGCCGCGAGCGTCGCGTCGAGGTCGCGCGAGTAGAGCACGACCAGCGGCCCGCCGGTCGCGACGCCGTCCGTTTGCGCGAGCCCGCCCATCTCGCGATCGGCGCCGCGGATGCCCGCGTAGCTCGGGCCGTAGTCGTTGAACTGCCAGCCGAACGCCGCGCCGTAGAAGCGCTTGGCGGCCGCGAGATCGCGCACGGAGATCTCGATGTAGTCGATCGCGTGGTGCGTGTGGGAGGTTGCGTCGGTCATCGGTGCTCGCGTGTTATGAACGCGCTTGGACGCCGCTCGGCCGGTGACTCATGATCCGCCTTCGCCGCCGACTAGGCCAGCTTCCATGGCGGCCAAGCGCCTCCGCCTGCTACGCCGTCTGCTTGAGCGCGGTGACCTCGATTTCGATCT
Source organism: uncultured Gammaproteobacteria bacterium (assembly GCA_963699925.1). GTDB lineage: Bacteria > Pseudomonadota > Gammaproteobacteria > Steroidobacterales > Rariloculaceae > FEN-1219. The sequence continues at coordinate 27,829 of CAVOVT010000017.1, read as the reverse complement.
TCATGCGCGGATCGGCGAGTCCCGCGCTGATCATCATCGCAGCCGGCCGCACGCTGCCGAAGTGCTTTTGCAGCACTGGCCAGCATTGCTCGAACTCGCCGCCATTCGGCAGCACGTAGGTCACGCGCACGACGTCCTTCAGCGACGAGCCGGCCTGCCGCAGCGCCGCGTCGATGTTCCTCAGGCACTGGTCGGTTTGCGTCGCGAGATCGTCCGCGATCGCCATCGTCGCGTAGTTCCGCGCGGCTCGCCGCGCCAGATCTCCGTGCTCTCGATGAGACGCTCGGGCTGCGGCAGCAGCGTCTTGAACGCGGGATCGGCGCAGTAGGGGTCGAACGCGCTCCAGTTTGGGAAGCTCACGACGTGCACTTCGAACGGGCCGTCGCCGCGCTCGGCGTCCGCACGCCGAATGACTCGGTCGATGCGGCCGTGCGTCGCCATCACGCGCGCGGCCGAGCGCTCGAACGACTCGAACGCGGCGACGTCGTCGGTCTTCAGCCAGAGGCTCACGACGAGATTCACGCGCGGCCCGCCCACCGGCGACGTCATTTGTCGCGGGCTTCCTTCGACAGGAATGCGTAAAGCTCGAAGCTCGGGTCGAACGGGAACGTGATCTCGTGAAACGTAACGATCTTGAGCTGGCCGGACCAGTTCTCTTCCGCCTCCACGAATGCATCCGACCGGTCACCGTGTAGGGCCGGACCCTCGCGGTGCCGGTCGTCGGAACGTAGCTCATCGCGCCATTGAGGTCGCGGCGAACGCGCAGGAATTGCCACGTCGTGTCGGCTGCGGCGCACGGGAGCGCGATCAAGACGGAAACGAGCGCTGCGATCGCCCGGTTCATGTCACGTTACTCTGCCGACGCACGGCTCGCCCGCCGCCGGTCCGAAGGGTGGTCCACGCCGTCGCTCGTCGGCACGTTTGGGATATCGAACGGATCGACGCCCTCGAGGCAGCCGACGTTGAACCCGTATTCGTTCGGGTTCACGCGCCGCTGGTGATGCGTGTAGATGCCGCAGACGGAGCAGAAGTAGTGCTTCGCCGTGCGAGTGTTGAACTGATAGAGCCGCAGAGCGTCCGCGCCCTTCACGACGCGCAGGCCCGACAGGGGCACGGCGGCAGCGACGGCTCCCTTGCGCCGGCACATCGAGCAGTTGCAGCGCCGCGGATCGACGATGCCGTTCGGCAAGTCGAGCTCGAGCACGACGGCGCCGCAGTGGCACGACGCGCGATGCGTCGCGCGAATCTCCGTTGGACCTACTTTCTTCATTCTGACGCAGCCGACTCGGCTGCTAGTGATACGGGGAACGCGGAGAACTCTGCTTTACGCGGAGATCGGAGTCCAGCGCAAGTCACGGCGTGCCTGGCGCCCCGACGCTCCTTCGTTTTCGTAATTCATGCGCTCCGGACTCCTCAGGCGGTCCGCTAGCGGGTGCAGGACGCGCACGTTGATGATTCCGAACCGGCGCTCTCCTGAGGGCGTCATTGCACCGATGTACGCGCCGCAGTTTCGGCAGACGAGGAAGTCCGCGGTCTTGAGGGCGAACGCGTATCGGTTGAGGGCTTCGGGCTTGCCTTCGACGAACACGAGCGAGCCGGCCGGGTCGGAGGTCGTGAGAGCGGCATGAACGCGGCAGAACGTGCATTGGCACGCGCGGATCGGCCACTCCTCTGGTGCCAGCGCGGTGTGATAGACAAAGCCGATCGCGCGACAGTGGCAGCGGCCCTCGTAGCTTTGCAGCGAAGTCAGCGAGTTCGTCATCGGCGTCGCTTTTCTGGCTCGCGACTAGGTACCGAGCTCGTCCTGCAACTGCTTCAGGAGCGCGACGTAGTCGGCGTCGTCGAGCCGCGTGTCGGGCATGTTCGCGAGATCCGACGACCAAATCGGCGCTCCCCACCGCGGATCGTGCTCGTAACGCGGCACGATGTGCCAGTGCAAATGCGGCATCAGGTTGCCGAGCGCCGCGACGTTCAGGTGATCCGCGCGCACCACGCGTTCGATCGCGTGCTGCGCGACGTAGAGGTCGTCGCAGAACCGTTGCCACTCCTGCCGCGTGAGCTGATCGGGCCGAGTTGCGTGGCGCAGATCGAGCACGAGAATGCACTGGCCGCGATAGGTTTGGTTCTTCGGCAGGTACAGAGACGCGCACGAGAGCGTCGCGACGTGCTCCCAGTGCTCGGTCGACGCAGCTCTCGGGGAGTCGAAGGGGCAGTCGAGGCCGGCTGCGAGCTTGCGCCAGAAATCCGTGTTCATTGGCTACGCCTAGTGTTCGCTGTCCGCGGTCGTGCGCCTATTTCGACGCACGGGACGGCGTCAACTCGATGACGCCTGCACTTAGTTTCGCGCGTCCGGTTGGCGGCCAACCCATGTCCAACCTCGCCACTTCAAACCCCGCTGCGTCGACTTCCACGACGCCGTGAACATAGAAGTAGTCGCCCAGAGGCGAATATAGGCCCCAACTATGGATCGGTGCGAACTGAAACGTGCCGTTGCGGCCGGTGACGACTTCGAAACGCGGATCGCGGATCCCGACTCCTCGGCCCAGCAGCACGGTCGCGTCGGCGACCGGCTTACCGTCCGCTGCGGAAACGACGGCGCCGATGATCCCTGGCTGCTCGACTAACCGCGCCGGCCAGCAACCTGCGAGCAAGAGCGCGTTTGCTCCGATCAAAACGCGCGCGACGGCCCCGACATGGATCATCCTCGACATGGGTATTCGAGCAGATTGTGAGTAGCCGTCTGACCCGTGTGCTCGAAGCCCAATCGTTGGTAGAGCGAGAACGCTCGATGGTTCTTCAGGCCAGTAGCCAGCGTGACCTTCTTGCCGCTCGCTTGTGCCTTGCTCACGGTATCGCGAAGTAACCCGGATCCAATACCGCGGCCTTGATACGGCGGGGTGATCTGGATCTCTCCGACTTCGATCGCCTCAGGCCCTTCGAGCAGCTGAATCATGCCGACAGGCACGCCACCCACTTCGACACGGAAGATGTTGCCTTGATCCCAGCACTCCGAGCAGTGCCGTAAGTGACGACTTTCATCCCAATCGCCCCAAGTCGCAACGAAGAGATCTCGGTAGACCGAGCGTCGCAACCGCTCGAGCCACTGCCGGTCCTCTTGAGTCGCGGCGACGAGCTGATAGCTCACTTGGGCAGCGGCGTTGGGCGTCAATGGTTTCGCCGGAGTTGTACAGCGTCGGCGTCGCCTACCAATCGTACCCGCGCGCGAACTCCGCCGCCGGCCGGCCGAGCCACTGCATGATCCGCATCACACGCGGAAACCCGATCGCGGGACCCGTCGCGAGATTCGTCAGCATGCCTTCCTTGAACCCGGGCAACTCGCCCGCGACCTGCCGCCACGTGAGGCCTCGCTCGCTGCGCGCTTCGTCGAGCGCCGAGTGCAGTCCTTTCGTGTCGAAGCGCAGGATCCGCTGCGGACCCGACGTCCGGAAGCGCTTCCGCGGAAGCGTCGGCGCCCGCCGCCGGCGCGCGGCCGCTCAGGAAGCTCTCGGGCGACCGGCCGAGCCAGCGCAACACCTGGAGCACGACCGCGCTCGTGACGGACGCCTTGCCGCCCATGCCACGGATCGTCGACAGGCTGATCGGAAGCGAAGGAACGAACTTGAACGGCGCGTTGATCTCGGCGACGAGCTCCGCCCAACTCAAGCCGCGCTCGGCGCGGGCAGCGTCCAGCGAGGCGCATAGAGCGGCCATGTCGAACTCGCAGCGTGCTCGAGTCAAGCGGACCTCCGCAGAGTGCGCCGACGACTATTCACGCCTACAGATCGTCCGATGGCGGGCACGCATATTGCACAAAGTTATCGTCACGGGATAGGAGATTCGGCTATGAAGACGATGACTTGTCGCGAGCTCGGCGGTCCTTGCGATCGGCAGCTCTCGGCCAAATCTTGGGACGAGATGGTGCAAGTGATGACCAAGCACGTAATGGACAACCATCCGGCGACCGCGAAGCACATGGAGAGCTTGCACAAAGCTGATCCCAAGAAATGGGGCCGCGAGATGAAGCCAAAGTGGGAGGCTAAGCCGACGACCTAGCCGCGACGCCGCATGCGGCGGCGCGCGCTATTCCACGGTTACCGACTTCGCGAGATTGCGCGGCTGATCGACGTCGGTGCCCTTGAGCACGGCGACGTGATACGCGAGCAGCTGCAGCGGCACGGTGTAGACGATCGGCGCGATCAGCCGGTCCGCAGTGCGGCATCTGGATCACCGTCACGCCCGGCTCGGACTCGAGCCCGGTCTCGCGATCCGCGAACACGTAGAGCTGGCCGCCGCGCGCGCGCACGACCTGCATGTTGGACTTGCAGCTTGTCGAGCAGGTCGTTGTTCGGCGCGACGACGATCACCGGCATTTCCTCGTCGATGAGCGCGAGCGGCCCGTGCTTGAGCTCGCCGGCCGCGTAGGCCTCGGCGTGGATGTACGAGATCTCCTTGAGCTTGAGCGCGCCTTCCATCGCGATCGGCCACATCGGGCCGCGCCCGAGGAACAGCGTGTGATGCTTTTCGGCGAACTCCTCGGCGAGCAGCTGCAGCATGTCGTCCATCTCGAGCACCTGCTCGACCGCGACCGCCGCGTGAAAGAGATGAGCCGACGAACTCCGCCTCGCGCTCTGGCGTCAGCCCGCGGTGCCGCCCGAGCATCAGCGTCACGAGCAGCAGCGACAGCAGCTGCGTGGTGAACGCCTTGGTGCTCGCGACACCGATCTCCGGCCCCGCCTGCGTCATCATCACGAGGTCGGACTCGCGCACCATCGAGCTGTGCGGGCTGTTGCAGATCGTGAGCGAGCCGACATAGCCCGCGCTGCTTCGCCATGCGCAGCGCCTCGAGCGTGTCGGCCGTCTCGCCGGACTGCGACAGCGTGATGAACAGCGTGCCGGGCGGCACGACGACGCTGCGATAGCGATACTCGCTTGCGATCTCGACCTGGCACGGCAATGCCCGCGAGCGACTCGATCCAGTACCTGCCGACGCTGCCCGCGTGATAGCTCGTGCCGCACGCGACGATGTGCATCTGCTGCACCTTCGGCAGCAGCTCGGCCGCGCGCGGTCCGAGCGACTCCGGCAGCACGCGCTTGTTCACGACGCGCCCGTAGAGCGTGTCGGCGAGCGCGCTCGGCTGATCGAAGATCTCCTTGAGCATGAAGTGCCGATACGGCCCCTTCTCGGCGGCTTCCGCGGTCCACTGCGTCTCGTGCACTGGCGCGCGTGACCGGGTTGCCCTTCGGGTCGAAGATCCGCGACGTTGTCGCGCGTGATCTCGGCGAGGTCGCCCTGCTCGAGATAGATGAAGCGCTGGGTGACGGGCAGCAGCGCCGGCACGCCGCTCGCGACGAAGTTCTCGCCGATGCCGAGCCCGATCACGAGCGGGCTCGCGATGCGCGTGACGACGATGCGGTCCGGATCCTGCGCGTCGAACACGAGCAGCGCGTACGCGCCGACGAAGCGCTGCACCGCGAGCCGCACGGCCTCGAGCAGATCGTGGCCCTGCTTCAAGTACTCGTGCACGAGATGCGCGACGACCTCGGTGTCGGTCTCGGACTTGAACTCGTAGCCCTTCGCGATGAGCTCGGCCTTGATCGGCTCGTAGTTCTCGATGATGCCGTTGTGGATCACCGCGACGCGGTCGCCCGAGAGATGCGGGTGCGCGTTCGCCTCCGTCACGCCGCCGTGCGTGGCCCAGCGCGTGTGCGCGACGCCGAGCCGGCCCGCTGAGCGGCTGCGCTCGCGAGCTTCTGCTCGAGCTGCGCGACCTTGCCGACGGTGCGCCGCAGACCGAGCTTGTGATTCGGCTGCAGCACCGCGATCCCCGCCGAGTCGTAGCCGCGATACTCGAGCCGCTTCAGCCCCTCGATGAGCACCGGCACGATGTTGCGCTCAGCGATGGCACCGACGATTCCGCACATATCCTTGTCGCCTCTGGCACTGCGCGCGAGCGGCGTCGCGCTCGCGTGCGCGCGCTACTTCGGTTTCTTCTTCGGGCGCTGCCAGCCCGTAACGGTGGTTTGCTTCGAGCGCTCGAGCGTGAGCTCGCCCGGCGGCGCGTCCTTCGTGATCGTCGAGCCCGCTCCGATCGTCGCGTCGGCCCCGACCGCAACCGGCGCGACAGCATCGTGCCCGAGCCGATGAACGCGCGGTCGCCGATCATCGTCTTGTGCTTGTTCGCGCCGTCGTAGTTGCAGGTGATCGTGCCCGCGCCGACGTTCACGTCGCGGCCGATCGTCGGTGTCGCCGATGTAGGTGAGGTGGTTGGCCTTGCTGCCCTCGGCGATCGTGCTCTTCTTGACCTCGACGAAGTTGCCGATCTTCACGTCGTTCGCGAGCGCGGCGCCGGGCCGCAAGCGGGCGAACGGCCCGATCTCGCAGTCGGGCCCGCACGTCCGCGCCGGCGATCACGCGTGTGCGAATGCACGACGGTGTCCGCGCCGAGCTTGCTGTTCGCGATGATCGCGTACGGGCCGATCCGCACGCGGTCGCCGAGCTCGCACCTCGCCTTCGAACACCGCGCCGACGTCGATGAACACGTCGCGTCCGACGGTCAGCGCGCCGCGCACGTCGACGCCGCTCGGGATCGGCGAACGTGACGCCGCGGCTCATGAGGTCGTGCGCGATCCTGCGCTGCAACGTCCGCTCCGCTATCGCGAGCTGCGCGCGATCGTTGATGCCGAGCACCTCGGTCGCCGACTCGATCACGGTGCCCTGGACCTTCGTGCCGGCTTCGGCCGCGCGCGCGATCACGTCGGTGAGGTAGTACTCGCCCTGCGCGTTGTCGTTGTCGAGCTTCGCGAGGAAGCGCCGGAGCGGTCCCGCCGCGAACGCCATGAGACCGGTGTTGACCTCGTTCACGCGCCGCTCGTCGTCGGTCGCGTCCTTCTCCTCGACGATGCGCGCGACCTCGCCGCGTTCGTCGCGAATCACGCGGCCGTAGCCGGTCGGGTCGTCGACGACCGCGGTCAGGAGCGCGAGCTCGCCGTCGGCCGAGTCGTTGATCGAGCCGGTGCAGCGTGCGCGCGCTCACGAGCGGCACGTCGCCGAGCAGCACGAGCACCTGGTGGTCGTCCGGGATCGACGGCAGCGCCTGGAGCACGGCGTGCCCGGTGCCGAGCTGCTGCGATTGCAGCGCCCAGCTCAGGTCGGCTGATCCGCGAACGCGGCCTTCACGGCGTCGCCGCCGTGGCCGTAGACGACGTGGATCGCGGCCGGCTCGAGCGCTGCGCGCGGCAGCGAGCACATGGGCGAGGAGCGGCCGGCCTGCGAGCGGCTGCAGCACCTTCGGCAGATCCGAATGCATCCGCTTGCCTTGGCCTGCGGCGAGAATCACGACACTGACCGGCACTCGACCGAACCTCGAGGGCTTGAGGAAGGGCGTGATCATAACGCGCGGCGCGCACGCCGGGCGTGCCCACTGCGTCACGCCGGCCGAGCCGGTCGGCGGCCGAAAAGACCTCGCGGCCGCGACTGTGCGGCACTTCGCGGGCGCTACAATCCGCGCGATGCAAGCGAAGGCGGTCGCGGCTTTAGCGTTTGGGCTCGGCGTCTGCGCCGCCGGGTCGGCCGCAACGTTGCCGGACGCCGTGACGCTATCGATCGTCGCAACCACCGACCTGCACGGCAACCTCGTGCCGCGCGACGGCCGCGGCGGGCTCGCCGCATTCGGCGGCTATGTCCGCAACTTGCGCGCGGCGCGCGCCGACGACGGCGGCGCCGTGCTCCTCGTCGACTCGGGCGACACGTTTCAAGGCGGCATCGACTCGGACTTGAGCGAAGGCGCCGTCGTCGTCGACGCGTACGCCGCGCTCGGCTATACCGCGGCCGCGATCGGCAATCACGAGTTCGATTTCGGCGCCGCCGACGGTACCGGCGCGCGCGAGCGCGTCGGACGCCGATCCGCGCGGCGCGCTCAAGGCGCTCGCGGCGCGCGCTCCGTTCCCGTTTCTCGCGGCGAACTTGATCGACGACGCGACCGGGAAGCGCGTCGCCTGGCCGAACGTGCCTGCGTCGACGCTCATCGCCGCCGCCGGCGTGAAGGTCGGGCATCCTCGGCATCATGACCATCGACGCGCTACACGCGACGTTGCGCGCGAACGTGCAGGGGCTGCACGTCGCGCCGCTCGCCGAGACCGTCGCGGCCGAAGCCGCGGCGCTGCGCGCGCGCGGCGCGCAAGTCGTGATCGTCGTCGCGCACGCGGGCGGGGCGTGCAGCGAGCTCGCCGCGCCGCGCGATCTCACTTCGTGCGATCCGAGCGCGGAGATCTTCGAGCTCGCGCATCGGTTGCCGCGCGGGCTCGTCGACGTGATCGCGGCCGGGCACACGCATCAAGCCGTCGCGCACGAGGTCGCACGGCATCGCGATCGTGCAGGCGTACGCGCTCGGCCGCGCGTTCGGCCGCGTCGACGTCGTGTTCGATCGGCGCGCGGGCGCCGTCGCGCAGCGGTCGATCTTTCCGCCGCAAGACATTTGCTTGCCGCATGCACGCGACGTCGATTGCGATGGCCGGCCAGTCGACGCGCCTGCCGGCTGCCTCGTACGAAGGCCGCGCCGTGGCGCCGGACCCCACGATCGAGGCCGCGATGGCGCCGGCGCTCGCGCGCGTCCGCGCGCTGCAAGCCGCGCCGCTCGGCGTCGTGCTCGATACGCCGATCCCGCGCGCCGCCGCGCCCGATTCGCCGCTCGGCAATCTATTCGCCGACGCGCAGCGCGAGCGCAGTGGCGCCGACGTCGCGATCAACAACAACGTGCGCGGCGGGCTCCGAACCGATCTGCCCGCCGGCCCGCTCCGTTCGGCAGTCTCTACGACGTGTTCCCGTTCGACAACCGGCTGCTCACGCTCACGATCACGGGCGCCGAGCTGCGCGCCGTGCTCGCGGACGAAGTCCGCCGCAACCGTCGCGGCGCACTCGCTCTGTCCGGCGTCGACGCGCGCGTCGCGTGCTCCGCAACCGGCGAGCTCGACGTCGAGGTCGTGCGCGCGAATGGCACGCCGCTTGGCGCCGACGAACCCGTCACGGTCGCGGCGCTCGACTCGCTCGTGCTCGGCACCGTGTTCGCCGCCGTTCCATCCGCGGCCCGAGCCGTGGCAGCCGGCGCGCCGCTGATGCGCGAGACCGTCGAGGATTGGCTTCGGGCCCGCGGCGGGCACCTTGGCCGCGAGCGACTTCGCGCGCGCCGATCGCCCGCGCTGGCGATTCGCTAGCGACGATCTCTCGGTCTGCGTGCCTCCGTAGCGTGCTCGTCCAAACGCAGCCATCCGGCACGTAGCCACGCGCTCAGCAGCGCTCTCGCACCCGAGCTCGCAGCACGCACCGCCGCGGCCGGCAGCCGCCGCTGGTCCGCCAAGCGGCGCAGCAGCGCGGCGTCCCGGCCCGCCGCCCGATGGGTCTCGCCGTTGATGAACAGATGATCGTCGTCGTAGAGCATCGCGGTTTGCCGGTCGAGCGCGATGGCCGCCGTCCTCAAACGATGGGGCCGCGCGTCGAACTCGATAGGGCGCTTCGGCTTCGTGAGCGCTTCGCCGAGCGCGCGTCCGACCTCGCGTTCGCTCGGCGCGAGCCGGCGCACGGCCGCGAGCGCGAAGCTGCGCAGCGCCGCCGGGACCCGCGCCGGCGTGCGCGTCGCGGGCTGGCGCGGATCGCGATAGAGAGGCCCCGCGTCGACGCCGGCCGCGCGGTCGAGGAGCCGCTCGATGAGCTCGACTGCGAGATCCGCGCGGCGCGGCGAGCGAAAGCCGATCGAGTAGGTCACGCAGTCGCCGCCCTCGGCAACGCCGTCGTGCGCCCAGCCCGGTGGGAGATACAGCATGTCGCCGGGCTCGAGCAGGTGCTCTTCCTCGGCCGAGAAGCGGCGCAGGACCTTGAGCGGCGCGTCGTCGCGTAGCGCGGGGTCGAACCGACGCGCGATTCTCCAGCGACGGCGGCCGCGCGCCTGGAGCAGAAAGACGTCGTAGCTGTCGACGTGCGGCCCGACGCCGCCGCCGTCACTGGCCCAAGAGACCATCAAGTCGTCGAGGCGCGCATCGGGCACGAACCGGAACTCCTCGAGCAGATCGCGGGCGCCGTCATCGTGCAGCTCGACGCCCTGCACGAGCAGCGTCCAGCGCGGCCGCGTCGGCGGCGGCAGCGTGCCGCGCGGGAACGGACCGTGAGCGAGCGTCCACGCGCCGCGCTCGGTTCGCGAGACGAGCCGCGACTCGACGTCGGCCGAGCGCGCGAGCGCGAACAAGCGGGCGCGCGACATAGACGGGCGCCGCCCGACGAGCGCGCCGCGAATAACGAGGGGGCGCTTCTGCCATTGCCGGCGCATGAACTCGGCGGGCGTAAGGCCGCCGAGCAGCGCCAGAGCTCGGTTGGGATGCGGAGCAGCCGACATGGGCGGCGATTGTGCGGGAACCTCGGAGGGCGCGCACTCGCGCGCACCCCGGTGTGCATTCGCCGCGACTGTTGTATCGTTTCCGGAACGATGTGGCCGCCGGCGCGGCGCCTACGCGCGCGCCGCGCCGATCGAGCTCGAAGCAAAATCGCGCAAGGGGGATTCCGAACATGAAACGCATGATCGCGGCGGCGGCGGTGCTGCTTTTGACCGCGGCCGTCTCGGACGCAGCCGACAGCTCGAAGGTCACCTTCGTCGGCCACGACCAGGTCGCCAAGGGCGGCACGCTCGTGACGGCGCCGAACCTGTCCGTCCTGATGGCGCATCGCGATGCCCCGGGCATGGTTGAGGTGCACGACAAGGAGACCGATACGATCTACGTGCTCGCGGGCTCCGCGACGTTCGTGACCGGCGGCACGATGGTCGGCGGCAGCGTGACGGCGCCCGGACAGCAGCGCGGCACCGACATCCGGGGCGGCGAAGCGCACGCGCTCGCGAAGGGCGACGTGATCGTCGTTCCGGCCGGCGTGCCGCATTGGTTCAAAGAGGTGCGCGGCTCGATCGACTACTACGTGGTCAAGGTCATCGCGCCGTAGTCGAGGTCGCATGCCGTCGCTCCGCGACGGCCAGTCGGCGAGTCATTTAAGAAGGGGAACGACATGTCAGGCATCACGAGACGCGGTCTCATCAAGGCATCCGGTGCGCTCGCAGTCGCGCCGGCGCTCGCGGCCGTCACGGCCGGCGCTCAACCGCCCACGCCACCGGCGCCGCCGGACATCGGCAAGCTCCGCGCCGAGAAAGACATCGTGTTCGGCAAGGCCGGCGACCTCGAGCTCAAGCTCGACGTCTACCGCCCGCCCGAGGGCGTCACGTCGAAGCGCACGGCGATCGTGCATCTCTTCGGCGGCGGCTTCTTCGTCGGCAACAAGGGCGCCGGCTACATCATCAACGACGCGAAGGCGCTCGGCGCGCGCGGCTACACCAGCGTCTCCGCGAACTATCGCCTCCAGCAGCAGGCTCACTGGCCCGCGCAGATCCACGACGTGAAGGCCGCGATCCGCTGGACGCGCGCGAACGCCGCGAAGCTCGGCGTCGACGACGACAAGATCGTCGTCGCGGGCTACTCGGCTGGCGGCATGCTCGCGCTGATGGCCGCGGGCACGAATGGCAAGCCCGAGTTCGAGGGCAACGTCGGCACGCCCGGCGTGAGCTCGAAGGTCGACGCGTGCATCGGCGTGTATCCGCTCGCGAGCGCGCAGATCGCGACGCGGCCTGTTCGCGGACGGCCAGGCGACGCCCGAGAACATCGCCGCGGCTTCGCCGACGACCTACATCGGCGCGAGCTTCGCGCCGACGATCTTCATCCACGGCACCAACGACAGACGGTGCCGATCGCCGTCGAGCGTCGACTTCTTCACCAAGCTCCTCGCGGCTCGGCGTGCCGACCGCGCTGACGGCGATCCAGGGCGCCTATCACGCGTTCGACAACGGCGCGCTCGATGCCGTCGGAGACCATGGCGCAATCGATCGACCTATTCCTCGACCGGCTGCTCGTGAATCCGAAGCCGTATCCGGCGTTCGGTCCGCCGCCAGGCCGACGGACCGGCGGCGCGGGCGCGCGGCCGAACGGCGCGGCGGGCGGAAACTAGCGCCTCGTCCCTACGTTTCGCTCGGCGGCGCAGCCGAGCGCGTGAACCCGCGGACGGGGGCACGGGAACTCACCCCCAACTCGTTCGGGAGAGGGTTCCCTTTGCTTTCCGTGCTCGTTGCCCATTCCTATTTCCTCCGCTTCGACGAGAAGCAGCGGCGGCGCGCGAAGCCGTACCCGCCGCTCGCGACGCTCCAGGTCGCGGCGCTGCTGCGCGAGGCCGAGCATAGCGTCGCACTCTTCGACGCGATGCTCGCGGACGGCGTCGCCGACTACGACGCCGTCCTCGCCGAGACGCAGCCGCAGCTCGTGCTGTTCTACGAGGACAACTACAACTTCCTGAGCAAGATGTGCCTCGGCAAGATGCGCGGCGCAGCTTGCGAGATGATCGCGAGCGCCAAGCGCTGCGGCGCGCGAGTGATCGCCGCCGGCTCGGACGCATCGGACGCGCCCGGCGAGTACTTGCGCGCCGGCGCCGACGTCGTGCTCCGCGGCGAGGGGCTCCCGGCGCTCGTCGCGCTCGTCACCCGCCTCGACGCCGATCCGTCGCTCACGACCGAGCGGCTCGCGGCCGGCATTCCGGCCGTCGTGGTGGCCGGCTCGCTGGACGTTGCTTCGGGTCGCGGGCCGCCATTGCCGATACCCGAGCTGCCGACGGCCGCGTGGGACTTGGTGGATGTCGAGCGCTACCGTTCCGTGTGGCAGAGCGCGCACGGCTACTTCAGCCTCAACATGGCCGCCTCCCGAGGCTGCTCATTTCGCTGCGACTGGTGCGCGAAGCCGATCTGGGGCAATCGTTACCTGCAGCGCAGCGCGATCGAGACCGCCGGGGAGATGTTGCTGGTCAAGCGCCGCTATGCGCCGGACCACGTCTGGTTCGCGGACGACATCTTCGGCTTCCGCGCGGACTGGGTAACGGCGTTCGGCGCCGCGCTCGACTTGGGCGGCGGCGGCGTGCCGTTCACGATTCAGCTGCGCGCCGACCTCGTGAGCCAACGCATGGCGCAGGCGCTCCACGCCGCGGGCTGCCGCGAGGTTTGGATCGGAGCCGAAAGCGGCAGCCAGAAGATCCTCGACGCGATGAACAAGGGAACCCGAGTCGCGGAGATCGTCGCGGCGCGCGATCTGCTGCGCGCAGAAGGAATCCGCGTCGGCTTCTTCCTGCAGCTCGGCTATTTGGGCGAGGACCTCGACGACATCCTCGCGACGCGCGACCTCGTCGTCCGCGCAGAGCCCGACGACGTCGGCGTCAGCGTCGCCTACCCGCTGCCGGGAACCAAGTTCTACGAGCTCGTCAAAGGGCAGCTCGGCGACAAGCGCCATTGGCAGGACAGCGACGACCTCGACATGATGTTCTTCGGAACGTACCACACCGAGTTCTACAGGCTCGTGCGCGACCTTTTGCACGATCACGTGTCGCACGGCGTCTCGCCGGCGCTGCAACGCCGCTGGCAAGAGCTCGTGATCCGCGAGGCGCAGTTTCGGCGCGCGGAACCGCGAGGCTCGCTCGAGGCGTCGCTCGCGTGAGTGCGCCGCTGCCCGGTCTGCCGGCCTATAAGACGCTCGCCGCGGCCCTGCGCAAGACGACCGAGGTGCTCGCTCGGGAGGTCGTGCACCCGACCGACTCCGCACCGGAGTGGAACGAGATCGACTGGACGATCGCTCGGTCCGTAGCCGCGATGCAGGGCATCACCACGCTACTCGCAAATCGGCTGCGATGGCGAGGACCGCCCCCGTGGGAAGCGTTTCTTGCGCAGCAGCGCGAGCAATCGCTGCTGCGCGCGGGGCTCATCGCGAAGCTGCTCGAGCGCCTCGACCCTGCCGCGCGCGACGAGAGGCTCGCTTGCGTCGCGCTGAAGGGCTCGGCGCTGCGCGCGCTCGAGATCTACGCTCCGGGCGAGCGGCCGATGGGCGACGTCGACCTGCTCGTCGGGTCAGCCGACGCAGACAGCGCGGCGAGCGTCATGCGACGTCTGGACTACGAGCAAGTTTCGGTCACCGCGCGGCATGTGACTTACTTGCCGCGCGTAAGGGAAATATCGGGCGGCCTCGGCGAGCATGGCGACAACGCGCTCGCGGTCGAGATTCATACGCGCGTCGCGGAAGCGCTGCCGGTCGACAGGATCGACATCACGGCCCGCTTGTGTCCCGCGAGCGCGCGACCCGGCTTGAATCCCTATCCGAGTCTCGCAGCGCTGCTATTGCATCTGCTGCTGCATGCGGCCGGCAACATGAAGGCGCACGCGCTGCGGCAGATTCAGCTGCATGACGTCGCGTTGCTCGCCGGGCGGCTCGAGGAACTGGACTGGCAGGCCCTACTCGAGATCGCGAGCGAGGGCGACGGGCTCTGGTGGGCGTTCCCGCCGCTCGCGTTGACGCTTCGCCATTACGACTGCGCCGTTCCGCCCGAGCTCGTACGCTCGCTGCGCGCGCACCTGTCCGCTCGTACTGCGCAAGGTTAGCGAGCGGCACGAGTTGACGGACGTGTCTTGGTCGAACCTGCGAATCAGTGCGTTCCCCGGGATCGCGTGGTCGCGCTCGCCGGCCGACGTGCTGCGCTACGCGCGCAGCCGCGTGCTGCCGGACCGCGACACGCTCGATCTCGTGCGCTCGTCGGTCGAGCGCCAACCGCAGATGCAGTGCGTACCTTGGTATCAGCTGTCCCAGGGCAGGCGCATCGCGCGCTGGCTGCTGTCGCGGCCGCCGCGCGTGCAGACGATCACGTCTGTAGCAGCGGCGCTGCGGGGCTCCGAGAATTAGGTCAACGGCCTTGATCGTCGATACGCGTCGTTTGTTCTTGAAGCTGCTGCGCACGTTCGAGATCGAAACGGTGTGCGATGTCGGCTCGCTCGACGGCACCGACGCGCTGCGGTTTCGACGCGATGCTCCCGAGGGCCGAGGTCATCGCATTCGAGCCGAATCCGCGAAACTTCGACCTGATGGCGGCGGACGACGCGCCTGCCGCGGAAGGGAATTCGGGTCTTGCCGTTTGCGGTCAGCGATCGCGACGCCGAGGCACCCTTCTTCGTCGCGCGAGCGCAGTACGCGCGCAACCGCGATTTGCCACGTCGGGGCATCGGCTCGTTGCACCGGCGAGCGGACAGCTCGTTGATCGCCGAGGTCGTCCAGGTGCGCACCGTGCGGCTCGACGACGTTCTCGCGAAGGACCCGTCGGGGGCGCGCATCGCGCTGTGGATCGACGCCGAGGGAATGGGCTTCGAAGTGATCGCGGGCGCGTCGCGCGTGCTCGCTCGCACGCAGATGCTGCACGTCGAGGTCGAGACGGTGCCGTGTATCGGCGTGGAGCAGAAGCTGCTTCCCGACATCGAACGAATCCTCGACGCGCACTTCGCGCTGCTGGCGACGGACCATCCTCGCGACTGGTCGCAGCTTAACGCGCTGTTCGTACGCAGGGAGTCGCTGGGCGCGCGGGCGGCAAAGATCCGCTCCCACCTCGCGAACGAACGGCTGCGCCACCGCGTGAAGGCCGCGGTCCGACCACTGCTGCCGCCGCGGCTTCGGCGATTCCTTTCGCGGCGCGCTAATGCAGTCCGCAAATAGCGTTCGGGTCGTCCTGGCGTGCGAAGAGGTCCAGGCGAGCATCCCCGGGCGCATCCTGTATCGCCCCGACATCGACGGGCTGCGCGCGATCAGCGTCCTCGCCGTGATCCTTTTTCACGGCGCGGTCCCGGGCTTCGCGGGCGGGTACGTCGGCGTCGACGTGTTCTTCGTGATCTCGGGCTATCTGATCACGCAGGTCTTGATGGCGTCTCCCGAGCGCAGCCTCGGAGGCCGGCTCCGCGAGTTCTACGTGCGGCGGTGCCGGCGGATCTTGCCGGCGCTGATCGTGATGTTGCTCGTGACGGTGCCGTTCGCATGCTGGCTGTTTCTGCCGAGCGACCTCGCGCGCTTCGGCACGTTGCTAGGCGCAACGTCGGTGTTCGCCGGGAACGTGATCGCGTGGCGCAGTGGCGGCTACTTCGACCTTCATCCGTTCAATCCGTTGGCGCACCTCTGGTCGCTCGCGGTCGAAGAGCAGTTCTACATCGTCTTTCCGCTCGTTTTCCTAACGAGCGGCAAGGCTCGAAGGGGCCGGCAGGTCACGTTGATCGCGGGCTGCGCGCTCGCGTCTTTCGCGCTCTGCGTCTGGGCTTCGTACACGCACCCGCGCGCCAATTTCTTTCTTGCGCCGACGAGGGCGTGGGAGCTTCTGCTCGGATCGCTCGTCGCCCTCGGCCTCGGACGCTCGTTGAGCACGCATCCGCTGCGCGGTGTCGTCGCGGGCGCAGCGCTGCTCGCTTTGTTGGGCTGCATGATCGGCTACGACGGCGGCCTGCCGTATCCCGGGCTCCATGCGCTCGTGCCGTGCGCGAGCGCCGCGCTTTTGCTCGCGACGGGCGCCGGCGCGCAGCGCCCGCGCGTCGGCCGATGGCTCGCCACGCCCGCGCTCGTGTCCGTCGGCCTGGTCTCTTACTCGCTGTACCTTTGGCATCTCCCGGTCTTGGCGTTCGGGGCGTACTACAACATCCTGCCGCTCGAGCCGCGGCACCTCGTCGTACTGTTGGCGTCGATCTTCGTGCTCGCGGCCGTTACCTGGCGCTACGTCGAAGCGCCGATTCGCGGCCGCGCCGTGCTCGCGTCGGACGCGCGGTTCTTGGCCGCCGCAGGCGCGGCGACGCTCACGGTCGCAGCGGTCGGCGTGCTCATTTGGCTGTCTGGCGGTCTCGTCGGGCGCTCGGACACCGCCGACGCGAGGCTGGGCGGCACCGTCGAGCGGTTGCGGTCCGACGCGGTCGCCTGCGCGCGGCGCACGCTTAGCGACATCGCAAACGGCTCACTGTGCACGTTCGGACCGGTCTCCGGCGCAACGCGGGACGTCGTGGTCTGGGGCGATAGTCATGCGATCGCGCTTTTGCCCGCCTACGAGCAAATCGCGGCCGCTCGCAACGTTCGCGTGCACGCGGCGGTTCTCTCGGCCTGCCGCCCTTTGCTTGCGGCCGGGATCACCCACGACAAACCCGCGCGGCCGATCTGCGGCGACTTCGCCAAAGCGGTCGTCGACGCGCTCGACAAGATCAATCCCGCGCTCGTGATCTTGAACGCGTATTGGACCTATCGCGATGGCGCGATCGACGCGGCGCGCGACGTCGGAGCCGACGGTGACGCGCGGGCGTTCGAAGCGGCTTTTGCCGAGACGCTCAAGGCGATCGGCGCGCGGCGTAAGGTCTGCGTGATCGGCGACGTGCCCGCGCTGAAGTACCGCATGCCCTACGCTTACGCGATGGCGAGAAAGCGCGGCATCGACCCCGGGTTCATCGCGCTGCCATCCGAGGAAGCGAACCGGCAGCTCGGCCGCGTGAACGCCTATTTCGAGGAGCTACGGCAGCGTGACGCCCTGATCTTCGTCGATTCGAAGAAGGCGCTTTGCGCCGGGCCCACGTGCGCGCTGCTCAGCGCCGACGGCCAGAGTCTTTATCGCGACGACAATCATCTATCGGTCGCCGGCGCCGAATTTCTCCGGCCGTCCGTCGAGTCGTGCTTCGATGACATCGACTGAAGACTTTAGCGCGCGGGCCGCGTCGGGCAACGTCGGCGCGGAGTCTCCGGTTCCGACGCACGCACGCGCCAAGGCCTTCGCAGCCCCATACCACCAACTCGGATACCGCCAACTAAACCACAGGCTGCCCGCGACCGGCGCGAGCGACGTCCAGTGGCCGCCGGACGCGGCGAGCGCAGCGGAGTGTGCTAGCGCGTTGCGGCTGCGCTCCTTCGCGACCAATGCGCGCGCTCGACCGCTCGTGCGTGCCGCGAGCTTACGCAGCGAATAGTCGCGCGCGACGGATGCGCTACCGATCTTGCGCCCGCTGTTGTCCGGATGGCTGCGAACGCGGACGAGCGGCTCGTCGACGACACAGATCGGGCTGCGCAGAGCGAGCCGCGCCCACAAGTCGAAATCCTCGGCACAGTCGATCGTTTCGTCAAACGCCTCGACTTCGCGGACGAGCTCCGTGCGCGCCACGACGACGGACGGCGAGCGGATCGAGATCCCGCCGCGAATCGTCTCGTCGAACACCTGACCCCTGTGCGGCGTCCAACGGCGGCCGACCTCGGAAGGCATCGGCGCGTCATGCGCGTCGATTAGAACGAACGCCGAGTAGCTCCAGGCGCACTCCGGCTCGGCGCGCATCTTGGCGAGCTGCGTTTCGAGCTTCGTCGGCACCCAGAGGTCGTCCGAATCCATGAAGGCGATGAATGGCGCGCGTGCGTGCTCGATCGCCGCGTTGCGCATCTTGCCGGCGTTGCCGGAGTGTGGTCGCCACAGCACGCGCACACGTTCGCGCCGCTCGAGTGCACGCAGATACTCCGCGCTCGGCGGGCTCGAGCCGTCGTCCGCGACGATGAGCTCCCACTCGCGAAGCGTCTGCGCAAAGATCGACTCGACGGTCGCGGGCAGGAAGTGCAGCCGATCGTACGTCGGCATCACGATCGACACGAGCGGCAGCTCGCTCACGCCGCGCCTCCGCGTGCCGCGAAAGACACATCGCGCGCGCACGCGGTGCCCGGGTCCGCAAGCGGCGATATAGACTCGCGGCCATGGCAGCGGCACGGGATTGGGTCGGTATGGAGGCGGCGATCGCCGCGAGGCTGCCCGGAGCCGGAAGCGCCACCGCGCGGTCCGAGCTGCTCGCGAAGCTCGCCGACTACGCCGGCGCCGCCGTGCGGGAGGCACGCGAGCGCGGCGCGATCCTGCCGAGCGCGGCCGAAATGCGACGCGGCGATCGACTGGCTGCTCCGCCCCGTTTTCATTTGCGGACACCAACGCAGCGGCACCACGCTGCTGCAAAACCTGCTCGACGGTCATCCACGGCTCTTGGTGTTGCCGAGCGAAGGAACGTATTTCACGGCGTTCGCGTACGTCGCGCGCGCCGCACCGTCCGAGCTCGCAATGGACCGGTTCGCGGCGCAGTGGATCGAGCGCCTCGTCGATCCGAATTTCGCGCCGCACTTCCGGCTCGGCAGGAGCGATGAGAGCCGCAATCCGGCCGTCGATTTTGCACGCGCTCTGTTCGGCTGGCATGCGGCGCTGCGCGCGCGCGTCGAGCCGATGCTCGCGCCGCTGCTCGCCGTCGCCGCGGCGTTCAAGACGACCGCGGCGCCGCAGAGCGCGCCGGCGATCTGGGTCGAGAAGACGCCGCAAAACGAACGTACGTGGCCCGATTCGCCGCGCTCGCGAACGCGCGTTTCATCCAACTCGTCCGCGATCCGCGCGCGACGTTCGCGTCGCTCGCGCAGATCTACCGCTCGGCCGATATCGGAGCCTTCGATGCGGCCGAGCACGCGCGCGCGATCGGCGGATCGTTGCGCCTCGCAATCGTGAATCGCACGCCGGTTTGCCGATCGCTACTTCATCGTGCGTTACGAGGACTTGATTGCGCAGCCCACGGCGGAAATCGAACGCGTGCGGCGTTTTCTCGAGATTGCGCCCGATCCCGACGCTGCTCGTGCCGACCGCCGGCGGCCACGCGGTGCGCGCGAACTCTTCGTTCGACGCGCGCGACGTGGGTGCGATGGACGGCGGCCCGATCGCCGCCCCGCCTTGACCACCGAGCAGCTCGCGCTGCTCGGCGCGCACGCGAGCGGCGCGGCGCGAGCGCTCGGCTACGATCTGCCGCCGGTGCGGATGCGCTGGACTCTGCTCCTTCGCGATTGGCCGCGTCATGCGCTGCGTCGCTCGCGCGCCGCGTTGCGCGCCGTCGTGCCGCGCCGCGGTCACGCGCCGGTAAATCGCGTCGAAGCCGCGTGCCGTGTGCTCGGCGTCCTCGAGCACGGCATTGCGCTGCGCCGCTGCCGCGATCGACAACCGCAAGTCCTCCTCGTCGAGCAGCGACGCGATCGCGGCCGCGAGCGCGTCCGGCTCGCGGCACGGCACCGCGAGCACGGCGTCGGGGCTCCACTCGCGAGATGTCCCACCGCCGTGCCGACGGTCGGCACGCCGGCTACGGCGGCCTCGAGCAAGACCGACGGCCCCGCCTCGTGTCGAGAGCTGATCACCGCAAGGTGCGCGGCTTCGACGAGCGGCCGCAACGCGCGCTGGGTGAGGAAACCGTGAAAGCGAATCGCGTCCGCGAGCCCTAGCTCCGCGGCCAGCGCCTGGATTCGGCCGCCGAGCGTGTCTTCGCCGACGACGTCGACTTCGAAGCTGCGGCCGGCGTCCGCGAGGCGCCGCAGCGCGCGCAGCAATGTCGGCTGGTCCTTGACCGCGTTCAAGCTCGCGACGTGCACGAGCCGCGCGGGCTCGTCGCCGCGACGCCGCACCGGCGCACGAACCGGCCAGCGTGCGAGATCCACGCCGAGCGGCAGACGTTGCGCGCGCACGCCCCGCTCGGCGATCGAATCCGCGATCGGTCTGGCTCGCGCAGGTGACGACGGTCGCGGCGCGCAGCACCGCTCGCTCGCGAAAACGGTCGCACCAAGTGCGGCAGCCGCCGTAGCGATGTCGTCGAGCGCTACGAGCTCGCCGCCCGCGACGTGCACGACGCTCGGCACGCGAAGGAGTGCACCGACGCCGACGGCGAGCGCGCCGTGGCGCCCGGCCCAGAACGACTGGATGGCGGCGAACGGCCGCGCGCGATGCTCGCGCACGATCGCGCTCGGCGGCGCGCCAGGCGGTGCGCGGCAGCCCAAGATTGTGGACGCTGCGCGCCTTCGAGCGGCCAGGAGCCCGGCTCGTCGTCTTGGTGGGTCGCGAACACGTGCAGCTCGTGCTCAGCGCCGACAGGCGGCGAAGCAGCGCGAGCAAGGCCGGGATCACTCGGCGCTCGCCGGAACGGTCCACGCCGCCCGGGAACCACGAGCGCAATCTTCATAGGGATGCCCTCGGCTCTACGCGCTCCGCGCGTCGGCAGCGGCCGACGAGCCGCCCGCGCTCGAGCTCGAACAGCTCGTCGCAGCTCTTGAGAGAGCTTGACCGGTGCGCGATCAGCACGATCGTGCACCGGCCGCGCAACTCGCGCAGCAGCGAGACGACGTCGGTCTCGGTGGCCGCGTCGAGCGCGCTCGTCGGCTCGTCGAGCACGAGCAGCGATGCGCGCCGATACAACGCGCGCGCGATCCCGAGCCGCTGGCGTTGGCCGCCGCTCAAATGCGGCGCCGTTTTGGCCGACCGGCGTCTCGAGCCCCTGCGGCAGCGCGTCGACGTCGGCTTCGAGCCGTGCGGCGCGCAGCGCTTCGCGAACTCGCGCCGCGTCGATCGCTGCGGCGCGAGCCCGAACGCGACGTTCTGCGCCAACGGTCGCGTCGAGCAGCACGACGTGCTGCGGCACGTGCGCGACCGACGCGAGCCATAGCTCGCGGTTGCGATCGTCGAGCGCGCATGCCGTCGACTTCGATATGCCCCGAAGTCCGGCACGAGCAAGCCGAGCAGAAGATCCGCGAGCGTCGTCTTGCCGGAGCCGTTCGGGCCCGCGAGGCCCACGAGCGTGCCCGCGCGAATCCGCAACGACACGTCGCTGACGCCGCCGTCCCTGTCCTCGGCGCGTGCCGATACGACACGCCAATCGAACCGGATCTCGCGCCGCGGCCGCGCGGTCCAATCGCGCGCGTCGGCGGCGCGAGGCGTCGACGTCGGCCGCAGCCGCGCGGAGCGCAAGTCGTCCGCGATGCGCTCGAACGCCGGCGCGTCGGAGCGAATGCGCGCGACGGCCGCGAACACTTGCTGGATCGGAGGAAGCAGCCGATAGGCGGCGAGCCCGAGCACGCCGAGTTGCGTGACCCATTGGCCGGGGCCCGCGCGCGCGATAGACCCACAGCGCGGCCGCGACGAGCCCGGCGGCCGTGACGCACTCGAGCGCGTATCTCGGAGCTGCTCGCGATCACCGCGATCGCGTGCCTGCGCGCGCCGCGATCGCGACTCGACTGCGCCGCGACGCGCGCGGCCAAGCGTCCTGGCGCGCCGAAGACGGTCACGTCCTTGATCGCTTCGAAGGACTTTCGGCGATTGCAGTCGCGCGCGCTGCGCCCAGAGCCGCGCGATCACGACGCCGTCGCGGATCAAGCGGCGGCGCACGAACGACATAAATGACGGTGTAGCTCGACCCGAGCACGAGCGCGGCGCCGAGCGCGACGATCGGGTCGATCACGACGACGGCCGCGGCGATCAGCCGATCGCGAACACGCTCGCACGAGCGTAAGGCCGCTCTGGATCACGCCGCCGATCGTGCGAGTCACGTCCTGCACGACTTGCGTCGCAAGCACGTCGCTGTTGTTCGCGCCGATGGAACGCGACGCCGCGCCGCAGGTACTCGTCGAACAACAGGGCGTGGAAGCCAGCGCCGACGCGATGCGAGAACCTGCCCGATCGCGAGCAGCGCGAGCAGGTTTACGAGGTTCGCGACCACGAGCAGCGCGACGAAGCCGACGCCGAGCCAGACGAGGAAGTCGTCGAACGGCGGGATGCCGAGCGCTCGCCTGCAGCCACGCGAGCAGGCCGTTGCGCTCGACGACGGCGGGATCCGCGAGCGTCGCAAGGAGCGGCGCGATTCCCGCGACGCCCGCGACGGTGATGCAGCCCGCCGCGATCGACAACAGCACGGCGCGCGACGCATTCGCGCCTCTGCCGGGCGTCGAGCAAGCGCCAGGCGCGGCGCGCGAGTTCGCGGCAACGAAGCGGCGCCCGGCTCATGCCGCCGCCGCCACGCGCGCGTTCGCGTCACGCGCGGCGCAAGCTCGCGATACGCCGCCGCGAGCTTGCGGCCGAGCGCGGCGCTCGACAGATGCTCGTCGAAGTGCGCACGCACGGCCTCGCGCAGCGTGCTCGGGCCGCGCGCCGCGGCGGCCGCACGCAACGCGCGCGCGAGCGCGGCGCGATCTCCGCACGGCCACAACGCGCCGACTGCGCCGTCGCCGGTCAGCGCGCGCAGCGAGGGGATGTCCGTCACGACCGGCGTGAGGCCCGTCGCGAGCGCCTCGATCAGCGCGAAGCTGCTGCCCTCGCGGTGGCTCGCCGAGCACGAACAGGTCCGCCGCGCGCATCAGCTGCTCGACCCGCTCGTGCGGCACGTGCCCGAGCAAGTGCACGCGCTCGCGCAGAACTGGATCCGTCGCGATGCGCGCCTCGACGGCGGGCAACAGCGGCGCGGAGCCGAAGCAGCACCAGAGCTCGAGATCCGGCAGGTCGGGCGCCGCGGCCGCGACGCCGTCCAGCACCGTGAGCGGGTCCTTGTTGCGATCGAGGCGGCCGACCCAGAGCACCGCCGGGTCGCCGCGCAAGCCGGTCGCGGCGCGTGCCGCCGCCGCGTCGCCGGGCACGAACCGGCTCGTCGACTCCGGAATCTCGAACACCTGCGCGTGCTGCGGGAGCACGCCCGCACGAACGAAGGGCTCGGCTTGCTCGCGCGCGCAGAAAGAGACGCCGTCGACCGCGGCCACGGCTCTGCGCCACGGCGCGCGTCGCCAAAAGCGCGGCACGCGGTCGGCATGGTCTTGGAGCAGGATCGGGACGTGCGGCATGGCTTCGCGCAGCGCGAGCACGTCGCGCGAGAAGCCGAGGCCGTGCACGTGCACGACGTCGGGCGCGAGCCCACGCAGCAGTTTGCGGACCGTGTCCGAGGTCGCGAGCGCGCCGCCGGTTGGCGGCGCAACGAACACGTAGTCGACGCCCCGCCGCGTCAACGCTGCGGGCGAGAGGCTCGCCTGCACGACCGTCACGCGCTCGCCCGCGGACGCGACGGCCGCGGCGACGTCCTCGAGCGAATGCCAATCCTCGAGCAAGCGCTCGGGCGAGCGCCGCGTGGGATCGACGAAGAAGCTGATTTGCAGCACGTGCACGTCGACGCTCCTCAGAGGCTCGTCGCGCGCGGATCGAGCAGCTTGAGCAGCCGCTGCGAGGCCGCGAGCTCCCACGGCCGATCGTAACGACCGAGCGAGTAGCGCCAGCGCGCGAGCGTGCTCAAGGTCGCCTTGCCCCAGCGCGGCGTGCGCGTGTCCTGCACGGTCGGAAATCGGCAGCGCAGCACGGTGACGAAATCGCGGATCCGCTGCCGCAGGCGATCCGTGAGCCACGGCGCGTCCGCGTGGCACGCGTAATCCACCCAGCGGCGCTGCGTCCATTCCTCCGGCGTCGTCGGGAACTGGATGGGTTCGCCGCGCACGTCGAGCAGCGGCGCAAGCTTCAGACGCTCGGCGTTCGGCACCGCGGAGGGCGGCAGCGGGGTGTGCACGTAGACGATGATTTCCGCGTCGGGATTCGCGCGCTTGATCTCGCGGATGAAGTCGAACGTGCGCTCCGTTTCGCCCTCGGGATCCTCCGGAGGCGCGACCATGAACGAGAGCTCGGGGATCACGCCATTGGCGCGGCAGAGCTCGGCCGCCTGCAGCGTCTGCTCAGACCGTGTGCCCTTGCGGATGGACTTCAGCAGCCGGTCGTTGGGTGTCTCGGCGCCGATGTACGCCATCTTCAGGCGGCTCTTGCGCACGAGCCGCCACGACTCGGCGGACAAGTCGATCAGCGCGTCGCTGCGCGCGTAGCACCACCACGGCAGCTCGTGATGCGCGAGCACCTCGAGCAGCGGCACCATCTCGGCCTCGCGGTCGAAGAAGTTGTGGTCGAAGAACTGGATCGAGTCCGCGCCGATCTCGTGCTTCAGGATCTTCAGATCGCGATCGAGCCGGTCCGCGGGCGGCAGCAGCGTCGCGCCGCTGAACGCCGCGGCGACCCCGCAGAAGGTGCAGCGGAACCGGCAGCCGAGCGCGGCCTGGTGGGCGGCCGTGCGCGCGCCGAGGAAGGTGGGCACGAGGTAGGCGCGCGGGTCGCCGAGCTTGTCGTAGCGGAGCGCGGGCGCGACGTGCGCTCGGTTCAAAGGGCGCTTCGGGTTGTTGACGACCGCAGCGTCGCGGCGCCAGCTCAAGCCCGCGATCGCCGCGAGGGCCGCGCGGTCGCCGGCCGCGAGCGCACCGAGTAGCTCGTTGAGCGTGTCCTCACCCTGGCCGCGAATCGTGAAGTCGACGTAGTCGCTGCTGAGTACCACGTCCGGGTACAACGTCGGGAAGTAGCCGCCCCAGACGATCGGCACGTCAGGCCGCGCGGCGCGCACGGCCCGCGAGACCTCGATCGCGGTTGCGACCTGCGGGCCGCCCATCACGGTGATGCCGACGGCGTCGAAATTGTCTTTCTCCACCGCGGCACGGGCCGAGCTCACGGCGTTGTGGTCCATGTTGCCGTCGATCAGCGTCGAGTCGTAGCGGCCTTCGAGAGAGGCAGCCATCGTCATGATCGACAGCGGGAAGCGCACGTGGCGGCGCGACGTGATCCGCGGGTTGATCAGCAGCACGCGGCCCTGCACTCGAGTCGTCATGCGCCCCGCTCCGGCGTCGCACGCACGATCGTCAAGGTCTCGTTGACGAACCGGCGCCGCGCGAAGACGTCGAGCCGAAACCCGTTCGCGCGCAACTCGGCCTCGAACAGCCGGCAAGCATCGCCGAACGACGAGAGCAGAACGAGCGCGGTGCCGCCGGGCTCTAGATGCTCGGCGAGGCCGGCCGCGAAGCGGCGCGCGGCTTCCTCGGAGCGCCAGGCCGCATCGCGATGATCTTTCGGAGTGCCGATCAGGAACGGCGGGTTGAACAGCACGAGGTCGAAGCGTTCGCCGGCAAGCGCAGCGAACAGGTCGCCCTCGCGGACGTCGACGCGCTCATCGAGGTCGTTCACGAGCGCGTTGAGTCGCGCGCAGCGCACCGCGGCCGGGCTCACGTCCACGGCCACGACCCGGCGGGCTCGGCGCGCGGCGCTGAGCGCGCAGACGCCCGAGCCCGTGCCCATGTCGAGCACGGCGGTGTCCGGCGCGAGCTCGCACGCGTCGAGCTGCGCGGCGAAGAACGCTCCGGTGCGCAGCAGCTTCGGGTTGGCGACGCCCGGTATCACCAGGATCCGCAGGTCGAGCACGCGCTCGAGCCTGAAGTCGTCGTAGCGATGCTTGCCGAGCAGCTTGTACACGGCCGACAGGCCCTTGCCGGCGAGCTTGCCGAGCGCGCCCGGTCGGTCCTCGGCGAGCAGGGACGGGAGCGACCCGTCAGGCACCGGCCGCGACCCTGCTCGTGAACGTCTCGCGAGCGAGCGCCGCGGGATCGCGCCACATCGAGCACACGCAGCGCTCGCATTCGGGCCGCTGGCCGCCGCGGATCGCCGCGCGTAGCGCGCGCATCGGTTCGCTCGCGAGCGCCGCGCGGAGCTCGGGCGCGCGCGGTACCTGCGCCGGCGCCGGGATGAAGAAGCACGGTGCGACCCGCCCATCGGCTCCGACCACGGCCGAGAACTCGGGCGCGTTGCAGCGCACGGCCGGGAACTCGCGCTCGCCGCGAAGCGCCGCGAAGTAGTCGCGGATGCGGCGCAGCTTCGCCGGCGTCTCGGCAATGAAGCCGCTCCGAAAATCCGCCGCATGCTCGCGCTCGAGCTGCTCGAGCAAACGATCGAGCGCGACGATGTCCTCGTCCCCGAGCGCGAGCTCGAGCGGCGATTCGCCGCGCCGCGCGAATGCGTGGCCGTTGCTCACGTCCACGCCGAGGAACGACACGCTCGCGGCACCGAGCTCGCGCGCGAGCGTCACGAAGCGCACGAGCTCACGATAGTTCGACCGCTGCAGCGTGACGCGCAGGCCCGCCGGCCGGCCCGCCGCCGCGACGGCGCGGACGCCTTCGCATACCTTCTCGAACGCGTCGAGCCCGCGGATCGCGGCGTAGGTCTTCGCGCAAACGCCGTCGAGCGACACGGTAATCGAGTCGAACAGGTCCGCGGCCGCGCGCGAGTGCTTCGCAAGCGACAGCCCCGAGGTCAGCAGCCAGAGCGCGAGCCCATGGTCTCTAAGCACCTCGGCGATCTCACGCCATTCTGTGTTGAGCAGCGGCTCACCGCCGGACAATAAGGCGGCGCGAGTGCGCAGCTCCTCGAGCGCGGGCAACAGCCGCCGGACGGACTCCAGGGTCATGTCCTTGGAGCCGTGGCGCCAATGGTCGCAGGTCACGCAGCGCGAATTGCAGCGCTCGCTCAAGTACAGGGTCACGAGCGGTAGGGAATCGGGCATGGGCAGGGCAGCTCAATGTCGGAATCTCGTAGATGCTTGTCCCGGCGCCGGCCCTTAAGGTTCAATTCGGCCCGGTCAGGGCATGCTGCTTGGATCTCGCGCGGTCGATGGCTGTCGAATACCTGCAGTCGGCGAGAACGAGCCCATGCCCAACACACCACCCAAGGTCCTTTCGGTAGCTGCACTCTGTGGCGCGCTAGGCGTAGGCGGCACGGCGATCGGTCAACAGAGGGCGGCCGCCGCGGCGCAGCCCATCGCCAACGAGGCCCCGGACGAGATCGTGGTGCTCGGCCGGATCAATAAGCTACGCACCGAGGTCCTGCGCACCGAGGAGGCGTTCTACGACCGCTTCAACGAGATCAACGGCGACCAGCAATTCGACATTCATTGCCGGGCGGAGCCGCTGATCAACTCGCACATTCCGCGCCGCGTTTGCGCATCGAACGCGTGGCGCGACGTCGACGCGAAAATCGGCCAGGCAGCGCTGCGCCAGTACCGCGGCGAGCTCGGCACGCCTCCGGACGCCTTCGTCAGCGAGCAGACCTACGTGCAGAAAGAGCTCACGGATGCGATGCGCCGCGCGACTGCCCAGGATCCGCAACTGCAGCAGGACATCGTCCACTTCGTCGCGGCGAAGCGCGCACTCGAGCAGCAGATGCGCGGCCAGCCGCGGCACTCGGCCGCGGAACAGATCGAGCCCGGCGCGAGCGGCCTGCCATACGACG
>CAVOVT010000016.1:0-26448 GCA_963699925.1 uncultured Gammaproteobacteria bacterium | reverse complement strand
AAGGTCTCACGGCCCGCGCTAGTGTGGGTGATCACGATTGCCCTTGGACTTATGGCCGTGCTCACGTCGCTAGTGCTGTCATGGATCGCGTTGTCGGATCCGGCGCTTACTCGCCCCGCAGGCGCGCAGCGTACGTGAGTCGTTGTCTGCATTCGACTGGGGCTCGTTGTACTTCATGTCGGTAATGTTGTTGACGTCCATGATCTTGCTGTTCCGGCTACGCAAGAGTTCTCTGTGGTTGTTCTTCGCGTATCTAATCGTTGCGGGACTCTGTTATCAGCCGGATATGCCGTCACGCCGGGGCAGAAGCCGTATTTTGACGCTCAGATAACGATGTTCGGCGGGATACCGTTGGCGATCGCGGTGTTCGCGTACATGCTTCGGTTGAAGAAGCACGCGAAGCTCGCGTAGCGCCAATGCACAACAAGGGCGTGCAGCGAACACGCCGAAGTGTCAGGTATTTCGCGAAGCGCAAAATGCGAGCTATCTTGCCGTGCCACTGATGCGCGGCGTTGGACGTCAGTCCGTCTTTGTAGTCCTTCTCGAAATGTTGTGAGGGTCAATGGATGATGACAAGTGAATCTGACTTCGATGCGGCCAAAGCTGTCGCGGATCAACTCAAAGGCCTCGACAAGGAACGACAGCAACGTGTGCTGCGTTGGGTCGCAGAGAGTCTCAACTTGGATCTTGGCGCCGTTTTAGGGACGCCGCCACCATCGAGCGAACTGCGCCACCAGGACGCAACCGGCGAGCACATCAGCCACTCGAACAGGTCCGACAGCACCGCTCCACGGACATCCAAAGAGTCGTCGATGCGAAACAGCCTAAGAGCGACGTTCAGTTCGCTGCCGTCGTCGCCTACTACTATCGGTTTGAAGCCCCAGCGGAAAGTCGAAAAGACGCCATAGACGCTCAGACGCTGCAGGATGGGGCAAGACTCGCCGGGCGGCGGCGGCCACCGAAGCCGCTGATGACACTCAACAATGCGAAGAACCTTGGTTATCTCGATAGCTCTGAGCGCGGCCAGTTCCGCATCAACACTGTTGGCGAGAATCTCGTCGCAATGACCCTCCCGGGCTCGGGCGTAGACAACGCACGGGGGCAATCTGGCTCCACCAAGAAAAGAAGCTCCGAGAAGAAACAAAACTTATTGACTTCTCGGCGCTCGCCCCAATTGGAACACTGCACAGACCCAATAGAAGAAATGCTTTCGGGAATTCGAGCAAGCTCGTGGGCAAATTTCTCAATTGAGACGCAGCAAATCACGAGCGCCGACGATACTAACTATCTAGAAGTCGGTTGCGTCTCGTGGTCCGATCGCATCGAACCTTCTCTGCCGCGGCGTTCTCAGAGGAAACTCTCGAGCCCGTCAACAGAGAGATGAGGCATGTGCTCGACGCCAGCCTTCGAAATCTCTACTCAGGACGACCTACTGACGGCGCTGCAGGAGCCAGGCTACTTACTCAGTTGGCAGTCTCGCTTCTTACGCCCGTTCGGCGTCGCCGCTAGGGCCAGAGAAGCTCCGCCTGATTTCGCCGCCCTTTCGGCGGAAGCTGCGATGAAAGCCATCCTTGAAAGACGCTGGCACGAATGCCAGAGGTGTATCCGCGCTGGCGCACCGTTGGCTGCGACTGTGATGATGGGTGGCCTACTGGAGGCGCTCTTTGTTGTTCGCGCCAACCTGTTAACGAACAAAGCCGCCCTCTTTCGCGCGAAGTCGACGCCAATGGACTTCAAAACAAAGAAGCCGCTGGCGCTGACCGAGTGGACCCTCAGACCTTACATCGACGTGGCCGCAGAACTCGGATGGATAACCAGCTCCGGCAAGGGCGTCGCCGCGGTTCTCCGCGACTACCGAAACTACATTCATCCAGAAAAGGAGCGCGCTCACGGCGTCGATCTGAACGAGCACGACTCCGGCATGTTTTGGGAGGTCACGAAAAGTCTAGCGCGGCAACTGTTCGCTTCGATCAGCGCTCCTCCCACGCAATGACCCGTCGGCGAGCTGCTCGCGTTCGGTCTCACGCTTCGGCGGTTCGCCGAGCTGTTCTCGATTTGCCGCAGCCGATAAAGTGATCTCAACTCGGCCGCTCGGGAGACCGCATTGCTCGTCCACCTCCTGCCGAATCAAACGCTCGCTAGTACTTCGTGTCAACCAGCCAACCCATGCGACCGGGACAAGGCCAACCATCAGGCGTCTTATGAGCGTTGAGAGTACTGTCCTGCGTTTTGCGGCGGAACTTCTTGTGACAGAAACCGCACTCGTAGACATACGTGGGACCGGACGAAGTTGGGTAGCCAAATCCTCGCGGACGCCTCGTGCCTGAACTTCGGCGACGGGGGCTCGTGGAGGAGAAGCCGCCGTAACTTGTCGCAGGTGAAGATCGCTCTGTCGGCGGAATGGTCATCGGCCCGGAGGGCGTGAGCTCGACAGCGTAACGTGGCGTGAAAACTCGATTGGTTGTGCGTGCTCCCTCGATGCGGTCAACGCGGTAACTGCGGTGAGCGTCACTGTCTACGTTCCATGCGTGCAGGATGACGTTGCCGTCCTGGGTGCGGCGCAACGAATACGGCTCGATACGCCGCGTACTTCCCTGATAATCGAGCTCGACGCACAGACGGTTGGCGGCGGCGAAACGGATGACCTCGATGTGAGATTGCGCGCCGCGCTGCACGGGTAGCCGCAGCGTGCGATCTCGAAGGATGGTTTCCCCTGGGGCAGCCGCATACGAAGCGGGCGCGGGTGGAACCTGCGCAGCTTCGAGCCATGCGAAGAACTCTGGCAGGACGTTCCAGAAAGATTCGACGGGCGGCAAAGCCGGAAGCTGGTGGCGAAGCATGTTCTCCCATCCGGCTTCTAGATCGGCCCGATGGGCATCGAGATCAGAAACCCTTGGAACAGCGATGCCCTTGAACTCGCACTTCTGTCGGAGTACGTCGAGCAGGACGGCGGGCGCGGGGCGTGCTTCTTGGTTTCGGTACAGGTTAATCACGTCGTAGAGATCGCGCGGCCGCGTGCGCTCGGCTAACGCGCGCACTTTCTCGCCGAAGGCCTCTTCGTAGGCGTAGACCTGCACGACAATGCCGCCGTCCGGCACATCGCTGTACGGATGAAATATCGGAAGGCGCACGGGTGCGAGCACTAGACGCTCGTCGGCGGTGAGGTCGAGTTTGACCCTTGGCCAACCGCCCGCCGTGGGCGATATCGGGCCCTGATACCCGATCTTGCCCTGACAATTCAGGTTGCCGCGCGAATTTTGGTAGAGGTCGAAGTCCTGACGAGCTGCGGGCATCTCTATGCCGCTTTGCTCGTAGACCCATTCGCCAATTTCGGCGAAAACGTCCTTGAGAAAACCTTCATCGAGGTGAGACTCTGCCGTCAGCGTGAAGTCGAGGTCCTCGGAGAAGCGGTACGTCTCAAAGAAACACTTCTTCAGAGAAGTCCCGCCTTGAACACCCAGCTCTCCGCGAGGCGCTCATTCGCAAAGATGCCAGCGAGCAGCCAGCCAAGTGCGTAGTCCTTTTCGACGATGTGCGGGTTGAGTCCAAGTTGGCCAGCGATCTCGATGATTTCGGCTTTCCGATCATGATCGCCTCCGTCCTACCCAGCTATCCGGCACTCGCAGTCGCCAGCGCGTGATGAGCTTCTTGCAATCAAGCGCGGGGTCGAGCTTTGCGTAACCCTTGGTGATCCGAAGTTTGGCGGCATCAACAAGCGCGTCAGCGCGAGTGTGCCGCTCCGCTAGGAAGCCAAGCCGCTTGAACACCGCGCCGTTTCCGAGCTTGTCGGCGTACTCGATCAATACGCGCGGATCAAACTCCTTTTTCTGCACGTACTGGCTAAAGCAATCCGCAACGTGCTGGATGCCGCCACCCGTCTCAGGATCATCGAGCATGTCGACAATTGTGCGGTGGACGTCGGAAACGAGACCCTTGGTCTGTCCGCGCCAGACCGTCTTGGTTCCGTATATCAATCTCTCGCCAATATGCTTGAGGGTGAACACCGCGCCCTGAGTCTCCACCGTCTTGCGACGAACATCGCCGCCAGTGAAGACAACGATGTCGCGGAAGATTTGCTCGGTTAGGTCCCAGTGTTCAGCGGCGGTACGTGCGCCAATGTAGGCGGGCGCGAACAATGCGGGCACGAGAATCCACGGGTCCTGAACGACCTGCTCTACGTCGCGAAGTTCGAGCTGAACCGGAACGTAGACCCCGGGCCCAACGCGGCGTAGCCACCCTTGTGAAGACCAACGTGATAGGAGCTTCGCCGCGCGGGTGCGCGGGAGTGCGAGCGTTGCCTCAACGTCTGCGATATGGACGACGTCGCCCGCCGCCCTAATCACAGCAGCTAGCCTCGCCGTGCCTGAACTTTTCATTTCCGGCGACTCGTCCACGACTACATTACTAACACATGAATTCGCGGAAATCGCGAATTTTACGAGTTATAGAGTACTTCTCGCTATACCAACACGCAGTTCTTTCTCCTAATTCGCGAATTTATGTAGATCTGATGTAGCGTTTGGCGGGACAGACGGTAGCGGGCACAAAGTCAGCCGCAAGGAATCGAGGAAACCTCCTCCCGGAAGATATCGCCAACATCGACCCGCTCCCACCTCCGGGCTATGAATGGGACATCGAAGCGGCTGACATCGAGACGAGTCAGCCTTCTGGACTGACGACCAAGGGATTGGCGCCGGCCACTAATTCCAAGAATTTTGGCCACGCTGTGGCCACCCCCGCCGGCTTGGTCTGCGCATCCTCGAGCGAGCCGTCCCAAGGAAACCATGCAGCATCCGATCTGATTTTTCGACGCCTGCGGTCGCTGGCGTCCCACATGTCTGCACGCCATGACGCCAAGTGTCGCCGAAATTCCACAGCCGGGAGGGACCGGCAATGTCGGAGCACTGTGGACCTTGAAAGCAGTGCGACGGGCTTCGCCCGTGGGTCCAATCGGCCATCGTTCGATGGCCGCGTCCGTGCGCAACGTCGGCTCGCTTTGCGGGAGCTTGACCGTGCGCTTCTCACCGCCCGTCTCTGTGGGGCTTCGCACCATAGAGACGGGCGACACAACCTGGCGCAACGCCAGGACCTACGGGCCTTTGCGCGAGTCAGCCTCCGTGCAAAAGTCCACAAAACCGCCTCGACGGCGCCGGATCGATCTCGATCCAGCGCCCGCGCCCGATCCGCGCCCGACGCAAAGTCGATCGTCCAGGGGCGTCATGTCGAGCACGGTGAGGATCTTCGGATCCGCCTGTCCTGCTGTCGGCGACGACAGCCGCGTGGTCGAGCGATACCGACCAAGCGCGGCCGGCGCTTCATCCGGTTTAACACTCAACACATCAGGATCGACCAGGAC
The DNA here is from genome assembly GCA_963699925.1 of uncultured Gammaproteobacteria bacterium. GTDB lineage: Bacteria > Pseudomonadota > Gammaproteobacteria > Steroidobacterales > Rariloculaceae > FEN-1219. The sequence goes on along the minus strand of CAVOVT010000016.1, from coordinate 21,092 downwards.
AGGCGTGACAGGGCCCGCAGCTAAGCAGCGCAAAGATTGGCAAAGCTCTGACGGAGGTACGCACGAGGAAAATCAGTCCGCAGGCCACCAAGTTTAGATTTTGAACGCGGCTAACGGCCGGCCCGGGCTTTGTTGGGCGTCTTCGGCTCGTACGCCGATCTAACGGAGTGGACACTGTGCCACTGCTATTCGGAGACATGCAGTCGATTGATCACTCAATCGTCTTCGAAGCGTCCAGCGTCGCGCTCATGCATCCCGTCCAGCGTTGATCGCGATGATCTTCGCACCGTCTTCAAACCGTCGAGATAGTCCGCCCATGCCTGCATCATCTTGCGGCGCTCGTCGAGCCGCTCGGCGCGGTTGTATGCAGCGCGACCTTGTTGCGCTCGGCGTGCTGCAGCTGTCGCTCGATGACGTCGGGCGCGAAGCCGAGCTCGTTCAAGACGCGTCGACGCGAGCGCGCGGAAGCCGTGCGCGGTATTGCTCGTCGCCGGAGTAACCGAGCCGACGAAGCGCGGCAGTTCAGCGTGTTTCGCTGATCGGCCGCTCTTTCGACGTGAGCGCCGGGAACACCAGACGTCCGCTGCCCGTCAGCTTGTGGAGCTCCTCGAGGATCGCGACCGCCTGCGTCGAGAGCGGCACGAGATGCGGCTCGCGCATCTTGGTTCGCTCCGCCGCGTATGCGCCACTCGCCCGCCTCGAGGTCGAACTCGGCCCACTCGGCGCCGCGCAGCTCGCCCGGCCGCACGAACACGAGCGGCGCGAGCTTCAGCGCCGCCATTACGGTCGGCTGCCCCTGGTAGCCGTCGATCGCGCGGAGCAGCTCGCCGATGCGCTTGGGTTCGGTGATCGCGGCCCGGTTCTCGACCTTGACCGGCGCGAGCGCGCCCGAGATCGGCTGCGGGTCGCGCGCCGCGCGGCCCGTTGCGACCGCATAGCGAAATACCTGCCTGCCGCCGCTGCCGCGCCGTGCGCCGTTTCATGCTTGCCGCGCGCCTCGATGCGTCGGAGCAGCTGCGAGTAGCTCCGGCGGCTGATCTGGCGATCGGCCGGCTGCGATATGCGGGAACACGAACGTCTCGAGGATCCACGTCGCCTTGTCGAACGTGTTCTCGGCGAGCTTTTGCTTCCGCAGCTCGAGCCATTCGCGGGCGACGGCCCCGAAGGTGTCCGCCGCGCGCCGACTTCTCGGCCTTGCGCTTGCGCTCGGATCGATGCCGGCAGCGAGCTCCGACGCCGGCGTCGTCGCGCTTTGTCGCGCGCGAGCTTCAGCGACGTGTCGGGGTACGTGCCGAGGGAGAGCGAGCTTCTCGCGGCCGCCGTATCGGTATTGGAAGCGCCACCATTCGCGCCCGTCGGCTTTACGAGCACGTAGAGGCCGCGCTCGTCCGCGCGCTTGTAGGGCTTCTCGGCGGTGAGGCCCTTGAGTTCGGTGTCGGTCAAACATTTTCCGGGTAACCAGCGCCTGAATGCCGGTTACCCGCGAAAGTTACCCACTCCGAGTACAGGCTGTCAACGAACGATAAGGAACGAAAGCAGACGGCAAAAGTCGGTTCATTGCGCGGGTTATGACGGGGTTGATCGTGGACGTCGGTGAAGTTTGGCGGATGGGTCGATGGTGCCGGCGCCAGGAATCGAACCCGGGACCTGAGGTTTACAAAACCCCTGCTCTACCAACTGAGCTACACCGGCACGCGGCGGATTATAGCCGCCACAGGCCGCAGCACGTGTTCGGGGCGAATCGGCCGACACCACCGTGAAAAAGGAAAGGCGTCGCGGAGAGCCGGCGCCTTTTTCTCAATCACTGCGCACGCCGCAAACGCGCGCGCGAAAGATCCGCGATCGTTCAGCCCGGCTTGCGAGCGCGGATCATGAACTGATCCGTGTGGCCGCGCACGGACGGATCGCGCACCCCCTTCGTGTGATCGTCCGCGGGGTTATGCAGCATGTTGGATTCGGCTTCGATCTTGAAGCCGGCCTTCTTGATGACGGCGCGCGCGTCGTCGATCTGAATGCGATGGAACTGCTTGTTGTCCTGACCCGCAATACCGACGTGATCGATCACGCCGAGCACACCGCCCGGCTTCAGCGCATCGTAGGCGTCCTTGAGGAACGCAACCGCGGCGTCCTCGCCGCCCATGTTGAAGATGTCATGCAGGTTCTGCGCGGTCATCGCGCCGTCGAGCTTTCCGTTCAAGCTGTCGGGCAGGTCACCGTGCACGGGAATCACGTTGCCGAGCCGCTTCACGAGGGCCTCTTCCCGGTCCGTGAAGCCGGGCTGCTTAACGAAGAAGTCGGGTTCTGCGAATACACCTTGCCCTTCGGGCCGACGGCGGCCGACAGCACTTCGGTGAACCAGCCGCCCGCCGCGACCAGGTCCGCGACGCTTTGGCCGGTCTTGAAGCCGAAGAATTGAATCGTCTCGATCGGCTTGCGGGCCGCGTCGCGGTCCTTGTCCGCCTGCGGGCGATCCGGCGAAGCGAGCGCCGCCTTCATCCGCGTGACTTGCTCGTTCTGCGCGTTCGCGACCGAGCTCAGTGCACCCCCGAGCATACAGAGCGCGAGCGCCCACGATGTTTGTTTCACGAATCTCATAGCTGAAGCTCCTTGACGGTTTGGTGTTGGTGGCTCGCGCACTGGAGCGTGCGTCTCGTTATTCGACGTCGCGAGACCATAACCGAAAGTCGCGGCAGTGCCAACGCTGCCGGGGAGCTACTTTGCCGCACATCGACGCCTCGGGCCCATGGCCCAGGGAGCGACGGCTCAGGATACTGACGGGCGCTCCCGCCTTGAGCGCGCGGGCTCACGCGGACTCACACGCACTTGCTGTTCCGGCGCGGGCGCGCAGCCGAGGCCGCTGTGTCTGAAGAAACCTGAACCGCCCGCGCGCCGCCGATCGATCGGCACTCCTGCAGCGATCGACAAGTCGCGCAACGAATTCGGCGCGAAAGACAAGCAGCTTGTCTTTCGCTCGGAACTCGACGGTGAGCTTGTCGATCCGGCGGCCGAGAAGCGGCGGGTCAGCGCGCGGCGGCCTCGCACGCGCGCTGCTCGAGGCGCTGTATGCGACCCGGGGTCTGCAGCTTGTCGAAGTCGAGAGCCTGATCGGGCGTGAGCACGACATCCACCCAATAGACGGTCCCGCGCCGGGTCCGGTCGACGACCTTCGGATCGTAGCCGAGCGCGCGCACTTGCTCGCGCCGCCTCGTCACGTTGCTGATCTCCCCGAACACGCCGAGCGATACGAGGTTGCCGCTGTCGCTGTTCGGGATGACGTACGACTCGGTGATGCCCTGGCCGCGCACCTTCGCGAGGATCGCGTTCGCCTCGGCCTCGGTCGGGATCGCGTCGATGTAGATCCAGTAGCCGATCCAGATGTCGCCATCCGCGACGCGCTGCGTCGGCTGATACCCGGAGGTGCGCAGCGTCGCCGCGGCCGTCGTGGCCTGCGCGAGATCGCGGAAAGGACCGACGCTCGTGCAGCGCGTTGCGGCCGCGGCGTCATGTGGCGGCGGAGCCGCGGATGCGGACGTCGCTGCGGACCCGGACGGAGCGGCGGATCCGGGCGCAGTCGCGGACGTGGATGGACGCGCGGTCGCCGCCGTCGTCGCCTGCGACGCGGGCCGCTCGCCCGCGCCGCTCGCTTGCTGCGCCTTCGCGACCGCGGCGTCGTCCGAAGGCAAATGCACCTCCGGCGCGGCCGCATTCGCCTCGCGCCGGTCCGCGATCTCCGGCGGCACCTCGCGCACGAGCGTGAGCTTCGGCAGATCGGTGTCGGCGACGTGCGGCACGCGCTCCGGCGAGTACCAGCTATGCCATGCGGCGAAGCCGAGATTCGCGAGCACGAGCAGGAAGAACACGTTACGCATGTCTGGCCTTCGGCTGTAGATGCGCGCCGGGCGGCGCGTCGGAGTAGAGCGCGAGCCCTTCGAGCACCAAGTCTCGCCGCAAATCGACGTCGGATTCCAGCCATCCCTGCAGCACGTCGGCATCGCCGCCCGTGAGGTACACCTTCGGACGCTCCGCGAGCGAGCCCTCGACGGCGGCGATCGCACGCTCGAGCGCTCCGATCAACGCGAGCATCGCCCCGTTGCCGACGGCGGCGTCCGTGCTCTTGCCGAGCAGATCGAGGCCGGTCGGCCGCACACCCGGTGCGTCCGTCGCGCCGATCGCGCTCGTGTTGCGGTCGAGTGCCGACGCGAGCAACCGCGGCCCCGGCAAGATCAGCCCGCCGAGGTGCTGGCCGCGCGCGTCGACCGCGTCGAACGTCACGGCGGTGCCCGCGTCGATCACGCACGCGGCGCCCGGTGCGAGATGGTGCGCGGCGAGCACCGCGACCCAGCGGTCGACGCCGAGGCGCGACGGATCGGCGTACGCGCAGCGCACTCCGAACTGTTCCGCCCGCGCGGCGACGAACTCGGGCGTGATCCGCGAGTGGATGCGCAGCAGCTCGGTCAGCTCCCGTCCGATCGCGTCACCGGCGACGTTCGCGACGATCGCGCGCGTGACTCGCCTCGGCAGCGCGGCCGCGAAACTTGCGAGCGCGCGTTCGCGCGCGTCGCGATGCACTGCGTTGCCGACGTTCGCGAGGCGGCCGTCCTCGACTTGCGCCCACTTGATACGCGTGTTGCCGATGTCGACCAAAACCTGCATCAGGCGCTCCGCACGCTCACATCGCCCGAGATCACGCGCCGCCGGACGCCGTTCGCCATCTCGACGAGCAGCGCGCCGTCACCGTCGATGCCGCGCGCGGTGCCGTTCGCGGGCGCGGCCGGATCGTCGAGCTTGACGCGCCGGCCGAGAAGGTAATCGGCGTCGCGCCATTCCGAGCGATACGGCGCGAAGCCCGTGTCCGCGAACGACGCGAACAGATCGGCGAGACCGTCGGTGAGACGCGCGGCTACCGCTAAGCGCGGCGGCGGAGCGCCGCGCATCGGGGTCGCAAGGTCGATCGCGCCCTGCGGCCAATTGCTGAGCACGCTGAGTGACTCCGGCGGCAGCGCGACGTTGATGCCGATGCCCGCCACGACGTAGCAGCGGCCCTGCGCCTCGGCCGCGAGCTCGAGCAGGATCCCGCCGAGCTTCCGCTCGTCGAGCACCAGATCGTTCGGCCACTTGAGCGCTACGTCGAGCCCCGCGGTATCGGCAAGCGCGCGGCGCACCACGACGCCGACTGCGAGTGTCAGCGCGGACAGATCGCGCGGCGTACCCGCGAACTGCCAACCCGCCGAGAAGCAGAGCCCGCCGCCGAGTGGCGCCAGCCAACGGCGACCGCGCCGGCCGCGCCCGGCGGTCTGAAATTCCGCGAGGCACACTGCGAGCTCGCCCTGCGGCGGCGGCGCCAGACCCAGCAGCCGCCGGTTCGTGGAATCGAGCTCCGTGAAGACCTCGAGCCGCGCGAGCCGGCGTGCGGTGCGCGGCGCGAGCGCGCGGCGCAGCGCGCGCGCGTCGAGCAAGTCGATCGGACGTGCGAGCCGATAGCCGACGCCGGGCACGGCGCTCACCTCGAGGCCCCAGGGCGCGAGCTTGCGGATCGACTTGGAGATCGCCGCGCGCGTGACGTCGAACTGGCGCGCGAGTTCCGCGCCCGAATGCGGCTCTCCGTCGGCTAGCCTGCGCAGCAATGCTTCGGGCGCGACGCGCATTCATTTACCGCCGAGCAGACGGCTGAAGACGGGGCGCGAGAAACGCGGCTCGGTGCCGCTCAACATCCGCCGGATGTTGCCGCGATGCGTATAAACAAGGAGTGCGGCCGTGCAACACGCGAACGCGAACAAGCCCGGTTCCTGCGGCAAGAGCGCGAGGCCGACCACCGCGACCCCTGCGAGGCCGCCGCTGATCGTCGCGAGACCGACGAAGCCCGTCAGCAGCACGACCAGGAGCCAGACGCCGATCACGGCAATGCCGACCGACGGGGCGAGATAGAGCACGAGCCCTGCGGCGGTCGCGCCGCCCTTGCCGCCGCGGAAGGCGAACCAGATCGGAAATACGTGGCCCACGATCGCGGCGAACGCGACGCCGTAGAGCACGAGCCCGCGGTCGATCATGGGATCGAAGCCGACCGCGGGCAGGTCGAGATCGGGAATGACGGCCGCCGCGAGGATGCCTTTGCCGACGTCGATGACCATGACCCAGAACGCGAACGCCTTGCCCTGCGTGCGCAGCGCGTTAGTGCCGCCCGCGTTGCCGCTGCCGACGGTCCGAATGTCCACCCCGCCTCGGAAATAGCCGACGACGAGGCTGCCGATCACGGAGCCGACCAGGTATGACAGCGTGAGCTTGAGCCCGAGCTCCACCATGGTCGCGAATTCTACGGCTCGATCAGGCGCCGAGCCACGCGGCGCGTGCCCGGGCTCCGCGGGCTCCTTGACGCGGCCGAGCGCGTTCACCTATGGTCGATCGAAGACGACGATCTCGACGGGGAGGGGGCATGCTCCGACTTCGATCGGCGATTCGATTGGCTGCGTTGGCGGCCGTTCTCGCGATTCCCGCGCTTGCGGCGCGGGCGCACCACAGCAACTCGGCCTACCAAGTCGACAAGATCATCACGCTTACCGGCACCGTCAAAGAATGGCGCTGGATGAATCCGCACACGTGGCTCTATCTCATCGTCAAAGACGCGGACGGCAAGGATCAGGTGTGGGCGATCGAGGGGCGGCCTCCGGGCATCCTCGGCCGCGCGGGGTGGAGCGCGACGATTCTCAAGCCCGGCGACCAGGTCACCGTGCACGCGAGCCCCGCGAAGAACGGCGGCCCGACCGGCATCATCGCGCGCGTGACGATGGCGGACGGCACGGTGCTCGGCAACACGCCGGACTTCAACCGCGAGGCGCCGGCCGAGATCGCGCCTACCGTCGCCGCCAAGCCGTCTTCGGCCGAGCGGCCGAGCTTCGTGGGCGTCTACTACCCGGCGCAGGGCGAAGGCGGCCCGCGTCCGCCGCCGCGCCGGGTCGGCGAGCCGCTGCCTCCACCCACGCGCTCGTCCCCGACGGCCGACGGATCGCAGGGCCGCGGCCCCGAGGCGCCGAAGCTCACACCCGAGTACCTCGCGAAATGGAACGTGATCGCAAAATCGCGCATCTCGGGCTCATACGAGTACGACAACATCGCGAACTGCTTGCCGCCCGGGATGCCCGCCATGATGAGCGCGGCTTACGGCATGGAGATCATGCAGGACGAGCAGAAGATCACGTTCTTCAGCGAGCATCAGGACGCGCTGCGCCGGGTCTACCTCGACGGGCGCAAACCGTCGCAGCAAGTGCTCGCCGACCCGACGTACGCAGGTTATTCGACCGGTCACTGGGAAGGCGACGCGCTCGTCGTGGACACCGTCTCGATCACGGACAAGTCCTTCATCGATGGTTCGTCGCCGCACAGCGGCAAGATGACGGTCCACGAGCGGATGCGTTTCGTCGAGTCCGGGGTGCTCGAGGATCAGATCACGGTGAACGATCCGGTGGCGCTCGCCGAGCCGTGGCACACGGTTCGCAAATACAGGAAGGCGGCCTACCCGAACGACGAGCTCCGCGAGTTCGCGTGTGCCGAAGGACTCCGCGAGCGCAAGCCCTGAACGAGCCGAATAAATAACTAGGGCTCGATCAGGCGCCGAGCCATGCGCCGCGGCGCTGCGCCGCGTCCGGCGCCGGTTGCTCGTCGAGCACGAGGAAGGCCGTGTCGAGCGGTGCCGGGCGCAGCACAAGACCGACCTCGACGAGCTCGTCGCCGCGAAATACGCTCGCCGTGATCCGCTCGCCGGCCTCGAAGCGCGCGAGCCGCCGCTTGAGGTTGCGATCCGAAACCTTGAGCCGGTCGACCGCGACCAGCAGGTCGCCGGGATTGAGCCCCGCACGCTGAGCCGGGCCGCCTTCGACGACCGCGGTGAGCTCGACGCCGGCCGGATGCTCGCGGAAGCCGACGCCGAGCGATAGCAGCTCGCCGTTGCCCGAGCGCGGCGTCCCGCCCTTGTCCTCCGGCCCGACCGCGGGCCGAAACTCGAGACGCACGCCGGACGCGGCGAGGAGCTCTCGGATGGGCAAGTCGTCGGTGCCGCGGATCGCGGCCGCGAAGAAGCGCTCGAGATTCGCGCCGCCGATCTCGATCGCGAGTTTCTCGAAGCCGTCCTCGGGCACGCCGACCGCACGCTCGCCGTAGCGATGCCAGAGCTCGCGCAGCACGTCGTCGAGGCTCCTCTTGCCGGCGCTCGCGCGGCGCATCGTGAGATCGAGCGCGAGCGCGACGAGCGCGCCCTTCGTGTAATAGCTAATGCTCGAGTTCGGGTGATTCGCCTCGGGCTTGTAGAGGATGTCCCAGGCATCGAAGCTCGAGTCGGCAAGGCTCTGCCTGAGGCGGCCCGGTGTGCGATAGACGCGCGTGATCATCTCGGCGAGCCGCTGCAAGAAGGCCGGCACGCCGATCACGCCGCTGCGCAGCAACATTACCTCTTGGTAGTAGCTCGTGATGCCCTCGAACACCCAGAGCTGACGCGTGTGCGCGCGGCGGTCGAGCCGATACGGCATGAACGCCGCGGGCTTCGTGCGCTTCACGTGCCAGGTGTGAAAGTACTCGTGGCTCGCGAGCGCTAGGAAGCGCTGATAGTCGCGCGGCACGCCGGCTTCGCCGGCCTTCGGCAGATCGTCGCGGCCGAAGATCAGGCTCGTCGAGGCGCGATGCTCGAGCCCGCCCCAGCCGTCGCCGCCCGTGGTGAGACACAGGAACCAGTACCGATCGAACGGCGCGGGCCGGCCGAAGAACTCGATCTGCGTCTCGCAGAGCTGTTTCAGGTCCGCGGCGACGCGCTCGAGGTCGGACTCGAAACGCCCGGCGACGACGAGATGGTGCGGGACACCCGCGGCCTCGAACTCGACGCTTTCGAAGTCGCCGATCTCGACCGGATGATCGAGCAGCTCGTCGTAGTCGGCCGCGCGATAGTCGCCGAAGCCTTCGGTGCCGACGTCGACGCGCTCGAGCGCGGTCGCGGCGCGCCATGCCTCGCAGAGCGGATTCGTCGGCCGCTCGAGCGTGACCTCGATCGGTTGCTCGTCGCGGCCGTCGGGCAGCACGAACACGCACGGACCGTTGAAGTACGCGCGCCGCCGATCGAGATAAGCGCCGCGTACGGATTGATCGAGCGCATAGACCTTGATCGTGACCGTGAGATCGGCGCGCGCGCCGCGCACGAGCCACGCGCTGCTCTCGATCTTCTCGACTGGAATGGCTTGCGCACCGGAGGTCGCCTCGATGCCGACTACGAAGCGCGCGAACTCGCGCAGCAAGTAGCTGCCCGGGATCCAGGCCGGAAGCGTGAAGCGTTGCTCAGGTGCGGGGTCGTCGATTCGGCAGTCGATCTCGAAGAGGTGACGGTCGAGATCCGCGATGCGGACGCGATACTTGATCAGGGCGATTCTCCGCGCACGTCTAGGTCGGCGCGCATTGTCGCACAACAGGTCGCGCCCGCGCCGTCACGCCGCTGCAGAAATGGGGACATTCCGCTTTTTGCGGTCGCGACCCTCTGTCACCCCAAATTCGTCTTCCGCAAAAACCGGAATGTCCCCATTTCTGCGCTTGCAAACGCGTGCGCACGATCCTAAGGTGCGCGGCAGGCGGTGCCCCACGAGGGCCGAAGAGGGAACGCAGTCAAGCTGCGGCTGTTCCCGCAACTGTAGACGGCGAGGTTTCGCGTCGAATGCCACTGAGGCGAAACGCCTCGGGAAGGCGCGTCGAAGCCGCTCGAGCCGTGAGCCAGGAGACCTGCCGCCGCTGTCGTCCTTCCGGCGCCGGGAAAGCGCGCGGTGCGGAAATCCGTCGTGGCGACGACTCGCAAGCGAGTTGGCGCCGCGTACCGGCTCCAACTCTCGGACGCTAGGAGTTGGAGCCCGTGCCGTCTTCGATCGCGAAACCGTCGTCGATCCGCGCTGCTCCCCGCGGCATCCGGCGACCGCGCGCGCGCGCACGTCGCGCGCGAATCGCGGCATGGGGCTCGACGGCGCTCCTCTTCATGGTCGCGGCCGCCGGCGCGCGCGCCGCGGCGCTGCCCTCCGTCGCGTCGATCAATCTCTGCGCCGATCAGCTCGTGCTCAGCGTCGCGGCGCCCGAGCAAGTGCTCACGGTGAGCTGGCTGTCGGCCGATCCCGAGGAGTCGCTGCTCGCCGCGCAGGCCGCGCGCTACCCGCTGAACTACGGCTCGGCGGAGGAGCTGCTGCGCTTCAATCCCGACGTCGTGATCGCGGGCGCCTATACGAACGCGTTCACGCGCGCGTTGCTCGTTCGGCTCGGATACAAGGTGATCGAGCTCGAGCCCGAGGACTCCGTCGCAGACATCGCTCGTAACCTGCGGCTCGTCGCGGCGGCGATCGGCCGAGAAGAGCGCGGTGACACGCTCGTCGCCGAGCTGCATGCTCGCGAGCAGCAAATCGCGGCGGCGCGCCCTGCACGCTCGCCCGCGACCGTGGTCGTGAGGCCCGGCGGCTTCACGGTCGGCGCGCATTCGCTCGCGGACGAGCTCATGCACCTCGCGGGCCTGCGCAACGTCGCGGCCGAGCAAGGGCTCGACCGCTGGGGCAGCTTGTCGATGGAGACGCTGCTCGAGAGCCGGCCCGAGCTCATCGTGCTGACCGGCTATCGCGCCTCCCAGCCCTCGCTCGCGAACGCAGTGCTCAACCATCCCGCGCTGCGGCTCGTACGCGGCGCGCGGCGAACCGCGACGGTGCCGGCGCCGTATTGGGATTGCGGCTTGCCCCAAAGCCTCGACGCCGCCGCGCTGCTGCAACAGGCCGCGGCGCCATGAGCGCGAGCGCGCAAGCATCGGCGCCTCGCATTCGAGAGCGGCGCGGCACGTGGGCGCTGTCCGGGGCGCTCGGCGTGCTGGTCGTCGCGGCCGCGGGCGCATCTCTCGTGATCGGCCGCACGAGCGGCGGGCCTACGTTCGGTTTCGGCGGCCCCGATCTCGCGCCGATCGTGCTGACCGAGATCCGCTTGCCGCGGACGCTGCTCGCGCTGCTCGTCGGCGGCACGCTCGGCCTCTGCGGCGCGGCGCTGCAGGGGCTGTTGCGAAATCCGCTGGCGGAACCGGGCCTACTCGGGGCGTCGAGCGGCGCCGCATTCGGCGCCGTGCTCGTGTTCTACTTCGGGCTCGCGGGCGCGGACTCGCTCATGCTGCCGACCGGCGCCGTGGCGGGCTCGCTCATCGCGCTCGCGGCTCTGTACGGGCTCGCCGGCAGACGCGGCGACTTTTTGACCATCGTGCTCGCGGGCATCGCGATCAACGCGTTCGCGGCGTCGCTCACGTCGCTCGCACTGAATTTCGCACCGAGCCCGTATGCGGCGCTCGAGATCCTGTTCTGGATGCTCGGCTCGCTCGCCGATCGCAGCCTCGCGCACGTCGCGCTCGCGTTGCCGCTGATGGTGCCGGGCTGGCTGCTCGTGATTGCGGCCGCGCGCGGGCTCGACGCGCTCACACTCGGCGAGGACACGGCGGCGAGCTTGGGACTCGATCCACGCCGCACGCAGTGGCTCGTGATCGGCGGCACGGCGCTCGCGGTCGGCGGCGCGGTGGCCGTCACCGGCGTCGTCGGCTTCGTCGGGCTCGTCGTACCGCATCTCTTGCGCGGCCGCGTCGGCCAGCACCCGAGCCGGCTCTTGCTTCCAAGCTTTCTCGGCGGCGCCGTGCTCACGGCCGTCGCCGACATCGCGATCCGGCTGATGCCGCCGGGGCCCGAGCTCAAGCTCGGCGTCGTGACGGCACTGCTCGGTGCCCCGTTCTTCTTGCATCTGATCGTTCGGGCGCGGCCCGCGGGCGGCGCATGAGCGGCGACTTAAGTGTGACGCTCGCGGCGCGCGACGTCGGCGTGAGCTACGGCTCGCGCGTTGCGCTGCAGCCCGTTACCGTCGAGCTCAGGCGCGGCGAGGTGGTCGCGCTCGTCGGGCCGAACGGTGCCGGCAAGACGAGCCTGCTCAAGGCGCTCGCGGGCCTACTGCCCCACTCGGGCACGGTCGCTTGGTCCGGCGCCGCGCTCGCTTCGCTCGCCCCCCGCGCGCGCGCGCGGCTGATCGCGTACTTGCCGCAAGCTCCGAGCCTGCACTGGCCGATGACGACGCGCGATCTGGTCGGGCTCGGCAGACTCCCTTATCGCGCGTTCGGCGCGGGGCCGAGCGACGACGACCGCGCGGCGACGACATGGGCGCTCGAGCAGACGGAGACCACCGCCTTCGCCGAGCGCAGCGTCGACGCGCTGTCGACCGGCGAACGCGCGCGCGTGCTGCTTGCGCGCGCTCTCGCGGTGCGCGCGCCGGTGCTGCTCGTCGACGAGCCGATCGCCGCGCTCGATCCCTACCATCAGCTGCAGGTAATGGCGATGCTGCGCGACTACGCCGGCGACGGCGCGCTCGTCGTCGCGGTTCTGCATGACTTGTCGCTCGTCGCGCGGTTCTGCACGCGCGTGCTGCTGCTCGACGGCGGCGCCGTCGTCGACGATGACAGGCCCGAGCTCGCTCTGAACGCGCGCGCGCTCGAGCGCCACTACCGTATCGAGCCGCTCCTCGCGACGCACGAGGGCGAGCCGTTGATCCTGCCGTGGCGGCGGCTCACGCCGCGTTGAGACGGCCGAAGTCGCTTCAGCCGGCAGCTTCGATCGCGGGCCGAGCCGCGACGGTCTCGCTCCAGCGCTTGAGCGCGGGCCGCTTCGCGGCCGGGTCGTGGCCGAGCGAGCGGACGGCGAAACCGAGATACACGTAGCCCACGATGTCCGCATAGGTGAACCGCGCCGACGCGATGAATGGGCTCGCCTCGAGCCGCGCCTCTAGCCTGTCGAAGTAAACCTCGGCGCGCCGACGGCCGCGCTCGGCCAGCTCCGGGATCTGCGGGTACGGCACCGGCCCGCCGAGAGCGCGATCCTTGAACGCCTCGTGGCCGTTGCGCAGCACCTCTTGGATGCCGAGGTAGCCCTCGTAGGTTTGGATGTCGTTCCACATCAGCACGAGCGCTTGCTCACGCGCGTCGAGCCCCATGAGGTTCGGTTGCGGATGGCGTTGCTCGAGGTAGTGGCAAATCGCGAGGCTCTCGCTCAGGCACGTACCGTCGTCGAGCTCGAGCAGCGGAACACCGCCGCTTGGATTCCTGGCGAGAAAGTCCGGACGCAGTTGCTCACGCGAGCGCAGATCGACTTGCTCGGTCGGGATCTCGATCCCCTTCTCGGCGATGAACAGCCTGACCTTGCGGGGGCTCGGGGCGCTTCGATAGTCGTAGTACTTCATGCCTATTCCTTGCGACGATTCGGCGCCAGTCTACACGCGAAGGACGGTGCGGACGGGCGGCCGCGCGGTTTCGCGTTGCGGAGCCGTTCGTATAATCTGCCGATGGCGAATCTCGTCACGTTGAGCCGGCTGCTCCTGCTCTTCTTTGTCGTCTGGCTGATGTACCAGCAGCCGACTCCATGGCAGCTGGCGAGCTTCGCTCTGATCATTCTGATATTCGTGTCCGACGCGCTCGACGGATACGTCGCGCGCAAGCGCGGCGAGACGAGCCTGTTCGGCGCGCTGTTCGACATCGCCGGCGATCGGATCGTCGAGCTGACCCTATGGATCGTGTTCGCCGACAACGCGCTCGTGCCGATCTGGGTGCCGCTCGTCTTCATCGCTCGCGGGGTGATCGTCGACACGATCCGCTCGAGCAACGCCGTCGCGCACGGGGTCGAGCCCTTCGCGCTGATGCGCTCGCCCATCGGCAAGTTCATCGTCGCGAGCAAGCTCATGCGCGGGCTCTATGCCGCCGTGAAGGGAATCGCGTTCTCGGGGCTTGCGCTCCGCGAGCCGCTCGAGCAGTGGCTGCCGGACGTTTGGCGGTACGTAAGCTGGCCGCTCACGAGCCTCACGTACGTCTGCGTCTATCTCTCGGTGCTCTTGTGCATCGCGCGCGGCGCACCGGTTATCGCCGAGTTCGTCTACGCGCAGCGGCACGACATCTTGAAACGGCCCGGAGCGAGTCGATGAGGCTCGCGATCTTCGACGTCGACGGCACGCTCGTGCGCGGCAGCTCGGAACGAGCGTTCTGGCGCTATCTCGTGGGACGCGGCCGCCAGGGCCCGCGCCAGATCGCGGCATATCTCTTGTTCCTCGTTCGTTATCTACCGACCGGCGGCATCCACACCCTCAAAAAGAACAAGGCGTATCTCTGCGGGCTCGCACGCACCGACGTCGACGCGCTTGCCGAGGAGTTCGTCGCGACGCGGCTCGTGTCGCGACTCCAGGACGCGGTCGTGCAGCGGCTCCGTCAGCACGTGCTGCGCGGCGACGCCGTCGTGCTGGTGACGGGGACCCTCGAGCCGATCGCTCGAGCGCTCGCGCGGCGCCTCGGCGTTCGCTACGTGTGCGCGACCCTTTGCAGCGAACGCAACGGCCGCTACCTCGCGCAGCCTCCGGAGACGCATCCGTTCGGCGCGGCGAAGCTGGGTCTGTCACGGCAGCTCGCGGCGCAGATCGGCTGCGAGCTCAAAGCCGCGGCCGCCTACGGCGACTCGCGCCATGATCTCTTCCTGCTCGAAGCCGTCAGTGAGCCGGTCGCGGTGTCACCGGACGCGGCCTTGTCGAGAGTCGCGCTCGCGCGCGACTGGGAGATCATCGACGACCGCGGCGCACAGCGCGCGCTGCCGCCTTGAGCTTTACATGTAGGCCAGCTGACTGTTCGCGACGAGATCGAACGGCACGCTGCGATTGCGCCCCTGGAGCTTCGCGGTGTAGAGCGCCTTGTCCGCCGCCTTGAGCAACTCCTCGACGCTCCGGAACCGGCGACCGTCGTTGTGCGTGGCCATCCCGATCGAGATCGTGACGTTGAGGTCGCGCTTGACGCCGACATCGTGCCGCGTGTCCTGGAAGGCGCGCACGACGCGCTCGCAGATCGTCTTAAGCAGGCCGTAGTCCGTTTGCGGGAACACGAGCATGAATTCCTCTCCGCCGTACCGCGCAACGACGTCCGCCGCGCGCACGTTCGCCCTCAAGATGTTCGCAGTCGTCACGAGGACCTGATCGCCGGTCGCGTGACCGAACGTGTCGTTGACCGCCTTGAAGCGGTCGAGATCCGCGAACGCGACGCTGAGCGGCGTGCCGTCCTTCGCGCTCGCTTGAAAAGCCTGGTGGATGAACTGATCGAGATAGGCGCGGTTGTACAAGTTCGTAAGCGGGTCGCGCTTGTTCGACTCCTCGAGCCGCCGGGTCCGAAGCTCGAGCGACTCGGTCGCCGTCTTCAGAGTGTCCATGATTTGCATCGCCTGAAGGTTGCGCACCATCAGAGCTTCGCGCGCTTGCTCGAGGATCTCGTCGGAGTCGGCCGTGGACAGAATTTCGGTTTCGAAAATGCTTTCCGCGTCGGGGATCATCTTGCCGATTTCGGCCAGGAGCTCGCCGAGCACGCCCTTGTCGATCGCGAAGAAGGCGTGCGCGCGCTCCGCGAGCTCGGCGAAGCTGCGGTCTTCGCTGTCGTCGAGGAACACCTCGGCGATGGAGCTCGCGAGCGCGACGCAGCGAGCGAACACGCCGTTCGGGCTCTGTTTCGGCAGGCGCTCGGGATCGTGGCTCGCCGTGACGACTTGCTGCGTGCGCTCCGGGAACTGCCACTTTTCGAGCAGCCATCCGCTCACGGCCGCATGATCGACTCCGAGCCGCTCGGTCTCGCGCGCGATCAAGGAAGATTGGTGAATCTGCTCGTGGCCGAGCCCTTCATAGAGTCCCGGGACCGATTGATCGAGCGCCATGAGACCGATATCTTGAATGAGACAAGCGAGAAACAGCTCCTCGACGTCCTTCACTCCGATCGCGCGCGCGAGCACGTGGCTCGCGGTCGCCGACAACAGCGCGCGGCGCCAGTAGAGCGGATAGTCGAGCCCGCCGACGACCGAGTGCTTTTGCCACGACTTGAGCAACGAGAACGACAGCGCGAGTGAGATCGTCGCGTTCAAGCCGACGACCATGAGAGCCTGCCGCAGGTTTTCGGTCTTGCGCTGGCGCGCGTACATCGGCGAGTTAGCGATCCTGAGGATCTTCGCGGTGATTGCCGGATCGAGCGCGAGCACCTCGGCGATTCGAGCCATGTCGGCGTCCGGATCGTTCGCGAGGCGAATGATCTTGGTCGCGACCCCCGGCGGGGTCGGGAGCTTGTTGCAGCTTTCGATTTGCTTTCTTAGCTCGGTCGTCAGCAAGGCCGGCTCCAGCGTGCGCCACAGAAGGCAATACGACCCGCCTTGTCGGCATGCGAGCACGAGCCGCTTGAGCCCACTATCGGCTCAGAGCGTGGGAAACTTTAGATAGTGAGGCGCATGGCGCGCCTTGACATAATGGCGGGCTCCGGCGATTCAGTCGGGAGCGCAAGCGGAACGGTCGCGCGATACATGAGCAAATCCTCGCCGGTCACGATCGAGCTACGAGAAGTCACGAAGGGCTATGGCCGGCAGATCGTGCTGACGGACGCCTCCGTGTCGATCGCGCGCGGCGAGCTCGTCGTCATCGTCGGACGCAGCGGCTCGGGCAAATCGACGCTGCTGCGGCTGATCGGCGGTCTCGAGACGCCCGATCGTGGCAGCGTGCTGATCGACGGCAGCGACGTCGCGGCGCTGAGCGAGACGGAGCGAGCTCGATTGCGCCGCGCGACGCTGGGGTTCGTTTTCCAATTCTTCAACTTGATCCCGACCTTGACCGCCGCGGAGAACGTCGAGCTGCCGCTCGCGTTGAACGGCGTGAGCCGCCGCGATGCGCGCCGGCGCGGCCTCGCACTGCTCGACGAGCTCGACGTCGCGGATTGCGCCGATCGGCTTCCGGACGAGATTTCGGGCGGCGAGCAGCAGCGCGTCGCGATCGCTCGTGCGCTCGTGCACGAGCCGAAGCTCGTGCTTGCAGACGAGCCCACGGGGAACCTCGATCTCGAGACCGCGCGGCAAGTGCTCGACTTGCTGCAGTCTACGTGCCGCCGGCGACAAACGACGCTGATCATGGCGACGCACAGCCGCGAGGCCGCGAGTCTCGCCGAACGAGTGCTGTCGATACGCGACGCCCACATCGAGGACGGCGCCGCGTGATCCGGTTGCTGGGGTTGGCGACCGGCCGCTTCTATGCCCGGCATCCCTGGCAGCTGCTGCTCGCGCTGGCCGGCATCAGCCTCGGCGTCGGCGTCTACGTCGGCGTCGATCTCGCGAGCAGCAGCGCCGCGCGAGCCTTCGATCTTTCGGCAGCGGTCGTCCGCGGTCGCACGACGCATCATCTACTCGCCGCGGGCGGCGACCTCGACGAGAACGTGTACACCGAGCTGGTCGCGGGTCGGGGAATCGCGCACGCGGCGCCGGTCGTCGAGCTCGACGTCGGCATCCCGGGCAAGCCCGGGATGCGCGTGCCGTTGCTCGGCATCGATCCGCTGGAGGAGGCGAACGTTCGCAGCTTCGCCGACTTCAGCCTACGCGGCAGCGGCGATCTCGAGCGTCTGATCGCCGAGCCCGACACCGTATTGCTGCCCGAGTCTCTCGCCGCGGAGCTCGGCGTCGCTCGGGGCCAGCGTGTCGCGCTGAACGTGCGCGGCCGCAGCCGCTCGGTCGAAGTCGTCGGCACGCTGCCGCCGGTTGCGCGCGACACGGCGAGCGAGCCACCGATCGTCGCCGATATCGCGACGGCGCAGGAGCTCGCCGACGGCTACGGCCGTATCAGCCGCATCGACCTCGCGCTGTCGCCCGCGCAAGCGGACGAGCTCGCCCGTAACCCGCCCGCCGGCACCGTCTTGATACCCGTCGAGGCGGACAATAGCTCGTTCAACGCGCTGGCCGCGGCATTTCGCACCAATCTGACCGCGCTCGGCCTGCTCGCGCTGGTCGTCGGCATGTTCCTCATCTACGGCACGATGTCGTTCGCAGTCGTGCAACGGCGCTGGACTCTCGGCGTCTTGCGCGCGCTCGGGCTCACGAGAAGCGCCGTCGTCGGCTACGTGCTCGTCGAAGCGCTCGCTCTCGGCGTGTGCGCGACGGCGGTGGGCCTAGCGCTCGGCCATGCGCTCGCGGCGAGCCTCGTCGACCTCGTTCTGCGCACGATCGGCGATCTGTACTTCGGCGCCGCGGTGACCGCGGTGGCGCCATCGCCCGAAATCTATGTTCGCGGCGCCCTGCTCGGCCTCGCCGGCACGCTGCTGGCGGGCGCCAAACCGGCACTGGACGCCGCGCGCGCGCCGCCCGCGCTCGCGCTCCGGCGCGCGGATCTCGAGCGCCGTTCCCGACGCGCCGCCCGAGTCGCCGTGGGATTCGCGGTGCCGCTGGCCGCGGCCGGATTGCTGCTCGTCGCGCTCGGCCCGCGCAGCATCCGCTACGCGTTTGCCGGGCTGTTCGGCGTGTTGACGTCGTGCGCGCTGCTCGTGCCGGCCGCCACTTTGCTCCTCATGCGCGGCCTCGAAATCGCGACGCGGCGCGCAGTGAGCCTGCCGAGCCTATTGGCCATGCGCGGCGTCGGCGCGTCGCTGAGCCGCACCGGCGTCGCAACCGCCGCGCTCGCGATCGCGATCGCGACCGTGAACGGCGTCGGGCTCATGATCTCGAGCTTCCGCACCAGCCTCGACCATTGGCTCGGGACGACTCTGAGCGCCGACTTGTACGTCGCCTTCGACGGCGACGGTCGATCTCTCACCGACGAGCAACTCTCCGCGCTCGAGCAGATCCCGAACGTGCGCGGCGTGAGCGTGACCCGCTCGGTGCTCGTGCCGACGCCGTCGGGCGAATTCGCGGTTCGTGCCATGCGGCCCGGACCCGACGGCTGGGGTCTCGACATCCTCGGCGCCGACCCGTCGGACGCGCTCGCCGCCGTCGCGGACGGGCGCGGTGTCGTCGTGTCGGAACGGCTCGCATATGCCCGGTCGCTGCAGGTCGGAGAATCCTTCCGAATACCGTCTCCGGCGGGCGAGCAACGGCTGCCGATCGTCGGCGAATTCCGCGACTTCAATACGGGCGTCTACTCGGTGGTCGTTTCGCTCGACTGGTTTCGCCGTTATTGGCGAGAGCCGGCCGTCACCGGCATCGGTGTCTACGTCGAGCGCGGCGCGGCGACGATGCCGATAGAAGAGCGCCTGCGCGCCATCGCGCCGGGAGCGACGCGCATTCGCTCGGCCGGCGCGATCAGAGAGACGTCGCTCGAAATCTTCGACAGAACCTTTCAGATTACCGAGGTGCTCAGAATCCTGGCCGCGATAGTCGCCTTTCTGGGCGTCCTCAGCGCGTTGCTGTCGATCGAGCTCGAGCGCAGCCGCGAGCTCGCGATATTGCGCACGCTTGGCTTCACGCCCCGCGAGCTCACCACGACGCTGCTCACGCAAACGGGGCTCCTCGGCGCGGCCGCCGGTTTGGCCGCCATCCCGATCGGGACCGTGCTCGCGATGCTGCTCGTTCACGTGATCAACCGCCGATCGTTCGGTTGGACGATGGACTTCGTGTTTTCTCCCGGCGCGCCCGCGGCCGGATTGCTGCTCGCGGTCGGCGCGGCTCTGCTCGCCGGCGTCTATCCCGCACTGCGCTCGGCGCGCGGCGGCCTCGCCGGAGCGCTCAGAGAAGAATGAGAAGCCGCGCCGCGATCGCATCGTTGCTGCTTCTCGCGGGCTGTCGACCGGCGGGCCCGCCGACGAGCGTCCCGGCCCTCGATGCTGCGCCCCCGTCGATCGGTCTGCGGTATCTCGGCGGACCGGCCGACGCCGGCTTTGCGCGAGTCGACGAGCCGCGCGACCTTTCCTTCCCGCGCGATCACGGCAGCCACGACGAGTTCAGGAGCGAATGGTGGTACTTCACGGGCAATCTAGACAGCGCGGACGGTCGGCATTTCGGATTCGAGCTCACGTTCTTCAGGGTCGCTTTGGCACCGCTCGCCGCCGAGCCGCGCGCGTCGGCATGGGCGACGAAGCAGGTTTGGATGGCACACTTCGCCGTCACCGACGTTCACGGCGGCCGCTACTTGTCCGCCGAGCGTTTTGCGCGCGGCGCGCTGCAGCTTGCCGGCGCCACGGCCCCACCCTTTCGCGTCTGGTTGCAGGACTGGTCCGTCGCCGGCACGGCAGATGACCGCAATGCCGAGCTCACGTTGCGCGCGAAGGACGATCGATTCGCGGTGTCGCTCGCGCTCGAAGCACTCGCGCCCGTCGCGGCGCATGGCGAGCATGGGTTCGACGTGAAAGGGCCGGAGCCCGGCAACGCGTCGTTCTACTACTCGTTTCCGAGGCTCGCGGCGCGCGGCTCGATCGAAGTGGACGGCAAGCCGACCGACGTCGTCGGCACGGCCTGGATGGATCGCGAATGGAGCACGAGCGCGCTGAGCGCGGGCGTGCTCGGCTGGGCCTGGTTCGGGATTCAATTGTCCGACGGCCGAGAGCTCATGTTTTATCGGCTCCGGCAATCGGACGGCACGGCCAATCGCTACAGCGGCGGCTCGTTGATCGAGCGCGACGGAACGGTCACGAGACTTGGCGCCGACGACGTCGAGTCGAAGCCGCTCGCGTATTGGACGAGCCCGCGTACTCATGTGACTTACCCGCTCGCGTGGAGCATCGCGATACCGACGCGAGGGCTCACGCTGTCCGTGCAGCCCTACCTCGAGGATCAGGAGATCGATCGCACGGTCCGCTACTGGGAGGGTGCCGTGCGTGTCGGTGGCAGAGCGGGCGGAGCGCAGGTCGACGGGCAGGGATATCTGGAGCTCGCAGGCTACTGAAAAGCGGGGACGTCGGAAAAGCGGGGACGTCGTTTGGACATAACAGCATTCCAATCGAGCCGCGATTTGTTACGCTTTCGCGCATGTCTCTGCGGAAATGCGACGCGTGAATACGGAACCCGCAGGCTCGTCACGAATGAAAGAACGCCGCACAAAGCCGCGGAAAGATTGGGCGATCAAGAAAGAGCACAGTGCGGTGCTCGAATGGAAGGTCGACCGCCGCCACTCCGAGACGCAGGACTCCGACCCCCTCGCGCAGACGTATAACTTCTTGCAGAAGCTGACCGTGCCCGGCATGGAGCTCGAGGAAGACACGCCGATGCGCGGCCACGGACTCGACCCGTACGACAACGCGCGCCCGCTCAAGAACAAGAAGCCGGTCGGCCGAA
>CAVOVT010000015.1:0-35548 GCA_963699925.1 uncultured Gammaproteobacteria bacterium | reverse complement strand
TGCCGGGCTTGCCGGGGCCGTCGCCGTGGCACGGCGCACACCACTTCTCGAAAACCGCCTTGCCGTCCGCGGGCTGCTGCGCGTGCAGCGGCGCCGCGGCTGCGAACGCGACATAACACAGAACCGCCGTGGCGCCGAAGCGTGCTCGATTCGTCACGTGAGTCTTCCTCATACCTTGCGCAGATGCTTCGGCCAGATGCCGTAGCGGCCGGCCGAAAGAATTCCGTTCGGATCGACCGCGTCTTTGAGCGTCTCGTGGAAACGCCGCAGCACGTGATTGTTGAACGAGTACGTGCTCATCACCGCCTCTTGATACGCCGGCGGCGTGCGGTACTCGGCCCAGCCGTGCTCGGCGCAGATCTTGATGATCTGCTCGAACTTCGCGCGGTTCTTCTTGTTGGTCTCGACGTCCTTGGTGACGGGCAAGCCGAACAGGAAGATGAACGCGCGATTCCAGTAGGTGGTCGGCAGGCTGAAGCCCACCGCGTTGAGCGGCAGGTCCAGCTGCTTCGCGGCCTCGGCGAACACGCGGTTCGCCTCGAAGATCGCCTCGCCCGAGCGCGGGATGATCGGCGAGAACCACATGTGGCCGGCGCCCGGGTTGGGATTCGTCTCGCTGCGCGCGCCGATCGAGAACATGGTGAGGCTCGGGATGCCGAACTCCGGCAGCGTCGCGCTGCGCGAGCCCGCAGCCTGGCCGCGCGTGATGTCCTCGATCTCCGCCGCCGAGAGCGGAAACTTGAGCATCTCGCCGTTCTCGAACGTCGCGCCGGGGATCGCCGCGAACTTTTCCTGGCAGTACTCCCAGTTCGCCTGGATGGTCTTCGCCGGACCGTAGAACTTCACGGTGCAGCTCCAGTACCCCGTGCCCTGGCGCTTCGCGATACGCCTCGAGCTCCTCGGTCGACGCGTTGCGCGCCAGCATGTCGCGCAGCTCCGGTGCCTACGGCGTGAGAAGAATCCGCCGAGCAGCGGGCTGCCGAGTTGCGGCATGCCGTTCACGACGCCGCTGTTCTCGAGGAAGTTGAGAATATCGACGAGCGGGATCAGGTCCTGGGCTTCGGCACGCTCACGGTGCCGGTGAGGTAGGCGTCCGGCTGCGGCATGAGCCAGAAGCCCATCTTCGTGACGATGCCGAAGTTCGACTGCGAGAACATGCCGTCGATCCACGGGCCCGCAGCCGAACTTGTACTGCTGCCACGTCTTCGCGTTCGGCACGCGCGCCCATGCCGGTGCGCAGCAGCTCGCCGTTCGCGAGCACCACCTCCATGCCGCAGTGCGCGTCGAAGTGATTGCGGAACTGCGTCATGCGTGTAGCCGCCGCCGTGATCGAGCGCGTTGCCGATCGAGCTGCCCCAGCCCGGGTCCGGGCAATCGATCCAGACCTTGAGCCCGTGCTCCTGGATGTAGCGGTAGAGATCGAAGTAGCTGACGCCCGGCTCGACGAGCGCGGACGCGTTCTTCTCGCTGACCTCGAGGATGCGGTTCATGCGCTTCAGGTCGAGCACGACGCTGCCCGAATAGATTCGGCGCCGAGCCGCCGTAGCCGAGGTTCTTGCCGGTCGAGATCGGATAGAGCGGAATCCGGTAGGTGTTGGCGACGCGCACGATCGCCTGCACCTCCTCGACCGTGTCCGGCGCGACGGCCGCCGACGCGACTCGCTCCTCGGGCTCGCCCCGGAACGGCGAATACGCGTCGCGATAGAGCGCGACGTCGTCGTCGCTCGTGAACACCCATTGCGAGCCGACCGCCTTCTCGAAGTCGCGCAATGCGCGATCGAAGTTCGCCTGCGTCACGCCGCCCGGTAGCGCCATGGTCGATCCCCCTTCTCGCTCGCGGACGATTATGACGGGAATCTGATCGACGGGACAGATATGGCCCGTACACGGAAGCAAGGTATCATTCGCCTCCTATGGGCAGACGCAGACAGGTCAGCGACGAGCAGATCAGCATCGCGGCTCGCGAAGTCTTCTTGGACCGCGGGCCGAAGGCGCCCGTCGCGATGGTCGCGAAGAAGCTCGGCGTCTCGACCGCGACGCTGTTCCAGCGCACGGGCTCGAAGCAGCAACTGATGCTGATGGCCCTGCAACCGGAGACCACCGCGATCCGCGAGCTCGACCGCGGCGTGCTGACGGATACGCCCGTCCGCGAGCAGCTCGTGCGGATCCTGGTCGAGGTCAACGAGTATCTCGGCACGATCATCTCGGGCTCGATCACCTTGCGCGCGGCGCGGATCGAGGCCGTGCTGCCCGAGCCGACGCCGTACAAGGTGCGGGCGCTGCTCGCGCAGTGGCTCGTCCAGGCGAACGAAGCGAAGCTGCTCGCCGTCGACGACGCTCCGACCACGGCCGAAGTTCTGATCGGCACGCTCGAGGCGCGTCACATCCACGCGTACATGCAACAGCAGCAGCTGTCGTCGAAGCAGCATCGGGACTTCATCCGCGCAATGCTCGGCGTGATCTTTCCCGAGCGGAGTTAGAGCGCCGAAGCGGCGCGTTTCGTCCCAGCGCGTCCCACCGCTGCCACGTAGGTCGCGACTCACCCTGACTACACTAGATCACGCGCGCGAACTTCGAGCGCGCACACCTTTCGTTCGTTGCAACCTCAGGAGCCCTGCATGACTGACCACAGAGAAGACACGATCGATGAATTGTTCGACCGCGGCCTGGCCGTACGGCGCGAGGTCTTGGGACCCGAATACGTCGACAACTCGCTGAAGTCCGCGAACGACTTCATGATGGCTTTCCAGCAAATCACGACGGAGTGGTGCTGGGGCTACGCGTGGACGCGCTCGGGGCTCGACCGCAAGACGCGCAGCCTCGTCAATCTCGCGATGCTCACGGCGCTGAACCGCTCGCCCGAGGTGAAGCTCCACGTGCGCGGCGCGTTGAACAACGGCGTCACGGTCGACGAGATCAAGGAAGTGCTGCTGCACGCCACGGTCTACTGCGGGATCCCGGCGGGCCTCGACGCGTTCAAGGCCGCGAATGAGGTCCTGAAAGAATTCGGCGCGTTCGCCAAGAAAGCCTAGCGCGCAGGGGCGCTGAAGGCTGCGAGGGCGGCCGCGGCCGCCCTCGCTGCGAATCGACTCGAGTGTGCCGGCGTGCCTTGTGGGGCGCGCCCGCTCTAGCTCTTCAGAGCGCCGCTCTGCTTGGCGAGATGCGTCGCGATGGCATCCATCAGCGGCGGCGACAGGCAGTCGTACGGCTCGAGCTTGAGCTCTTTGAGACGGCTGCGCACCGCGCCCATGTTCGCGGGATCCGCGCCCGACTCGATGATCGACGAAACGAACGCGCGCGAACTCCGGCGGCGCCCAGCCCGGCTCCGTCGACAGCTCGGTGTGGATGAAGTCGAGGCCGTAGAACGGATGCTTGTCGTTGTCGATGCGGCCGTACATGTGCACGCCGCAGCCGCGAGCAGGCGTGGCGCTTGATCGTCGCCTTCGGATCGACGACCTTGAGCTTCGACTCGTTCGCGGTGACCTTGACCTTGTCGCGCGGAATCGACCGCGACCTGCGAGAACAGCGCGCCCTTCGGCTTCCAGCACTTCGTGCAGCCGCAGACGTGGTTGTGCGCGATTTGGCCGCCGATCGACACCTCGACCTTCTGCGACGCAGCACTTGCACGACAGCGTGCCGCCGGAGAAGCCCTTCGCGGCCGGTTTCAAACCGTTGTCGACCGCGGGGTGAATCGAGACCTTGGCCATTGTTGTTCTCCCCTCAACTCGCGCGCTCGAGCCGTCCGCGGCGAGTACTGTTAAGACGCGCCCGGAGTATAGAAAGCACGCGATATCGCGCGCAACCGCACGGCAGCGCGCCGGCTGCCCCGAAGCGGACGCGCTGGGGTAAGCTTGCGAAACCTCGAACGAGCCGCACCGCCATGCACGGACAACGAAATCCAACCAGCCGGCGCGTGACTGCCGCCTCGGCGCGCCGGCGCGCGTGCCTCGCGCTAACGGCCGGCGTCGTGGCGTGCCTCGGTATGCACGTTGCCTGCACCCAAGCCGCGCCGCCGAGCGTGGTGATCGACGTCGGCGACTGCGTGGATTTGAAGTCGCCCGGCGAGCGGCTCGATTGCTACGAGCGGCACGTCGAGGCCGCGAAACAGAATGCCCGCGCGACACCCACCGCGACGCCGCAGCCGGAAGCCGTCGCAAACGCGCCCACGCCCCAACCCAGCGCGGTCGCGAACGCGCCCACGCCGCCACCCGCCGCGCTTGCGGGGACGGCCGTGGTAGGGGCCGCCGCCGTCACCGCACCGAATGCGGCCGCCCCGCAAGCGGCGACGGCGGCGCCCGCAGCCGCACCCGCACCAGCACCCGCAGCGCCGGCTCCCGCCGTTGCAGCGGCCGCGTCCACGAGCGCGCCCGGCTCGCCGACGGACACGGCGGGCTTCAGCAAACCTGCGCCGCACGACGCGCCGCCGCCGCCCGAGATCGTCGCGACCGTGGCGGAGCTGCACGAGACAGTGCCGAACGCTTGGCTGATCACGCTCGACAACGGGCAAATCTGGCGCCAGAACATCCCGCAACGGTTTGCGCTGAAGCCCGGCAACCACGTGACGCTGCGCGGAACGAATTGGGGCACGGCGTTCCGCTGACCGCGGAAGAGCTCCACGGCTTCATCCAAGTCGAGAGAGTTCGCTAACTCTCGCGCTCGCCCGACGCGAGCCGTGCTCGTTCGAATCGACGGTGCTGCCCCCGGGATCGATCGAATAGCCCGCGTTCGGCACCGTCTTGATCAGCCGCGGCGCAGCGGGATCGTCCTCGACCTTCTGCCGCAGACGGTGCACGAGCTGCTTGAGCAGCTGCCGGTTGCCACCGCGCGCGGTTGCCCCACACGTGCACGAGCAGCCGGTCGGTCGGCACCGTGCGGCCCGCCTGCGCGATCAGGAGCTGCAGGAAGCGCGCCTCGAGCGGCGTGAGGCGCACGTCGCCGCGCGGCAGGCCGCGCAGCGTGAGCTCGGCCGCGTCGAGCGCCAGCCCGCCGAGCTCGACGATCTCCTCGGCCTCGAGCCCGACGCGGCGCAGCAGCGCCTTGACGCGCGCGAGCAGGATCTTCGGGCTGAACGGCTTGCTGAGGTAGTCGTCGGCGCCGATGCTCGAGCGCGCGCACGACGTCCTCCTCCTCGCTGCGCGCCGTCAGCATGATCAGCGGGATCTTGCTGCGCTCGCGCAGCTTGCGCGCGAGCGTCGAAGCCGTTGATCCGTCGGCATGTTGATGTCGAGCACGGCGAGGTCGGGCTGCTCGCGCTGGAACGCCGTCGAGCGCCGCGAGGCCGTCGCCCGCCTTGACGACCAGGAAGCCGGCCTGCTGGAGCGCGAAGCCCGTGACCGCGAGCAGATCGGGGTCGTCGTCGACGAGCAGGATCTTCATCTCGCGGTCGGCTCCTTCGGCAGGCGAACGCGGCGTGCGTGCGCGAGTCGGTCGTGCGCTCGAGCGACGACCGTGCCGCCGTGCCGCTCGACGATCGAGCGCACGATGAACAGCCCGAGGCCGAGCCCGCTCTCGTCCGGGTCCTCGCCGCCCGAGCGATGGAACTGCTCGAACAGCCCGGTGTCGTCGGGTCCTTCGGCGCCGGGCCCTTCGTCGTCGACCCAGAAGCTCGAGCCCGCCGCCGCGCGCCGCGCGCGCGCCGATCCGGATCGTGCTGTCCGCCGGACCGAACTTGCTCGCGTTCGCGAGCAGGTTCACGAGCACCTGCGTCAGCCGCTGCTGCGTCGCCGCGGATCACGGGCACGTCGTCCGGCGAGCTCGACGCGCGATTCGTCTGGCCGCGCTGCTCGAGCAGCGGCCCGATCAGGTCGCGCGCCGCGCCGATCACGTCGTCGAACAGCACGTCCTGCTGGCGGATGCCGAGCTGGCCCGACTCGATGCGCACGCTCTCGAGCAGGTTGTCGATGAGCCACGTCAGCCGCTGCGTGCCGCGCTGCAGCGAGCGAGACGAGCTCGCGCTGCGCGCCGCTCGTCCATCTTGCCGAGGCCGTCGCTGCAAGAGCTCGATCGAGGCGAGCTGCGCGGCGAGCGGCGTGCGGAATTCGTGCGAGATGTTCGCGAGCACCGTGTCGCGCGTGCGGCGCACGGCCTCGAGCTCCGTCTCGTCGCGCAGCACCTGAACCTGGAGGCCGTCGGCCGGCGCCGCGCTCGCGATCACGACGCGGCGCACGCTCTCGTCCGGGCCCGGCACGACCTGCTCGACCGCGCGCGCCGGAGCCGTCGCGGCGCGCCTGCAGGATCGGGCACGCGTAGTCGCAGGGCCGCCGGCCGTCGCGTCGCGCAGCGGTCGCAGCACGTCGCCGCAGAACGCGCCGGTCACTTCGGCGCGCCGACACCTTGAGCAGGCGCTCGGCCTGCGGATTCAGGAAGCGGATCCGCCGCTGCTCGTCCACCGCGTAGACGCCCTCGATGATGCCGCCGAGCACGGCCTGCGCCTCGGTCTCGCGTCGGCGCAGCTCGCCGGTGAGGTCGACGAGGTTGCGGCGCATCTCGTCGAGCGTGTTGCCGAGCGACGTGAGCTCCTTGCCCCCGCCGACCGGGATCGACGTCGCGAGGTCGCCCGAGCCGAGCCGCCGCGCCGCCTCCGTCAAGCCTTCCACCGCGCTGATCCAATAGCGGCCGATGAACACCGCGCTCCCAGTCGCGAGCGCCGCGATCACGAGCGCGACGAGCAACATCCGCCGCGTGCTGCGCGCTGACCGGGGCGACACGCGGCATCGCTTGGCAGCACCGCCTGGAGCAGCGCGACCGTCTCGCCCGTCGGCGCCGCGACCGGCAAGCTCGCGGCGTACGAGTCGAGCGCGCCGACGTACGCCGCCACGGGCTCGCCGCGCGACAAGCGCGTCGGAGTTCAGGATCGCGAGCGGCCCTTGCGCCGGGCACGAACGAGCTCGTAAGTCGACGATCCGGACCTCGAGCCCCGCGCGCTCGCCGAGCCGCGCCGCGAGCTTGTCGTTCATGAGCCGCACCGCGAGCACGCTGACGCCGTCGTGCTCCGTCGACGGCGGCCGACGCGCCGACCACCGCCGTCTGCGGGCGCCGCGCCGGTCACGAGGAAGCGCTCGCCCTGCTCGCGCCGCCGCGACGATGAGCGCGCGTCCCAGTCGATGTCGCCGCTCGTGCTCGCGAGCACCTCGCCGTCCTGCACGACGGCGCACGCGTCGAGCGCCGCGCTCTCGCAGTAGCGCGTGAGGTACGGCGGCAGCGCGTCGAGCGATCGAAGCCGCGCAGGAGCCGCTGCAGCGGCGGGCGCTCGCCGAGGATCCGGGCCGCGCGTCAGCACGTCCTCGCGTGGCTCTGCCGCAGGCCCTCGCGCGCCGCCGACACGCCGAGCTCGACGCGCGTGAGCGCCTCGCCTCGGCCAGCGAGCGCAGCGAGCGCACGCCGACGACGAGCATCGAGGCGACGGCGAGCGTCACGAGCAAGCCCGTGACGATCGCGAGCCGGCCGGCAGCCGAGCGAGCAGCGACCCGCGGCGCATGCAGCTGAGCTCGCATGCGGGCCGATCGGCGGCATCATGCGAGCCGGCGCGCGTCAGGCGCCGCGACGCCGAGCGCCTCGACGAGCGCCTTGACGATCAATGTCAGGACAGCGAGCAACATCAAGCAGCGAGGCCACCGCGAACGCCGCCGACGAAATCATACTCGTCGTACAGCACCTGCGCTTGCAGCGGCATCGTGTTCGTGAGGCCGCGGATGTGGCCCGAGACGACGGCGACGGCGCCGAACTCGCCCATCGCGCGCGCGTTGCAGAGGATCACGCCGTACAAGAGGCCCCAACGGATGCTCGGCAGCGTCACGCGGAAGAACGTCGTCCAGCCGCCCGCGCCGAGGCTCACGGCGGCCTCCTCCGCCTCGCGGCCCTGCAGCTGCATGATCGGGATCAGCTCGCGCGCGACGTACGGGAACGTGACGAGCAGCGTCGCGAGCACGATGCCCGGGAACGCGAACACGATCTGGATGTCGTTGTCGCGCAGCCACGGGCCGAACCAGCCCTGCGCGCCGAACAGCAGCACGAACACGAGGCCCGCGATCACGGGCGATACCGAGAACGGCAGGTCGATCAGCGTGATCAGGATCTGCTTGCCGCGGAAGTCGAACTTCGCGATCGCCCACGCGGCCGCGACGCCGAACACCGTGTTGACCGGCACGACGATCGCCGCCGTGAGCAGCGTCAGCCGGATCGCCGCGAGCGTGTCCGGCGCTGACGCAGCGCGCGCACGTACACGCTCGATGCCGCGCGAGAACGCGTAGCCGAGCACCGACGCGACCGGCACGATCAGGATCAGCGCGAGGAACAGCAGCGAAATCGCGATCAGCATGACGCGCAGCACGCGGCTGACGGGTCCGTGCGCGCGCGACCGGCCGCTGTGCCCGGGCCGGCCATCAGCGCCTCCCCGCCATGCGGCGCGATGCGCCAGCCGTTGATCGCGTTGATCGTGAACAGCATCACGAACGACACGCAGAGCATCACGAGCCCGAGCGCCGCCGCGCCGACGTAGTCGAACTGCTCGAGCTTGATCACGATCAGGAGCGGCGTGATCTCGGTCTTCATCGGCAAATTGCCGGCGATGAAGATCACCGAGCCGTACTCGCCGACGGCGCGCGCGAAGCGCGAGCGTGAAGCCGGTCGCGAGCGACGGCAGCACGGTCGGCAGGATCACGCGGCGGAACACCGTCCAGCGGCTCGCGCCGAGCGACTCGGCCGCCTCCTCGAGGCTCACGTCGACCTCCTCGAGCGCGGGCTGCACCGAGCGCACGACGAACGGCACGCCGATCAACGTGAGCGCGACACGACGCCGAGCCAGGTGTAGGCGACCTTGATGCCGAGCGGCGCGAGCCACGCGCCGAGCCAGCCCGTCGGCGCGAACACCGTCGCGAGCGCGATGCCCGACACGGCGGTCGGCAGCGCGAACGGCAGGTCGATCATCGCGTCGACGATGCGGCGGCCCGGGAACCGATAGCGGACGAGCGACCACGCGATGATGAAGCCGAACACGGCGTTGATGGCCGCGGCGACCAGCGAGGCGCCGAACGTGAGCCGGTACGACGCGAGCGCGCGCGGCTCGGTCGCGATGCGCCAGAACTCGGCGAGCGGCAAGCTCGCGCCTTCATCACGAGCGCGGCCATCGGCACGAGCACGATCGCCGCGAGGAACATGCCCGCGAAACCGAGCGTCAGTCCGAAGCCCGGCAACACGCTCGGGGCTCACCCACCCTCTAGCGGCCGCCATGGCTCAGGCCCGAGCGGCGCGCGGCGCGCGCACCGCGCTCATCGCGGCGATCCCGACGCCTCGGCGGAGAACATCCGGTCGTAGACGCCGCCGTCGTTGAAGTGCTCGCGTCTGCGCCTCGCGCCAACCGCCGAACAGTGTCGTCGATCGTGAACATCCGGAGTCTGCGGAAACTGGTCCGCGTAGCTTCGCCGCAACGTTCGGCGTCGCGCGGCCGGAAGAAGTTCCGCGCGACGATGTCCTGGCCTTCGGGCGGTGTAGAGGATACTCGAGATACGCCTCGGCGACGCCGCGCGTGCCGCTTGCGGTCGACGACCGCATCGACGAGCGCGACGGGCGGCTCCGCGAGAATGCTGACCGACGGGCGTCACGATGTCGAACGCGTCCGGCCCCAGCTGCTGCCTGCGCGAGCAGCGCCTCGTTCTCCCACGCGAGCAGCACGTCGCCGATACCGCGCTGCACGAACGTGTTGGTGGCCGCGCGCGCGCCCGTGTCCTGCACGGGAACGTGCCGATAGAGGTCGCGCACGAACGCCTCCGCCTCGGCCTGCGCCTTGTCGATGTCGCCTTGCGGGGCGTCGACGAGCCTGCCGAGATCGCCGCCGAGCGCGCGCTCGAGCGCGAAGCCCCAGGCCGCGAGGTAGTTCCAGCGCGCGCCGCCCGAGGTCTTCGGATTCGGCGTGATGACCTGCACGCCGTCGGCGAGCAGGTCGGGCCAGTCGTGGATCTCTTCGGATTCCCCTTGCGGACGAGGAACACGATCGTCGACGTGTACGGCGACGCTGTTGTCCGGCAAGCGCGTCTGCCAATTCGCCGGCAGCCGGTGGCTGTTGATCTGAATGTTGTCGATGTCCCATGCGAGCGCGAGCGTCACGACGTCGGCGTCGAGCCCGTCGATGACCGCTCGCGCCTGGCTGCCCGAGCCGCTGTGCGACATCTGCACGTTGACGCTCTTGCCCGGTCGTCGGCGAGCCACTTCGCGGCGAACTTGCTCGTTGACCTCGCGATAGAGCTCGCGCGTCGGGTCGTAGGAAACGTTCGAGCAGCTGGATCGCATTCCGGCCCGGGCGCACCGTCGCCGCCGCCGCAGCCCGACAGCGCGAGCAGCGCGGCCAAGCGAGCCCTTTTGCGACCTTACGCAACATCGCAGCACGGAAGCTCAGAGCGCGCAGGCCGCCGCGAACGCCGGCGGCGTGACGACGTTCTGCAGCTCTTGCTCGTCGCGGCCGCTCACGAACAGCACGGCGGCCGGGCGGCGCGTAGCGCAGCAGCTCGCGCAGGTCGTCGACGAGATCGCTGCAACGCTCCGGCGACGTAAGACCGATCACGAGGAGCGTCGGCTCGTCGGAGGACGCGAGCCGTTCCTGAATCACGTCGAGGACGTTGCCGCGGAACGTCTCGGTGCGAATGTCGAGGCCGTGCAGGCGCAGCGACGCGTTGCGCAGATCGAGCAAATCCCGGTAGCAGCCGCCGCTCTCGGATTTCTCCTCGTCGCGGACCAGCATCGCGACGTCGATCGTCAGATGGCGCGCGAGGCTCGCGGCCGCGGCGAGCGCGGCGTCGCGGCCGCACGACGACGGCTCGACGTAGATCAGCATCCGCTCGACTTGCGGCCGGGGCCGCGCCTATCGCCAGCACCTGGCGCGCGCCGCGCTCGAGCATTCCGAGCGGCGCGGACAGATCCGCGCCGGGGTCGAGCGTCAGAACCGGCAGGCCGCGCACTTGCTCGCGGCGCTCGTCGACCGTGTCGTAGTAGCAGCGGCTCGATGTGCATGCGCTCCGATGAGCTCGCGCACGATCGGCACCGCGGCGAGCTGCCGGGCCGTGCGCGCGGGCCCACCGACGATTCGCAGGCTGCTGATCGGCGTCGGCAGCGTGTGCATGCGCTTGAAGCCGACGAACACCTCTTGGCCGACCGCGAGCGGCAGCATCTCGACCTCGGGCGCCGTGCGCGACGCTTCGATCGACAGCGTCGGAGCACCCGGGCGCTGCGCGCTCGCGAGCGTGCCGCTCGCCGCGACCTCGAGGCGCAGCCTCTCGATCGCGCCGACGAACTGCAGCTCGACCACTTTCGCCGCTACCGACGACGGGCACCGACGAGCTCGTCGCGATGCTCGGCGAGGACGACGTCCTCGGGACGCACGACGACCGCCGCCTCGTCGCCGCTGCGCAGCGAGCGCGACCAGCGATCCACCTCGAAGAACGACTCGCCGAGCTGCACGTCGCGATGACCATAAGGCCCGAGCATGAGGTTCGCGGCGCCGAGGAACGTCGCGACGAAGCGCGTGCCGGGCCGCTGATAGAGCGCGCGCGGCTCGCCGACCTCTTGCAGCCGGCCGCGATCCATCACGCCGATGCGGTCGGCCATGCTGAACGCTTCTTCCTGGTCGTGCGTGACGAGGATCGTCGTGATTCCGACGGCGCGCTGGATCTCGCGGATCGCGCGCCGGAGCTCGTCGCGAATTTTCGCATCGAGCGCACCGAACGGCTCGTCGAGCAGCAACACGCGCGGCTGATGCGCGAGCGCGCGCGCGAGCGCGACGCGCTGCTGCTGGCCACCCGAAAGCTCGCTCGGCAGTCGCTGGTCGTAGCCTTCGAGAGACACGAGCTTCAGAAGCTCGGCGCGCCGCTTGCGCCGCTGCGCGCCGCGGACGCGCCGCGCGCGCAGCGCGAACTCGATGTTGTCGGCCACGGTCATGTGGCGGAACAGCGCGTAGTTCTGGAACACGAAGCCGACCTCGCGCTCCTTCGCGCCGAGGCTCGTGACGTCGCGGCCGTGCAGTACGATCCGGCCGTGATCGATGGTCGTGAGGCCGGCGATCGCGCGCAGCAACGTGCTCTTGCCGCTGCCCGACGGGCCGAGCAGCACGAACAGCTCGCCGTCGGCGATGTTGACGGTGACGTCGTTGACGGCCGTCGACGTCGCCGTACTCCTTGGAAACCTGCTCGAGCAAGATCGACATGAGCCCCGCGGGCCTTCGTGCGTAGGTCGACCGCTGCATGGTAATGAGCGAGCCGCGGGTTGTCGGTCTCACGCCGGTTACGTGCGGGTGACATTTCGGTCTGATCTACTCGTGTGCTCTCTAATGAATACACTGTAACTATATGATATCGCTGATGCACATTTCGTGACTGACCGGCCCCGAGATAAGCATGTGCACCGCGGCGTGTCACCGCGTCCGCGGCGCGCTCCGACCTATTCGAACGAATAGCGGACCGTGACGCCGTAAGTCTTCGGGTCGCCGAGCACCGCCGCGTATTGACCCGCGTTGCCACCTGCGACGAGCAACTGCTCGAAGTACTTCTCGTCGGTCAAGTTGCGGGCCCAGAGGTAGCCCGACCACTTCGCCGCGCGGAAGCCCACGCGCGCGTTCAGCGATCGAGTAACCGTCGACCCAGAGGTACTTCGACGGCGTCGGGCTCGAGGAGAACTCGGAGCGGCTAGTAGATATCGAGGCCGCCGAAGATCTGGCCGCCGCCGAACGCGCGCAGCGGCGCCGTGACCTCGCCGCCGAACGACCCGGCCCACTTCGAGATCCCGGGCAGCACCTGGCCGGAGATGTCCTTCGACGTCGCGGCGCCGCCCGTATCCTCGAGCGCAACCGGCGCGTCGGTGAACGAGACGTACTTGCCGTCGGTGTACGCGAGCGCGCCGCGCAGCACGAAATGCGTGCCGATGCCCACGTTCCCGTCGAACTCGGCGCCGCGGACGCGGACCTTGTCGGCGTTCGCGAGATAGCCGCGATTCACGCCGAGCTGAGCGTTCTGCACCTGGGTCTGGTAGTCCTTGACCTCCGTGTCGTAGATCGCGAAGTCCGCGTTCGAGCCGCGGCGTCGGCGCGAACTTCACGCCGAGCTCGAGGTTGCGCACGTCCTCGGGCTTCACGACCGCCGAGGCGAGGATCGGGTTGTTGGCCGCGTCCGTCGGCAGGCCGCCGACGTTCATGCCGACGGGCTTGAACGCGGTCGCATAAGTCGCGTAGGCGTTGACGCGCTGATTGGCCTTGAACTGGAACGTGAGCTGGCCCGACGTGTTCGTGTCGTCGACGTCGGCCTTGAACGCTTGCGGCGCGTAGACCTGAGCCTTGAGCGCGAGCAGCGCCGGATCGGTCGTCTGCAGGCCGCCGTAGGTCGTGCGGTTGATAGTCGACGTCCTTCTTGTCGTAGTTGAAGCGCAGCCCCGGCAAGATGCTGAAGCGGTCGGTGACTCGCCCACTCGATCTGGCCGTACAGCGCTTCGCTCGTGTTGTCCGTGACGACGTTGGTCGCGATCCCGTAGCCGTCGAGAAGACCCGGCGTCTTCCAGAGCGGCGACGTGGTGCTCTGCGAGAACCGCCACTGCGCCGAGCCGGCCTGCTCCGTGCTGCACGTCGGATCGCTCTGGATCGTCTGCCCGAATGCGAACAAGCCGAACACGCCGCTCAGGCGCGACGAGAAGTCGCCCGCCCAGCGGACTTCCTGCGACCACTGGTCCTGCTTCGACGTGCGCCTGCGACAGGGTCAGCACCGGCAAGCCGATGAAGTCGCGATCGTTCGACGGATCCCAGGTCCAAAAGCGCCACGCAGTCGTCGACGTGAGCTTGCCCTTGCCGAGATCGACAGTCGACGTTCACCGAGGCGCCGCCGAGATCGTTCTTGGAGCGCCACGGCGTGTCGGTGTCCGTGACCCGGTCGAACGGATTCAGGCTCACCGGCGTGTAGCCGAGGTCGGCCACGATCGCGTTGAATTGACGGTACGCGGGCCGCAGCGTCGGCGCGACGCCCGCGAGCACCTGCGCATAGCCGTCCGGGTCTTGCTTCGTGTAATCGATCGCCGCCGTGACTTCGATGTTGTCCGACGGGGTGAACAGCAGCTGCGCGCGAATTCCTTGGTTGTCTAGCGTGTTGATCCAGCTCGTTGCGTCCGCACGTTGTAGACATTACCGTCACGCTGCGTGCTCGAGAACGACACACGGCCCGCGAACTTCTCGCCGAGCGGTCCCGAGAACGAGCCCTTCGCTTGGACGAAGTCCTCGTTGCCGTAGCCGAGCTCGAACGTCGCTTCGGGCGTGAAGCTACGGCTTGCGCGTGGTCACGACGATCGCGCCGGCCGTCGTGTTCTTGCCGAACAGCGTGCCCTGTGGGCCGCGCAGAACCTCGAGCCGGTCGACGTCGATGAAGTCGAGCGCCTGCGCCGCGGGCCGCGCGTAATAGACGCCGTCGACGTAGAAGCCGACGCCGCCGCTCGATGCCGTCGTTCGTCAGGCCGAACGTGGTCCCGAGACCGCGGATGTTGACCGCGGTGTTGCGCGGGTTCGAGGAGTACAGCTGCACCGTCGGGATCGAGCTCCTTCACGCGATTCACGTTGAACGCGCCGACGTCCGTGATGAGCTCGCCGCTTACGACCGACACGGGAATCGGCACATCTTGAGCCGCTTCCTCGCGCCGTCTCGCCGTGACCGTCACCTCTTCGAGCGGCGCGGCCACGGTGCCCGCCTGATCCTGCGCCGCGGCGGGCGCTCGAATCTCGGCGGCGCCGACGCCGATCGCGGTCAACGCCGCGACGCCGATTACCTTCTTCGAAACAGGCGCCCTGGACCGTCCCCTTCGCGATCGAGCTCATCGACTTCTCCCTTAGCTTGCCTGCGCGGCGACGTCTGCGCGCCCGCGCTTTGTCGTTCCGAAGCAGCGCATCGTATTGACGGCCGGTATCGACGTCGGTCTCTTCCGAGTCACGTCGCGGTCTATTCGCGGTGACAAAACGGTGACCGCGGCGCGTCACCCATTTGCGACCGTGCAGCGACTGACGCCGCAACCGATGCGCGATTAGCCTGCGGACCTTTCAAGCCGGAGGCGAACGACATGGGCATGCAGAGCTTTCGTGGCGCGGGCGGCGGCGGAGCGTTCAGCACACCGCTGCCGAGGATCGACGCGGACCCTTGCGGAGAATACGAGCTCGCGCCGCTCGCGCAGGACGTGCTTACCGAGCGCGAGGCGCGCGTCGAGCGCGTGCTCGTCGGCGTTGCGGCCGCCGTCTGGATCGGGATCGGCGCGCTCGTCGCGACCTGGCTGTTCTAGGCGACGGACTCCGCTCATTCGGCGGACGCGTCGGGACGGAATCGGTAGCCGAGCCCGACTTCCGTCAGGAAGTACTTCGGCCGTGCGCGGGTCCGGCTCGAGCTTCTCGCGCAGGTTCTTGATGCAGACGCGCAGGCTCGCGCGTGTCGCCGCTGCGCTCGGGCCCCACACCTCGCGCATGAGCTGCTGCTGCCGCACGATCATGCCCGCGTGGCGCGACGAGGCATCTCGAGCACGCGGTACTCGAGCGGCGTCAGGTGCATCTCGCCCGTCGGGTCCGTGCGCCTCGCGCCGCTCGAGATCGACGTCGACCGCGCCGATCGCGAACCGCGGTCGTCTGCGCTCGCGCCGCGCACGTTGCGCCGCAGCGCCGCGCGAACGCGCGCGAGCAGCTCCGGCGCGCTGAACGGCTTCGTCACGTAGTCGTCGGCGCCCGCGTCGAGCGCGGCGATCTTCTGCTCTCCATGCGTGCGCGCCGACAGCACGATGATCGGCACCGGCGACCAGGCGCGCACGCCGCGGATCACCTCGAGCCCGTCGCCGTCCGGCAGGCCGAGATCGACGAGCAGCAGATCCGGCTTGTGCGAGCGCGCCTCGATCTCCGCGCGCTCGGCGGTCTCCGCCTCGACGACGCGGTAGTTCTCCGCCTCGAGCAGCACGCGCAGCACCTCGCGGATGCCCGGCTCGTCCTCGACGACGAGGATCTGGTGCATCGCCTGCGTCACGCGCGGGCTCCGTCGACGGGCAGCGTGAACTCGAAGCGCGCGCCGCCGCCGAGCCGGCGCCGGGCCTCGATCGTGCCGCCGTGCGCGTCGACGATCGCGCGGCAGATCGCGAGGCCGAGCCCCACGCCGACGATCGTCGCCTCGCTCGCGCCGCGCTGGAACTTCTCGAACAGCCGCGCCGGATCGCCGGGCGGCAAGCCCGGGCCCGTCGTCGTCGACGGTCACGCGCACGAACGGCCCGTCGCTCGACCGCGGACACGTAGATCGCGCGTGCCGGCCGGCGTGTACTTCGCCGCGTTGTCGAACAGGTTGGCGAATACCTGCACGACGAGCGTCGCATCCACGTACACGGCGGCAGGTCGGGCGGGATGTCGCAGCTCGACGGGATGCTGCGCGAGCCGCTCCTCGACGTGGTCGAGCGCGGCGCCGACGAGATCCTCGAGCGTCTCCCAGTCGCGGCGCAGCGCGACCTCGCCGGATTCGAGGCGCGTGAGGTCGAGCACGTTCGAGACGAGCTCGGACATCTCGCGCGCCTTGTCTCGATCGAGCGCGCGAGCGCGACGCGCGTCGCCTCGTCGAGGCTCGCGCCGTGCGTCGCGAGCGTGCTGCCCGCGCCGGCCATCACCGCGAGCGGCGTGCGCAGGTCGTGCGAGATCGACGCGAGCAGCGTGTTGCGCAGGCTCTCGCTCTCGGCCGCGACGCGCGCTGCCTCGGCGGCTTCCGCCAGCCGCGCGCGCTCGAGCGCGAGCGCCGATCTGGCCCGCGAAGGTCTCGAGCAGGTGCCGCTGCTCCGGCAGCAGCACGCGCCGGCGGTTGCGTCGGCAGGACCGCGAGCACGCCGAGCGTCTCGCGGCCCGCTCGTCGAGCGGCAGATACAGCGCCGGCGCGGCCGGCAACGTGTCGGAGCCGAAGCCCGCCCGGCGGCCGTGATCCGCCACCCACTGCGCGACCGCGAGATCCGCGCCGCGGAACGAGCCGTCGATCGGCGCGCTCGCGCGGGTACCTGCAGCTTGCCGCTCGTCGTCCGGCAAGCAGGACGACGCGTCGGCACTCGAACACTTCGGCGACGTGCCGCACGGCGACGCGCGCCATGCTCGCGATGCCGCGCGTCGCGGCGAGCTCGCGGCTCATCGCGTACAGCAGCGCCGTGCGCCGCTCGCGCGCGCCGGCGACGCGCGTCTGCTGGCGCACGCTCGCCATCAGCGTGCGCGATCACGAGCGCGATCATGCAGCATCACGCCGAACGTGACCACGTACTGCACGTCCGACACCGCGAACGTGAAGCGCGGCGGCACGAAGAAGAAGTCGAAGCAACATCACGTTCAGCACGGCCGTCAGCACCGACGGGCCGCGGCCGAGCCGCAGGCCCGCGACCGTCGCGCCGAGCAGGTAGACCATGACGAGGTTCGCGAGCTCGAAGTACGGGAACATCGCACACCAGGCGAGCGCCGTGCAGGCGACCGAGATCGCGGCGGCCCAGGCGTAGCGCTTGCGCCGCGACGCGTGCGCGGTCTCGGTCGTCGAGCGCCGCGTCGCGGCACTGCGCGCCGCGCGTCGGCACGCTCCGTCCGTCGGCGCGATCGTCACGACGTCGAAGCCGCGAGCGCGCCGCACGAGCTCGGTCGCCGTCGAGCGGCGCAGCAGCGCGCGCAAACCGCGCCGCTTCGGCGCGCCGACGATGCACGCGCGTGGCCTTGCGCGTCTGCGCGTACTCGGCAATCGTCGCGCCGGCCGTCGGCCCGTCGAGCGTCACGGTCTCGGCGCCGAGCGACTCGGCGAGCCGCAGCAGATCGATGCGGCGATTGCGCTCCTTCTCCGACAAGCGCTGACAGCCACGGCGTCTCGACGTAGACGACGCTCCAGTCCGGCGTTCGAGCGCGTCGGCCATGCGCTTGCCCGCGCGCACGAGCTGCTCGGCCTGCGCGTCCGGGCCGATCGCGACGAGCAACTGCTCGCGCGCGAGCCACTCGCGCGAAGTCCGGATCGTGCGCGAGCGACGCTCGCGCCGCCGCCTCGACGCGGCTCGTCATGCGCCGCAGCGCGAGCTCGCGCAGCGCGATCAGATTCGGCTAGCGGAAGAACCGCTCGACGGCGCTGCGCGACCTCCTCCGGCACGTAGACCTTGCCGGCCTTGAGGCGCGCGAGCAGGTCGTCGGGCGGCAGGTCGATGAGCTCGACCTCGTCGGCCTCGTCGAAGATGCGGTCGGGCAGCGTCTCGCGCTGCCTGCACGCCCGTGATCTGCGCGACGAGGTCGTTCAGGCTCTCGAGGTGCTGGACGTTGACCGTCGTCCAGACGTCGATGCCGGCGTCGAGCAGCTCCTCGATGTCCTGCCAGCGCTTCGGATGGCGCGGCGGCGGCTCGCCGCCGACGAGGTTCGAGTGCGCGAGCTCGTCGACGAGCAGGATCGCGGGCCGCCGCGCGAGCGCCGCGTCGAGATCGAATTCCTGGCGCACGATGCCGCGATACCGGACCGGCAGCGTCGGCAGCCGTCTCGAGCCCTTCCATCAGCCGCTCGGTCTCGACGCGGCCGTGCGGCTCGATGTAGCCGATCGACGACTTCCGTCGCCGCCGGCGCGCGCCGTGCGCGCGCCTCGAGCATCGCGTAGGTCTTGCCGACGCCGGCGGTGGCGCCGAAGAAGATGCGCAGCTTGCCCGCGCCGCGCGCTGGCCTCCTCGGCCTGGACGCGCGCGAGCAGCTCGTCCGGGATCGGGCCGCGAGTCTCGACGCCATCAGTCAGCTGACTCAGTCGATCATCGCTCACGGCGCTGGCGCGATCGAGCGCGAGATTCAGCTCGAGCACGTTGACGCGCGGCTCGCCGAGCACGCCGAACGTGCGGCCTTCGGTGGCGCGCGCGCACGAGCGCCCGGACCGCGTCCTCGGTCGACGCCGCGCGCACGCGCCACGCGCGCCACCTGGTATTCGGCCGCGGCCGGCGAGATGTGCGGATCGAGCCCGCTGCCGGACGCCGTCACGAGGTCGACCGGCACCGGCGCGCGTGTTGCCGGGATCGGCCGCGCGCAGCGCCGCGATCGCGGTCGCGTACCGCCGTCGTCGAGCGCCGGATTGATCGGGCCCTGGTTCGAGCCGCTCGACGCCGCGCCGTTGTACGGCTGCGGCCCCGTCGCCGACGGCCGGCTCCAGAAGTACTTCGGCGCTCGAGAACGGCTGGCCGAGCAGCCGCGAGCCGACCGCGCGGCCGTCGCGCTCGATCACGCTGCCGTTCGCTTGCGCTCGCGAACGCGAGCCGCGCCGATCAGCGTCACGACGCCCGGATAGATCGACGCCGGTCGACGACCGTCAGCAGCGCGAAGACCACGAGCGCGGGGCGAATTTCGTTGAGCATGGTTCGTCCTCCTCAGGCGCACTACGCGAGCCGGCGACCGTGAGCAGCATGTCGATGATCTTGATGCCGATGAACGGCACGATCGACGCCGCCGACGCCGTAGATCAGCAGGTTGCGGCGCAGCAGCACGGCCG
The DNA here is from genome assembly GCA_963699925.1 of uncultured Gammaproteobacteria bacterium. Classification (GTDB taxonomy): domain Bacteria; phylum Pseudomonadota; class Gammaproteobacteria; order Steroidobacterales; family Rariloculaceae; genus FEN-1219. Next base: position 16,057 of record CAVOVT010000015.1, on the reverse strand, counting down.
CCGAGGCCGCGCGCGTCTTGACGCCGCGCAGCGCGAGCGGCACGAGCGCGATGATGATCAGCGCGTTGAAGATCACCGCCGACAGGATCGCGCTCTCCGGGCTCGCGAGCCGCATGATGTTGAGCGCATCGAGCGCCGGATAAGTCGTCGCGAACGCGGCCGGGATGATCGCGAAGTACTTCGACGACGTCGTTCGCGACCGAGAACGTCGTGAGCGCGCCGCGCGTCACGAGCATCTGCTTGCCGACGTCGACGACCTCGATCAGCTTGGTCGGATTGGAGTCGAGGTCGACCATGTTGCCGGCCTCTTTCGCGGCCTGCGTGCCCGTGTTCATCGCGACCGCGACGTCGGCCTGCGCGAGCGCCGGCGCGTCGTTCGTGCCGTCGCCGCACATCGCGACGAGCCGGCCCTCGCTCTGGTGCTTGCGGATCAGCTCGAGCTTCGTCTTCGGGCGTCGCCTCGGCGAGGAACTCGTCGACGCCCGCCTCGGCGGCGATCGCCGCCGCGGTCAGGCGGTTGTCGCCCGTGACCATGATCGTCTTGATGCCCATCTCGCGCAGCTCCGCGAAGCGCTCGCGAATGCCGCCCTTGACGATGTCGCGCAGCTCGATCACGCCGAGCACGCGCGCGCCGTTCCGCCTCGGCGACCACGAGCGGCGTCGCGCCGGCGCGCGCGACCTTGTCGACCGTCTCGCCGACGGTCGCGCGGCCACGACGCCGCCCTCCGCCTCGACGAACGCGCGGATCGCATCCGCGGCGCCCTTGCGCAGCCGCCGGCCCTCGAGGTCGACGCCGCTCATGCGCGTGTGCGCGGAGAACTTGTGGAACGTGTGCGGCAGTCGGTCGAGACGTCGCGGCCGCGCAGTTGAAACTGCTGCTTCGCGAGCACGACGATCGAGCGGCCCTCGGGCGTCTCGTCGGCGAGCGACGCGAGCTGCGCGGCGTCGGCGAGCTCGCGCGCATCGATGCGCGGCGCCGGATGGAACGCGCGTCGCCTGCCGGTCGCCGAGCGTGATCGTGCCGGTCTTGTCGAGCAGCAGCACGTCGACGTCGCCCGCCGCCTCGACCGCGCGGCCGGAGGTCGCGATCACGTTGGCGCGCACCATGCGGTCCATGCCGGCGATGCCGATCGCCGACAGCAGCGCCGCCGATCGTCGTCGGAATCAGGCACACGAGCAGCGCGACGAGCACCGTCAGCGTCACCACGGCGCCCTGCCCGGCGCTCGTCGACCGCGTAGTGCGAGAACGGCGACAGCGTCGCCGTCGCGAGCAGGAACACGACGTCATCATCGCGAGCAGGATCGACAGCGCGATCTCGTTCGGCGTGCGGCCGCGCTTCGCGCCCTCGACCATCGCGATCATGCGGTCGAGGAAGCCCTCGCCCTCGCGGCTCGTGACGCGCACGACGAGCCAGTCGGACAGCACGCGCGTGCCGCCGGTGACCGACGAGAAGTCGCCGCCCGCCTCGCGCAGCACGGGCGCGGACTCGCCCGTGACCGCGCTCTCGTTGACCGACGCGACGCCTTCGATGACCTCGCCGTCCGCCGGGAATGATGTCGTTGGCCTCGACGAGCACGAGATCGTCGCGTCGCAGCGCGCTCGGCCTCGACGGTCTGGCGTCGTCGCGCCGTCGCGCGATCCGAGAGCTTCTTCGCGTGCACGTGCTGGCGCATCGAGCGCAGCGTCGCGGCCTGCGCCTTGCCGCGCCCTTCGGCCACGGCCTCGGCGAAGTTCGCGAACAGCACCGTGAACCAGAGCCACGCCGAGATCGCGAGCACGAACACCGGATGGCCTTCGCTCGCGACGCGGCCGAGAGCCGCGCCGATGCCGATGCACGGTCGTGAAGATGCTGCCGACGATAGACGACGAACATCACCGGGTTGCGGAACTGCACGCGCGGGTCGAGCTTCGCGAACGAGTCGCGGATCGCGGCCGACACGATCGGCCGCGTCGAGGAAGTTCATCGGGCGCTCGACGCGCAATGCAGTGGCGTTCATGTTCAGCCTCCTTGCCGATCATCTGCAGGTGCTCGACGATCGGGCCGAGCGCGAGCGCCGGCACGAACGTCAGCGCGCCGACCATCAGCACGACGCCGACGAGCAAGCCGACGAAGAGCGGCGTGTGCGTCGGCAGCGTGCCGGCGTGACGCGGTGGCGCGCTTCGCCGCGAGGCTGCCGGCGATGCGCGAGCACCGGGATCATCAGCCAGTAGCGCGACGAGCCACATCGCGATGCCGAGCGCCGTGTTGTAGAACGGCGTGTTCGCCGAGATGCCCGGCGAACGCGCTGCCGTTGTTGTTGCCCGCCGACGAGAACGCGTACAGGATCTCGGAGAAGCCGTGCGCGCCCGGGTTCGCGACGCTGCTCGACGCCCGGCGGGCAGCACGCTCGCGATCGCGGTGCCGACCAGCACGAGCGCACGGCGGAATCAGGATCGCGAGCGACGCCATCTTCATCTCGTACGCCTCGATCTTCTTGCCGAGGTACTCGGGCGTGCGCCCGACCATCAGGCCCGCGATGAACACCGCGACGATCGCGAACATCAGCATGCCGTAGAGCCCGCTGCCGACGCCGCCGAACACGACCTCGCCGAGCTGCATCAGCCACATCGGCACCAGCCCGCCGAGCGGCGTGAACGAGTCGTGCATCGAGTTGACCGAGCCGTTCGAGGCCGCGGTCGTCGCCGTCGCCCACAGCGCGGAGTTCGCGATGCCGAAGCGCATCTCCTTGCCTTCCATGTTGCCGCCGGCCTGCAGGTCGGACGCGGCCTGGTCGACGCCGAGCGCCGTCGAGCCGCGGATTGCCCGCCTGCTCGGCCGCGATAGCGCCGACGAGCAGCGGCACGAAGATCACGAGCATCGCGGCGAGCACGGCCCAGCCCTGCCGCGTGTCGCCGACCATGCTGCCCGAACGTGTAGCAGAGCGCCGCCGAGATCAGCAGGATCGACGAGCACCTCGAGGAAGTTCGAGAGCGGCGTCGGGTTCTCGAACGGATGCGCCGAGTTGACGTTGAAGAAGCCGCCGCCGTTCGTGCCGAGCTGCTTGATCGCGATCTGGCTCGCGGCCGGGCCGAGCGGCACGATCTGCTCGGTCGACCGTCGCTTCGTGACCGGCTTGCCGGCCGCGTCGACACGGCGTCGCCGGCGCGTCGTTACCGGCTGTCGACCGTGACGGGCTCGACGAGCTCGACGGTCCGGTACGGTGCGAAGCTCTGCACGACGCCCTGCGACACGAGCACGACCGCGAGCACGAGCGACAGCGGCAGCAGGATGTAGAGCGTGCGTGCGCGTGAGATCGACCCAGAAGTTGCCGATCGTCGCCGGCTTGCTGGCGCGCGAAGCCGCGGATCAGCGCGACGAGCACGGCCATGCCCGAGGCGGCCGACACGAAGTTCTGCACGGCGAGCCCGAGCATCTGCGTGAGATAGCTCATCGTCGTCTCGCCGCCGTAGCCCTGCCAGTTCGTGTTGGTGGCGAAGCTGACGGCCGTATTGAACGACGAGTCGGGGCTGACCGCGCCGAATGCCCTGCGGGATTGAGCGGCAGCACGCCCTGCAGCCGCTGCAGCAGATAGACGACGACGAACCCGACGAAATTGAACAGCAGCACCGCCGAGCGCGTAGCGCTTCCAGTCCGACCTCGCTCTGCTCGTCGATGCCGGCGACGCGGTAGATGCAGCCGCTCGATCGGGCCGAAGACCGGCGACAGGAAGGTGCGCCGGCCCTCGTAGACGGCGGCCATGAAAGCGCCGAGCGGCTTCGCGAGCGCGACGAGCACCGCGACGTACAGCGCGACCTGCAACATGGCTTGTGAGGTCATTCGAACTTCTCCGGATAGAGCAGCGCCACGAACAGATAAATCGCGACGGCCACGCGACAGCCCGAGACCGATCCACTCCATGACGCTCATTGGCGTTTCTCCAGCGCGGCCACGAGCTTGAACACGAGCCACGTCGCCGCCGCCAGCGCAACGGTCAGCCCGAGTATGAAAAGCTCCATCGGATTTCTCTCTCTAGCGAAGGCTTCCGGAGAGAGAATGCTAGTCCCGCGTCTGTGAGCGCGAGATTAGGAAAACGTCTAGGGTGGCAGGTCCGCCGCATGAGCGTTCCAGGAGGGCTTGTAAGAAGAAGGAGCGCGAACGGGGTCAGTGCTGGCTGCGCAGCGCTAGCGCCAGGCTTGCTTCAGTACCTGCCACTTTTCGCGCCAGCTGACGCGATCGTCGGAGAGCGCGTCGAGACAATCGGCGAGCCGCTTCGACCTCGCGACCGTGAACAACGTGACCGCCGCCGTCATGCCCAGCACGAACGAGGAAAAACACGGCCCGCGCGAGCAGCGGCTGGTCGGCCGCCGCAATCAAGTTCATGCCGAGGAAGCCCGTCGCGATCGTGCCGATCATCGTGACGATCGTGACGACGGTGAGCCGCAAGATCGGTGTTCGCCTGGCGGCGCAACGCGTCGCGAATCGAGGTAGCCGTTCATGTCCAGCATTTCCTGCGCACCTCGTCGTAGAGCACTTCGGTGCCGAGGTGGTTCCTGAGCTTCTCGAACACGCTGCGCGCGAAGTCCTGGTTCGAGACCTCGTGGTACCAGTAGCGGTGCGTGAAGCGCAGGAAGATCTCCATGGCCTGGCGGATCGAGCGCTTGAACAGCTTCACCGAATCGGTGTCGCCGATCTCGAGCCGGTTCATCGCGACGCGCGAGCTGGTCGGACATCGACAGCAGCGCGGCGCGATGGAAGTGGGCGATCAGGAACAGCAGGAAGATACTGGTGGCGAAACTGGCCGAGCACGCCGGTCTCGGGGCCGAAGAAGAAGGTCCCGTGCGCGGCCGACCATCCCGAGCACGCGGCCCGAGACACATGAAGCGCGTGTCGCGCTGCCGCCGTCGCGCGGGCGACTCCAATAGCGGTCCTCGCAGTAGTCCTTCTCGAAGTCGGCGAGCGACTGCTCCGAGTACGGCGGCACGTCGTGCTCGCCCGGCTGCGTCGCGAGCGCGAGCCGGACGAAATCGGCGCGCGACAGCGCGCTTCGGGTCGTCGACCGCGAGATAGGCGAGGAACGGCATCCGGTAGTACTCGAGCGGCCGGAAGCGCAACGAGCCGATGCTGCTCGGAATCCGCAGGGACCAGCGGCTCCAGCAGATTCTCCCAATGCGCCGCGAGCCGCGCAGTCCGATAGCGCGCCGACGTGCTCGAGGTAGCGGCGTCGCTCGCCGTAGTCCGACACCGCGCAGCACGGCGCCTTGGGCATCGAGCCACTCGACCCGCCGCGGGCAGTTCGCGCCCTCGCCGGTCGCGTCGTCCCAGAAGCCGGATAGGCGCGCCCGAAGCGGAACATCGTGTCCTGCGCACGCTCGAGCGGAATGTCGTCGATGTAGAGCTCGAACGCGTGCAGCGCGATGTCCGCGTCGAGGAAGAAATACAGGTCGACGTGACCCGACGTCGAACGTGAGCGACGAGCCGTCGCCGTACGTGATCACGACCTTGCGGACTCGCTGCGCCGATAGATCCGGAGGCTCGGCTCGCCCTCGCGGCGCGCCGGGTCCATGCCGACCTTCGAGCCGTACAGGAACCGCTGGACGAACGGCAAGAACGTCACGAATTCGCGGTACGAGCGCTCCCGGTAGTCCTCCGGTCGCACTGGAACTCCTCGATCACCTCGCGCCACGCGTTGTCGGCTCCGATCGCGCCGAGCGCTTCCCAGTGCCGCTGTAGCTTGCCGGTGTCCTTCTCAGGGACGAGCTGCAGCGGCCAGAGCACGATCTGGCGGAAGTGGCGTACGTCCACCGAGTTTATTTCTGCGTCGCGCAAGGAGACGGATTCCGGGCAGCAGGGCCGATTCGGCGCGTTAGCCTAGCCGTTTTCCCGCGTGACTGCGACGCGCAGAGGTCGATCTTGCCTCGCCGCACCGCACGGGCTCGACTTTGCCAAGCGCGCGGCGCGCCCGCTATCCTGCTCCGACTTTCGGAACGGCCGCGAAGAAGCGGGGCAGCATGACGGACTACGTAACACACGGCGGAATCAGGGTCGCGAGAGAGCTCGACGACCTCGTGCGCGACGAGATCGCTCCGGGCACCGGCATCGAGCCCGCGAGTCTGGTCGCTGCTCGGCGGCGATCGTCCGCGAGCTCGGGCCGCGCAACCGCGCGCTGCTCGAGAAGCGCGACGCGCTGCAGGCGCAGATCGACGACTGGCTCGGCGAGCGCCGCGGCAAGCCGATCGACCCGCGCGAGTCGAGGCGTTCCTCACCGAGATCGGCTACCTCGTGCCCGACGGGCCCGCGTTCGAGATCGACGACGGCGAACGTCGATCCCGAGATCGCCACGATCGCCGGGCCGCAGCTCGTGGTGCCGGTCGACAACCCGCGTTACGCGCTCAACGCCGCCAACGCGCGCTGGGGGAGCCTCTACGACGCGCTCTACGGCACCGACGTGATCGCCGAGGACGGCGGCGCGGACAAGGGCGGAGCTACAACCCGGCGCGCGGCGCGCGCGTGATCGAGTACGCGGCCGGTTCCTCGACGAAGCGGTGCCGCTGGACCGGCTCGTGGCTCGACCTCACGAGCCTCGCGCTCGAGAACGGCGCGCTGGTCGTGACGCGCGAGGGCGACCTCACGACCGAGCTGCGCGACGCGCGCAGTTCGTCGGCTACCGCAAGCGAGCGGCCGGCTCGCGACGTGCTGCTCCGCCACCACGGGCTGCACATCGAGATCCTGATCGACCGCGACGCACCCGATCGGCAAGGCCATCCGGCGGGCGTCAAGGACGTCGTGCTCGAGAGCGCGGTCACGACGATCGTGGACTGCGAGGACTCGGTCGCGGCCGTCGACGCCGAGGACAAGGTCGCGTCTATCGCAACTGGTCTCGGCCTCATGAGCGGCACGCTGACGCGCATCGTTCGACAAGGACGGCTCGACGCGTGCATCGGCAGCTCAACCCGGACCGCGACTACACCGCGCCGGACGGCAGCCGGCTCGCGCTGCCCGGCCGCAGCCTGCTGCTGGTCCGCAACGTCGGCACCCACATGATGACCGACGCGGTGACCGACGCCGACGGGCGAGCCGATCCCCGAGGGCTTCCTCGACTGCGTGGTGACGACGCTCGGCGCGCTGCACGACCTCAAGGGCGACCGGGCAAGCTGCGCAACAGCCGCGCGGGCAGCGTCTACATCGTGAAGCCGAAGCAGCACGGGCCCGAGGAGGTCGCGCTGTCGCGTCGAGCTCTTCGCGGCCGTCGAGCGCGGGCTCGGCCTGCCCGCGAACACGCTGAAGATCGGCATCATGGACGAGGAGCGGCGGACGACGGTCAACCTCAAGGAGTGCATCCGCGCGGCCCGCGAGCGGGTCGTCTTCATCAACACGGGCTTCCTCGACCGCACCGGCGACGAGATCCACACGCACATGGAAGCCGGCGCCGTGATCCCCAAGGCCGAGATCAAGGCGCGCGCTGGATCGCGGCCTACGAGGACCGGAACGTCCAGATCGGCCTCGAGCTCGGTCTGCCGGGCCAGGCCCAGATCGGCAAGGGCATGTGGGCGATGCCCGACGAGATGCGCGCGATGCTCGACGACGAAGATCGCGCACCCGAAGCGGGCGCGAGCACCGCGTGGGTGCCGTCGCCGACGGCGGCGACGCTGCACGCGATCCACTACCACCAGGTCGACGTCGCGGCGCGGCAGACGCGAGCTCGGCACAGCGCGGCGCGACCGACGAGCTGCTGCTCGGCGATCCTGACGCCGCCGCTGCTGCGACCGCGAGCTCGAGCGCCGAGGAGATCCAGCGCGAGCTCGACAACAACGCGCAGGGCATCCTCGGCTACGTGGTGCGCTGGGTCGAGCAAGGCGTCGGCTGCTCGAAGGTGCCCGACATCAACGACGTCGGCCTGATGGAAGACCGCGCCACGCTGCGGATCTCGTCGCAGCACATCGCCAACTGGCTGCATCACGGCATCGTCGACCGCGCGCAGGTCGTCGCGACCTTCGCAGCGCATGGCGCAGGTCGTCGACCGGCAGAACGCCGGCGATCCGGCGTATCGCAACATGGCGCCGGACTTCGACCGCAGCGTCGCGTTCCAGGCCGCGCTCGACCTCGTGTTCAACGGGCCGAGGAGCCGAACGGCTACACCGAGCACACGCTCACGCGCCGACGGCGCGAGTTCAAGGCAAGGCGCTGAGCTTAGCGGCGTGTCGACTGGCGCCGACGGTGGTTCACAGCGGCGCCGGTTGCTCCGGTGCCGGTTGCGTCCGGTGCCGGTTGCCTCCGCGTGCCGGTTGCTCCGGTGCCGGCTGCTCGCGGTGCCGGCTGCTCCTGTGCCGGCTGCTCCGGCTGCTGCTCTCGCTCCGGCCGGTTGCTGCGGCGGCGACGGTTGCGGCTGCGGCAGCGCTTGGCGCCGGACTGCGGCGCGGCGGCGGGGCCTTGCACCCGCCAGACCGTGTTGCCGACGTCGTCGGCGACGAGCAGCGCGCCCGCGCGGTCGATCGCGACGCCGACCGGCCGGCCGTGCGCATCGCCGTCGTCGTCGACGAAGCCGGTCAGCACGTCCTCCGGCGGCCGGTGGCTTGCCGTCGCGAACGGCACGAAGATCACCTTGTAGCCGCTGAGCGGCCTGCGGTTCCACGAGCCGTGCTGGCCGACGAACGTGCCGCCCGCGTAGCGCTCGCGGCAAGCGCCGTCGCGCGCTCGTAGAACGCGAGGCCGAGCGACGCGGTGTGCGGGCCGAGCGCGTAGTCCGGCACGATCGCCTTCGCGACGAGATCCGGGCGCGGCGGCTTCACGCGCGTGTCGACGTGCTGGCCGTAGTAGCTGTACGGCCAGCCGTAGAAGCCGCCGTCGCTGCACCGACGTCAGGTAGTCGGGCACGAGATCGCTGCCGAGCTCGTCGCGCTCGTTGACGACGGTCCACAGCGCGCCGGTCTCCGGCTCCCAGCCGAGGCCGTTCGGATTGCGCAGGCCGGTGGCGAAGACGCGCTCGTGCCGCGTGCGCGGATCGATCTCCAGGATCGCGGCGCGGTCGAGCTCCTCGTCGATGCCGTTCTCGCCGACGTTGCTGTTCGAGCCGACCGTCACATAGAGCTGCGAGCCGTCGGGGCTCGCGATGACGTTCTTGGTCCAGTGGTGGTTGATCGCGCCCGCCGGGCAGGTCGACGACCGGCGTCGCCGGGCTCGTCGATCTGCGTGGCGCCGGTCGTGTACGGAAAGCGCAGCATGCGCGTCGGTGTTCGCGACGTAGAGATCGCGCCGACGAGCGCCATGCCGAACGGCGAATGCAGGTCGGTCGATGAACGACGGTCTGCGTCTCGGCGACGCCGTCGCCGTCGGCGTCGCGCAGCAGCGTGATGCGGTTGGCGCTCGGCGACCTCGGCGCCGGCGCGCTTCATCACGAGCTTCGCGACCCAGCCCTTGATGCCCTTCGCGTCCTCGGGCGCTCGGCGGCGCGTTCGTCTCGGCGACCAGCACGTCGCCGTTCGGCAGCACGTAGAGCCAGCGCGGATGATCGAGGCCCGTCGCGAACGCGTGCACGGCGAGGCCCTTCGGCCGGCATCGGCGTCCGCCGTCGGGCCAACCGATCGCCGGCGCGACATGCATTGTCGGGAATCACGGCTCGGCGAGGGGGCGGCCAGCGTCGGCGTAGGGCCGAAAGTAGCTCTCGATCGGGCACGTGCGCGTCGCTCGAGCAACCGCACGTCGCGATGCAGTGCGACCAACGAACCAGCGACCCCTGCTGCGTAGCGCACGACCATCTCCTGAACCTTCGCTCAAGAGCGCAGAGACGCTTCGAGCTGATCGTCAGGCCGGGACGCAGCAAGTTCGAGACCGGGCACTTCTTCTCGGCCTCGGCCGCGTACTGCTTGAACGCCGCCTCGCTCATGCCCGGAACCTGGCCCTCGGTCTCGAGGTGCATCTTGCCGATCACGCCGTTCTCGAGCGAGATCGTGGCGCGAGTGGAGATCTGCAGCGGACGGTGGCCCTGCGTGCTCAAGTAGTTCGCGAACGCCATGCTGAAGCATGCGGCGTGCGCGGCGGCGATCAGCTCCTCGGGGTTCGTGCCGCGCGCGTTCTCGAAACGCGTCGCGTAGCTGAACGGCGTGTCGCGCAAGACGCCGCTCGTCGCCGTGATCGCGCCGCTGCCGGTCTTGAGCTCGCCTCGCCAAACCGCCGACGCCGTGCGCTGGATCGCTGCCATGCACTGTTTCCTTTCTCTTATAGCGCCGGTCACGAGCCTGCCCGCGGCGCGCGAAAGAAAAGCCGCAAAACGCTCATGCGGCGTCGCGATGCGGCCGGGAGCGGCGCGGTGACCGGGGGGACAGAAGCCGCGTGCACGAAATAGAAAGCCCGGCACGAGGCCGGGCTTAAGTGCGTTTGGGAAATCTCGAAGGGGGAGAGAAATCACCAAACGCCGGATATTCTGCCTGAGCGGATAGACGCTAGCGAGGTGAGTAGAAATGATGGTGGCGCAAGCAACAGCCGCCCGGCCGGAGCGCTCGGGACCCGTCTCTCGCATTCCCGGCGAGCACCCCCTACACTGCCCGGCCTTCGAATCGACTGCCCGGATGCGCCGAAGCGAGAACGAATCCTCACGACTCACGTCGGCAGCCTGATCAGACCGCCCGAGCTCGGCGACGAGCGCGTCGCGCCGGCCGCGAGCGCGGAGGCGCGCCTTCGCGAGGCCGTCATGGACGTCGTCGCGCGCCAAGTTCGCCTCGGGCTCGACATCGTCAACGACGGCGAGTTCGGCAAGTCGAGCTGGTCGACCTACATCTTGGAGCGCGTGACGGCTTCGAGATTCGCCCGAACCAGCTGCAACCGCTCGCCTGGCTCGGCCGCGACCGCGAGCGCTTCCCCGACTTCTTCGCGCAAGAGATGCCCTACGCGCTCGACGGGCATGCCGACCGAGGCCTGCGTCGGCCCGATCACCTACCGCGACGACGGCCCCCTCGAGCGCGCGATCGCGAACCTCAAGCACGCGGCCGCGGCCGCGCACGCGAAGGAGGCGTTCATGACGGCCGTCGCGCCGGCGAGCACGGCCTACAACGGCGTCAACGAGTACTACTCGTCGGAGCGCGACTACGTGTTCGCGATCGCCGACGCGCTGCGCGAGGAGTATCGCGCCGTCCACGACGCCGGGTTCGTGCTGCAGGTCGACGACGCGGTGCTCGCGAACATGTACGACTCGCTCGTCCAGCAGAGCCCGGAGCGCTATCGCGAGTGGGCGCAGCTGCGAGTCGACGCGCTGAACCACGCGCTCGACGGCATCCCGCGAGGATCGCGTCCGCTACCACGTGTGCTTCGGCAGCTGGCACGTGCCGCACGTCGCCGACGCGCCGCTCGAGGAGATCGTCGACCTGGTGCTGCAGGTCAACGCGCAGGCGTACTCGATCGAGGCCGCGAATGCGCGCCACGAGCACGAGTGGCGCGTCTGGGAGAAGGTGCGGCTACCGGCGGGGAAGATCCTGATCCCGGGCGTCGTGACCCATCACACGACCTCCGTCGAGCACCCGCGGCTCGTCGCCGACCGCATCGTTCGCTTCGCGAAGCTCGTCGGCCGCGAGAACGTGATCGCGGGAACGGACTGCGGATTCGCGCAGTCGCACAATATCCAGCGCGTGCACCCGTCCGTCATGTGGGCGAAGCTCGAAGCGCTCGTCGAGGGCGCGCGGCTCGCGAGCGCGGAGCTGTACTAACTCAGTTCGGCTTCTTGCGCGAGCGCGGCTTGCCCGCGCTCCCGTCCGCCTCGTCGCGCAGCGCACGGACCTTCGCGTGCTCTGCTCGTCGTACGGGACGAAGATCAAGACCCGCAGCGTCGGGCTGCCCTCCGGGCACGTACGACGAGTGCTCGAACGTCATCCCGCCGAGCGCGCGGATGGTTGGCGACGGCCTCGGAGCGGCCGAGCACTTCGGGGCTGTTCCACAGCCTGCGGAACATCGGGCAGCGCTCGTCGAGCTCCTCGATCAGCTGCTCGAACGACGGATCGTCCGGCGTCTGGCTGTAGTCGACGCGGAACTTCGAAAGAACGCGGCGCGCCATCGCCTCGTAGGCCGCGGGATCGCTCTGATAGCCCTTGTCGTCGACGAGCAGGATCCGCAGCAGGTTGCGCTGCTCGGGCGGCAGCTGCTCGTAGTCGCGAAAGACCCTGCGTCGCGAGCCGGTTCCACGCGATCACGTCCCAGCGCGCCGTCATCACGAGCGCGGGCACCGCCGAGCGCCTCGATCATGCGCGCGAGCGTCGGGCTCACCTCCGTCTGCGCGCCGGCGTCGGCGGCGCGGGCCGGTGCTGCACGAGCGCGAACAGGTACTCGCGCTCGTCGGGCGACATGCGCAGCGTCGTGCAGACGCTCTCGAGCACGTCGGCCGAGACCTGGATCTTCCGGCCCTGCTCGAGCCAGGTGTACCAGGTCACGCTCACGCCGGCGAGCGCGGCGACGTCCTCGCGGCGCAGACCCGGCGTGCGGCGCCGATTGGTGTCTGGGAGACCGACTTGCCCCGGCGACAAGCGCGCGCGGCAGCCTTTGAGGAAGTCGATGAGCTGTCGACGTTGCGTATCCATAGCGATCCCAAATCCTGAATTGCGCCCTATTGTCGCTTTCGCGGCGCCATAGTGGCAATGCTAGTCGACATCTGCCGTACTCGCGGCGACCGTTCCGTCTGCTATAGTGCGCGCCCTGTTCGGCGCACCATCGGTTCTGCGCCCCATGAGCCGGCCAATCCGGCCGCCTCTTCAACCCCAATCCGATCGACCTGGGACCGTTCCCCGGAGCACGCGCTCCGCGAGCTGGGCGATCACGGAGCTTCCAACAAATGTCTTCTTTCGATTCTCTCGGCCTTTCGGCCGCGTTGCTGCGCGGCGTCGCAGAGCAGGGCTACACCGAGCCGACGCCGATCCAGGCGCGCGTGATCCCGGTCGTGCTCGAGGGGCGCGACGTGCTCGGCGGCGCACAGACCGGCACCGGCAAGACCGCGGGCTTCGCGCTGCCGATGCTGCACCGCCTGTCCGCGCGCCGCCGTCCGCCGGGCGGCGGCGTATGCGCGCGCTGATCCTCACGCCGACGCGCGAGCTCGCGGCGCAGGTCGAGGAGAGCGTGCGCCTCTACGGCAAGCACGTGCCGCTGCGCTCGGCCGTCGTGTTCGGCGGCGTCAGCATCAATCCGCAGATCGCGCTGCTGCGCCGCGGCGTCGACGTGCTCGTCGCGACGCCCGGCCGGCTGCTCGATCACGCGTCGCAGGGCAACGTCGATCTCGGCGGCGTCGAGATCTTCGTGCTCGACGAGGCCGACCGGATGCTCGACATGGGCTTCCTGCCCGACATCCGGCGCATGCTCGCGCTGCTGCCCGCGAAGCGGCAGAACCTGCTGTTCTCGGCGACTTTCCCCGACGACATCCGCGGCCTCGCGGGCAAGCTGCTCGACGCCGGCGCGCGTCGAAGTCGCGCCGCGCCGAACGCGACGGCCGATCGGATCGAGCAGCTCGTCTATCACGTCGAGAAGAGCGACAAGCGCGCGCTGCTCGTCGCACCTGATCAGCGCAAGGCGACTGGCGGCAGGTGCTCGTCTTCACGCGCACGAAGCACGGCGCCAACCGCCTCGCGAGCAGCTCGAAGAGCGACGGGCTCAGCGCGGCCGCGATCCACGGCAACAAGAGCCAGGCCGCGCGCACGCGCGCGCTCGCGGACTTCAAGGCGGGCAAGTGCGCGTGCTCGTCGCGACCGACATCGCGGCGCGCGGCCTCGACATCGACCGAGCTTCCGCACGTCGTGAACTTCGAGCTGCCCGAGCGTGCCCGAGGACTACGTGCACCGGATCGGCCGCACGGGCCGCGCGGGGCACGAGGGCGTCGCGGTGTCGCTCGTGAGCGGCGACGAGCGCCCGCTGCTCAAGGCGATCGAGCGGCTCGTCGGGCAGCGGATCCCGATCGGCTCCGTGCCGGCGGAAGGGCCGCGCCGCGACGCGGCGCGCCGTGACTATGTCAACCGGGCGCCGGACAACCGAGAGCCGCACCGCGGCGGCAACGAGCAGCCGGCACGATGGCGGCCGGCAGCCGGACCGCGACTCCCCCCCGCGGCACGCTCCGCAGGGCCAGGCTCATCGTGGCGCGCCCGCGCCGTCGCGCGGACAGCAGCATGGCCGCCCGCGCGGCAATTCGCGCGCGGCCCGTCGGCGAGCCTCGCGCGAGGCGCGACGGTACTGACGAGCGCGCCGATCGCGGCCGTTCGAGTCGCTCTCAAGGGCGACATCATGTGAGGGCTGACGTATATTAATGGGCCGTCCACGGGCCGCGTTGAGCCATTCCCAAGGAGAAGCAAATGCCGTTGGTCAACCTGAAACCCGTCTTGCGAGAAGCGAAAGCCAAAGGCTATGCCGTCGCGGCGTTCAACCCCGTCGACTATGCCTCCATGAAGGCGATGGTGAAGGCCGCCGAAGAGCTCAACGCTCCCGTGATCATTCAAAGCTCGGCGAAAACCATCAAGTACTACGGCCACGCCGCGATCATCGGCTGGATGCGCGAGATCGCCGGCAACTCTCCGGTTCCGGTCGTGCTGCACCTCGACCACGGCAAAGACGTGGACATGATCAAGAAGTGCGTCGAGATGGGCTGGACGTCGGTGATGATCGACTGGTCCGACAAGCCCTTCGACATGAACCTCGAGCAGACTCGCAAAGTCGTCGACCTCGCGACCAAGGCCGGCATCGGCGTCGAGGCCGAGATCGGCGAGATCCACGGCGTCGAGGACGACATGGTCGTCGACGCGGTCCACTTCACGGATCCGGCCGAGGCCGAGAAGTTCTGCCGCGAGCTCGACCTCGCCGCATTCGCGGCCGCGATCGGCACCGCGCACGGCTACTACAAGGGCGAGCCCGAGGTGAAGTTCGACCTGATCGGCGAGATCAACCGCCGCACCAATACGCCGATGGCGCTGCACGGCGGCACGGGCCTGCCGACGAGATCATCCAGAGGTGCATCAAGCTCGGCTGCGCGAAGATCAACATCTCGACCAACTTGAAGCACGTTTTCATCGACAGCTTCATCGACTATCACAAGAAGAACAGCAAGTACGAGCCGCTGAACGTGATCGGCGCCCAATACGAGGCGCTGAAGCAGCTGTTCAAATCCAAGATCACCGAGTTCGGCGGCGCGAACCGCGGCACGAACTGCTGTCGAAGGTCGCCTGAGCGCGCCGCGACGATCCGTAGATGAAGGCGCTGATCTTCGACTGCGACGGCGTGCTCGTCGACACCGAGAGGGACGGCCATCGCGTCGCGTTCAACCGCGCGTTCGCGGCCGCTGGGCATCGACGCGGACTGGGACGTCGATCTCTACGGCGAGCTGCTCAGATCGCGGGCGGCAAGGAGCGGATGCCGCACTACTTCAACGAGTCCGGCTGGCCCGAAGGCCAGACGGATGCGACGTTGATCCCCGAGCTGCACAAGAAGAAGACCGCGATCTTCACCGACCTCATCGCGCGGGGCAGTCTGCCGCTGCGCCCGGGCATCGCGCGCATCGTCGACGAGGCCATGCGGCGGGCGTGCGGCTCGGCGTCTGCACCACCTCTGACCCGAAGGCGATCGACGGCGTGCTCGATTTGCTCGGCGCGAAGCGCAAGCCGGTTCGAGTTCGTCCTCGCCGGCGACGTGGTGAAAAAGAAGAAGCCTGATGCCGGAGATCTACATCTGGCCAAACAGCGGCTCGGGCTCGACGTGCGCGACTGCGTCGTGATCGAGGACAGCCGCAACGGTCTGCTCGCTGTACTTGGTGCGGGCATGCGTTGTCTGATCACCGACGAGCGCGTACACGCTCGATGAGGACTTCGCGGGTGCCGCGAGAGTCGTGCCCGAGCTCGGCGACCCGCCGAACGTGCGCGTCACGCTCGAGGATTTGCAATCGCTGAAGCCGCCCCACGCGGCTTGAAGCATCCTCGGCTTCCGATTCGTCGAGAGGAATGGAGAAGTGAAAACGACGGAAATCACCCTGGCGGATGTAGAGACCGCGATCAGAACGATCGCGTCGACCGCCGCTGCGCAACGAGCAGTTCTTCTGCGAGCTCGACTCGTTCGCGGGCGATGCCCACGTC
>CAVOVT010000014.1:0-280537 GCA_963699925.1 uncultured Gammaproteobacteria bacterium | reverse complement strand
TCGAAACCCCGTTCCTCGTCGCGGTGATCAAGGGCACGCAATTCAATGTCGCGGTGCAGGACGGCAGCACGACCATTTCGCTATTCCAAGGCCGGCTCGAGATCCGAACGCCCGATGGCAGCGATAGCATTCAGTTGAACGCAGGCGAGATCGCGACTCGCGCGACGACGGACGGCTCGATTCGTGTGCTCAGCATGGACGAGAAGCGCGCCGCGGTGCCGCGCGCAGGCGAGGCCGTCGTCGCGAGCGCTGCGTCGGCAACGGCCGCGGACGCCGGGCGGGCGAGCGTCGTCCCGACGATCGCGACACAGTCCGGCCGCGCGCCGGCCGGTGCGACGGGGGCCGCTGGCATCGTCGTCTCGGCCCCGCCCGCGGCCGCGATCGCCGGCACACCGACGATGCACATCGATTCGAACGTAGGGCTGCCTGCCGATCTCGGCCGAGCCGGACCGAGCGTCGCTGCGACCGTCGACCTCGGCGCCGGCGCGACGCTCGGGATCGCGAGCCTCGCGACCTCGGCCGGCGTCGGCGCGGGCAACACGAACCTGTCGGTTGGCGCGGCAGCGGCGGTCGGCGGCGCAGGCGCCTCGCTCGGCGCGAGTCTCAACGTCGGCGCCGGCGGCCCCAGCGTCTCGCTCGGCGCGAGCACGTCGCTGAACGCGGGCGGCGCGAGCGCTTCGCTCGGCACGAACCTCAACGTCGATGCAACCAGCCCCAGCGTCTCGCTCGGCGCGAGCACGTCGCTGAACGCGGGCGGCGCGAGCGCGTCGCTCGGCACGAGCCTCAACGTCGGCGCCGCAAGCCCGAGCGTCTCGGTCAGCGCGGACACGTCGCTCGACGTGGGCGCCGCCGCGTCGGTCAATACGAATCTCAACGTCGGCGCCGGCACCTCGAGCGTAGGCGCCAACGCGAGTCTCGGGCCCGCCAACGTCGGTGCCACCGTCACGGTCGGCGGGGGCGCGTCGACGGGCCTGCTCGGCACCGGCGTCAACCTAGGGCTGAACCTCGGCAATTCCGGCAACCCGGGCCTGCATCTCGGCAATTCCGGCGAGGGCCTCCGCCTCGGCAACCCGGCTCTGCCCGTGCTCGGCGGCAAGTCGAAGGGCCATCCTTAAGCGGTGAGCACGCGGCGGCTCAGCTGGCCGGCCATCGCAACCGCGATCGTCGTTGGCACACTGCTGCTGCAGCGCAGCGGCCACCTTGCGCGGCTCGAGAACGCGGTCGACGAAACGCGAGCGACGCTGCTGCGGCACGAGGTCGACAGCGACATCGTGATCGTCGGCATCGACGCGCAGAGCCTCAAGGCCCTGAATGAGTGGCCGTGGCCGCGACGGCATCATGCGCGGTTGCTGCAGATGCTGCGCGCTGCCGAGCCGAAGAGCGTCTTCATCGACATCGATTTCAGCTCGCGTTCCGACGACGAGGACGACGCGCTGCTCGAAGGCGCGCTCGCAGACCTGGCGCCGACTCCAGTCTTCCTTGCAACTCACTTTCAGCCTCTGAGCGGCGCCGATGGCTCGCTGACGATCACCGAGCCGCTGGCTCGCTTCGCCGAGCACGCGCGCTCGGCGTCGGTGGTGCTCGAACCCGACGTCGACGGCCTCGTGCGAACGATGCGCAGCACTTGGCGGATCGGCGAGCGCGTGTTGCCCTCCGTCTTTTCGTATGCGACGCCGCTCCCGGTCGATACGATCGTGCCGATCGACTATTCGATCGATCCGGCGTCTTTCGCCTACGTCTCCTATATCGACGTTCTCGGCGGCCGCATCGACCCCGCCGCGCTGCGCGGCAAGTCGGTTTACGTCGGCCCGACCGCGAACGAGTTGCGCGACGTGCTGCCCGTGCCGGTCTACCGAACTCTGCCCGGCGTCGTCGTGCAGGCCTTCGCGACGGCGTCGGCACGAGCCGGCCCATTGCGCGCGCCGACGCCGTGGTTGGCCGCGACGTTGCTCGCGGCTTGGGCCGCCGTTTGGGCCGTGTTGTTCGGTCGCCGCGGCTGGCGCTTCGATCTAGCGGTCGTCGCGGGTGCGCTCGTCGCGCTCGTCGCCGCGACGCTGCTGCTCTTCTCCCTCGCCCACACGGTGCTCGAAATCCTGCCGTTCGTGCTCGTCGTCTGCGCGCTCTTCGTCGCGGCCACGGCGCGCTCGCTCGATCGCGCCACCTGGCGCGCGTTGGCGTACTCGCTCGGCCTGAAGCGTCGCGACGCTGTACTGATGAGCGTCGTCGAATCCTCCTCCGATTGCATCCTCTGCATCGAAGCCCACGGCGCGATCCGGAGCGCGAACTCGGCGACGTCGCGCCTGCTCGGCCGCCCGACGGGCGCCTTGCACGGCGCGCGACTTGCCGACTTCATTCCGGGATTCGGCGACGACGACGGCGGCCTCGCCGAGTTGGCGGGATCGATTCTCGAGCGGACGGCGCGCGCCGCGGACGGCCGCAAGCTTCCCGTCGAGATCTCGGTGAGCAAAGTCGCGATCGAGGAAGAGCTCTTCGTCGCCGTGATCCGCGACGTCACCGAGCGGCAGGCTCAACGCCGCGCACTCGAGCATCAGGCGACGCACGATCCGCTCACCGGGCTGCCGAACCGCACCGCGTTCATGCGGCATCTTGGCTCGCTGCTCGCGAAAGCCCAACACGGCCAGCGCATCGCGCTCGTGATGCTCGACTTGAGCCGTTTCAAAGAGGTCAACGACACACTCGGGCACGATGTCGGCGACGAGGTGCTGCGCGAAGTCGCGCGCCGTTTCTCCTCCCAGCTCCAGTCCGCTGCGCTGATCAGTCGAATCGGCGGCGACGAGTTCACGGTCGTCCTCGCCGAAATCGAGCGGCGCGACGCCGTCGAGTCGTTGTGCGCGCGGCTCGTCGACAGTCTGCGCGCGCCGATCGCGGCGCGTGGCGTCGCGATCGAGGTCGGCGTGAGCGTCGGCATCGCGTTTTCGCCCGATCACTCGCGCGACGCGAAAGAGTTACTACGCCTCGCCGACGTCGCGATGTACGTCGCGAAGCGCAACGGGGCGCGATTCGAGATCTACAACCGCGACCACGACAAGCACACGGTGCGCCGGCTCGGAATGCTCAGCGAGCTGCGCACCGCCATTGAGCAGGGGGGCATGACGCTGCACTACCAGCCGCAAGTGAACTTCAAGACGGGCAAGACCGAGAGCGTCGAGGCGCTCGTTCGTTGGCGGCACGACATGCACGGCGACGTGGACCCGGCGGAGTTTGTGACGCTCGCCGAGGCCACCGACCTCATCCGTCCTTTGACCGATTGGACGCTGCGCCAAGCGCTTGCCGATCTCGCGACCTGGAATAAGCGCCAGGTGGATTTGCGCGTCGGCATCAACATCTCGGCGCGCGTGATTCAAGACGTCGATTTTCCGCGGCGGCTAGAGGCGCTGATTCGCGAAACCGGCACGCGGCCGCGCCAGATCGAGCTCGAGATCACCGAGAGCGCGATGCTCGTCGACCCGGAGCGCGCGCGCCGCATCGTAAGGGACCTACACTCGCTCGGCGTGCTGATCGCAATCGACGACTACGGCACGGGCTTCTCGTCGCTCGGGTACTTGCGCGACCTGCGCGTGCACGCGCTCAAGCTCGACAAGTCGTTCGTCGTCGACCTCGAGTCGCGCGAGCACAACCGCGTGATCGTCGAGTCGACAGTCCAGATGGCACACGCGCTCGGCCTACGCGTTGTCGCGGAAGGCGTGGAAACGGAGTGGGCAAAGCAGTATCTCGAGTCGGTCGGCTACGACTTCGGGCAGGGCTTCTGGTTCGCCCGTGCGATGTCCGCGCCCGATTGTTGCGCGTGGGTCCAGCGTTTCAACACGACTTTTCCGGACCGAGTCGCGGTGTAGGTCGTGTGCCGCTCGGCGCATCGGTGGTCGGCGCTGTGACGCGAGCAGAATACGCGATGATGTCAAATCGTCACTCGGCGAGGGTGCTCGCGAATCTCGACGCGACGCCGATTTAGACACGTTGCTTTGAATTTCCACGGAGTTAGCCTCGCTTTCTAACCCATTGCGTGTGGAACGGCCTCGTAGGCCGGAGACCGACGACGGCCAAAGATCCCCGTATAATCCTGCGACCGTCAGGCGCCGGGAGGCGAGTTGCGGGGACTGATCGCCATCGTAATGGGCGCAATGCTTGCGACGTGCTCGTCGCCCCCCTCGCTGCTCGACCGCATCGTGCGAACGGGCGAGATTGCGATCGTCACCCGCAACACGCCGGCATCCTTCTACTACGGCGCGGACGAGCCGCGCGGGATCGAATACGAGCTCGCGCGAGGTTTCGCCGAGCGTCTAGGCGTACGGCTCCGGATCTTCACCGCGGACCAGGTCTACGACACCGTCGCGACCCGCAAAGCGCAGATTGCGGCGGCCAGTCTGACGGTGGCGGATGCGCGCAAAGACGTCGTGACGTTCGGCCCGGCCTATCAGACGATCCAGCCGCAGTTGATCTATCGGCTCGGCGGCAAGAGGCCGCGCGATCTCGACGATTTGCTCGGCAGCCGCCTCGAGGTCGTCGCCCAGTCGTCGCACGCCGCGCTGCTCGAGCAGCTGCGGGCCGAAGTGCCGACCTTGAGCTGGGTCGAGGACTCGACGGCCAGCGCGGAGGAGCTGATCCGGCGCGTCGCCGCCGGCGACATCGACTACACGATTGCAGACTCGCACCTGTTCGCGGTGCTCCGGCATTTCTATCCGGACCTCCGCGTCGCGTTCAGCCTCGGCCGCGAAAACCAAGTCGCGTGGGCGCTGCCGCGCGGCGAGGACTCGCTGCGCGAGAGCATCGCCGCCTACTTCGCCGAGATCGAGGCCACCGGCGAGCTCGACAAGATTCTCGATCGCTACTACTTCGCATCACGCGAGTTCGATTACGTCGGCTCGCGCGCGTTCATAAACCACGTCAACACACGCTTGCCGCGCTACCGCGACTATTTCATCGAGGCCGAGCACTCGACCGGCATCGATTGGCGCTTGCTGGCCGCCATCGCCTACCAGGAGTCGCACTGGAACCCTGGCGCCGTGTCCCCGACCGGTGTTCGCGGAATCATGATGCTCACCGAGCACACGGCCGAGATGATGGAAGTCGCCCGATCGCGACGACGCGCGCGCGAGCATCATCGGCGGCGCGCACTACTTCTCGCGCGTGCTGCAGAAGATTCCCGACCGCATCGGCATGCCGGATCGCTACTGGCTCGGCGTCGCCGCGTACAACTTGGGCTTCGGTCATCTCGAGGATGCGCGCATCATCACGCAGTCGGTCGGTGCGAACCCCGACAGCTGGGAGCAAGTCCGCGACCGCCTGCCGCTCCTTGCCGACGAGCAGTGGTTCCGGCGCGTGCAGCGCGGCTACGCGCCCGGACCGGTTGCCGTCGGCTACGTCGACAACATCCGCCGCTATTACGAGATCCTGATGTGGATCGACGGGCACGAGACGTTCACGAACCAGCGGGACATCGCGCTCGTCGATCCGCTCCCGATCGGCTGACGGCCACGCCGACTCAGCGCCGCTCGGCGAAGAACCGCTTCAGCAGAGCCGCGCTTTCCTCCTGCAGCACGCCGCGACTGACCTCGAAACGGTGGTTGAACGCGCCGCTCTCCGTGAGATCGAGCGCGGAGCCGCACGCGCCACTCTTGGGATCCGCCGCCGCAAACACGACCCGCGCGATCCGCGCATGCACGATCGCCCCGACGCACATCGCACACGGCTCGAGCGTGACGTAAAGCGTGCTGCCTGGGAGACGGTAGTTGCCGAGCGCGTGGCCCGCGGCGCGCAGCGCCAATATCTCGGCGTGCGCGGTCGGATCGTGAGTCGCGATCGGTGCGTTGGCGGCCCGCGCGACGATGGCGCCGCTCGAATCGGCGACCGCCGCACCCACCGGCACCTCACCGCGCTCGTAAGCGGCGCGCGCGCATTCGAGCGCGGCACGCATCGCCGAGGAGTCGATTTCGTCGCTGGGGCTCAATTGCGCCTCGCGCGCCGCGACGTCGTTCGCGGCGGGACGCCATTTCAAACGATCGGCGGCGGAGGAGCAATTGCGGGAGGACGTGTCGAGCGGCGGCGCCCCTCGAGGGCCGCGTTAGGGCGCACGGCCAACGGATTCGGCGTCGCCTCAGACCGAGACGCAGCGATTACGCCCCTGTTCCTTGGCGTCGTAGAGCGCCTCGTCGGCGCGCGCGTAGGCCGTGGCAGGCGTGTCGCCCGCGCGGAACTCGGTGATTCCGCACGAGATCGTGATGCGCTCCGGCTGGCGTTTGTGCCGAAACGCGGTTTCCTCGATCGCGACGCGGAGCTTGTTGGCGACGACGAGGCCCGCATCGAGCGTAGTCATCGGTAACAGCAATACGAATTCCTCGCCGCCGATGCGCGCCAAGAAGTCTTCGGCACGCTTGTGGCGATTCAGGATCTCCGCGACGGCGCGCAGCAGCCTGTCGCCGGCCTCGTGGCCGTACTGATCGTTGATTCGCTTGAAGTGGTCGATGTCCCAGATCGTGTAGGTGAGCGGCTGGGAGTGCCGCTGCCAGCGTTGATGCTCCTCGTTGAGCCGCGACTCGTACGCATAGCGGCTGTGCACTCCGGTCAACGAATCGATCATCAGCCGGTTCTCTTGCGCGGCGCAGATCTCGGACAACTCGTTCGTCCGTGTCTTCAGCTGGGCAACCTCGCGCTGCAGCTCCGCGGCATGAAGCTCGTTCTCCGTGTTCCTGCGCTCCTCGCTCTCGCGGAAGCTCCGCAGCTGATCCGCAACCGCGTCGAGACGAGTTTGAACCTTGACCTTGATCGTGGCGACGTCGTGGAGGTCGTCGACGTCGCGCTTTAGGCCGGTCATCTCGTGCTCGAACGTGCGCTCCAGACCGATATTGTCGTCGCGCCGGCTCTGCGCAGCGTCGAGTTGCCATCCGGTCCAACGCTCGAGGAACGCGAGCTGACGCGTGACCTGATCGAGGAAGCTCTCCAGATCCGCGCGCTGCGATTGCAGGCTCGCGATGACGTCCGCGACCGCGTTCGCGATGTGCTCGAGCAACGCCGCTGCTTCCGAGGCCGTCGTGCCGGGGCCGAGCTCGCGCCGCACCGTGCTCGCGACGGGCGTCAGCGCCGCAACGCGAGCGATCGCCGCGACGAACGCTCCGAGCGTCTTTTCGAGGTCGACGGGAGGCTCGCGCGTCTCGCTGGCCGCGGGTTGCGGCCCCGCCGCGGCCTCCGAGCCGCCGGAGCGCCCCGAATCCGGGCTCGCGGTCGCGTCGACCTGGAGCGCGCGCACGAGCTGGCTCACGCTCGCGTCTAGTTGCGGCGGCGAGATGTCGGAACGCAGCGCAACGACCACCTGCTCGAGCGCGGCGTCGAGCGCGTTGCCCTGCCCCATCGCAGCCAGCGCCAGCTTGCCGGCCGCCGAGCGCAACGCGGCCTCGAGCGCGATCCAGTGGCGCTCTTTGTCCTCCAGATCGCGAACGAGCTCGCGATATCGGTCCTTCCACTTTGCGTCGGCGGCGGCTTCGGCCATGAGACGTCTTCGAGGTCTTGCTCCGGAATTTATCGGCCGACGAGGCCGGAAATTGAGCCGACCGCCGCACAAAAACGGCGGCGCTCGACGGCGCGCTCTCGCGCCGATCACACCGAGGCACGGATCGAGATCGGTCGCGCAGCTCGTAGCGAGCGCGCGCGCCACGCCGCAGTGCGCGGAATTTGTGACGCGATTCGCACTGCGTGGAAGGTCAGTTATGTGCAGTCGGCGACCGATCATCGTCGGCTGGTAACCGCTGGTCGGACCCACGGCAAAGTGCCTAGGAGATCACGGTATTTTCGCTCCCGCCTCCATAGAGTTCGTGGCTCCAAATGGTTCCCGATATTGCAAATATGAGATCGACGACGACCAGCAAACGCGAGCAAGGTTTCACGCTGCTCGAGCTGATGACGGCTCTCGCAGTCTCTGCCGTGTTGATCGCGATCGGCGTTCCGCAACTGCGCGATTTGACGATCCAGCAACGAATCACCGGCGCGGCTCAGGATCTCCATGTCGACCTCGCGTTGGCGCGCAACGAAGCGGTCACGCGCGCGACGAACGTCACGGTGTGCCCGAGCTCCGACTTGGTCAACTGCACGAACGACGGCTGGGGCAATGGCCGGCTGACGTTCATCGATGCAAACGCCAATGGAACAGTCGATGTCGGCGAGCTCGTCGTCAAGCAATCGCAAGCGCTCGCGACCGGTTTGACGGCGACTCCCGCGGCCGGCTTCGTGACTTTCAATTCGCGCGGCCAAACCGCGGCCCTCACGATCGGAATCTGTGAGAGCGGCTACGTCGGACGCAACATCGACATCAAGACCACGGGGCACCCGAGCGTCGTCACGCCGGCGGTGACTTGCCCATGAGCTCTTCGCACGTCAATGGCGCTCGCTCGCGCGCTCGTCGCGGCGGCTTCTCGCTGATCGAGGTGCTGGTCTCGATCATGGTGCTGTCGTTCGGAATGCTCGGGGTCGCGTCGCTGCTCGCGAAGAGCTTGTCGGGCAGTCACACGTCGTCCTTGCGCACGCAAGCCATCGTGCTTGCGGACGACATTGCGGACCGCATGCGCGCCAACCGCACGACCGCCGTCTCGCTCGCGCCGAACAACTACGAAGGCATCGCGCCGGCGGAGAACCGCTGCCGCGCGGTGCACTACGGACATCGTCACGCCGTACCCGTCATCTGCACGCCGGCGGAGCTCGCGGCCGACGATCTGTTCGATTGGCTCGCGCAGATCGCCGCGGTGCTGCCGCAGGGCATCGGTGTAGTTTGCATCGACAGCACGCCCGACGACGGAACGGCGGGCGCGCCCGCGTGCGACGGCGTCGGCGGTGCGTATGCGATCAAGGAGTTTTGGAGCGAGAAGCCCGCTCGCGGCGCGGCCCCGATATCGCAACGCTTCAGCACGAGCGTGCGGCCATGATCAAGAACGCCCAACGAGGCTTTTCGCTCATCGAGGTCATGGTCGCGATGTCGATCGGCCTCGTGATTTCGGCCCTGGTCGTCACGATCTTCAGCGCGAGCTCAACGACCTATAAGGCCGCCGACACCGTCGGCGCGCTGCAAGAGACCGGGCGTGTCGCTCTGGAGAGCATCGATCACGACGTGCAGATGGCGGGCTTCCGCGGCTGCAACAGCAACAACGTCGAGAACAGCGGGCCGTTGATCAACGTGATCGCGGCGCCGACGTCCTTCTCCAACGATCTCAGCACCGCGATCCAAGGCTACGAGTACACCGGCCCGGGTTGGACGCCGGCGTTGCCGGCGGCAATTACGGGAGCCGCACCCGCGCCGGCCGCCAATTCGGACGTCCTCGTCGTCAGGGTTGCGATGGGCGTCCCGGGGACTCTCTCGGCCCCGATGGTGTCGCCGACGAGCGATATTCCGCTGTTCTCGGCGGCCGGGTTCAGCGTGAACGACAACGTATTCATCGCGGACTGCAACGAGACTGCGGCCTTCCGCGTTACCGGCATCGCCGGCACGAGCCTCCTTCACATCGTCGGCGCCAATACGAACGCTTCGCTCGGGCGCGTGTTCGCGGAAGACGCGCTCGTCATGCGCTTCGAGACCCACGCCTACTACGTCGCTCCGAGCAGCCGCAATCCCGCGACGGAGACGTCCTTGTGGATGCTTTCGTCCGCCGCCGCCGCTCCGGTCGAGGTCGTCGAGGACGTCGAAGGCCTGCAGATTCAGTACGGCGAGGACACCGACGCCGACTATGTCGCGAACGTGTTCCGCAAGGCCAACGCGGTCGCGAACTTCACCCAAGTTGTGGCGCTGCAGGTGAACCTGCTGCTGCGCGGCGCGCGCAGCAACGAAGCGCAGGCAGATCACCAACTACGTCTTCAACGGCGCAGACCGTCGTGCCGGCCGACCGCTACACGCGGCGCGTGTACACCGCGACGATCCAGATTCGGAACCGCACGCTATGAGCAAACCATTCGCATCGCGACGGAACTCAACGCGGCCTATCTCTGGTCATCGTGCTGCTCTTTCTCGTCATGCTGTTCGATCCTGGGCACCACCGCCATTCAGACCTCGAGCCTCGAGGAGAAGATGACGGGCAACGAGCGCGACCGGCAGATCGCGTTCGAGGCGGCCGAGGGCGCGCTGCGGGATGCGGAGCGCGAAATCTTTCAGAGCCTGAGCCCCGACTCGCCGTTCATCAGCGCCTGCGTCGACGGCTTGTGCACGCCGTCGACCACCGCCGTGGCGCAATGGGACGCGGTGGACTGGCTGAGCGCGACGCCGCGGCAGTACGGGCAGTTCACCGGAGCCGGGGCGTATCCGGTCGCGGGCCTGGCGCGTACGCCGCGCTACATCATCGAGCTCTTGCCCCGCATGGCGCCCACTTCGGGCAACAGCGCGGGGCTCGGCGCGCGTTCTTCGACGACCGCTGGAACTCCGTATCGAATCACCGCCGTCGGCTGGGGACGGCGCGCGACCACGCAGGTGCAGCTCCAGTCCGTCTATGTGCGGCTATGAGCACGACTCGTGGCCGCTGACCAATGAGGAGACATCCCGTGAAACGCCTGGTAACGACTTTCGTAGCCGCCGCGCTCGTGGTGATCTTCGGCGTGCATCCGTGTCCGCCGCGCCGCTGACGCTGAGTCAGCAGCCGCTGTTCATCGCGACGGCCGCGCGAGCCCAACGTGCTCCTGTGCTCGCCAACTCGAACAGCATGGACGAGGACGCGACCGGCCTCGCCGTCGGCAGCGCGGCGCCGACCAGCAAGTCGGAAATCGCGCGCGGCGTCGCGAAGAACCTCGTCGCGAACTACACGAACACGCTCAACATGGGCTTGATGGCATTCCAGCAGCTCACCAGCGGCGGCGATCCCGTGCGGCTCTATCAAGTCCACAGCAGCCCGTACGACGTGAGCTTCGATCCCGCGAACTACGACCCGGCCTACACCGGCCCGCGGACGGGACCGACGCGACGGGGCCGCGCGCCGAACGTCTCGTCGCCGGGCGACTACATCTACTACAACGTCAACCTGCCGTTCTACGATGCCGCGAACCAAGGCAACGCGTTCTGCTACTCGACGACGGCGCACGCGTTCAACAACGGCGAGAACCCGGTGGGCGGCCCCTGGGACAGCTATCGCTGCTTCCGCGACCAAGACGGGTCCGTCGGACGTGCGTGCCGGCCAATGGAGCCCAGGAAGCCGCGAACGGCTGGTCGAGCCCACTGTTCACGACCGCTTTTCTCCCGACCGACAGCGACCTCGGCCAGGGCATCACGGACTTCGGGTCGTTCCTCGCCTGGAACTGGGTGTCGCCGGCTTGGTTCTCGAACGGCTCGCCCGGCAAAGGCTACGTGCACGTTCCCATCGCGTTCCTCGATGCGACGCAGGCCGCGAAGTTCAACACCAAGCTCGGCACGTCGCAGTTCGTCGTAACGGACCGTCGAATCCCGCGCTGCCTCTGCAGAACGCAGGTCTCACGCCGCTGCAGGGCACGCTCATCACCGCGCACGACTACTTCGCCGGGACGCTCGCGGACCCTAAGCAGGGCGGCCCGCTCGCGGCGCCGCCGAATTCGTGCGGAAAGAATTTCACGGTCGCCGTCACGAACGGACTGCCTTCGGTGAAGGCCGACGGCACGCCGTCGTCCGACGTGGTCACCATGCTGGCCGACGTCGCAGCCGCGGCTACGAGCCTGCAGACGCTGAGCGTCGACACCTATATCGTCGGCTTCGCGCTGCCGTTCGGCGTCAATCCGTCGCAGCTCGACACGATCGCGGCCGCCGGCGGCACGAGCACGGCGTACAGCGCGAGCGACCAGGCTACGCTCATCGACGCGTTGGACCAGATCTTCGCGGACATCCTGCGCCGCAGCGGCGCCGCTTCGGCTGTCGCGCTGAACTCGAGCTCCTTGGCCGCGAACAACTGGCTCTACCAGGCGAAATTCGACATCGGCTGGGCCGGCCGGCTGCTCGCGTATCCGATCAATCCCGGTGACCGGCGCGCTCGCCGCGACTCCCGACCTGGGACGCCGTCGACCGTCCTCGATACGATGAACTGGGACACGGGCCGCAGCATCATTACCTACAAGCCCTCGACTCGCGGCGGCATCCCGTTCCGCTGGCCCGTGGATCCGACGCATGCCGACGGCGACCGAGCTCGACGTCGGGCAAACGACGGCGCTCAACACCAGTCCCGCCGGCTTCGCCGACACGCGCGGCGCCGACCGGCTCGACTATCTTGCGCGGCGACAACAGCCTCGAGGGCAACGACCCGGCGACGCAATTCCGGCCGCGTAACTCGGATCTCGGCGACATCGTCGACTCGGGACCCTTCTACGTCGCCGAGCCGCGCGACAACTATCGCGATCCGAGCTATCGCGGCGTTCCGCCTTGAGCCCGGCGATGCGAGCCGCACGCCGGTCATCTATGTCGGCGGCAACGACGGCTACTTGCACGGCTTCCGCGCGTCGGATGGGCGCGAGGTGCTCGCCTACATGCCGAGCGCCGTATACGCGAATCTCTCCAAGCTCACGGGGCAGGGATACGCACACCGCTACTATGTGGACGGCTCGCCGAACGTCGCCGACGCGAAGATCGGCGCGGGCAGCACCTGGCGGACGATGCTGGTTTCGGGCCTCGGCGCGGGCGGGCGCGGCGTGTTCGCGCTCGACGTGACCGACCCGAGCACCTTCTCCGAGGCCAATGCCGCATCAAATCGTGATGTGGGAGTTCACCTCCGCCGACGACGCCGATCTCGGCTACACGTTCGGCCGGCCGTCGATCGTCAAGCTCAACAACGGCGACTGGGGCGCGATCTTCGGCAACGGCTACAACAACACGGGTTCGGGTCAAGTCCGGAATCTTCATCGTCGATCTGTCAGACCGGCGCGGTGATCAGCAAGCTGATGACCGGCGTCGGCTCAGCCGGCACGCCCAACGGGATCGGCTCCGTCGTGGCCGTCGACACCGACGGCGACGACACCGCGGATATCGTGTACGCGGGCGATCTGCGGGCAGACTCTGGAAGTTCGACATCTCGGACCGCAACCCGGCAATTGGAACGTCGCGTTCGGCGGCATCGCCGCTGTTCCACGCCCGTTCCGGCGGCGTCGATCAGCCGATCACGACTGCGCCGGAGATCACGGTGCATCCGAACGGCGGCTACATGCTCTATTTCGCGACGGGTCAATACATCGACGTGAACGATCCCTCGACCACGGCACAAGAAACGCTGTACGGCGTGTGGGATGACGGTGGCAGCAACAACCTGCAACGGTCCGATCTCGTGCAGCAGTCGGTGACCGGCGTCGTCGCGCTCGGCGGCACGAACTACCGAACGGTCACGAGCAACACGATCGACTGGGCCACCGACCATGGCTGGTACATGGACTTGCCCACGAGCGGCGAGCGCGTCGCGGTCGACCCGATCCTGCGCGATGGCCGAATCGTGTTCACGACGCTGATACCCGATTCGTCGCCGTGCACGGCCGGCGGCAGCGGCTGGCTCATGGAGCTCGACTTCAAGAGCGGCGGCCAATTGCCCTCTGCGCCGTTCGACACCAATAACGACGGCACCGTCGACTCGTCCGATGCTCGGATCGCGGGCGCGCAGCTCTCGATGATCAGCTCGAGCCCGGTCGCGCAATCCGGCTATGGCACCGAAACGAACCCGCTCGAGAACAAGTACTTGAATCAGTCGTCGGGCAACGTGGCGAAGGTGCTCGAAGCGTCGTCGCTGTTCGGCAACCGCCGGACGTCGTGGATCGAAGTTCGCTGAGCTCTGAAGGAGTGCACCGATGAACAAGCTCGCATCCATCGCGTTCGCGCTGATCGCGTTCGTCGCCGGCCAGACGGCGATGGCCGCTACCAGAGTCGGCGCGGGCGCTTCGCACGCTCCACTACGCCCAACAAGCCCGATGCGCCGTTGCACGGCGAGATCACGAGCGTGGATCCCTCCGCCGGCGTCATCGTCATCGGCCGGCAGAAATTCACGATCGGCGCGCCGCTGCTCGCGCTGATCGATCAACGGCCGCAGGCGACCGGTCTGCTCGACGCTGGCGACGCTGCAGCCCGGTATGCAAGTGCGCTACCGGACGGCGCCGGACGGTCAGACGACGCGAGTCGTCGAGCTTTGGGTCGTGCACGACGCGCCGAGGGCGGAATGATCATGCAAGCTAACACGACTCGCGCAACCGGCATAACGCTGATCGAGCTGCTCTGCGTCATCAGCATCATCGGAATTCTCGCGGCCATCGCGTATCCGGCGTTCACCGAGCAGGCGGCCAAGGGGCGCCGCGCTGCAGCGCGTGCGCTGATCTACGAGGTGCTGCAGCACGAGGAGCGCTTCTACACCGAGAACAACACCTATACGACCGATCTCACGGCGCTCGGTCTGCCGGATCCGCTGGAGACGGACCAGAGCACGCATTCGGTGGCCCTGGCCGTGGGACCCACCGGCGACCTCACGACGAGCGTCTCGATAACCGGCACCGCGATCGTCCCCGACTGCCAAGTGCACGACGTTGACGCTCACGAGCGCGAACGCGCAATCGGGCACCGGGCACGCAGCCCGCGGTTTGCTGGTAAGGGCTAGTGCCGGATCTGCGAGGTGATGTCCTCCAGCTCGTACACCTCGCAGTTGCCCCGCTCCGCGCAGCAGGCCCGCGTCGGGATTCGGGTTGCGCCGCACCATTCGCGTCGGATACACCCACGGCTCCGACCAGCACCTCGGGGTCTTCCACCGTGACGTCGTACAGGATCGCATCGCCCTGACGCGTGAATCTCTCCACGACATGCATCTTGTCGGAGTGGAAGAAACCGCCGCGCCCGAGCCATGTCGTATCGACGAACGCGATGGAGTCGAGCACCAGCGTGTCGCCCTCCCAGCGCCCGACGGTATAGCCCAGATACGTCGTCTCGATCGCCTTCTTCGGATCGTGCTTGCGGCCGTCGGTCGGGATCATGCGATACTCGCCGTATCCGCCGCCGGCATCGCCGCCGAAATAGAGGAAGGTCACGTCCTTCGTCCGTCTGGATAGATGCGCCGCGGCGGGCCCTCGCGCGGAACTCCCAGCGGCTGGCAGGTCATGACCGGGTCGTACTTGTTCGTCCACATGTCGAGCTGCTTGAACCTTGTCCCAGTACTCCGGCTTGTAGAGCGGACGACCGAGCTTGCCGAACCGCGACGGCGAGTAGAGCTCGAAATCGTAGGTCTGATTGATCCTCGCGGTTGCAGTCCGACGGCTGCGTCGGACGCGCAGCGGCGGCCGCCGCCGGTCATGTAGTTGCCGATCCAGTCGTTATACGACCAGTTGCCCGTCAGGTCCGGATGCTCGCCCATCCGCGGCGTGGGCGCCGATCTTGTCGACCGGCGGCTCCGTCTTCGCCATCACGCCCGTGCGGCATCTGCCCGGTGACCTTCATCGCCGCCTGCACGCTTGCCGGCACGGGCGCCACCACATACACGTTGCCCGTCTCCGTCTGCGTTCGTCGTCAGGTCGCGGACGACCGCGCCGTTCTGGCGCTCGATCATCTTGCCGGCGTAGAACACCTCGATCTTGTTCAGCGGGTTGTTCCAGTCCTTGATAGTCGCTGTAGGTGAACTCGCGTGGTCGTCGAGCCCTGCTTGACCACCACGCGCTCGGTCATGTACTTCGCATCGAGCGTGGCGGTCGCGGTCGCCCCCGGAACGCCGGGAATCGGGAACGTCACGACCGGCTTGCCGCCCTCCCACGACACCGACGTCTGGCCCACCTTCGTCGACGCCGTCCGCGAACAGCGTGCCCGGGTTGGCGCCCAGCCAGAACGTGTCGGTTGTCCCGGCCACCGCGGCCTTGGGCGCGCCCTGCGGACTCGCCCAGATGCGGATGAGCCGCTCCTGCACGGCCGCCGGCATCGGCGTGGCCTTCCCCTTCGTTGCCGCCGATCTCCGCGCCGGGCGTGTCTTCGTTCCAGGCGTACAGCCCGCTGACCACCTCGATGTTCGAGTACGTTCTGTCCGTTCGCCCGCGTGCAGGTGTACTGAATCCGCTGGCTGAACGTCTGGTAGTTGGTGCTCGCGCGATATTTCGTGAGCGTGCACGGCTGGCCGTCCACCTGAATCGTGCCCTTGCCCTGATATTCGAGCGATGCGACCATGTCGCGTTCGTCATGGCCCTTGAGCATGCCCTGGTTCCACATCCAGTTGAAGAGCACGGCCTTCAGGTCTTTGGCGTCCGGCGCGGGCGTGTAGGGCTCGGGCACCTGGCGCGGGAAGCGTCCCTGCGCACCGGCCGTCAACGGGCCCCCGATCGCGAGCACGGCTGCGAGCGCAGCTCCGGTCCATCTGATTTTTTGCCGAACGTCCATACCGCTCTTCCCCCAATCGACGGGTTTTCGCGATCGAGGCGCCTCGCGGCACCGCAGGGAAATGATAACGCTCCGGTACCCGAGTCGCCCCGGCGGCTCTCTAAAGTATTCGTTGGTTCGCAGTGCCGCCTCTAGGCGGATTCGAGTAGTCGATCCAGCGTAATCGGCAGACGGCGGACGCGGATGCCGGTCGCGTTGAACACAGCGTTCGCGATTGCGGCCGCGACGCCGGTGATGCCGATCTCTCCGATGCCGTGCGCGCCGCCGACGGCCCTCTTGTCGGGCTCGTCGAGCACGAGCACGTCGATGTCGGGCACGTCGAGGCTCACGGGGACGTGGTAGTCCGCAAGCGACCGAGTGACGATCCGGCCGCGCCGTTCGTCGAACAGCGTCTCTTCCGTGAGCGCCATGCCGATGCCCATCACGATGCCGCCGCGCAGCTGGCTCTCGGCGGTCTTGCGGTTGAGGATCCGTCCACAGTCGAACGACCCGACCCAGCGCGCGACGCGGATCTCCGCCGTGCGCGCGTGCACGCGGACTTCGCAGAACTGAGCTCCGTAGGAGCCCATCGAATACTTCTGCTGCTCCCGCGCTTCGCCCGACGCGGCTTCGACCTCGAGCTCGTCGCGGCCCACCCTGCGCAGGATCGCCGTCAAGCTTTCGCCCCGCGTCGGGGCGTCCGCAGCGAAGAGCCCGCCCTCGCGTGCGACGACCTGCTTTGGCTTGAGGCCGTGGAGCGGCGAATCGGCGTGACGCTTCGCGAGCCTCAGCAGCGCCGTCTGCGCCTCGTCGATCGCCGCATCCACGGCCGCGAGCACGGACACCGTCTGGCTCGATCCGCCGGCCATTACTTTTGCGTCGGTCAGCGCGGAATCTCCGTATTCGAACGCGACTCGCTCTACGGGTAGACCGAGTCGCTCTGCCGCATGCTGGATTTGCACGGTCGCCGCGCCCACTCCGATCTCGTTCGCGGGCACGCAGATCGTCGCGGTGCCGTCGGTCGCGATCCGGAGACGTGCCTTCGCGCCGAGCCGGAAGTAAGGGTAGTACGCCGCCGCGACCCCCGATCCGACCAACCACGGCCCGTCGCGACGCGCCCGCGGCGTCGCGGCGCGACGTTCACTCCAGCCGAAGGCCTCGGCGCCGCGCCGAAACGCCTCCACGAGATGGCGGCTCGAGAATCGCGTCCCTTCGGTCGGATCCTTCTTCGGCTCGTTGCGCCGGCGCAGCTCGATCGGGTCGATCTGCAGCTCGAGCGCGAGCTCGTCGAGTGCGCTTTCCAGCGCAAACGTTCCGATCGACTCGCCCGGCGCGCGCATCCACGTGTTCGCGACCGTATCGAGGTTGACGACCTCTTGGCGCACGTGGAGCGCCCTCGCCTTGTAGAGGTGGCGGGCGGGAAACGTGAATTGCTCGGCATACCGGCCGTGCTCGGTCGCGGCCGTGACGCCGGTGTGAATCAGCGCGGTGAGCCGGCCGCGCCGATCGGCGCCAAGGGCGACGCGCTGCTCGCTCGGCGCGCGGCCGCCGACGACTCGCACGACCTGCTCTCGCGTGACACGAGCTTGACGGGCCGCTGCACGACTTTCGCCGCCGCCGCGCACAGCACGGTATGGTTCCAGAGCCCTCCCTTGCCGCCGAATCCGCCGCCGACGTAGCCCGCGATCACGCGCACTTTGCCGGCATCGAGCCGAACACTTGCGCCAGCGCTTGCTTGGAGCGAAACACGGATTGCGTCGTGTCATAGACCGTGAGCGCGCCGTCCTGCCAGCTCGCGACCGTCGCGTGCGGCTCGATCGCGTTATGGTTGTAGCGCGGCGTCCGATAGACGTGGTCGACGAGCGCCGCAGCGTGCTCGAGCGCCGCGGCAGCGTCGCCAAAAGCGAGCTCGGCCGGCTCGCCGAGCACGCTGTCCGGCACCACCGCGTTCGGCTTCTCGTCCGCGAACGAGAGCACGGGCCGCGCGACCGGGTCGTAGTCGACCCGGACGAGCGACGCCGCGCGCGCCGCGTCCTCGAGCGTGTCGGCGATCACGACGGCGACGGGTTGTCCGTTCCACCGCACCGCGTCGTCCTGCAGAATCGGAAGATCGCTCAACGCAAACCCTTGGCCGCCCGCCTGCATGCCGGGCTCGGGCCGCACGAGGCGCGGCATGTTTTCGTGCCAGAGAAGCGCGATCACGCCCGGAACGGCCGCTGCGGCGGAGCCGTCGACGGCGACGACTCGGCCGCGCGCGATCGTGCTGCAAACGAGAGCGGCGTACGCGAGCCCCGGAAGATCGAGCTCGGCGCAAAACGCCGCCTTGCCCGTCACCTTCGGCTCGCCGTCGACGCGGTCGAGCGGGAGGCCGACATAATGGTGCCGCACGCCAAGTCCGATGGCCGGCGCGACGTTCGTATAGTGCGCGGTCGGCTCCATGGCCTGGGCGTCCGGGATTTTCGGCTGGCTGCTCACCGCGCCTCCTGATCTGCGAGCTCGGCGAGAGCATCGACGATGACGCGTTTCGCGAGCTCGATCTTGAAAGCGTTGTAGCGTCGCGGCACGGCCTCGGCGAGCTCGGCGTCGGCGGCGCGCGTGAAGGTTTCGGATGTCGCCGATGCGCCGACCAGAACCTGTTCGGCGCGCAAGGCACGCCACGGCTTGTGAGCGACGCCACCCAGCGCGAGCCGGGCCGCGACGATCGTGCCGCCGCGCGTCTCGAGCGCCGCCGCGACGCTGACGAGCGCAAACGCATAGCTCGAGCGATCGCGAACCTTGCGATATACCGAGCGGCGCGCGCAGCGGAGCGGCGCGATCCGAATGGCCGTGATCAGCTCGTCCGCTTCGAGCGCCGTCTCGATCTGCGGCGTTCGACCCGGCAGCCGATGGAAAGGCTTCGAACACGATGGCGCGCTCACCGTTCGGGCCGACGACGCGGACCGTGGTATCGAGCGCCGCGAGCGCGACGCAGAGATCCGACGGGTGCACGGCGATGCAGGCTTCGCTCGCGCCGAGGATCGCGTGGTAACGATTGTGGCCGTCGAGCGCATCGCAACCCGCGCCCGGCGAACGCTTGTTGCAGCACGAAGCGCGGTCGTAGAAATACGCGCATCGCGTACGCTGCATCAGATTGCCGCCGATCGTCGCCATGTTGCGGATCTGGCCGGACGCGCCGGACAAGAGCGCCTGCGCCAGGAACGGATAGCGCTCGCGCACGATACGGTTGGCTGCGACCGCGGTATTCGTCGCGGCGGCGCCGATCTCGACGCCTCCATCCGAGGCGTCCTCGATGCCGCCCGCCGGCAAGCCGCGGACGTCCACGACGAGCTCGGGCTGTTCGAGCTCCTCGCGCATGAGATCGACGAGATTCGTGCCGCCCGCGATGAACTTCGCGGCGCGGCGCGACGCGATCAGCGCGATCGCGCCCTGGGCGTCGGTCGCCGCTTTATAGGCGAACGGCCTCATGTCCGCACGCGCTCCGCCGCGGCACGGATGGCGGCTCTGATGCCGACGTAGGCGCCGCAACGGCAAAGGTTGCCGCTCATTCGCTCCGCGATCTCGGCAGCCGTGAGCTCGCCCACGGGGACGGCAACGTTGGCGGTCACCGCGCTTGGCACCCCGGCCCGATACTCCGCGAGCATGCCGATCGCGGAGCAGAGCTGGCCGGGCGTGCAATACCCGCACTGGAGCCCATCGTGCTCGAGGAACGCGGCCTGGAGCGGATGGAGGCCGCCGTCGGCGAGGCCTTCCACGGTCGTGATCTCGGCTCTGTCGAACTGAACCGCGAGCGCCAAGCACGACAGGATCCGCTGGCCGCCATGCAGCACCGTGCACGCACCGCACGCACCTTGGTCGCAGCCCTTCTTCGTGCCGATCAGACGGAGCCGTTCGCGCAACGCATCGAGCAGGCTCATGCGCGCGTCGACGGTCAGCGCATGCGCCTCACCGTTGACGCGCATCTCGATCGCGAGGGCCGTCGCTTGGCTTCGCTCGTCCATGAGGCTTCCTTCGCCCTGCGCGATGCAAGATCCAGTCCATCAACGGCACGTGGCACGCAATTTGCTCTCGACTCAAATTGGGAAATGACGGAGGGCTCTCAAATGAGCGACGCGGAAAAGACGACGGATCACGAGACGATTCGTCAATGGGTCGAAGATCGCAATGGCAAACCGGCCAGCGTGCCGGGCACGGGCAAGGACGAGGACATCGGCCTTCTCAGCATCAACTTCGCCGAGGAGGAGGAAGCCGCACTCGAGCAAATCTCTTGGGACGAATTTTTCGAGAAGTTCGAGGAGAAGCAGCTCGCGTTTCTGTATCAGGACCAAAAGGCAAACGGCGAACCGAGCACATTCAATAAGTTGGTGCTGCGGTAAGCGGCATAGGGCTACACGCAATTCGCTGAAACGGATCCCAAGCCTTGGGATCGCGCAGGAAAAGATGGTTCCACACAAGGAGGAAACGGAAGATGACGACAGCCACGGGACATACGAGCGCGATTCGCGCGGGCAAGGCGATCGGGACGAACGTCTACGACCGCTCCGGTAAATCGATCGGCGAGGTCAAGGACATCGTCCTCGACAAGACCTCGAACAGCATCATGTTCGCCGTCGTGAGCTTCGGCGGCTTCCTCGGCATCGGCGAGAAATTTCACCCGATCCCCTGGAGCGAGCTCGACTTCGATCCGGACCGGAAGGGCTACGTCGTTTCGTTCACGGCGGAGCAACTGAAGAGCGCCCCGTCGGATTCGATCGATGCCTTGACCCAGAACGACGGGCTCGCCTATCGGGACCGGGCGTACAAGCACTACGGCACGACGCTTTACTGGCGGCACTGAAGCGGGAGCGGGTGGCCTACCGCGCGGGCCCGCCCTGGGGCCCGGCGGTCTGCACCGGCAAGCCGGCCTTTTTCCAGGACTCGATGCCGCCGCGATACCAGAGCACGTTCGTGTAGCCGAGGTTGATCGCGCGCAGGGACGCGTTGTACGACATCCAACACTCGGGCGACAGGCAATACAACACGATCGGATGTTGCTTGTTCGCCACCGGTCGCCTGCTGCAGGAACTGTGCGAACTGCCGCTGAGTTGGGTCGGTGAACGAGCCGGGCTGCGAGGCCGGCACGGCCGATACCGCGCCCTGAATCATCTCGGGGCCACCGAGAATGTCGAGCGTGAGCACCGGGACCTGGCCGCCGCGAATGAGCTCGACGAGGCCCTTCGTCGTGATCACCTGGCCGCCCGGGATCGACGCAGGCGTCGGGCCGTGCATCGCGCCAGTCGTGCAGCGCGGAGACCGGCGCGACGCCGAAGTCCTGTCGCTCCACGGCCGTGAGCGCGTCGAGAGCGTTGGAGCCTTGGCCTTGCGCCGGCGGCTGAGCCGTGGCGCCCGGCCGGGAGCCCCCGCCGGGCGGCTGCGGTGCCTTCGGCTGCTGTGCCTGCGGCGGAGACGGCGACTGCGGCTGCTGCGGCGGCGGCGCCTGCCGCGTCGCTTCACCGAACGAATTCTGCGCGGGCGAGCTCCGTTCGACCGCGGCCAAGGACAGCAAAGCCATCAAGGCGACCGATGCGCGAATCGACGCGCGCGCGTTCATTTCGTCTGCTCCAGCTGTTGACCGTCGACGCCTAAGTCGCGATACGGCTGGAAGCTCGCGTCGTTCGTCAACACGTAACTGCCGTCGTTGAGGCGCCAGGCGTGGTCGTAGAGATTCGAAAGCTGCACCGTTCCGCCCGCCGCGTTGGCATCGTTGTAGGTCTCGACACCGCGAATCATTTCGCTGAATTCGCGCGCACGCCGATCCGCGCTCTCTTGCGACGCGTTCCATGCCTGCTCGCGAATCTTCGCGATCTCGGCGTTCGAGTTCGCGACGATCGCCGCGCGCTTGCGGTTCTCTTCGAGGGCGACTTGGGCGATCGCAGTGTTGTGATTCGCAATCCGCTGGCTCCACTGCGGATTCGGCTGGATCGTTTTGCGAATCGCCTCGTAGAAGCTCAGGTTCAATTTGCCGTTCGGGGCCGTGACGCCGTAACCGGCAAACGCGAAGGCGGTCAGCGCGTCCATCTGCTTCATTCCCTGAACTTGGGTGTGGTTCAACGAAAAGACGACCGTCGCCGTCGCGGAGCCGCGCATGTCGCGGCCCCCTTCGTTGAAGGCGAACAGCAATTCGCCGGCATCGACCCAGGTCTTCGCGTAACCGAGCGGCATGGGTGTGTTCTTGTTGTACGACGCGGCCGCCCGCATCAGGTCGTCGCGCGCCCTGAAGTCGAGGGGGCGCGCGCCGGGGTGCCACCGCTGCACGACCGCTTCGAGATATTGGCGGGAGGTCGTGAAGGGCGCGGCTTGGCACCCGGGCGTCGCCGGCCCGGCGCCGTAGTTATTGCTCTCCCAGCGCGTCTGCGGCAGCACGCTGATCGTCTCGCTGCCGTCCGGCGAGTGCGCTTTCCAATCGTAGTTGTAGCCGTTGGTGCACGCGAACTGACCGCCCCACTGCACGCCGCCCTGAGTCTTCCAACCGGCCGGCAGGAACAACGTGCTCGCGGCCATCGGCGCTTCGAACCCCGTCGCGTCGACGATCATCGCTTTCTCGAAGCGGAGCACCGCGCGCGGCGGATCGGCAGCGATCGCGCCGTGGGCCGCCGCGAGCAGGAGCGTGGCGGCGGCAAAGCCCAGCGGCGCGGCTTCGCGGCGATTCCGCCGGCGTGTGGCGAATTCCATAGGACCTCCCCTGAAGTGCGCTGTCGCGACTCTAGTCGGCGACCGGCGCGACGTCCCGCTTTTCGATCAACCACTTGCCGTTGACGCGGACGAGCGACGAGAGCTCGTGCCCCGCCGAGCCGACGCGTGCCGGCTGGTTCGGTCCACCCGACTCGAAGACACCCTGCCAGTACGCGTGATACTTCGCGTGACTGTCGTCGACGAGCTCTACGTAGGCGTTGGTCGCGACGTGGTACATCTGCGGCCGGGCTTCGCCTTTCGCGGCTCTTTCGGCCGCCGCTTGCTGGCCGTCGTCGATCAGCTTTTTCAGCGCGGCTCGACCCTTCGTGACGTTCGTACCGCTCTGAAATACGCCGTCCTCGGTGTAGGTGCTTGCATAGGCCGCGGCGTCGTGCGTGTCGAGCGCACGCACGTAGTGCCACATGAGCCCTTCGATCTCGGCGCGATCCTGCGCCTCGCGTCCGGATCCGCCCTTGCCAACCGCCCACACGACCGTGGCGGTTCCGACGGCCAACAGAACCGCTGCAGCGCCAATCATTTTCGAGTGAATCATAGCTCCCCCTGTTTCATGCGTTTCGGAGTTCGCGACGATCGTAGCCGAACCGCGGCCCGACGCTCAGTTGCGCGCGGCCGCTGAAAGTCATGGCGATTGCCGATCGCCGGACAAGAAAACAGCAAGCCTCGACTTCCAGCCGGAATACCCGCACCATTTACGGTTAATAAGGGGGAACTAGCATGGCCTCAATCATAGGTGCGACCTCAACCCGTGTCGCGGTCGCAGCCGGCCTCGCGGCCTGCGTGTCGGTCGCGGTGTACGCGCAGTTCGGCGGTCCTCCGCCGAAGGTCTATACGCCCGCGGAAGGGCGCCAAGGACTTGAAGTCCGTGCTGTTCAACTGGCCGTGGCACATGGTCATGCTGCGCGGCATCGAGGAGCACGAGCTCGCCGTCACGCTCGAGTATCGGGGCTGAAGGCACGATCCAGGTGAACGGTCAGCCCTGTGCGATCACGCCGTTACAAGGCAACCAAGCGCAAGGGCGAGCTGGGCACGTCGGGATACCGCGTCAGCGACGCGTACCAATTCGACCGGCTAGCCGCACGCAGATCGAATGCACGCTGCCGAACGGTCAGACGTATACCAATATCGAGGTCGTCAGCGGCAAGTACGCTTGGGACGAAGACAGACCGGGCGCCGGTCTCGTGCCGGGCGAAGGCACGGCCAAGCCGATGCCCGACAAGCGTCGACGAGCGCCTGATTCGTCTTTGCGCCAGCCCGCAAGGCGCCGCCAAAGCCGCGCTGGCGGGCGCCGGAATCCATTTGATGAAGACGTTCCGCAACCCCGGCGGGTTGCTCGAGGAAGGGAACGCGAAGATCGGCGACACGTCGGTCGTCTGGGAAGGCAAGACGCCGATCGTCACGTTCCCGATTCCGGGCGTCGCCGGCGCAACGGCCGTCGCCAGCTCGACGATCGAGTTCATGGCCAAATCCGTCGTCGTCAAGTACGGGCGCGATACCTACGAGTTCACGTACAGCGACTACGACGACTACAACAATCGCGCTCAATCGCTCGAAGTCCAGATGCGCCGGCAAGATGGTGGAGCGCCTCAACGGCAAGGTCGTGCGCGACCTGAAGACGGAGCGTGACGGAAACGGGCAGCGTCTACGTCGTCGTGCCGGTGCCCCAGAACGTGCGGTCCCACGGAGCCGCTGCCGATGTTCGGCACCGACCAGAAAGCGCCCGTGCTCGCTTCCACCGCTCGCGACCCCGCGTTTGGCCAGCGGCAAGCCCGACCTGACCGGCAGCTGGAACGCCCGGCAACAAGTTCTTCATCTGGCGCTATGGCAACCGCCGCTGCGCACCGACCCAGCTCGAAGGCTGTAGCCCGGCGTGGAATCAGACGCTCGATTTCGAGTTCGAGGCGGCTTCGCGCTTCGGGCCGAATCGTCCGCTCTACAAGCCCGAGAACTGGGACGAGGTGATCTATCTCGACATGTGGACGAACCGTGAAGATCCGATCATGACGTGTCAGCCCATGGGCATTCCGAGACAAGGAGCGCCCGGGCGCATCTTCCAGACCGACGGACGACATCACCTTGCTCTACGGTCGCGGCGGCGACGGCGGCGGCGGTTATACGGACTTCCGGGTGATCGCGACCGACGGCCGCCCGTTCGACGAGAAACAGCTCGAGCAAACCAAATACACGGGTACTTCCATCGGCCACTGGGACGGCGACACGCTCGTGATCGAGTCGAGAGGGTTCGTGCCCGAAACGTGGCTCGCGCGCGGCGGGTTCTTCCACTCGGAGAACATGAAGGTCTTCGAACGCTTCACACGGAAGGGCGACGAGATGCTCTACGAGGTGACGGTCGAGGACCCGGATGTGCTGGTGCAGCCCTGGAAGCAGACCCCCGTGTTGATGACCAAGGCGGTCGCGGGCGCCGGCGGCTTCGGCAATCCGACACTGGTCGGCACCGAGCGCGGCAACTGCGAGCCTTACGACGCCGCAGACGTCACGAGTCAGATCCACCACTAGAGCTTGCGCATCGATGGGCGCCGGGCGTTGACAGATGTCCCGCGCACGCGCCTGTTCGCCACTCGACCGCGCTCGCGGCAGAAGGCGAACGCATGCTCGAGCAAGTGCATGAGGCTCTTTGGGTCGCTGAAGGAGAGATCGTCAGCTTTTTCGGCATTGCCTATCCGACGCGATCCGTCATCGCGAAACTGGAGAACGGCGATCTGTGGATATGGTCCCCGGTCAAGCTGACTCCGGCTCTACGCGCCGAAGTGGATCGTCTGGGCCCCGTTCGTCACCTCGTGAGCCCCAACAAACTCCATCACCTCTACCTGCAGGAGTGGAAGGCGGCCTATCCCGAGGCGTCGTTGTGGGGGCCGCAATCGACAATCAAGAAACGCTCCGACCTCTCCTTCCGCGAGGCGCTGCGGGACGGGCCGCCGCCCGAGTGGCTTCCCGACATCGACCAGGCATGGTTCCGTGGTTCGTTCGCGATGGACGAGATCGTCTTTCTGCACCGCCCCTCCGCCACCGCGATCATCGCCGATCTGATCCAGGCATTCAGCGATCACTTTCTCCGGGAACATTGGGGGCGATGGCGCTTCTTGGCACGCCTCGATGGCCTCACCCAAGACCAGGCCTGCGCGCCGCTCGAATGGCGGCTTTCGTTCGTAAACCGCGCGCCGGCCCGCCGGGCGCGCGACAAGGCGCTGAGCTGGAATTGCCGGCGCGTCATCGTGGCTCACGGCGAGTGGCCGAGGGCGAACGGGAACGCGTTTCTTGCAAGATCTTTTCGCTGGCTTGGCGCTTGAAGCGCAGGCTATAACGAAATCGGCAATCGCGGGGCGGGAGGAGAAGAACAATGAAAGTTTGCGTCGTGGGAGCGGGTCCGGCCGGCTTGACCACCCTCAAGCAGCTCCTCGACGAGGGTCACGAGGTCACGTGCTTCGAGAAAGGCGGCGGCATTGGTGGGATTTGGCACCGCCACCCCGGCGACGATGGCGAGATGAAGGTCTACGACGACCTGGTCCTGTCGATCTCGCTGAAGCTGATGTCGTTCTCGGACTTCATGGTCGACGAGCGCCGCTTCGTCGGTCGCAAGGGCTATCTCGAGTACCTGCGCCGGTACGCCGCCGAGTTCGATCTCGAGCGGCATGTGCGCTTCAACTCCGAGGTAGCACACATCCGTCCCGCCGGCTCCGAGTGGCTCGTTGCGGTTCACTCGGAAGCTGCCACGGTCGAGTACCTATTCGACGCCGTAGCCGTATGCTCGGGCCCGTTCCGTCACCCCAACCTGGATGTCCAGCACCTCGCGGACTTTCACGGCGACGTCGTGCACTCCTCGCGCTATCGAAACAACGATCGGTATCGCGGCAAAAAGGTTCTCGTCGTGGGGCTCACCGAGTCCGGCGCGGATATTGTGAGGGAAATCTCGAACGTCTCGCAGCGATGCACTCTATCCATCCGTTCGCGGTCGTATCTCGTGCCCCGCCTGTTCGCGGGAAAGTACTCGACCGACATGCTCACGATCAGGGCGAGTCACTACGAATTCTTCGTGCGCGCCCCGGATGTGCCTTTCGCCATGCGGGCCTTCTTCGAGGACGAGCATGCTTCGCGAGCGGAATTTCTCGAAGCGGCCCGCTTGTCGGGGCTCATGCTTCTCGGCCTGGACTCGCTCGGCGGCAACGCGGGGCAGTCGCCGAGCGGCGCCGGCGAAGGCGCGCCCGACGCCATCAACAATCTTGGCGAGCCCATGTGGCCTCTCAAGCTCGATCTCGGCACAGAGCTCAGCGCAGAGCACGTCTCGGTGATCAACGATTGGAACCGAGCGTGCAACAACGGCACCGGTTGCTACATCCCGAAGGTGATCTACTGCAAGAACGTGAGCTTCGTCCCGAACGTCGCGAACGGAAAGATTCGCGTCGATGATTCGGGCATAGAGCGCATCGAGGGTCGCAAGGTCCACTTCCTGAGCGGGCGCGTCGAAGACTTCGACGCGATCGTGCTGTGCACAGGGTTCAAGGCCGATTTCTCGCTCCTGCGCGACGTCGAGATCCCGGGCAACAACGTCCGGAACCTCTACAAGCACGCATTTCACTCGGCGTACCACGGCCGCCTGGCGATGATCGGATTTGCTCGGCCGTTTACCGGCGGAATCCCGATATGTGCCGAGATGCAAGCGCGTTATTTCGCTCTGCTGTGCAGCCGAAAAATCGACTTACCCGCCGATGTCGTGGAGCGCATCGAGCGAGAGAAGGAGTGGGAGGAGTGGTTCACGGAATACAGCCCGCGCCACGTCGAGGCCATACCGTCCCAGGTGTTGTTCCTCGACTCCATCGCCAAGGAAATCGGCTGCCTCCCCGACACGCGCGAGCTGCGCGCGGACCCGCTGTTGCTGGCAAAGCTGTGGTGTAGCACATTCAACCAAGCCTCGTACCGACTCACGGGTCCGCACAGCATGCGTAACGCCGCCCGCGCGGCGATCATGAAAGAAGAGCTTCCCGCACAAAGCGCTACGTTCGTCGCGCTGTTCTTGGCGATGTCGACGTTGCCGAAGTCCGTCCGCCCCACGAACGCCGACCTCATTGAGTTCCCATTCGTATTGGAGCCGGAGCTCGAAAGAGTGGTGCGTACGTCGCTCGAGACGACCGCATCGCGCGTGGCGCGCCTGTTCGAGAGCGAGCGCCGCATGAGCGGGCGCGTCGACACCGGCGCTCCGCTCGAAGCCCTGAGCCGCCACCCCGCCGATCCGCCAACGGCTGGAGAAGCGCAACCCGCGAACTAGCGGGGTTCGTAGAAGAATCGCGAACGACCCGAACGACGAGCCGACGGCCGGCGAAGTGTCGTCGGGTACGTCACTCCCACTCGATCGTCGCGGGCGGCTTGCCCGAGATGTCGTAGGTCACGCGCGAGATGCCCGGCACCTCGTTGATGATCCGGCGCGACACGTGGTCGAGGAAGTCGTACGGCAAGCGCGCCCAGCGCGCGGTCATGAAGTCGACCGTCTCGACCGCGCGCAGCGCGATCACGTAGTCGTAGCGGCGGCCGTCGCCCATCACGCCGACGGACTTCACCGGCAGGAACACCGCGAACGCCTGG
Organism: uncultured Gammaproteobacteria bacterium; assembly: GCA_963699925.1. Lineage (GTDB taxonomy): Bacteria > Pseudomonadota > Gammaproteobacteria > Steroidobacterales > Rariloculaceae > FEN-1219. Next base: position 251,919 of record CAVOVT010000014.1, on the reverse strand, counting down.
CTCACGGTGTCGTAGAGCCCCTGCTTCTCGAGCTCCGAGATGAACACGTCGTCCGCGCGGCGCAGAGATCCGCGTATTCCTTCTTCACCTCGCCGAGGATCCGCACGCCGAGGCCGGGGCCCGGGAACGGATGGCGGCCGATCAGGCTCGGGCGGCAGGCCGAGCTCGGCACCGATCCGGCGCACTTCGTCCTTGAACAGATCGCGCAGCGGCTCGAGCAGCTTCAGCTTCATCTTCGCGGGCAGGCCGCCGACGTTGTGATGCGACTTGATCAGGTGCGCCTTGCCCGTCGCGGCGCCCGCGGATTCGATCACGTCCGGATAGATCGTGCCCTGCGCGAGCCAGCGGACGTCTTCGAGCTTCGCGGCCTCGCGCTCGAACACCTCGACGAACACGCGGCCGATGATCTTGCGCTTCTCTCGGGATCGGCGACGCCGTCGAGCGCCGCGAGGAACTCGGCCTCCGCGTTCACGCGGATCACGTTCGCGCCGAGGTGCTTCGTGAACATCGACATCACCTGGTCGCCCTCGTCGAGGCGCAGCAGGCCGGTGTCGACGAACACGCAGACGAGCTGATCGCCGATCGCGGCGTGCAGCAGCGCGGCGACGACGGACGAGTCGACGCCGCCCGAGAGCCCGAGCAGCACGCGGTCCGAGCCGACCTGCGCGCGGATGTTGTCCACGTGCTCCGCGATGATGTTCTTCGCGGTCCAGCTCGGCTCGCAGCCGCAGATCTCGAGCACGAAGCGGCGGATGATCTCGAGGCCGTGCTCGGTGTGCGTGACCTCCGGATGGAACTGGAGCCCGTAGATCTTGCGCTTCACGTCGGCCATCGCGGCGAGCGGCGAGTTCGCGGACGACGCTATCGCCGCGAATCCGGGCGGCAGCTTCTCGACGCGGTCGCCGTGGCTCATCCAGACGTTGAGCTCGGCGTCCGGCTTTCGTGAGGCCCTTGAGCAGCGGGTCGTTGCCGGCGAGCTTCACCGTCGGCGTAGCCGTACTCGCGATGATCGGACGACTCGACGCCGCCGCCGAGCTTCATCGCGAGCGCCTGCATCCCGTAGCAGATGCCGAGCACGGGCCTCTGCGCGGCGAGCAGCGCGTCGGCGATCTGCGGCGAGCCGGCCTCGACGGTCGACTCGGGGCCGCCCGAGAGAATGATCCCTTGCGGCGCGAGCGCCGCGATCTTCTCGGCCGGCGCGTCGAACGGCAGGATCTCGCTGTAGACGCCCACCTCGCGCACGCGGCGCGCGATGAGCTGCGTGTATTGGCCGCCGAAGTCGACGACGAGGATCTTGTCGCTCATTCGCCCGATGCGATAGTTCGGCGGTTCCTTCGTGATCGTGACGTCGTGCACGTGACTCTCACGCCGGCCGGCGCCCGTGATCCGCACGAACTTCGGTTTCGTGCGCATCTCGGTGATGTCGCCGCAGCCCGTGTAGCCCATCGCGGCGCGCAAGCCGCCGACGAGCTGCTGGATGATCGCGACGAGGCTGCCCTTGTACGGCACGCGGCCCTCGATGCCTTCGGGCACGAGCTTCTCGAGCTCCTCGGCCGAGTCCTGGAAGTAGCGGTCGGCCGAGCCGTGGCGCTGCGCCATCGCGCCGAGCGAGCCCATGCCGCGATAGGACTTGTACGAGCGGCCCTGGTAGAGCTCGACCTCGCCCGGCGACTCCTCGGTGCCCGCGAACAGGCTGCCGATCATCACGCAGTGCGCGCCGGCCGCGATCGCCTTCGCGATGTCGCCCGAGTAGCGGATGCCGCCGTCGGAGATCGACGGCACGCCGGTGCCTTCGAGCGCCTCGGCGACCTCGGCGACCGCGGTGATCTGCGGGATGCCGACGCCGGCGACGATGCGCGTCGTGCAGATCGAGCCCGGGCCGATGCCGACCTTCACGCCGTCGACGCCCGCGTCGACGAGCGCCTTCGCGGCCTCGGCCGTCACGATGTTGCCCGCGATCAGCTGCAGACTCCGGATGATCGCGCTTGATCGCGCGCACGCGGTCGATCACGCCCTTCGTGTGGCCGTGCGCCGTGTCGACGATCACGACGTCGACGCCCGCCTCGACGAGCAGCGCGACGCGCTCCTCGGTGTCGATGCCGGTGCCGACCGCGGCGCCGACGCGCAGCGCGCCGCGCTGCGTCCTTGCACGCGTACGGATAGTCGTGCGCCTTCTGGATGTCCTTCACCGTGATCATGCCGCGGAGCTTGAACGCCTTGTCGACGACGAGCACCTTCTCGATGCGGTGCTTGTGGAAGAGCCCGAGCACCTCGTCCTTGTCCGCGCCTTCGCGCACGGTGACGAGCCGTTCCTTCGGCGTCATCACGGACGAGACCGGCGCGTCGCGCTGCGTCTCGAAGCGCAGGTCGCGGTGCGTGACGATGCCGACGAGGTCCTCGCCCTCGACGACCGGCACGCCGGAGATGTTCTTCGAGCGCGTGAGATCGATGACTTGGCGGATCGTCGCGTCGGGCGACACCGTGATCGGGTCGTGGATCACGCCGCTTTCGAACTTCTTGACCTGGCTGACTTGGCGCGCCTGATCTTTCGGCGACATGTTCTTGTGGATGATGCCGATGCCGCCTTCCTGCGCCAGCGCGATCGCGAGCCGCGCTTCGGTGACCGTGTCCATCGCGGCCGAGATGATCGGGATGTTCAGCGTGAGCGAGCGGGTGAGTTGGGTCTTGAGCTGAACTTCGCGCGGCAAGATTTCGGAGTAAGCGGGCTCGAGGAGGACGTCATCGAATGTGAGCGCCTCGTGAATGATCCGCATCGGGACCTCCGGCCGGGGAAATTGAACGCGGCAGTTTACGCGCCGGGAGCGAGCCCGGCAAATCTCGCGCCAGGTCCTCGCGCCGCGCTGCCGTATACTGCGCCGATGCGCTGCGGCGACTCCATGCAGCTGCCGTTCGAGGAGCGGCGAATCCTCTCGGTCTCGGGCCTGAATCGCGAGGCGAAGCTAGCTGATCGAGGGCACGCTCGGCGTCGTCTGGGTCGAGGGCGAAGTCTCGAACCTGTCGCGGCCGTCGCTCGGGCCACCTCTACTGGTCGCTCGAAGGACGCGCAGGCGCAGGTCCGCTGCGCGATGTTCCGGATGAGCAACCGCGGCTTGGGCTTCGAGCTCGCGAACGGCCAGCAGGTCCTCGTCCGCGGCGCGCGCGAGCCTCTACGAGGCGCGCGGCGAATATCAGCTGATCGTCGAGTACGCCGAGGAAGCCGGCGAAGGCCTGCTGCGCCGGCGCTTCGAGGAGCTCAAGCGCAAGCTCGCGGCCGAAGGGCTGTTCGACGCCGCGCGCAAGCGTGCGCCGCCGAAGCTGCCGCGGCGGATCGGCGTCGTGACGTCGCCGACGCGGCGCGGCGCTGCGCGACGTGCTGATCGCGCTGCGGCGCCGATTCCCGTCGACCGCGGTGCTGATCTATCCGACCTCGGTGCAGGGCGCCGGCGCGGCGGACGAGATCTGCCGCACGCTGAAGCTCGCGGACCGGCGCGCCGACTGCGACGTGCTGATCCTCACGCGCGGCGGCGGCTCGCTCGAGGACCTCTGGGCGTTCAACGAGGAGAAGCGTCGCGCGCGCGATCGCGGCGCTCGAGCTGCCGATCATCGTCGGCGTCGGCCACGAGATCGACTTCACGATCGCGGACTTCGCGGCGGACCTGCGCGCGCCGACGCCGTCGCAGGCCGCCGAGCTCGCGGTGCCGGACCAGAGCGAATGGCTCACGCGCTTCGCGCGGCTCGAGCAGCAGGTCGCGTTCTGCGTGCGGCGCCGGCTCGGCGCGGACCGGCGGCACTTCGCGAGCCTCGCGCATCGGCTGTCGCGCTGCCATCCCGGGCGTTCGGCTGCGCGAGCAGCAGCAGCGGCTCGACGAGCTCGAAGCGCGCGCGCGCCACGGCTCGAGCGCGCGATCGCGAACGCGAAGGTGCGGCTCGCGCCGGCTCGCGACCTCGGTCGCGCACGCGAACCCGGCGCACCGGCTCGCGAAGATCGCGCGAGCGCTGGCGCTGGGCCGGCGAGCGCCTGCGCCGCGCGATCGCTGCGCAACGTCGACGACACGAAGCAGCGCCTGAAGCTCGCGGAGCGCGCGCTCGCGTCGCTCTGAGCCCGCTCGCGACGCTGAGCGCGGCTACGCGATCGTGCAGCGCCGCGACGACGGCGCGCTCGTGACGGACGCCGCGCAGGTGACAGCGCGGCACGGCGATCGACGTGCGGCTCGCGCGCGGCACGCTCGCCGCGACCGTCGACGACACGAACACCGGAAACTAGAGCGAGAAAGGATTGCACATGACGATCGGCGTCTTCATTCGACGCACGCCGGGAGCGCGCTCGAGCACGTTGCCGAGATTTTCAGCGTGAGCATGGAGTCGGCGCGCGTGCGGCCCAAGTTCACAGCCGCGATCGGCTTGCCGACCCCGGCCGCGGCGCGCGCGAACCGATAGCCCGAGAACACCATCAGCGACGAGCCGATCACGAGCACGGCGTCCGCCTCGGCGAGCGCCTGCATGGCGCGTGCGACTCGCTCCCTCGGCACGCTCTCGCCGAAGAACACGACGTCGGGCTTCAGCGTCCCGCCGCAAGCGGAGCAGTCCGGCACGCGAAAGCGGTCGTAGTCGGCGCCCACGAGATCGGCGTCGCCGTCGGGCGCCGCGCGCGCGCCGAGCTCCGCCCAGTCCGAGTTCATGCCCACGAGCGCGGCCTGGAAATCGGCACGCGAAATGCGCCGCTCGCAGCCCATGCAGCGCACGACGTCGGCGCGACCGTGCAAGTCGACGACCGCCTCGCTGCCCGCGGCCTGATGCAGTCGGTCGACGTTCTGGGTGACGAGCAGCTCGACGCGGCCCGCGCGCTCGAGCCGAGCGAGCGCTCGGTGCGCGTCGTTCGGCACGGCGCGGTGAAGGTGCTGCCAGCCGACGAGGCCGCGCGCCCAGTAGCGCTTGCGCGTCGCGGGCTGGTTCATGAAGTCGCGGAACATCACGGGCCGCGACGCCCGCTTCCAATCGCCGTCCGCGTCGCGGTAGTCCGGGATGCCCGAGTCCGTGCTCACGCCGGCGCCCGTCAGCACGAACAGGCGCGGATGCCGTTCGAGGAATTCGCGGAGCGGATCGAGATCTTGCGCGGCGGCGACTGCGACCATGTTCCGAGACGCGCTGCTCTTTGTCGCCCGTACCGGCCCGCGGCGCCTCCCTAGCGGATCGGCGGCACCGCGAGCTTGATCCCGAGCGCCGCGTACGCCTTGCCGTCCGCGACGCGATCGGTGAACCAATTCGGGTACGGCTGCCGTCGCCTTCGTCGCGGCGTCGAGCGCCGCGAGGTCCTCGGCCGCGAGCTTCACGTCTACGGCTGCGACGTTGTCCGCGAGCTGCGCGGCGCTCGATGCACCGATCAAGATCGACGACACCGACGGACGCGTGAGCAGCCATGCGATCGACACCTGCGCGGGCGTCGCGCCGCGCTTCTCGCCGATCTCGCGCAGGACATCGACGAGGTCGTAGCCGCGCGCGCGGTCGTACGGCAGGAAGTCGAAGCCGCCGAGCCGGTCGCCGCTCTCGCCCTTCGGCTTCTCGCGCGTGTACTTGCCGCTGAGGAACCCGCCGGCGAGGGGACTCCAGACCATCACGCCGATGCCCGCATCGACGCAGAACGGCGCGAGCTCGTGCTCGAGATCGCGGCCGATGAGCGAGTAGTACAGCTCGGCGGCGCGGAACGGACTCCAGCCATGCGGTTCTGGATGCCGACGGCCTTCGCGGCCTGCCACGCCTGCCAGTTCGAGAAGCCGACGTAGCGGACCTTGCCCGCGCGCACGAGCGTCTCGAGCGCCTCGATCGTCTCCTCGATCGGCGTGAGCGGATCGACTTTGTGGACGAGGTAGACGTCGATGTAGTCGGTGCCGAGCCGCGTGAGGCTCGCATCGGCCGCTGCGAGGATGTGCCGGCGCGACAGGCCCGTCTCGATCACGGCGTCGCCCATCCGGTTGCCGACCTTGGTCGCGATCACGACGCCGCCGCGCTTCGGGCCGATCGCCTTGCCGAGGATCCGCTCGGATTCGCCGCCCGCATAGACGTCGGCCGAGTTGAAGAAGTTGATGCCGCCGTCGATCGCGCGCGCGACGAGGTCGTTCGCGCCTTTCTGGTCCACTTTCGCGACCGACGCGAAAATGCCTGCGCCCGAGCCGAACGTCATGCTGCCGAGCGCGAGACGGGACACGATCAAGCCGGTTTCGCCGAGACGCGAGTGTTGCATGGTCTACTCCTTTCGACTCGAGGCGGGGGGATTCATCAGCGACATCATAACGCCGCGGACGCGGCGGTGATCATTGCAGCACTCGCCAAGGCGATACGTCGGGCCACTTCAAGATCGTCGCGGTCGCGCTCGCGGTCGTCTGATCGCGATGGCACGTCGTGCACGGGTTCGGGACCTTGTAGAGCTCCGTCGCGGACGGCGGGATGAAGCGGAACGTGTGGCTGCGCACATAGAAGTCGCCGATCTCTCGCGCGATCTTCGGCATGTGGCAATCGACGCACTGCACGTTGCCGACACTATGGTGGCTGTGCGTCGACCATCGGCTCGTTCGGGCCCGGCAAGCTCTGCGGCGTGTGGCAGGTCGTGCAAACGGAATTGACGGGCTTCGACAGCAGCGCGTTGTTCTCCGTGCCGTGCACGTCGTGGCACGACCAGCACGCGACGCCGCGCTTGTACATCTGGCTCTGCACGAAGTCGTTGCCCTGCATGCGGTTCTTGTGCGCCGAGCCCTCGGGCCAGTGCGTGAACGTCTCCTCGCCGAGCTTGTGCTCCTCGAGCTTCCAGTAGTCGGAGAGCCGCTTCCCGGGCTCGTAGCCGACCGGCCAGTCGTAGTAGACCCCGTTCAGCGGCTTTTGCAGCGGCTGGCCCTGCGAATGACATTGGATGCAGACGTCGTTGCCGCTGACTTGATCGAGCCGTGCCGGGTTAACGATGTTCGCGGCTGTCGGTTTGGCGACGTGCGCGGCGCCCGGGCCGTGGCACTTCTCGCAGCCGACGTTCCATTCGGTAGGCTGCTTTGTGGCGACGTTGTAGTTCGTCGAATGACAGCCGTCGCAGAGTGGCCCCGTGGGGCGCTGCATCTGGTCGTCGGGGTAGTGCTCCGCCCACCAATCCGTGCCGACATCGACGTGGTATTTGCTCCACGCCCTCGTGATCACGTTCCACTGCACTCCGAGCACGTAGTAGTCGTCGCCGCGCTTCACGAAGTAGCGTTGCTTCCACTTGCTGCCATAGACGAAGGCGACGTCCTTCGGCTTGAACGTCACCAGCGGATTCGGCGTCTTGAAGTCCCCGAGCACGGCCTCGGGATGCTGCTTCGGATCGACGACCACGTTCGCCATTCGCGTCTTTTGCCAGCGCTCGTACTGACTCTTGTGGCACTCCTTGCACGCAGCCGAGCCGGTGTAACCGTCGGCCGGCTTCGCGGGCTGCGCGTGCGCGCCGCTCACGAGCAGCGCGAACGCGAAGATACCGGCCGCCGCCTCGAGCAGCCGGCCGCGTAGCGGGCGTGTCATCCCTCCGATGTTGATGCGAGTCGTCCTTTGTCAGTGCACTAGGTCGCTGCGCCCCGAGTCGATCGACTGGGTAACCCGCTCTCTTCCGGTGTCGAGAAGTGGAACAGAAGATGCCGGTGCGCGCCGTCGTTCGACTGGTAACGTTACCTGTCGCGCCGGCGGGGAACAACCACAGGCCCCGCTCGGCAGCGCGACGCAAGCGGCTTGGCGGGTCTCGCGGCGTCAGTCGCTTCGCTGTTTCAGCGCGGTATCAGGCCGGCTCGCCGAGCTTCAGCACGGTTCCGGCATGCTGCGCGATCATGAGCTCCTCGTTCGTCGGCAGCACCCACGCGGAGACGCGGCTGGCGGTCACGCTGAGCCGGGGCCCGCGCCGCTCGTTCGCGGTCGCGTCGAGCTCGATCCCGAGCCATGCCGAAGCGGCGCAGATCCGCCGCCGGATCTCCGCCGAGTTCTCGCCGATCCCGGCCGTGAACACCAAGGCGTCGAGGCCGCCGAGAACGGCCGCGCACGCGCCGATCTCCTTCGCCGCGCGGTAGACGAAGTAGTCGACCGCGAGCCGCGCGGCAGGCGCCCCGCTCGCAAGCAGCGTGCGCATGTCGCTGCTCACTTCGGAGACGCCGAGCAGTCCGGACTGTTCGTAAAGCATCGTCTGGACCTCGCGCGCGCTCAGTCCCAGCGACTCGAACAGATAGAGGACCACGCCGGGGTCCAAGGCGCCCGGCCGCGTACCCATGCAGAGTCCGTCGAGCGCCGTGAAGCCGAAGGTGCAATCGACGCTCTTGCGGGCACGCAGCGCGCACAGGCTCGCGCCGTTGCCGAGATGCGCGACGATTACGCGGCCCTCGGCGATCTCGGGCGCGGCACTTGGCAGCATGGAAGCGATGTACTCGTACGACAGCCCGTGAAATCCGTAGCGCTGCACGCCGGCGTCACGAACGCGCCGAGGTAGCGGCACGAGCTCGGCTACTGCGGCCCAGCCCTGGTGGAAGCTCGTGTCGAAGCAGACCACCTGGGGAATACCGGGATGCTGATCCCGAAGCAACTCGATCGGCGCGATGTTGTGCGGCTGATGCAGCGGCGCGAGCGGCACGAGCGCGCGCAGGTCTTCGAGCACCTGGTCGGTCACGAGCGCAGGCGCGGAGTAGCGGGTGCCGCCGTGAACGACGCGGTGGCCGATGCCGACGATTCGGCCGACGCCTAGCCGGCCGTCTAGCCGAGACATCAGCTCGCCGAGTGCGCCGCGGTGGTCCGACCCCGCGGCGAGCGGCTCGTCGTATGAACGGCCTGAGACATCTCGTGCCCGTAGCCTCGAGTCCGCGCCGATCGCGTCGATTTGGCCACGCGCCTGCTCGGACCAGCGTCCATCCGAAGAACGCACGTAGATCGCGAACTTCAGGCTCGACGAGCCCGAGTTCAACACGAGCACGCAGTCACTCATGCCGATCGACGTCAATGCGCCGTGCCTGCGGCGAAGCCGCGCGCGTAGGCGGTCAGCATCGCCACCGCACAGCTCGCGATCCGCGAACGCACGCCGTCGGCGCGGCTCGTGAGAACGATCGGCACACGCGCGCCGAGCACGACGCCCGCGCTCTGGGCGTTCGCCAAGTAGGTCAACAGCTTGGCGACCATGTTGCCCGACTCGAGGTCCGGCACGAGCAGGATGTCCGGATCGCCCGCGACCTCCGACTCGACGCCCTTGACGCGCGCGGCGTCGCGGCTGATCGCGTCGTCGAACGCGAGCGGGCCGTCGAGCTGGGCGCCGGTGATCTGACCGCGTTCCGCCATCTTGCAGAGCGCCGCCGCGTCGACCGTGGCGGGCATCTTCGACGTCACGGTCTCCACGGCGGCCAGTATCGCGACCTTCGGTAACGCGACGCCCATCGTCACGGCGAAATCGATCGCGTTTTGACAGATGTCGAGCTTGTCCTCGAGGCTCGGCGCGATGTTCACTCCGCCGTCGGTCACGACGATCGGCTTGTGATACGTCGGCACGTCCATCAGGAACACGTGGCTCATGCGCCGTTCGGTCCGCAAGCCGGAGTCGTGTGCGACAACGGCGCTCAGCAGCTCGTGGGTGTGCAAGCTGCCTTTCATGAGCAGCTCGGCTTTACCCTCGCGCACGAGCGCGACGCCCCGCGCGGCGGCCGCATGGCTGTGCGGCGCGTCGACGATTTCGAACTTGCCGATGTCGATCTTCGCGGCGGCGGCGGCCGCGCGGATCCGTGCCGTCGGACCGACGAGAAGCGGAACGATCAGGCCGCTCGCGGCGGCCTCGACAGCGCCGGCAAGCGCGGTCTCCTCGCATGGATGAACGACCGCGGTCGGGATCGGCGCGAGGCCGGCGCAGCGCGCGAGGAGCTCCTGGTATTTGTCCACCGCGGCAATCTACCCCGCCGCGCGACATTGGGCCATGCGCTTCGGCTTTAGCTGACTCGCGGCGCCTCGACCCCGCCTCTGGCGGGCTAGGCGAAGAACCGCGCGATCAGCGGCCGATAGCTGTCCATGTCGACGAGGAACGAGTCGTGGCCCTGGAGCGAGTTCAGCTCGACGAACTCGACCTCGCGGCCCGGCGCCCCGAGCCCCTCGGCGAGCTCGCGCTGCTGATGGATCGGGAACAGGAAGTCCGTCGTGACGCCGACGATCAACGCGCGCTTCACCCGCACTTTGCCCAAGCCCACCTCGACGGAGCCGCCGTGCTCGGCGACGTCGAAGAGATCGCTCGAGCGCGACAGGTACAGATAGCAGTTCGGGTCGAACTGCCCGGTGAACTTATTCGCATGGTGCTCGAGATAGGCCTCGATCTCGAACGTCATCCCGAAACCATAGCTGTTCGCGTCAGGCGACGTCGTGCGCTCGCGGCCGAACCGCAATCGCCACTCCTCCGCCGACCGGTACGTGATCATGCCGAGCTTGCGCGCGAGCCGCATTCCCGTGAGCGGTACCGCGTCGCGCGGGTAGTTGCCGCCCATCCAACCTGGATCCTTGCGGATGATCTCGCGCTGCAGCGAGCGCAGCGCGATCGAGAACGGCAGCGAGCGGGGGCCCGACGACATGCTCACGAACCCTTCCGAGAGCCCCGGGAACAGGATTTCGAACGCGAGCGCGCTCATGCCGCCCATCGACGGCCCGACGGTCGCCTTGAGCCGATTCACGCCGAGGTGCTTGATCACCTCGTAGCCGCCGCGCGCGACGTCCTCGAGCGACAGCACCGGGAACGTGAGCCGGTAGATGTCGCCCGTGCGCGGGTCGATCGACGCGGGGCCGGTCGAGCCGAAGCAGCTGCCGAGCGAGTTCACGCAGATCACGAAGTAGCGGCGCGTGTCGAGCGGCCGGCCGGGCCCGATCATCTCTTCCCACCAGCCGGGCGCGGGGTCCTCGACACTCGACGCGGCGTGCGCGGGCGGCGACATGCCCGTGAAGATCAGGACCGCGTTGTCGCGCTTTTGGTTGAGCTTGCCCCAGGTCTCGTAAGCGATGGTCGGGCTCACGAGCGTGCCGCCCCGATGCATCGGGAATTCGCCCGCGATCACGACGGTCTTGCGCGCCTTCGGTGCCACCCCGTTCCTCGGCCGCTCAAAAAAAAGGAGTAGCGGAGTGTAAGACCGGGCCTCTGGGGGCCTCGGAACTAATCGTTATGACAATATACGACCGATGCTGAAGCACTACGTCGCCATCGCGCTCCGCAACCTTCGCGCCTCGCCGCTCGCGTCGGCGATGAACGTCGTGACGCTCGCGCTCGGCATCGCGTGCTTCGTGATCGCCTACGCGTTCGTCTTGTTCTGGGGCACCGCCGAGCGGCAGTTCAAGAACTCCGACCGGATCGCCGTGTTCACGATGAGCCTCACGCTCAAGGGCGACCAGTTCTCCTACGAAGGCGATCCACGCCTGCCGGCCGTCGCGGCCAAGTATCTGAAAGAGGATTTCCCTGCGATCGAAAAGATCGCGCGCGCCACCGGCATAGGTCCGAACACGATGATCGCGAGTGGCGATCGCGCCCAGCGCGCCCCAGCCGTCGCGGCCGACCCCGAATTTCTCGAGCTGTTCGAGCTGCCGTTCGTCGCGGGCGACGCGCGCAACGCGCTGCGCAGCCCGCGCAGCGTGGTGCTCAAGAAGGACTTCGCCGCAAAGCTGTTCGGCGCACAACCGGCGCTCGGTCAAACGGTGCGGATCGGCAACCTCATCGATGCGACAGTCACGGGCGTGATCGACGCAATCCCGGAGCCGTCGCACATGGGGCAGTCCAAGATAGCGACGCTGAAGTTCGACTTTTTGACCTCGTACGACGTGCTCGACGCGCTCGACGACAGCCGGCGCCCCGCGAACGCGCCGCCGCAGAGCGAGAACTGGACGCAGGCGCAGGCGACCACCTACGCGCTTCTCCCGACGGACGGCAGTTTCACGCTCGCGCAACTGAAGGCGCAGATGCCCGAGTTCACGCGCCGCCACTTGCCCGCGGACGTCGGCCAGTTCGCGCAGATCAAGCACAGCGCGATCAACGTGCGCGACGTGTTCAGCAACTCGGCGAACGACAAGATGTTTCTCGACGGCGCCGGCGTAACGCTCTCGGGCATGCTGCTCGCGCTCGGCGGGCTCGTGCTCGGCGTCGCGTGCGTGAACTACGCGAACCTCGCGACCGCGCGCGCGGCGCGGCGCACGCGCGAGGTCGGCCTGCGCAAGGCGCTCGGCGCGCAGCGTGGGCAGGTCGCGATCCAGAGCCTCGTCGAGGCGGGGCTGCTCACTACGATCGCGGTCTTAGTCGCGATCGCGATCGTGCAAACGTCAATGCCATTCCTTCGCTCGGTGATCGCGGCCGACCTCGGTCCGATCCTGTTCGCGGGCTCGCGTTTCTGGCTGTTCCTCACGGCGGTGATCGTCGTCGTGACTCTCGCCGCCGGCGCGTACCCCGCGCTCGTGCTCTCGAACGTGCGGCCGGTCAGCGCGCTGCGCGCGTCGCGCGCTCAGCTCGGCTCGAAGTGGCTCTCGACGCTGATGATCGGCTCGCAGTTCGCAGTCGCGAGCTTCCTGCTGATCTTCGTGACGATCGCGACGCTGCAGAACCGGCATCTTGTGCGCACGGGCCTCTCGCCTGGCTCGGATCCGATTGTGATGCTCGAGAACCCGCCGGGCACGAACGTCGACTCCGACACGCTGCGTGCCGAGCTCGCACATCTGCCGCAGGTCAAAGGCGTCTCCGAGATCGCCCAAGCGCCGTGGGTGAGCCTGTCGGGCACGCTGCTGGCCAGGAGCCCGGACAAAGGCGCGCCGACCAAGCTCATCATGGTGCAGGAGAGCGGTTACGACTTCTTCTCCGTGTTCGACATCCCGCTAATCGCGGGCCGCGTGTACAGCCGAGAGCACGGCGACGAGCCGCGCGAGCCGCGGCGGAATGTCTCGGCCGAATCGAGGTCCTCGACGCCGCAACCGATCGTCGTCGATCGCGGCTTCGTCGAGGAGCTCGGCTTCGCGTCGCCCGAGGCCGCGATCGACCAGCTCGTCTACTCGCCCGGCAGCGACCCACCCGACCCGTCGCAGATCATCGGCGTCGTCGAGAATCACCACTTCACGTTCCTGGGCATGATGAAGACGACCGCGACGATGTATCCCCTCAGGTCGCGGCTCGATTATCAGGTCGTCCGCGTAAGCCGCGACGACATCGCGGGCGGGCTTGCCGGGATCGATCGCGTTTGGAAGCAGCTGGCTCCAAGCGTCGCCGTCAGCCGACGCTTCGTCGACGACTACTTCAACGACATCTACGAGTTCTATCTGTTGGAGAGCCGGGCGCTCACCGGGCTCGCTCTGCTCGCGTTCGGCATCTCGCTGACGGGCTTGTTCGGCATGGCCACGTTGATCGCGGGCCGCCGCATGCGCGAGGTCGGCGTGCGCAAAGTGCACGGCGCGAGCGGCGGCCAAATGGTCGCGATGCTGCTCGCGACCTTCTCGATGCCCGTGCTGATCGCGAACTTGGTCGTCTGGCCGCTCGCTTACATCGCGGCGCGCAAGTACCTCGACACGTTCCAGGCTCCGATCGCCGTTACGCCGCTGCCGTTCTTGCTGTCGCTCGCGATCACGCTCGCGATCGCATGGCTCGCGGTCGGCACGCAGACGCTGCACGCCGCGCGCGCGCGCCCGGCCGACGTGCTGCGCTACGAGTGAGTTGCGGCCGGCCAGGCGCCGTCAGATCTCCAGCGCGCCGACGAACGCCGCGACGTCCTCGAACTCCCAATCCGCGTGCGCGCGGCGCTCCTCGACCTTCTCCGGCCACCAGGTCCGCAGGAACCGCGTCACGAGCACGGGCCGCATGCCGACCGCGCGCGCGCCGCGGTGTTCGTCGCTGCCGCCGTCGCCGACGAACAGCGTCTCCTCCGGCCGAGCCCCGATCGCATCCAAAGCATGCCGATAGATGCGCGGATCCGGTTTGCGCACGCCGAGCTCGTACGAGAACACGGCCGCGTCGAGCCGTTCCCGGAGCGGCGACCGCGGCCAGCTCGCAACGTCGTCGGCACCCGCGTCCGAGACGAGTGCGGTGCGAACGCCGGCCGCCGCGAGCCGGTCGAGAGCCGCAAGCGTCGCGCTCTCGATGCCGACGAGCGCCGTCTCGAAACGCCGCCGGCGGCTCTCGACCGCAGTGAGAATCCTTTCCTCTGTCACAGCCGGATCGATCGAGCGCGCCACCAACCGCATCGCCTCGACGTCGTCGTGGATGCGTCCGAGGCACCGGCCGAGCGTGTCCTCGTCGTAGTAGTGGCGCTGAAATTCGGCTGGCGAGATCCCGAGAATGTCGGGCAGCGTCGGGTCGCCGACGGAGGCCGACGGAGGCACGTTCGCCAACGTGTGGAACAGGTCGAACAGCACGGCCTTTGGGCCCGGAAGGCGGATCACGAGCGAATCGCGTGCGGCGCGCGTGCGCTCAGCTCACTGCGGCAATGCCCTGCTCCGCGAGCTGAGCCTGCGCGCTCGAGCCGGCCGGCGGCGCGAACCTGGCGGTCGCACGCTTGCAGACGCGGTCGACGAACGCGAGCTTTGCGGCGATCGGCTCGGTCAGCGCAAACGGATAGGCGTCGTGCATCCCCATGCTGCGGTTCAGCTGGTTCAACCCGACACTCAACACCCGCCAGTCCGCGAGCATTTCCTCGAACGGCCGCCCGCCGATCGGTAGCGGGTTCGCGATGGTGCGCCCGGCGATCGTGAGTGACGACGCGCTGGCCGTCTCGAGCGTATCGAGAATGTGAATGTAGTGCGCCCACGTCTCGGCGAAATCCTCCCACGGGTGCATCGTCGCGTATTGGCTCACGAAGCGTTGCGGCCAAGCGTCGTTGGCGCCCGCATCATAATACTCGCGCATCGCCGCGGAGTAGTCTTTGCGCTCGTCGCCGAACAATTCGCGCGAACCTTCTTGCTGTGGCGAGCCGTCGACGAGCAGATACCAATAGTAGTGCCCGATTTCGTGCCGTAGGTGACCGAGCATCGTGCGGTAGCGCTCGTTGAGGCGCTTGCGCATTGCCTCGCGCACGGCATCGTCGGCCTCCACCACGTTCACGGTGAGGCAGCCGTCATCATGTCCCGTGTAGATCGGCTGCTCGGGCGGCGGATCGACGTCGCCGGTATCCGCGCGGGCGTCGGCGAGCAGCCGAAATCTGAGCGCTTGCTTTTCGCCGACCCCGCGCAGAGGCAAGGCTAGCTCGAGCAGCGTGAAGATCAGCCGGCGCTTCGCGCGCTCGGTCTCGATCCACAGCGCGCGGCGCTGCAGGTCGGCGAGATCCGGCACGACTTCGTTGAGCGCGCACGATTCGCAATAATCGTCCGTGCTCGCGAACCAATTGCAGGCGGCGAACTCGGTCCAGTTTCGGCACGGCCGCAGCCCCGAAGCCGCCGCGTCCTCGACCGTGCACATCGTGAGGTCGTCGGGACGAAAGCCGACTTGCTTGCCGCACGCGAGGCAAGTGTCGTTCTCGAAGTACAGCGTCCCGCGGCAGGAGCCGCAAGCGAACGTCCGCACGGAGTTCTATGCTCCGTTCTACAATTTCTTGAGCCGCGCGGCTTCCTTGCGCAGGCGCAGACGTATGAGGTGCGCGATCTCGGCGTCGATTTGGGCTTCGAGCGCAGCGTCGAGGGCCGATTCATCCAGCAACCCCTTGCCCTGGCTCGACCGGGGGGCCGCGAACGGATCGCTCGGCTTCGAGCCCTGCAGACGAGCGGTCACGACCGGGTCGCGAGGCAAGCGGTCGGGCAGCCTTGGCTCGGTAGACTCTGATCTCATGGGGTACACCCTCGAAAAAATGGGACAGCAGCGGAGCTCTGCAAGGCCTATGCCACGGGCTTGGCGGCCCGCCCGTGCGTGCAAATCCGCGGCCCGGGTACGAGGGGCGAATTGCAAATTCAGTAATCGCACAGCTGCCGCGGCGTTCACGGCTGCGGCTCTGGCGGGCATTACGAGCCTTTCTTGCGTTGCCGCAGCTGCCGGCGCTTGGTCTTCTTCTGCCGCGGCGTGAGCGTGTCGCGCCGGCCCGCGAATGGATTCTCGCCCGTGCGCAGCTCGACGCGAACCGGCGTGCCGGTGAGCTTCAGCGCGGCGCGGAACGAGTTCTCGAGATAGCGCTTGTAGTGATCGGGCAGCCGCTCGGCTTGGCCGCCGTGCACGACGATCACCGGCGGGTACCGGCCGCCCTGATGCGCGTAGCGCAGCCGGACCTGGCGACCGCGCACGAGCGGCGGCGGGTTCACGGCCATCGCGTCCACGAGCACGCGATTCAAGCGCG
Organism: uncultured Gammaproteobacteria bacterium; assembly: GCA_963699925.1. Lineage (GTDB taxonomy): Bacteria > Pseudomonadota > Gammaproteobacteria > Steroidobacterales > Rariloculaceae > FEN-1219. The sequence goes on along the minus strand of CAVOVT010000014.1, from coordinate 235,630 downwards.
GCGTCGTGAACTCGGCGCCGGCGGAACGGTAACCCTTGAGGGCCGCGTCGATCACCTCGACAATCCCGCTGCCGTGCAGCGCCGACGTGTAGTGCACGGTCGCGAACGGCACGAAGTCGAACCGGCGATCGACCTGCCGCTCGACGTCGCGGCGCTGTCCGCTCGTGAGCCCGTCCCACTTGTTGATCGCGATCACGAGCGCGCGGCCTCGGTCGACCGCGATCCCGATCAAGTGCAGATCCTGCTCGGTGACGCCCTCGCGCGCGTCGAGCACCGCGATCACGGCGCCCGCGTCCTCGATCGCCTGCAGGCTCTGCACGATGCTGTACTTTTCGACCGCCTCGCTCACGCGCGCGCGGCGCCGAATGCCGGCCGTGTCGACGAGCACGAACTTGCGGCCGTCGCGCTCGCACGGCACGAGCACGCTGTCGCGCGTCGTGCCGGGCTCCTCGCGACGTGACCAGCCGATTCGCGCCGAGCAGGCGATTGATCAGCGTCGACTTGCCGACGTTCGGCCGGCCGATCACCGCGACCTTCGGCCCGTGCTCCTCGGTGAGCGCGGCCTCCTCGGCCGCCGACGCCGCTTGCTCCTCGGCGACCGGCGCGAGCACCGTCTCGAGGAGCTCGTCGACGCCGGAGCCGTGCAGCGCGCTGACGCCGACCGACGGGGCCGAGACCGAGCGCGTGGAACTCGGCCGCCGCGATCTCGCCGAGCACGCCCTCGGCCTTGTTGACCGCGATCGCGGCCACCTTGTCGGTCTCGCGGCGCAGCCGCTCGGCGATCCGGATGTCCTCCGGCGTCAGGCCGCTCTTGTGGTCGACGACGAGCACGACCGCGTTCGGCCTCCTCGATCGCGAGGTCGACCTGCTCGCGCGACGAGCGCCGGCATCTCGCCCTCCGCGCCGACCGCGAGCCCGCCCGTGTCGATCACGATGAAGCGCCGCGCGTCGCGCTCGCCGATGCCGTAGCGCCGATCGCGCGTGAGTCCCGGGAAGTCGGCGACGAGCGCGTCGCGCGTTCTCGTGAGCCGATTGAACAGCGTGGACTTGCCGACGTTCGGACGGCCGACGAGCGCCACTGCGGGAAGCATCGGCGCGCCGCTCGAGCGGCTATTTCTTCGCGGCGCGCACGGTGTACGCCGCGAGCGTGCCGTCTTCGCCTTGCACGACGATGTTCTCGCCGACGACGAGCGGCACCGCCGACGATCCTGCCCTTGGCCGCGTGCTCGCGCGCGACGAAGTGGCCGTCGCCGGTGTCGAGGAAGTGCAGGTAGCCCTCGAAGTCGCCGACCGCGATCGTGTTGCCGAAGCGCGCAGGCGCCGTGACGTCGCGCAGGCGCAGGCCGTCCTGTCGCCAGACCTGCGCGCCCGCGCGCCGATCGAGCGCGATCACCGAATCGACGTCGGTGGTCACGTAGACGGTGGTGAAGTCCGCGCTCAAGCCCGCGAAGGACGACATGTCCTGCTGCCAGAGCACGACGCCCGTCCCGATGTCGATGCCGACCGCGCGGCCGTGGTAGCCGACGACGTAGGCCTCCGTCGCGACGACCTGAATGCTGGCGCTCACGTCGACGAGACGATCGAGCTCGGTACGGCCGGTCGGGTTCGCGACCGCCACTTCCCACGCCGCATCGCCGCTGGCGACGTCGTACGCGCCGACGCGGCCGTTGTTGAAGCCCGCAACGACGACGTTGCCCGCGAGCCGCGGCGCCGTGTTGCCGCGCACCGTGAGCGACGGCAACTCCTGCTCCACGGTCCAGATCGTCGAGCCGTCGCGCACCGAGAAACCGCGCAGCCGGCCGTCGACCGAGCGCAAGACGACGATCGCCCGAGCCGATCGCCGGCGGCGCGAGCACCTCGCTGCCGACCGCATCGCGCCACTTCTCCATGCCGGTCGCAGCATCGAGCAAGATCAGGTCGCCGTCGGACGAGCCGAAAGCAAGCACGCCGTCGCCGTAGCCCGGTCCGGCCGCGAGCGGGAGGCCGTCTTGATCTGCCAGACAGCTTGCCCGTGACGGCGTCGAACGCCTTCACCTTACCGTCGACCGCGCCCGCGTAAACGCGCGCGCCGTCGCTCGCGGGCCGCAAACCGAGCCGCAGCCGCTCCGAGCCGCCGCCGACCTTAGTGCTCCAGGCGCGACGTACGTCGAGCGTCGACTTGAAGTCGACGAGCTTCGCCGGGCGGCTCCGCCTTTTCTTTCTTGCCCGAGCAGCCGAGCGCGAACGCGACGACCGACAGCGTCGCGAGCAGCCACTTCGACGAGTAACGCAGCGTCACGCGCCCTCCCCGCTCTCGGCGGCCGGGGCCGGGGCCGCGGCCGGTGGCGCGGCGGCGGCGGGCGGCTCGGACGTCGGGGCCGGCGTCGGCGGGGCGGCGGCCGGCGCGGCTGCCTCCCGGCAAGTCGTTGAGCTTCATCTGCAAGAAGATTGCGATCGAGCAGCTCGGAGCCGTCGGCGACCATGGCCTCGAGATACGCCTTGCGCGCCTCCTCGACGTTGCCGCGCGCGTCCTCGATGTCGCCGCGACCTCGTTGAGCGGCCCGCGAACTTGCCGGGCTTGTCGACCTTCGAGCGTCTTCAACGCGTCGTCGTACTTCTCGCGATACGCGAGCACGCGCGCGAGCCGCAGCCGCGCGATCATCGCGAGCTCCGGATCCTTCGCGTGCTCCATCACGTACGTGAGCTCCTCGGTCGCGTGCTCGGGCGCGCTCACGACCAGCATGCTGCGCGACGAGCAGCCCCGCCTGGGACGTGTACGCGCTGCGCGGAAATTCCGAGCGCATCTTCTGCAGCACCGTGTTCGCCGCGACGGGGTCCTTCGGCTGTCCTTGACGCGTCTGATAGAGCGCGCCGGCCTCTTCGGAGCGGTGATCTCGATAGGCCGCTGTATTGGTTCCAGCCGAACAGCGCGAGCGCGCCGAGCGCGACGCCGCCGATCAAGAACCAGCCGTTCTCGCGCCACCAGAGCCTGAGCTGCTCGACTCGTTCGTTGTCCGTCAGATTCTCGTCCACAGGCCCCTCCGGGCGCGTTTAGGCCGGCTATTCTATGTCCGAGCGCGTCGGGCCGAGCAGGTCGGCGCACTCCGCGGCGGACAGGAGCTGCTGCGGCTCGTCGGCGCGCAACGGCTTGACGCTGACTCGGCCCGCGGCGACCTCGGTCGTCCCCGACGATCAACGCGAACCGCGCTCCGCTCTTGTCCGCGCGCCGCAGCTGGGCCTTGAAGCCCGCGGCCGGCGAGCCGATGCGCGATCTTCAGCCCCGGCACCGCGGTCGCGCAGTTCCTCGACCACCTTGAACCCGAAGCGGCGCGCCGCGTCGCCGGCCGCGACGAGGAACGCGTCGACGGGCGGCTCGGCGCCGTCCGCGCCATCGGCGCGCGCGAGCTCGACGATCCGCTCGATGCCCGAGCGCCCAGCCGACGGCCGGCGTGTCGCGGCCGCCGAGCTGCGCGACGAGGCCGTCGTAGCGGCCGCCCGCGCAGACGGCGCTCTGCGCGCCGAGCCGGTCGGTGACCCACTCGAACACGGTGCGCGAGTAGTAGTCGAGGCCGCGCACGAGCCGCGGGTTCAGCGTGAACGCGACGCCGACGTCGGCGAGCAGCTGCTGCACGCGCTCGAAGTGCGCGCGCGACTCGTCGTCGAGATAGCCGCCGAGCAGCGGCGCGCGCGTCGATCAGCTCGCGCAGCGCGGGATTCTTGCTGTCGAGGATCCGCAGCGGATTGCGCTCGAGCCGCCGCAGGCTGTCCTCGTCGAGCGCGTCGCGATGCGCGCCGAAGTACTCGGCGAGCACCTTCTTGTAGCCGGCGCGCGCCTCGGCCGTGCCGATCGAGTTGAGCTCGAGCGTGACGCTCGTGATGCCGAGCTTCTTCCAGAGACGCGCCGACAGCGCGATGAGCTCGGCGTCGATCTCGGGCTCGGCGAAGCCGAGCGCCTCGACGCTGAGCTGGTGGAACTGGCGGTAGCGGCCCTTCTGCGGCTTCTCGCGCCGGAACATCGGGCCGCTGCACCAGAGCTTCTGCTGCTGGTTGTGCAGCAGGCCGTTGCTCGAGCGCGGCGCGCACGACGCCGGCGGTCGCCTCGGGCCGCAGCGTGACGCGTCTCGCCGTCGCGGTCCTCGAACGTGTACATCTCCTTCGAGACGATGTCGGTGAGCTCGCCGATCGAGCGGCTGAAGAGCTCCGTGCGCTCGAGCACGGGCAACCGCACGCGCTGGTAGCCGTAAGCCGCGAAGAGCTCGGCCGCCGCGGCTTCGACGCGATCCCAGAGCGGCGCGTCCGCGGGCAACACGTCGTTCATGCCGCGAACCGGCTGAATCAAGTCGGCCATGGCGCGGCTAGTCCGAGACGACGTTGACCGAGAAGCGCGCGTACTCGCCCGGCCGGCCCTTCGTCGGGACTGGCGAAGTCCTCGCCGTCGACGACGATCTTCACGCCGCCCGCGTTGCCGAGCACGACCGCGAACGGCGGCTCGCCGCGCATCTCCGCGCGTCCTTCCCGGCGGCGCCGAGGCCGTAGTAGAGGCGCTCGCCGCGCGCGTCGGTGACCTCGGCCCAGCTCTCCTGCTCGAACGTGAGCTCGAGCGGGACCGCGAGCGAGGCGGCACGGCGTCGTCCGAGCGCCTGCGGCGCGGCCGATGCAGCGCCGGGCGCGAAGCCGTCGTCGGGCTAGGCGAGGCCGGCTGGGCGATGCGCCGAGGCCGGACGCTGCGCTGCGGGCGTGCGCTCGGCGGCGGCGCGGCAACCGCGAGCGTCGTCGTCGCAGTCGCGGCGCCGGACGGCGTCGGCGTCGCGGCGGGCGTCGCGGCGCCATGACGGAGCGGCTCGGCCTGCGGAGCCGCCGGCCGCCGCGGTGCGCATTGGCGGGCGCGCTCGCGGGCTCCGCGGAGGCCGGCTTCGCATCGCCGCCCGTGCTCGGCGCTGCGGACGGCCGCTCGCGACGGTCGAACCGCCGGCGCCGACCCACCACGCGGCGAGCCCCACGATCACGACGAGCATCGCGAGCGCCGCGATCACCCAGACGCGTGATCTGCCGCTCGTCGTGCAGCTTGATCGTCTTGCTCGGCTGAACCAGCACCTCTTGCAGCGAGGTCTGCTCGGAGTAGCGTGCGAGCAAGTCGCGCGGATCGAGACCGAGGCGCGCGCCGTACTGGCGCAGGTAGCCCTTCACGAACACGGGCACGCCGATCCGCTCGAAGCGATCGCTCTTCGAGCGCCTCGAGCTGCGGCTGCTCGATTCGAAGCTCGGTCGCGATCTGCTCGAGCGAAAGGCCCTGAGCTTCGCGAGCGGCCCTGAGACTCTCGCCGACGCTGCGCTTCTCGGGCGGGCTCGCGGCGACGTCGGCCGGCGTGCCGCGTTATCCTCTACCATTGCGCTTCTGGGCCTGAACGAGCTGCTGCGAGCCTCCGGCGAGTCCGGGAACCCCTCGCGCAACTGCGCAGCGCAGCGATTCGCCGCGTCGTGGTTCTTGAGCTGATCCTCGATGTTGAAGCACATCAGAGCACCTCGGCCGTCGCGGGCTTCACGTCGCGATAGCGGGCGAGAAACGCGCGCGCCTGCATGTAATTCTTGTCCTGGTAGGACATGTCGAGCATGCCCTCGAGCGCATCGGCATAGGTCGGGCTGCGGGTCAGGGCCAAGCGGAAGTTCTGCTCGGCCTTCTCGCGATCGCCCGCGCCCAGCGCGCAGACGCCCGCGTTCGTATACGAGACTTCTGGCGTCTGATACTTGACGTTCGAGACCGCCTTCTGGAAATACGGCTCGGCGTCCTTCCAGCGATTGTGGCGGCAGAGGAACACCGCATACGCGTTCGCGGAATTGGAATTATCGGGTTCGAGCTGCGTCGCCTTCTTGTAGTGAGTCTCGGCATCCTCGAGGCTGCCGAGCTGGTCGTACGCGATCGCGATCGTGCTGTGCGCATCGGCGAGCTTTGGGTCCTGCTTGATCGCGCGCTGCAGGGCTCGATCGCGAGCTGCGGCTTGCCTTGGCGCAAGTAGCCCGCGCCGAGATTCACGTTCGCGACCGCGGCTTCCTGCTGCGTCGGCTTGTGCTCCGGCGTCGTCGTCGTCGACACGCAGGCCTGCAGCAGAACCAACCCCCCGATCAGCATCTTTCTCGTAACGTTCATGGACTGTTGGCTCCCACCACCCTGTCGCCCAAACGCACGCGTTGCCGGTCGCGCACGCGACCCGCCAGTTGCCCGCAGGCAGCTGCGATGTCGTCGCCGCGCGGCCGGCGAATCGTAGCGATCAAACCCGAGTCGCGCAGCGTGCGCCAGAACGCGTCGATCGCGCGTCGGCGTCGAGCAGCGAAACTCCGACTCCGGAAAGCTATTGAACGGAATCAGATTGACCTTCGCGGGCCGCCCCTTGAGCAGCCGCACGAGCTGGCGTGCCTGCGCGACGGAGTCGTTGACGCCGTCGAGCAGCACGTACTCGAACGTGATCGAGCGGCTCGCTTGGTTCTCCGCGTAGCGCCAGCACGACGTCGAGCAGCTCCGCGATCGGATGAATCTTGTTGATCGGCACGAGCCGGTCGCGAAGCTCGTCCGTCGGCGCGTGCAGCGACACCGCGAGCGCGACGTTGCACTCGGCCGCGAGCTTGTCGATCTGCGGCACGAGGCCGGCCGTGCTGATCGTGACCCGCCGGCGCGACAGTCCGTACGCGACGTCGTCGAGCAGGATCTGCGACCACCGGCAGCACGTTGCGGTAGTTCGCGAGCGGCTCGCCCATGCCCATGAACACGACGTTCGTGATCGGCGTTGGCCCAAGCTCGCGCGACGCGAGCACGACTTGCCCCAGGATCTCGGCGGACGTGAGGTTGCGGTTGAAGCCCTGATGGCCGGTCGCGCAGAACGCGCAGTCGAGCGCACAGCCCGGCCTGCGACGAGATGCAGAGCGTGCCGCGCGCCGGCTCGGGAATGAACACGGTCTCGACGGCCTGACCGGCGCCGACGTTCAGCAGCCACTTGCGCGTGCCGTCGGCCGAGTGCTCCTTCTCGAGCACCGGCGGGAGATCGGCGGTCGCGATCTCCGCCGAGCTCCTTGCGCAGCGCGCTGCTCAAGTCCGTCATCGCGTCGAAGTCGGTGACGTGGCGCTGGTAGAGCCACTGCATCATCTGCTTGGCGCGATAGGACTTCTCGCCGAGCGTCTCGAACAGCTCGACGAGGGTCGCGGCCGGCATCCCGAGCAAGTTGAGCTTGCCCGCCGCGCCCGCCGCGCGGGTCGTGCTTAGCGCGTCCGCGGACAAATCTCCGCCTCGCTGAAGAAGAACGAGATCTCGACCGGCGCCGTCGCGGGGCCGTCGGAGCCGTGCACGACGTTCTCCTCGATCGACGACGCGAAGTCGGCGCGGATCGTGCCGGGCGCCGCCTTCTTCGGATCGGTCGCGCCCATGAGGTCGCGGTTCACCTTGATCGCGTTCTCGCCCTCGAGCACCTGCACGACCACCGGGCCGGACGTCATGTACCGCACGAGGTCCTTGTAGAACGGCCGCTCGCGGTGCACCGCGTAGAAGCCTTCGGCCTGGTCCTGTCGCAGCCGGATCATTTTCGCGGCGATGATCTTGAGTCCCGCCTTTTCGAAGCGCCGATAGACCTCGCCGATCAGATTCTTCGCGACGCCGTCCGGCTTGACGATGGAGAAAGTACGCTCGAGAGCCATTGTTCACCTAATAGATAGACTAGTCGACAGAAAGAGAAAACGTCGCGGTTCCGTGCCGCGTCACACCGTGAAGCTTTCGCCGCAGCCGCACTCGCCCTTCACGTTCGGATTGCGGAACTTGAACGCCTCGTTCAGCCCGTCCTTCACGAAGTCGACCTCGGTGCCGTCGATGAGGCCCAAGCTCTCGGGATCGACGATCACCTTCACGCCGTCGCGGTCGAACACGACGTCGTCGGCATCGATCGCGTCCGCGTAGTCGATCGTGTAGGCGTAGCCGGAGCAGCCGCTCTTGCGCACGCCGATCCTAAGGCCCACGCCGCGGCCGCGCTTCTCGAGGAAGCTACGCACGCGCGTTGCCGCGCTTTCAGTCAACGAGATCGCCATCCTTTCAGTCCCTTGTAATCGATCCTTTGTTAAGGCCTTGCCAGCGCCCGGCCGCAGGCGGCCAGCGCATCCTCGATCCTGAGCAGCTTGCCGAGCTTCTCGACCGGCACGCCGAGCTCGCGCTGGATCGCGCGGACATCCAGCGCCTCGAGCTCGCTCGCGCGAGCCCCTTCGAGGCGCTCCGCGGCGCATTCCGCGGCCGCGATCGTATGCGGGCAGCCGTACGCCGCGAACCGCGCGGCTCGAACGATGCCGTCATTCACCTGCAATTGGAAGCGGACCCAGACCCCGAGCGTTCGGTCCTCGGCCTCGCCGGACACCAGACCCGCCGACCCGGTCTTCAGTTCCCCGGCTCTTCGCGTCGAGTCGAATCGCCGCACGACCTCCGGGCTATATTCCATAGAAGGGTCAATAGTTTACAGCAAATTGCTCGATCAAGGCAGTGCTCACGTCGTGCACCACGCGGGCGCGCCGGACGCGCGCGCGCGCAGTCGCTCGACCGCCGCCGCGACGCGAGCGGCCGCCTGCTCCACCTCGGCTTCGGTCGTGAAGCGCCCTACGCTGAACCGCAGCGAGCTCGACGCGAGCGCGTCGCTCAAGCCCATGCCTGTGAGCACGTGCGACGCCTCGGGACTGTCGGCGGCGCAAGCCGAGCCGGCGGAGACCGCCAGGTCGCGAAGCGCGAAACGCAGGCTCTCCCCTTCGGCGCCCGGAAAGGCGACGTTGAGCACATGCGGCGCGCGCCGTTCGGGGTCGCCGTTCTGCCGCGCGCCCGGGATCGCGCGCAGCCGCTCCCAGAGCCCGTCGCGCAGCGCGGCGAGCCCGCGGCGCCTCGCGCTCGGGATCGGCGAGCGCATACGCCTTGCCCATTCCGACCGCCTGATGCGTCGCGAGCGTGCCGGCGCGCAGGCCTTGCTCCTGCTCGCCGCCATGCATCTGCGGCGTGAGCGCGACGCCGGCCGCGACGTACAGCGCGCCGACGCCCTTCGGCCCGCAGAGCTTGTGCGCCGTGAGCGAGCACAGGTCGATCGGTGAGGAGCCGAGGTCGAGCGGCACCTTGCCAGCGCTCTGCGCCGCGTCGACGTGGAAGCGGACCCCGCGCGCGCGGCACAGAGCGCCAATCGCGGCGACGTCTTGAATCACGCCGGTCTCGTTGTTCACGTGCATGATCGAGACGAGCGTCGTGCTAGCGCGTAACGCGCGCTCGATGTCGCCGACCGCGACCCGGCCTAGCGGGTCCGCCGGAACGTACGTCACCGCGACGCCGCCGTCCTCGAGCGCGTGCGCCGCATCGAGCACGGACTTGTGCTCGATCGTCGACGTGACGAGATGCGCGCGAGCTCCGGCGCGCGCGAGGGCGCCCCCACTCGGCAGCGAACCCTTCAGCGCGAGGTTGTTCGCCTCCGTCGCGCCCGAGGTGAAAAACACTCGCTCCGTCGGCGCGCCGACGCGCGCGGCGATCTCGGCGCGCGCCGTCTCGACGAGCGCCCGCGCGCGCCGCCCGGCGGCGTGTTGCGACGACGGGTTGCCATGCTCGTGCTCGAGGCAATCGCGCATCGCGGCCGCGACGGCGGGATCGAGCGGCGTCGTGGCCGCGTAGTCCAAGTAGATCTCGGCGCTCACCGCTCGCGTCCCCGTTCCGGGTGTGCGGGCGCGAGCGAGCTCAGCATGCCGCGCAGGATGCTGATCTCGTTCTGGTCGAGCGCCGCGCGCTGGAAGATCCGCCGCAGCTTGAGCTTCACCTGCCGCTGGTGATCGGGATGCAAAAAGCCCGACGCCGTGAGCAGCTGCTCGAGATGCTCGTGCAGCCCTTCGAGCTCCGCGGCGGTCGCGAGCGGCGCTTCGCGCCCGGGCCCGACGGCCGCCGGGCGGCTCGGGGCCGCCATCCTGCAGCTCGTAGCAGATCACCTGTGCCGCCATCGCGAGATTCAGCGAGCCGAACTCCTGCGTGGTCGGGATGTTCACGAGCTGCTGGCAGCGCGCGAGGTCCTCGTTCGTGAGGCCCGACTGCTCGTTGCCGAGCAAGATCGCGGCCCGGTTCGCGGGCAACTTCTGCCAGATCCCTTCCGCGCACTCGCGCGGGTTCACGACCGGCACGACGACGGTGCGCAACCGCGCGCTCGCGCCGACGACCCAACCGCAGTCGGCGATCGCGTCCTCGAGCGTCGCACACACGCGCGCGTTCGTTAGGATCTCGTCAGCGCCGGCCGCGCGCGCCGTCGCGGCCTCACTCGGAAACTCGGCGCGCGGCCGCACGAGCGCGAGCTCGGAGACGCCCATCGTGCGCATCGCGCGCGCGGTCGCGCCGATGTTGCCGGGATGCGAGGTCTCGACGAGGACGATGCGGACGGGGATCTGCACGGCTCAGGCGGTCTGATACAGCGCGGGGAGCTCGCGAACGCCCTCGGCCGTGAGGAACGGATTGACGGTTCGCACGCTGCCGTAGTGGCGGCCGTGCTCGAAGTCCTCCGACAGAATTTCCGCAATCCCGTGCACCTCGGCGTACGCCCAAAGGTGCGCGTCGAACCATGACAATTGATAGGCGGCGCTGCCGCGTAACGCGGTCACGAGCACGTCCTGGCTCGGATAGAGCACGCGAAACTCGCCGACGAGCGCCTCGGCTTCCAAGCGCGCTTGCTCGATCGGCATGAGCGGCGCTCCGCCGAGATCGGCGCGCGGTCTGATCAGCGCGGAGACGAGCTCGACGATCGCTTGGTATGGAATGAGCAGGGAGTCGTCCCGGAGATGCCCGCGCAGCAGCGCCTCGGCGATCCGCTGCTTGCCGCGATCCCGCGGATCGAAGCGATAAACGAGAACGTTGGTGTCAACGAGACTCGTCATCGTCGGCGGCGTTGCCGCGATCGTAGAGATCTTCGCGGCGCCAGTCTCGCTTGGCGGGGGGGTCGCCCGGAATTCGCATCAGCTTCTCGCGTTCGCGCTGTCGCGCGGTCGCCGCGTCGAAGAGTCGCAGCCGCTCTTTGTCGCTCAAGCGGCTGTGAGCTCGCCGGCCCGGGGGAATCAGGCGAATGATGTCTCCGGCCGGTTGCAGATCGACCTCGTCGCCCGGCGCGAGGCCGTACTGCTCGGCGATCCGCTTCGGAATCGTGAGCTGAAGCTTGCTCGTGACTTTTGCCATTTCCTTACTCTAGCAAGGACCATTTCCTTGTCAATCTAGGTCGGCCATCTGCTGGCGCAGCCGGTCTAGGACGCGGGGAACTCGTTTGCGGCGGCGTCGGGACTCCTCTACGCTGCGCGCCGAAATGCACGGCATGGTGAACATCGCGGTCCGCGCCGCACGGCGCGCAGGCGAGCTGATGGTGCGTCAGCTCAATCGCCTCGAAGCGCTCACGGTCGAGGAGAAAAGCCGCAACGAGTTCGTCACGCAGGTCGATCGCGCGGCCGAGGAAGCGATCATCGAGGTCATCAAGGATCACTATCCGGAGCACGCGATCCTCGCCGAAGAGAGCGGCGCGAGCGGCGACCACGAGTATCAGTGGATCATCGACCCGCTCGACGGCACGACGAACTTCGTGCACGGCTTCCCGGTGTTCTGCGTGTCGATCGGCGTCGCGCGCGCCGGCGAGCTCGAGCACGGCGTCGTCTACGATCCGCTGCGCCAGGAGATCTTCACGGCGAGCCGCGGCCAGGGCGCGCAGCTCGACGGCCACAAGATCCGCGTGAGCAAGCGCACGACGCTGCGCCCCGCGCTGATCGCGACCGGCCTGCCGTATCGCGCGAACCTGAAGCACCTCGATCGCTACCTCGACATGCTGCGCGCGGTGATGCTGGAAACCGCCGGCATCCGCCGGCCCGGCTCCGCGGCGCTCGATCTGTGCTACGTCGCGGCCGGGCGCGTCGACGCGTTCTGGGAGCTCGGCTTGAGCAAGTGGGACATCGCGGCCGGCGCGCTGATCATCCGCGAGGCCGGTGGCCGGATCAGCGACTTCCGCGGCGGCGACGGCTATCTCGAGACAGGCAACGTCGTCGCGGGGAACCCGAAGGTCTACGCGGCGCTGTCGAAGCTGCTCGCGCCGTTCACGGCGGGCATCGAGTAGCGGCCACCGACGGTTTAGCGGCGCTCCACGGAGAAATCGAGATCGTCGGGAAGGCGTTCACGCAATCACGATGAAAGCGTGACGCGAAAGCACAACGCCGTACTTCAGAAAGTTCTCTCTGCAAGATCGGACGCAAATGTCAGATTCGACGATTTGCTCGGCTTGCTCCTCACGCTCGGCTTCCAGCAACGCATCAGAGGCGATCACCGCATTCTTTGGAGACACGGTGTCGAAGAGATCATCAATCTCCAGCCGAGAGGCGCGCTGGCCAAGCCCTATCAGGTGAGACAGGTGCGGAGTATCCTCGCGCGTTACCAACTGGGATTCGGCAATGAGTAGCCGCTACGAAGTCGTCATCGCGTGGAGCAGAGAAGACGAGTGCTTCGTAGCCGAAGTACCACAGCTCCCGGGATGCATGGCGGACGGGCGTTCCTACCAGGAGGCAGCGGCAAACGTTGAAGTAGCGATCCGCGAGTGGATCGAAACCGCGAAGCAACTTGGTAGGCCGATCCCGACACCCGAGAGTCGAATCCGGTACGCCGAAAAGCGCTAGAGCAGCACGCCGCGCCCATCGAGCGCGTTGTCGGCGAAGAGCTCGAACCACAACTCACCGCCCTGATCCGACGCCGCTATCCTCGACGCTTGACACGACCGATTACACGCGTAAACTTGGGATTTCGTTTACACGTGTAATCGTGACCGATGAAGTACGTTCCGACCATCAGCGAAGCTGAGTCCGTCGTCATGGAAGTGTTGTGGCGGATGAGCCCGCTTGCGACCGAAGAAATCGTCACCGACCTGCGGAATCGTCAGCGCTGGCAAGAACCGACGATCAAGACGCTGCTCAACCGTCTCTTGAAGAAACGCGCGATCAAAGCGGATCGGGACGGCCGTCGCTATTTGTACTCGCCGGTGCTCCAGCGGGAGCAGTGGGTCTCGACCGAAAGCGAGGGACTGCTCGACCGACTGTTCAACGGACACCTTGCACCGCTCGTTGCGCATTTCAGCAAGCAGCGAAAGTTGAAAAAGAGCGACATCGCCGAATTGAAGCGCTTGATCGAAGGCCTAGACGATGAGCGTTAGCGTCCTACGGTTGCTTGCGGAATCGACGCGGTGCCGATGGCTTGTCAGTGGCGCTCGGGTCATCCGCTGAAGGAGCGAATCGTCATGATTGGCCGACCGCTTCCATCTAGGCTGCGCCGTCTGTCCGGTGCCATGGCTACGTTCACGCTTGTCGTCGCGGGCAGCTTTGTCGTTTGGGCAGCTCACGTTCCGACGTCGTACGCACAAGCGCCGTCGATAACGTGGCCGTGGCCGGCGCCTCGGGGCGAAGGACATAGCTTGATCAGGGCAGGTCACATGCAAGTCCGGTGTCGCGGCGAGACGGACTTCTCAGAGGGAGTGGTTCTCACACTCGCCGGACCACTCTCTGCGCATCTGGAAGCCACCGCGAAGACCTTTGCGCGTAGAGACGACAGTTCGATCTTGCTGGAAGGTGAAGTTCGAATCATGTTCAAGGGAGGTAGCAGCCCTGCGACGATATATGGTCCGGCGTCCGGTGGCCTGGTGACCACCGATCGCGCGATCGTGCAAGAGTCCAAAGACGCATCGGGAACGTTGACGAGAATCACGATGGACACGGCTCATCTGTCAGGGCAAGTCTTTACGCTAGACGCCACACCGATGCAGCCCTGTGAATGCGATGCGCGTTGTCGCGTGATCGGAACCGATTGACGCGCCGAGATGGCGTCCTCTCTGTGCGCCAGAACGTCGGCGCTAGCGAGCGTGCGCCGGCTTCGCGGACGGCGGCGAACCGGCGCCGATCGAGATCGACTTCAGGTGCGCCCGGCCGCCGTAGACGAGATTCACCATCGCGCGCGTGACCGTCACCGATGTGAAGATCGACGTCACGATGCCGAGCATCATCGTGATCGCGAAGCCCTTCACCGGGCCCGAGCCGAAGAAGAACAGCACGAAGCCCGCGATGAACGTTGTCACGTTCGCGTCGACGATCGTGGAGTACGCGCGGTCGAAGCCTGCCCGGATGCTCGACTGAGGCGTGTTGCCGTTGCGTAACTCTTCTCGTATGCGCTCGAAGATCAGCACGTTCGCGTCGACGGCCATGCCGACGGTGAGCACGATACCCGCAATGCCGGGCAACGAGAGCTGGAACTGGAACAGCGACATCAACGCGATCAGCATCAGCACGTTCGCGAGCAGCGCGAGATCCGCGATGATGCCGAACACGCGGTACCAAACGGCGATGAACAGCACGACGATCACGTAGCCCGCGATCGTCGCGCGCACGCCGCGGTCGATGTTGTCCTGCCCCAAGCTCGGGCCGATCGTCTTCTCCTCGACCGGCACGATCGGCGCCGCGAGCGAGCCCGCGCGCAGCAGCAACGCGAGATCCTTCGCCTCGAACGGAGTGAGCCCCGAGATCTGGAAGCGGTTCGAGAACACGCCCTGGATCGTCGCGACGTTGATCACCGTCTCCGTTCGATCCGGCTCGCCCATGACCATCTTGCCGTCTTTCTCGACGAGCTTCGGCTTCTCCTCGACGAACAGCACGCCCATCGGTTTGCCGACGTTCTGCGAAGTCGTGTCGAGCATCTTTCGCGCGCCCTGAGCGTTCAGCCGCACGGCGACGACGGGCTCGCCCTGGGAGTACTGCGAGGTCGCGTCCACGAGCTGATCGCCCGAGACGATGATGTCGCGGCGCAGCAGGAACGGCCGGCCGTCCTTCATCTTCTTGAGCTCGAGCCCGAGCGGCGCTCGGCCGCGGCGCTCGGCTTCGGCCGCGTCTTGGGTGTTGTCGACGAGGTGGAACTCGAGAGTCGCCGTCGAGCCGAGCACGCGCTTCGCCTGCGTCGGGTCCTGCACGCCGGGCAGCTGGACGAGGATCCGGTCGAGGCCCTGGCGCTGCACGACGGCTTCGGCCACGCCGAGCTGGTTCACCCGATTGCGCAGCGTGAGCGTGTTCTGCTGGATCGCGAAGTCTTGCCGTTCGCGGATCGCCGCTTCGGACAGGCGAACCTTGAAGCCCTGCCGGCCCTCGATGTCGGCTTGATCGATGATCAAGCGCTGAGAGGCCTTGCCGAGCTGGATCAGCTGATCGCCGCTGTCGAGCTTGCGAATGATCGGCTCCGCCTTCGCGAGATCCCCGGGCTCGAGGATCGAGACCTGCAGCGTGTCGCCGACGACGCGCGTGTCGTTGCGGATCTTTGCCTCGCGCAGCTGCGTGCGGACGTCCGACTCGTACGTCGCGAGGTACTGGCGGATCGCCGCGTTCAAATCGACTTGGTAGAGGAAGTGCACGCCGCCGCGAAGGTCGAGACCGAGCGCCATCGGCTTCAAGCCGATCACGCGCAGCCACTCGGGCGTGCGCGAGGTGAGCGTGAGCGCGACGACGTTGTTCGGCATCGCCTTCTCGAGCACGGTGTTGCCGCGCAGCTGGTCCGTGACCGTGGGGAAGCGGATCAGCGCCGCGGTCTTCTCGATCGCCGCGGACTTGTACGGGACGTTCGCGGCCTTCAGCGCGTCGGTGGCCTGCGCGAGCGCGCCCGTGTCCATCGCGACGCCGTCGGCGCGCGACACCTGCACGGCCTCGTCCTCGCCGAACAGGTTCGGCAGCGAGAGCACCGCCGAGACGAACACGACCACGAATACGAGGATGTTCTTCCAGAGCGGAAAGCGATTCATAGGCTTGCCGGATTACGCGTTCTTGATGGTGTCTTTCGGCACGACGGCGGTGATCGTGTGCTTCTGCACCTTGACCGCGACGCCGTCGGCCACCTCGACTGTCACGAACTGCTCGCCGACAGCGGTGACTTTGCCGAGCACGCCGCCGCCCGTCACGACCTCGTTGCCGGCCGACGACAGCATCCATCATCGCGCGATGCTCTTTTTGCTTCTTCTGCTGCGGCCGAATCATCAGGAAATAGATGACGACCGATGAAGACGAGCGGCAGCAGCAAGCTGAACTGGCTCGCAGCCCCGGTTGCGGCGCGCGGCCTGCGCGTGCGCATCAGAGATGAAGAAGCTCAATAGCGATTCCATGTCGATCCAAGGCTCGTAGTCCACGCGGCCGTAGCCTCGCCGCGGCGCGCCATTATGGCACAGGCGCTCGGCCTCAGGCGCCCGGTGGCGTCAAACCGGCGCCTCCGAGTCGACGATGGCCGCGGCCAGCTCCGCGAAGGTGCCGGCCTCGATCGCGGCGCGCAGCCGACGCATGAGATCGAGATAGAAATGCAGGTTGTGCTGCGTCGCGAGCCGGGCGCCGAGGATCTCGTTGCACTGCTGCAGATGGCGCAGGTACGAGCGCGAATAGTTGCGGCACGCGTAGCACGCGCAGTTGGGATCGATCGGCCCCGTGTCGCTTTGGAAACGCGCGTTGCGGATGTTGATCGTGCCCTCGCTCGTGAACAGTTGGCCATTGCGCGCGTGGCGCGTCGGGATCACGCAGTCGAACATATCGATGCCGCGCGCGACGGACTTGACGAGATCGGCCGGCGTGCCGACGCCCATGAGATAGCGCGGCGCACCCGCCGGCAAGCGCGGCTCGAGGCCCTCGAGCACGCGCGAGCCGCTCGGCCTCGTGCTCGCCGACCGCGAGCCCGCCGACCGCGTAGCCTTCGAATCCGATCTCGCGGAGCTGGGCGAGCGACTCTGCGCGGAGATCGGCGTAGACGCCGCCCTGCACGATGCCGAACAACGCCGCGTCGCTGCCCGTGCCGGCTTTCGCTTCGTCGAACGCCGCGCGGCTGCGCCTCGCCCAGCGCGCGGAGCGCTCCATCGACTCGCGCGCGGCCGCGTGCTCGGCCGGATAGTCCGTGCATTCGTCGAACACCATCACGATGTCGGCGCCGAGCGCGTGCTGCATCTCGATCGAGCGCTCGGGCGTGAGATCGACGAGGTCGCCGTTGAGCGGCGATCGGAACTCGACGCCGCGCTCGGTGATCTTGCGCAGCGTCTGCAGGCTCCAGACCTGGAAGCCGCCCGAGTCGGTGAGGATCGGCCGCCGCCAGTGCATGAAGCCGTGCAGCCCGCCGTGCGCGCGAATCACGTCGATGCCCGGCCGGAGCAACAGATGAAAAGTGTTGCCGAGAATGATCTCGGCGCCGAGCTCCACGAGCTCCTCGGGCGTCATCGCCTTCACGCTGCCGTACGTGCCGACCGGCATGAACGCGGGTGTCTCGATCGTGCCGCGCGCGAACGTGACGCGTCCGCGCCGCGCCGCGCCGTCTCGGCCGAGCAGCTCAAACCGCATCGCCGCCTCCGCCCGAAATGGGGACATTCCCCATTTTCGCGCGCGTTACGAACATCGCGTCGCCGTAGCTGAAGAAACGGTAGCGCTGCGCGACCGCGTGCCGGTACGCCGCGAGCGTCGCTTTGCGTCCGGCGAACGCGGCGACGAGCATCAGCAGCGACGACTCGGGCAAGTGGAAGTTCGTCACGAGCGCGTCGACCACGCGAAAACGAAAGCCGGGGTAGATGAACAGCGCGCTCTCGCCCGTGAACGGCGCGAGCGCGCCGCTCCGGGCCGCGGTCTCGAGCGCGCGCACGCTCGTCGTGCCGACCGCCACGACGCGCCCGCCGCGCGCGCGGCAGCGCGCGACCGCCGCGCACAGCTCGGCTGAAACGTTGAGCCACTCCGCGTGCAGCTCGTGGTCCTCGACGCGCTCGGCCCGCACCGGCGCGAACGTCCCCGCGCCGACGTGCAGCGTGAGGAACGCGCGCTCGACGGCGCGCGCCTCGAGCCTCGCGAGCAAGGCCGCGTCGAAGTGCAGGCCAGCGGTCGGCGCCGCCACGGCGCCGGGCGAGCGAGCGAACACGGTCTGGTAACGCTCGCGATCGCCCGCATCAGGCGCGCGCTCGATATACGGCGGCAGCGGCATCTCGCCGTGCTCGCGCCACAGCGCCGCGGCGTCGCGATCGAGCGTGAGCTCGACGAAGCCGTCGTCGCGCGAGTCCACGCGCGCGTGCGCGCCGCCGGCGAGCTCGATCTCGGCACCGGGCTTCGGCATGTGGCTCGCGCGCAGCTGCGCGAGCACTCGGCGAGCGGAGAGCACGCGCTCGAGCAACAGCTCGACGCGTCCGCCGCTCGGCGTGCGCTTGCCGGCGAGCCGCGCGGGCAGCACGCGCGTGTCGTTGCATACGAGCAAGTCGCCGGCTCGAAGCAGCTCGGGCAGGTCCGCGAAGCGCCGATCGTGAATTACCCCCGTCGCGCCGTCGAGCACGAGCAGCCGGCTCGCGCTGCGCTCGGCGAGCGGTGTCTGCGCGATCAGCTCGCGCGGCAGGTCGTAGTGGAAGTCGCTCCGCAGCATGCGGGCGAAATTCTACGCGACGGCGTGGCGCGCGAGCCGGCGGCCGTATCGGATCGGGCGACACGCCGCGGCGCGCCGGTCGTGCGCGCGGCCCGCGCGTTGGCCGCCCCGCGCTAGGCCGGCAACTTCACGTCGAGGGTTTGCTTGCTCTTGTTCCGCATGATCGTGATCTTCAACGGCTCGCCCTTCTGGAAGCTGCCGAGGATCCGCATCGCGTGCTCGGGCGACGTCGGCTCGCGGCCGCCGATGTCGAGGATCACGTCGCCGTCTTTGAGCTGCAGCGTCGCGTCTTCGGGCGCGCGCACCACGAGTAGCCCCTTCGGCGTCCCGAAGTAGCTGCCGAGACCCGTCGTCAACGCGACGAGCTGCATCTGCGACCACGGATTCTGCCCGGCGAACCAGAAGTTGCCCGGGCCGGAGAAGGCGAACGAGCCCGGGGCGCCGGGCGGCATCGGCGGGGTGATCCAGACGTTCGCCGCCATCGGCCGCGCCTTGACCGTGACGTCGCGCTCGGCGCCCGCCTCGTTGCTGACGTGCAGCTTCACCGCTTCGCCCGGATCGACGTTCGCCATCTGCGCGAGCAGGAGCTCGGTCGGGGACTGCCTGCCGCCGCCCGAAGCGCGAGTGTCGGTGAGACGCGCGCCGTCGATCTCGGTGACCGTGTCGCCGACCTTGAGCCCGGCCTCGGCGGCCGGGCCGTTCGGCGTCACGCTCGCGACGCGCACGCCGCGCTCGACGTCCTCGGTCACGAAGCCGAGCATCGAGCGCTGACCGCGGTAGCGGAATTGGTGTTGCACGTCGCGAACGATCGGCGCCGCGATCTCGCCCGACAGGCGCGCGACTTCGCGCGCGGCTTGCTGAAGCTCCTCGCGAGCCCGCTCCAGGTCGCGCTGAAGCGACGCCTGATCGCGCTGCTGAGCCGCGAGGTCTTGCTGCTGTTGTCTCTGCTCCTGCTGCTGTTTCTGCGCTTGCTTCTGCGCCTGCTGCTGCTCCTTCTGAGCCTGCTGCTGCGCTTTCTGCTCTTGTTGCTGCGGATTGTCGCTCGTCGCTTGCCCGACGGCGCTGGTGCTCGCAAAACCGAGCACGAGCGCCGTCAAGCCGAGAGTCTGGATCGTGTTGCGGATCATCGTCGTTCCTCTAAGCATGTCCTGCGGCCACGCCGCAGATCGTCGTGTCTTCGAAGTCCCTTATGGCTGTGCCTGCGCGTAGCGCACGTGCACGAGCGCGTTCATGAGATCGACGCGCTCGCCCCAGAGCGCAGCTCGCTGCGGCTGCGGCACACCGCGCGCGTTGCTGTAGGTGATTTGCTCGTCGATCAGAGCGATCCGGTCCTCGAGCCCTGCGATCGTCGTCGCGGTCTCGGCCGACATTATCGGCCGCTGATACGGCACGCGACGCAGCGCACGGTCCAGCCGCGCCGACTCCTGCACGAGCGCGGGATACGATGCGGGCACGATGCGTCCGCCGGCGAGTAGGCGATCGGCATCGAACGGGGTCTCGGCACTCGATTCGCCACCGACCACGGTAGTCGGGGGTTCGGCGATCGCGCGCGTCGTGAGGCCATCGCCCGCGGGGATCGTACGCGGCGCGATACCGCCGGTCGGCCGCGTCGGCGAGCCGACGACGAAGATCGCGAGCGCGGCGACCGCGGCCGCGATGCCGGCTCCCGCCGCGAGCCGACGGTAGTTGCTCCGCGGGCGCGTCTCGCGCTCCACTGCCTCGATCCTCTGCCATAGGTCGGCTGCCGGCGGTAGCTCGGGGAGCTCGCGCAGCGCGTGCCGCACGTGCCGCAGGCGCTCGATCTCGCGCTCGAGCGTCGCGTCCTCGGCGATCGCGTTGCTCGTGACCGCGTCGAGCGGCTCGCCGTCGCGAACGCTCAGCAAGTCTTCAGTACTGGGGTGCATAACTCCGTCGGCCCGTCATTCACGGGCGGTCCTCCTAACAAGAGCCGGAGGCGTTCGTGCGCACGCGCGAGCTGCGACTTCGAGAAGCTCGCGGTGCGGCCCATCATCCGGCCGATCTCTCCGTGCGTGTGACCTTCGACGTCGTGCAGCCAGACCACGACGCGCGCGGTGTCTGACAGCTCCTCGAGCGCGCGCTCGAGCGCGATCTGGTCGTCGATGCCGGCGGCGCGAGTCGGCAACGAGCCGACCAATTCGTCGCCGTCGCCGTCGCGGCGCGACACCCAGCTCGACCGTAAGTGCATCAAGCATTTGTTGATCGCGATCCGCTTCACCCAGAAGCCGAACTCGGCCTCGCCGCGATACGTGCCGACCTTGCGGATCACCTCGACGAACGTATCCTGGAGCACGTCCTCGGCCAGAGGCCTCGAGGCGAGCATCCGGCGCGCGAGCGTGAACACGCTCGTCGCGAAGAGTCCGTAGATCTCGGCGTGCGCAGTCCGGTCGCCGTGCTGCGCGCGAGCGAGCACGGCGGAGTCGAGTTGTGGGAGCGGCTTCGGCATGGCGGTCCTGCCGAGTTTAGATGCCCCGGCGGCGAGAAGGGTCGCGGAGCCGGTTGGCCTGAAGTCTTCCGCCCCGCTGCGTTACGCGCCTATACTTCATCGCCCACTGTGCCCGAGTGGCGGAATTGGTAGACGCAGTGGACTCAGGCTGAATTTGAGCCCTTCGAGGGAAACCCCGAAGGTGACGCCCGTCAAAGTCGGTGAAGGCCCTGGACGTGATGTCCGAGCTCACGCCGAGCCAAGCCCCGGACTCCGGGGAAGGTGTAGAGAGCAGACGGCGGGCACCTACGGCCGCAAGGCTACGGTGAAGGCGTGCTCCAGACTACGAACGTCGCTCGATGGGCGCCGGCGGCGAAAGCCGTAGTAGGAAGAAAATCCACCGCCTAAACAGCGTGTCGGTTCGACTCCGACCTCGGGCACCACGTTCAGCGTAACCGCGCGCATTCAGCGGTGGCCCGGGGCGGCGCGATAATGCAGGTCATCAGCCGGCATCGCTCTGTCGTTCTTCTTTGGGAGTAGACTCCGGGCGTCCGGCGGGATTGCGCGTCGGCCCAAAGTGCGCGGTACGCACTGAACGCCGTAACCTCTTGCAAAGAGACAAATCACCTGGGGAGCGCACGATGATCAACCGAATGCGTGGCGTTGGGGTTCTCGTTGCCGCGGTATCGATGGCGACCGCGGGCCTGCTGCTCGCGGACGAGGAGCATCATTGGAGCTATCAAGGCGCGACGGGACCCTCGCACTGGGCCGCGATGGAGCACGAATACTCGGCTTGCGGCGCCGGCAAAACGCAATCGCCGATCGATATCGAAGACTCGGCCACGAAGAAGAGCGACCTTCCGCCGATTGCGTTCGACTACAAACCTTCGCCGCTCAAGATCGTGGACAACGGCCACACGGTTGAAGTCGTCTATGCGCCCGGCAGCTCGATCACGGTCGCGGGCAAGCAATACGAGCTCGTCCAGTTCCACTTCCACAAGCCGAGCGAAGAAAAGATCAACGGCAAGCCCGCGGACATGGTCGTCCACCTCGTCCACAGGGATCGTGACGGCAAGCTTGCCGTCGTCGCCGTGCTTCTCCAGGCCGGGGCGTCCAACAAGCTGGTCGAGACGCTCTGGAACAACGTTCCGAAAGAGAAAGAAAAGGAGCAGGACGTGCCCGGCGTCCAGGTGAACGCAGCCGACCTTCTTCCCGCGAACAAGTCCGCCTATTACACGTTCGCGGGATCGCTCACGACGCCGCCGTGCAGCGAAGGCGTCACGTGGTTCGTGCTCAAGGCGCGGACGACGATCTCCAAAGACGAGCTCGCGAGCTTCGGAAAGATATATTCGATGAACGCTCGCCCGACGCAGACGCTCAACGGACGAGAGATCCGCTCGACGCGATAGCCTTCGCGATCACTGACGGTCGAACACGAACAGGAACTCGAATTCCTCGCCCTTGTCGTTCTTTGCGCGCTGCGTGAACGACAACGTTCGGCCGTCCGCCGACACCCACTTCTTGCCGCTCGCGATCACGCGACCGTCGAGCTTGTCGGCCCATTCGACCGTGTGCGAATCGATCGGTGTCTCGGAATATGTCCGCTTCGACGTGCTGCCACCGGCTGCAAACGCCGCGAGTAGCTGCGAATCGTATTCCGCGTAGTCTTTACCGTCCGACTTCGCCGCAAACTGCAAGAAGCCCGGATTGCCGCGCGGATCGACGAACACCGCGAGGCCGACGAGTGTGCCATCGTCGAGCACGCTGTAACGTCGAACGTGCATCTGAGGCGGCGGGCCCGGCAACCGCGAAGCCGCGACGTTGAGCCGCCACGTGCCGACGATGTACGGCACTTGGGCCCCGACATCGAACGAGGCGAACCCCGCGAGAAGCGCTAGCGCGATGGATATCTTCACGATGCATCCCCTTTGCACGTTCGTCCAGCGGCTAGCGGACGCAGCCGCGCGGTTGCGTCAGGCCTGCATGGCTACCAGG
Organism: uncultured Gammaproteobacteria bacterium; assembly: GCA_963699925.1. GTDB lineage: Bacteria > Pseudomonadota > Gammaproteobacteria > Steroidobacterales > Rariloculaceae > FEN-1219. The sequence continues at coordinate 212,767 of CAVOVT010000014.1, read as the reverse complement.
AAGCAGCAGGTCGCCCAGAACAGCGGATACTCTGCGCCGCCGAAGTTCCACATCCATTTGCCCGCGGAGACGCGCCAACTCGCCCACGCCGCAACGAGCAAGAAGACGCCGGCGAGCATCGCGGCGTACCGAGTATAGAGGCCGAAGATCAGCCCGATCGACGCGACGATCTCGACCGCGAAGGACGCGTAGAGCCACGCGATCGGAGGCCTCAAGCCCGCCTTGTGCATGAACCCCTTGACGAAGTCCTGATTGCGGAACTTCACGACGAGGTGCGGCAGCAGAAACGCGCCGCAGAGGATCCGCAGGATGTTCGCGCCGTTGTGAAGATCGAACGCCGTACCGCTCATCGTCATTGCTGATCCTTCTTGTGCAGGTGCACGGGCTGGCGTTTGCCCCGCACGCGCAGGTTCAACATCTCTACGCCCACCGAGAACGCCATCGCGAAGTAGATGTAGCCCTTCGGAATGTGCACGTCGACCCCGTCCGCGACCAGCGCGAGGCCGATCATCACGAGGAAGCTCAGCGCGAGCATCTTGATCGTCGGGTGCTCGTCGACGAAGCGCCCGATCGCGCCGGCCGCGAACATCATCACGCCGACCGCGGCCATGATCGCGAGGATCATGACCGCGAGGTCGTTCGCGAGACCGACGGCCGTGATCACCGAGTCGAGCGAGAACACGATGTCGATGATCGCGATCTGGATCAGCACGGCGACGAAGTTCGCATGCTTGACCGGTCCAGCCTGCTCCCCCTCCGTCCCTTCGAGACTGTTGTGAATCTCGAGCGTCGCCTTCGCGATCAAGAAGAGTCCGCCGCCGATCAATATCAGGTCGCGGCCCGAGATGTCCGCGCGATACACGCTGAACAACGTGCCCTGGAGCCGCATGATCCAGGTCAGCAGCAGCAGCAGCAGGATTCGCGTGCCCATCGCGAGTATGAGCCCGAGCGTGCGCCCGCGCGCCCGCTGCGCCGGCGGCAGCCGGCCGACGAGGACGCTGATGAAGATGATGTTGTCGACGCCGAGAACGATCTCGAGCAGCGTGAGCGTCGCGAGCGCGACCCACGCCTCGGGCGAGGTGATCCACTCCATCGCGTGGAGCGCGAGTGGGGTTGTGGTTAGTTCGGCTTTGCCGAGTCGGCCGCGGAGTTGGCCGCCGACTCGTCGAGCACCTTCGCGAGCGTCGCGGGCGGCAGATAGCCGCCGATCAGCTCGCCGCTCTCGGAGAACATCGACGGCGTGCCGCGCACGCCGATCTTGCGGCCGAGCGACCACTGCGACTCGACCGGCGTGTTGCCGCAGTTCGCTTTCGGCAGGTCGCCGCCGAGCTTGGCCTTCGTGAGAGCCGCGTTGCGATCGGGCGCGCACCAAACGCGCTCCGCCTTCTCCCACGACTCGGTATTCGGGCCCGTGCGCGGGAAGAACAGATAGTGAACCTCGATGCCGAGCGCGGTGACCTTGTCGATCTCGCGGTGGAACTGCCGGCAGTAGCCGCAGTCGACGTCCGTGAAGACCGTGACGACGTGCTTCACCTTGCCGTCCTTCGGCTTGAACACGATCATGCTCTTCGGATCGACGCTCGCGAGCATCGCGACGCGCGCGTGCGAGCGCGTCTCCTCGGTGATGTTCGCGCTCGTGTCGGCGTCGTAAATGTCGCCGCGGAAGAGATAGTGGCCGTCGGAGGTGATGTACGCGACGTTACCGCCCAAGGAGATCTGATAAAGACCCTTGACCGGAGAATCGCTGATGTCTGTCGGCTCGACGCCGTTGAGCTTGCCCGCGAGCTCTTCCTTGCTCAGCGTCTTGTCGTCGGCGAGCGCGGTCGCGAGCACGACGGCGAGCGGCAACGCGAGGCAGCGCTTTCGAGGTTCCAGACTGTTCGCACGGCGGTCTCCTGAAGGAGGCTCGAGCGGCGGCTCGAACGTAGAGCCAGATTCTACCAATAAAGACCCGCCCGGGAAGAACGAGTTCAGTTCGCGCTTAGCCGCGCGGATGGTGGCGGCTGTGCAGCTCTTTCATGCGCTCGCGCGCCACGTGCGTGTAGATCTGCGTGGTCGACACGTCGCTGTGGCCGAGCAGCAGCTGGACGACCCGGAGGTCCGCGCCGTTGTTGAGCAAATGCGTCGCGAACGCGTGCCGGACCGTATGCGGCGAGAGCTTCTTCTTGACGCCGGCCTTCTTCGCGTAGCGCTTGATGATGTGCCAGAACGCCTGGCGCGTCATGCGATCGCCGCGCCGCGTCGGGAACAGGTATTCGGTCTGCCGCTCGAGCAAGATCTCGATGCGCGGCCCCTCGACGAACTCCTTGATCCAGTCCTGCGCCTCGTCGCCGAGCGGAATCAGCCGCTCGCGGTCGCCTTTGCCGATGATGCGCAGAACGCCCTGGTTCAGGTTGATCTGCGCCATCTTCAAATTGATGAGCTCGGAGACGCGCACGCCGGTCGCGTACAGCACCTCGAGCATCGCGCGGTCGCGGTGGCCGAGCGGCTCGGCGACGACCGGGCGCCGCGAGCAACGCCTCGACTTCCTCTTCGGTCAGCGACTGCGGCAGCGCGCGGCCGATCTTCGGCATCGCGATCTGCGCGGTCGGATCCTCGCTGAGGACGCCTTCGCGCAGCAGATAGCGGTAAAAGCGACGGAAGCTCGACAGCTGGCGCGCCGTCGAACGCGGCTTCGCGCCGGACTCGACGCGCCACGCGATGTAGTCGAGCACGTCGGCGCGGCTCGCGCGCGGCGAGCTCGACGCCGCGCGTCGCAAGACGGTGATTCAGAGCCACGAGGTCGGCGCGATAAGCGCCGAGCGTGTTCTCCGACAAGCCGCGCTCCATCCAAATCGCATCGAGAAAGCGATCGATGAGCGCTTTCGGATCGCCGGGCAAACTCGGGCCCACTTGCGGCGGAGTGCCATGCAAAAAGTTATGCGCCATTCCGACTAGGACTTCGTGTCAAGGAGACCAAAAATCGATATGATTCAGTGCGTTGTGCATCCAGACCCCGGCCATCGCCGGGACGTCGAAGCGGATCGAGTATGCGTGACGGGGTAGATGGGCTACGTGACCCGCTTCACAAAATGCCTCGGGGCATTAACATAAAGAGAAACGTGTCACAGAAAACCCGCACGAAACCGTTTCGAATGTCGCCAGGCGGCGACGGCCGCTTTGACATAAACGCCGTGCGCATCGCACCCGCGCGTGCCTCTTGCGCAGGCGCCACGTCATGAGTGCCCCGAACCGCCCGGAGCCGTTCATCGTGCGCCTAGGCTACGGCTGCTATGCATGGCTCATGTTGCTCGCGATCTCACTTCCGATGAGCCTATTGCTCGCGGTGACGCCGCGGTTGCACCGCCGCCGGCGAGATCGCGCGCCGGGCCGCACGGCTCTTTTTCCTGGCGATCGGCAGCCCGGTGCGAGTCGCGGGCGCGGCGGCCGACGCCCACTACCCGTGCGTCGTCGTCGCGAACCACGCGAGCTACCTCGACGGCATCATCTTGACCGCCGCGCTGCCGGCCGGGTTCACCTATCTCGTCAAGCGCGAAATGGCTTCGGTGCCGATCGCGGGCTTCATCCTGCGTAGGCTCGGCACCGCGTTCGTGAGCCGCGACGACCTGCTCGACCGCAAGCGGATCGCGCGCTCGCTCGTCGATCACGCCGTAACCGGCGGCGCGCTCGGCTTTTTCCCCGAGGGCACGTTCGACGAGCGTCCCGGGCCTCAAGGCCTTCCAGCTCGGCGCGTTCAGTGCCGCCTCGCGCGCGAGCTTGCCCGTCGTGCCGATCGTGATCCGCGGCTCGCGCCACAAGCTGCCCGCGTACCGCTTCCTCGCCTCGCCGGGGCCGATCAGCGTGTGGATCTGCCCGCCGCTCGACTCGCGCGGCCACGCGTCGTCGCGCGAGCTGATGCACGCGACGCGGCGCGTCGATGCTCGAGCACCTCGACGAGCCGGACCTCGCCGCACACGGCCGCGGGCGGCGCGGAAGCGCGGAGATGGCCGCGAGCACTCGCTCGGCCGGCGAGCCGTAGTCCGCGGCAGCGTGCGCGTTGCTGGCGCCGTTACATGCCGTTGTAGTTCGGTCCGCCGCCGCCTTCGGGCGGCACCCAGGTGATGTTCTGCGCCGGGTCCTTGATGTCGCAGGTCTTGCAGTGAACGCAGTTCTGCGCATGAACGCGAAACTCGGGCGCGCCGCCGGGCCCGTCGACGACCTCGTAGACGCCCGCGGGGCAATAGCGCTGCGCGGGCTCGTCGTAGAGAGGCAGGTTGCTCGCGATCGGCACGCGCGGATCGGCGAGCTTCAAGTGGCTCGGCTGGTCTTCCTCGTGTGCGGTGCTCGACTCGAACACCGAGCTCGGCCTGTCGAACGCGACGATGCCGTCGGGCTTCGGATAGCGCGATCTTCGGCGCCGCGTCCGCGCGCGCGAGACGAGCGTGATCGGGCACGCGATTGCGCAGCGTGTACGGCGCGTGCCCGCGCAGCAAGTTCTGCTCGACGAACGCGAGCGCGCCGCCGAGCTTCGTGCCGAGCTTTCGCGATGCCCGGGTCCGAAGTTGCGCGCCGCGTAGAGCTCGCTCCAGACCCACGACTCGCGCACGCGCGCCGGATAGCGCGCGAGCTCGGCATCCCGCTCGGCCTGCGACGTCGAGCGCAGCGCCGCGTGGATCGTCTCCGCGGCGAGCAGCCCGGTCTTCATCGCGAGGTGCGAGCCCTTGATCTTCGCGCCGTTCAGAAAACCCGCGTCGCAGCCGACGAGCACCGCGCCCGGCGCGACGAGCTTCGGCAGAGACTGCAAACCGCCCTTCGCGATCGCGCGCGCGCCGTACGCGATTCGCTTGCCGCCGCGCGAGCACGCCGCGGATCCGCGGATGCGTCTTCCAGCGTTGAAACTCCGCGAACGGATCGAGATGCGGATTCGCGTAACCGAGCGAGACGATGAAGCCGAGTACACGCGCGGCTCGGCCGCGTGGTAGAGGAATCCGCCGCCCTCGGTCGCGTCGTCGAGCGGCCAGCCGAACGTGTGCACGACTTCGCCCGGCCGGTGCAACGTCGGATCGATCTCCCAGATCTCCTTGAAGCCGAGCCCAAAGTGCTGCGGGTCCGCGTCCGGCGCGCAGCGCGAAACGCTGCTCGAGGCGCCGGCCGAGATGGCCGCGGCATCCCTCCGCGAGCACGACGCAGCGCGCGCGAAGCTCGTGCCCCGGCTGGAAACCGGGCTTGTGCGAGCCGTCGCGCGCGACGCCGAAGTCGCCCGGTGACCACGCCCGCCACGCGGCCGTCCTCGATCAAGAGGTCCGCCGCCGCGAAGCCCGGCAGCACGCTGACGCCGAGCGCCTCGGCCTGCGCGCCGAGCCAGACGCAAAGATCGCCGAGGCTCAAGATCCGGTTGCCGTGGTTGCGCAGCAGGCGCGGCACGAGCGGCCCGGGCACGGCGAGCCCGGAGCTCGCGCTGCGCAGCCAATCGAGGCGCTCGGTCGCGACCGGCGCGCCGAGCGGCGCGCCGCGCTCGACGTAGTCGGGAAAAAGCTCCGCGAGCGCGCGCGGCTCGAACACGGCGCCCGAGACGATATGGGCGCCGACCGCCGCGCCCTTTCTCGACGACGCAAACGGATGGCTCGCGGTTTTCCGAGCGAGCGAGCTGACCAAGCCGGCACGCGGCCGCAAGACCCGCGGGCCCCGCGCCGACGATCACGACGTCGAACTCGAGAGTCTCGCGCGACACGAACTGAGAACCTGCGGGCGGACGCGAAGCGGAGCCGCATTGTAACATCGCGCCCCGTGACCGAACCGATCTGGAAACCGTCGCCGCAGCGCGTCGCCGAGAGCAATCTGCAGCGCTTCATCGCCGCACAGCGCTCTCGCCTGCCGCGACGCCGACTACGCGTCGCTCTACGACTGGAGCATCGCGAAACCGGCCGAGTTTTGGGAAGCCGTCTGGAAGTTTTGCGGCATCCGCTCGAGCGCGGACTACACGTCCGTGCTCCTGGACGGCGACAAGATGCCGGGCGCGCGCTGGTTCGAAGGCGCGACGCTGAGCTTCACCGCGAATCTGCTGCAGCCGCATCGCAACGGGCACCGCGATCGTGTTCGCGAACGAGCGCGGCGAGCGCAGCGAGCTCACCTGGGCGCGAGCTCGCGAGCCAGGTCGCGGGCGTCGCGGCCGGACTCCGCGCGCTCGGCGTCGGCCGCGGCGACCGCGTCGCGGGGTTCGTCGCGAATCGGCCCGAGGCCGTCGTCGCGATGCTCGCGGCCGCGAGCCTCGGCGCGGTCTGGTCGTCGTGCTCTCCGGACTTCGGCGCGGACGCGGTGCTCGATCGCTTCGGGCAGATCGCGCCGAAGGTGCTGTTCGCGACGGACGGCTATTTCTACGACGGCAAGAGCATCGACTCGCTGCCGCTCGTCCGCGCGATCGCCGCGCGGCTTCCCGAGCTGCGCGCGATCGTCGTGATCCCGTATCGCGACGGCGACGCCGGAGCTGCGCGGCTTGCCGAACGGAATGCTGTTCGCCGACCTGGTCGATCGCGAGCGCGAAGCTCGAGCCCGAGGCCGTGCCGTTCGCGCATCCGCTCTACATTCTCTATTCCTCCGGCACCACCGGCGTGCCGAAATGCATCGTGCACGGCGCAGGCGGCACGCTGCTCCAGCATCGCAAGGAGCACGTGCTGCACACGGACATCCGGGCGGGCGACGTCGTGTTCTACTTCACGACGACGGGCTGGATGATGTGGAACTGGCTCGTTTCGGCGCTCGCGTCGGGCGCGACGATCGTGCTCTACGACGGCGCGCCGCTGCATCCCGATCCCGGCGTGCTCTGGCGGCTCGCCGAGCGCGAGCGGATCGCGGTGTTCGGCACGAGCGCGCGCTATCTCGCTGCGCTCGAGAAGTCCGGCTACGAGCCGCACGCCGAGTTCGAGCTCGGCGCGCTGCGCACGCGTGCTCTCGACGGGCTCGCCGCTCGCGCCGTCGAGCTTCGATTTCGTGTACCGGAGCATCAAGCCCGACGTGCAGCTCTGCTCGATGTCGGGCGGCACGGATCTGATCTCGTGCTTCGCGCTCGGCAATCCGCTCCTGCCCGTCTATCGCGGCGAGCTCCAGTGCCGCGGGCTCGGGATGAAGGTCGAGATCTTCGACGCGCAAGGCCGCTCGCTGCGCGGCGCGAAAGGCGAGCTCGTCTGCACCGCGCCGTTCCCGTCGATGCCGGTCGGCTTCTGGAACGACCCGGACGGGCGCCTCTATCACAAGGCGTACTTCGCGCGCTTCCCGAACGTCTGGTGTCACGGCGACTACGCGGAGCTCACCGAGCACGACGGCCTCGTGATCTACGGCCGCTCGGACGCGGTGCTGAATCCCGGCGGCGTGCGGATCGGCACGGCGGAGATCTATCGGATCGTCGAGCAGCTCGACGGAGATCGCGGAGAGCGTCGTCGTCGGCCAGGACTGGCGAGGCGACACGCGCGTCGTGCTGTTCGTGAAGCTCCAGCCGGACCGCACGCTCGACGCCGCGCTCGAGAAGAAGATTCGCGACGCGATCCGCGCGAAAGCGAGCCCGCGGCACGTGCCCGCGAAGATCCTCGTCGTCACCGACATCCCGCGCACGATGAACGGCAAGGTCGTCGAGCTCGCGGTGCGCGACGTGATCCACGGGCGCGACGTCGTGAATCGTCGAGGCGCTCGCGAACCCCGCCGCGCTCGATCAGTTCCGCGATCGGGTCGAGCTCGCCGAATGACGGGCCCGCTCGAGATCTATCGCGCGAAAGTCGCGAGCGGCGCGCTCGCGCGCCGACGCGGCGCAAGAGAAGGCGGTCGCCGCGCTGCAGCGGCTGTACGACGAGCTACGCGCGGGCCGGCGAGCCGCCGCGCGGTTGGCGGCGCGGAGTCGCGCGCGTGTTCGGCCGGCGGCCATCGCGCCGGTGCGCGGGCTCTACCTCTGGGGCAGCGTGGGGCGCGGCAAGACGTTCCTGATGGATCTCTTCTACGGCGCACTGCCGTTCGACGACAAGCTCCGCCGTCACTTCCACCGCTTCATGGCCGACGTGCACGAGCACCTGAAGGCGCTCCGCGACCGCGAGAATCCGCTCGAGCTCGTCGCGGACAGGATCGCGGCGCAGGCGCGCGTGATCTGCTTCGACGAGCTCGCGGTCAACGACATCGCCGACGCGATGATTCTCGGCACGCTGTTCGCGGCGCTGTTCGCGCGCGGCGTGACGCTCGCCGCGACGTCGAACATCGAGCCGGGACACCTCTATCGGGACGGGTTGCAACGGCAGCGTTTCGTGCCGACGATCGCGTTGCTGCGCAAGCACTGCCGAGATCCTGCACGTCGACGGCGCGATCGACTATCGGCTGCGCGTGCTCGAGCGCGCCGACGTCTACCAGACGCCGAACGGGCCGGCGGCCGACGCGCATCTCACCGAGTGCTTCGACGCGATCGCGCCCGACGAGGGCGATCACGGCGGCACGCTCGAGGTTCTCGGTCGGCCGATCGGCTACCTGCGCGCAGCCGACGGCGTGATCTGGTTCGACTTCGCCGCGGTCTGCGACGGCCCGCGGAGCCAGGACGACTACATCGAGCTCTCGCGCCTGTATCAGACCGTGCTCGTGTCGAATGTGCCGCGCTTCGACGCGCTGCTCGAGAACCAAGCGCGCCGGTTCATCGCGCTCGTCGACGAGTTCTACGACCGGCGCGTGAAGCTGATCCTGTCGGCGGCCGTACCCATCGCCGAACTCTACGCGGGGGAGAAACTGCGCCACGACTTCCAACGCACGCGCAGTCGCCTCATCGAAATGCAGAGCCACGATTACTTGGCATCACCGCATCAAGCGTGACGACTGCGTGTGGATGGCTCCTGCTTCCAACTCAAACATATGGGGCTAGCGCCCTTGCGATCGCATGCTTCGACCACCGCAGGTCTTCCGCCAAGGTCCTACCGCACGAGCGCTCCTCCGGCTCAGTGCCGGCTCGGTACGCCAAATAGCTGATAGCGCAAGCCGCGTTGTACAGGAGAACGCGGTCACGCCGGATGGAGCAACCGACGACCGCTTCGTAGACTGCAGTCGCTGCGTCTAGCATTTCGTACCGATCGAGGTCGAATACTAGATAACGGAAATCGTGGTGGCGATCGGCCCAAGCGGCCCCGTCGTAGTCGAAGACTCCATGGACAGCTAGCGAATTTGGATCGATTCCCATGTTGTGGAAACCGACGTCTGTATGCACCAAAGCGCGATCGCCCTCCTCTGGCGACACACCTTCGTACGCTTCCATGACGTAACCAGCGCGTGCGATCAGCTCGGCGTCATCCACCACGCTGGGGAGGCGTTCGCTAATCCAGTCTCGCGGTTCCGGCCAGGACGGAGTCGCGGGGAGCCATTCGGCGACATCGCTGGCGCTGATTCGGGAATGTTGCTCGGCAAGGATCGCGCCTATTGCAGTGCCCAGTTGGGTGGCGCGCCTACTATCGTCTCGGACTTCGGCGAAGACCGCCCACGGATCGACTGTTCCGGGGACCATCGTCCGAACATCGAATTCCTCGTCTCGGCTTGCGAATAGCACTCGCGGAGCACCAAAGGAACAACGTGCTTCGAGAAGACGCAGCACGCGACGCTCGGCGCGTAGCCGTAGAAGACCACTCGAAGAGGCAGCGAACCACGCCAGACGTTGGCCAGGAAGGCGCACGAGCCACCGTTCTTCACGTGCCTCGATCTGAACCTCGGACGGTCGGCAACGGAATCCCGCGGCGCCGAGCAATTCGCAGACATGGGCGCGACTGAGAGTCTTGTGAGGCACGACCATTAGCCTCCAAGGGACGTTCGCATTGCCATGGATTGTTGAGGGCTGCAAACGACCGGAGCAGAACCCATTCTCCGCGGTGAGGAACGGCGATCAGTCCGTCGTTCACTGGCCCTGACCGGTCATCCGATTTTCGCAGAAACAAGACGCGGTCAACCATCAAAGCCTAAAGCCAGGATAGAGCCGCTCCCACGCCCGATATGGTCGGGCGCGCCGACGATATGCTCTTAACCGTCTGAAAATACTGTTGAAATCGTAATTGTGCTGGATATAATACCAGCTACACAAGCGGCCGAATGAGGAGCTTCATATGACCCCTATCCCCACGCAGCGCACTGCCAAGATCCCTGACCGATCGATCGAGGAGCTCGACGTCGCGATCTGCTGCCTCGCTCGTGAGCTCGACGCCGAGACCTATCGCTTCCTGATGCTCGTGCGCGACTTCGACGACCGCTACGGCTTCGCGAAGTGGAGCCTGCGCAGCTGCGCCGAGTGGCTCGCGTGGCGCTGCGGGATGACCCTTTCGACGGCGCGCGAGAAGCTGCGCACCGCGCACGCGCTGCGCGAGTTGCCGGTGATCTCGGCCGCGTTCGCCGACGGGCGTCTGTCGTATTCGAAAGTGCGCGCGGTCACGCGCGCCGCGGATGCGGGGAACGAGGATCTCTTGCTCGCGTACGCGCTCGACGCGACCGCCGAGCAGGTCGAGGAGCGCTGCCGGCAGATGCGCAACGTCGCGCCGGAGTCGACGGACGTCGCGCGCCGCGCGTGGGAGCGCCGCTCGCTGACCGTGAGCCGCAATCCGCGCACGCGGCACGCTCTCGATCCGCGTCGAGCTACCAGTCGAGGACGGAGAAGTCGTCGTGCACGCGCTCGACGAACGCCGTCGCGGCCGGCGATGTCGCCGCCGGCATCGAATTCGCGGCCGATCGCGAGCTCGCCGGCAACGGATGGCCAGCGCAGCAGGCCGATGCGCTCGTGGCGATCGCCAAGACGTATCTGGGGGGCGGGCGAACCGGGGATCACGCGGGCTCCGTCGAGGATCACCACCAAGTCGTCCTCCATATCGATGCCACAACCCTCCACGGAGGGACCGGCCGCTCCGACCTGCCGCTCGAAACGATCAAGCGCCTCACCTGCGACGGGAGCTTGATCACGATTATCGAGGACGAACACGGCACGCCGCTCGACGTCGGGCGCAAGCAGCGCACAGTGTCGACGCCGCTCCGGCGCGCGCTCTGGTCGCGCGATCGCGGCTGCACGTTCCCGGGGTGCGGCAAGAAGCGCTTCGTCCATGGCCATCACATTCACCATTGGGCGAACGGCGGGGCGACGAACCTCGAGAACCTCACGCTGCTGTGCACCTATCACCACCGGCTGCTGCACGAGGGCGGCTTCAGTATCGACCGCGATCAGGACGGCGCGATCTACTTCAGGCGCGCCGACGGGCGCGTGATTCCGCGTGGCGGCTATCGGCCGGAAGACATGATCGACGACATGCCCGGCGTATCGCTGGCAGCGAATGGTCCCTCAGCTGAGGGATTTCGCACCGCGACGGGGCAAAATCCCTCCGCGGAGGGATGGGCGGCGACCGACGCCGAGACTCGCGCGCTGAAGTACGGGAGCCGGCCGCCGTCTACCGACTCGATCGACGCGTCGGCTCGGCGGCTCAACCGATCTTCGACCGAACCTCGATCAGCTCGGGGAAGAACACGATGTCGAGCGCGCTGCTCCAAGAACTTCACGCCCGACGTCCCGCCCGTGCCGCTCTTCGAGCCGATGATGCGCTCCACCGTCTTCATGTGATGGAAGCGCCAGGACTGGAAGTTGATCTCGATGTCGACGAACCGCTCGGACACCTCGTAGGCCGCCCAGTACTGATCGGGATGCTCGTAGATGATCTTGAGCACCTCGACGACGCCGGGGTGATGCTGGTACGGCTCCGTCCAATCGCGATCGACGCGCTCCGCTGGCACGCGGTGGCCGACGCGATAGAGATAGCGCAGAAACTCGTCGTACAGGCTCGGCTGCTCGAGCGCGTGCTTGAGCGCGCGGTAGTACTCGAGGTGATGGCTGAAGCGCGACAGGAGCGCGCGGTCCTTGTTGCCGAGCTTGAACTCCAGCAGGCGGTATTGCGGCGACTGAAATCCCGACGCCGAGCCGAGCGCGTCTCGAAACGCGGAGTATTCCGTCGGCGTGAGCGTGGCGAGCACCGACCACTGATTGATGAGCTGATGCTGAACCTGCTTCACGCGGTTCAGGACCTTGATGCAGCGCGGCAACTCGTCTTGGCGCAGGAATTGGATCGCCGCGTCGACCTCGTGCAGCATCGAGCTTGAACCACAGCTCCGCGACCTGATGCTGAATGATGAACAGGAGCTCGTCGTGCTCGGGCGCCGCGCTGATCGGCTGCTGCGCGCTCAGCAGCTTGTCGAGCTGCAGATAGGTCTCGTAGCGAACGTGGCTGCCCGCTGCGGAGGCCGCTTCCGTCGACGGCTTGTCCTGATCGACTTGTGGGCCCGGTTTTCGTGTCATTTTCTTCTGTTCCTCGGCCTGGTCGCGCCTCGTGCGCATCGAACGACTATAACCCGGTCGCCAACTGCGGCGTGAGCGAGGCGCGAGTCTCTGGCCCAAGATTCCTCATTCCGTCAAGATAGGCGCGGCTTTTTCGGGGCTACCCTTCGATGACAAGTGCACCCATCGTCGACGAGCCGCGGTCTCGCGAGCGCCGGCTCGACGCGATCTGCGCGGCAGCGAAGCGTTTGAAGGCCGATGTTCCCGCCGACCGCGACGCGTATCTGCGCCGCTACTACGCACAGGCCGACGATGACGAGCTCGCCGACGAGCCCGAGACGCTCGCCGCCGCAGCGCTCGCGCATCTTCAGTGGGCGCTTCGACGCGCGCCCGGCACCGCGCTCGTACGCGTCTTCAACGCGACCGAGGAGCGCGACGGCTGGACGTCGAAGCACACGATCATCGAAACCGCAAACGACGACATGCCGTTCCTCGTCGACTCGCTCGAGACGACTCTCACGCGCATCGGCCACCCGATCTTGGTCACGCTCCATCCGCAGCTGCGCGTCGCGCGCTCGGAGCGCGGAGAGCTCACCGGAGTCGAGACGGGCGACGGCAAGATCGAGTCGTTCATCCACTTCGAGGTGGTGCGCGAGACCGACGCGGCGCTGCTCGCGGCCACCGAAGCTGCTCTCGCCGCGACGCTGCACGACGTGCGCGCGGCCGTCGAGGACTGGCCGAAGATGCTCGAGCGCCTCCGGCATGGCGCGGCCGAGCTGCGCGCGACGCCGGGACTGCCCGACGACCTCAAAGCCGAATCGAGCGCGTTCCTCGAGTGGCTCGCACGCGATCATTTCACGCTGCTCGGCTACCGCGAGTACGAGCTCGCGGACGGCGAGGCGTACGACACGCTCGCGCCGCGCATGAGCACCGGCCTCGGCCTGCTGCGAGCCGAGCACGCCGACGCGATCGTGCGGCTCACGGGCAACGCGCGCGCGGAAGCGCGCTCGCCCACACCGCTCGTGATCACGAAGTCGAACGAGCGCTCGACGGTCCACCGGCCCGCGATGCTCGATCATGTCGGCATCAAGGTGTTCGACGGCAGCGGCAGCCGCGCGCCGAGCGCCGTTTCCTCGGGCTGTTCACGTCGAGCGCCTACTACCAGAGCCCGCGCACGATCCCGCTGCTGCGGATGAAGATCGCGACGATCATGAGCGAGTCCGGCCTCGACGCGCGCGGCCATCGCGGCAAGTCGCTGCAGCACATCCTCGACACGCTGCCGCGCGACGACCTGTTTCAAGCCTCGCTCGAAGAGCTGCGCACGATCAGCTTCGGCGTCCTCGCTCTCGAGCAGCGCCACAAGCTCAAGCTGTTCTGCCGGCGCGAGACGTTCGGCCGCTACTACTCGTGCCTCGTGTACCTGCCGCGCGATCAGTACAACGAGCGCGCGCGGCGCGCGATCGAGAACGTGCTGCTCGACGGGCCTCAGCGGCAGCGCCGTCGAGAGCGAGATCGCGATCTCGGAGTCGGCGCTTGCGCGGCTCGCGGTCACGGTGCGGACGTCGGCCGGCGAGCAGCGCGGAGCCCGACGTCGCCGCGCTCGAGCGCGAGCTCGAGGACACGGTGCGAACTTGGCAAGACCGCGCTGCGCGAGGCGCTGCTCGCGGAGCTGCCCGAAGAGCGCGCGCTCGACCTGCTGCATCGCTACGCGGAGCAATTCTCCGCGGCCTATCAAGACGAGTGCGAGCGGCGCGCGCGTCGCGCACGACGTGCAGCAGCTCGCGCGGCTCGACGAGACGGGCGCGCGATCTCGAGATCACGCTCGCGCGCAGCGGCGCGACGCCCGAGCGCCTGCGGCTCACGACGTTCAAGCGGCGGCGAGCCGATCCCGCTCTACGTCGCGCTGCCGATCCTCGAGAACTTGGGGCTTCGCGTGTCTCGAGCGAGCGCGTCTATCCGCTGCGCCGCGACGGCGAGCCGCTCTGGATCCAGGACTTCGAGCTCGAGACGACCGGCAAGACGGCCGCTCGACCCGGACGCGCTCGGCGCGCGCTTCAAGGAGTGCTTCGCGGCCGTGCTGCGCGGCGACGCGGAGAACGACGGCTTCAACAGCTTCGTCGTGAGCGCGGGCTTCGACTGGCGCGAGGCGACGCTGCTGCGCGCGTTCTGCAAGTACGTGCTGCAGACGCGGATCGGCTACAGCCAGGCGTACATGCAGGCCGTGCTCGCGCGCTATCCCGCGCTATTGCCGCGCGCTGATCGACAAGTTCGAGGCGTCGTTCGACGTCGACCGACCGGACGAGGAGCGCGCGAGCGAGCTCGCGGCGAGCGACGACGCGCTCAAGCGCGAGCTCGATCGCGCGCAGAACCTCGACGACGACCGGATCCTGCGCACCTACGGCGCCGTCGTCGGCGCGCTGCTGCGCACGAACTACTACCAGCGCGCCGCGGACGGCGGTCACGAAGCCGTACATCTCCTTCAAGCTCGATCCGCACGCGCTGCCCGATCTTCCGAAGCCGAGGCCGAAGTTCGAGATCTTCGTCTACTCGCAGCGCGTCGAGGCCGTGCACCTGCGCGCGTCGAAGGTCGCGCGCGGCGGCATCCGCTGGTCCGATCGGCGCGAGGACTTCCGCACCGAGGTGCTCGGCCTGATGAAGGCGCAGCAGGTGAAGAACACCGTGATCGTGCCGAACGGCGCGAAGGGCGGCTTCGTCTGCAAGGCGCTGCCAGCGGGCGACCGCGACGCGATGCAGCGCGAGGTCGTCGCGTGCTATCAGACGTTCATCCGCGGGCTGCTCGACATCACCGACAACATCGTCGACGGCGAAGGTCGTGCCGCCGCAGCGCGTCCTGCGCAAGGACGACGACGATCCCGTACCTCGTCGTCGCCGCCGACAAGGGCACCGCGACGTTCTCCGACATCGCGAACGCGCTGTCGGCCGAGTACTCGTTCTGGCTCGGCGACGCGTTCGCTTCGGGCGGCTCGGCGGGCTACGACCACAAGAAGATCGCGATCACGGCGCGCGGCGCGTGGGAGGCCGTGAAGCGCCACTTCCGCGAGCTCGGCGTCGACCCGGCGAAGGAAGACTTCACGATCGTCGGCATCGGCGACATGAGCGGCGACGTGTTCGGCAACGGGCTGCTGCTGTCGCCGCACATGAAGCTCGTCGCCGCGTTCGATCATCGGCACATCTTCGTCGACCCGAGCCCCGACCCCGCGAAAGGCATCGCCGAGCGCCGGCGCTTGTTCGAGCTGCCGCGCTCTAGCTGGGACGACTACGACCGCGGCGCGCTGTCCGAGGGCGGCGGCGTCTACTCGCGGCAGGCGAAGTCGATCGAGCTGCACCCGAAGCGCGCAGGCCGTCCTCGGACTCTGCCGAGCGCGACGGTGACGCCGCTCGAGCTGATCCGCGCGGTGCATGCGCGCGCGCGTCGATCTGCTCTGGAACGGCGGCATCGGCACGTACGTGAAGGCGAGCGCCGAGTCGCATCTCGACGCGGGCGATCCCGCGCAACGACGCCGTGCGCGTGAACGGCAGCGAGCTGCGCTGCCGCGTCGTCGCCGAGGGCGGCAATCTCGGCTTCACGCAGCGCGGCCGCATCGAGTACGCGCAGCGCGGCGGCAAGATCAACACCGACTTCATCGACAACTCGGGCGGCGTCGACTGCTCCGACCGCGAGGTCAACATCAAGATCCTGCTCGAGGACGCGATCCGCGCAGAAGAAGCTGCCGCGCGCGCAGCGCAACGCGCTGCTCGCCGAGATGACGGAGCAGATCGCGGCGCTCGTGCTCGGCAACAACTACGCGCAGACGCAGGCGCTGTCGATGATGGACTCGCGCGCGGCCGAGCGGCTCGGCGAGCACGCGCGTTTGATCCGCGTGCTCGAGGCGCGCGGCCTGCTCGACCGCGCGCTCGAGTTCCTGCCGAGCCGACGAGCAGATCGAGGAGCGCCGCGCGTCGGGACGCGGCCTCACGCGCCCGGAGCTCGCGATCATCCTGAGCTACTCGAAGATCGAGCTGCATGGCAGCCTCGTGCAGACCGACATTCCCGAGGATCCGTTCCTCGCCGAGCGAGCTCGAGCTCTACTTCCCGCACGAGCTCGCCGAGCCGCTTCAAGCCGCAGATCCAAGCAGCACCCGCTGCGCCGCGAGATCATCGCGATGCTGATCGGCGGCAGCATGATCAACCGGATGGGGCCGTTCTTCGTGCTGCGCGCGGAGGAAGAGACCGGCGCGAGCGTCGCGCAGGTCGCGCGCGCGTACGCGATCGTGCGCGAGGTGTTCGGCGTGCGCCGGCTCTGGCGCGAGATCGAGGCGCTCGACCACAAGGTCGAGGCGAAGGTGCAGTACGACGCATCTTCCAGATCAGCCGGATGGTGCGCCGCGCGGTGTACTGGCTGCTCCAGAACTACCCGCAGCAGCTCGACATCGAGCCGATGGTGATGCGCTTCCGGCAGGGCGTCGTCGAGCGCGTTCGACGGCGCTGCCGTCGATCGTCGCGAGCCGCAGCGCGGAGCGCTATGCGACGGACACGCAGCAGCTCGAGGCCGCGGGCCTGCCGCCGCCGATCGCGCAGCGGATCGCGGCGCTCAGCGCTCGCGACGCAGATCGTTCGACATCATCGAGCTCGCGCGCGAGTTTCGCCTGCCGGTGCCCGAAGTCGGCGCGTCTCTACTTCGCGCTCGCGCACGAGCTGCGTCTCGACATCGTGCGCGACCAAATCGAGGCGCTCAAGGTCGACGGCCGCTGGCGCGCGATGGCGCGCGCGACGCTGCGCGAGACGCTCGCGCAAGGAGCAGCGCTCGCTGCTGCGCAGCGCGCTGCGCGCCCGCGGCGCGTCGGCCGCGAGCGACGCGGCGCTCGCCGCGTGGCTCGACAAGCGCCGCGACGAGATCGCGCGCGTGCAGCGCGGCCTCGACGACATGCAGATGACGGGGCCGTGGACTTCGCGACGCTGTCGGTCGCGCTCAAAGAGGTCGAGCACGGCTCGCGTTAGCCGCCTCAGCGCGCGTCCACCGCGCGACCGCGCCGGTTGATCTCGACGCCGAACTCCTGAACAATGGCGCGCCATGACGAAAACAGAACGCGGCCCTCGCCCGGCCAACTCGTGCTCGTCCGGCATGGACAGAGCGACTGGAACCAGAAGAACCTCTTCACCGGCTGGACCGACGTCGACCTCACGGCGCAGGGCCGCGAGGAGGCGCAGCACGGCCGGCCGCACGCTCGCGGACGCCGGGCTCACGTTCGACATCGCGTTCACGTCCGTGCTCGTGCGCGCGATCCGCACGCTCTGGCTGATCCTCGACGAGATGCAGCTCATGTGGATCCCGGTCGAGAACCACTGGCGCCTGAACGAGCGCAGCTACGGCGCGCTGCAAGGCCTCGACAAGGCACAGACCGCCGCGAAGCACGGCGCGGACCAAGTGAAGATCTGGCGCCGCAGCTACGACATTCCGCCGCCGCCGCTCGACCGAGAGCGACGAGCGCCATCCGAGCCACGACCCGCGTTACGCGGGCTCCCGCCGTCCGTGCTGCCCGCCACCGAGTCGCTGAAGACCACGCTCGCGCGCGTGCTGCCGTACTGGGAGGAGCGCATCGCGCCCGAGCTCCTGCGCGGCCGCAACGTGCTCGTCGCGGCGCACGGCAATAGCCTGCGCGCGCTCGTGAAGATGCTCGAGGGCATCTCCGACGACGAGATCACCGAGCTCAACATTCCGACCGGCGTGCCGCGGCTCTACGAGCTCGACGCGCGCCTCGCGCCGACGCGCGCCGAGTATCTCGGCGACGCGGCCGCGATCGCGGCCGCGGCGCAGGCCGTCGCGAACCAAGCCAACGCGAAGAAGTAGCCGACGTGATCTACGAGCTCGGCCAGCATCGCGTGCAAACCGTCGGCGACGAGTTCTTCGTCGCGCCGAGCGCGGCCGTGATCGGCCGCGTGTACCTCGGCCGCGACGCGAGCGTCTGGTTCGGCGCCGTGCTGCGCGGCGACAGCAACGACATCCGCGTCGGCGACCGCAGCAACGTGCAGGACAACGCGGTGATCCATATCGACTCCGACGCGCCCGTGAACGTCGGCCACGACGTCACGATCGGCCACTCGGCCGTCGTGCACGGCTGCACGGTCGGCGACTTCACGCTGATCGGCATCGGCGCGACGATCCTGAGCCACGCGAAGATCGGCAACTATTGCCTCGTCGGCGCGGGCGCGCTGATCACCGAGCGCAAGGAGTTCCCGGACGGCTCGCTGATCATCGGCGCGCCGGCGCGGCGGGCCCGCGCGCTCACGGATCCGGAGCGGCGCATGCTCGAGGAGAGCGCCGCGCACTACGTCGCGCAGGGCCAGCGCTACCGCCGGGAGCTCGCCGCAGTCGTGCCGCCGCGCTGACGCCGCTGTGCGCTCGGCATCCTCGATCACGCCGAGCGCTAGCCGACGGGGTTTAGCCGACGGGGCGATCCTTCCAGACTCGCACCACGCCCTCCTGCGCCGTCGACGCGACGAGCTTGCCGTCGCGCGTGAAGAATCGACCGAACGCGAAGCCACGGCCGCCCGACGCGCTCGGGCTGTCGATCGCGTAGAGCAGCCAGTCGTCGACGCGGCACGGCCGGTGGAACCACATCGCGTGGTCGAGCGTCGCGAGCTGCAGGTTGCCCGAGGTGAAGTCGACGCCGTGCGGCCGCATCGCCGTAGCGAGAAGCGAATAGTCGGAGACGTAAGCGAGGACGTTGCGATGCAAGTCTGCGCTATCGGGGAGCGGTCCGATCGTCTTGATCCACAGATGCCGGCGCGGCTCGGCGACGATTGGCGGCGTGACCTGATACAGGCTCGACGAGCCGAAACTCGAACGGCCGTACGTGCATCAGGAATCGACGCGCTTTGTCGGGCACCTTGTCGAAGAGCTCGCGTGACAGCTCGCGGACATCGGGAAGCCCTTCGGGGCCCGGCACGTCCGGCATCGGGTCCGCGTGGTCGAGCCCCTCCTCCGGCACCTGAAACGACGCGGCCATGTTGAAGATCGGCCGGCCGTGCTGAATCGCGACGACGCGCCGCGTGCTGAAGCTCTTGCCGTCGCGCGCGATGTCCACTTCGTACACGATCGGCGCGTTCACGTCGCCGGGCAACAGGAAATACGCGTGCAGCGAATGCACCTGGCGCAAGCCGGCCGTGTAGCTCGCGGCCGTGAGCGCTTGGCCGAGCACCTGCCCGCCGAACACGCGCTCGCCACCGATGTCGCGGCTCTCGCCGCGGAAGATGTTGTCTTCGATGCGCTCGAGCTCGAGCAGCTGCAGCAAGTCAGCGAGGATCGGTTTCATGGTTCGGCTCCGAGCATCTTCTGGTAGAGCAGCCCACCGAAATAGAACGTCACGCCGAGGACGACTAGGCTCACGATTCGGGCGACCGGCGGAGCTCCGCTGAGATCATAGAGCAGCACCTTGCCCGCCGTCGCGGCAAACACGAGCAGCGAGGATTGCCCGAGCAGCCGGTCGTGCCGCGCGAGCGAGACCCCGAGACACGCGAGCGCGAGGAAGCCCCAGGCCGCCGATTGGACGATCAGCACCGCGAAGAAGTGCAGCGCCGCCGCCATGGCACTCACGTGCCCCGCGTAGAGCAGCAGCAACTTGATCCCACCGTCCTTGTCCCGGCCGTGGAGGAACGCGTAGCCCGCGTAGAGCAGCAGCGCGTACGCGAGCGCGAGCGCCGTCTTCCCTTGTACGAGGGCGACGTCGGTGTCGAACGCGATCCGCAGGTAATTCACGGCGAAGATCGCTGCAACCGCGCACCACACGGGCCATGCTCGCTCGAGCTTCAGCTGGAACCGCACGCTCGCGGCCGCGAAGATCGGAACGAGACCGAGGGCGACCCATGGCCCCCACGCCTTCGGCACCAGCTCGATATAGCCCGCGTGTCCCAAGACCACGGCGACATAGGCCCACAACAGGAATTCGCCGCCCGGCAACGGACGCTTCAGCGCCACTCGTGCGACGGCGTACAGGAGCGCCACTGCCGCGAGGCTCGCGACGGCGATCCACGGCGCAATCGCGGGGAGGTGCCGCGCGAGCTGCGCATACTGGAGGAAGTAGAACAGCAGCAGCGGCGGCAGATGCGCGAACGCCGCGGCGTCGTCGAGCGGCCGCGCGTGACGGATCGACAACGCGACGGTCGCGACGCCGAAGATCGCGAGCTGCACCGTCTGGAACGCGACCGCGACGAGCCAGTCGCTGTGCGTGAGGTCGCTCGCGAGAAGGTCGAAGCTGACCAGCGCGAGATAGAGCGCGAGCAGATAGACGAGCCGCCGGCCCTGCCAAATCGCGAACGCGCTGAAGACGACGTTCCACGCCGAGAAATAGATCACGAGGTCCATCGGCGAGCCGCGCAACGTCGTCAACAGGAACGGCGCGGAATACGAGCCCGCGACGGCGAACAGGGCGTAGAGATCGCTCTCGAAGACACGGCAGAGCCACAGCGACACCACACAGATGCCGACGACGGCGACCGCGGCCGGCGGAGCGCCGAGGAAACCGTAATAGAGATGCCCGCCGTAGACCGACAGGAACAGAACGACGATGCCGGCGGCGGGCAGGAGCCCCGCGTACGCGCGATTGACGCCGCGCAGCGCGAGCCCCGCGCCGATCAGCACGAGGCCCGCCATCGCCGCGAGGCCGACCTGCCGCAGCGGCGTGAGCCAGCCCGTGTCGATCGCGAGCCGGATCAAATAGGCCGCGGCGAGCACGAGAGCTAGCGCGCCGCCCCAGCCGAGGATGCTCGTCGCGAGCGCGGGTCGCGGCTCGTCGTGAAGATCCCACTCGTGCGCACGCCGCGGCTCGTCGTTGCGCAGCGCGTAGTCATCGCGTAGCTCCTCGCCCGCCGCGCGATGCGGTTGCGGCGAGCCGCGAACCCCTACGCCAGGCTCGGACGGCGGTGGTGGCGCCGGTGGCGGCCGCGCCTGCGGCGAACGCCCCGTCGCCATCGCGGCCAGCAGCGTCTCGAGCCGGGCGAGCCGAGCCTCAATGCCGCCGAAGCGCTTCTCGTGCTCCGCGTCCATCGTCCCCCTAGCTTGCGGCGCGTCGCCGCGCGGCGATCACATGCGCGTCAGCTCTTCTCGTGCCGATTCAGCCGCGCGATCAGGCTCGACGTGTCCCAGCGCTTGCCGCCCATTCCGACGACGTCGGCGTAGAACTGATCGACGAGTGCCGCGACCGGCAGCTCGGCGCCGTTCGCGCGCGCCTCCTGGAGACAGATTCGCAAATCCTTGCGCATCCATTCGACCGCGAAGCCGAAGTCGAACTTGCCGTCGTTCATCGTCTTCCAGCGATTCTCCATCTGCCACGACTGCGCCGCGCCCTTCGAGATCACGTCGACGACGGTCGACGACGTCGAGGCCCGGCCTTGCGTGCGAAGTTCAGCGCCTCGGCGAGGCCCTGGACGACGCCGGCGATCGCGATCTGATTCACCATCTTCGTGAGCTGGCCGGAGCCCGCGGGCCCGAGCAGACGCACGTTGTGCGAGTAGGAGCCGGATCACGGGCTCCGCCGTCGCGAACGCGGCCGCGTCGCCGCCGACCATGACCGTGAGCTTGCCGTTCTCGGCGCCGGCCTGGCCGCCGGAGACCGGCGCGTCGAGGCACGCGACGCCGCGCGCGCGACCCGCAGTTGTCGATCTCGCGCGCGATCCCCGCCGAGGCGGTCGTGTGGTCGACGTAGATCGCACCGCGCTTCATCGCGGCGATCGCGCCGCCCTCGCCCGAGCGCGATCGCGCGCAGATCGGGATCGTCGCCGACGCAGCTGAACACGATCTCGGCGCTCGCGCGCGGCCTCGGCCGGCGTCGCGGCGACGGCGCCGCCGTGCTGCTCGCGCCACTTGTCCGACTTCGCGCGCGTGCGGTTGTAAACCGTGACGGCGTGGCCCTTCTTCGCGAGCCAGCCCGCCATCGGAAAGCCCATCACGCCGAGACCGAGGAAAGCGACGTTCGCCATATCGTTTTTCCTGTGAATCAGTGGATCACGGTCGTGACCGGCTGCGTCTCCGATCGGTACGGGCTCGCCCTGCCCTGCAACCGGCCGCTCACGATAACGGCCACCGCGGAGATGAACGCCGGGATCGCACCGGCCAGAAAAATTTCGCGTGGCGTCCAGTGCAGCTCGAGCATCGCGCCGCCGATGAGTGGCCCCACGATCGCTCCAACCCGGCCGACGCCGAGCGCCCAGCCGACGCCGGTCGAGCGCATCACCGTCGGGTAATACATCGCGGCGAGCACGTTCAGGCCGGCCTGCGCCGCTTGCACGGTGACCCCGAGCAGGAACGTCACAAAGATCATGAGCGCGAAGTTCGCGAAGATCATCGCTGCGAGCCAGACGAGCGCGAGCGACGCCACGAACTCCGCGAGCATCGGCGCGTACACGCCGAACGTCTTCATCAACGGGCCCTGGAGCAACGTGCCGACGATTCCGCCGACGCTGAACGCGGCGATCGCGGTGATGCCCGCGGCAACCGGCATGCCCGCGTCGCGCAGCAGGCTCGGCAACCAGCTCAAAATGAAATAGATGATCAGCAGGTTCATGAAGAACGGGATCCAGAGCATCACCGTGCCGCCCGCCCGGCCCTCGGTGAAGAGGCGCTTGACCGGTACGCCCGCTCGCCGCTCGGACGCCGGCGCGGCGCGAGCGGAACGTCGGCTGCCTCCGGCGCGATGCGGCGCACGATGGCCGACATCCGCTGCTTATCCGCACCCACGATGGCGAGGAAACGCAGCGACTCGGGCAGCGCTTTGAGGAGCACGAGCGCGAGCGCGATCGGCAGCAAACCGCCGACGACGAACACCGATCGCCATCCCCAGATCGGCATGAGCGTGCCGCCGACGACGCTCGCCACGAGCGCGCCGCCCGCCATGCCCACGAAGATCGCGGACACGAACATCGGCTGCAGCCGCTTCGGCGCGTACTCGGACGCGAGCGACACGGCGTTCGGCATCGCGCCGCCGAGACCGAGGCCGGTTAGAAAGCGCAGAGCGACGAGCGCATCGAGTGAGCGCGCGGTCGACGCTAGCAGCGACATGACGCCGAAGACGAACACCGAGACGATGATGGCCGACTTGCGTCCCCAGCGATCCGCGATCGGACCGGACGCCATTGCGCCGAGCATGAGCCCGAAGAGGCCGGCCGACAGCGCCGGGCCGAACGCGCGCGCGGAATACCGAAGTCTTCCGCGATCGACGGCACGAGGAAGCCCATCGCCTGCGTGTCGAACCCGTCGAACAAAATCACGAAAGCGCAGAGCACGATCGCGTTGATCTGAAAAGCGCTCGGCGGTCGCTCGTCGATCAGATCGTTGACGGTGAGCGCACGCGGTTGTGTGACCATGGCGCGCGAGATTACCACAGGCTATTTCAATCGCTCGCCGATGTGGGCCGCAAGCCCACGATACGAGTCCGGCTCGATTGCACGGAGCTCGCCGAGCCGTGCCCAGAAGTACGCCATGAGGCGCACGAGACGGACGATCTTGTCGAGCTCCGCCTCGGCCATACCCGAGCGATCTTCGCCGCGGTAGGCCGCGAGCAAATCGCGCCGCTCGCGCGCGCCGTAGTCGTTCATCCCCGCGAGGCCCGCGAGGTCGAGGATCGGAGCGCCGCGCACAGCGTACTCGAAGTCGACGAGCACGAGCTCGCCGTCGTCGAGCACGTTCGCCGCGACGAGGTCGTTGTGACAGAGCGCGGTCGGCGGATGCGCCGCATCGTAGTGCCGCGCGAGCGCAAGCAGCTCGTCGACCCAGCGCCGGTCGCTCGCGTCGAGCGTCGGCCGCAGGCCCGGGCCGCTCGCGGCGCGAGCGTTTCCGGCCCCACCGCTCGCTCGCTCGAGCGCCGCGACATAGCCTCGCGCGATCCGCTCCGCCGCGAACGCCGGCGCCTCGACGCGCACGGCGTGCAGCGCGCGCAGCAGCGCGGCCGCGCGCACGACGTTGCGGGGCTGGCGCGCGTCGGTCGCGGTCCAGGCGCGCGCCGCCTTGCGGTAGTCGGTGAGCAAGATGCCGGCCGCGGCATCGACCGCGACGACGTTCGGCGCAAGACCGGCCGCGGCCGCCGCGCGCATCACGCGCGCCTCGGTGTCGAGGTCGAGCAGCGCGTCGGCGCCGGGCGCCGGCAACCGCAGCACCCACTGGTCGGCGCCGGAGGAGACGAGATAGCTGCGGCGCTTCAGCCCGCCTTCCAGCGCCCAAAGCGTCGCATGGCGCGCGACATCCGCGCCGAGCACGCGACCGAGCGCCGCGCGTGCCGACTCGTCGCGCGACGCGTCCATCAGACGGCGAGCGCTGCTTGCGCGTGCCAGTCGCGCCGCCAGCGGTAGAAACCGACGACGACGAGCACCAAGTAGACGACGAATAGCGCGGCGTAGAGATACAGCGATCGCTGCCAATAGATGTAGAGAGTGATCCCGTCGATCACGAGCCAGTAGACCCAGTTCTCGAGGATCTTCTTCGCGACCATGTAGGTCGTGATGACCGCGCCGACGCTCGTGAACGAGTCGAGATACGGGAACGCGGCGTTCGTGCGCGACAGCACCGTGCCGAGCGCGAGCGCCGCGGCAAGCGTGCCGCCCACCGCGAGCACGTGGTAACGCAGCGGCCAGATGCTGACCGGCAGCTCCGGCTCGACGCCGTTCGCCGGGGCGGCCGCCGTGCCGCCATTGCCACCACCCGTAGACGGCCATCGCGGCGTAGAACACCTGGAGTGCCGTCTCGGGATAGAGCCGCGCGTCGTAGAACAGCGCGAGCGAGAGCAACGTGCTGATCAGCGCGGCGGCCCAGCAGACCGATGTTCTGACGCACCGCCAGCACGAGATACGCGAGCCCGAACGCGACCGACGCGATCTCGAGCCACGACATCGCCGCGAGCGCGGCCGCGAGCGAGTCGATCACGGCGGCTAGCCTCCGGTCGACGCGCTCATCGTCGCGGGGCCGCGCGCGGCGAGTCGAGCACCGGCGGCTCGCCGATCGGCAGGTCCGCGTTCAGGAACTTCACGACGAGCACCTGCGAGCCGCCGGCGCCGAAGCTCCGCTCGAGCGCGGCCTGCAGCACCTCGAGCACGACGCCGAGCTCGCCGCGCACTTGCGTGCTCATCTGATTCACGACGACCTCGAGCCGTTCGTCGCCCCGCACGACCGCGATGAAGGCCAGGATCCTGTCGAGCGCATCTTTCGCGAGCGGATAAAGGCTCATCTCGACCGTGACACGCATGTCGTTCTCCTACATTCGATAGCTGAGCGTGAAGCCGTACTGGCGCGGATCGCCGAGCCGCGTGTACAGCTTGTTCGGAAAGTCCGGCGGCTCGTTGCCGAAATAGAAGCCGCGCACGAAATAACGCGTGTCGAGCACGTTGCGGCCCCAGAGCGATGCGCTCCAATGCTGCCAGTCGCGGCCGACCTTGATGTTCGTGAGCGCGTACGCCTTCGACTTGATGTCGTAGCCGTAGTCATAGAAGAACGCGCCCATGCCGCTCACGTCGATGCGGCCGAACCAGCCCGAAGGCACGCGGTACTCGGCGCCGAGCGAGAACGTGTACGGTGGCGCGTGCGCCTGCTCGCGGCCTTCGAGCTCCGGGAACAGCGAGAAATGCTCGATCTTCGTGTCGAGCAGGCCGACCGCCGCGGAGAAATCGAGCCGCTGCGTCGCGCGCCAATCGAGAGTGCCCTCGACACCCGATAGCGTCGCGCGCTCGGCGTTCGCGGTCACGAACACGAACGACGACGGATCGCCGAGCTGCAGCTGCAGCGGGATCTTGATCTGCTCGTCCGTGCGCCAGGCGAAGAACACGTCGGCCTCGGCGCTCAAGCGTCCGTTCGCGGACGTGAACCGATAGCCGCTCTCGACGCTCGTGAGGTACTCGGGCCCGAACTGGATCTCGTTCGGCGTGATCTGCGCGTTGTCGATCGTGCTGAAGTCGACGCCCGCGAGCGAGATGTTGAAGCCGCCGGCCTTGTAGCCGCGCGCGACCCGGACGTAAGCCGAGCGGCCCGGCGCGAGCCGCCATGAGAGCGCGAGCTCGCCGCCGGTCATGTCGTCGCGCGGATCGAAGCGCACGGCCGATGTGTCGTCGTAGTGCGCGTCGCGCCGCTCGGCGCGCAGCCCGGCCGTGAAGTCGAGGCGCTGAGTCAGCCCGAGCCGCACCTGGCCGAACACCGCGACGTTGGTCGCGTCATAGTGGCTCGTGACCGGCGCGTCGAGATCGAGGTCGCACGCGGGGCCGCAGATCGGATCGCGGTACGTGCCTTGGTCGAGGTGATCGTTGCGTCTCGTCGAGATCGAGCGCATAGACGCCGACGAGCCAGTCGCCGCGGCCGTTCGCGATCGCGCCGGGCTTCGACAGCACGCGGACCTCTTGGTTGTACGTGCGCCGGTCGCGCACGTTGCTCGAGATGTAGTCGTAGGTGTACGGCGCCCAGTACGCGTCGTTGCCCCAGTCCGCGTCGAAGCTGAACGTCGCGTGCGTGTCGGCGATTCCGGTGATGCTCACGATGTCGATCTTGTCGAGCTGCGCCTGCACGCGGACCGAGCCCGCGGTCGAGCGCTGCGCGTCCTTGCCGGGCTTGTCGGAATACGTGTTGAAGCCGTTGTCGATCGCCCACGCGTCGTAGCCGTTGTCGACGTCGACATAGAGGCCCGCGAAGTCGACCGACACGCGGTCGCGTCGGCTTCCAAGCGACTTTGCCGTGGAAGCCGAGCTCGTCGCGACCGTACGTGTCGTCGCGGTTCAGAAAGACGTTGTGCCGGAAGCCGTCCTCGTGGAAGTCGTGCAGCGACACGCGGAAACCGGCCTTGTCGCCGAGCGGGCCGCCGACCGCGGCGCCGAGCGCGCGCAGATCGTCGCTGCCGCCGTCGGCCTTGAAGTCGGCGGAAAGCTCGGGCGTGGGGTCGGCGGAGCGGATGTAGATCAGCCCGCCGAGCGCGTTCGCGCCGTAGCGCGTGCCTTGCGGGCCGCGCAGCACCTCGACGCGATCGACGTCGTAGAGCGTGCCGATGCTGCCGAGCCCCGAGAAGTCGATGTCGTCGACGATGAATCCGAGCGACGGGTTCGGCGCGCCGTCGTACTGCTCGAGCTCGCCGACGCCGCGCAGCTGGAAGTAGCGCGCGCGCGAGCCTTCGCCCGAGAGGTTCAGGTTCGGCACCTCGCGGATCGCTTCCTCGAAGTGCTCGACCGTCGTCGCGCGCAGCTGATCGGCGTCGATCACGCTCACGCTCGCGGGCAGGTCCGAGACCTTGGCGTCGCGGAAATCGGCCGTGACGACGATCTCGTCGAGTGTCTGCGGCTGCGACGCCGCCGGCGGGTGGGTCGGTGTCGACGACGAGCCGGCATCGTGACTCTGCTGCGCGAGCACGGCCCACGACCATGCTGTGGCGAGCGTCGCTGCGAATGACGTCGCGACGCGCGAGGAACGGTGGAAAAATCGCACTGCGGATCTCCTCTGCGAGCGAGACCCGGTTCGTCAAACTAGCTGGGGGAATCGGAAGGTTCCGTCCCTTCGCCGGTACTAACCGGATCAGGTTCAAAGGGTTGGTTGGACACCGCCAACCTCTCAGGCCCTCGGTATGGGCCACCCCTCGGATCGAAAACGACGTCAATGATAGTGCAACCGCCCGACGGCCGCACTCCTCGCGCGGAAGCCGCGCGTGGCTCGGACGGCTCTCGCGTGAACGCGTCGATGTTGCGAGCGGCCCTTTCACCGATCACGATTCACGCGACCGGCACAACTCGCCGAGAAATCCCTCCACGCTGGGCTCGGCGCGCGAAGACAGTGCGGGGATCTCTCCGCGGAGGTGTTAGTCGCAGGGCTCGACGAGCGAGCGGTCGACCGCGGCGCTATTCCTTCAGGCGCGGAATCAGCTCGGCGAGATTGCACGGCCGCGTGCGGAAGTCGAGCTGCGGCGCGATCAGCTTGTCCCAGCCCGTCGCGCACGCGTTCGACGAGCCCGGCAGGCAAAAAACGTAGGTCGCGTTCGCGACGCCCGCGATGCAGCGCGACTGGAGGCTCGACGGCCCGATCTCTTCGTACGAGATCGTGCGGAACAGCTCGCCGAAACCTTCGATCGTCTTGTCGAGCAGCGGCCGCACGGCCTCGGGCGTGCCGTCGCGGCCCGTGAGGCCCGTGCCGCCGGTCGCGATGATGACCTCGACCTTCTCGTCCGCGATCCAGCGCGAGACGATCGCGCGAATCGCGTAGACGTCGTCGCGCACGATCGCCTTCTCCGCGAGCCGGTGACCCGCCGCGCGCAGCCGCTCGACGAGCAGCGCGCCCGACTTGTCCGTCTTCTCGTCGCGCGTGTCGGAGACGGTGAGCACGGCGATCTCGAGCGGCTCGAGCTCGCGCGGCTCGCTCGACGATCATGGCGACGCCGCGCGCGAGCTCGGCGCAACCGCGAGGTTGTGCAGCATCCGGAGCGCGTCCTCGCGGCCGCCGTAGTACGCCGGCTTGCGGCCGACCTCGCGATAACCGATGACGCTCGTAGAAGCGGCGCGCGCCGTCGTTGCTCGCGCGCAGCTCGAGCTGCACGGCTGAACGTGCCGGCCGTGCGCGCGGACGCCTCGAGCCATTCGACCAGCTGGCGGCCGACGCCGAGCCGCTGATAGCCGGGCTGCACCGCGAGCAAGCTCAAGTGCGCGTGCTCGTCGTAGAACTCCATGATCGCGAAGCCGACGAGCCGCCGCCGATCGCGCGCGGCGAGCACGATGCACTCGCGGTTGCGCATGCAATGCAGGATCCGCTGCTCGTTCCACGACCACGGCAAGCCGTTCTCGATCAGATGGCGCGACATGCTCGCGATCGATGCGGCTTCGTCGTGGCGGGCGAGACCTAAGCGGATGTTCGACACGGCGTTGAGTATAGTCGCAACATGACGAAGCCTGCAGCACCGAGCGGCGCGCGCGGATCGCGTGCGTGTTGCTCGCGGCCGGCGGCTCGAGCCGGCTCGGCCGGCCGAAGCAGCTCGTGCGCCGCGGCGCGCGGCCCGCTGCTCGCTGCACGCGCTCGAGCCGCGCGCGGCGCGCTCGGCGCCGCGCCGCGATCGTCGTCGTGCTCGGCGCCGGAGCGCCAGGCTCCGGCGTGCTCCGGCGCTCCGCGTCGCGCGCGCCCGGCGGCAGCGCCGTGCCGCGCGTCGCCTATAACCCGCGCTGGCGCGACGGCCTCGCGAGCTCGCTGCGCGTCGGCCTCGCCGCGCTGCCGCGCACGGCGCGCGCCGCGCTCGTGTTGCTCGTCGACCAACCGAACGTCGACGCGGCCGCGTTGCGCCGCCTGATCGCCGCTTGGCGGCGCCGGCCCGGCATCCCGGCCGCGGCGCACTACGCGGGACGTGCCGGCGTGCCCGCGATCCTGCCGCGGCGCTCTGGCCTCGCGTGCGCGCGCGCTCGACGGCGACGTCGGCGCGCGCGCGCTGCTGCGCGGGAACGCCGAAGCTCACGCTCGTCGCGATGCCCGAAGCCGCGTTCGACGTCGATACGCCGGCGAGACGCTCGCGCGCCTATGAAGGAGTCGCGACTCGAGTCGATCGCGGCGGCCGTCTTGTGCTCGTCGAATTAGCGGGGAGGAGCGGCCGATGCGTCGGCGCGCGTCGCGCAGTTCACCCAGCCGGACTGGCCGTCGCGGTAATGCTCCTTCTTCCAGATCGGCACGCGCTGCTTGGTCTCGTCGATGATGTAGCGGCACGCGTCGAACGCGGCGCCGCGATGCGCCGCGGTGACGCCGACCCAAACGGCGCAGTCGCCGATCGCGAGCTTGCCCACGCGGTGCTCGCAGCGCGCGGCCGTCACCGCGAAGCGCTCGAGCGCCTCGGCGACGATCTTCGCGCCTTCCTGCTCGGCTATCGCCCACGTGCGCCTCGTACTCGAGCGCGACGACGGCGGCGCCGTCGTTGTGATCGCGGACCCAGCCCTCGAACGTGACGCACGCGCCGGCGGAGTCGGTCTCGAGCGAGCGCTTGAGCTCGACGGGATCGATCGCAGTGGACGTGATCTTGAAGGTCATCGCGAGACGCGAAGCGCTCAACCGCCCGCGACCGGCGGGAAGAACAGCACCTCGTCGCCGGCCGACAAACGCACGTCCCAGGCCGCGAGCTCGTCGTTGATCGCGACTTTGCAGCGCGTCATCGAGTCGGCGAAGCCGTGCTTGCGCGCGAGCTCGGCATAGAGCTCGGCCGCCGTGCGCGCGTCGGTCGTGAGCGGCTCGCTGTCGCGGCCCGCGCGCTCGCGGAACGCGGCGAAGTAGCGCGCGGTGACGTTGATCATTGCCTTCGGTAGTCGCGCTTGCCGCCGGTCTTCGATAGCAGCGCAACGTCGCGAATCTCGATGCCGTGCGTGAGCGCCTTGCACATGTCGTAGATCGTGAGCGCGGCGACGCTCGCGCCCGTGAGCGCTTCCATCTCGACGCCGGTCTTGTGCGTCGCACGCACGGAGCACTCGATCACGACCTCGTTCGCAGCGCCCCACTCGATCTCGATCTTGCAGTCCTCGAGCGGCAGCGGGTGGCAGAACGGGATCAGTCGTGCGTGCGCTTCGCGGCCATCACGCCCGCGATGATCGCGGTATCGAACACGGGGCCCTTCTTGGTGCGCAGTGCCTCGCCCGACTGCACGACCGCGTCGGCCGGAAACACGACACGCGCGCGCGCGCTCGCCGTGCGCGTCGTGACGGCCTTGTCGCCGACGTCGACCATCGTCGGTCGATTCGCCTTGTCGACGTGCGTGAGCATCAGCCGCCCATCCGGTACATCTCGACGCGCTCGGTCTTCTTCGCGGCGGCGTCGCTCTTGTGCTCGAGCAACCTGCCCGCGGATCTCGCTGTAACGGTCGTCGCGATTGCGCCAGACGTTTTGCAAGCAGACCGACGAGGTCCGCGTCGCTCGCGCCCGCGCGCAGCGCGTTGCGCAGCTCGGTGCCGCGCGACGCGAACAGACAGGTGTAGACGGTGCCGTCGGCCGAGAGCCGCGCTCGATGGCAATCGCCGCAGAACGGTGCGCTGACTGACGAGATGAACCCGATCTCGCCCTGCCCGTCCTTGAAAGCGTAGCGCTTCGCAACCTCGCCGCGGTAGTTGCTGTCGCGCGGCTCGAGCGGCCAGCGCGCCGCGATTCGCGCGAGCAGCTCCTTCGACGGGACGACCTGCTCGGGGCGCCAGCCGTTCACGGTCCCAACGTCCATGTATTCGATGAACCGCACGATCGTGCTCGTGCCGCGGAAGCGCTCGACGAGGTCGAGAGCCGTGTGGTCGTTCTTGCCGCGCTCGATCACCGCGTTGATTTTCAGCGGCGCGAAGCCGGCGCGGCTCGCGGCCTCGATGACCTGCGAGCACGGTCTCGAGATCGCCGCGGCCGCCGTTCATTTCCTTGAATACGCGCTCGTCGAGGCTGTCGAGGCTCACGGTGAGCCGTTTCAGGCCGGCGGCCTTGAGCTCGGCGGCGCGCTCGGCGAGCCGCGTGCCGTTGGTCGTGAGCGCGAGATCCTCGACGCCCTCGAGGCTCGCGAGCGACTCGACGATCTCGACGATGTCCCGGCGCAGCAGCGGCTCGCCGCCCGTGAGCCGGATCTTCGTCACGCCGAGCTGCACGAACAGGCTCGCGACGCGGCGGATCTCGCCCGCGGTGAGCCAGTGAGAGCGCGGCAAAAACGCGTGATGCTCGCCGTAGTGCTCGGCCGGCATGCAGTACGGACAGCGGAAGTTGCAGCGGTCGATGACCGAGATCCGCAGATCGCGCAAGGCGCGGCTCGCACGATCCTTCACGGTCGCCTGTGTTTGCCAGTGTGTTACGGAGTGTGTCATCGAGCTTGGTTAGCGAGCGCGTCGCTCAGCCCAGGTGGGTGCGGTAGCCGCGCATTCAAGACTACTATCTTACCGCACTCGCCACACCGCCCGTTGCGCGGACGTTCCATAACCGCCGCGGCTACGCCGCGCGGATTCCAGGGTGATCCGACGAGGCGGCAGGCGAGCAGACCTCGTAGTCAGCCGGCGGGCTTTGGGATAGGGTGCGGCGCTCATGCTATATAGTTGGGCCCGGCCGCCCTGCATCGCCCCAACCGATGTCCACTGACCTCGTCATCGTCCTCAGCAGCGACTGGGTCGGCTCGACCGCCACTCGCGCGGATCTCGGCGAGGAAGCCGCCGACGCGTTGCAAGAAGTGCACGATACGCTGCTGCGCCGAGTGGTCGACTCCGCCGGCGGGCGAGTCGTCAAACACACCGGTGACGGCGTGCTCGCAACGTTTCAATCGGCGACGGCTGCGCTCGGCGCGGCCGCGAAAATGCTCGGCGACTTCGCGGCGTACCGATCGTCTCCCGACGCGCTCGCGCCGGTCGACATTCGCGTGGGCCTTGCAGCCGGCGACGTGAAGCAGCAGAGCGGTGACATCTTCGGCATGCCCGTAATCGAAGCGGTGCGATTGCAAGCCGCGGCACAGCCGAACGAGGTTCTGTGCTCGGATCTCGTACGCGTCCTGAGCCAAGGCCGCGGCAGCTTTGAATTCGAGGACGCCGGCCGTCTCCAACTCAAAGGGCTGCCATCGCCCGTGCAAGCGCAACGCGTGCGCCCCGGCCAGCCATCGCACGGCGGAACCGTTACCGCGTCCGCAGCACAACCACCCGCACCGACACGAGGATGGCCGGGCGGAAACTTCGCAGCTGCGACAGCCGCGCCGCGCGTCTCGGCCGCTTCGTCCTCGCCACGGCACGGCGTTCGGGACTCACGCTCGATCGCCGTCATACCGTTCGAGAATCTCAGCACGGACTCGGCAGACGCCTATTTCGCGAGCGGAATTCATCAGGAGATCCTCAACCAGCTCACGAAGCTAAGATTCCTCCGGGTGCTGTCGCGCACGACCATGCAGCAATATTTCGGCACGCGGAAGGCCGCCTCGGAAATCGCGCACGAGCTGAACGTCGACACCATCATGGAAGGCAGCGTTCGCTACGCAGACGGACGGGTGCTTGTCACGACGCAGCTCGTCGACGGCGACACCGACGAAAACCTGTGGTCGCATTCCTACGAGCATGCGTTCAGCAACATCTTTGCGATTCAGAGCGACATCGCGGTGAACGTCGCTCAGGCGTTGCAAACAGAGCTGTTGCCGGACGAGCGCGAGCGTCTCCATCGGGCGCCCACGTCGTCTGTCCGAGCGTACGACTTGTACCTCTCCGCGACCGCGCTCTATTGGCAGCAGACGGCTATCGCCAGCCCACTGGCCATCGCGGACGTGGACCAAGCAATCGCGCTCGACCCCCGCTTCGCGCTCGCCTGGGCCCTCCGAGCGGACGCACACCTCGTCGCAGGCTTTTTCGATCCGCCCAACGCGGACAAACACCGCCAGGTCGGTATGGAGTCGGCGAGGCGAGCGGTGGAGATCGATCCGGCGCTCGGTCGCGCCCACGCGTCGCTCGGCTTCGCGCTATTCGTCGTGAACGATTGGAGCGACAGCGAGGCCGCGTTTCGTACCGCACTCGGCTTGAATACGCCGCTCGGCGACGTTCCGGCCTACTCCGTGTTGCAGTTGGCCGTAGGCAATTTCGCACTCGCGCGCTCCATCCTGCAGGAGGCACGTACGGCCGTGCCGCAGAATCCCACGGCACTCGCTTTTCTCGTGCTTGCGAACGTGCTCATTGGAGATTTCGAAACGGCAGCCGGGCAATACGAGATCGGCAGAAGGCTCTTCAAGCCTTGGCCCATGGGCGACAACACCATGATGCACGCACTGCTCGCCCGCAACGACACCGAGGCGGCGCGCCGCATCCCCACCAGCGCGCCGCTCGATGCCGAGATGCTGGCGCTCCTAGACGCTCCGCGGGAAGCACTGCGCGTGTTGCGCGGGAAGTACGCCGGCGCCGATCCCGTGACCCTGCGCGACGTAGCCGTGTGGGCCGCGCTGCTCGGTGACCCGGCGTTCGCCCTGCGCGCGATTGGCACGTCCGTGACGATGCGAGGGGGTAACCTCGCGAGCGTATGGCAGCCGCAGTTCGCGGCCGCGCGGCGCCTGCCCGAATTCAAGACACTACTTCGCGACCTCGGGGTCGTCGACTATTGGCGCAAATACGGCTGGCCTAGCATGTGCCGACCGCTCGGGGCGCAGGACTTCACCTGCGATTGACGGCCGCGCCGACCGGATTCTGACAAATCGGCGCAAGCGCGGCGTTTCCACGGTCTCGCGGCTGCTGGCACAATACGCCGCTTACGGAACGTCGCTGGCGGAGAACTATAACGATGGACAGAACACGCAACGAACCCCTCGGCGTCCCCGACGCCGGCTATCACACGCTGCCCGACGTCGCGGCAGACCGAAACAGCCCGAAAGGCATCGACCGCTGGCTCGTGAGCCAAATCGTCAAGCGCCTCGACCACTCGTCGATTCGCGTCGTCGCTCTGGGACGAGCCCGATGTCGCGCCACGAGATGGCACCGTCGTCGTCCGGATCCATGACCGCAAGGCTCTGTTCCAGCTCGTGACTCACACCGACCTGCACTTCGGCGATCTGTACAGCTCCGGCCGGATCGAGGTCCGAGGCAACCTCCAGCAGCTGCTCGAGGACGCGTATCAGCTCGGCAGCGACCACCCGACGCTCAAGGCGCTGCTCTCGCGCGGACGGTCGATGACGCCCGACCGCTCCGAGTCGAAGCGCAACATCCATCACCACTACGACATCGGCAACGAGTTCTACACGCTGTGGCTCGACCGCGAGGCGCTGCAATACACCTGCGCGTACTACGCGGATCCGAGCATGACGATCGAGCAGGCGCAGCAAGCGAAGATGCATCACGTCTGCCGCAAGCTGCAGCTCAAGGCCGGCGAGACCGTCGTCGAGGCCGGCAGTGGCTGGGGCGGCTTCGCGCTGTTCATGGCGAAGAACTACGGCGTGAAGGTCCGCACCTTCAACATTTCCCACGAGCAAGTCGCGTACGCGCGCGCGTGGTCCGAACGACTCGGGCTCACGGACCGCGTCGAGTTCGTCGAGGACGACTACCGCAACCTGACCGGCACGTACGACGCGTTCGTGTCGATCGGGATGCTCGAGCACGTCGGCGCGGGCAACTACAAGGAGCTCGGCGCGCTGATGAGCCGCGCGATCGGCGCCGAAGGCCGGGGCCTCGTGCACAGCATCGGCCGCGACCGACCCGGGCACCTGAACGCGTGGATCGACAAGCGGATCTTCCCGGGCGCCCATCCTCCGACCTTGCGCGAGATGATGGATCTCTTCGAACCGAACGAGCTATCGGTGCTCGACGTCGAGAACATCCGCCTGCACTATGCGCGCACGCTCGAGCATTGGCTCGAGCGCTACGAAGAGAGCGTGGACAAGGTACGCGCGATGTTCGACGAGACGTTCGTGCGCGCGTGGCGGTTGTATCTCACGGGCTCGATCGCCGCGTTCACGACGGGCAAGCTCCAGCTCTTCCAAGTGCTGTTTGCGCGCTCCGGCGCCCCGAACGTCCCGTGGACGCGCAAGCATGTCTACGCCGGACACCCATAGCCGCTACGACGAGAAGACCGCTCGCCTGCGGAGCAACTGGCAAAGCGGCGCAGGTCACGTCCGGCTCGCGAAGTCGACGATCTCGAACTTGTTCCGTTACGAGCCGCGCGGCGCCGCCGCGCGGCGCATCTCGCTGCGCGACTTCAACAACGTGCTCGAGATCGACGAGAAAGCGCAGACGGCCGAGGTCGAAGGGCTCACGACGTACGAGACCGTCGTCCGAGCGTGCCTCGCGAAGGGCTTCTTGCCGCTCGTCGCGCCCGAGCTCAAGCACATCACGGTCGGCGGCGCCACGGTTGGCATCGGAATCGAGTCGACGTGCTTCCGCTACGGCTTCGTGCACGACGGCCTGATCGAGGCCGACGTGCTGCTGCCGAGCGGCGAGATCGTGACGGCGCGCGCGGACAACGCCTATGCGGATCTCTTCAACGCGCTGCCGAACTCCTACGGCACGCTCGGCTACATTCTGCGCGCGAAGATCAAGTTGCATGCGGCGTCGCCGTATGTGCGCTTGCACGTGCAGAGCTTCCATGACGCGGCCGCGTATCTCGAAGCGATGCGGCTCGCGACACTGTCGCAGGATCTCGCGTTCGTCGAGGGGCTGTACTTCGAGGACCGCCGCTTCTTCCTGATGACCGGGCGCTTCGTCGACAAGCCGGGCGTCGTCGACGACATCGTGCGCAAGAGCGTGTTCTATCGGCTCGTCGAGCAGCGGCGCGACATCTATCTCAAGACGTTCGACTACATCTTCCGCTACGACCCGGATTGGTTCTGGAACGTGCCCGAGACGGGCTTCTACAACCTGTTTCGAAAGTTTGCGCCGGAGAGCTGGCGCAACTCGGCGTTCTACACGAAATACGTCGCGACCAAGAACAAGCTGCTCGGCTCGATCGGCGTCCGCGACACGGCGCACGAGCCGCTGATCCAAGACTGGGAAGTCCCGTGGGCGAACGCGGAGGAGCTGATCCGCTTCTCGATCGCCGAGGTGAACCTCGACGGCCGTCCGTGGGCCGTGGTGCCGATCGTCGCGCCGCGCCAGCCGACGCTCTATCCGATCAAGCCGAACGAGCTCTACTTCAATCTCGGCTGCTATCTCCAAGCTTCGCCGGCCCGAAGGCAAACCGCCGTACTACTAACGAAGATCATGGACAAGAAGTGCTTCGAGCTCGGCGGGATCAAGATGCTGTACTCGTCGTCGTTCTTGAGCGAGCCCGAGTTTGATGCGCTCTACAACGGCGAGGCGTACCGCACGCTCAAGTGGAAGTACGACGCGGCCGGCAACGCGCAGACGCTGTATCGCAAGGTCGCGATGGCGCCGGGCTGACAGCCGCTCGCGGCCGCGCGTTCAGCGCCCGATCGGGGCGTCAATGCGCAGCGCTAATGGGCGCATACATTCCGCTTTTCGCTGGCCGAGCTTCGACACTGCCAACGACGTCGGCGAAAATGCGGAATGTCCCCATTACCGCTTCATGCGGCTGCGCCGTCCGGCGCGGCGACGAGCGAGCCCTTGTCGACGTAGAGCCGGCGCGACGCGTGATCGGCCGCGCGCGGGTCGTGCGTGACCATCACGATCGTCTTGCCTTGCTTCTTGTTGAGCAGCTGCAGCAGACCCAGGATCGACTCCGACGTCTCGCGGTCGAGGTCGCCCGTCGGCTCGTCGCAGACGAGCAGCGTCGGGTCCGCGACGAGCGCGCGCGCGATCGCGACTCGCTGCTGCTGGCCGCCCGAGAGCTCCGACGGCTTGTGCTTCGCGCGGTCCGCGAGCCCCACGAGCTCGAGCGCCGCGTGCACGTTGCGCTTGCGCTCCTTGCGCCGAGCTTCGTGAGCAGCAGCGGCACCTCGACGTTGCGCTCCGCGGTCAGCACCGGCAGCAGGTTGTAGAACTGGAAGATGAAGCCGACGTGCCGCGCGCGCCACTTCGCGAGCTGGCCCGAGGACATCCGGTCGATCCGCTCGCCGCCGACGGTGATCTCGCCGCGGTCGGGCTCGTCGAGCCCGCCGATCAGGTTCAGCAGCGTGGTCTTGCCCGAGCCCGACGGCCCCATCAGCGCGAGGAACTCGCCCGCGTCCACGTCGAGGTTCAGCGCGTGCAGCACCTCGACGCGCTGCTTGCCGCGCACGTAGCCCTTGACCACGTTCCTGATCGAAACCAACGCACTCATCATTCGACTCCTTCGTTCGCCCGGCTGAGCGCCGGACGCTAATTCGCGACGCGCACCTTCGCTCCGTCCGCGAGCTGCGAGAGATCGCCGGCCGCGATCGCGCGCGCCCGGCGTCGAGACCCGACAGCACGATCTGCCCGCCCGCGACGCGCGCGCCGAGCCGCACGCTGCGGCGCTCGACGCGACCGTCGTTGAGCACGAACACGACGCCGTGTCGCCGCTCGCCTGCACGGCGTCCGCGGGCACGACGAGCGCGCGCGCGCGCCGCCGGCTCGTCGCGCGTTCGGCCGGCGCGCTCGGACGCGCGTGTCGAGGAACGCGACGCGCACGCCCATCTCGGGCAGGATCCGGTCGTCGCGCGCGTCGAAGCCGACACGCACCTTGACCGTGGCCTTCGCGCGATCCGCGGTCGGGATGATCGCGATCACGTGCGCCGGGATCGCCCAGTCCGGATACGCGTTGAGCTTCGCGGTCGCCGCGCTGATCCGGAGTGCACGCGATTGATGAAGTTCTCGCTCACGTCGACCTCGATCTCGAGCGAATCCATGTCGACGATCGTGCCGATGCCCGTGCGCGTGAAGCCGCCGCCCGCGGAGATCGGCGACACCATCTCGCCTTCCTGCGCGGCCTTGACCGTCACGATGCCCGCGAACGGCGCGCGCACGATCGTGTCGTCGAGGTTGCGCTCGGCGAACGCGACGCCCGCGTCGCGCGACCTCGACGCGCGCGCGTCGCGACGTCGAGCCCCGTGCGCGCGGCGTCGTAGGCGGCCTTCGCCGTGTCGAACGTCTGCGCGCTGATCACCGCTTTTGCGAGCTGCTGCTCGTTGCGCTGAACGTCGGCCTGGCGTTGTCGAACGCGACGCGCGCCGCGATGAGATTCGCTTCGGCTTGCGCGCGCTGCGCGCGCGCCTGCTCCAGCGGCCGCGCGCGCGTTCGTGTCGTCGAGCCGCGCGATGACCTCGTCGCGCTCGACGCGCTGGCCCTCTTCGATCGCGACCTGCACGACCTTGCCCGTGATCTTGGACGACACCGTCGCCTGACGGCGCGCGACGACGTAGCCCGACGCGTCGAGGATGGTGCCCGGCCCGACGCCGCGTCTGCCGGCGCGGGCTCGACCGTCGCGGCGCGCACCGGGATGCCGCTCGGCAACAGCAGCCAAGTGGCCGCACCTGCGATCGCGACGAGCGACGACGGCGACCGCCACCCACTTCGGCCACGCCGCGGGCTCGGCCTCGGCCGGCCGCTCGATCCTGCAGCTGGTCGAGCAACGAAGATTTGTCGTCCACGAGACACCCTTGAACGCGAGGCCGCTTCGATTCGGAAACGGTTCCCGGCACCGTCGAGGGTCGCTATTATGCCGCCAATACATGACACCGTGCTGTCGGCAATAACGTAGAGACTAAGCGCGCATGAAATATCTGCCGCTGCTTTGGGCAAACCTGCGGCGCAAGCCTCTGCGCACGACGCTCACCTTTGCGTCGGTCGTGGTTGCGTTTCTGCTGTTCGGGCTCCTCGAGGCCGTGAACTACGCGCTCACGGGCGGCGCTGATCTCGCGGGCCAGGACCGGCTCGTGACGCAGCATCACGTGTCGATCATCCTGTCGTTGCCGGGCAGCTATCTCGCACGAATCCGCGCAGTCGACGGCGTACGCAGCGCCACCTCCTACAACTGGTTCGGCGGCTTTATTCGGGACGAGAGTAACCAGATCACCACGTACGCGGTCGATCACGAATCTTTCTTCGACGTCTACCCGGAGTTCGCGCCACCCGAGTCGCAGGTCAAGACCTGGCTCACGACTCGAACATCGGTCGTAGTCGGGAGCGAGGTCGCGAAGCAATATGGCTGGAAGGTCGGCGACCGCGTTCCGCTGCGGTCCGCCTTCGCGCGCCACCGCGACGGCAGCGACACCTGGGACGTCGACGTCGCGGGGATCTACGACATCAAGGATGGCGACAACTCGAACATCTTCCTCCGTTACGATTACTTCAACGAGGCGCGGAATTTCGACCGCGATTCGATAGGTTGGGTCGTGCTGCGGGTCGCCGATCCGAGGCGTGGGCCGGAAATCTCGAAGAAGATCGACTCGTTTTTCGCGAACTCATCGGCCGAGACCAAGACGACGAGCGAGAGCGCGTTCCTCCAAGGCTATGCCAACATGATGGGCAACATCGGCGCGATCGTGAGCGCCGTTGCCGCCGCGGTGTTCTTCACGATGTTGCTCGTGACCGCGAATGCGATGGCGCAATCGGTGCGCGAGCGCGTCCGCGAAATCGCGGTGATGCGCACGATCGGATTCTCGAACGGCGGCATCGTCACGCTCGTGTTGCTCGAGGGGCTCGCCATCACGGTGATCGGCGGCGCGCTCGGCCTCTGGAGCGGCGACGCCGTCGCGCGCTCCATCGGCGCTCGTCTCGCGCAGTACTTGCCCCTGATGTTCATGCCGCCCAACGCATTCGTGATCGGTGCACTGCTCGCCGTGGGGCTCGGGGCATTGTCGTGCGCGCTGCCGTGCGCGCAGGTCTGGCGGCTCGAGATCGTCGAGCAACTGCGGCGCACCTGAGGAAGACAAATCGATGTCGCTGTTGAAGCAAGCGATCTCCGTGACCGCAATGAACCTGCGCAGCATCGGTGAACGGCGCGGGACCGCACTCGTCGCGGTGGTCGGCATCGCGGGCGTCGTCGCGGTGCTGATCGGCATCTTCTCGATCAACGAGGGATTTCGCTCCGTGCTCGAGCTCTCGGGCGCCGACGACGTCGCGATCGTGCTGCGCGGCGGCGGCACCGACGAAATGACGAGCGGCCTGAGCCAGGAGGCGACGCGGATCATCGGCGACGCGGCCGGCGTGCTGCGCAAGGACGGCAATCCCGTGAGCTCGGCCGAGCTCTATGTGATCGTCGACGTGCCGCTCAAGAGCACGGGCACGCCCGCGAACGTGCCGTTACGCGGCGTCGGACCGCAAGCCGGGAGCCTGCGGCAAGGATTTCATCTGCTCGAGGGCCGCGCTTTCACGCCGGGCACGAACGAGGTGATCGTCGGCCGCGGCGCCGCCGAGCAGTTCGAAGGTCTCTCGGTAGGCTCCGAGCTGCGCCAGGGCGCGAACGTCTGGAAGGTCGTCGGCGTGTTCGCGGACAACGGCAGCGTCTCGGAATCGGAGATCTGGAGCGATGCGATCGTGCTGCAGGGCGTGTACAACCGCGGCACGTCGTACCAGTCGACGCGCGTGCGTCTCGAGAGTGCGGCAGCGCTCCAGACGTTCAAGGACGCGCTGACGAGCGATCCGCGCGTGAACGTACGCGTGCTCACCGAGCGCCAGTACTATGGACAGCAGGCGCGCGCGCTCGTCGCGCTCGTGACGATCCTCGGCCGAGCGATCGCGGTCCTCATGGGCATCGCCGCGATCTTCGGCGCGCTGAACACGATGTACTCGGCCGTGTCGAGCAGCACGAAGGAAATCGCGACGCTGCGCGCGATGGGCTTTGGAGCGTTCCCGGTGGTGACGTCGGTGCTCGTCGAGGCGCTGGTCCTCGGCCTCATCGGCGGCGCGATCGGCGGGGCGATCGCGTACCTCGGCTTCAATGGCCTGCGCGCGTCGACGATGAACTTGTCGTCGTTCAGTCAGATCACGTTCGCGTTCAGGGTGACGCCCGCGCTGCTCGTGCAGAGTCTCGTGTACGCGCTCGTGCTCGGTTTCGTCGGCGGCCTGATGCCGAGCCTGCGCGCGGCGCGCGTGCCGATCACGATCGGCTTGCGCGACGTCTAGGGAGCGAGGGACGAGAGCGCCTCTTGCTCGAGCTTCGCCCACGAGTCGCGCAACGTCACCGTACGATTGAAGACGGGCGCGCCGGGCTTCGAGAGCACGGAATCAGCGACGAAGTAACCGAGGCGCTCGAACTGGAAGCGCTCGCCCGCCGCCGAGTCCTTCAACGCGGGCTCGAGCAGAGCGTCGATCGTCTTCAACGACTCCGGGTTCAGCTCCGTCGCGAGATCGCCGCTCGGAAACGCGGCCGTGAATAGCCGATCGTAGAGGCGCACCGGCGCGCGCAGCGCGTGCTTCGCCGACACCCAGTGGATCGTGCCCTTGACCTTGCGCCCCGCGTCGTCCGAGCCGCTGCGCGTGGCGGGATCGTAGCTGCAGTGAACCTCGGTGATCTCGCCGGCCGAGCTCTTGACGACCCGCTCGCACTTCACGATGT
Organism: uncultured Gammaproteobacteria bacterium; assembly: GCA_963699925.1. Classification (GTDB taxonomy): domain Bacteria; phylum Pseudomonadota; class Gammaproteobacteria; order Steroidobacterales; family Rariloculaceae; genus FEN-1219. Next base: position 170,632 of record CAVOVT010000014.1, on the reverse strand, counting down.
ACGCGTAGCGCAGCCGCACTTCCCCACCGGGCTTCAGGCGATGGAACCTGCCCGGTGCGTTCTCCATGAAGTCCTCGCGCTCGATCCAGAGCTCGCGCGCGAACGGTACCTTCCGCAACCCAAGCTCCGGCTTGCTCGGATGGTTCGCGGCGTCGAGCCATTCCTCCTTATCGACGGGGTAGTTGTCGATGACGACCTTGAGCGGATCGAGCACCGCGAAGCGACGGGCGGCGGTCTCGTTCAGGTGCTCGCGAATGCAGCCCTCGAGCAGCCCGAGCTCCGCGACCTTCCCCTTCTTCGTCACGCCGACGCGGCGCACGAACTCGCGCAGGGACTCGGGCGTGTAGCCGCGGCGCCGGATTCCCGAGAGAGTCGGCATCCGCGGGTCGTCCCAACCGTCGACATGCTCGTCGTCGACGAGCTTCTTCAGGATCCGCTTGCTCATCACCGTGTACATCAGGTTCAGCCGGGAGAACTCGATCTGCCGCGGCCGGCTCGGTCCCGTCCAGAGCTGATCCAAGAGCCAGTCGTAGAGCGGCCGGTGATCCTCGAATTCGAGCGAGCAGAGCGAGTGCGTCGTACCCTCGAGCGCGTCCGACAGCGTGTGCGCGTAGTCGTACATCGGGTAAATGAGCCACTCGTCGCCCGTGCGCTGATGCGCGACTTTGCGGATGCGGTAGAGGGTCGGGTCGCGCAGATTGATGTTCGGCGACGCCATGTCGATCTTCGCGCGCAGCACGCACTCGCCTTCCTCGAAGTCGCCGCGCTTCATCGCCTCGAGCAGCCGTAGGTTCTCGTCGATCGTCCTGTCGCGATAGGGGCTGTTCTTGCCGGGCTCCGTGAGCGTGCCGCGATATTCGCGGATCTGCTCCGCGTTCAGATGGTCGACGTAGGCTGCGCCCTTCTTGACGAGCTCGACCGCGAAAGCGTAGATCCGCGGGAAATAGTCTGAGGCGTGTCGAAGCCGGTCTCCCCAATCGAAACCGAGCCAACGAACGTCCTGCTTGATCCCTCCGACGAACTCTTCGGTCTCGCGCTCCGGGTTCGTGTCATCGAAGCGCAAAAAGCAAGTGCCGCCGAACTCCTCGGCGACGCCGAAGTCGACGCAGATCGCCATCGCGTGCCCGATGTGCAGATACCCGTTCGGCTCCGGCGGAAACCGCGTCTGCACGCGCCCGCCGTTCTTGCCCGCCGCGACCTCCTCGGTGACGATCTGCCGAATGAAATCCTTGCCGCGCGCCGCGTCGTCCGTGCTCTGGTTTTCCATGGCCGCGCATTCTCCCCGAACGCCCACGACCTGTCAGTAGCGAGCGCGTTGTCGCGTATCGCCTCGCCTTAGAACACCCGCCCTACTCGTGCCTCAGCGCATCGACCGGCCGCACGCCTGCGATCATCCACGCATGCGTCGCGACCGTGAGCGCGGCGACCGCGAGCGTCGCGAGCGCGGCTCCGACGAACATCCACGGCGCGAGGTCGATCCGACGTGCGAAGCCCACGAGCCAAGCGCTCATCGCGAAGTACGCCGCAGGCCACGCGATAAGGTTCGCGAGCAACACGGGCCGCGCGAACTGCCACATTAAGAGCCCCATGATTAAGGCGCGGCTGCTGCCCAGTACCTTGCGCACGCCGATCTCCTTCGTGCGCGCGGACGCGGCGTGCGCCGCGAGGCCAACCAGACCGAGCGCGGAGATCAGGATCGCGACGCTCGTGAATATCGAGAACAGCCCGGAATCGCGCCGCAGGTCGCCGTAGATGCGCTGTACGGTCTCCTCGAAAAATCGGTATGCCGGCGGCCCGGGCCGACCCATCGCACGCGCGATGCGGTCGATGGCGCCGAGCGTTTCTGGGGTCGAGCGCCCGTCGAGCCTCAGGTTGATGCCGCCGAAATAGCGCGGGTCAACGAAGAACACCGTCGGGTAGTAATCGTTGCGGACCGTGCCCATCTGGAAGTTCTTCACGACGCCGACGATCTGCGCGGTGTACTCGCCCGAAGATGTGCTCACGACTTGCAACGGATTGATCGTGACCATCTGGCCAATCGCCGCTTGCGGCGACGCGATGCCGAGTTTCGCGACTCCGGCCTCGTTCAGCACGATGGACTCCGGCACGGTCCACTTGCCGTCTTTCGGCGTCTTGTCGGCGCCGAACTGCTCCGAGAAGTAACGGCCTGCTGCCAGCTCGATTCCAAACAGCTCGAAGAAACCGACGTCGACGTTCACTTCGCCGAGTACGAGCGGCTCGCCGCCGTTGTAGGTCACTGGCCCGACGCCGTCGGTGCCGGTCAACAACGGGATACCGCCCGAGCACGCGACGCCTTTGACGCCCGGCACATGCGCCATCGCGTCCTTGAATTCGTAGCTGCAATTCGCGAACAGGAACACGGTCGGATCGTGGATCATTCGCAACGACTCGCGCATGCCGAACGCAGTCTGTCCATGCACAACGGCCGTCGCGATCAGTACTGCGATCACGATCGCGAACTGCAGCGCCACAAGGCCCTCGCGCACAGAGCTCTGGAGCCGCCCCGTCGAACGTGCCTTCATAACCAAGCTCGGCCGGAACGAGGCCAGCACGAACGCGGGGTAGCTCCCGGCGAGCAGCGTCACCGTGACGAGGAGAAACGCGATGCCGCCGAGGAACGGCGGCGTGAGCAGCGTCTGCCACTCGATCGTTCGGTTCAGGAACGCATCGAGCGCAGGCAGGGCCGCAAGCGCAAGCGCGACACCCAGCCCAGTTGCGATGCCGACGTGCACAAACACTTCGCTCATGAACTGAGCGAACAACGTCCGCCGATCGCCGCCGCAGGCCTTGCGAACGCCGACTTCGGTCGCGCGGCGTAGTGCGATTGCGGTGCGCAGCGTTACGAAGTTGATTGCCGCGGCGAGTACGATGAGTACGCCGATGCCGATCGCCCCGTAGAGTCGGCTGTAGTCCTCGGCCTCCGGCGACGCGACGCTGCGTGCGCTGAGATGCACGGTGCGGATCGGGCGCACAATCAGCGGCCACACTTCGCTCGCAGCCTGCCCGCCGGCCGCGAGCTCCGAGTGACGGTCCGCCAGTGTACGAATGCTCTCGCGGAGCGGCTCAATCGACTCGCCGCGCTTGAGCAGACCGTAGGTACGGAAGTTCCAGCTTTTCGAGCCGACCACTGTCATCGGTCGGGCATCCTGGTCGACGATTGGCGAGTCCGTGGAGTGCCCCGCGACCAGCAGGTCGATGGTCAGGTTGGTGTTAGACGGCGGGTTCTCGATCACGGCCGTGACCTTCATCGGTCGCTTGCCCTCGAAGAGGAGCGTTTCGCCGATTGGATCGGGCCGGGAGAAGTACTTCTCCGCGAGCCGACGCGTGAGCACGAGGGTCTCGGGCTCGTCGAGCGCGCCCTCGAGCGTGCCGGCCACGACGGGAAAGTGCAGCACGTCGAACACGCTCGAGTCCGCCCACATGAAGGTCTCGCTGAAGTCGCGCTCGTCGCGCTTGAAGAAGCTCTGTTGCCGCCACAGCCTCGTGACTGCCTCGAACTGCGGAAAGTCGGAAGTGATCCAGTGGCCGAGGTCGGACGGGCTACCGTCCGTCATGCGGCCGTCGGGATAGCGAACGGAGATCAAATAGACCCGGTCACTCCCCGGGAGCCAGCGCTCGTAGCTGAGCTCGTCGTGCACGTAGAGCCCGATCAGTAGCGCCGCACCGAGCCCAATCGCGAGCCCCACGATGCTGATCAGCACGAATGGACCCGCACGCGGCACGCTGCGCGCGGCGAGATGCAAGTAGTGGCCGATCACAACTACCCCTTGACGAACTCGACGAGCCGCCGAGACGTTGCCCTTGATTTGGTCGCTCGGCGTGACGCCCTTCTCGTCGGACGCCCCCGTGGAGAACGTCTCAGGGCGTCGATCGCACTTGCCGCTGAGTCTCGGACGCGCATGGAATAGTTGCAATCCCTAGGCCGCCGCAGGCATTGCGTGTGTTGCGGCGCTACTGGCAGGTCGTGAGCGAGGCGATCCAGTCACAGATGAGCTGCACGCCCGCGGTGTCGACCACGTTCGTCGCGAGCGGCGGCATCTGATTGGCGTCGCGGCGATTCATGCGTGCGAGCAGCACGGAGTTCGCGGCGCTGCCGGGCGCGATGATTCGCGCGGCGGCGCCGATGCCGAGGTCGCCGGACTGCGGCAGTGCATCGCATGCGCCCGTGCTCGCGAGCGCCGTCGAGTAGCGCAGGTCCATCGGCACCGCTGTCGGCCCGCCGGGCCGGTGGCACTGCGAGCAGTTCGTGTGCAGATAGGCGCGCGCGCGCTCCGCGAGCGGCGCGGTGCCGAGCGGATCGGGAAGCACCGGTTGCGCCGCCGGATCCCCGAGCGGCGTCGTGAACATCACCACGTCGTCGAGCGTGCGGAGCTCGTTCGCCGTTCGGCCGGTGCTCGCGTAAGTGAAGTCGTGATTGAGCTGCGCGCTCTCGAGACCGAGCGCGTAGCCCGCCGCCGACGTATGACATCGCAAACAATCGTCGCCGCTCGGGAAGATCCAATTCTGAGTGCCGATGGCGACCGTCTTGCCGCCCTGCACGAGCGTCGCGTCGGTATGCTGCGCGTTCCACTCGTACGTATAGCCGGCCCAGTCGCCGTCCGGATGGCGCATGAATAGGCGTGTCTCGACCAAGGCGCCGTTCAGTCGGAAATGCTTCATCAGCACCGTGCCGCTCGGGAACGTGAAGTCGCCGTCGGCGCCGACCGAAATGCTCGTGCCGTTGGGGATGGCGAGCCACCGCTCCTTCGTCGCGCCGTCCGACCAGAACGGCGCCGCGACGTCGTACGGGATCAGCCCGGCCGCGGGCTTGCTCGCGTCCGCGCCCGACACGCAGCCGGTCGCGGACAGCTGCGTCGGCACGGGGGAAGCGCTCGTCGCCCCGCCGCCGTCGACGAGCCTGTAGAGCGCGCCGCCGGCGATGTCGACGACGTAGAGCTCGCCGTCGTTGCCCTGGCCGAACGACGCGATCGCGAGGCTCGTGTCGGCCAGCTGCACGGCCGTGTAGCCCCCGTTGCCGTTGCTGTCGAGCCGCCACATCCGGCCGCTGCCGTAGTCGGCGAACACGTAGTGGCCGACGAGCGCGGGCAGCGCGGTGCCGCGGTACACGAATCCGCCGGTGACCGAGTTGCCTTGCGAATGATCGTAATCGACGACGGGCTCGACGAACCCGGACGCCGTCGCACAGCTCGCGGCCGGTGTCGTGTCGGTGTACGCGTGCGTGCCCTCGCGGCAGTTCCAGCCATAGTTGCCGCCGCGCTGCAGCCGATCGATCTCCTCGTAGCGGTTCTGGCCCACGTCGGCGACCCAGAGATCGCCGGTCGCCGGATCGAAGCTCCACCGCCAGGGATTGCGTAGTCCCCACGCGTAGATCTCGGGACAGTCCTGCGTGCTCGAATTGTCGGCCGGGCAGATCGGATTCGCCGCGAACGGATTGCCGGTCGCTCCGCTCGGGATCGCGTACGGCGTGCCGTGGTCGACGTCCAGCCGCAGCATGTCGCCGAGCAAATCCTTCGTGTTCTGCGCGTGACCTTGCGGGTCGCCGCCCGATCCGCCGTCGCCGAAACCGATGTAGAGAAAGCCGTCCGGCCCGAACGCGACGTTGCCGCCCTTGTGGTTCGTGTAGGGCTGCTCGAGGCTCAGGATGTTTTGGCGGGTCGCGAGCGCGAACGTCGCGCCGCCGTCGGCGGTCGTGAACCGCGCGAGCCGTGAGATCAACGGAACGGCGGGCGACGGGCCGGTTTCGGTGAACGACAAGAAGACTTGATGATTGGCCGCGTACTGCGGATGGAACGCCATGCCGAGCAGGCCGCCCTCGCCGGTCGAGTCCGCGGGCACCGTGATCGCCGTGCTCGCGGTCGCGACGTTCGGATCGTTCGCGAACACGCGCACCGCGCCGCCTTTTTCGAGCACGTACCAGCGCGATGCATCGCCGGGCGCCTGGAGCATCAGCAGCGGCTGGTCGAACGTGAGGCTCGCAAATACGCGCTGCGTGGTCACGGTCGCGCCCGCGCTCGCGGTCTTCGCCGGCGCGACACACGTGGTGTTCGACGGGCCGCGCATCGAGACCGCCGGTGGATGGCGTCGGACTCGGGGACGGCTGCTCGGTGTCGTTCGACGAGGAATGACAACCGGCCGCGACGCAGGCGCCCAAGATCGCGATCGTTCGCGGAACCGACTTCACGCACGCTCCTTATGCCCGGCGGTTCGCCTCATGCTGCCCGAGAATGGCGGCAAAAGACAAGCCATGTTTTCGTCGCAAATCAACGACATGCGCGTCGTGCGGCGCGCTCCGGGACTCCGGCGCGGCCTATTCCGCGACGACCGCGTCGCCCGACACGGGCTCGAGCTGGAACAGAAAGCTGCGGCATCCGGGCCGCAGCGCGCGCTGTCCCGGCAGCGGTTGATAGCGCGAGCGAGCGAGCGCGTTGAGAATCGGCACGCGGAAGATCTCGTCCGAGAGCTCGACGATCTCGGGCTGCACGACGTTGCCGTCGGCATCGACCAAGAAGCACGACACCGCTCGTCCTTGCTTCGCGTCGCGAATCGCCTTGATCGGGTAAATCGGCGTTGCGGTGAACGACGGCAGCAGCGGCAGCATCGTGGTGTCGACCTTTGTCTTCTCGATCTTCGGCGCGGCGTCGGGCTCCGCGCGACCGCACCACCAACCACCGAGCAAGGTCGGCGTGCGCCACTTGCCGCCGAGCGTCTCGAGCGTGAGATCGGCCTCGTAGCTTCGTCCACTGTGGTAATCGGTGAACGTCATCGTCGCGTCTTCGACGTCCCAGCTCGTGAACGCGACCCACGACGAGAGCTCGCCGTCTCGCTCGTGCGCGGCGCGAACCGTGCCGTCGCGCGTGACGTCGAGCAGCACGCGCTCGTCGCCGAAGGCCGGATGGCCGTACACCACGCAGTTCCAGGTGCCGACGGGATCGAGCGTCGGAACAGGACGATTCCTGCGCGCCTGCACCTGCGCCGCGAAACACACGCCGAGCAAAAACGTCGCGAGCACCGGCAGCGCCCTCACCGATGATCCTCCATGGTGACCGTCGGCCGTAGGCTCTTCTCGTTGATCAGGCCGCGGATCTTCTGGATCGTCGGCGCTTCGGGATTGATCGAGGCTGCGATATCGAGATCTGCGTGCGCTTCGCGATAGAGTCCCTTCAGATAGTACGCGTACGAGCGGTTGCTGTAGGCGCGCCAATTGTCCTCGCGGAGCATGAGTGATTGCGTGCAGTAATCGATCGCTTGATCTGGGTTGCCTTTGGCCGCGTACGCGGCACACAGGTTCGACAGTGCCGCGGCGCGCTCGTTGACCGACGACGCTTGCACCAGGCCGAGGGTCGTGAGCCGGATGCCTTCGTCGTACTGGCGCATGCGGATTTGCTCGGCGCCTTGAGCGAGGAAATCGTTGGTGCCGAGCACCGTACGACTCTCCGCTCGTTCCGCTCTATCCGGCGTTTGGGCCCCGATCGCGCCAGCCGCCAGGCTGACGATGAGGCCGATGAGCTGCGCACGAGCCATGCTTGCCTCCTCTCAACGTCAGTATAGTTACCGGAGCGGTCAGTGGAACCAGTGATGACAGAAGCCGTCGAAGCCGAAAGGCTGATTTTCGAGCATTTACCGAAGCTTGGGACCCGCCGCGAGCCGCTCGCGGACTGCGTCGAGCGCGTGCTCGCCGAGGACGTCATGGCGGACCGAGACCAACCGCCGTTCGACCGCGTCACGATGGACGGGATCGCGATCGCCGGGCGCGATTGGGCAGTCGGGCGTGCGCGCGTTCGAAATCGCCGGCACCCAGGCGGCCGGCGCGCCGCCGCTCGCGCTCGGCGGACCGGCGCGCTGCGTCGAGGTCATGACGGGCGCGATGCTGCCGCGCGGCGCGGACACCGTGATCCCGGTCGAGCGGGTCGCGCGCGACGGCGGGACCGCGACCGTGGACCCGCGCGCGATCGTGAGGTCCCGCCAATACGTGCATCCGCGCGGCAGCGACCGGCGCGCCGGGCGACCTGCTCCTCGCCGCCGGCACGCGAATCGGGCCGCCCGAGATCGCGGTGCTCGCGAGCGCGGGCCGCGCGACGGTCGCGCGTCGCCGCGCTGCCGCGCGTCGCGATCGTCTCGACCGGCGACGAGCTCGTCGACGTCGACGAGCCGCTCGCGGAATACCAAATACGCTCGAGCAACGATCGCGCGATCGAGGCGAGCCTCGTCCGCGCGAGGCTCGCGCGCGTGACGCGCGCGCAGCTCCGCGACGACGCGGCAACGTTGCGCACGGAGCTCGCGACGCTGCTCGAGCGCGCCGACGTGCTCGTGCTGAGCGGCGGCGTGTCGATGGGTCAATTCGATCTCGTGCCGGGCGTGCTTGCAGAGCTCGGCGCACGCCGCGTCTTCCATCGCGTCCAGCAGAGGCCAGGCAAGCCGCTTTGGTTCGGTGTCGGCGCGCGCGGCCAACCGATCTTCGCGCTGCCGGGCAACCCGGTCTCGACGCTCGTCTGCGCGACGCGCTATCTCGTGCCCGCGCTGCGCGCCGCAGCCGGGCTCGCGCCGCAGCCGGCCGAGCGCGTCACGCTCGCGGCGTCGGCCGAGGCGATGGCCGAGCTCACGCATTTCATGCCGGTGAAGCTCGCGTGGTCTGCGGAAGGCGCCGCGCTCGCGACGCCGTGCCCCACGAACACGTCCGGCGATTTCGTCGCGCTCGCCGGCACGGATGGGTTCGTCGAGCTGCCCCCGCGGCGCGGCGAGTATTCCGAGGGAACCGCGGTGCGGCTGTTTCGTTGGTGACGCGTTTTCGGCCGCGGGCGGGGCCGCTTGCGCTCGGCTAGAACCAGAACGACACGAATACCTGGAACACGTCCGCGTCGAAGTTGTAGAGAGGCTCCGTGCCGGGCGCCATGCCCGTGACCCGCAGGTCGCGGAAGTTCTGGTAGTCGAACAGCATGTGGTCGTAGACGATGTTCAAGGTGCCCTTGTCGAGGAACTTCCAGCCGCCCTTGATGATGTCGTAGCTCACCTGGAGCCGGATGTCCTGGCTCGTGAATTCCGACAACTCCTTGTGGCGCGCCATGAAGTTCTGCGAGTTCGAGTACGGAAAGAGATCGCTGTAGAAGCTCGCGCCGCGGGGCTGCTCATAGAACCGCAGCATCCCGTCGAACAGCCAGCCCTTGTGCGGATGCGTGTAGCCGATCTCGTACGTGTTGCCCTTGATCTGCCCACGTATCGGAGTAGGCGCGGTACTCGCCGTAGATCGCCGCGCGCCACGGCAAGTAATAGCGCAGCCGGAGCGAGGCCGCGTCGCTCGTGCGCGTGCGCGGATAGACCTCGCGTTCGTAGCTGTAGCCCTGCGGGCTCGACGGATCGACGTAACGCACCTGGCGATACGGGTTGTTCAAGAACCCTTCGTCGCTGATCGTCTCGTAAGAGAAGCCCATCAGCAGGTTCTTCGTGAGGATCTGCGAGAGGCCGAGCCGGTAGCTCTGCGTCTGCATCGGCTCCTGGAACGTCGGATCGCCGCGGCGGCGCACTTCGTTGTTGCCGAGCGAATAGCCGAGCGAGACCGTCGTGAGGTCGCCGAACAGGTCTTGGCTCACTCCGAAGCTGAATGTTTTGGAGCTGTAGTCGGGCTCCTCGCTGTCGATCACGCCGACGTTCAGCATCCAGCGATCGTGCAAGTAGTCGAGCCCGACGGACCATTGCTTGCGCTCTTCCGTGTAGGGGCTCGCCGTGGTGATGACGTCGATCGAAGCGCTCTGCACCTTGTCGACGTAGTAGTTCGCCGAGACCGAGAACTTCTGCGCGAACTGCTTGCGCACGAGCAGCGACGGGCCCTGGATCGTGATGCCGCCGCCGTCGAACGAGTGCAGCAGCACGTCGACGCGATCCTCGGGCAACACGCCGCCGACCGCGCTGCGCACGAGCGCAGCGACGACGATCAGTAGCAGGATGCCGACGCGCTGGATCATGCGGGTTAACGCATCAGTTGCAGCCGCAGCCGCCGCCCGCCGAGCCGGTGGCGCCGCGCGAGCCTTCGCGCACTTCGTGCACGTGGTCGGTGTAGACGCTCGACACGGGGTCGCGATCGAACGACATGACCGGGTCGGCGAGGTGATCGCGCTCGTACGGCTTCACCCACGGCTCCATGTGGCACGCCGCCGAGCGCGCAGAGCACGACCGCCGCGAGCAGCGAGCGGCCGATGACGCGCAGAGAGCGAGATTCGAGCTTCGTCCGCATCTTGCAGCGCCACCTATTCCCGCAGCAACTGGCGGACTTCGTTCTGATAGTCGCCCTCGTAGCCGGCCTTGTAGCCGTGGTGCACGAAGCGCATCGTGCCGTCCTTCGCGATCACGACGGTGCTCGGCATCGTCTCGACCTTGTAGAGCTTGCTGACCTCGTTCTTCGTATCGAGCAGCACCGGGAACGTGACCGGGCCGTTGTCGGCCAACCACTTCTTCGCGCCCTCCGGGTTGTTCTCGACGTTGACGCCGACGAGCGTGAAACCGAGGCTCTTGTACTTCTCGTACAATGCTTCGAGATGCGGCATCTCTTCGCGGCACGGGCCGCACCACGTCGCCCAGAAGTTCAGCAGCACGACCTGGCCCTTCAGGCTCGCCAGCGACACGTCCTTGCCGTCGCGTGATTTGAGCGTGAAACCGGGCGCCGGGCCCGAGGTGGTCGCCGCCATCGCGAACGTCCCGAGCAACGCGCTCAAGACGAGAACCGAGAAAGCCCGCAGCATTGCCGTGTCTCCCGAGTCTGATTTAGAAGAAGAAAGTGAGGCCGACGCCGAGCTCGATGTTGTGTGTCCTCTTCATCGTGCCCAACAGGTCGCTGTCGAAGATGTGGTCCCTCACGTCTGCGTGTACCGCCAGCCAATCGAGCGGTATCAAGCGAATTCCCATCCCGACGTTGACGGTGAAGCGATCGTCGCCGCCGAACGTCGTCTTGCCCACGCCGCCGATCAAGTACGTCTGCGTGTTCCAGGCGTGGTCCTTCCCGATGAAGCCCTCGCCCGGCAAAATGTTGTAGCCGAACGAGACGTCATAGTAGGTGTACTGCCGCTGTGAATCTGTGAGCAACTCGGCAGAGCCGCTCAGGGTCTCGAAGCTCGTCTTTCCGGCCGTCGTTCGGCCGCCGGCGCCTTCGAGGAAGAAACTCTCCGAGACGTGATACGCGAGGCGCAGACCGGTCACGGAGTTCACGCCGAAGTCCTCGACGCTGAGCTCGCCCGCGGAGAAACCGACCTCGAAGTTTTCGCTGTCGATCTTCGGAACCTTGATGTCGCGCCGCGCGACGTCGGGCTCGATCACCGGCGGCTGGCTCGCGTCGTCGGTCTTCTCGAGCCGGTGGCGGCCGCAGCCGGTCAGGCTCGCGAGAACGGCGGCCTGCGCTAGAAGAAGAAGGACAAACCTGCTTTCCATTCGCGTATTTCCTCGTTGTCGTTCCGGCTCGTAAACACGACGTAGGTCTTGTACTCGGCCCTGAAGATGAGGCGCCTCGTGAGATAGGTGCGCACGCCGAAGCCGACGTGGGCGAGAGGATCGGTTCGATCGATCGTCGCAACGAGCGTCGCCTTCGGCACCGTATGGATAGAGCCGGTGCCGAGCGTGAAGAACGGCGTCACGCGCCATTCGGGGAACATGATGTGCACGAGGTCGAGGCTCGCGACCGTGGCGTCGGAATACGGACCGAGCACCTGCGTGAACCAGAGCTCTGCTGCAAGGTTCTGCGTGAGATTGAAAGAGCCGTACGCGGAAATCGCGTCGGCGCCGCCGAAGGAGCCGTACATGATTCCGGACTCCCAGCGCCGCTTCGCGTAGTCGGCGAAGTCCACGCCGGGAACGTCGAATGGCTCGCCGTCGAGGTTCAGCGTCGTCTTGAGCTGATCGCGATAGACCCAGCCTTCCTTGCCGCGCTCGACTTGAACCTTGTACCAATCCGTCTTCTCTTTCAGCAGCTGAATCTGCTCGCCGCGCTCGGCGATGTAGAACACCGGGTAGCCGCGGCCGGGCCCAGTGTGCAGCTCGATGAACGGATCGTCGATGACGACTTGTTGGTGACGCTCATCACATAAGGCGGCTCTCGGGAGCACGAGCTGGGCCAGGAGGACGATCGGGATCAAGCGCCGCATGTATCAGTTGACAGGACATCCCGTCGTCGCGAAGGGGTTGTTGCAATACTGCGCGCCGATGTCGAGCCACTCCGCGACGAGCCTGAGCTCGGCCGGCGTCATCCAACCCGCGTGCGTGCCGCCCGCGTCGAACTTCGCGAAGAAGCGATTCGACGCGCGCGCGCCGGCCGAGCTCATCGACGGAGCGACGGCCACCGGCGCGAAGATCGGATTGCCCATGTCGTCGGTGCCGATCTGGACCTGCTGGTCCTGCAGCGCGCCGTTCACGAGCACCTGGGCGTCGTCCCCGAACAGCAGCTCGCGGTACGAGTTGAACTGCGTCGGCTCGTCCGCCGACGGGCCGTCGCTCAAGTCGAGCTGCGCCGCCGGGACGGCCGTCGCGGCCATCGCATTCGTCGGCGCGTGGCAGCCGCCTTGGTTGCACGTGTGATCGGAGAGCACCGCCATGGTCATCGGATCGATGGTCTGGCGCAGCGCGCCCCAGAGCGGATGAATGATGGCTTCGTAGCTGATCACGATCCGGCAGGTGGCGGACCAGTTCGTCATGCAATTCGTGTCGTTCACGGGCGACGCCGTGGTGAGCGCCGTGTAGTCGTACGTGAACGACGCATCCGGCGCGCGCACGGTCGGGTCGGTCCAAGCGTCGCAGTACACGACGTTGACGCTCGGGTCGATCGCGCGCTTCGGCGGGCAGACGAGCTGCGTGATCAGGTCCTTGTCGGCGATCTGGCCCTCGACGCGCGCGCGCGTCTCGGCCATCGTCTCGCCGACGTCCGGCGAGTACGTCGGACGCGTGTTCGGGAACGGGACGCCGGTGCCCGCCGCGCCCGCATAGGCGGCCGCGAAGGTGTCGCGAGCGACCGTGCGAGAAGTTGGTCGTCGACGCATGGCAGCCGTTGCACTTGAGCTCCTGGCCAGGCAGCACCTGGAGCCAGTTCTGGTGGCGCGGCGAAATCCGCCGGCCGTTCGCATCGAGGACGCTGACCGCGAGCGGCACGTTCGCCGGAACCTTCACGCGCACCGAGCCATCGGGCTCGATCGGCGCGTAGGCGACGATCTCGCGCATGCCCTGCGATCGATCCGGGCCGAACGCGGTGTTGGCGAGGTCGACGAGATCCTTGTCCGGAAGCGCGACCGCCTTTTCGACGCGCAGAAAGCGCGCCGGGCGCTGCGCGGCCGTCGTCAGCTGCGGATCGGCGACTGCCGCGATGTTGGCGGTCGCGGTACCGTCGAGGTCGTACGCGCTGCGAATGTTCGAGGATGCCGACGCCTTCCGCAACCAGATCGGCGTCGACGTCGACGCCGGGCACTTTGTCCGGGATGTTGGTCGACAGTTTGCGCGGCTGCGCCGCGACGATGTCGCCGATCAGCACACCCTCTTCGCCCGTCACGATCGGCTGCTGCGTTTGCGTCGTGGGGTCGTACATCCAGATGCCGTAGAGCGGCGGCGCCTCGACCGCCATTCGGGTCCGCGAGCTTCGTGTCGTCGCACGGGACGAAGAGCGTATTCGTCGCGTCGTTCGGATCGGGCTCCGCGAGCCGGCAGATCGACCAGCTCACGAGCACTCGGCCGGTGCCGTCCCAGAGCGGGAACGCGGCGCTGAAGCGGCCGCCCTTCGACGGCACGGCGTCGGTGCGCACCTCGAGCGGCGTCGCATCGGACTGCGCCGGACCGGCCATGCCGGCCGCAGTGGTCAGCGCCTGTTGGTTCTCGACGAAATGCGGCGTGTCGATGATCGCGATCGCGCCGCCGAAATCCGGCTGAGTGAACGGCCGCAGAATCGCCATGATCTTGCCGTCGATCATCTCGCGCGCACCGATGAACTCGACTTCGGTACTGTTCGTGCCGGTGAGGTGGCTGTGGCGGCCGTACAGCAGCTGCAAGTCGGTGCCGTCGGGATTCATCGTATACAGGTCGATGCCGTTCACGCCGCCCGCATGGTTCCAGCGGCTGAAGAGAATCCTGCCGCTATCGAGCACGGTCGGGTCGAAGTCGTCGCTCTGGTTGAACGACACTTGATGCAGATTGCCGCCATCGGCGTCCATCACGTGCAACACGTACGCGGTCTGCTTCTTGTCTTCGTCTTGCGCGTCGAACTGCGGCTTGCCCTCGTCGAGCAAGATCGCCTTCGCCTGTCGCTGGCGAGTCGAAGAGAAGACGATGCGGCCGTCGGGCAAGTAATACGGCGACACGTCGTTACCCGCGGCCGCCGTGATGTCGGCGGCGATCAGCCGGTGCAGCGTGTCCGTTGCGAGCTCGTACTCCCAGATGGCCCACGTCGGCTGGTCGTCCATGTTCTTGGTCGGATCGAACGGTCCGCGCATCGCGAACAGGACCTTTTTGCCGTCCTGTGAGATCTGCACGCCCATCACGTCGCCGGTGCCCTTCGTCTCGCCCATGGTGACGTTGCGTTCCGTGGCGGACGGCGACGCGCGGTCGCGTACGTAGAGATCGGTGCCGACATTGAAGCGGCGTGGGTCGCGCAGGTCCGCGCGCTGCTGGACCTTGTTGTTCTTGTCGAACAACGGGCCCTTGGTGTAGGCGATCGCGAAATCGGGGGCAACCGGGTCGGGATTCTGACCCGAGCCGACGCCGGGGCTGCCGTCGCCTGTGCTGCTGCAACCGGCGACCGCGATGCCCAGCAAGACCAGCGGCAAGCAACGACGCTCAATCATATATATGGCTCGATCGCTCCATGCGCTCATCGGAAGTCCCTCTCCCGTTAGAAAATATCGGCGAGGGCGGTCCCTACTCTGCGTGCATCAACGGCAGCCAAACGCCGGAATGCGACGATCAGTCGCTTGCCGGACATTTGCATAATCCACCGGCACGTCGAAAAAGGATTCGACGTAATCTCGATGCGCGTAATCATGGGCATCGAGTAGTGGCCCTTCCGTTAACGCGATCACAGAACTCCTTCGGGAACGCCTCGCCAGAAAAAATGTGATCGGTTCGTGGTTCGAGTGCGCTCGCACCGCGACGCGACGCAGAACATTTCACTTAAGAACTGGCGACACTGTTGCGCTGCGGCAAACGCACGACTCCATCAACGAATTCAGCGTACATGCCACGTAGCTTGTAGTTGAAATCGTCGCAATTAGGAGACGTCTGCTCTTTCCCACATTACGCGGCAATTTTTTTTGTGGTGATATGCGCCCCGCATTCGGGTCGGTTCATTCAACAAACGGGACGATTGTGATGACTAGCAGAGTGCATTCGAAGACGACGTTGGCCTTCCAAAGCCATCGCGCCGTTTGGTGGACGTTCGTCGCAGCGACGATGATCGTCAGCTTCGTGCAGGTCGCGCTCGCTGGACCGCGAGAGCAGGCCGAGCGAATTCACGACCGCTTGGCCGGCGTACCGCCGACCGACGCCGTGCTCACCAACATGACGAACGCGATCGCGGGCGATCCGACGAACGGGCCGATCACCGCGGCGAACATCGCGATGAACGATCCGCACTTCTACACCGTGACGCTGAAGAACTGGGTCGCGCCGTGGACGAACCGCGATCAGAACGCGTTCGTGCCGCTGAACGACTACATGGTGCTCGTCATGGGCATGGTCCGTGACCACGTGCCCTTCAATCAGATCTTGACGGCCGACCTCCTGTACTACGGCAACAAGATCTCTACGCCGGTCTCGCCGAGCAACAACGACCATTACGTCGCGCTCGAGACGGCGATGCACGACCCGAACTTCAACCCGGCCACCGACCTCGCGTCGATGCCGCAGTCGAGCGTGTATCCGGTGCCGAGCGCGGCGACGGCCGGCGCGATCACGACGCGCGCGGCGGCGCAAGCGTTCTTCATCGCGGGCACGAATCGCGCGATGTTCCGCTTCACGCTGATCAACCACCTCTGCATGGACATGGAGCAGGTGCACGACACGAGCGTGATTCCCGATCGGATCCGTCAGGACGTCTCGCGCAGCCCGGGCGGCGACAGCCGCGTGTTCTTGAACAACTGCATCGGCTGCCACTCGGGCATGGATCCGCTCGCGCAGGCGTTCGCGTACTACAACTACGACGACACCGCGGGCACGATTCAATACACCGCGCCGACGGTGCAGCCGAAGTACTTCCACAACAACACGATGTTCCCGGACGGCTTCGTGACGCCGGACGACGCGTGGAACAACCACTGGCGTGCAGGGACAGAACGCCGTGCTCGGCTGGTCTTCGGGCTTGCCCGGCTCGGGCAACGGAGCGAAGTCGCTCGGCCAGGAGCTCGCCGGCACGCACGCGTTCGCGCAGTGCCAGGTGACGAAAGTGTTCAAGGCGGTCTGCCTGCGCGCGCCCGGCGACGCAGCCGATCGCTCCGAGGTCGACTCGATGACCTCGAGCTTCAGCAACGGCTATGACTTGAAGCCGGTGTTCGCTGAGTCCGCGAAATATTGCATCGGGCAACTAGCTCAGCGAAATATTAGGGAGCAAGGACGATGCAGTACGCAACTTCTGCCGAACGCGACACGCTGTTCGCGATCTCTTCGGCAATGAGCACCCGAATTTTCGCCGGCGCGCGCGCGCTCGCAGCGGCGGCCGCGTTCGCGGCGGCTCTGGCCGGTTGCAGCGGCGGCAGCGGCCCGGCCGTCGAGCAGCAGCCCGGCGGCGGCGGCACGCAGACGACGCAGAGCTATAACGGCCCCGCGCCGAACACGCCCGACGTGCAGTCGTTCAAGATCAACCTCTGGGACAACATCCGTCCGCTGAACCGCTGCGGCACGTGCCACAGCGTCGAGGGCGGCCAGACGCCGATGTTCGCGCGCAGCGACGACGTGAACCTCGCGTACGCGGCCGCGAACAGCGTGGTCACGCTGACCTCGCCGAAGGACTCGATGATGGTCGCGAAGGTCGGCGGCGGCCACAACTGCTGGCTCGCGAGCAACTCGACCTGCGCGACGATTCTCACGACCTGGATCACGAACTGGGCCGGCGAGCTCGCGAGCTCGGACGGACGCCAGATCACGCTCGAGGCGCCGGCGCCTCGCGACCCGGGCTCGAGCAAGAACTATCCCGACGATCAGGGCTTGCTCTACGCGAGCACGGTCTATCCGATCACCGCGAAGTTCTGCTCGAACTGCCACTCGTCGAGCTCGACGATCAAGCAGCAGCCGTTCTTCGCCGAAGGCGGCACTCCGGGTGTCGGGCCGTCCGCGGACCCGAACGCGTGGAAGGTCGCGTACGAGGCCGCGAAGCCGAAGATGGATCTCGACAATCCAGCCAACTCCCGCTTCGTGCTGCGGCTGCGCAACGAGTCGCACAACTGCTGGACCTCGAGCTGCGCGGCGGACGCCGATGCGATGGAGGCGGCGGTCCAAGCGTTCGCCGACGCGATCGCACCGACTCAGATCGATCCGAACTTGAAGACGAGCAAGGCGCTCACTCTATATGAAGGCACCGTCGCCTCCGGCGGCAGCCGTTACGAGACCAGCATGGTCGCGCTCTACGAGTTCAAGAGCGGCACCGACTGCGGCACCTCGATCACCGGCGCGTGCGCGACCGCGTACGACACGAGCGGTGTCGACGGCGCGGGCATCGACCTGCACCTCTCCGGCAACGTGCAGTGGTACGGCGGCTGGGGCTTGAACTTCGCGGGCGGCAAGGCGCAGGCCACGACGGCCGCGAGCGCGAAGCTTGCGAATCTGATCTCGCAGACGGGCGAGTACTCGATCGAGGCGTGGGTCGCGCCGGGCAACGTCGCGCAGACGGACACGCGCATCGTGAGCTACTCCGGCGGCGAGATGGCGCGCAACTTCAACCTCGGCCAGACGCAGTACAACTACGACTTCTTGAACCGCAGCAGCAAGACGGACGGGAACGGCAAGCCGGGCCTGTCCACGCCGACGGCCGATCAGGTCCTACAGGCCTCGCTGCAGCACGTCGTCGTCACGTTCGACCCGGTCGCGGGCCGCAAGATCTACGTGAACGGCGAGCTCAAGTCGCAGCAGGATCCCGCGCCGGGCGGCACGCTGAACGAGTGGGATGACACGTTCGCGTTCGTCCTCGGCAGCGAAGTATCCGGCACCAAGAGCTGGAGCGGCGTGGTCCGGCTCGTCGCGGTCTTCAACCGCGCCCTGACACAGGCGCAAATCAAGCAGAACTTCGACGCCGGCGTCGGCGAGAAGTACTTCTTGATGTTCAGCGTCGAGCAACTGACGAACATCCCGCAGAGCTACGTGGTCTTCGAGGGCTCGCTGTTCGACAGCTACTCGTATCTCTTCCGCAAGCCGTTCTTCATCAGCTTGGACGGCACCCAGCAACCGGTCGGCCTCGACATCGACGGCATCCGGATCGGCGTGAACGGCTCGGAGGCCCCAGGGGGCCAATCGTTCGCAAACGTCGTGAAGAAGATCTCGAGCGCATACACGCCCGGCGCCGGCGAAGTCATCGCCAACCTCGGCGCTGTGATACCGGTCGAGAAGGGGCCGAACTCCGACGAGTTCTTCCTGGACTTCGATACGATCGGGCCGGCCACGTACAATCGCCCGGCGATCGCGACGCCGCCGCTGCCGCCGCCGACGGACCTGCCGCCGGTGTCTGCGATCGGTGTGCGCACGTTCGACCGCATCGGCGCGTCGATGGCGGCGATCACGAACGTGAGCGAGAACACCGGCCCGGTTGGTTCGGGCGACGCGGGCATCCAGGCGACGTTCGGCGGGATCCGCCAGTCGCTGCCCGCGATCCCGGACCTGCAGGCGGTGCTCGCGTCTCACCAAGTCGCGATCGCGCAGCTCGCGATCGAGTTCTGCAACGCGTTGATCGAGGACCCGACGAAGCGCGCCGCGATGTTCCCGGGCTTCGACTTCACCGCGGTTCCGTCGGCGGTCTATCCGGCGAGCGAGAACTTGCTGTTCAACCCGCTGCTCGACCGCGTGCTCGGCGTGACGCAGCTCGCCAACCAGCCCGACAAGAACACCGTGCGCACCGAGCTCCACGACATGGTGAACGGCTATTCGGGCGACACGACACGGCCTGGCCTGTTGAACAGCGCGGGCGTCACGAACGACCAGGTTCGCACGCGCGCGATCGCCAAGGCGGTGTGCTCGTCGGTCGTCGGCAGCGCCGCCGATGCTCGTCGAGTAAGCGACACGAATTCGTCTAGAGGTATCGACCATGCTGATCCAAGTGAAACGTAAGCTGCGTCCGATCGACGGCCCGCAAATGCACGAGAGCCACAAGCGGCCCGTCACACGCCGCGACTTCATCGCGCAGGGCTTCCTCGCAGGCGGCGCCACGCTGCTCGGCGGCGGCATCATGAGCTTGTTCGCGAATCCGCGCGCGGCGTTCGCGACGCTTGCTCAGGATCTCACGCCGCTGACCGCCGCGTGCGGCATCAGCAACGGCGCGGGCAAGATCCCGTTCATCTGCTTCGATCTCGCGGGCGGCGGCAACATGGCGGGCTCGAACGTGCTCGTCGGCACAGAAGGGCCAGCTCGACGTGCTCAGCACGGCCGGCTACAGCAAGCTCGGCCTGCCGGGCACGATGATCCCGGGCGCCGCGGAGACGACCGCGCTGCCGGGCAGCAACGGCGATCACACGAACACTCAGCTCGGTCTCGCGTTCCATGCGGACAGCGCGTATCTGCGCGGTATGCAGTCGCGCATGAGCGTCACCGACGATGGCGAACGTCAACGGCGCCGTGATTCCCGCGCGTTCCGAGAACGACACGAGCAACAACCCGCACAACCCGCTGTACGGCATTCAGAAGGCGGGCGCGGACGGCTCGATCCTCACGCTGTGCGGCTCGTCGAACTCCGTCTCGGGCGGCAACTCGATGGCGCCGCATGATGATGATCGATCGCGAAGTACCAGCCGACCAAGGTCAGCCAGCCGAGCGACGTCGTCGGCCTGGTCGACACGGGCCAGCTCGTCGGCTTGCTGAGCGCGTCCGATGCGACCGCGGTGCTCGAGTCGATCTACCGAATCAGCAAGCAGCGGATGAACAACACGCCGGGCCTCACCACGGGCCTGACGGCGGATCAAGTCGTCAAGGATCTCGTGAACTGCGGCTACCTCAAGGCCGCCGACGTCGCGGATCGCTTCGGCAACACCGTGCTCGACCCGGGCAAGGACCCGCTGATCGTCGGCCCGACCGGCATCTTCACCGACGCCGAGTGGAACAGCGGCGGCACGGACCAGCAGGAGTTCCGGAAGACCGCCTCGATCATGAAGCTCGTGGTCGAAGGCTTCGCCGGCGCGGGCTGCATCGAGATGGGCGGCTACGACTATCACGGCGGCATGCGCCAGGAAGGCGAGGTCAAGGACTTCCGCGCGGGCAAGTGCATGGGCGCGGTGCTCGAGTTCGCCGCGCGCAAGGGCGTGCCGCTGATGATGTACGTGTTCAGCGACGGCTCGCTGTCGAGCGACGGCGCGATCGACAACTCGGTCAACGGCCGCGGCAAGGGCGAGTGGATGAGCGACAACCAGGACGCGGCGTCGCCGTTCTTCCTCGTCTACAACCCGGGCCACCGGCCGCAGATCTTCACGGGCTCCGACGGACTCACGCGCCGCGCAGCACCAGCAGCTCGGCGCGTTCAGCGCGGACGGCAACGTGATGCGCGCCGCGACGCCGGGCGCGAACAACGTGAACCTGCTCGTCGAGACCGTGCTGCTGAACTACATGGCGCTGCACCAGCGAGCAAGGCCTGTTCGGCACGAAGTTCCCGAGCAACGGCCTCGGCAACGCGCAGAGCCTCGACCGGCTGACCGCGCTCGCGCCGATCTGCAACGGCATCATCACGAATCCCGTCTAGACGGAGCTCGAGCTCCTCTCATAGCGCGGTCCCCACACACGACGGTTACTCGGCCAAGGAAGGCCGGGTAACCGTCTCTCTATCGTCCGCTCCGCTCCGCCGCTCTGTGACGCAGCGCGCTTGCGCCGCGGCGAGCGCCTCACATAACGTGGCGCGGATGGACGATTCCACCGAGCTCGTCGAGCTGCTCGCGTGCCCGCGCTGCGATCAACGGCTATCGCCGCAAGGCGAAGCGCTGCGCTGCGCGGCGTGCCGCATCGACTTCCCGCCGATCGCGTCGATCCCGTGGCTCTTCGCCGAGCCCGAGGCGGCGCTCGGCGAATGGCGCGGCCGGCTCCACTATTCGTTGCAACGAACGCGAGCGCGAGCGCGACGAGCTGCGCAAGACGCTCGGCGCGCGGCGACCTGCGCGCGCCGACGCGCGCGCGTCTCGAGCTGTTCGCGCGCGCGATCGAGGATCACGGCCGGCGCCTCGGCGCGCTGCTCGCGCCGCTCGCGATCGGCGGCCAGGGCGCGTCGCGTCGAGACGCATCTCGCGCTGCGCACTCGGCTGCCGATCGACCAGGGCCTCACGACGTATTACCCGAACCTTCACCGCGACTGGTCGTGGGGCGAAGAAGAGAATGCCGCGTCGCTCGAGGTCGTGGATTCCGCGCTCGGCGACGCCGACGCGGGCCGCGTGCTCGTGCTCGGCGCAGGCTCCGGCCGGCTTGCGTACGACCTGCATCGTCGCTGGACGCCGAGCCTCACGGTTGCGCTCGACTTCAACCCGCTGCTGATGATCGTCGCCCAGCGTGTCGCGCGCGGCGAGCGCATCGAGCTCTACGAGTTTCCGCTCGCGCCGCGAAGCGCGCTGGACGTCGCCGTGCTCCGCGAGCTCGCGGCGCCGGCACCGGCGCCCGCCGGCTTCCACTGCGTGCTCGCCGACGCGCACCGGCCGCCGTTCGCGCGTGGCTCGTTCGATACCGTGGTTACACCGTGGCTCGTCGACATCCTGCCCGAGCGCTTCGACTCGTTGTGCGCGCGAATCAATACGCTGCTCGCGCCCGGCGGCCGTTGGCTCAACTTCGGTTCGCTGAGCTTTCACGTTCCCGATGCCGCTGCGCGCTTGAGCCTTGAGGAGTGCGCGGCCGTGATCGAGGAGAACGGCTTCGCTGCGCCGCGGGTCGCCGAGCAGGAGATACCCTATTTATGCTCGCCCGCGAGCCGGCACGGCCGGCGCGAGCGCGTCGTCGCGTGGCGCGCCGACAAGGCCGAGGACATCAAGAGAGTGCCGCGACACGAAGCGCTGCCCGACTGGCTCGTGCGCGGCGCCGACCCCGTGCCACTTCTCGAGCCGTTCCGCGTTCAAGCCGTGTCGACGCGAATCCACGCTTTCATCATGTCGCTGATCGACGGCAGGCGCACGCTCAAGGACATTGCGAAGGTCCTCGTCGATCAGCAGCTCATGGCCGAGCACGAGGCCGAGCCCGCGATCCGCTCGTTCCTGATCAAGATGTACGAAGACAGCCGCCGCGGCACGAGCTACTGAGGCATTCCGAATTATTCGCCGCTCACGGTGTGCCCACGATGTCGCCATCGGCGGCGAATAATTCGGAATGTCCCCAATTTGCCGACGGTCATCGCCGGGAACAAATCGGAGTGTCCCTAAACGCGGCTGAGCGTCGCTTGCAGGTCCGCGACGATCGAAAGCGCGATCGACTCCGGCGAGTCCGCGCCGATGTCGATGCCGACCGGTCCACGCAGACGCGCGTCGAGACCACGCGCCTCCGCACCGAGATCTGCGAGCAGCCGCGCGCGCCGCGCGCGCGGGCCGAGCACGCCGAGATAGCGCGCGTCGACCGTGGCGAGCTCCGCGAGGTACTCTCGATCCGTGGCGAGATGATGGCTCATCACGATGATCGCATCGAACGCCGCGAGGTCGAGGCTGCGCGACAGCGCGCCGGGCTCGACGAGCACTGCGCGCTCCGCGCGCGCGAAACCGCCGCGCGCGAGATAAGCGGGCCGATGATCGGCGACGGTGACGAACCAGCCAAGCTCGGCCGTCATCGCGACGAGCGGCACCGCGTCGAGCCCTGCACCGAGCACGAGTAGCCGCGGTATCGGCTTGAGCGGCGCGAACAGCACCGTCGCGCCGGCCTCCGTCGCGAGCTCGGCCGTGCCGGTCGCGAGCGCGCGGCGCGCCCGCCGCTCGAGCCGCGCCGCGGCCGCGCCGTCGACGCCGAACGTGCGCGCGGCGTCGGCCGAGCACAGCACCGTCGCGCCGGCTGGAAGCTCGGCGCTCCGCGCTCTCGATCACGGTCGCGAGCGCCGCGCGCTCGCGACCGAGGAGCGCCGTACGGATCGCACGCGAACGGCTCATAGTCGCGCTCGGGCCGCAGCGGCTGCAGGAAGACACGCGCAGCAGCCCGTTGCAGCCGATGCCGAGGCCGAAGATCTCGTCGGCAGCGTCGCGCAGATCGTACGTCACCGGCGGCGGGCCGGTCCGCCGCCAGCACCGCGCGCGCACGCTCCGCGAGATCGCCTTCGAGGCAGCCGCCGCTCACGAGCCCCCGATAGTCGCCGTCCGCCGCGATCAAGATCCGGTGTCCCGCCTTGCTGTAAGTCGAGCCGAAGGTCTCGTATACCGTCGCAAGCACGAGCGGCGTCCCAGAGGCTCGCCATGCGTCGAAGCTTTGGATGATTTGACGAACGCTCATGACCTAAAAACGCGACTCGAAAATCGGCGGCTCAATATGCCAGCGCGCAGCGTCGGTTGCACCACCCGGCGCGCGCGCCGTAGACTCCCGAGCCCGGTGCGGCCGCCGCATCAGCCGAGGTTTGCGTACAGTGAGCTCGCGCAAGAAGCGAACGAAAAACAAGCAGGTCTCGAACGCAACCGGGCGCGCCTCCACCGAAGGCCAGCCGAGCCGCGACGACGCGGAGCGCGCGGTTCGCACGCTGCTGCGCTGGATCGGCGACGATCCCGACCGCGAAGGCCTCGTCAGCACTCCGTCGCGCGTCGTGCGCGCGTTCGAGGACTGGTACAGCGGTTACCGCGACGACCCGGTCGAGTTCCTGCGGCGCACTTTCCATGAGGTGGACGGCTACGACGAGATGATCGTCCTGCGCGACATTCACTTCGAGTCGCACTGCGAGCACCACATGGCGCCGATCATCGGCAAAGTCCACGTCGGCTATCTCCCGGACCGGGCGGTCGTCGGCATCAGCAAGCTCGCGCGCGTCGTCGAGACGTTCGCGCGCCGGCTCCAGGTGCAGGAGACGCTCACGGCGCAGATCGCGCACTGCATCCAGGACGTGCTGAAGCCGCGCGGCGTCGGCGTCGTCGTCGAGGGCGTTCATCAGTGCATGACGACGCGCGGCGTCCACAAGCACGGCGTGTCGATGATCACGAGCCAGCTGCTGGGTCACTTCCGCTCGGACCCGCGCACGCGCGCGGAGTTTCTCACGATGATCGGGCGGCCCGGCACGATCGGCTAGCGTCCGCCATTCGCGAAACGGGGACATTCCGCTTTTCGCGTCGGCAAAGGCGGTATCCTCGAAGCCGTTCTGCGCGAACAGCGGAATGTCCCTAAACTAACGGCATGACCGGAGGCCCGCGCGAGCGCTGGCTGTTCGATGACGAGCATCCGCCCCTCGCGGAGCTCGACGACGCGATAGCGGCGCATTATCTCTTCGACGAAGCTGCGGCCGTCCGCGACCTCGCGGCACGCGCGGCTCAAGGTCCCGCGCTCGCCGCTCGCGTTCAGGCCACCGCACGCGACCTCGTCGTCGCGATACGCGCGGGTCAGGGCGACGCGGGCGGAGTCGACGCGCTGCTCGGCGAGTACGACCTATCCTCGCGCGAGGGCGTCGTGCTCATGTGCCTCGCCGAGGCGCTGCTCAGAATTCCCGACGCGGCGACGGCCGACAAGCTCATTGCCGACAAGCTCGTGGGCGCCGATTGGCGCGCCCACCTCGGCGCGAGCGATTCGCTGTTCGTCAACGCGTCCACGTGGGCGCTGTTGCTCACGGGGCGCGTCCTGCGCGCGGCCGAAGTCGCCGAGGACACCGGCACCTTCTTCACGCGCCTCGCCGAGCGGCTCGGAGAACCCGTCGTGCGCGCGGCGCTGCGCCAGGCGATGAAGATTCTCGGCTCACAGTTCGTGATGGGCGAGACGATCGACGCGGCTCTGCGCCGTGCCGCGCGATGCGCCCGAGTACGACTACTCGTTCGACATGCTCGGCGAGGCGGCGCTAACGCGCGCGGACGCGCGCCGCTATCTCGAGGCCTACCGCGACGCCGTTTCGCGGCGTGGGCCGCGCGCGCACGAGCGGATTCGCGGCGAGCATCTCCGTCAAGCTGTCGGCGCTCGACGCCGCGCTACGAGCGCGCGCAGGCGCCGGCGCGCTCGAGCGGATCGCCGCGGCGCTCCTCGATCTCGCGCGCGCCGCGCGCACGGGCGGCGTAGAGCTCACGGTCGACGCGGAAGAGGCCGATCGGCTCGAGCTCTCGCTCGCGATCTTCGCGCGCGTTTTCAAAGATCCGTCGCTCGCGGGCTACGAGGGGCTCGGGCTCGCGGTGCAGGCCTATCAGAAACGCGCCCCGTACGTGCTTCGCTGGCTCGAGTCGCTTGCGCGCGGCGCGGGCCGGCGCATCCCCGTTCGCCTCGTCAAAGGCGCGTACTGGGACTCCGAGATCAAGCGCGCGCAAGAGCTCGGGCTCGACGGCTACCCGGTATTCACGCGCAAAACGAGCACCGACGTGTCGTACCTCGCGTGTGCGCGCGACCTGCTGACACGAGCACGCGCACCTGTAGCCGCAGTTCGCGACGCACAACGCGCACACGGTCGCGTGGATTCTCGAGGTCGGCGCGGGCCGTCCGTTCGAGTTCCAGCGCCTGCATGGCATGGGCGAGGAGCTGTACGGGGCGTTGCTCGCTCGCCCCGGAATCGAGCGCCGCTGCCGCGTCTACGCGCCGGTCGGAAGCCACGAGCACCTGCTGCCGTATCTCGTGAGACGGCTGCTCGAGAACGGCGCGAACACGTCGTTCGTAAATCGACTCGTGCACGCCGACGCGGCGCCCGAGTCGATCGTCGAAGATCCCGTCGCGGCGACGCGCAAGCTCGACGAAGTCGCGCACCCGCGGATCCCGCTGCCGCGCGACCTCTTCGCGCCGCGGCGTCGCAACTCGCGCGGCACGAATCTCGCGGACGGCCGCGAGCTCGCGCGGCTCGGCGCCGAGCTCGCGGCGACGACGCCCGGCTCCTGGCGCGCGGGGCCGCGCGTCGCCGGCCGCGAGCTCGGCGGGCGAGCCCGCACGCGGCGCGCAACCCCGCCGAGCAGGCGCACCTCGTCGGCACCGTCGCGCTGGGCGGACGCGAAGGCCGCGCGGGCCGCGCTCGATGCCGCGAGCGCCTACCAGCCCGAGTGGAGCGCCACGCCGGCCGACGCGCCGCGCGGAGTGTCTGCGCGCGGCGGCGGATCTGTTCGAGCGCGCGACCGCCGAGCTCGTCGCGCGCTGCGTCGCGGAGACGGGTCGCACGATCGCGAACAGCCTCGCGGAGGTGCGCGAGGCCGTCGACCTGCTCCGCTACTACGCGGCGCAGTGCGAGGAGCTGTTCGCGTTCGCCGTCGCGGCTCCCCGGTCCGACCGGCGAGCGCAACGAGCTTCGCCTCGTCGGCCGCGGCGTGTTTGTCTGCATCAGCCCCTGGAACTTTCCGCTCGCGATCTTCACCGGCCAGATCGCGGCCGCGCTCGCCGCCGGCAACACCGCCATCGCCAAGCCGGCTGAGCAAGGCTCGCTCGTCGGCGCGCTCGCGGTGCAGCTGCTCGCGGAAGCCGGCGTGCCTGCAGGGCGCGCTGCAGTTCCTTCCCGGTGACGGGCGCACGCTCGGCGAGGCGCTGTTGCCCGATCCGCGCGTCGCGGGCGTCGTCTTCACCGGCTCCGTCGAGACGGCGCAGGCGATCAACCGCACGCTCGCGCAGCGGCCCGGCGCGATCGCGACGTTGATCGCCGAAACGGGCGGCGTGAACGCGATGATCGTCGACAGCTCGGCGCTGCCGGAGCAGGTCGTGCGCGATGCCGCGCAGTCCGCGTTCGACAGCGCGGGGCAACGCTGCTCGGCGTTGCGCCTGCTCTGCCTCCAGGAGGACACGGCGGATGACGTCCTGCGCCTCCTCCGCGGCTGGATGGACGAGCTCGTGATCGGCGACCCTGCCCTGCTCGCGACGGACGTCGGCCCCGTGATCGACGCCGACGCGCGCGCGCAGCTCGATCGCGTACATCCGCACGCGGCGCGTCCTGCATCGATGCCGGCTCGACGCGCGTCACGAGCGCGGCTTGTTCGTCGCGCCGACGGTCGTCGAGCTCGCGCGCGTCGAAGACCTCGAGCGCGAAGTGTTCGGCCCCGTGCTGCACGTCGTTCGCTATCGCGCGGAGCGACTCGACGAGCTCGTCGACTGCGATCAACGCGAGCGGCTACGGCCTCACGCTCGGAGTGCACACGCGGATCGACGCGTTCGCCAGCTCGATCGCTGCGCGCGCGCGCGTCGGCAACGTCTACGTGAACCGCAACATGATCGGCGCGCAGGTCGGCGTGCAACCGTTCGGCGGCATGGGGCTGTCCGGCACGGGACCGAAGGCCGGCGGACCGAGCTATTTGCCCCGCTTCGCGACCGAGCAGACCGTGACCACGAACACCGCGGCCGTCGGCGGCAACGCAACGCTGCTCTCGCTCGAGCGCCGGTCCAGGCGACGAGCGTGCTCGACATAACGAGCCCGACGACTCGGGCGAAGGGGCAGAAACTGACGTCGCGGGTCAGCTCGACGTGACATAAGGTTTCGCGGATCAGCGCCGAATGGCCGTCCCGCGGGCATGGCATGCGTCTTGCTGATCGTTAGCAGCCGAAGACTTATCGAGTCGAGCAGAGGTAGCGGAATGGAAGTGAGAGTGGTCCATACACTCCCAACTCGCCAGCGTCCGGAGACGGACTATGTGCGCGTCCACACGTGCGCCGCTCCCGATGACGACACCGTAACGCTCGCGACGATCGAGCGGGTCGTCGAGAAGGCGAATCCGAAGCCCGACGAAGGCGACACGTTGATCAAACGCGTGAAAACGCTGATCGTGCGTCAGCCGATGACGGCGGACGAGGCCCTCGAGCTCGCGACGAGCTACGCCGAGCGCAAGAAGATCGAGGTCGTCTACGCGGATCGCGATTGACGGCGCTTGCGCGCGCACCCGAGATCGAATGCGTTCGTGAACCACGGCGAGGCTCCGCTCGACCGGAGCGAGCCGGCATGAGCCCCGGCCGACGGACACGTCCAGCAAGTAACTCGCTTCCGCGCGCGCTCCTCCCGCAGAATTGACAACGCGTTTCGGCGCGTGGCTACATGGCGCGCACGCGTTGCGGACGGGGCAGATGTCGGAACTCGAGCTCGGACCGGTTTGGCTCAGCCTTGAGCTCGCCGCGATCACGGTCGTCGTGCTGCTTCTGCTCGCGACTCCGCTCGCATGGTGGCTTGCGTTCACCCGCCGCCGCGCGCGGGTCGTGATCGAGGCGATCGTCGCGCTGCCGCTCGTGCTGCCGCCGACCGTGCTCGGCTTCTATCTTCTGATCCTGCTCGGGCCCGCCGGCGGGATCGGCCGATTCTGGGCGGCGGTCATCGGAGTCCACGCTCACCTTCTCGTTTGCCGGCCTCGTGATCGCGTCGGTGATCTACTCGTTCCCGTTCGCGGTGCAGCCGCTGCAAGTCGCGTTCGAGGGCGTCGGCCGCGCGCCGCTCGAGGCGGCCGCGACGCTCGGCGCGACTCCGCTGCAAGCGTTCCTCCGTGTCGCGTCGCCCGCCGCGTTCGCGGCTATGTCTCGGCGCTGGTGCTGAGCTTCGCGCACACGCTCGGCGAGTTCGGCGTCGTGCTGATGGTCGGCGGCAACATCCCCGGCCGCACGAAGGTGATTTCGATCGCGGTCTATGAGCACGTCGAGACGCTCGAGTACGCGCAGGCGCACGCGCTCGCGGCCGGCTCTGCTCGCGTTTTCCTTTCTCGTGCTCGTCTCGATCTATGCGCTCAACCGCCGCATGCCGCTCGTTCGCCCATGACGGCGACGCTCGCGCTGGACGTAACGCTTGCGCGCGACGCGTTCGCGCTCGCTGTCAAGCACGAGATCGCACTCGACGGGATCACGGCGCTGTACGGGCCGAGCGCCGCGGGCAAGACCACGCTGCTGCGCGTGATCGCGGGGCTCGAGGAGCGCGCGCGGGGCCTCGTCGATTCGACGGAGCGGTCTGGCAGCGCGGCGACGCAGAGCGTGCCGGCGCACGCGCGCGGCGTCGGCTACGTGTTCCAGGACGGCAAGGCTGTTCGGGCACCTGACGGTCGAAGGCAATCTGCGTTTCGCGGTGCGGCACGCCGCGCGACGAGCCGCGCCTAAGTCGCGCGATCGAGTTCTCGGCGGTCGTGCGCGAGCTCGATCTCGCGCCGCTGCTTGCGCGCCGCCCCGCTCGCTGTCGGCCGGCGAGCAGCAGCGCGTCGCGATCGGCCGCGCGCTGCTCACGAGCCCGCGGCTGCTGCTCATGGACGAGCCCCTCTCCGTCGCTCGACATCGGCCGCAAGCGCGAGATCGTGCCGCTGCTCGAGCGGCTGCCGGAGATGTTCGGCGTGCCGGTGCTCTACGTTACGCACAACGTCGACGAGGTCGCGCGCCTCGCGTCCGACATGCTGCTGCTGAAGGCGGGTAGAATCGTCGCGTCCGGCCGCGTCGCGGACGTGCTCGAGCGGCTGGATTTCGACGACCTCACCGGCGGGCGCGACATGGGCGCGGTGCTGCATGTGCGGGTCGAGGCCGGGCGCGCGCGGCGCCGCGGCGCTGCGCTTGACCGAGCAGCTATTGCACGTGCCGGTCGCACGCGCGGGCGTAGGGATGCCGCTGCGGATCCGAATCCACGCGCGCGACGTCGCGCTCGCGACCGAGCGGCCGCGCGGGCTCAGCATCCGCAACGTGCTGCAAGCGCGGATCCTGCGCATCGACGCGGACGAGCCGACCAACGTCGACGTGCTGCTCGAGGTCGACGGCCAACACTTGCGATCGCGGATCACGCGCGACGCGCTCGAGGAGCTCGCGCTCGAGCCGGGCAGCCGGTGTTCGCGTTGATCAAGAGCGTCGCGCTCGAGAGCACGACGCCGTTTTGAGCGCCTAGCAAAGAGTCACGAAGCATGAACGTCACGAATCTCGAACAAGTCACGTTCGGCGTCACCGACCTCGAGGCGTGCCGGCGGTTTTGGCGCGACTTCGGCCTCACCGAAGCACGCCAGCCGACCGGCAGCGTGTTCAGCTGCCGCGATGGCTCCGCGGTCGTGGTGCGCCGCAGCGACGATCCCGAGCTGCCGCCCGCGATCGAGCCCGGCTCGACGCTGCGCGAGTCGACGTTCGGCGTCCGCAGCGCGCGCGATCTCGCGGCGATCGGCGCCGAGCTCGCGAAGGATCGCGAAGTCACCGAAGACGCGGACGGCACGATTGCACGCGATCGATCCGCTCGGGTTCCCGATCGCGTTTCGCGTGTCGCGACGCAAGCCGGCCGCCGCCCCCGCGCTCAAGTTCAACACGCCGGGGCACCCGGACCGGATCAACACGCGCGGCCAGTTCTTCAAGGAAGTCCACCCGCTCGAGATGACGCACACCGTGTTCATGATCGACAACCCGGACAAGATCGTGCCGTTCTACGTCGAGCGGCTCGGCTTCATCGTGAGCGACTGCTATCCGCGGTCGCGGCTATTTTCTGCGCGGCGGCGCGTCGAATCATCATCACGACTTGTTCCTGATCAACGTCGGCAAGCGCCCCGGCTTCCATCATGTCGCGTTCGAGCTCGGCTCGATCCACGAGCTCTTCGGCGGCGGCCTCAACATGACGCGCCGCGGCTGGCGCACGGCGCTCGGTCCCGGCCGCCACCCGATCTCGTCGTGCTACTTCTGGTACTTCCACAATCCGTGCGGCGGCGCGGCCGAATACGACTTCGACTCCGACGTCGTCGACGCGAGCTGGAAGCCCGGATCGTTCGAGCAGACGCCCGAGTTGTTCGCCGAGTGGTGTCTCGCCGAAGGCATGGCCGACTCGCTGCTTGTACAAGGGCATCCAAACGGCCGACACGATCGAGCGCAAGAGTTGACACGAACGCGAGCGGAGCGGGTTTGATCACGACCATGAGCAAGAAATCGGAAGAGCTTCGAGGACGTCCCCGAGTACGAGGACATCCCCGGCACGTGGGTGTTCGACGCCCAACGCGCGCGCAAGGGTTATCATCTGAACGCATTCTTCTATTCGCTGATGAAGGCGGAGAATCGCGCCGAGTTCCTCGCGGACGAGCGCAAGTATCTGCAGAAGTTCCCGATGACCGAGGCTCAGCGCGACGCGGTTGTCGAGCCGCGCGTGGAACAAGCTGCTCGAGCTCGGCGGCGTCTCGTACGCGATCGTCAAGCTCGCGTTCACCGACAAGAAGTCCTACCAGTACATGGCGTCGCAGATGGTCGGCGTGACGGAGAAGGAATACGTGCAGATGATGCAGGCGGGCGGACGCTCTCTGGACGGCTGGCGATCGAAGTCCGAGAGGAAAGGCTGATGGCGAGGATCATCGCCGGCATCGGCACGTCGCACACGCCGGCCATCGGCGCCGCGGTGGACAACGGCCGCACCGGCGGAACCGTATTGGGCGCCGGTGTTCACAGGGCTACGAGCCGTCGAAGACGATGGATGGCCGAAGCGGCGCCGGACGTCGCGATCGTCGTCTACAACGATCACGTCAACGCGTTCGACTTCAAGATCATCCCCACGTTCGGGCTCGGCTGCGCGGCGGAGTTCCCGATCGCCGACGAGGGCTGGGGCGCGCGCCCGGTGCCGCCGGTCGTGGGATATCCGGAGCTCGCGGCGCACATGGTGCAGTCGCTCGTGCTCGACGAGTTCGACATGACGATCGTGAACGAGATGCAGGTCGACCACGGCCTCACGGTGCCGCTGACGCTGCTGTACGGCCAGCCGAAAGCGTGGCCCGTGCGCGTGATCCCGCTGTCCGTCAACGTCATCCAGTATCCCGCGCCGACGGGCCACCGCTGCTACGCGCTCGGCAAAGCGATCAAGAAAGCCGTCGAGAGCTGGCACGAGGACCTGCAAGATCGTGATCTTCGGCACCGGCGGCATGTCGCACCAGATCCAGGGCCCGCGCGCCGGGCTCATCAACACGCACGTTCGACACGGCGTTTCTCGACGGGCTCGCGGACGATCCCGAGCGGCTCGCACAGCATTCCGCCGCTCGAGTACCTGCGCGACGCGGGCGCCGAGGCGATCGAGCTCGTGATGTGGCTGATCATGCGCGGCGCGCTTGGGCCACGCGCGCGCGAGGTCCACCGCTTCTATCACGTGCCCGCGTCGTCGACCGCCGTCGGCCACATCATTCTGGAAGCCGTCGGCGGCCCCGGCCGCAAACCCCGCACGAAGACCAAGCCGAAGGCGAAGAAGCGCGCGCGAAGACGCCGGTGATCCCGGCGCAGGCGAGGCGCACCGCCTGTCGCGTGGGAGTAGGATGGCGCGTCGCCGGATCGCAGCGGAGCACAACGCCGATGGCTATCGACGAACGAGCGACTTGCCCCGTTCGCGCGGACTTCGATCCTCTGTCTTCGCGATTCCTCGCTGATCCTATCGCGGTGCTGATGTCGCTTCCGAGCGAGGTGCCGGTCTTCTACGCTCCTTCGATCGACTACTACGTCGTCACGCGCTACGCAGACATCGAAGCCGTGTTTCTCGACCCCGACGCGTATTCCGCCGCAGCCGCTCAGCTTCCGCTCGAGCGACTCGTGCCGGAGGCCGCGGAGATCCTGCTCGCGGGCGGCCACAAGCCGCAACCGTCGATGGTGAGTCTCGATCCGCCGGCGCACGCGCGACTCCGTTCGCCAACGGTCCGAGCATTCACGCCGGGACGCGTCGCGGACATGGAGCCGAGGATTCGACGCACGGTCCAACAGCTCCTGGAGGCCGTCGATACGACCTCGCGCTTCGACCTGGTGCCTGCGCTCGCGTTCCCGCTGCCTGCGACGATCATCTTCAGTTTTGTGGGCGTCCCCGAGCAGGACTGGCAGCAGCTGAAGGAGTGGTGCGGCCATCGTGCTGCGCTGGCGTGGGGACGACCTGCGCCCGACGAGCAGGTGCACCACGCGAGGAACATGGCCGCGTACCACGGTTATCTGCGCAAGCTCGTCGCGACCAAGGTCACGGCGCGCGGTGACGACTTCGCGAGCGCGTTGCTCGCGATCCACGACGAGAATCCAGACGCGCTGGCACTGGACGAGATCAGCTCGATCCTCTACTCGCTGACTTTCGCCGGCCAGGAAACAACGACGCACCTGATCGGCAATGTTGTTCGCCGGCTGCTCGAGGATCCCGCTCGATGGGACTCGGTCGTCGCCGACCCACGGCTAATACCTCGCGCCATTCTGGAAACGCTGCGCTACGACCCGTCCGTTCCGGTTTGGCGGCGAGTGACGAAGCGGCCCGTCACACTCGGCGGCATCGCATTACCTCAAGGCGCGAAGCTCTTTCTCTGGCTCGCCGCGTCAGGGCGCGACCCTTCCGTGTTCCCTGCGCCCGCCAAGTTCGACTTGGATCGACCCAACGCGTCGAAGTCGCTCGCGTTCGGCAAAGGAATCCACTATTGCTTGGGTGCCGCACTGGCCAAGCTCGAAGCGCAGATCGCGCTCGAAGGATTGACGCAGCGTTTCCCTCGTCTGCGCCTCGTTCCAGCACAGGCGCTCACGTTTCACGCGAACATTTCCTTTCGGGGTCCGCAAGCCCTGTGGGTGCGGGCGGCGTAGCAAACGAACGCCGAGCCCGGCCGTTCTGCTGGAGCGAGCTCGAACTACGGGTCCAATTTTTCGCCGCGACCGGGCTTTACAGTGCCGCTTCGGTCGCTTAGCGTTTCCGAGGACCTAAGCGTTCTAGGGAGAGACCCTGATGCATCCCCATCTCGGTATTCAACAGCTCGGGCTCGTTGTGCTGATCGCGCTGCTGCTCCTCGCACGCCGCCATCTGCGCGGCCTGCGTGCCCCTTCCGACCAGCTTTTTCGAGAATTGCGCGACGAGCTCTATAAACGCATGCCGGTCTTTTCCGCCGAGACGACGCGGGGCACCGAAGCGGAGTTTATTCGCGACCGCCTGCCGAAGCGCTTTCCGTTCGCGCTCGTCGCGGCACTCTTAGTGCTGTTCGTAGCGGCGGCCTTGTGGCTGAATCGCTGAACGACCGAAAAGGAGACCCTGCCATGCCGAAGTACGTCATCGAGCGCAACATTCCGAACGCGGGCAAACTAACGCCGCAAGAGCTGCACGCGATCGCGCAGAAATCGTGTGGCGTATTGAACAAGCTCGGCCCACAGATCCAATGGGTCCAGAGCTACGTGACGAACGACAAAGTCTATTGTGTCTACGTCGCGCCGAACGAGCAGATGGTGCGCGAGCACGCGAAGCAAGGCGGGTTCCCGGCGAACAGCGTCGCGCGCGTGATGACGGTGATCGATCCGACCACCGCGGAGTAGCGCGCCCTGCCATCACCCGCCATGCCGCGTTACCGCATTGTCCATGTCTAACGCGCCGCCGATCCAGCCACGCGCCGAAACCGTCGCGGCAGCTACTCATAGCGGCCGGGTTCCGCTTTGGCGCCTCGGATCTTGAAATCGAGGCGCGCGAAGACAAATGGCTCGTGCGCTTGCCCGGTTCCTTGCTCGCGTGGCTCGCGATGTCCGAGCGCGGGGTCGAACGGCTGCGCACCGAACGCCGCGTGTTGCGTCTCGTCGGGGCGCGCTGCTCGTTTCGCGTTCCTCGCGTGCTGTTCGAGAGCAGCGACGGGAAGCTCGACGTGCGGGAGCCGGTACCCGGCGTGAGCGATCCCTGGGCCGCGTACTCTGTCGTTCGCGACAACCCCGAGCGCGCTCGCCGGCTCGGCGCCGCGATCGGCGCGATGCTCGCGGAGCAGCATTCGCGAATCGCTGCGGCAGACGCCGCGAGCTGGCTTCCGCAGAAGCCCGAATGGCCCGAGCAACGCGACTGGGTGCGCGAGCGATTGCCCACAGTCGTCGACGACAGGGTCTTGATCGAGCGCGCACTGGCCGTCATGAGCGACTACGAGAGCGTCGTCGTGGAGGAATTCGATCGCACGCTGGCTCACGCCGACCTCGGCTTGCACAACATCGCGCTCGATGCCGGGTCGGGAGACGTCAATGGAATATTCGACTACGGCGGCGCCGCGTGGACGGATCGTCATCACGACTTCCGTTACCTTATCCTCGACTTCGAGTCGCGCGCGCTGCTCGACGCCGCGATCGAAGCGTACGAGTCGGCCGGGGGGCGCGCCGTTCGACGCGAGCGCGTTCTTCTGTACAACGCGGCCTGCGCGATAGCCTATCTCGCCTTCCGAGTGGGCCAGGCGCCGGAGCAACGCTGGTGCGGTAGAACGCTGGCCGAGGATCTGGGTTGGTCGCGGGGCGCGATCGCGGCCGCCGGACGCTAGACGACGATGCGAGCGGCCCTCGGCTCAGCCCGTGAAGCCGTACAACCGGTGCGGATTGTCGACGAGCACCTTGCGCTGCAGCGCCGGGTCCGGCATGAACTGCGGGATCAAGTCGACGAGGTCGCCGTCGTTCGGCATGTGCTTCTTGATGTTCGGATGCGGCCAATCCGTGCCCCATAGGATCCGATCGGGCGCGACCTTGCAGCAGCGCCTGACCGAACGGCACGGCGTCCGTGAACGGCGGGCCCATGGACGAGATCCGCTCCGCGCCGCAGATCTTGACCCAGCAGTTGTCCATCCGCGCGACGTTCAGCAGGATCTTGAATGGCTCCTGGTCGAGGCCGTCCTTCGTCGGCACGCGGCCCATGTGGTCGATGATGAACGGCACGGGCAGCGTGCGAAGCATGTCGTCGAACTCGAGCAGGTCGGCCGCATCGAAGTGCAGCACGACATGCCAGTCGAACTCGGCCGCGCGCGCCACGAGCCGCTGGAACTCGTCGAGGTCCGGCGTGCCGCCGAGATGCTGGACGAAGTTGAAGCGGATGCCGCGGATGCCGCCCGCGTGCAGGTCGGCGAAATCCTGGTCGCTGAACGACTCGTCGACGTTCGCGACGCCGCGATAGCGGCCGCCGCTCTGCTCGATCGCGTCGAGGATCACCGTGTTGTCGACGCCGTGGCAGGTCGCGTTCACGAGCACGGCGCGCGAGAGACCCAGCGTCCTCTGGAGCGCCTGAAACTTCTCGAGCGGCGCGTCGGGCGGCGTGTAGCTCCGGTCCGGCGCGTAACGGTATTTGTCGCCGGGCCCGAAGATGTGGCAGTGCGCGTCGCAAGCGCCGGGCGGCGGCTTGTACTTCGGCACCCGCGTGTTCGGGTCGGGCGCCATGCAGACGGGAATGCTAGGCATCGAGCGACCTTTCGAGCCGGTCGAGCACCTCCATCGCGGGCATCACCTGCGCGACGCTCGAGCGCGGCTCGCGCTTCTCGCGGATCGCCGCGACGAACTCGCGGTCCTGTAGCTCGATGCCGTTCATCGACACGTCGACCTTCGACAGATCGATCTTGGTTTCCTTGCCGTCGAAAAGATCGTCGTAGCGCGCGATGTACGTGCCGTTGTCGCAGATGTAGCGGAAGAACGTGCCCTGCGGCCCGTCGTTGTTGAACGACAGCGCGAGCGTGCAGAGCACGCCCGACGGCGTGCGCAGCTGGATGCTCATGTCCATCGCGATCTTGAGCTCGGGGTGACGCGGTCCCTCGCAACGCGTGGACCGTCTGCGCGACCTCGCCCGTCTGATGATGCAGCAGATCGACGGTGTGGCACGCGTGGTGCCACAGCAAGTGATCGGTCCAGCTACGCGGCTTGCCCTCGAGGTTGATGTTCTTGCGCCGGAAGAAGAACGTCTGCACGACGAGATGCTGGAGCTTGAGTTCGCCGGCCTCGATCCGCTTGTGCACCCACTGGTGCGACGGATTGAAGCGGCGCGTGTGACCCGCCATCGCGATCTTGCCGGTCGCCTTCTGGGCACGCAATGATCTTGCGCGCGTCCGCGAGCGAGTCCGCGATCGGAATCTCGATCTCGACGTGCTTGCCGGCGCGCAGCACCTGCTCCGCCTGCACCGCGTGGACCTGGGTCGGCGACGTGAGGATCGCGGCGTCGACGCCCGGGCCGCGCGAGCGCTTCGCCGAGGTCGGTCGTGTAGTGCGGAATCGCCGTACTTCTTCGCGACCGCGGCGGTGGACTCTTGATTGCCGCCGACGAGGCTCGCGACCTCGACGTCCGGAATGTTCTTGAGACCGTCCAGGTGCTTCTGGCCGAAGGCACCCTGGCCGACCATCACGATCTTCATCGGAATCCCTTCGTGTAGTATTTATCGAAAGGGCGGTCAGGGTAGCACACGGACCGAAGGCCGCGAACCCGCGCGGTACGCCCGCGCACGCGCCGCAATCGATTGCACGCGGCCGATCTCCGGAGGAAAAAGCCATGGCCGAGCGAGCGGAAAGCATCGCGTTACGAACCGACTTCGGGTTGCTGATCGACGGCGAGCTCGAGCAGAGCGACGAGCACCTCGACGTCATCAATCCCGCGCTCGGCGAGGTGTTCGCGCGCTGCCCCGCCGCGACCCGCGCGCACCTCGAGCGCGCCATCGCCGCGGCGCGCGCTGCCTTCCCGGCCTGGCGCGACAAGTCGTTCGCCGAACGCGCGGCGCTGATCAAGAAGATGTCGCAGCGCCTGCGCGAGAAGCAGCAAGAGCTCGCAGAGCTCCTGACGCGCGAGCAAGGCAAGCCGCTCGCGCAGTCCGTCGCCGAGATCGACCGCGGCGCGGCCCAGTCCGACGGAATGGTCGGGATCGAGATCCCGGTCGAGGTGCTTGCGGACGACAAGGACAAGCACATCGAGCTGCGCTACCGGCCGCTCGGCGTCGTCGGGATCATCACGCCGTGGAACGCGCCCGTGAGCCTCGCGCTCGGCCCGCTCGTCTCGGCGCTCTACACCGGGCAACACCGTGATCCTGAAACCTTCGCCCTACACGCCGCTCGCGACGCTCAAGGTCGGCGAGCTGCTGCGCGACATCTTCCCGGCCGGCGTCGTGAACGTGCTTGCGGGCGGCGACGCTCTCGGCGCCTGGATCACGGAGCACGCAGAGGTCGACAAGATCTCGTTCACGGGCTCGGTCGCGACCGGCAAGAAGGTGCTCGCGAGCGCCGCCGCGACGCTCAAGCGCGTGACGCTCGAGCTCGGCGGCAACGATCCCGCGATCGTGATGGACGACGTCGACCCGAAGGCCGTCGCGAAGAAGATCTTCTTCGCGTCGTTCGTGAACAGCGGCCAGGTGTGCATGGCGATCAAGCGCATCTATGCGCACGAGAAGATCTACTCCGCGCTCTGCGACGCGCTCGTCGCCGAGGCGAAGAAGGCGAAGGTCGGCGACGGCCTCGATCCCCAGACCGAGCTCGGCCCGATCCAGAACAAGATGCAGTACGACAAGGTCGTCGGAATCATCGAGGACACGAAGAAGACGCGGCGCGAAGTTCCTCGCCGGCGGAGACGTTCCGAAAGGGCCCGGCTACTTCCTGCCGCCGGCGCTCGTGACCGACGTGCCCGAGGACAGCCGGCTCGTGCAAGAGGAGCAGTTCGGACCCATCGTGCCGATCATGAAGTTCTCGAGCCTCGACGACGCGCTCCGGCGCGCGAACGACACGCGCTATGGGCTCAGCGGCTCTGTTTGGACGAGCGACGTCACGCGCGGCGCCGAGATCGCGGCGAAGCTCGAGGTCGGCACGGCGTGGGTGAACCAACACCGAGCGACCTCCGCCTTCGTGCCGTTCGGCGGCGCGAAGGAGTCGGGGCTCGGACGGCAATACTCGTCGCTAGGCCTGAAGAGCTACATGGAGCCCGAGGTCATCAGCGTCGCGAAATAGCACGGGCCGCGGGTGAATCGTGCCGGCAAGCTACGGCGCGGCAGTACGCGGGACGAGGTGGCGATCAGCGCCGCGAAGCCGCCGCAGTGGTCGCTTCGCCCGCGGCCGCCGACAGCGGCCGGTCGCCTTCTTGACGGAGCTTGCGCAGGTCGACGACCTCGTCGTACGCGCTCGGCGACGCAGGCGGCGTCGCGCCCGTGATGATGGACAGCGACGAGCCTGCCGGCAGATGGCCCGGAAAGCGCTCGCGCATCGCGTCTTTGAACATCTCGCGAGACGTCCAGTCCGCATCGGACGAGAGCGAGCCGAACTCGTCGTCGAAGACCTGCTCGGTCGAACGGTCGTCGATCCCGGGCCGAATGATGTACACGTCGGTGTCCGCGTCGAGCCGGAGCTTCTTTGCGGCGTCTTCGATGAGATCCCACTCGCGCGCCTGCGGCTCGGCGATCAGCTCGTACGCGTTGTGCCGCGCGGACAACGCGGCGAGCACGGATAGCGAGGCGAACGCCGACACTTGGAACGCCGGCCGCAGCTTGTAAGTGGAGATCACGCTGCGCAGCGCGAATACGACGAGCACGAGCACGAGACCCGACAGGCCGAAAACCGTGCGGTAGCCAATCGCCTGCGAGCTCGCGGCGAGACTCACCGCGTGCGCGAGGAACGGCAAGCAGAGCAAACAGAACAGCCAGCGCAGCTTCTGCGACCGAGTCTGCGCGCCGTAGAAATAGCCGAGCGAGAGCAACGCACCGATGCTCGATGCGACGACCCAGAAGAACGCCGTCGTGTTGAAACGATCGCGTAATTCGAACAGCGCGAGCGAGTTCACGAGCGGCTGACGCACGAACCACAAGAGCTTCGTGAAAGGCTCGGGCTCGAGCCGCATGCGCGCGGCCTGCATTACGACGCCTTCATCGAAGAAGAGCTGAATCAGGAGAAACGCCGCGAACAGGCTCGCGAGCAACGTGGCGATATGCAGCGCGATCCAGCGGAAGTGGCTCAATCGCTCGCGATCAGCACGTAGCAGCAAGACGGCGGCGATCGGCACGGTCGCGAACAGGGCGCTCGATTGATACGTGAGCCCCGCGAGAAAGTAGAACGCGCCGCCGAGCACGAGCGACGGGACGTGCACGCTGCCCGCTCGTCGCAGCCCCTCCTCGACGACGGAGAAACCGACCACGGCAAACAGCAGCGCGAGCGCGATCGGCCACGCGATCGCCCAACCGACCGTGATTTGCGCGCCGGGCAACAATGCGACTCCGAGCGCAATCGCGCCGGCTTCCAAGTTGGACCAGCCCGAGCGGCGAAGCTGGCGCCACAGCACGACCGCGACCGACGCGAGCAACCCGACGGCGAGCAACCGCAACCACGGCAAATCGCCGATGAAGCGCAGCGGGCGCAGCGACGCTTCTAGTACCGCACCGTAGATTGGCCTGCCGTTCGCCGTGGTGATATCGAAAAGCTTAAAGGGCTCCTCGTGCGCCTCTCGCAACAGCGAGTAGTCGTCACGAAAGCCATAATCTTGGAACACGGTCTGCCAGTACACCGCGAGCGGTGTAATGCATAGCAGACCTAGCCATAGCCACAGCCCTTTACGGGTCATAGCGAGTTTGGCCGGCCGCCCCACAGTCATGCGCCCCAGACTTCGTCCGCTATCTCGACGATCCGATCGAGCTTCGCCCATTGCTGGTCCTCAGTCAACGCATTGCCCTCTTCGGTCGATGCGAAGCCGCATTGAGCCGAGAGGCAAAGTTGATCGAGGGGGGCAAACCGCGCCGCTTCGTCAACGCGCCGTTTGATAGCATCCTTGCTCTCGAGGTTCCCGGACTTCGTCGTAACGATACCGAGAACGACTCGCTTTCCGTGTGACAGACTCCGCAGCGGCTCGAAACCGCCCGAGCGCTCGTCGTCATATTCCATAAAGTAACCATCGACATTCGTCGACCCAAAAAGTACCTCTTGGATGGCCCAATATCCGCCCGAGCCCATGAACGTGGACTGAAAGTTGCCGCGGCAGAGGTGCATCGCGACCGTCATATCGGCCGGCGCGGCCGATATGGCCGTATTGATCAGTCCGGCATAGAGCTCGGCGAGCTTGGCGGGGTCGTCGCCGCGCGCGACCATCTTTTCCCGGTACTTCGGATCGCAAAGCATCGCGAGAAACACCTCGTCGAGCTGCAGATACCGGCAGCCGGCGTCCGCGAATGCGCGCACGGCCGCGCGATAGGCCGCTCCGAGGTCCGCGAACATCTCGTCGCGGTCAGGATAGACGCGCGGATCGATCGGCGGCAGCGCCGGCCGGCCGTAGAGCGCGGACGGGGCGGGGATCGTGATCTTCGGCGTATGCCGCGTCCGCGAGCGCAGGAACTCGAAATGCTGGAGCATCGGGTGTCCCGAGAATCCTATCTTGGCGTCGATTCGCACGCCCTCGCGGCGCGGGGTCGCCCCGACGAACGGCACCCCCTCCTCGAGCACGTGCTTACCCACTCCTTCGAGTCCCCAGAGGAAGTCGAGGTGCCACCAGGAACGCCGGAATTCGCCGTCGGTGATTCCCTGTAACCCGACGGATTCCTGCTTGCGGATCACGCGCTCGATCTCGCGATCCTCGACGGCCGCGAGGCCGGCCGCGTCGAGCTTCCCCAAGGCGAACGCGCGGCGCGCGTCCTTGAGCGCGGTGGGGCGCAATAGGCTGCCGACGTGCTCGGCCCGAAAGGGCGCGCGCGGGCGGCCTTCCGCGCCGCGGTCGGCGGGGCCGGCGGGGCCGGCGGGGGCCCGCTCGCTCAACGCCCGTCCCAAACGTCGGCGGGAACGAACAGCTCGCCGCGCATGATCAGGCGAGCGGTGCGCAGCAGGCCGGCCTTGAGCACGGCCGGCCGTTCGCGCGTGCCGCCGACCTCGAGCGTTACCGAGAACTCGCCCGTCGGATGCTCGACGGACATCTGTTTCACCCGGCCTTCGGGCACGCTCGCGATGCCCTCGGCCGCCGATCCGGGCAAGATGCACGCGGTCGCGACCGACACGGCGCCGAGCACTCCGATCGCCGCATGCACGTCGTGCGGTATGAAAGTGCGCGTGCAGACGTTCCCGCCCGCGCGCGCGGGCGCGATGAGGCTCATCTTCGGCACGACCTTCTTGGTAACGTCGCCGAGATTCATCTTCGGCCCGATCTGCAATCGAATCGACTCGATGCGCGCCTTGAGAGCCTCGTTCTTCTCGAGCTCCCGAGGCGTCTCGTACCCGGTGATGCCGAGATCGCGCGCGCGCAGCACGACGACCGGCATGCCGTTGTCGATGCAGGTCACTTCGATGCCGTCGACCTCGTCGCGCGCGCGGCCCGTCGGCAACAGGCTGCCGGTCGCAGAGCCCGCGACGTCGAGATAGTTGCAGACGATGGGCGCCGAAGTTCCCGGCACGCCGTCGATGTGCACGTCGCCGTCGTAGCGCACGCGTTTATGCGGCGTCTGGACGAGCAGCTCGCAGAGGTTGTCGCTGTTCAACATCCGCACGCGGACCGTGGTCTCGCCGTCGCGCGCAGCGACGATGCCCTGCTCGATCGCGAACGGACCCACTCCGGCGAGCATGTTGCCGCAGTTCGGGGTGGTGTCGACCCGGCCCTCGCCGACGACGACTTGCACGAACAGATAGTCGACGTCGGCGTCCTTCGACTCGCAGCGGCTCACGATCGCGACCTTGCTCGTGAGCGGATGGGCGCCGCCCGCGCCGTCGATCTGCCGCGAGTCCGAGCCCATGGCCGCGACCAGCACGCGGTCGCGTAGAGCTTCGTCGGCGGGCAGGTCTTCGCGGCGAAAGTAGAGCCCTTTGGAGCTGCCGCCGCGCATCAGGGAGCATCGGATGGGTGTTTGCATGGCCGGATATTTTAAGTCGCCGTCCGGAACTCACAAAGCAGTAGACTCCTTGGGATGCGCAGAGGCATCGGCACGAGCGGGCTCGAGGTCAACGCGGTCGGGCTGGGCGGAATGCCGCTTTCGATCCAAGGGCGACCCGAAGAGCACACGGCGCTCGCGGTGATCGCCGCATTCGTCGAGGCCGGCGGCGACTTCATCGACACGGCGATCAGCTACTGCCTCGACGACACGGACTTCGGCCACAACGAGCGGCTCATCGCGAAGGCGCTCGAGGCCGTGAAGCGCAGCGACGTGCTCGTCGCTACCAAAGGCGGCCTGACTCGCCCCGGCGGCCGCTGGGAGGTCGATGCGAGCCCGCACTGGCTGCGCGACTGCTGCGAGCACAGCGTCCGCAACCTCGGCGGCCCGATTCCGTCTTTACTATCTGCACGCGGTCGACCGCGCCGTGCCGTTCTTGGACTCGGTCGGCGAGCTCGTGAGGCTCGTGGACGAGGGCAAGATCGAGCACATCGGCCTGTCCAACGTCAGCGCGCGCGAGCTCGACGAGGCGCTGGCGCTCACGCCGATCGCGGCCGTGCAGAATCGCTGCAATGTGCTCGAGCGCCGCGACTTCGACAACGGGCTCGTCGCCCGCTGCCGCGAGCGCGGTATCGCCTACGTGCCGTACTCGCCGGTCGGCGGGCATTTCGGCCACCGGCGCGTCGGCGAGGAGCCCACGCTCGCGCGGATCGCGGCGAAGCACGGCACGACACCGTACGTGGTCGCGCTCGCGTGGTTGCTCGCGCGCGGCGAGCACGTCCTGCCGATACCGGGCGCCAGCAAGACGTCGAGCGCGACGAGCAGCTTGACGGCGATGCGCGTCGCGCTCGACTCCGACGACCTCGCGGCGCTCGACGCCGTCGGCGCGCGCCGCCCGGCGCGCTGACGCGCTTCAGCGCGGCGGCCGGTCCGCGTCGCGCAGCGTCTCCGCGACCAGCGACGCCATCACGACGGAGCCTGCGAGACCGAGCCCGGCTACCGCGAGGCTCGCGGCCGCGAGGCCCGCGGCGTCGACGATCACGCCCGCGAGCAGCGGCGCAAGGCTGATGCCGAGTCGCCGATCAGCCGCCACAGACGCCGAGGAATTGGCCCTGCTGGCCGCTCGCTCGCGCGAGGTCCGCGCCGATGATCATCACGACCCCGGTGCCGATGCCGTTCGCGAAGCCGAGCAGCACCGCGACGGCGAGAGCGAGGAGAACCCGGTCGCGAGCGGCAGCAGCGCGAGCCCGAGCGTGTAGAGCGCCATGCTCGGCACCGCGCTCCATTTGCGCCCCCATCGATCTGCGAGCACGCCCGACGGATAGAACATCGCGATGTCGACGACCGTGCCGAGCGAGTATGACGAGACCGATCGTGCTCACGCTCAATCCCGCGGCCTGGCCGAACAGCGGCAAGAGCAGCTGGCGCGTCGCACGCATCAGCTGCAGCACGAGCGCGCTCGTCCCCGCGGTCGCGAGCTCGCGGCGCTGCGTGCGCAGCACGCGCGACGGTGCCCGCCATGCCGATGTCGCCGTGCGGGATGTGCGGCGTCGACGTCGCGCGCGAACGCGAGCACCAGGCGCGGCAGCGACGACGGCGCTCGCCGCGCCGACGATGAACGCGACCGGATAGCCCGCCAAGCCGGCGAGCGCGCCGCCCGCAACCGGGCCGATCAGCGCGCCGCCGCGCTGCAAGCCCGCCATCGCGGCGATCGCGCGGCCGAGCTCGTGACGCGCGCAGATGTCCGCGAGATACGACTGACGGCCGAGCATCCATGCAGCCTGACCCGAGCCGAGCGCGATGGCCGCGACGCCGAGCGC
Organism: uncultured Gammaproteobacteria bacterium; assembly: GCA_963699925.1. Taxonomy (GTDB): domain Bacteria; phylum Pseudomonadota; class Gammaproteobacteria; order Steroidobacterales; family Rariloculaceae; genus FEN-1219. Next base: position 126,084 of record CAVOVT010000014.1, on the reverse strand, counting down.
CCACGGGTTGGACGTGACGCCGAGCGCGAGCAGACCGCCGAGCAGCAGACGCGAGGCCGCCGAGCAGCACGGGCTTGTCGCCGAAGCGCGCGACGAGCATCCCGGCCGGCACGTCGAACAGCAGAATGCCGACGCCGCGCAGGAACACGATCCACGCCGCGAACGCCGCGCTCGCGCCGAGCGACAAGCACGTAAAGCGGCAACAAGATCGTGAGCGCCTCTTGGCTCACGGCCATCAGCAGCGACGGCACGTAGACCGGCAGGAGCAGTCGATCGTACGGAGACGGCAGGCGCATCGGGGGCGGCGCGAAATCACGGGGACACGCGGGCGCGCATTCTACAGCGGTTGAAATCGCGCGCTCGACTCGGCGATCCTTGGGCGCTCCGCCAAGCGAAACAGAACAGAAGCAGGATGGACCCAGAGCCCGAGGACGGCGAAAGCTCTCCGGCGACCGACGCAACGCCTCCGCTCTCGACGGTCGAATCCGCGGCGCCGGTGGAAACAGAGGCGCCGATCGCCGCGCCTGCGCCGTCGGACGCTGAAGCGGCGACGGCTTGGCCGGACACACCGCCGCCGCCCGAGACGAGTGGCCCGAGCGAGGCGGGCACCGGCGATACGCTCAGTCCCGCCGTGCGCCGCCTCGTTCGGCAATACGATCTCGACGTCACGGGCATCCACGGGACGGGGCCCGCGGGCAAGATCCGAGTCGGCGATATCATCGGCATGCTCGACGGCCGTGCCGAATCGAGGCCGCGAGCCAACCCAGGCAGCGCCTCGATGGTCGGCGCAGTAGACGCGGGTCGGCGCACAACGTCCGCTCTGCCGATGGACCCGCGCGGCCCTGCCTCGCCCCTCTCGGCGCACGACGCGCCAGCACGAGACTCGGCGCTTGCCGCGCCGGTGACGGCGGTTTTCGAATGCGACTTGAGCCGCGTGCTCGGCCACCGTAAACGCGAGCGTCGCGGCGACACCGAGCTATTGCTCGCGAGCTACTGGATTGCGGCGTGTGTCGATGCGCTGAGCGTCGTCCCCGAGATCGCGGCACCGCAAGATCCGATGTCGTCCGATAGCGGCGGATCGGTCCCGCGTCTCGGTGTGTTGCTCGCGACCACGGACGGCGGCATGCGCCGCACGCTGGTCCATGCGGGCGCGCCGGCTCCGGACGAGCGATTGCGCACCGTCGATGCGCAACTTCGCGCGCACGGCGACGCCGATCTGGGCATTGCGCAGCTCTTGATCCATTACCACGGACCGAGCGGCAGCCTGCTCGCGACGCCGACCGCTCTTGGGCACGACCATGTCGCGAGCCTCGGAGTCGGCCGCGTGCGCCGTGAGATCGTGTTGAAGACGGTTGACGGCGAAGAGTCGCCGCGCGTCACGGCAGTCTGCTATGTCACGGTGACGTTTCGGCCCGACCGCATCGCTCTCGAGCGCGCGAACCGCTTCGTCGCGGAGATCGTCCGGGTGCTCGAACATTGGCCCCTACAGACAGCCGAAGCGCCGGCGACATGAGGGGGCCGTTGACTGCTCGTGGGGCCCGGCACGTCACGGGGCCGTCAGCCCGACGCGCGCACCGTCGGCGACGCGGGATCAGATCGGCAGACTGGCGAGCTCCCAAAGACCGAGGCTCTTTTCCTTGAAGTCATCGGCCTCGGTGCACTCTTCATTGACGAGCCGGATCGGCGCCCGGAACGAAAACGGTGGCAGCGTCAGATCGAGCGGCCGCCAGTTTCCGGTGATGATCAATTGCTTGTTCGCCGTCAACAGGCCCGGGTAAGTCGTGGTCAGTACGTACTTCGAGCCGCTGTTCTTGAAATTGCGCAACGCGTCCAACGCGGGTTCCAGCGGTAAATGGACGAGGCAGTCTCGACATAGGATAAGGTCGGAGCGCGGTAGCGAGTCCCGCGTGATATCGAGCTTCTCGAACTGGACGCTGTCGCTGCCGTACTTCTTGCGATTGTCTTCTATCAGCACAGGAACGATATCTGCGCCGACGTAACGGCGCAGATTCAGATTCAGGGTCCGCATCCAGAAGTAGTCGCCGCAGGGCGCGTCCAACATCGTCTCGATGCCGAGAGTCTCGACGAGATCGACCAGACCCTCTCGGACGGCTCGCGTCTGAGTGAGATCCGATCCGGCGCCGGAAACGGATTCGGCGTTCGCCCAGCTGTTCTGCTCGTAGATACGCGAGAATATGTCCTGAGGTGAATGTCCGAGGATCTTTTCTCGGAAGAGCGCGCGCATGCGGAACTTCGCCATGAAGCTACCTGCTCCCCTTAGCTGGCAACGAGTCGATGCGTAACGGTACAGTTCGCGTAGCTCACCGCGCAACGGTGCCGTCTGCGACCGTTCACACGACAACGTCGTCGAGACGGCCTTCGACGAGCGCAGCGCGCCCCTTCCGGTTATGTCGCGTATCGCTCGACCCGTCGCGCGAGACGCCCCGGCTCCGCGGAAGGGGTGTGCTCGCGGAACGCGCGGCGCCAGCCGCAAGCCGCGGACTGAGCATGGCGAAGTCGAGATCACGCGGTGCCGCGCAACGCGACACCGCGTCGTGAGCGGCTACTTCTTGTCGAAGTTGAACAAGTCCTCGTTCACGTCGGGCTTCTTCATGCCCTGCTCGAAATACTGCTCCCAGATCTTGGCCCACGGGCGGCCGTACATGTCGGGCATTTCGTACTCGATCTTGGCGCCCGGGGTGAGCGGCGAGTTCTTGCCATTGACCGAGAAGATCGTCTGCACGCACTCGATGAACGGGTACGGCGCCTCGTTGGCGTCGGTGAAGTCGTTCATCTTGTGGAAGTTGCGCACGATCCGGATCGGCTCGACCAGCGCGTCGTCGTCGTAAAGGATGGCCTCGTGGTTCAGGCCGATGAACTTGCCGTCCTTGCGGATCGGCGTGTAGATCTCGATCGACTGCATCTTGTTCGAGAACTCGAACTCCGAGTGCGACTTCCAGCCCTGGATGTTGCTCGTCCAGGTGATCAGCACGTCCTTGTCCCAGAAGCCGATCGTGTCGCCGTACCAGCGCGGCACCGCGGCACCGAGGCGCGGAACGCCGCCGTTCGCCACGTCATCCATGTTGAATTTGCGGCCGACATAGATGTCCTGGAGGAAATTGCGCGCCACGCCGGCCTGCACGTGCACGAGATCGGGCGTCGCGATCACGTAGTGCTCCCAGACGGCCGCCGGATACCAGCGGCGCATGAATCCCTCGGGCCAGCAGAACGTCGACGGCCAGAGCGCGTTGCCGCGCATCTGGTGATAGACCTCCTGCACCATCCGCTGCTGGTACTCGGGCTTGAGCAGCGAGACGACCGTCGCGATCTGGGTCTGCTGTCCCCAGTACCAGTTCATTTGGTAGGCCCGCGCACGAGCCGGCCGTTCGTAAACGCCGTTCCACTCGACGGCCGGGAAGTTGGCATACGTGTAGACGTTCGGACCGCCGCGGCTTTGCGTCTCCTTCAGCAGCGCCTCGTAGTGCTCCTGCGCCGTCTTGAAGCCGTAGGGGCTCACGATCGCCTCGCGCGGATAGCTGATCTCGCAGTGTCCCCATGGCGCATCCGCGTCTTTCGGCGACGTATTCACCGGCGGAGGCTGGAGAATTCCGCGCTGATACTCCGTCGCCGTCGGGCTGTTGCAACGGTAGTAGCGCGGATCGGTCCAGAGCGCCTTGTCGGCGTAAAAGTCCGGGCTCGTGAAGATGTCGCGCGGCAACGGCTTATAGTTCTTCGGCAAAGCGTCGCGACGGTAGCCATTGAGCGGGAACGGATGCGCTGGGTCATATCGCTGTCCGAACTGCCGTATCCAGTTCGGGCCGACGTCCTTGAAGTCGTAGACGCTGGCGACGAGCGGCCGGCCGCGGCCGACGCTCTTGAAGCCGATATCCGGCATCTCCTGCGCTAGCGCGGGCGCGGCAACGAGAGCGGCGCCGAGCGCCAACCATTTGATCGATCCAAACTTCATTTGTGCTTCCTTGATGGGCTAAATCAACGGGCAAGGTGTCTACGGCACGCCTGTCGGCCGACGGTGGTCGTTCATTCTTTCATCGGCGGCGCTCGGCCTACAAAAATAACCGGCCTCGGCGGGAGTTTGGACTACCGCGACAAGGACGACGTCTCAAGAAGTCTCGGCAGGTGGGTCGGTCTGCGCCGGCTCAATGCGCGCGCGAGCTCGTCTCGCCGCCGCGGCGGATCGCGGCGACGGCGGACGAGCCGAGTGGCGGTAGTGCTAGGGTTAGAGCAATCGTCGCGATGAACTATGGAGCGACGTGGGACTCGCGCGCGGCGACATCACGGGCCCGCGCCACCCGTCGGCGATCGACCTGGCGTAGAAAATGTCCGTCGGATGCGCGGCGCTCGCTCATGGGGGGCCCGGCATCCGCGCGCGTGCAGACGAAATAGTTGAAATAGGCGCTCTCGCTCGCGAGCCAGGGTTGCACCACCGAGATGCTCCGGTAACCCGCGGCTTCGAGCACTCCAATCTGCCGCGCGGTGGAGACATAGCACGTCAGCAGTCCATAATTCAGGCCGCTGTCGTTCACGTATGCGAAGCCGTCGTAGATTTTCTCCAACGGCCTGTTCTTCAAATGGTTCGCAAGCGCGCGGCCTATCCAGAAAGGCAACTTCAGGAGCTTCTTCGCACCGGCGATGGGTCTCGAGCGCAGCTCGTGCCAGTCCGGCCGTAGGTCGTCTCGAATATGAAACACGCGATTTTCGTTGACCGTCTCGAGGTCGTGAGTCGAGAACACGAGCACGCCGTTGCGCGTCAGCATTTTGCGCAAGGCCGCCAGCAACGCGTTGCGTTCTTCCCAAGAGATGTAGTCGATGCCGTTGAACGAAATGAGAATGGCGTCGAAGCGCTCGCCTTCGAACACCTCGGGCACCTCGCGCATGTCGAGCTGCCGCAAATCGGCAGCGGGGAAATACGCCTTCGCGAGCTTCACCATCCCCTCGGAAAAATCGAATCCCACGTATCTCTTGGCTCGAGGCAAAAGCGCACGTGTCGTGCGCCCCGCACCGATCGCGATGTCGAGCACGGCGCCCGAGAACTGTCGGTCGTAGCGCGAGATGATGTAGCTCTCAGCCGGGAAGAGCTCTTCGAAACCGGCATACGCTCTTACCGCCCGAAGATTCGTGTAGGTGTCGGTATTGGGATCCGCCGCGTTGGCCGATGCGTTCATATTTCCTCGTTCCTTGCTTCATCCATGAATCGGAAAAGAGGACTCGGCGACCTCCGCACTGGCGAGGACGCCGCGAGCACGCCTTTAAGATTTACATTTACCCGAATTTGAGCGACTTAACAGTGTCGGGGCTGCGATCAGTTCTTGACCGCCCGGACAAATCGACCTCACAAATGTGCAGCGGGGCCACTCGAGAGCGCCGTGATCGAGGCTGTCGATGACGAGACGACGCTCGGTTGCGCGAGACTTCGGAGGCCGAACGGCCTATACGCCGGCGGCAGCATTAAACGACGGTGCGCGCCCTCGCCGCCGCATCGGCGAGGAGCTCGCCGCCGCGGCTACTTCAGCACTGCCGCGATCGAATCCGCGACGGAGTCGACGTTCTTGTGGTTGATGCCCGCGACGTTGATGCGGCTCGACTCGATCATGTAGACGTGGAACTGCTCGCGCAGGCGAATCACCTGCTCCTTCGTGATACCGAGGAACGAGAACATGCCGCGCTCCTTCGCGATGAACGAGAAGTCCATCGGCGTCTTCCGGGATGCGAGCTCGTCGACGAGCAGCTTGCGCAGGCCGTTCAGCCGGCTGCGCATCTCCTCGAGCTCCTTGACCCAGAGCGCACGCAGCTCGGGATCGTGCAGAACCTTCGCGACGATCGCGGCGCCGTGGTCGGGCGGCATCGAATAGATGCCGCGCGCGACGTTGGCCGCGTTCGCGAGCGCGAGCTGGCTCTGCTCGCGCGTCGCCGACACGAAGCTCGCAGAGCCGACGCGCTCGCGATAGAGACCGAGATTCTTCGAGCACGACGTCACGATGACGGCCTCGGGTAGCCGCTCCGCCATCAGCCGCGCGCCGTAGGCGTCCTCCTCGAGCCCCTCGGCGAGCCCCTGATACGCGAGATCGACGAACGGCACGAGACCGCGGCGCTCGCAGAGCGCGGCGAGGTCCTGCCACTGTTCCTTCGTTAGGTCCGCGCCGCACGGGTTGTGGCAGCAGCCGTGGATCAGCACGAGCTCGCCCGCCTTCGCGGTGTCGAGCTTCGCCTTCATCGCGTCGAAGTCGACGCGGTGCTTCTTGAAGTCGTAGTACGGATAGTTCTCGAGCGTGAGCCCCGATAGCTTCAGCAGCGGCAGGTGGTTCGGCCACGACGGGTCGCTCAAATAGACCTTCGCACCCGGCTTCGCGCGCGACGAGCAGGTGCCCCGCGACGCTCAAGCCGCCGCTGCCGCCCGGCGTCTGCACGGTCGTCACGCGGCCGGCCTTGAGCGCCGGATGGTTCGCGCCGTAGACGAGCTCCTCGACGCCGCGATTGAAGCCCGCATTGCCCGCGATCGCGACATAGGTCTTCGAGTCCTGCGCGTCGATGATCGCTTTCTCGGCACGCTTGACGCTCGCGAGCACGGGCGTTCGGCCCTGCTCGTCCTGGTAGACGCCGACGCTCAAGTCGATCTTGCCCGCATGCTGATCCGCCCGGAACAACGTCATGATCCCGAGGATCGCGTCGGGCGGCAGCGGCTTCAGTGTCTCGAACACAAGGACCTCGCCGGTGCCTGCGCCGGCCGTGTTTGGGGGAGCGGTATAGTAAGTACATCGACTCAGGCGCAACAATAGCGGGGCCCCGCAACGCAACGGTTCCCTGAAGCCATGCGCACGCAGCTCATCCCAGCGCTGCAGCGAGCCTCGCGTGAAGGCGATTCTGCTCGACGGCTTCGGCGGTCCCGAGGTGCTCAAGCTCGGCGAGACCGCCCGCGCCCGGCGTCGCGCCCGGCCGCGTCCTGATTCGCGTGGCCGCGACGTCGGTGAATCGGCCCGACGTAATCCAGCGCCAGGGCCACTACCCGCCTCCGCCCGGCGAGTCGGAGATCCTCGGCCTCGAGGCCGCGGGCACGGTCGAGGCCGTCGGCGGCGGCGTCACGGATTTCGCGCCGGGCGAGCGCGTGTTCGCGCTGCTCGGCGGCGGCGGCTATGCCGAGCTCGCCTCGGCGTACGCGGGCCACGTGATGAAGATGCCGCCGAACCTCGGCTTCGAGCAGGCCGCGTGCATCTGCGAGACGTACATCACCGCGCACATGAACCTGTTCGGCAACGCGCGGCTCGCAGAACGGCGAGACGGTATTGCTGCACGGCGGCGGCGGCGGCGTGACGACGGCCGCGATGGAGCTCTGCCGCGCGCTCGTTCCGCACGCGCGCGTGCTCGTGACCGCGTCCACCGGGAAGGTCGCGCGCGTGAAGGCGCTCGGCGCCGACGCCGTGATCGACTACAAGAGCGAGGACTTCGCCGACGCCGTGTTGCGGCTCACGGACGGGCGCGGCGCGGACGTGATCCTCGATCACATCGGCGGCGCTCTACCTCGCGCAGAACCAGAAGGCGCTCGCGACCGGCGGCAGGCTCGCGATCATCGGCGTCATGGGCGGACGAAGAGGCGAGCTCGACATCGGCCGGTTGCTCACGCAGCGCCAGAGCATCCTGGGCTCGGTGCTGCGGCCGCGGACCACCGAGCAGAAGACCGCGATCATCCACGCGTTCGCACGCGACGTATTGCCGCTGTTCGCGACCGGCGCGATCGCGCCGCTGATTCACGCCGTGTATCCGCTCGAGCGCGCAGCAGACGCGCACCGCGCGATGGAGGCCGGCAGCCCATTTCGGCAAGCTCGTGCTGAGCGTCACGGATGGGCAAACCCGATGACGATACTGCGCAGCCTGCTGTTCGTGCCCGGCAACAAGCCGAGCATGCTGGCGAAGGCGCTGGGTCTCAAGCCGGACGCCTACGTCCCCGACATGGAGGATTCCGTGCCGGTCGCGGAGAAGGCGAACGCGCGCGCGACCATCGTCGAGCATCTTGCCGAAGCTTGCCGCGAGCGGCGTGCCGGTGATCCCGCGCGTGAACGCGCTCGAGACGGAGTGGATCGACGACGACCTCGCGGCCGTCGTCGGGCCCGCACGTCTACGGCGTCTCGATCGGCAAGGTCCGCACCGCAGGCTGACGTGAGCGCGGTGTCGCAGCGGATCGGCGTGCTCGAGGCGCGCCTGGGGCTAGCGCTCGACAGCGTGAAGCTCGTGCCGTGGATCGAGACCGCCGAAGCGATCGTGAATTGCGACGCGATCTGCCGCGCGAGCGAGCGCGTCGTCGCGGTCGCATTCGGCGGCGAGGACTTCACGAGCGACTATGGGTATTGAGCGGCTCGAGGACGACTCTCAAGTCGTCGTACGCGCGCCAGAAGATCTGCGTGACCGCGCGCGCCGCACATGTGCTCGCGCTCGACACGCCGTACTTCAAGCTCCGCGATGCCGACGGCCTGCGCTTGAACGCGCTCGCCGCGAAGAACATCGGCTTCAAAGGTAAGTTCGCGATTCACCCGGACCAGATCGTGGCGCTCAACGAGTGCTTCTCGCCGTCCGCCGAGGAGATCGCGCACGCGGAGCGCGTCGTCGCCGCATTCGCCGAAGCGGAGGCGCGCGGACGCGGCTCGACGTCGCTCGACGGCTGGGTGATCGACGTGCCGGTGGTGAAACGCGCGCGTGCGCTGCTAGAGCTTGCGCGCCGTGCACGCGAGCCGTAACCGACGCGCGGCTCGCCTCAGATCGTGCAGAGGAAGTACCGGAACACCGCGGGTTCCGTCTCGAGCCGCGACGGCACGCCCCCTGGCCGTCACTCCAGCGAATCGAGCGCGGCACGCTGCGCCTTCAGACGCGCGCCGCGTTCGTCGGCGAAGCGCTTGACGCCCGCGAACACCGAATCCGGATCGAGATGCGCCTCGGCGATCACGTCGGCCTCGAGGCCGCCGGTCAGCCACTGGTTGCCCCAGTCGGCCGTGAGCGAGTAGTCGTCGGCCTGCGCGCCGACATTGCGCAGCGGCCAGACGCGTCGCGTGCCGCCGGTGATGAACATCAGGTCCTGCTTGGCGCCTGACGGAAGCACGGATCGGCGGTACGCCTCGGGCTGGCGGTCGAACAGCTCTTCGCTGACCGCCGCGATCACTTTGACGTTGACGCCGGCCTGCACGAGCTTCGGCAGGACTTTGACGGTGTTGAACGTCGCGAACGCGCCCTGACAAACGACGTAGCCGTGCCGCGGGCCCGGCGCGAAGTCGCGAATCACGTAGAGCCCCTTCGCGGCCGCGCGCAGATCCGTGTCCGCGAACGTGCTCCGATCGGCGACCGGCAGATCGGGCCTCGCCACCTCGATCGCGATGATGCCGACTTTCTTCTCGCGCGCGGCGATCTCGGCGGCGGCGAAATAGCCTGGCGCGACGTCGTTGTAGTCCCAGAAGCTCAAGTTGATGATCTGGCCGCGCGGAAACAGCTTCCACACCTGCGGCGAAAAAATGCCGAAGTGCGTGCGCGCGTCGGCGGCGGTCTCGGGACCGGAATGCGCGGCGAGAATGTGCAGCACGCCGGTCTTGAACTTGCTGTCCTGGTTCTGCTGGCTCCAGACGCGCGCCGGCAGATACATGAGCGGCGTGAACGCGCCGTACGTGCCGCTGAACGCCCAGACGCCGGCGAACTTGTCGGGATCGACCGAGGCGTTCTGGCTCACGAGCCCGATCGCGGTCGACACGTTGCCCGGCCTCTTGGATCGCGGCCTTGAGACGCGTGCCGAGCGGGTTCGTCTCGGGATCGTAGTGTCCCCAGATGCTGCCGTGCTCGAGGTTGACCGACTCCGAGAGGTCCGCTGCGGCGGTCAGCACGCGGTTATCGGTCACGTAGTTCAGCCACTTGATGATCTCTGAGATCGCGCGCCGCGCACCGGCGGCCTCGCCGGCCTTTCGGAACAGCGCAACCTTGACCGTCTTGCTCGGCTCCCGACAACGCGTTCTTGACCGCGAGCTCCTGCGCCTCGGCGGGAAGGTTTGCAACCTTCAGCCGGTCGTCGAGGAACGGATCGCGCGTGACGTCGACGCGCAGCCTCACCTTGTCGACGACACGATCGCCGATCTCGACGAGGCGATCCGCAAGCCAGTCGCCGAGGCCGTTCTTGTCGAGCACGGACATCGCGACGTCGATGTTCGTCTTGAACTGGACCAGCCGCTCGCGCGTGTCGGCGACGGGACCCGCCGACATGCCTTCGAACTTGACGCCGTAGCGCTCCTCGTAGGTCTTCGTGAGGCCGACGATGTAGTCGGCGTTCATCTTGAAACCGTACGGATGGCTCGCATAACCGACGATTTGCTTCGGGACCGGCGCCGGCCAGTAACCCTTCGTCGTCTTGCCGATGACGATCATCGGCCGGCGATCGGCGGGATCCCAGTCCTCCATCGTTTTCAGCACTTCGAGGATCTGCGTGTAGTCGTGGCCGTTCGGAATCGTGAAGACGTTCCAACCGTACGACGTCCACTGATCTCGCAACACGTAGCCGTCCGCGAGCTCGCTCGGCACGACGCCGCCGATCAGCGCGTCGTCGATGCCGGCGTTGTTGTCGGAGAAGAAGATCCGCAGACGCTTGCCGGCCTGCACGGCCATCGCCTGTCGTCTTCAGCTCCTGGGCGTGGCCGGCGCACATGCGCGAACTCGCCTTCGAAGGCTACGATCTTCGGCGAGTCGATGTCGGCGCCGAAGATGTCCCAGAAGGCGGCCTTGCCGGCAGCCGTTGCGATGCCGACGCCCGAAGGGCCGCCGTTGACGTCGTTCGTGACGTCGGTGGATTCGATGTGGCCCGAGAGCGCGCGGATGCCGCGACCCTTCGCTTGGGCGAAGCGCGGATGATCCGCGAGACCGTTGTCCTCGAGCAGCGTGGCGAGCGGCCCCGGCGCCGCGCCGGAAGCCGAGCGCGTCGACCGGCAGCATCGCGAGCTCCGGCGCGACGTGATAGCGCCGGTCGCCCGTAGCCGCGTATTTGCGGGCGAGCGCCTCGCCCAGGATCATCCACAGCGCGTAGCACGTCGGGGCGCAATGGCCCGCGGCGAGCATGAACTTGTCGCAATACGGATGCTTCGGACGGCGGTAGTCGTAGTGCAGTCCGCCGCTGTCCCGACCCGCGAGATGCGTGACGACATTGAACGGCGTATACGCCAGCGGACCGCCGAAATGGCCGGTCTGCGAGTAATTGCCGAGCAGCACCAGCGTCATGCAGGTCATGAAGCCGACGTCCTCGAGCTGCTGCAGGTCGTGGACGTCGAGCCGTTGTTGGGATCGAGAGGCCGGAGTGACGGGTTGTACGCTCATGAGCCGGGATTCTAGCCTACGAGATTCAGCTTCGGAGCAGCGCGCGTCAGCCCTTCTTCTTATTCGCTTCTCTCGCCTGCAGCTTGCGGCCCTGCTTCGCCATGTCCTTGATGGCGTTGCCGACGGCCTTCTCCGTTTTCTCCTGGCTATCCGAGATCAGGATGCCGGACGAGGTGCCACGCCAAACGAGCTGCTTCTCCTTCGCGTCGACGATGTCGACGACGAGCGTGCCCTTCTTCGTCTGTACTTCACGCGTCGTCGTGTGCGTCGGCCCGGCCGCAACGCCCGACATTCCACCCCACGGGCCCATACCGTAGCTGCCGACGCTGAAGCCGAACGAGCTCGAGCGGAGCTCGACCTCGGTGTTGACCGACCCGTGGTACGTCACGTAGACGTCGGGATTGTCCGTCGTCTCGGTGAACCCGACGTTCTGTAGCTCCGTCTCGATCGACGACTCGATGAACTTGTGCATGAAGGGGTTCTCGTCGGCAAGCGAGGGCGCGGACGGCTGCTGCCACATGAAGGTCTTCACCTTCGAAAAGTCGTAGTTCTTGTCCCATTGAATCTGCGGCTTCTGCGCGTGCGCCGGCGATGCCACGAGCGCTCCGAGCGCGAGCAGTGCAGCGAACCTGACCATGCTTATCCCTCCCCTCGAGCGCGTGTCGGGAAGTGTAGCCGCCCGCGAGACCTCGCGCGCGCCGACTCAAGGTGGCGCGGCAGCGGCTTGCGGAATTTGTACACGAACTGATCCGTGCGCCCCCGAATCGCCGGATTGAACACGTTGGTCTTACGGTCGTCCGCTCGATTGCGAAGCACGTCGCTCTCGCCGACGTATTCGAACCCGGCCGCGACCACCTGTTGCTTGACGTCGCCTCGTCGATGCGGTGCAACGTCTCGGTGTCGCGCAAGCCCGACCCCGCCTCCCCCGAGTGGTCGACGATGACGTAGACGCCGCCCGGCTTGAGGGCGGCGAAGACGGCCGCGTTCAAGACCGCGAGATCGGTCGGCCCCATGAACTTGTCCGGATAGTCGTGATAGTTCTGCGAGGTGAATACGACGTCGACCGGCTGCGGTGCGGTCAGCTTCGCGGCCGGTTGCATGAGCACGTCGACGTTGCCGTAGTCCTTCGCAATCGCCTGAACCTTGTCGGGCTTCTCGTCGTACTCCGTCGGCCATACCGCGTAGACGCGTCCCTTCGGCCCCACGACCTTGCTGAACACGCGCGTGAAGTAGCCGCCGCCGGGAATCAGCTCGAGCACGTTGTCGCCGGGCTTCGCGGCGCAGAATGCGACGATCTCGGCGGCTTTGCGCCGCTCGTCGTTCTTCGCGTCCTGAGCCCGGCCCGGGTCGGCCACGGCCTTGGCGACGTAATCGGGAATCTGCGCGAGCGCCGTGCCGGCGAATGCCAGCGAGCACGACAACGCAGCCAAGACACAGGCGATGCGCTTCATGGTGGTCTCCTGATGTTCGACGAACGGAACGGCGAGTCTAACGGCGCGCGACGATCATGAGGTGCGGCGTCGAGTAGCCGCGCGCCAACGGCACGATCTCCTCGATCACGAACCCCGCGCCGAGCACGGCGGACTCGAGCGTCGCGCGCGGCGCGAAACCGACCGCGCCGCTCGAGTGAGTGCGCCGCAGCATGCGGACCATCAATTGCTCCTGCAGCAGCGCCTTCTTGACGCGCCACGAGCCGTCGTCCTCGGCCTCCTTGAGCACGAGCCGGCCGCCCGGACGCAGCAACGAGTGCGCGGCCGCGAGGAACGGCCGCCAGGCCGAGGCCGCGAGCAAATAGAGCACGTCGGCGACGAGCACGGTATCGAACTCGCCCGGCCGCTCGGCCGCGAGCGCCTCGATCGTGCAGGCGCGGAGCTCGACGTTCCGGAGCCTCCCGACGGACGCGCGCGCCCAGTCGATCTTGCGCTCGTCGGGATCGATTCCGACCACGTGCCGCCCCGGAAAGCCCACGGCCACCAGCGCGACCAGCACGCCGTGACCGCAGCCGACATCGAGCAAGCGTGCGCCTTCCGCGCGCGCCGCGAGGGCCTCGAGCGGCGCGGTCGCGAGCCGGCCGCGCACGAACAGCCGCTCCCTGAGCGGTAGACCCTCGAACACTTTGAGACTTGAATGCGCCAAACCCGGCCGTCTCTTAACTATAATAGGCGTAGGGGTGCGATCGGGTGCGGCTGCGAGCTAGCGACGCGGCCGGCCGCGAACGTCCCGCGCGGATTGTGGTCAAAATAAGGCGGACTCCAGGGGCGCGCGCCATGATCTCTATCGTCGTACCAGCGTACAACGAGGAACGCAATCTCGACGTTCTCTATGCGCGTCTGCTCGGGGAGCTCGACAAGCTCCGCATTCACTGGGAGCTCGTGATCGTCGACGACGGCAGCCAGGACGGCACGTGGAACGCGATCGCGCGCTTGAGCGAACGCGATTCGCGCGTCCGCGGCGTGCGCCTGTCGCGCAACTTCGGCCACCAGAACGCGTTGCTCGCGGGGCTTGCGGCAGCGCGCGGCAAAGCGGTGATCTCGATGGACGCGGATCTTCAGCATCCGCCCGAGGTCGTGCCGCAGCTCGTCGAGCGCTGGCAAGACGGTTATCAGATCGTGCACGCGCTGCGCCGCGATCCGCCGAGCGTTCCGTTCCTCAAGCGACTGACGTCGAAGCTCTACTACCGCTTGTTCTCGTACTTGAGCGGCGTCGAAATCCAGCCCGGCGCGGCCGACTTCAGACTCATCGATCGGCAAGTGCTCGACGAGATCCTGAAGTTCAAGGAAGAAGGCATGTTCCTGCGCGGCATCGTGCATTGGGTCGGCTACGCGACCACGAGCGTGATGTTCGATTGCTCGAAGCGCCATGCGGGCACGAGCAGCTACAACCTGCGCAAGATGCTCACGCTCGCGTGGCACGGAGTGAGCTCGTTCTCGCTCGTGCCGCTGCGCATCGCGATGAGCATCGGGCTCTTGTCCTCGATCGTCGCGTGCATGGGCGTCTGCTACGCGATCCTCGGCAAGTGGCTCGACAAGGAAGCGATCCCGGGCTGGGCGTCGACCGTCGCGATCGTCTCGTTCCTGTTCGGCGTGCTGTTCGTGTTCCTCGCCGTGCTCGCGGAATACGTCGGCCGAATCGTCGTCGAAGTCCGCGGCCGACCGCGCTTCCTCGTCCGCGAGACGACGCGGTCCGTGCGCGCCGCCGCGGAGCCGCGCCGCGCGAGCTCGGACATCCGCCTCGACTGAGGCTGCTCGAGCCATGGTCCGCTCCATCCCCGAGGACTCGGTCGCTGCGCTTCGCCCTCGTCGGCTGCACGAACTTCGTCGTGAGCTTCACCGCGTTCTGTCTTGTCGTTCAACTACTTGCCGGCCGGCGACGTCGCGGCACTCGCGGGTCTCGTCGGCGCCGGCGGCGCGCCTTCGCACCCGCCGCAGGCCGCCGTGGCGAACGTGATCGCCTATCTCGCGGGCATGGTGAATAGTTTCCTGCTGAATCGCTCTTGGACCTTCCGGGCGACCGCGGGCAACGCGCTGCCGCAGGCGCTGCGCTTCGCGGTCGTGAGCCTGTTCAGCCTCACGATGAGCACGCTCGTCACGTTCGCGCTCGTCGACGTGCTCGGCCTGCCGTCGCTCGCGGTGTGGGTTCCGCTCACCGCCGTCGTCGTCGTCGTCAACTACCTCGGCTGCAAGCACTGGGCGTTCGCGCCGCGCGCCGTCGGCACCGAGCCGCGATGACACGCGAGGCCGACGGCGCCCGGCTCATCGTCAACGCGGACGACTTCGGCCTGTCCGAGGCCGTGAATCGGGCGGTGATCGAGGCGCACGAGCATGGCATCGTGACCTCGACGTCGATCATGGCGGGGGGCGCCGCGTTCGAGCACGCCGCCGATCTCGCCGCCCGTTGTCCGACGCTCGACGTCGGCGTGCATCTCACGCTCACCGAGCAGCGGCCGGTCGCCGAATCGGTGCCGAGCCTGGTCGGCGCCGACGGCACGTTCGCGCCGCACGCGACCGATTTCGCGAAGCTCTGGGTGCGCGGCGCGATCTCGCTCGCCGACGTTCGCAAGGAGCTCGACGCGCAGATCCGGCGCGTCCGAGCGCACGGCGTGCGCCCGACGCACCTCGACGGCCATCAGCACGTGCACGTGCTTCCGGGAATCGCGCGAGTCGTCGCAGAGCTCGCGCGCGAGCACGGGATCCGCGCCGTGCGCGTGCCCACCGAGCGACCGCGCGGCTACATGCTCAAGGACCTCGGCGGCGTCAAACGGCTCGCCGAGCAGGTCGCGCTCGGCATGTTCGGCGCGCTATCGCCGCTCGCGCACGCTGCGCCGCGTCGATCGCTTCGTCGGCTTCTACTTCGGCGGCCGGCTTGAACGAGCAGAACCTGCGCACCGTGCTCGAGCGGCTGCCGCGCGAGCAAGACCGTCGAGCTCATGTGCCATCCCGGGACTCGAAGACCCGGCGAGCCCGCTACGGCCACTGGCACTACGCATGGGCCGCGGAGACCGCGGCGCTCACGAGCCCGAGGATCCGCGAGCTGATCGGCGCGCACGGCGTGCGGCTGATCGGCTATCGTGACGTCTAGCGGAGAGCACGCATGGACGAAGCCGAGTTCGACAAGTTCGCGACCGAGTACCGCGCGATGCACGCCGCGAACATCAAGGCGTCCGGCGAGAGACCCGGAGTACTTCGCCGAATACAAGATCGTCGACCTCGCGCGCGACAGCGCGGCGCTCGGCGCGCTGTCCGCGGCAGCCGCGCGTGCTCGACTTCGGCGCGGGCGTCGGCTACTCGGTGCCGTTCTTCGCGCGCCATCTGCCGGCCGCCCGCGTTACCTGTCTCGACGTCTCGCAGAAGAGCCTCGAAGTCGGCGCGCGCGCAGCACGGCGCACGCGCCGAATTCACGCACTTCGACGGCGCGCGAATCCCGTACGCCGACGCGACGTTCGACGTCGCGCTCGCGTCGTGCGTGTTCCACCACATCCCGGAGGGCGAGCACGTCGCGCTGCTCGCCGAGATCCGCCGCGTGCTGAAGCCGCGCGGGCTCCTGTTCGTGTTCGAGCACAACCCGCTGAACCCGCTCACGCGTCACGCGGTCGACACGTGTCCGTTCGACGAGAACGCCGTGCTGATTCGCGCGCCGAAGATGCGCCGCCGCGTCCTCGACGCGGCGTTCGCGGACGCGCGGATCAACTATCGGATCTTCTTCCCGCACGCGCTGCGCGGGCTGCGCGGGCTCGAGCCGAGCCTCACGTGGCTGCCGCTCGGCGCGCAGTACTACGTGCGGGCGAGCAAGTGACTAGAGCTCGCCGCGAGAGTCGCCGCTCAACGTGACCGTGACGTCGCGGCTTTCTTGGCCGTGGCGCACCGTCAGCATCACCTTGTCACCCGGCTCGTGCTTGTCGAGCGCCGAGACGAGCTCGTTGCTGCTCTTCACGGGCTTACCCTCGATCGCGACGATCACGTCGCCGAGCGTCACGCGGCGGCCGCCACTCGACTGTGCGGGCCTGATGCCCGCGCGGTCCGCAGGAGAGCCCGTTACGACCTGTAGCACGACGATGCCGGCGTAGTTCGCGCTGGCTAGCAAGCGGCGGCTGATCTGATCGAGGGCGCTTATGCCGATCGTCGGCCGCGTGTAGCCGCCGTACGCGATCAGCTTTGGCACGATTCGGTTGACCGTGTCGACGGGCACCGCGAAGCCCACGCCCGCGTACGCGCCCGACGGGCTGTAGATCATCGCGTTGATGCCGATCAGACGACCCGAGCTGTCGATCAGCGGCCCGCCCGAGTTGCCCGGGTTGATCGCGGCATCGGTCTGGATGAGGTTCTCGATCGTGCCGCCGTTCTCGTCGTCGATCGAGCGGTTCAGCGCCGAGATCACGCCGGTCGTGAGCGTGTGATCGAGACCGAACGGATTGCCGATCGCGTAGACGTTCTGCCCGACCTGCAAATCGGAGCTCGTGCCGATCGGCAGCGGCCGCGGCCCGTCGGCGGGCATGTCGATTTGCAAGCACCGCGAGGTCGTGATCCGGGCTCGCGCCGACGAGCGAAGCCTCGAAGCTGCGCTGATCGGCGAGCGTCACGAGCGCTTCCTGCGCGCCTTGGATCACGTGGAAGTTCGTCACGATGTGGCCGTGCTCGTCCCAGATGAACCCCGAGCCCGTGCCCTGCGGCACGCGCATCACGTTGCGGCTGAAGAAGTCGCGCACGTGCTGGACCGTCGTGATGTAGACCACCGATGGGCTCGCGTGCTGGAAGATGCCGATCGTCTGCTGCTCGTCGGGCGCGAGCGGTCCGCGTGGCGCGATCTGCCGGGGTTCCTCTGGCTCGGAGCGCACGGCTTGCGAGCGCGGTTGCGCGCCGAGGCTCGCGGTAGCGAGCAGCGCGAGAAGAACGATCGGCAGAGTGCGGCGGCTGGGCATCGCGATCTAGGACTCGGTCGGGCCGTGGTCGACACCCATCTTATACTCGCGCGATGAAGACGCGCGATGTGGACGCGGAGCCGTCCTCCGCTGGGAATCCGCGCTGGCCCGACGCTGCCGTGTTCACCGTGGGCCATTCCACGCTCGCAATCGAACGATTCGTCGCGTTGCTGCAGGCTTACGGCGTCCGCCGTCTCGCCGACGTCCGCACGGTACCGCGCTCGCGCCGAAACCCGCAGTTCAACGCCGATGCGCTCGCGAGCTCGTTGCGAGCGGAGAGCATCGAGTACGTGCCGCTGCCGTCGCTAGGCGGCTTGCGCCACGCGCGCAAGGATTCGCCGAACATGGGCTGGCGCAACGAGAGCTTTCGCGGCTACGCGGATTACATGCAGACACCCGCGTTCGAAGAGGGTCTCGACGCGTTGATCCGCATGAGCCGTGACGTGCGCACCGCGATCATGTGCGCGGAGGCCGTCCCATGGCGGTGTCATCGTTCGCTCGTAGCGGACGCGCTCGAGGTGCGCGGCATCCCAGTCGTCGAAATTCTGTCGGAGAAGAGCGCGCACGTGCACAAGCTCACGCCGTTCGCGAGCGTCGACGGCACCGCGATCACCTACCCGCCCGAGCAGATGGGCTTGTTGTAGGCGAAGCGCCCGAGATTCCCCGCGTCAGCCGGCCGGGCGTCCGGCCGCGCGCGGCATCACGAGCACCGGCTGCGTTCGGTAGATGTCCGGGATACATCAGCGACAGGTTCTTAACCTTCGGAATGTCGTTGATCACGATGTAGGGGTAGTCCGGATTGCGGACCAGGAAGTCCTGGTGATACGCCTCGGCCGGATAGAACGTCCTGCCGTCCTCGAGCGTCGTGACGATCTTTGCCGGGAACACGTGCGCCGCGTCGAGCTGCGCGATGTACTTCTCCGCGATCCCGCGCTGCTTCGCGTCCGCCGGAAAGATCGTCGAGCGGTACTGCGGGCCGCGATCGGGACCTTGCCGATTCAGCTCCGTCGGGTCGTGCGCGACCGAGAAATAGATCTGCAGTAGCTTGCCGTAAGTGATCTTCGACGGATCGTAGATGATCTGCACCGTCTCGGCATGGCCCGTCGTGCCGCTGCCGACCATCTCGTAGTGCGCCGTCTCCTGCTTGCCGCCCGCGTAGCCCGATACGGCTTTGAGCACGCCCTGGACGCGCTGGAACACGCCCTGCACGCCCCAGAAGCATCCGCCCGCGAACGTCGGCCGTCGCCGTCGCGGCGCCGGACGGCATCTCGTCGAACGCCGGCGGCGGAATGACGACCGCCTTCTCTTCGCGCCTGCGCGCAGCCGACCAACGCCGCGAGCAAGAGCCCCGCGAACGCGCATGCCGACATCGAAACTCGAACGCTCATCTCTCGCTCCTTCTGCTGATCGCCTCGCCTGCCCTCAGCCGAACGTGAACGCGTAGGCCACGACGCCGGGATCCAAGAACTCGATCTCGAACGTGCGGTCGCGGACCTCGCCGGACTGGCGAATCAATTGATACAGCCGCTGCTCGGTCACCGTGCCGCTGCCATCCGCGCCGACGTCGGTGCCATGATCGTCGCCCGGCGGCCCGCCGTCGAGGCGCACGCGGAAGCGGACGGGCTTGCCGTCGGGGCCCGGGCCGAGCACGAGGTGCAGGTCGCGGGCCTGGAAATGGAACGCGATGCGCGTCTGGGCGCGCCGTTCGCGGCCGCGCTCTCCTCGCCCACCGTCCAGTTGCCGCCGAGCGCCCACTCGTTCAGACGAGAGCTTCGGCGGCACGGTGTAGGCGTGCGCCGACGCCCGGCACCTGCCCGCCCGGCGACGCGAAGTTGTCGGCGCGCGAGTGGCCGATGTAGGTCTCGGGGCTCAGCACGTGCGCTTCGTCCGATGCGAGCGCGGCGCCGCTGCCCTTCGCCGACACGAGATCGGTCGGCATGTTGCCGCCGCCGCCGGCTTCCGCGAGCAGCTGCTGGATCACGCGCTCCGAAGCGTCGTACTCGCCTTCGCCGAAGTGCGTGTGGCGGATGTTGCCGCTGCGCGTCGACGAAATAGTGCGCGGGCCAGTATTCGTTGCCGAACGCGCGCCAGAGCTTGTAGTCGTTGTCGACCGCGACCGGATACGTGACGCCGAGGTCCTTCACCTCGCGGCGCACGTTGCTCAGGTCCTTCTCGAACGCGAACTCGGGCGCGTGGATGCCGATCACGACGAGCCCCTTGTCGCGATACTTCTCGTACCAAGCCTTCACGTACGGCAACGCACGCAGACAGTTGATGCACGAGTAAGTCCAGAAGTCGATCACGACGACGTGGCCGCGCAGGCCATCGGCAGTCAGCGGCGGGGAGTTCAGCCACTCGGTCGCGCCGTCGAGCGCGGGCAGCTTGCCGAGCACGGGCAGAGCGCCGGCGCCGGCGCCGGCGCCGCGCGCGGACATCATCGCGCCGCCGCCCGCCTTGGCGCCGTTCGGGCCGCGCATCGCGCCGCCGCCTTTCATCGCGCCGTTGCCGGACACCGCGGGCCCCGGCAGCAGCACGTCGTCGTCTTTGGACGACGGCGCGTTGTGGTCCGGCATCAGCTTGCCGAACAGTGCCTGCTCGAGCCGCGTCGTGCCGGGCGTCGAGACGCGCGAAAGGAAACCGGTATCGAGCCCGAACGCGATCGCGAGGGCGCCGACGACGACCGCGCCGCCGAGCACGCGCCGGATCCATTCCTCCGCGCCGAGCGAGCGCTTCATGGCCGCGAACACGCGCCCCCCGAGCAGCAGCGCGACCGCGAGCGACACCGCGCTGCCCGCGGCGTACGCGAGCAGCAGCAGCGACGTCTGCACATTCGCGCCGCGCAGCGCGGCGCCCGTCAGGATCAACCCCAAGATCGGCCCCGCGCACGGCGCCCAGAGGAGACCGGTGGCGACGCCGAGCAGCAACGACGACTTCGGGCTGCCGTCCGCGCCGGCCCTCGTCGTGAGCCGATTGCCGAGCGCGACGAACGGGCGGCTCAAGCGATCGGCGAAGCTCGGTAGGAGCAGTGCGAGTCCAAACACGAACACGAGCGCGAGCGCGATCCAGCGGCCCCACTGGTTCGCTTGCACGACCCAGCCGCCGCCGACGGCCGCGAGCGTCGCGACGACGGCGAACGTGAGCGCCATGCCGATCAAGAGAGGCAGCCCGCTGCGTCGAAATGGCTGGTCAGCGCGCGTGAACACGAACGGCAGCACGGGCAGGATGCACGGGCTCAGGATCGTGAGCACACCGCCGAGGAACGCGAGGACGAACAGCAGCATGGCGATCTTCTAACGCACCCGGCGCCGCGCCGCTACGCGGTCCTGAATTTCATCGCGAGACCGTTCATGCAGTAGCGCAATCCCGTCGGCTTCGGGCCGTCGTTGAACACGTGGCCGAGGTGGCCGCCGCAGCGCCGGCAATGCACGGCCGTGCGGGCCATGCCGAAGGTCACGTCGCGCGTCGTGCCGACCGCATTCGCGAGCGGCTCGTAGAAGCTCGGCCAGCCGGTGCCGCTCTCGAACTTCGTCTCCGACGAGTAGAGGTCGAGGTCGCAACCGGCGCAGCTGAAGATGCCGTGCCGGTGCTCGTCGTTCAATGGGCTCGAGTACGGCCGCTCGGTCGCGGCTTCGCGCAGCACCTTGAATTGATTCGGCGTGAGGAGCTTTTTCCACTCGTCATCCGTGTGCGTGACTTCGAACGTCTGGGTCTCCGCGGCACGCCCGGCGCCACCGAAAGAATACACACCGAGCGCCCCCGCGACCGCCGCCGCGCCGCTCCACTGTAAAACTCGACGTCGGGTTTCGTTCATCGCCGCTCCGTTCGTTTCAAGCGCCGCTTGGTACAGTCGGATATAGCGATCTATTATCGCCGCAAAGGGGCACCAAGTCCCCAATGAAATGTCAACTAACCACAAGCCGCCTCGTACCGTTCGGCGCCCGATTCGACCCCCAAGGAGATCCACCATGGCCGCTCTCGCCCACGACGTGCTCGACCGTTATCCGCTCAGCGCCGCGACGCGCGGGTTCCTCGACCGCGCGGGCCCGATGTTCATCGACGGCCGCTGGGTCGGTTCCAAGAGCGGTCGCACCATCGACGTGTTCGATCCCGCGACCGCGCGCGTGATCGCCCAAGTTGCGGACGCGGACAAGGCCGACGTCGACCTCGCAGTGCGGGCGGCGCGCAAGGCGCTCGAGAGCCCGGCGTGGGCCGAGATGAAGCCGGCCGGCCGCGAGCTCTTGCTGCTCAGGCTCGCCGACGCGATCGAGAAGAATTTCGACGAGCTCGCCGAGCTCGAGTCCCTGAACGTGGGCAAGCTGCTGTTTTTCTCGCGCATGATCGACATCGGCACCGCGCCGTCGTTCGTCCGCTACATGGCCGGCTGGGCCACGAAGATCGAAGGCTCGACGATCACACCTAGCGCAGACCTCGGGCCCGGCACCAAGTTCCACGCGTTCACGCTCAAGGAGCCGGTCGGCGTGGTCGCCGCCGTGATCCCGTGGAACTTCCCGCTCGCGATGGCGCTCTGGAAGCTCTGTCCCGCGCTCGCGACCGGCAGCACGATCGTGATCAAGCCCGCGGAGCAGACTCCGCTCACCGCTTTGAGGCTCGCGGAGCTCGTGGCGGAGGTCGGCATCCCGCCCGGCGTCGTCAACATCGTGACGGGTCTCGGCGAGACCGCCGGCGCCGCGCTCGCGTCGCATCCCGGCGTCGACAAGATCGCGTTCACCGGCTCGACCGATACCGGCAAGATCATCGCGCGCGCCGCCGCCGAGAACGTCACTCGCGTCTCGCTCGAGCTCGGCGGCAAGTCGCCCGTGATCGTGCTGCCCGACGCGGACGTCGACGTCACGATCCGCGGCGCGGTGAACGGCATCTTCTTCAACCACGGCCAGGTCTGCACGGCCGGCTCGCGGCTCTACGTGCACAAGAAGCTCTACGCCGACGTCGTCGACGGCGTGGCCGAGGCGCGCGCGCGGCATGAAGCTCGGCCCGGGTCTCGCGCCCGACAGCCAGATGGGCCCGCTCGTCTCGAAGGAGCAGCAGGACCGCGTGACGGGCTTCATCGAGTCGGGGATCAAGGACGGCGCGCGCGTCGTCGCCGGCGGCCTCGGCAATGACTTGCCGGGCTACTTCGTGAGGCCGACCGTGCTCGGCGAGACGCGGCCCGAGATGAAGGTCGTGCGCGAGGAGATCTTCGGGCCGGTGCTGTCGTGCGCTTCGTTCGACGATCTCGACGAGGTCGTGCGTCAGGCGAACGACACGCGCTACGGGCTCGCCGCGAGCATCTTCTCGAACGACCTCACGGCGGTTCACCGGTTGATTCCGCGCCTGAAGGCCGGGACGGTCTGGGTGAATCATCACAACCTCATCGACCCGGCCGTTCCGTTCGGCGGCTACAAGCAATCGGGGATGGGGCGCGAGATGGCGAAGATGGTCATCGATATGTACACGGAGAACAAATCCGTGTTCATTGCGATGTAGTCGAAGCATTGGAGAGCACGCATGAGCGCCGTGACATCGCTGACGCCGCCATTGGACGCGCTGCGGGCCGGATTCCTCGCGCGCCGGCATAGCCTATTCGTCGACGGTCGGTGGGTCGCCGCGCGCTCGGGGCAGACGTTCGACGTGCTCGACCCCTCGACGGGCACGCGGATCGCGCAAGCCGCGGCGGGCGAAGCCGCGGACATCGACGCCGCGGTGAAAGCCGCCCGTGTGGCGCTCGAGTCGGGCCCCTGGTCGCGCCTTGCGCACACGGAGCGCGCGAAGCTGATCTTCAGGCTCGCCGATCTCGTCGAGCGGCACGCCGACGAGCTCGCGCTGATCGAGAGCTTGGACGGCGGCAACCCGCTGCGCAGCACGCGCAACGTCGATGTGAACATGGCGCTCGAGAGCCTGCGCTACCACGCGGGCTGGGCGACGAAGCTCACCGGCGAGACGGCGCTGTCGCTGCCGCAGTCGCGCTCGTTCACGTTCACGCTGCGCGAGCCGATCGGCGTCGTCGGCGCGATCACGCCTTGGAACGCGCCGTTCCTGATGGCCGTGAACAAGATCGGCCCGGCGCTCGCGGCCGGCTGCACGGTGGTGCTGAAGCCCGCGGAGCTCGCGCCGCTGTCGGCGCTGCGGCTCGCGCAGCTGATCGAGGAGATCGAGCTGCCGCCCGGCGTCGTGAACGTCGTGACGGGCTTCGGGCACACCGCCGGACAGGCGCTCGTCGACCATCCGGACGTGAACAAGATCTCGTTCACGGGCTCGACGCGCGTCGGCAAGTCGATCGTCGCGGGCTCGGCCGCGCACATGAAGCGCGTGACGCTCGAGCTCGGCGGCAAGTCGCCGGTGATCGTGTTCCCGGACGCGGACATCGAGGCCGCGACGCAGGCGATCTCGCGCACGATCTTCTTCAAGACCGGCCAGTTCTGCATGGCCGGCACGCGGCTGTTCGCGCACGAGAAGGTGTTCGACAAGATCGCGAGCGGCTTCGAGGATCTGGCCACGAAGGTCAAGATCGGCCCCGGCATCGCGCCCGACACCGAGATGGGCCCGATCATCTCGCAGAAGCAGCTCGATCGCGTGCTCGGCTACATCGACGCGGGCAAGCAGCAAGGCGCGGAGGTCGTCACCGGCGGCAAGCGCATCGAGCGCGACGGCTACTTCGTGCAGCCGACGCTGCTCGCGAACGTGCGCCCCGAGATGAGCGTGTTCCAGGACGAGATCTTCGGACCGGTGCTCTGCGCGACGCCGTTCGGCGACGCGAGCGAGCTCGACCAGCTCGCGCAGCAGGCGAACGACACGAGCTACGGCCTCGCGGCGAATATCTGGACGCGCGACATCGGCAACGCGATCGGCCTCGCGCGGCGCATCAAAGCCGGCAACATCACGGTGAACGGCGGCGCGCGCGAGCAATCGATGCCGCTCGGCGGCTTCAAGCAGTCTGGTCATAGGCCGCGAGGGCGGCCGCGACGGCGTCGAGGCGTACACGGAGCTCAAGATCGTAACGGTCGGCCTGTAGCTCGATCCGCGTCGGCGATGGCGCTCGCATTGGTCGATTTCTTGCGGCTGCCGCAAGCCTGTTCAGCAAAGTGAGCTTGGAGAATGCCGAGGGAAGACGAAGATCGCGAGACGTTCAGCTCGCCCGCGTGCTCGATGCACGAGTTCGCGGACGACCTCGTGCCCTCGCAGCGCGACGCGGCTCGCGTGCCGGACACAGCGCGAACCGCCCGACGCGCTGCCGGTCGCTTGCGACTGGATCTGCGGGCGGCGAGGCGAGCTGGCCCGAGATCAAGGCGTGGCGCGCGCAGACGCGCACGGTGCTGCTCGCGCGCCGCGCCGCGGCCGAGCTACGCGAGCGCCAACGGCGCGGCGAGAGCGCGAAGCAGCGGTTGCTCGCCGAGGTCGATCTCGCGCCCCATCGCGTGCTCGGCTTCTACTGGCCGATCCGCGCCGAGATCGACGCGCGCGACATCGCGAACCGGCACATCGAAGCCGGCGGCATCGCGGCGCTGCCCGTGATCACGCGCAAGAATGCGCCGGTCGAGTTCTGGCCCTGGACGCCCGGAACGAGCCTGCGTCGCGGGTTCTGGAACATCCCCGTTCCCGCGTCGGGCGAGCCCGTACGGCCCGACGCGCTGATCATCCCGCTCGTCGGCTTCGATGCGGCGTGCTTTCGGCTCGGCTATGGCGGCGGCTACTACGACCGCACGCTCGCCGAGCTGGCGCCGCTGCCGCTGCGGATCGGCATCGGGTTCGCGGACGCGGCGCTCGCGACGATCCATCCTCAGCCGCACGACGTGCCGATGAGCGTGATCGTCACGGACTGCGGCGTGCACCGCTTCGACACGGGGCGGTAAAGCGCCACGCGCTCGACTATGCTATCTGCCGGCGCGGCCGTTTCGCCGCGAATTCGGAGGCAGTGCATGGAGCGCAGGGACTTCCTTCGTATCTCACTCACCGGACTCGGCGCCGTCGCAGCGTTCTTCAGCTCGATCCCGTTCGTGAAGAGCTTCCTGCCGAGCGCGAAAGCGAAAGCGCTCGGCAATCCGGTCGAGGTCGACTTGAGCAAGATCGAGCCCGGCAAGGTGCAGGCGCTTCTCTACCGCGGCGAGACGATGCTCGTGCTGCGGCGAACGAAGGAGATGCTCGCGACGCTCGCGACGACCGACGCGCTGCGGCTCGACACGACGCCCGACCCCGAGTACGCCGACCCCGACTACGTCGACAGCGAGAACCGCGCGATCGATCCCGAATTCCTCGTCGTGCGCGGCGTCTGCACGCACCTCGGCTGCGTGCCGGAGCTGCGCGGCAGAGACGGCAAGGCGACGCTCGGGAGTTGGTGGCCGGGCGGCTTCATCTGTCCGTGCCACCAATCGGGCTACGACTACGCCGGGCGCGTCGTCCGCGGTCCCGCACCGCGCAACTTGCCGGTGCCGCCCTATCGGTTCGCGAGCCCTACGCGGATCGTGATCGGCGAGGTGCCCGTAGTCGGCGAGGCGCCCGCCCCTAACGCGTAGCGGCCTCTTCGGCCGCGCCGCGCGGCGATCACCGTAGGGCGGGCGGGAAGCGGAAGTCCGCCATGTTCGCGTCGAGCTGCACGCCGGCGCTGTTGATCGCGTAGGTCGCGCTTCGAAACGCGCCGAACGTGAACACCGCGTCGAGCAATTGCTGCTCCGACAGCTCCGCTGCGAGCGCGTCCCAGGTCGCGTCGGCGACCGCGTCGTCGCGGTAGAGCTCGTCTGCCGCACGCAGCAATGAGGTCTCGAGCGCGCTGCCGCCCGCCGCGGCCGGGCCGGCCACGACGCGCGCAACGTCGGCGTCGTTCATCGCCGCTTGGCGCCCGATACGCGAGTGGGCGGCCCATTCGTACTCCGATCGGCACAGCACGCCGACGCGCATGATCAGCAGCTCGCGCTCGCGCGGGACCAGCGTGTTCTCGTCGCGCACGTGCCGCCCGACCGAATTGCGCAGCGCATCGGCCGGCGGATTGCGCGCGAACGTGCGAAACACGTTCGCGCCCCCGAGCCCCGAGCCCGTCGCGGCGAGAGGCTCGATGCGCGCGGCCTTGCCGATCACGCGCGCGTTCGTCTGCCGCGCCGCGGGCGCGTAGGCAACACCGGACGGCAGGCGGTCTGCAAGCTCGGGCTCGATCGCGATCCGCAGCGTGTTCGCAAACGTCGCGTGCATCGCGATCTCGCCGACGCCGTAGAGAAGGTCGGTGAGCTGATTCGCGTCGTAGCGCGCGGCGAGCACGGCCCACGTCGCGTCGCTGACGAACGCGTCGACATGCAGCTCGTCGGCCGCGCGCAGCAGCGCGGCCTCGAACGGCTCCCAACCCGGCGCGTCGGGCCCGAGCGCGATGCGCGCGAGCTCCGCGTCGCTCACGCCTGCGCGCCGCGCGGCCGGCGCGCGCTGCGCCCATAGGTAGTCGGAGCGCGCAAGCCACGCCGTGCGGAGCCACAAAAGCTCCCGATGCCGCGGCGGCAACGTCGACTTCGTGAGCAAGAACTCCGTGTAGGCCAGCATCGCCGTGCCGAGTGCGGGATAGCGCGCGTAGGTCGCGATTGCGTTGCGCATGCCGAGCGCCGCGAACCGCGTAACGAGCGCGCGTTGCGCGTCGTCGAGCGCGGCGCCTGCGACCGGCGCGAGCCGCGGCGCGGCGAAGACCGTGCGAGGCGCGACGTGCGCCGCAGCGGCGAGCAAGAGGATCAACGTTAGACGACGCCGGCCGAACATGCGGGTGATCCTCTCGATGCGGATGCGGTGGCGAAGAACGGCAGCGTCGCGTGGCGTTCGCGAATCAATCTCGAACGGTCGCGCGTCACGCGACGCCGGCGCCGCGCACGCCGACGTACACCGCATACAGCGACTGGCTGGCCGGCCATGAACAGGCGGTTGCGACTGCGCGCCGCCGAAGCAGACGTTCGCGCAGATCTCGGGCAGCCGGATCATGCCGATGCGCTCGCCGCTCGGCGCGACGACCTGCACGCCGGGCCGCGCGCCGCACCAGAGGTTGCCGTCGACGTCGCAGCGGATGCCGTCGGCGGCGGAGGGCTGCGCCGTGCCGGGGATGTCGAGCTGCACGAACGTCTTGCCGTTCCGTGATCTGCGCGCCGTTCACGTCGAAGACCTTCGTCTGCTGCGGCGTGCCCGTGTCGGCGACGTAGACCTTCTTGTAGTCCGGCGAGAAGCAGATCCCGTTCGGCTGATCCGACCTCGTCCGTGACGAGCTCGACGCGGCCCGACTGCGGTCGACGCGATAGACGGCCGCCTTGAGTCTCCGGCTCGGCGCCTCGAACCCTTCGTAGTTGCCGCGGATGCCGTAGGTCGGATCCGTGAACCAGATGCTGCCGTCGGGGTGCACGGCGATGTCGTTCGGCGAGTTCAGCCGCTTGCCGTTGAACTGCTCGGCGAGCGCCGTGACGCGTGCCGTCGTGCTCGTAGCGCACGACGCGGCGGCCGCCGTGCTCGCACGAAAGCTGGCGGCCCTCGAAGTCGAACGTGTTGCCGTTGCGAGTTGCCGGACGGATGGCGGAACGTCGTGACGCGCGCGTCGTCCTCGATCCAGCGCATCTGGCGTTGTTCGGGATGTCGCTCCAGACGAGGTAGCGGCCCACCGCCGTTCCAGGCCGGCCCCTCGGCCCAGAGCGTGCCGGTATAGAGCCGCACGATCGCCGTGTTGACGACGATGTAGCGGCTGAAAGCGCGGATCGAGCGCGACGATGTCCGGATCGGGATAGCGGCCGGGCTCGCGACCCGACCAATCGCGAGGCGCCGCGCCCGTGGGTTGAGCCGACGCGGGAGCCTGTGCGGCCGCCGGCAGCGCTACGGCGGCCGCGCCGAGCGCCGCGGCAAGCACGGAGCGCCGGCTCCAGCAAGCGCTCGGCGCGTTGGGCTCGGCGGCGGCGAACCAATCGGGCAACGGCTGCGGCACGGCGACTCCCCTCGTTGTGAACGCGCTCGAGCTTGTGCGCCGGGCGCGGCGAACGGCGGCCGCTAGGATACTACGGCCGATGGCGCCGGCGGCTCGGTCGGCGACGGCATGACGGTTTTCGGAGGTAACGAGCCGCTGATGAGGTGCCGCGCGAGCGCGTGATAGATCCCGTCCGGGCTCACGACGCGGGACGCACCGTACGCGAGCAGCGCCGTCACCATCAGCGGCATCAGCATTGCACGATTGTTCGTCAACTCCGTCACGATGACGAACGCGGTGATCGGCGCCTGCACGACGCCGGTGAGATAGCCGACCATGCCAAGCAACATCATTGCGCCGACGTCGACACCGGAGAAGAGCCGGGCGACGTCCGCCCCGAGACCCGCCCCGATCGCGAGCGACGGCGAGAAAATCCCTCCCGGTATGCCGCTGATCGAAGAGCAGATCGTCGCGACGAATTTGAGCGGCATGAAAGAGAGCGGCAGCGGCGTGACGCTACCGAGCGCGTCGCGCACCTGCGAATACCCGGTCCCATAGGTGCTCTCGCCCGAAAGAAGGCCCGTAATCGCGACCACGAGTCCGGCAGCAGCGGCGAATCGCACCGGCGCGCGGCGGACGCTAGCGGCAAGACCTCGCGTGCCCGTTGCCGCGACGAGCACGAGCTTGCTGAACAGCGCGCCGAGCACGCCGCCTCCGATTCCGCAGAGCGGTATCGCGCCCCACGCTGCGGCGCCGTGCAGGGTGCCCGCGGTCGTCCCGAAATAGGTGTAGTTGCCGACGAGCACGAGCGACACCGAGCCGGCCGCTACGACCGTCGCAACGACCAGCCCGCTCGTCCGCCGCTCGAACGTGCGCGAAAGCTCTTCGATCGCAAAAATGATTCCGGCAATCGGCGTGTTGAAGGCGGCCGCGACGCCGGCCGCCGCGCCCGCTACTATCAGGCCGGTTTGCTTGCGCGGCGAGAGCCGTCCCACGGCCAGCATCAGCGCAGCGCCGACCTGCACCGTCGGACCCTCGCGGCCCGTGGAGGCGCCGCAGAGGAGCCCGGTGCACGTGAGCAGGATCTTGCCGAGCGCCGTCGGTACTGCGACGAGCCGCCGCCGCGCTGCGGGATCCGTCAGCCGGTGAGCGGCGATCACTTGCGGAATTCCGCTACCCCGCGCGTTGCGAAACCAGCGGTTCGCCGTGAACAAGCACAGCGCGAAACCGAGCGGTGTCACGAGCAGCGGCAGGAACCGCCCGTGCCCGAGCAGCACCGCGAACCGCTGCTGCGCATAGTCAGCGAGCGATGCGAACGCCACCGCGACGACGCCGACCATGACGCCGCCGAACACGAACAGCCCGCGTTGCTGCCAGCGTATCCGCGTCGCGCGAATCAGCCGCGCGCGATGGCGATTCTGCGTGAGCCGCTGAAATCGTCGCGGGATCAACGCGCGGAGCTCGAAGCCGGTGCCGCGCGCCGAGGCGAGCTCGCGTCGCGGGCGCTCAGGCGAAGTAAACCGTCTTGAGCTCGAAATACGGATCGAGTCCTTCGATCCCGCCCTCGCGCCCCGTGCCCGACTGCTTGAAGCCGCCGAACGGCATCGTCGGGTCGACGATCAACCCGTTCACCGTGACGCTGCCCGAGCGCACGCGCCGCGCGACCTCGTAGCCGCGCTCGGCGTTCTCGGTGTAGACCGCGCCGTGCAGCCCGTAGATCGTGCTGTTCGCCTTCTCGATCGCATCGTCGACGTTCTTGTAAGTGATGAACGAGACGACCGGCCCGAAGATCTCTTCCTTCGCGATCGTCATGTTCGTCTGCACGTCGTTGAACACCGTCGGCTCGACGAACCAGCCGCGGTCCATGCCTTTCGGCCGGCCGCCGCCGAGCACGAGCTTCGCGCCCTCGTCCTTGCCCTTCTGCGATGTAGCCCTGCACGCGCGTGAGCTGCCGCTGCATCGCGAGCGGGCCCATCTGCGTCGCGGCGTCCATAGGGTCGCCGACTTTCACGCCGCTCACCGCGCCGACGTATGCGTCGAGCACCTCCTTCTTGCGCGACTCGGGCACGAGCACGCGCGTGAGCGAGAAGCAGACCTGGCCGGTGATCGGCATCGAGAACGGCACGAGGCTCTTGAGCACGTGGCCGACGTTCGCGTCGTCGAGCACGATCGCGGCGGACTTGCCGCCGAGCTCGAAGCTCGTGCGCGCGAGCCGCTCGGCCGCGACGGCCGCGATGTGCTTGCCGGCGGCGGTGCTGCCCGTGAAGCTGATCTTGTCGATACCGGGATGCCGGATCAGATAATCGCCGGTCTCGCGTCCCGCCGGCACGAGGTTGAACACGCCGGGCGGCAGGCCCGCGGCCTCGATGCATTCGGCGAGGATGTACGCGTCGGCCGGCGTCTCGGGCGCGGGCTTCGCGACGATCGTGCAACCGGCCGCGAGGGCGGCCGAGACCTTGTAGCAGAGCAGCACGAGCGGCGCGTTCCACGGCGTGATCGCCGCCACGACTCCGACCGGCTCCTTCACGACGCGCACGCGCTCACCGTGCCCGCCCTTGCGCTCGTCGACGAGCGGATAGCTCTGGATCAACTTGCCGTAGTACTCGAAGAGCTCCGGCGGCTGGCCCGAGAGGTAACGCGTGAGGCTGATCGGCGCGCCGACTTGCGTGGTCCACGTCGTCGCGAGCTCGGGCACGCGCGCCTTCAACTGCTCGGCGACCTTGAGCAGCGCGGCGCCGCGCTCCTGCGCGGACATCCGCGGCCACGGGCCCTTGTCGAACGCTTCGCGCGCGGCCGCGACCGCGCGGTCGATGTCGCGCGGCTGCGCCTCGGGGAACGTCGCGACGACTTCTTCCGTGACGGGCGAGATCACGCTGAGCTTGGCCGTGCCGCTGGGCTTCTCCCATTTGCCGCCGATGAAAAAGGCGGTCGGGTTCTTGATCGGAAACGCGGGCTTGGTTTGCGGAACGGCGCTCATGCTTGTTCTCCTGTCTTCCGTTGTACTGCGTATAGTCTACTTGGCGATCTGGCCTACTTCGCGATCAGGACTTCGTTGAACTGAATGACCGGCGCGATATCGGTGTAGTTCCGCATGTCGCCCTGGAGCTCGGCCGCGTGCGGCAGGAACGCCGCGACGAAGTCCTCGGCCGAGCGGAACGAGAAGTGGCACATCGCGACGTAAGTCGCCTCCGCGCCCGGCTCGGCGCCGCCCGCGCCGCGCTCGACGGAGACGCCCTCGAATCCTGGATGCGAGCTGAGCAGCTCTATCGAGCGCGGCATGTGCGTTTCGACGTAGTAGCCGAAATCGAACCGGCCGCCGGGCCGGTTCGGATAGAGGATGCTCACTTTGATCGTCATCGTCGCGCGGCACGAAGCCGCGGCGCGTGTCTAAAATCGCGCGGGGCCGCGGCAGCTATTGGCTCGCGAGCGTCAGGCCGTGTTGACCTGGAGCGGCTTGTGCGACTGCGGGCGACCGGCAAGGGCATTGATGATCTGATCGCGCGTCACGGGCACCCGGTTGAAGTAGTGGCCGCCGAGCGCGTCCGAGATCGCGCACAGCAACGCCGACGCGCCGGCGCCCATCACGGGCTCGCCGATGCCCTTCGTGCCGAGCGGGCTCTGCGGGTCGGGCTTGTCGACCGCGTCCGTCTGGAAGTTCTGTGCGACGTCGAGATAGGTCGACGGCTTCGCTTGGTAGAGCGACACGGTTCCGGGCAGGCCGTTCTGCGGGTCGTAGATGTGGTGCTCGAACACCGCGAGACCGAAGCCCATCGTCCCGCCGCCTTTGATCTGCGTCGAAAGACCCATCGGATGGATCACGGTGCCGCAGTCCGCGACCGCGAGGTAGTCGACGATGTCGAACCGGCCCGTTTCGATGTCGAGCTCGATACTGACAGAAGCTCGCGACGAACGCGGCGGGCTGCGCGGTGAGCGGCAGGTTGTCTTTCGCCGAGCCGACGAGGCCCGTGCCCGCGAGGTTCTTCACCGACGCGGCGGTCATCGGGTTGATGTCGGCCGTCGGCTCGTGCCCGTCGAACTTGCCGCCGAGCTCGATCGCGCGCTGCGCGGCCGCGGCGTACGTGAGGCTCTTGCTCGGGATCTGACTTCTTGAACACCTTCATTCCGCCGATGTCGTAGTCCTCGGGCGCGCCGCCGAGATCCTTCGCCGCGATCTCCTTGAGCTTCGCGACCGCGTCCATCGCCGCGACGTAGTTCGTGCGCGCCATCGTGAACGACGTGTTGCTGCCGAACTGGCCGATGTTCCATGGCAAGTTCTTGCGCGTGTCGCCGCGCTCGACGATGCAGTCGTCCCAGTTCGCCTTGAGTACTTCGGCCGCCACACGAGAAGTGCCCGTATGGGAGTACGTGCCGAGGTTGCCGACGCCGCTGTGCAGATGCACCTTGCCGTCGGGCGTGATCCGCACGATGCCGTCGAACCCCGCGAAGCCGGCCGGATGGAACGCCTGCCCCAAGCCGATGCCGGTGACCTTCGTGCCGTTCTTCTGGCCGCTGAGCTTCTTCTTCTCTTCGTAGTTGAAAAGTGCCGCGCCCTTCTCGCGCGCGTCGTGCAGGTAGCAGCTCGTGACGGGCCCGCGGTTCTCGCCGAGCTTCGCGTCCATACGCGGCCCGTTGAGCTTGCGGATCTCGTAGCGGTCGATGCCCAGCTGCTTCGCCGCCTTGTCGATCAGCGGCTCGATCGCAGCGACCGTCTGGTTGTGGCCGGGCCCGCGCTGCGCCGAGCGTGGCGGCGTGTTGGTCATCACCGCGAGGCCGCGGAAGCGCATCGCGGGCGGCTGATAGAGGATCGAGACGGTGTCGCCGGCCGACGGCCAATCCGGGAAGCCCGTCGTCGGGCCATTCTCCTGCACGATGAAGAGGTCCGCGGCCGTCACGCGGCCGGTCTTGTCGAAGCCCATCTTGATGCGGCCCTGGAACCCCGTGCGCGCGTTGCCGAGGAAATACTCCTCCGCGCGGCTGATCCGCATCATCACCGGCTTCCCGATCTTTCTCGACAGGTACGCGGGCACCGACATGATCGGATACGCCGAGCCCTTCGAGCCGAAGCCGCCGCCGCACGTCTCGGCGACATAGACGAGATCAGCGACATCGAGCGGGGTCCATTTTCCATCGGGCTGACGCTGCGCGATGAAGCCCGCGAGCCCCGGCACGACGAAGCTCTGGCTCTGCGACGAGCCGAACACGAAGCACTTGCCGTTCTCCCAGTACGCCATCGCGGAGCGCGGCTCCATCGAGTGGTGCGACATGCCGGCGGTCACGAACGTCTCGTCGAGCACGAACGCGGCCTTCGCGAGGCCGGCGTCGACGTCGCCGTACGACCACTCGACGACGGGCTCGCCGGTCGGCAGCTGCCCTTCTTGCGCGCTTGCGAACGCGGCCGCGCTCCACTTCGCCTTCTTGAGCTGCGGCGGGCCGATCAACCGGTTGTCGACCACGTTGCCGTCGAGCCGCGCGTCGGGCCCGCCCGGGAACAGGCTCGCGAGCGGGTCGACCGTGAACGGCAACTCCTCGAGATCGAGCTTGATCTTGTCGATCGCGTCTTGAGCGGTCTGCTCGTCGACGGCGGCGACCGCGAGGATCGGCTGACCTACGAACATCGGCTCGTTCGTCAGGATCGGATCGCCGGGTGGCGGCTGCGGCGGCACCTCGTCCGCGGTCAGGATTCCGAATACGCCCGGCATCGCGAGCGCCTCTTTCGCGTCGATGCTGCGCACCTTCGCGTGGGGCATCGGGCTCAGCATCAGGCGGCAGAACGCCATGCCTTCGGCGCGGAAGTCTTCCGCGTACTTCGCTTTCCCGGTGACCTTGCCGTGGATGTCGGGCGGGACGAAGTTCTTACCCAACAACATGTGCTCGTCGGCCATGCTCTACCCCTCTTTTTGGCTCCCAGCGGAGCTTCGAGTCGACGCTCGCCGCGAACCCGCGGCTTTGCGGCACTCCTTTGATAGACTGCGCCGGGCGCGCGCGCCCCGGCACGTGGCTTGGACTCTATAGCGCCGTTGAAAACGCTACAAGACCGGGCCGTTCGAGTGAACGGGCGCACGGCCGCACGCAGTGGATTCCGGCGCCGCGGCTCGCGCCCATCGGACCGCCGCTCGCCGCAACCGCATCTTTAGGAGAATGCCGAATGGCTCGTAAGAAGGATCCCTGGGGCAAGCTCGTGCTGGTCGAGTTCGAAGACGGCATCGCCTGGGTCACGATGAACCGCCCCGAGAAGCGCAACGCGATGAGCCCCGCGCTCAACGAGGAGATGCGGGCGACCGTCGAGGCGCTCGCGTCGGATGAGCGCTGCAAGGTGTTCGTGCTCTCGGGCGCGGGCGACTCGTTCGCGGCCGGCATGGACTTGAAGGAGTACTTCCGCGAGACCGACGGCCAGCCCGACACGGTGATCCTGAACGTGCGGCGCACGGCCGAGGAATGGCAGTGGCGGCGCCTGCGCGACTACCCGAAGGCGACCATCGCGATGGTGAACGGCTGGTGCTTCGGCGGAGCGTTCACGCCCGTCGTCGCGTGCGACCTCGCGATCGCGGCCAACGAGGCGACCTTCGCGCTATCGGAGGTGAACTGGGGCATCCTCCCGGCCGGCAACGTGACCAAGGCGACCGCCGAGACGATCGGCTACCGCAAGGCGCTCTACTACGCGATGACGGGCGACACGTTCGACGGCAAGCAAGCCGCCGAGATGGGCCTCGTGAACGACTCCGTGCCGCGCAAGAAGCTCGAGGCGCATACGCGCAAGCTCGCCCAAACGCTGCTCAGCAAGAACCAGACGGTGCTGCGCGGCATCAAGATCGCGATGAAGCGCGTGCGGTACATGGATTGGGAAGTTTCGGCCGACTATCTCTACGCGAAGATGGGCGAGGCGCTGAACTTCGGCTCGGGCAAGAACCGCGAGAAGGCGATGAAGGCGTTCCTCGACGACAAGAAGTTCAGGCCGGGCCTCGAGCACTTCGAGGAGACGACCTGAGACTCGGGCGACGACATTCGGTACGCGTGGGAGGAGCGACGCTCTTGCAGGACTCGACGAACGCCGCCGTCGCGACGGCCGCTCTCGCGATCGTCACCGCCGCTCTCGCGTGCGCGCGCCGGGGGAAGCATGGGCAGCGCCGCGCACGCCGGCCGCCGCGGCGCATACGCTCGTCGCGCCGCCGACCGACTCGTGGCCGACGAACGGCGGCAATGGGTACAACCAGCGCTATTCGCCGCTGAAATCGATCGATCGCACGAACGTCGCGAAGCTCAAGGGCGTCTGGCGAGCGCGGCTCGACGGCTCAGGCGTCGGCACGCGCTACTCGAACGCGGCGCAGCCGCTCGTCGTCGACGGCGTCGTCTACGTCGTCCACGGGCGCGAACGACGTGTTCGCGATCGACGTCGACAGCGGCAAGACGCTCTGGGCCTACAAGGCGAATCTCGCCGGAGGTCACCACCGTCTGCTGCAGCTGGACGAATCGCGGAGTCGGCTTCGGCGACGGCAAGGTGTTCGAGGGGCAGCTCGACGGCAAGCTCGTCGCGCTCGACGCGAAGACGGGCGCGGTCGTCTGGTCGATCCAGGCCGAGCGTTGGGAGGAAGGCTTCACGATCACGAGCGCCCCGCTCTACTACGACGGGCTCTTGATCAGCGGTTTCGCCGGCGCCGAGCGCGGCGTACGCGGCCGCGTGAAAGCGTTCGATGCGAAGACCGGCAAGCTCCGCTGGACGTTTTACCCGGTCCCCGCGCCCGGGGAGCGCGGCTCGGAGACTTGGCCGAAGAACGAGCTCTGGAAGGACGGCGGCGGCACGGTCTGGCAAACGCCGGCCGTCGACCCCGAGCTCGGGCTGATCTTCTTCTCGACGTCGAACCCCGGCCCCGACTTCAACGGCGCCGTGCGCGCGGGCGACAATCTGTACACGTCGTCGATGGTGGCGCTCGACGCCAAGACCGGCGTCTACCGCTGGCACTTCCAGCAGGTGCATCACGACCTCTGGGACTACGACAGCGGCAATCCGGTCGTGCTGTTCGATCTCGCGATCGACGGCAAGCCGCGCAAAGGCATCGCCGAAGCGAGCAAGACGGGCTGGGTCTACATCCTCGACCGCACGAACCGGCAAGCCGCTGATCGGCATCGACGAGCAGCCGGTCGCGCAGGAGCCGCGGCAGCTCACCTCGCCGACTCAGCCGATCCCGCGCGGCGACTCGTTCGTGCCGCAGTCGATCGACATCGCGCCCGAAGGCTTCTCGCTCGTGAACGGCGGGCGCATGTTCACGCCGTACTGGACCGATTACGTGCTCGCGAAGCCCGGCATCACGGGCGGCGCGAACTGGCCGCCGAGCTCGTACGACCCGTGCAAGCGGCTACATGTTCGTCTGCGCGACGGATCGCGCCGGCGTGTTCCGCGCCTGGGAGATCACGGCCGATCGTCCTGCCGAGGGCGCCGAGTACATCGGCGGCAACTTCGGCGCGCACACGATCCCGCGCGCTCGGCACGTTCACCGCGATCGACCTGCACACGAACAAGATCGCGTGGCAGCAGCAGTGGCCCGAGCCGTGCTACAGCGGCTCGGTGGTCACGGCGGGCGGGCTCGTCTTCGTCGGCCGCA
The DNA here is from genome assembly GCA_963699925.1 of uncultured Gammaproteobacteria bacterium. Taxonomy (GTDB): domain Bacteria; phylum Pseudomonadota; class Gammaproteobacteria; order Steroidobacterales; family Rariloculaceae; genus FEN-1219. The sequence goes on along the minus strand of CAVOVT010000014.1, from coordinate 88,823 downwards.
ACGACGGCCGGCTCACCGCGCTCGACTCGAGCGACGGCCGCAAGCTCTGGGAATTCCAAACCGGCGCGGGCATGAACTCGACCGCGAGCGTGTTCGAGCACAAGGGCAAGCAGTACGTCGTCGCGTACTCGGGCGGCAGCGTGTTCGCGCACTCGGCGAAGGGCGACAGCGTTTGGCTGTTCGCGCTCGACGGCACGCTCGACGCGGTTCCGCCCGGGAAGCAGTGACTATTTCCTCGAGGTGACCATCGCCGTGATTCGAGGAGGCCCGGTGTCGCCCGCGTAGAGATTGCCCTGCGCGTCCATCGCCATGTAGGTGGACTCGTAGAACTGGCCGTCGCCCATGCCGGGGCCGTTGCCGATCGCACCTTGAACCTCGCCGTTCCAGTCGATCTTGAAGATTTGGCCGTCCTGACCGGTCGCGAGCCACAACTGTTTATGCGGATCCACGTAAAGGGCGCAGCGTTCGCGCCGCGTCGTTCCGGCCAAGCCCAACGCGCAACCGTGTGGCTGCACTTTTCGACCTCGGGGCGATAGGTCGCGGCGCAGCCGGTGGCGCGACCGGCGTCAGCGGCCGCCGCGGCGGCCGCTGACCCGTTGCTCAGCGCACTACGATCGTCACGGTCGCCGTATCGACGACCGCCGGCAGCTTCGTGGTATCGACCTTCAGGATCTCGCCGAAGTCCGCCTGGCCGGTGGAAGGCAGGATCTTCTGATGCACCTTCCACGAGCCATCCGGGTCGACGCTGATGGTGTCGATCGCGAAGTCGTCGTCGTTGGAGATGTACAGGGTCCGTCCACCATCGGTGGTCGCGACACCTTCTACCTTGTCGTGCGCGAATAAGGCGCCGGCCGGATTCAGCTGGCTCACCAGATCGCCCAGCGCAACGTAGGTTCCTTTGGCGGCCACTTGCACACCCTTGCCCGCGAGGGCAGCTTGCGCGGCGGCCTTGGGCGCAGCGCCAACGAAGCCTTCGGGCGACTTCCCGTCAACCAGCAGCCCGGTGATCTCCGTCGCATTGGCGATATCGGCCAGATACAGAGTTTTGTGGGCATTGGGCTCGAAGTTGCCGTCGCGCTCGTCGACTAGGAACTTGGTGTTCGAGATCGCGGTGATTTCGCTGTTGGCATCGCCGGTGGTCGCCGGGTCTTCGAGCAGATAGAGATACTGCTTGGTCGCGTAGGTGCGCAGGTCGATCGTGACGATGCGGGTGGGCGCGACGTTGCCCGCCTTGATGGCTTTGCTATTCGCATCGAGTAGATCGGGCATCTGCAGCGCCGACTGCATGATACCGACCAGGGTCTTACCATCCGGCGTGACGGTCAGGCCTTCCATGCCTTTGTTCTTCAAGCGGTTGGCGAGCTCGGCCGGCAGGTGGCCGACGATGTTGTGATATTTGCTTCCGCTCACGGGATCGACGTCGTTGGGACTGTTCTGATACGGAGTCAGCCGGCCGATCTCGTACCCGAACGAATCGAAGTGCGTCACATACGGGCCGTACTCGTCCGAAACCCAAAACGTGCCGTCGGGCAGCGCCACGATGCCTTCGGAGTCGTAGCCGTACGGATCCTTTGCCACCGCCACGGGCTTGCCGCCGCGCGCGAGAGAGGCGTTGGTTGCGTTGACGTCGTCGATCACCTCGGCCGTGTCGAGCGGCGGTCGGCCGCTGTAAGGATGGCCGCCCAGGTTCCGAGGGCCCCTGAGCGGTATCGTCCTGACGAGGCGGGCATCGCCGGCGAGGAGGTCGAGCTCACCGATCTGCGGGTCGAAGTCGAGCACCATCTCGGACTTATTGCCGTCCGGCGCGTCGGCATTCGGGCCGCGGTCGGTCAGGCCGTAGAAGGCCCAGGGCCGGAAGGGCGCCGGGGCCAAGGACGAGCCGTAGCCTTCGCGCGAAATCACGGTCGTGCTGCCGTTCGGGCCCGGCACCGTCGTCAGTGGCGGCAGCGGCTGGCCGAACGCCTCGGAGTACGGGAAAACCTGCACCGCGTCGGTGGCGCTATAGGTGAAGCTATCGGTGCCCTTGAAGCCGGCCTTGGGCGTATAGGTGAAGCTGCCGTCGGCATTGATCTCGAGCGTGCCGTGGGCCGGCGCGGTGTTGCTGACGACAGCGGTCGCGCCGGAATCATTGAACAGGACGGAGCCGGTCACCGATCCGCGGCCGGCAAAGCCGATGAAGAAATCGTCGCGGACATCGAAGCCGCTTCGCGAACCGTGCAGTAGACCGAACAGGAAATCGGGCAGGGGTCCGGCGCTTGCGGGACTGGCGTCGCCAATGGCGAAGGCGGTTCCGAGAGCGACAGCCACTGAAATGCGCTTGAACGAACGGGGGCGGTAAGTCATGGCGGAGGATGTCCTTGCTCGTTGAGAGGGGGAAAGTGCGCCGATTATTGGCACGGCAAAATGAAGGCTTGGTGACACCAACCTATGAAGGTGCTGTCGGAGAAACGAGCGCGAGACTTTGAACGCGACGGCGCGGCGCGGCTCTTCGAGAGCGAGACTGGACCGACTATGTGCTCGCGAAGCCCGGCATCAAGGGCGGCGTGAATGGGCCGCCGAGCTCGTACTGCGAGCTCGCGGAACCCGCTACTTGAGCGCGGCCGTCCAGTTCAGCACGACCCTGTACGGCGGCGCCGACACTCCCTTGCCGGTCGGCACCGAGATCAGGAATCGCTCGCCATCCGCGGAGATGTCGAAGTAGGAGACTTCAGGAGCTATCTTGAACAACGCCTCAGGCGGGCCCGCGGGGCTGAACGTCGGCTTGGTGTTGATCTTCACGGACATCAGCGTGCCGTCGCGCGCGAGGTAGAACAGCTCGCTGCCGTCCCGCCGCCACACGGCGCCGCCGCGGTTGGCGCCGCCTTTGGACACCATCACCTTGCCGCCGGCCGACAGCGGCGCGCCGGGCGCCGCGTTGCCATCGAACGGGCGCACGTAAAGCTCGTACGCGCCGGACTCGTTCGAGACATACGAGAACCATTTGCCGTCCGGGGAAAAGGTAGCGTTGACGGCCGCGAACTCGTTCACGACGACGGCGATGGGCTCGCGCGCCTCCGCTACGCGCGCGATGTCGACCGCCTTCAACGTGAACGGGGCCACAAGCTCCGTGTAGAGCGCGTACCGCCCGTCCGGCGTGATCGTGGACGGCACGCCGAGAACCGGCAGCTTCATCAGCAACTCTTCGTCGCTCGCGAGGTCGGCGGACTTCCGGTACCACTCCGTAGTCCCATCGCCGGGCATGCGGGTGTAGATGACACTGTTCCCGTCGGGGGCCCAGATGGGCGAGACGTCGCGCGCCGCTGAGAAGGTGAAACGGTTGTTCACCCCGCGCGCGAACTCGAACAGATAGATGTCCATGTTCTGCGTCTGCGCGTCCGACTGCTCCAACGCCACATATCGGCCGTCCGGAGATAGCCGCGGGATGCGCAGGATGCCGGGATCGCCGACCGTGGAGAGGACCGTGCCGTGGCGATCGAACCAGGTCAGCTGACCCGACAGAATCCCGGGCACCCCAACCGGCACGCCCGTATTGTCCACGCTGTATACGAGGACCCCGGTGTCGGACGCCGAGAAGCCTGTCACGCGCTCCGCGATTGCTACGGGTTCGCCGACCAAGCTCGCGGTGCGGGGCCGAAGCTTCTGCGCCATCAGCGTGCCGCCTTCGCCGGTGGCAGTCGACGCGCCGCGCGCAAACAAGATGTAGCCGACGTCGGGGTCCGGTGAGGGCGCATATTGGACGAACGAGGTGTCGGCGAGCAGTTGGCGCGTCTCGCCGCCCGCCGTCGCCGCGTAGATGCCCACGCCGGCACCGGCGCAGCCGCAGAAGACGTAATTGCCCGCGGGCATTGGCGACGGCATTGCTGCGGCTCGATTCAGCGACGGATCGAGCGGCACGGCCACCGGGTTGCCGCCCGACGAGGGAATCTCGTAGATCCCGTGAGTCCAAACCGCATAGCGAAGGCGGTCGCCGCTCGGCCAAAACCCGCCCGCGACGATGCCATTCACTTCCGCGAGCACCTGCGCCGGCCCGCCGGTGACGTCGACCCTGCGCAGCTTGCCCCCGGCGGAGAAGGTGAGCGAGCGGCTGTCCGGCGACCAGAACGGCCGTCCCTCGACTCCTCCGGTCCCCGCGAGCGGCCGAGCCTCTTGCGTTTCGAGAGAGCGCACCCAAAGGCGCCCGAGCTCGCCCGGCACGCTCGCCGTGTACGCGAGCTGACGGCCGTCCGGCGAGATCACCACCCAAGCCGAGGACGTGACGTCGCTGGGACGCGGAATCTCGAACCGCAGAGCTGCCGAGGCGACCGGCGTCGCAGGGCGACGCTGATACAGCAGCGCGAGGATCGCCGTTGCGACAACGATGCCGACAGCGACCGCGGCCGGCCACAACCAGCGCGGTCGATTGCCGCTCGTCCCAGCCGCGCGCCTGTTGCGCGCGCACCGGGTGGGTGAGCGAGCCCTGCAGCTGAACCCGCACGTCACCGCTATCTCGGACGCGCTGGTCACGATCCTTTTGCAGACAGCGCTGCAAGAGCGCGAGCACCCCTTCCGGCAATGGCGGCAGGGCCGACCAGTCCGGCTCCTGCTCCATCACGTGAACCAACACGTGCGAGGTGGACTTGCCGTCGAATAGGCGGCGCCGCGTGAGCATCTCGAACACGAGCACGCCGAACGACCAGATGTCGGTGCGCTTGTCGACGGGTTTGCCTTCGGCCTGCTCCGGGCTCATGTAGGCCGCCGTGCCCATGACCATGCCAGCCTCGGTGCTGTCGCGCGCGAGCGTGTCCTCGCCGCGCACCGGCGCGGACGCGGCCTCGCCGAATGCCTTCGCGAGGCCGAAGTCGAGCACCTTGACCTTACCGTCGGGCGTCAGCTTGACGTTGGCGGGCTTCAGGTCCCGGTGCAGGATGCCCTTCTCGTGCGCGGCCTCGAGTGCTGCAGCGATCTGCATCGCGATGCCGATCACTTCGCGCACCGGAATCGGCCCGGTGAGCATTCGGTCGTCGAGCGTAGGTCCCTCCACGAGCTCGAGCACGAGGAAGCGAATGTCGTCGGCGTGTCCCAGCTCATGGATCGACGCAATGTTCGGATGATTGAGCGATGCGAGCACGATCGCCTCCCGCTCGAAGCGCGCGAGGCGATCGGGCGAGCTCGCGAATTGCGGGGGCAGAATCTTGAGTGCGACCTCGCGCTTGAGCTTGGTATCGCGCGCGCGCCAGACCTCTCCCATCCCGCCCGCGCCCAGCGGGGCGAGAATCTCGTAGTGTGCCAACTGCATTCCCGGTCGAAGACTCATCGCACCCCCCGCCCGCGCTCGGCAGTGCGGATCTTAGGTTCAAACGAGGGAGCGCGCGACAAGAACGGGCGCTTCGCCGCGTCGGCATCGCGCGACGGCACCGGCCCTGTTCCAACCCCGTCAGGAATGCGAACATCCGCCGCGCAACGCTGCGGAGGGTCGCCGGGCGACCTGTGGCGAAGATGAGGGGACGCATGACTCGACGTGACCAGTGGTCCAACGCCATCGCGACGTTCTGCCGCTCGCAGCCCGCGATATTCGCCGCCGCGCTGCTCGCAATCAGCGCCGGTCGCGCAAGTGAAAGCGCAATCGATCAAGCGCGCTCCGGCCTTCGCGCGGCAGCGCGCTCGTCGCGCCGCAGACGGACGCATGGGCGACGAACGGCGGCGACTGGTACAACCGCCGCTGGTCGCCGACCACGGCGATGAACCGCGACAACGTCGCGCAGCTCAAGGGCGTCTGGCGCACGCACCTGCACGGCTCCGGCCTGGGACCGCAGTACTCGGGCGAGGCGCAGCCGCTCGTCTATCGCGGCGTCGCCTACGTCTCGACGGGCGCGAACGACGTGTTCGCGGTGAGCATCGCGTCGGGCGAGATCCTCTGGGAATACCGCGCGAACCTCGACCCCGCGAACAAGGCGGTCTGCTGCGGCTGGACGAGCCGCGGCGTCGCGCTCGGCGACGGCAAGGTGTTCGCGGGCCAGCTCGACGGCAAGCTCGTCGCGCTCGATCAGCGCAGCGGCAAAGTCGTCTGGTCGATCCAGGCGGAACGCTGGCAAGAGGGCTACACGATCACGTCCGCGCCGCTCTACTACGACGGGCTCGTCATCACGGGCTTCGCGGGCGGCGAGAAAGGCGTGCGCGGCCGCGTGAAGGCGTTCAACGCGAAGAACGGCAAGCTCGTCTGGACGTTCTACACGATCCCGGGCCCGGGCGAGGTCGGCCACGACACGTGGCCGCAGGACAACGAGATCTGGCAGGACGGCGGCGCGCCGGTTTGGAACACGCCGGCCGTCGATCCCGAGCTCGGCCTCCTCTACTTCGGCACCGGCAATCCGGGCCCCGACTACAACGGCTCGATCCGCAAGGGCGACAACCTGTTCTCGACGTCGATCGTCGCGCTCGACGCGAAGACCGGAAAGTACCGCTGGCATTACCAGCAGGTGCATCACGACATCTGGGACTACGACGCGGCCTCGCCGGTCGTGCTGTTCGACCTCGACTACGGCGGCGTCAAAAAGAAGGCGATCGCCGAGGCGAGCAAGACCGGCTGGGTCTACATCCTCGATCGAACCAACGGCCAGCCGCTCGTCGGCATCGACGAGCGTCCCGTGCTCCAGGAGCCGCGGCAAGGCACGGCGCCGACGCAGCCCTATCCGCGCGGCGACGCGTTCGTGCCGCAGTCGATCCCGATCGCGCCCGAAGGGACGACGCTCGTGAACGGCGGCAAGATCTTCACGCCGTTCTGGACGGCGCCGACGCTGGTGAAGCCCGGCCCGCCGGGAGGCGTGAACTGGCCGCCGAGCTCTTACGACTTGGGCAAGGGCACGCTGTTCGTCTGCGCGGCGGATCGCATCTGGTCGTATCTCGCGCAGGAGGTCGGCCCCGGAGAGGCCGGCCGAAGGCACGAATTACATTGCGGGCGGCATCGGCGGCTTCCATCTGCACGCGCTCGGCGTGTTCGCGGCGCTCGACATGCGCACGAACAAGCTCGTCTGGCAGCAGCACTGGGCCGAGCCGTGCTACTCGGGCTCGGTCGCGACCGCGGGCGGGCTCGTCTTCGTCGGCCGCACCGACGGCCGGCTCGACCGCGCTCGACTCGAGCGACGGCAAGAAGCTCTGGGAGTTCCAGACGGGCGCGGGAATGAACGCGCCGGCGACGGTGTTCGAGTACGACGGCAAACCGTACGTGCTCGCGCTCTCGGCCGGCAATCAATACGGCGGCTCGGCGCGCGGCGACAGCCTCTGGTTGTTCGGCTTGGACGGCAAGCTCGAGCCCGTGCCGGCCGGAGGCGCTGTGATGACGTTCGCGCCGGCGGCGGCGGGCCCCGCGGACCTCGCGGGCGGCAAGACGGTGTTCGACACGGCGTGCATGTTCTGCCACGGCGAGCAAGGCGAAGGCGGCCACGGCGGCGGGCCGTCGCTACAGGCGATCAAGAGCGCGGCCGTCGTGATGCAGACCGTCAGCGAGGGTCGCCGCGACATGCCCGCGTTCGGCGGCACGCTCACGCCGGCGCAGATCCGCGACGTCGCGGGCTACGTGACAGGGAAGCTCGCGAAGTAGCGGCAAGCCAACGCAACCCAGGTCGTGTGCTACTGTCGAACGAAGGAATATCGATCGCGGGGGACGCTGCCGATGACCCTTCTCCGAACCCGCACGGCTCTGCTCGTGCTGTCTCTCTCTATCGCGGGGCTCGTGCACGCCCAGGCGCAACCGCAACCTTCGCCGCGGCCAACGCCGCAACAGCCTTCCCAGCGGCCCGCGCAGCCGCAACCGTCGCAACGGCCGACACAAGCGCCCTCCGCAGCGCAGGCCGGCACCGGCGCGGGCTTGCCCGCGGGCGTGAAGCGCGGCGCCACGGTCGAGGGCATCACCGAATACGACCTTGCAAACGGCTTGCGCGTCCTGCTGTTCCGCGATCCGTCGAAGGCGACGATCACGGTCAACGTCACGTACCTCGTCGGCTCGGTCGACGAGAGCTACGGCGAGACCGGCATGGCGCATCTGCTCGAGCACATGATGTTCAAGGGCACGACGACGAAGCATACCGAGGTCACGAAGGAGTTGCAGGACCACGGCGCGCGTGTTCAACGGCTCGACCTCGTGGGACCGCACGAACTATTTCGAGACCGTTCGACGCAAGCGACGCGAACCTCGAGTGGGCGCTCGACCTCGAAGGCGACCGCATGGTGAACTCGCGAGTCGCGCAGAAGGACTTGGACAGCGAGATGACGGTCGTGCGCAACGAGTTCGAGTCGGGCGAGAACAGCCCGACGCGCGTGCTGTTCGAGCGCGTGTTGAGCGCGGCCTACGCTCTGGCACGCCTACGGCAAGTCCCCGATCGGCACCCGCAGCGACATCGAGAACGTGCCGATCGAGCGGCTGCAGGCGTTCTACAAGGCGCACTACCAGCCGGACAACGCGGTGCTCGTCGTCGCCGGGCGTTTCGACGAGGCGAAGACGCTCGGCTTGATCGTGCGCGACTTCGGCTCGATCCCGAAACCGAAGCGCGTGCTGCCGACACGCTACACGGTCGAGCCCGTTCAGGATGGCGAGCGCGACGTGACCGTGCGCCGAGTCGGCGACATCCAGATCATCATGGTCGCTCTATCACGCGCCCGGCGGCGCGCATCCCGACTTCGTGCCGCTGCAGCTCGCTGTCGAGCGCGCTCGCAGACGAGCCCTCGGGCCGGCTCTACAAGGCGCTCGTCGAGAAGGGCCTCGCGTCCGACGTCGGCGTCAACACGCTCCAGCAGCGCGATCCGGGTGTGGTGATCTTCTACGCGATGGTCCGCAAGGAAGCGTCGCTCGATGCCGCGCGCACGGCGATGTTCGCGACGCTCGACGACATCAAGGACCACCCGTTCACGAAGGAAGAAGTCGATCGCGCACGCAACTCGGCGCTCTCCGACTTCGAGCGCGACGATGAACAACTCGCAGGCCGTCGCGCTGCAGCTCAGCGAGTGGGCCGCGATCGGCGACTGGCGGCTGATGTTCGTCGACCGCGACCGCGCACGCACGGCGACGGTCGAGGACGTGCAGCGCACGGCGCTGATGTATCTGAAGACGTCGAACCGCACGGTCGGCGTGTTCATTCCGGGCGAGCCCGACCGCAGCGTGATCCCGCCGAACCCGAGCGTCGCGGCGCTCGTCGACGGCTACAAGGGCGACGCGGCGCGCAGCGAGGGCGAGGAATTCAATCCGTCGCCGGCGAACATCGATACGCGGACCACGCGCAGCGAGCTCCGGGCGGCGTGAAGCTCGCGCTGCTGCCGAAGCAAACGCGCGGCGGCGCGGTCAACGCGTCGATCCGGCTGAACTTCGGCGATGAGCGCAGCCTCAAGGACACCGACCGAGCCTCGGGCCTCGCGAGCGCGATGCTGATGCGCGGCACGAAGAGCAAGACGCGCGAGCAGATCCAAGACACGCTCGACAAGCTCCAGAGCCAGATGAATGTCGGCGGCGCCGGCGGCGTCGTCGCGGTGAGCATCGTGAGCACGCGCGAGAACCTGCCCGCGGTGCTCGACCTCGCGATCGAGGTGCTGCGCGAGCCTGCGTTCCCCGAGAGCGAGCTCGAGACGCTGCGCTCGAGCGACCTCGCCGAGCTCGAGGCGTCGAAGAGCGAGCCGCAGGCCGTCGTGTCCCGCGCGTACGGGCGGCACTGGAACCCGTATCCCAAGGGCGACGTGCGCTACATTCCGACGGTCGACGAGGAGCGCGACGATCTGACGAAAGTGAGCGTCAAGGAGCTGCGCGACTTCTACTCAGGCTTCTACGGCGCGTCGAACGCCGAGGTCTCGGTCGTCGGCGACTTCGATGCGGACGCGATCCGCGACCAGATCGCGAAGAAGCTCGACGGCTGGAAGAGCCCGAAGGCCTACGCCGACGTGCTCACGCCGTTCCCGGATCCGCCGATCGCGCCGACGAACGAAGTGTTCCAGACGCCCGACAAGGAGAACGCGTTCTTCCTCGCGGGCATGCCGCTCCCGCTGAAGGACTCCGACGCCGATTACCCCGCGCTCGTGCTCGGCAACTACATTCTGGGATCCGGCCCGAGCTCGCGGCTGTTCAGCCGAATTCGCGAGCCGCGAGGGCCTGAGCTACGGCGTCGGCTCGCAGTTTTCCGCGCCTGTGAAGAGCAACGGCGCGCGCTTCATCGTGCAAGCCATCTCGGCGCCGCAGAACGCGCAAAAGGTCGAGGCGTCGTTCCGCGACGAGCTCGCGAACGTGCTGCGCGACGGCTACAAGCCCGAGGAGGTCGCGACCGCGAAGAGCAGCTGGGCGCAGCAGCGTCAGATCGGACGTACGCAGGACGGCGCGCTCGCGGGCGCGCTGCTCGGGCAGCTGCACAACGGCCGCACGATGGCGTGGGACGCGGACCTCGAGTCGAAGGTCCGCGCGCTGACGCCCGAGCAGATCCGAGCGGCGATGCAGAAGTACCTCGACCCGGCGAAGATGACGTTACATGCGCGGCGGCGACTTCACGAAGGCGGCGAAGCAGTAAGCGCTGAACGGCCCGCCCGTATCCGATTCTTCGCGGCGCGCTGTGCCGCTTCAGCGCGCCGCACCGAGTGGTCGTTCGCCGGCCGCGCCGGCGACGAACGCGGACCAATCGGACCAGCGGCCGCTCCATAGCTCATAAGTATCCACGGCGCCGTCGACGCCGACGACTTGCGCCTCCACCGAGGTCGCGGCCGCGATCCGCGCGAGCTCGTCGAGCGAGACGCTGGCGCGGCGCAAGGCGTAGGTCGGAGCCGGAGGTCGATAGAGCCCCGCGCCGACCTGCGGCTCCCACGCCTCGAGCGGCAACGTGAGCGGCGTGCCGTCGAGCACGAGCAACAGCGTTTGCGCTTCCGGCGGCGCGGCCCACGGCCAGCGCCGGTCGACCGTCGTGCCGAGCCCGACCCAGAGATAGTGCCTGCGCGTGCCGCCGTTGTTCGCCTCGACGGGCGCGAGATAGAGATAGTCGCGCGCCGCGCGGCTGAAGCGCGGCGCGGGCCGAGATAGCGCCACGGGCGCGTCGGCGCTCAGCCATGTGCGGCCCGCTTCGTCGAGCTGCGAGCGCAGCGGCTCGTGGCTCGCGCAACCCGCGAGCGCGAGCAGCGTAAGGATCATCAGCACGCCGCTGCACGCGCGCTCGACGCGGGGCTTTCGTCCACCGGCTCGTAACGCGCCGCGCCGCGCCGCCGGACCGCCGTCTGATCTCGATCTGCATCGTCAGAACTCCCACCAGTAGCCGATCTCCGCGAAATACGCCGAGCTCTGCTCGACGGACAAGTCGAGCACGGGATCCGGCGCGGGCAACTTCTTGTCGGAGAGCTGCGCGCCGAGGTCGATGTCGAGCCGGTGGTGGTTCGCCCAGCGCGCCGTGAAGCGCAGCTCGGGTGCGACGATCCATTGCTGTTCGCCGTCCGCGCTCGTGCGGTCGGTCAGCGCGATGCGCGGATTGACGCGCAGCCGACGCGTCGCCGGCAGGCGGAGGTCGAACACGAACGTATCGCTCACGGCCGTGCGCGTGTCCTGGCGGCGCAACGAGAAGATCGTCGTGTCGCCGCTCTTGATCAAGCTCGAGCCGACGAGCGTCGCTTGAAAGAAGGTCTGCGGTCCGCTCGCGGGTATCGCATCGACGCCGGCCGACGCGACGGTCGCGTCGTACGCCGAGAACATCATGTCGACGTCGAGCTCGAAGCGGTCGAGCACGGGCCGCGTGAAGCCGAACGACGCGTCGTGCTCCTGAGCGGTGCGGTCGCGCGCGATTCGCCGGATCTGCGCTTCGTCGTAAGTTTGCAGCATCTCTTCGATGCTGACGTCGGTTTGCCCGATCAGCGCGTTGTGGGTCGTGAGATACGGCGCGGCGCCGAAATTCATGCGGCCGTAGAACGTGAGCTTCGGCCCCGGCCGCCAGTTCGCGTTCACGAGCGCGGAATTCAGCACGCCGTACGACGGGTCCGACGTCGACGAGGCCGACGACGCTCCAGGCCGTGCCGCTGATGGCGCGTTTCGATGCCGACCGCCTGCCGATCCGCGATGCCGTCGACGGTCTGCATCATCCCGAAGAAGCTCACGTCCCACTGCTTCACGAGCTTGTCGAAGTCGGTGCTGAACGCGGCGAACTCGCGATGGTTATCGACCGCATGGCGCGGATAGTCGACGGGCCTGCCGATCGTCAGATTGAAGCCGACGGCGGGCCGCCACTGGTAGTCCGCGTGCGCGCCGTCGAAGCGGCCGAGCACGCCGCTCGCTGTGCATCGATTGGCGGCCGAGGCGCGCCGACCAGTCGTGCTGCGTCGATCGACGAGATCGACGTATGCGTTCGTGAGATAGAGCTGATCGGCGGGATCGAACGGCGTCGCGTCGAGCAGGTTGTAACGGTACGCGGCGTCGACGCGCGTCGCGAGGTCGAAGCGCTCGCCGCGGCGGCGCACGACGAGATCGAGATTCGTGAGCAGCGCGGCCTGTTCGGTCTCCGGCAGCGTATCGAGCGGCTCGTAGACGTCGCGGCGGTAGTACTGCGCGATGCCGCCGCGATAGTCCCAGGCGGACACGCTCGCGTCGATCGCCTGCGCGCGCGGTCGCGCCGGGCTCGTCGCGGCGGCGAGACCCGCGAGCCGTTGGCGCACGCGCTCGGCATCCGGGCCGCCGGGAAACTCGTCGAGATACGTCTCGTACTCGAGCCGCGCCTGCGCGACCTGCCCGTTGCGCTCGCGCGCGACGCCGAGCCGCTCGCGCGCTGCGCGCCGATCCTCGTACCCCGGATCCTCGAGCAAGCGCGAGTAGATCTGGATCGCGCGGTCGTAGCTTTGCGCGAGCAGCGCGTCGTTCGCCTCGACGGCGAGCGCCGCGCGGCGCTCGGCGGAGAGCTCGGGTAGCGCGCCCGCGGCGGGTGCGCTCGGGGCCGCCGCGGTCTGCGCGTGCACGCGGCGCTCGCCGGCGGCGTCCTGCTCCGCGATGCCGGCCACCGCGATCACCGAGTCCGGGAAGCGGGGTCGCAGCGAAACGAGCCGCGCGCGCGCGGCCGGCTCGGTGTCGAAGAAGCCGAGACGCAGCTCCTGCCAGCTTCGCTCGCCCGCGCTCCGCTCGTTGACGTACAGAACCTCGGTTGCGGTCGTCGCGAGCGTCTCGCCCGCGGCCGCAGCCTGCGGACCCGCGGCGAGCTGGAGAACGTAGCGCTCGGCGCGTGCGGCGCTGGGTTGGACGAGCCGCAGCGGTCGACGCTCGGGCGGCGGCGCGGACGCGGCGCCGGCTCCGGTCGGCGCCGCGCCCACCGAGCCCGCTTCGGGCGCTGAGCCCGCGGCACCCATCGGCGCTCCGGGCAACCGCGGCACCGGCGTTTGGGCGAGCGCGACGGGCGGCGACACGCTCAGGCCGGGCGGCGCCGTCGTGGTCGCGGGCGGCACGCTCGCGTCCGGAACGCGATCCTGGGACTCCTGCGTGTCCTCCGCGATTTCCACGCGCAGGACATTGCGCAGCGGGCCTTGACTCACCGCGAAGCGCACGATACGGCCCGCGTCGAGAGCCACCCACGCCACGCGCTCCTCGCCTGTCGTGTCGAACACGATCTGCTTCACGCCCGCGAGGTTGCCGGCGGGCGGCTCGAAGAGCTCGCTGCGGACGCCGGCGCCGAGCTCCGCGACACAGTCCGGCTCGAGCGCGACGCGAATTTGCACGTCGCGGCCTGACGCCGGCGTGTGGCTCAGGTAGCGGACGGCGCACGCGAACACGATGTCGGCGCGCGCAATCCCGTTCTGCTTGACGAAGCGCACGTCCTCGATCGCTCGCGGCGCGGCGGCGCGCGCGGTGTCGAGCACGCCGAGCGCCGCGAGCAGCGCGAGCGCCGTCAGCCGAGCGCGCGTCAGGCTCGCGACCGTCATTGCTTGAACGTCGTCGTGTTGTGGCACGTATTACACTCGGCCGTCGTCGCGATGTGCCCCGCGAACTTGCCCGTCGCGATCACGCCGTTGTGGCAGCTCGAGCAGACGCCGAGCACCTGGGTGTGATCGACGCGCGCGACGGAGGCGAAGGTCAGCGTCGTTGTGGCAGTCCTCGCAGAGGTTCGTCGCGGGGACATGGTTGACGGGCTTGCCGACGGCCGTCGTGCCGTTGTGGCAAGAGACGCAGGCGCTCGTGATGCCCGCATGGTCGAACGTCGCGGGCGAGAACGCCGTCGTGCGGTGGCAGTCGCCGCATTGATTGCTCGCCGGGATGTGATTCGCGGGCTTGCCGAGCGCGTGCCGGCCGTCGTGGCAGCTCGCGCAGGTGCCGAGCGTTTCGAGATGGTCGACGGCGATCACCGGCGCCCAGGTATTCGTGCGGTGGCACGAATCGCAGAGCTCGGTCGTCGCGATGTGCTGCGCGGGCCGCGGGGTCGCGCGCACGCGGGTGCCCTCGGCGTGACAGCCGCCGCAGCGCGTCGGCGTGCCGACGAATTGGCCGTCGACGTGGCAGCTCTCGCACTCCGCGAACTGGTGCGCGCCGTCGAGACGAAACGCGGTCGTGAAGTGATCGAACACGGCGCCCGGGCCGCGCTGTGCGCTCACGCCGCCGGCGGCGACCAGAACGAGCAGCGCGCCGGCGACGCGCGCGACGAGCGCCACGCAACGACGGCGGCGCAACCACTCCGACGTATGAACAGACCGACTGGCGCGCATGCTCACCTCCCCTTGACGTCCGCGAACGACGTCGTGCCGTGGCACTCGCCGCAGTCGCCGCCGAAGCGCCCGCCGTGCGGATCGTCGCGACGATGGCATTGCACGCAGCCGCCGCGGGCCGCGGCCGCGAGCGCGCGACCTCCGTCGGTCGCCGCGCGGTGGCACGTGTCGCACGCGACTCCGCGGTGCGCGCCCGTCAGCGCGAAGCGGGTCGCCTTGTCGTGATCGAAGTGCGCGCGCCTGCCAGTCCGTCGGGTTGTGGCAGGTCGAGCACGTGCCGCCGAACCGGCCCGCGTGCGGATCGTCCTTCGCGTGGCAATCCGCGCACGCGCTGCTCGCGTCGTGGAACGCGAGCGACGCGTGGCAGGCCTTGCAGTCCAGCGCGGCGTGCTTGCCGAGCAGCGGGAACGCAGCGAGACCGTGGTCGAAGCGGATCGACTCGCGCCAGCCGGCATCGGCATGGCAGCCATCGCAGCGCTCGCCGAGCTGGCCCTTGTGAGGATCCTGCTCAGCGTGGCAGCTCGCACAATCGCGGCCGAGCGGCGCGTCTACGCCGTGGACGTGACACGCGGCGCACTCGAGCCGCGCGTGCGCGCCGCGCAACGCGAAGCGTGGCGGCCGTCGCATGGTCGAAGCCCGTGTCGGACCAGCGCGTCGTCTGGTGGCAGTCGGCGCAGCTCGTGCCGAGCTTCCCCGCGTGCCGGTCCTCGGTCTTGTGGCAACCGACACACGTGTGCGGCACGGCCGCCGCGACTCCGGCCACGTGACAAGACTGGCACGCGAGCTGCTTGTGCTTGCCTGTGAGCTTGAAGCCCGAGCGCGCGCCGTGGTCGAAGGTCACGTCGGCCCAGGCCGTGGCCGCGTGACACGCGCCGCACTCCGTCCCATTCTTGCCCGCGTGCTTGTCCTTCGCCCGGTGGCACTGCACGCACTGATCCGGCGTGCCCACGAACTCGCGGTCCCGATGGCACGCCGAGCACTCGGCCGTGGCGTGAGCACCGGCGAGCGCGAAACGTGCCTTCGCGTGATCGAATTCCGCCGCCCTCCACGCGGTCGCCGTGTGGCACCCCGCGCAGGCTAGTCCGAGCTTGCCTTGATGCGCGTCGTCGCGCGCATGACAGCCGCTGCACTCTGCCGGCGCCTCGCGAAACTTCTTGCCGTCGACGTGGCAAGACGCGCACGGCTTGCCGGCGTGCGCGCCGGCCAGAGGAAAGTTCGTCTGTGCGTGCGCGAACGTCTTCGGGTCGAGCCCCGTGATGTTCGCCGCGCGGCCCTTGTGCTCGGCATGACAGGCGACGCACTCCTTACTCATGGCCGCGCTGCCGCCGTGCAGGCCGCCCTGCTCACGCGGTCGGCGCGAATCTCTTTGTGGCACGCGAAGCAAAGCTCGCTCTGCTTCTGCGTTTCCTTGCTTTCGTGGCAGCTGTCGCACTGCTCTTCGATCTTCGCGTGTGCCTCGATGACCGGCCCCGGCATGATCAGGCTGCGCAGAGTGAACGCGGCGGCGTGCGACGGCGACGCGACCGCTCCAGCCGCTGCGACCGCGAGCCAGACGCGACGCGCACGACGTAGCGGCGACAGGAGCGAGCGCAGCATCAGTAGCGGTAGACCGCGTAGAGATGAACCGCCAGCGCAGCGAGCAAGATTACGAAGAACGGCCGATGCACCACGTGCCAAAGCGCGAACAGACGTTGGTACGCGATGAACTCCGCCACGCGCCGCACTGCGCGCAAATGCGTCGCCACGTGCTGGCGCGTCGATCCGCTCGAAGCCCTTGCGATGCTTGCGCGACCCACGGCGAGCACATCGACTCGACGAGCAGGCGGCGCCGCACGAAGCGCAGCAGCGCGAAGCACTCGTAGCGCGTCCGCAGCGCGACCTTGAGCGGCAGCACGACGCAGCCGGCTAGGCTCGTCGGCGGCTTGAGCACCGTGCGATCGAACGTCGCGAGACGCGTGCTGAGCTCGGGGACGAACCGCGCGATTCGGGGATCGGTCGGTTTCGCGGCCGCGACGCGCGAGAGCAGCTCGGTCAGCGTCGTGCGCCGCCCGTACAGGCCCTGATGGATCTTCGAATAGATGTAGCGGCCCACGAACCCGCTGCCGGCCACGAGAAGAGCCGAGTACAGCGCGACGCGGCTGTTGAATGCGCCGGGCGAGAAGTTGCAGTGATAGAGCGCGGCGAGCGTCCCGACGGTGCCGATGATCATGTGCGAGCGGAACCAGTGCTTCACCGGCCCCAAGAACTTGAGCGAGCGGAAACGCTTGCGCAGCGGATACAACAGCTGCGCGAGCATGCACGTCATGGCGAAGATGCCGAGCGCGAGACCGAGAGCCCTTGCCCGCGTTGAGCACGCGGGCGTCTCGGCCGAGCCAGCCGAGCAGCACCATCAAGAACGCCGCACCGAATCCCACCCGCGCGCCGAAGCGCTCGTAGAGTCCGCGCCACGCCGCATCTTTCGCGGATGGCGTCAGGTCTTTGGGATTTCGGACGGCGCGAATGCCGGAAGGGATCGTGGCCATTCCTTTGCCGCATCGCCCCTTTGTCGTCATCGATCGCTGCGCGCCGGCGTTCCCACCACCGACTGCACCCTCGAGCTCCGACTCGCGCAACCCCCGCGCGATCGAGCTCATCGTCCCGCGTCATCGACGCGTCGCTAGTACACCGCAAAACGATCCCAGTTCGTACAACTGTCGCCATAAGGGAACATGAAATTCGAAAGTTTCCGAGTTATGTTGCAACTCGCTTGTCGAGCTTCGATTGGCTTCTAGACTCGGCCACGCATCGCGATTTTTCTTTTGTCTACGACGCGCACTCACACTCGAGTCGTTCTGAAGGAAAGAAGCGATCGACGATGCAGGGAGTTTGCGGTTGTCGACGAGCGAGTCACTCGGGGGTTGATCTCGACTCGCACGCCTGCACCGTAGGGGGTGTCTTCGAGTCACGAGCGGCCGCGCTCTGTCTCGTCCTTCGCTCGGCCTAGTGCTTCGCGACACCAATTGTCCGCGCTTCTCTCGCGCCGACGGCGCGCGGGCGCGGGTCACGGACCGATCTACGAGGTGCCAGGGATGTGCCCAATCTAAGCGAAGGATCTCGAGGATCGCGCACGCGGCAACGGCCGCGCTGTGCGTCGCCGCGGCGGCGGCGAGCCACGCCGGACCACGCGAGCAAGCGGAGCGCCTGCACGACCGGCTCGTCGGCACGCCGCCGAGCGCGGCCGTGCTCGACGCGATGCAGGCGAAGGTCGCGTGCCGGCGACGCGGTCGGCGCCGCGATGCAGGCGATGACGAACCCGGAGTTTTACAACACGACCGTGCGCGAGCTCGCGACGCCATGGACGAACCGCGACCAGTCCGTGTACGCCGATCTCAACGACTCCACGGCGACGGTGATCGGCATGGTCCGCGACGACGTGCCGTTCGATCAGGTGATGTACGAGGACATCGTCTACCTCGGCTCGAGCGCCGCGACGAGCGTCGAGTACTCGCAGACCGACAACGCTCACTATCTCGACTTGCAGACGAGGCACGTCGATCTCTCGCAGACGGCGAACCTCGTGCGCGCGACGCAGTCGACGCTGCCGGGCAGCCGCGCTCGCGGCCGGCGACACGGCCGGCATCATGACGACGCGCGGCTTCGCACAGGCGTTCCTCGTCGCGGGCACCAATCGCGCGGCGGTGCGTTTCGCGGCTCTCAACATGCTCTGCATGGACATGGAGGACTTCCGCGACGTGTCCGCATGGCCGGACCGGATCCGCCAGGACGTGAGCCGCAGCCCAGGCGGCGACAGCAACCTGTTCCTGAACGACTGCATTGGCTGCCACGCGGGCCTCGACGGCCTCGCGGGCGCGTTCGCGTACTACGACTACGACGCGACCGCGAACAAACTCAACTACACGTTGAACAGCGTGCAGCCGAAGTTCTTGAAGGCGCCGGACACGTTCCCGTTCGGCTACAAGACGACCGGCGACTCGTGGATCAACTACTGGCGCGTCGGCCCGAACGCGTTCGTCGGCTGGCAAGGCCCGGGCTCCGGCAACGGCGCGAAGTCGCTCGGCATGGAGCTCGCGCAAGACGCGCCAATTCTCCGAGTGCCAGGTCAAGAAGGTGTTCGAGAAGGTCTGCTACCGCACGCCGAACGGCAGCGCGGATCTGCAGGCCGTGCAGACGATCGCGAACGGCTTCGAGGCCAACAACCGCAGCATGAAGCGCGTGTTCGCCGACACCGCCGTGTATTGCATGGGCGAGTGACGACGCGCGCAACGAGAATGGGAGAATCACCGTGAAACACGACAATCGACTTCAGCGCGGCGCTCGCGAGTTGCGCGCCGCGTCGGCGAGCGCGCTCGCGACGCTCGCGCTCGTGCTCGCGCTCGCGGGCTGCGTCCGCGACGAGCAGCCGCTCACCGGCGACAGCACCGGCACGCAGACCCCGCAGCCGCCCGGCAGCTCGCCGCCGCGCACTCCGCGCGACCCGCCGGCACGCCGACGCCGCGTCGACCCGAGCACGCCGACGAGCACTCCGCCGACCACGGACGTCGCGGCGTTCCAGCAGACGCTCTACCCGCACCTGCGCGACCCGCAGAACCTCTGCGTCGGCTGCCACGGCGCGACGCAGATCCCGACGTTCGCAGTCGCCGACGTGATGACCGCTTACAACGTGATCACGACGCAGCAAAAGGTCGACCTCGTCAATCCGCAACTGTCGCGGGTCTACCTGCGACCGTCCGTCGACCGCCACAACTGCGGCGGCAATGCGGCCTGCGACGCGATCGCGGCCGACTTCCTCGCCGCGATCCAGCAGTGGGCGCAACTGCGGCCCGCGCAGGCGCCCCCGACGCAGCAGGCGCTGATGAGCGCAGTCACGAGCTTTTCGCAAGCGTCGGGATCGGGCAGCGGCCGCGCCGACGCGAACGCGGTCGCGATCTTCACGTTCGCCGAAGGCGCCGGCACGACGACGACCGACAAGGCCGGGCAGATCACGCTGCAAATCACCGGCATGCAGTGGGTGCAAGGCGGGCTCAAGAACGTCTCCGGCAAGGCGCAGGCAAACGCGGCCGACAGCCGCAAGCTGTTCGACGCGATCAACCCGGCCGGCCAGTTCAGCGTCGAGGCCTGGATCGCTCCGGACAACCTCACGCAGAGCGGACCCGCGCGGATCGTGAGCTACTCCAACGGTACGAGCACGCGCAACTTCATGCTCGGCCAAAACGCGACCGACTATCGCGGCCGCGCGCGCACGTCCGTGAGCAATGCGAACGGCGACCCGCAGCTCGACGGCCCGAACCCCGACGTCGCCACCGCGCTCCAGCACGTCGTGCTCACGTTCGACCCCGCGGTCGGCCGCAAGCTATACGTGAACGGCCAGCTGTCCGCAGAGGAGAGCGCGCCCGCCACGCTCGCATGGACTAACGATCAGACGTTCGTGCTCGGCAACGAGACTTCCGATGACCGGCTCTGGATGGGCACGTTCGAGCTCGTCGCGATTCACAAGAAGGCGCTCAGCGCCGCCGAAGTGCAGCAGAACTTCGCGGCCGGCGCGGGCGGGCTCATCACGCTGTCGTTCGACGTGTCGAGCATCGTCGGCACGCAAGCGCGCGTCGACCTGCTCGCCGCGCCGCTCGACGCGAAGAGCTACCTGTTCGCGAAGCCCACGTTCGTCGGCCCCGCCAACACGCGAGTCAAGAACATCCGGATCGCGGTCAATGACGGCGTGCCGGTCGCGGCGCAAACGTTCCGGCGCATCGACACGACCGTGTCGGCGTCCGGCACGGAGCTCTCCCCACTCGGCGCCGTCGTCCCGGCCGCGCTCGGTCCCGACATGGACAAGTTCCATCTCGAGTTCGAGGCGCTCGGAACGCAGCTCGGGCTCGCCGAGACGGTGCCACCGTCGTCGCCGCCCGCGCCTGGGCCCGATGTGCCGGAGCCCGCGCTCGGCGTGCGCAGCTTCTCGCAGATCGACGCGACGATGGCGGCGCTCACCGGCGTCGGCATCGACGATGCCGCCGTGCAGACGCTGTACGCCGACGTTCGAGACTCGCTGCCGACTACCGCCGACCTGCTCGCGTTTGGCGCGAGTCAGCAGCTCGCGATCCAGCGGCTCGCGACCACGTATTGCGGCGAGATCGTGGCGAACGCGACGACGTGCAGCGGCTTCTTCGGCGCATGCACGATCGGCGCGACCGCGCAGGGTCAGATCGCCGACACGGTCTACGACAAACTGCTCGGCACGAATCTCGCGAGCCAGCCCGACAAGGCGTCCGTGCATACCGAGCTCGTGAAGATGATGAACGACCTCGGCTGCACGAACGGCTGCACGGGCACGACTGCGCAGACCGCGCTGCAAGCGACCTGCGCCGCGACGCTGTCGAGCGCCGCCGTGACGCTCAATTGACACCTAAGAGGATCACACCGATGGGTAAGCACACAGAGCTACAGCGCGCCGCCGCCGAGCGGCGCCGGCGGTTCGAACAGCGCATCGAAGAAAATTGCCGCGTGAGCGGCCACGGACGGCCGGCGAGCCGGCGCGACTTCCTCGCGCGCGGCCTGATCGCCGGCACGGCGACCGTGTTCTTGCCGAGCATCGCGACGCTGTTCGCACGCGAGGTCCAGGCGCAAACGGGCTGCCAGATCGACACGGGCGGCACGCTCGGCGCGGGGAAGATTCCGTTCCTCGCGATCGATCAGGCGGGCGGCGCGAACATCGCGGGCTCCAACGTGATGGTCGGCAAGGCCGGCGGCCAGGTCGACTTCCTCGATCCCGCGGGCTACGCGAAGCTCGGGCTGCCCGCCGCGATCGTGCCGCAGACGGTCGGCGTCGATACGACGTTTGGGCTCGCGATGCATCCGAACAGCGCGTTGCTGCGCGGGCTCCTCAGCAAGACGAGCGCCGCCACACGCGCGAACACGAACGGCTTCGTCGTGCCGGCGCGCTCGGAGAACGACACGGGCAACAACCCGCACAACCCGATCTACGGCATCGCGCTCGCCGGCGCGAACGGCGAGTTCGTCGCGACGATCGGCTCGCAGAACACCGATTCGGGCGGCAACTCCGCGGCGCCCGCGGAGATGGTGACCGCGTCGCTCCGGCCGACGAAGGTCGCGAGCCGCACGGACGCGATGGGCCTCGTCGGCGGCACCACGAGCACGTTCCCTAACGGCCGCATCGCACAGGCCGTTGCGACGTTGAGCGCGCTGAAGCTCGGCAAAATCAGCGAGACCCAGGCCACGAAGGACCTCGTACAGTGCGGCTTCGACAAGACCACCGCGACGCTCAACACGGCGGTCACGCCCGCGCAGCTCGACCCGAACACGGACACGCTGTTGCAAGCGATCTTCCCGGGCACCGAGCTCACGCAGAACGCGGACTTCAAGAAGGCCGCGGCCGCGATGAAGGTCGTGATCAACGGCTTCGGCGGCGCGGGCACGATCTCGTTCGGCGGCCGCGATTATCACCAGAACCCGCGGCCCGACACGGACACGAAGGACTTCGTGATCGGCCAGGTCGTCGGCGCCTCGCTCGAGTACGCAGCACAGCTCGGCAAGCCGCTCATGGTCTACGTGTTCAGCGACGGTTCCGTGTCCGCCGACACGAACACGGCCGAGGACGACGGCAACGGGACGACTAAGTTCCGCTGGCAGTCGGACGACGCGCAGACGGCCGCGAGCTTTGCGCTCGTCTACAGCCCCACGGCCCGGCCCGCGCTGCGCAACGGCGCCGCGTCGCAACAGCTCGGCGCGTTCAAGGCGAACGGCGCGATCGACACGGCGTCGAGCCCGTTCGCGAATAGCGTCACGCAGCTCGCCGAGCTCGTCGTGTTGAATTACCTCGCTCTGCACGGCGAGGAGGCGAAGTTCAACACGGTGCTCACGAATCCGGGCCTGGGCTCGGGCGCGGCCGTCGCGCCGTACATCGCGTTCAACCGGATCGTGTGACCCGCGTGAACGACGTGCGCGGCTCGAAACGGACGCGGGTAGGCGGCCACGAACGCGCACGCGCGACGCGTCCGCGCCGATGACGAGGCCGCGAGCGGAGCCGGCGCGCGCCTCGGCGCCGGACGGTCTCGGCGCACTCGCACCGCTGCTCTCGTGCCCGGCCTGCAAGCGCGAGGGCGGCGGCCTCGCGCCGCGCGCCGAGCACTTCCTTTGCCTGAACTGCAAGACCGAATTTCCGCTGCTGCGCAGCGGCGGCGTCCGGATCCCGTGGCTCGACCGCGCCCCCGAAGCGGCGCGCCTCGAGTGGCGCGCGCGCTTCAACGAGTTCCTGAACACGAACTCGGCGGAGCGCCAGCGGCTCGAGCGCGCGCTGGCAAAGGTGCGCCGCAGCAAGCCCGCGACCGCGCGAATCTCGGCGCTGCTGTCGGCACGAGAAGCGCAGCGCAAGGAAATTGTCGACTTGCTCGTGCCGCTCGCGCTCGGCGCGATGCGCGCGGCGCCGGCCCTAGATCGGTCGGGCGTGCTGCACGAGCGGCTGCCGCAGCGAGACGCGCTCGTCAGCGAATACGACTCGTTGCTGCGCGACTGGGCGTGGGAGAGCGTCGAGAACGACAGTCGATTCGAATGTGTGCGCGAGGTATTGCCCGAGCGCAAGGCGTTCAAAGCGGGCAAGCTGCTCACGCTCGGGGCCGGCGCGTGCCGGCTCGCCTACGACCTGCATCTGCGCTATGCACCCGAGGTGTCCGTCGCGGTGGATGTGAATCCGTTGCCGTTGCTACTTGCGGCCCGAGTACTGAATCGCGAGACGGTTACGCTGCACGAATTTCCAGTCGCTCCGTTGAGCCCGTCGATGGCCGCGATCGCGCGCCTCTGCGCCGCACCGGCGCCGCTCGACGCCAACGGCGGTGCGTTCGCGTTCGTGCTCGCCGACGCATTGCACGCGCCGTTCAAGGCCGGCAGCTTCGACACCGTGCTCACGCCTTGGCTGCTCGACGTCGTGCCGCAGAGCTTGACCGACTGGGCACGCACGGTGAACCGGCTCCTAGCGAAGGGCGGCACGTGGATCAACACGGGGCCGATCGCGTTCCGGCATCGCAACGAGGCCTGGTGCTACGGTGAGGACGAGGTGCTCGAGCTCGTCGCCGCGAATGGCTTCGTGATCGGCGCGAGCGAGCGCAAGAACGTGCCGTACCTTCAGTCGCCCGCGAGCGGCCGCGGCCGAATCGAGCGCGCGCTGACCTTCAGCGCGACGAAGATCGCGGACGCCGCTGCGCCCGAGCGCGTGGAGGGGCATCCGCCTTGGCTCGTGGACATCACGCGGCCCGTGCCGGATCTCGACGAGCTCGTCGTTGCGTCGACGCAGCGGCTATTACAGGCGCAGATCCTCGCCGCGATCGACGGTAGGCGGAGCATCGTCGAGATCGCGCAGTTCGTCGCGAAGCGCTATGGATTGCAGAAGAGCGAAGCCGAGGGCGCGGTGCGCCGCTTGCTGCGCGAGATCTACGACGCGACCGGCTCGACGAAGCCGGTCGGGACCGAGGCATTCGAGTAGACGGGCGCGTAACGGCACTCGCCGTGCGACGCTGCCACCTGCCGACGTTGGTCTCCGCGCGGGGACCTCAGCCGTGACTTTCGGCCGCTGCCGGCTCGCCGACCGGCGCGCCCAGCGACCGCAGCGGACCATCGACGAGCCGTCGACTGAACTGGTGGCGCAGCAGCAGATAGCTCGCGGCGGCCTGGATCCAAACCGCCGCGACCGAGACGAACCACAGCTGCTCGAGATGGAATCCGGGCTGCTTCGAGACCCAGATAGAAACCGGCACGAACACCGTGAGCCGGATCGCCGAGCTCAGCATCGCGGGCTTCGTGTTGCCGAGCCCTTGGAAGAGGCCCGAGCACGTGAACACCACGCCCTGCGCGATGAAAGTCCACGAGATCGTGCGCAGGAACGTCGCACCGACCTCCGTCGCCTCGCTCTCGTGCGTGAAGAAACCGACGAGCGTCTCGGGACGCCATTGCAGGAACACGGTGACGAGCACCATCACGACGGTGTTCAGCATCACGGCCTTCGCGAACGTCTCGCGGACTCGTGCGCCACGGCCCGCGCCGAAGTTCTGGCCGGCGATCGGCCCCGCGGCGAACGCGATCGCCATGGCGGGCATGAAGATCGACTGCATGATCCGCGAGCCGATGCCGAAACCCGCTTGGCCCGCCGATCCGAACGCGCTGATCACCCAGTAGATCACGCCCATGTAGATGAACATCAGCGCGAACTCGCCGCCGGCCGGTAGACCGACGTCGAGCATCCGCTTCCAGACGTGGAACTGCGGCCGCCAGAGCTCGCGACGGAACGACACGTACTTCTCGAGCTTCACGAAATACAGGCCGAGCAGCATGACGCCGATCACGATCGACACGGTGCTCGCGAGCCCCGCGCCCGCGACTCCGAGTGCGACGCCGGTGCCCCAACCCGCGATCAGGATCGGCGCGAGCAGCGCGTTCAGCAGCACGGTGAACGCTTGGATCGCCATCGGCGCCTTCACGATGCCGGTGCCGCGCAGCGCGGAGCCCATCGTGACCTGCGCGAAGCCGAGCGCGAGGCCCGGCAAGAACCAATAGAGATAGGTCGCGCCCTCGTGCTGGGTTTGCGGATCCGCCGCGATCGCGCCGACATAGGCCGACGTGAGCGCGTAGCCGCCGATCAGAGTGACCGCCGCGCAGACGAACGCGAGCAGCACGGACTGATTGAACACGACGTTCGCGTCGCCCTGGTCCTTGCGGCCGACGGCCTGCGCGATCAGCGCGACCGCGCCGACGCCGAGAACCTGCGTGAGCGCCATCACGATGAACATCAGCGTGCCAGCCGCGCCGACTCCCGCGACCGACGCATCGCCGATGCCGGCGACGAAGTACAGGTCGACGAGGAAGTAAAGCGTCTGGAACAGCATGCCCGCCGCGATCGGCGCCGCCATGGCGATGATGTTGCGAACGATGGAATCTTGCGTCAGGTCCTTCATTCTCGCCTCGAACGTGATCGGCGCGCCGACGGCGGCGCCGACGTCTGGATCCCAAGGGAAGCGGCCGGGAAAATGGCGGCCAAGGATACCATGGCGCCGCCATGACACATGGCGTAGTGCGGCGCCCGAGCGAGTCCGCTATGCTCGACTCGTGAACGTTTCGAGCCCTTCGCGCCCCGCTCCGCGCCGTAAGCTTTGGCACGTCTTGTCGGCTGCCGTGATGGGGTTATGTCTCGTGGGCCTCGCGCTCGCGGGGCCGAGGCCGTTTCGCGCGTTACCCGGCGTCGAGCACGACGGGAATGAAGATCTACCGTCGGACTACATGAAGCCCGGTGAGTGGGCGTTCGCTCGGCTCGATGTACCCCACCTGTCACAGTTACCAAATGCGCGGCTGCTACCGCGGCGAGGGAGACAGTTGGAAGGGCGGTGGAACGAGCTGGACGATCGACTTCCCGTCCGCCGACCGGCACGTCGCCGAGATGGTGCGTCGGCTGACCGCGATCGACGCACGCTCCGTGGAGCAATCCGTCGACCTCGACGACGGCGACGAGGTGTTCTACTGGCCTTGGCTCTACGCGGTCGAGGTCGGTCACTGGGAGCTCACCGACTCGCAAGTGCTCAAGCTGCGCGAGTATCTGACGCGCGGCGGCTTCCTAATGGTCGACGACTTCCACGGCACCCAGGAGTGGCAAGTGTTCACCGACAGCATGCAGCGAGTGTTTCCGGACCGGCCGATCGTGGACATCCCGAACGAGGACCAGATCTTCCATATCTTCTGGGACCTCGACGATCGCGTACAAGTCCCCGGTTTGCAGTTCGTGTATACGGGGAGAGTCTACGAACACGACGGCTATACGCCGCGTTGGCGCGGCATCTATGACGACAAAGGCCGCATCATGGTCGCAATCTGTCACAACATGGACTTGGGCGACTCCGTAGAGCACAACAACAACCCTCTTTACCCGGAGAAGTATTCGGCGCAGGGCATGCGCACGTACATCAACTACATTCTGTATGCGATGACGCACTGAGCGCGCCGGCGGCAAGGCCGCGGCAGCTCGGGCCAGGTCCTCGCCGTCGATTCCGATGTCGATCGAGTTCCACCGCCGGATGCTCGGGGACCAAGTGCGGATCGCTGCCTTTCGCGAGTGCGCTCGCACAAGTGATTCGTCCCGGCCACACGACCGTCGCCGACCTCGGCGCGGGCACGGGTATCCTCGCGTTCCTCGCTCGCGAGCTCGGCGCGCGCGAAGTCTGGCTCTACGATCCCGGCCCCGTGCTCGGGCTCGCGGAGCACGTCGCGGAGCGCAACGGCATCGATGGCTTGCACTTCGTGCCCGAGCGCTCGCTCGACGTGGCACAGCCGCCGCAAGTCGACGTCGTCGTCGCCGAGGTGCTCGGCAATTTCGCGTACGAGGAAGGCGTTCTCGAGACGTTGCGCGACGCGCGCCGCTTCCTGGCGCCGCGAGGCACGATGATTCCGCGCTCGATCGTGCAATGGGCGGCTCCGGTGATCGCCGACCGCTTCGAGCACGACTTTCGCGCGTGGCGCGGCGTCGCCGCGCTCGATTGGTCGGACGCGGAGCGCCTCACGCGCAACAACATGTACGTGTTCGCGATCGAGCCGAAGGATTTGCTCGATGGCCCGGCGCAGTCCTGGGACTCGCTCGAGTTCGGCGGCGACATCGACAGCCGCCGCGCCGGACGTGTCGCGTGGCCGATTGCCGCGAGCGCGACGATCTTCGGCTTCGCGCTCTGGTGGGAGTGCGCGCTCGTGCCCGGCGTCGTGCTGTCGACGAGCCCGTTCGGCCCGCGCACGCACTGGGACCAGATCTACTTGCCGCTGCTCGAGCCGCTCACCGTCAGCGCGGGCGACGCGCTCGGGCTAGAGGTCTCGAGCGAGACCGGCGGCGGCGAAAGCGGGATCGACGTGCGCTGGATCGTCGAGCATCGGCGCGGCGAGAAGATCGTCGCTCGGCAGTCGCTCGATATCGGCCGCGGCTTTCTCGGCTAACGCAGCGCGACGATCTCCGCCGCGCGCTCGGCTCACGGTTGTCTCGAGCGGCCGCGCGGCGCATTGCCGCGCGAAAGGCTCGCTGCTACGTTCCGTTCTTCGCGCTGACGGCCCGCACGAACTCGAGCACCGGGCCGGAGAGCGATCGATCGGCCGTGCCGACCGCGTACGTCTCGGAGATGTGCGAGTGGCCGTCGAGATGCACGCGTTGCACCGGCTTGCCCGCCGCAGCGCGAGCCGCCGCGAGCTTGTTCGATTCGGTCTGAAACGTGTCGGGATCGAGCTCGGCGTCGGTCACGAGCAAGGGCACCGTCGACTTCACGAGACCCGGCCAGCGACGAGCGCTCCGCGTACTTCGAGACGTCTTCGCCGTAATAGACCTTCCAGACCGACACTTCTTTGCCGAGATCGTAGAAGCCCGACGTGAGGATCGCGCCCGCGACGCCCGGGTCGCGGCCTTTGCGTCGCGGCGTCCGCAAGATAGTCGCCGACGTGCGCGGCGCCCGCCGAATGGCCCCAGAGGAAGATCCGCTTCGGGTCGCCGCCGTAGCGCGCCGCGTTCGCCTGCAGCCACTTGACGGCCGCGCCGACGTCCTCGATGCCGGACGGCCACGTGCTGTCGGGCGCGAGCCGGTAGTTCATCGTCGCGCCGACGAGCCCGTAAGCCACCGCCCAGACGCCGATGTTGTCGTAGAACGGCGTCCCGTCCGTGTGCTTCGAGCCGCGCGCGAAACCGCCGCCGTGCACGAACAGCACGATCGGCTTCGCACGCGCACGATCCGGCGACTTCGGAGCCGCGAACACGTCGAGCACGTTGCGCTCGGCCGGCCCGTAGCGCTCGTCGCGCGCGACTTCGAGCCACGCGTACGGCTCTTTCGGTTGCAGGGGCGCGTAGATCTCGAGCGTCTTTTGCGTCTCGATCTTCGCGCCGATCTCGCGCAGCTGCACCGCGATCTCGGGCGGCATGAGCCCAAGCGGCGCGCTGGCCGGCGCTTGCCCCGTGCCTCCAGTGGCGGTCACGACTTGTGCCCCGGCGGACGGCGGCGAATAGACGTGCACGGGCGTGAGCTTCGGCGGCTTGCCGGTGACGGGGTGCGCATAGTGGAACGGTATCTCGTAGACGGTCGGGAACATCTGGAACACGAACGACGGCGGCGTGTCGGGCGGATACGTCTTGCTTGGACCCGGAACGCCGCCGCGTCCGGTCTGCTTGACCCAGCCGCCCTCGTAGCTCGCACCCCACGTGTTGTAGGTGTGATCGACGCTGTACTTCCAGACGCCGTTCTCCTTGACGAACTCGTTCTCGTAGAGCGACGCGCCCATCGACGGGCGCGGCCCGAACGCGAGCTGCTGCATCATGCGCGAGCGCGCTTTCGCCGTCTGGCCATCCGGCGCGACGTGGATCACGGCCTGCCACTGGATGTGGTTGCCGAGCCGATTCGCCTGAGGCCCTTCCTTGCCGAACACGTTGAACAGTGCCGCGCGCACGCGCTCACGGCCTGACGTACACGCCGCGCTGCGCGAGCTCGATCGTGCCGTGCTCGGCGAATAGGTTCGCGAGGTCGGTCCAGAGGTTCTTGTCGAGGTAGTAGCCGTAGCCGCTGATCAGGTTGTCGATCTCGTAGAAGTCCTTGATGCGGCCGACTTGCTGCTCGGTCTGCGTGACGAGCGCATCGACGTCCTTCGGTCTGCGTGCGCGCGCCCCGCGCGCAGCCTTGCTCGCGTCGACGGGCGCGCGAATGGCCTTGATCGCGGCGTCGGTCGGCCGGCCGCGCGCTTCCGGATAGCGCGGCGCTAGCCCGCTGACCGGGTTGTCGTAGTGGTACGGCGGGATGTGCGCCTTCGGATAGATCGCATAGACGCTCGTCGGCGGCCGATCGGGCGGCAGCGACTGTGCTCGCGGTCGGCACGGGCTGCGCATCCTTGCCCCAGCCCAAATCGTAGTCGCTGATGAACGTCGGGAAGTAGCGCAGGTCCTTGAGCTTCCAGACGCCGTCGTCCTTGACCCACGTGTTCTCGTAGACGCCCTCGCTCCAGTAGCCCTTGGCGCCGACGGTGCCGAGCATGTCGAGCTCGCGGCTGCGCGACTTCGCCGTGCGCCCGTCGGGAGCGACGTCGACGACGACTTGCAGTTGGACGTGATCGTTGAGCTCGCCGTCTTTGATTCCCGCGGGGCCGAGCAGATTCAGGAACCGACGCACGCGCGCCTTGCCGACGTAGACGCCCCTCTGCCCCATCTCGATCGTGCCGTTCGCGGCGAACAAATCCGCGACTTCGTCCCACATGCGGCGATCGACGTAGTAGCCGTAGATCTTTTGCAGGTTCTCGATCGCCTGCTCGTCGTCGAGACGTTGCGCCCGGCGCGCGAGGTCCGCCGCGCGCTCGCGCGAGTCGGAACGCTTGGCGGAGGCCGACGGGCACATCGACGGTCGTCCAGATGTGGCCCGCGTCGGTGGTGCCGAGATTCGTGTAATGCATCGTCGGCGGGCATGCGGCTGGGAAGCCCGCGCACGCCTCGTTGCGCGGCCGATCGGGCGGATAAGCGAGATTGCGTGGCCCGCGCGCCGCGGGCGTCGTTGCCGGAACGCCGCCGGCGCGGGCGGCGCCCAACCGGTCGCGTACGGAGCGCCGAAGCCCGAGTGATAGTCGAGCGTCTTGATCTTCCAGACGCCGTTCTCTTTCGCGTACGTCATCTCGTACGCGCCCTCGGCCCACGTCGCGCCGCCGCCGAAGCTGCCGAACATCGCGAACGCGCGCCAGCGGCCCTTCGCGGTCTTGCCGCCCGGATCGAGGTGGACGACGGGCTGAATGTTGATGTGGTCGTAGATTCGGTTGTCGGGCAAGCCGTTCTCGCCGACCTGGCCGCCGCCGACATTCATATATAGGTGCTTGCGGATGCTGTCGTGGCCGATGTACGTGCCGGCCGGATAGTTCGCGACCGCGTCGGCGCTGTAGAGGTCGGCGACGTCCTCCCACATGCCCTTGTCGACGTAATAGCCGTACTCGCGCTGGAGGCGTTTGAGCGCGCTGATGTCCTCGGCTGCGGTCACCTGCGCCTCGAGCGCGTCGAGGCGCTCGGCGACCGAGCGAATCTCCTGGCTGCCCGCGAGTGGCGCAACGAGCGCGGCGCCGACAACGAGCGCGCCCAGCCGCGCGGCGGGCACGATTCGACGAGCCATGGTCTCCCCCTTCGCCTGCTCGAGTCCGAGTCTGCCTGATCGGCTGCGCCGGCAGAAGGGGGCGCCCGGCGCGCTGGCGCGTGCGTCGGGCGTCACCGGTCGATGACGACCTCGACACGCTCCGCGGGGTCTTCACGCTTACCTTGCCCCGCACGCACGTTCACGAAGAAGCTCGCTCGACCTTTGCGCTTGGAATCGTGAACGATCGGGATGTAGATCGTTCGAGATTGCTCGCCGGCGGCGAGCTTTTCGATTCGCGCGCCGAAATTCGCGTAGTCCTCATCCGCGACAGCGGAGCCATCGCTCGTCCACCAAACGAAGCTCGTGTTCCCGTCGAGCGGGCCGCGACGGCGAATCGTGATTGCGGCGCTCGGCGCAACCTCCGAGACGACCACGACCGGCCGCTCGGGCTCGAATGTCTCGGGCTCGACGGCCTTGCCGGCGATCGGCGGCTGCTGTATCTGTGTCGCTCGCGATGGGCTCGCGTCCGTCGTTGCAGTGGGCTGCGGGGTCACGACTCTGGGCGGCGGGCCGGTGTCTTTGACCTGTGGACTCGCGTCTCTCGCCTGCGGCGCCGCGTCTTTCGGCGGGCCCGCGTCTTTTGGCGGATCCGAGTCCTTCGGCGCGAGCGCGAGCGCGGCGCTATTCGACGCGACGTTGGATGGCTGCGGCGCAGAGCCCGCGGCGGGCAACGCGTTCGCGCGCTGCGCGCTCGAAGGAGACGGCGCAACATCGGCCGGCGCCGCCGCCGGCTCGGCCGCGGCGCGCGACGTCGCGCTGTCGCCCGGCGTCCCGGCGCTGTTCGCCAAGTCGCGTACGATCGCGAGCCCCTCTGACGAGCGCGCCTGAAGCCATGCGTAATTCCAGTACACGGCGGCCCCGACTCCGAGCACGAGCGCGGCGACCCATGCCAGCGAACGGGCCGAGTTTCGCTCCGGCTCATCGTCGCGGCGGATCTTGAAGAGCTCGTAGTGGTGATCGAGCGCCGGCGCCCGCATGTCCGGCTCCCGCATTTTCGGCTCCCGCATTTTCGGCGCCCAAACCCGGGGCGTCGCGAGGGCTTGGTCGCCCAGGGTCCAAGCGGTGCCGTCATACGGAACGGCGCTCGCAGCCGCGGCACTTGCCGTGGTCACGCGGTCCTCTTCGCCATCACGGCGCAGTCGCTCGCGCCCCGTTACGCCTAGAGCGGCGAGAAACGCCGCAACGTTCGTGGTGCGCTGGTCGCGGCGCAGCGCGAGGCCGCGAACGAGTGCATCCCAAGACCGCGCATCCAGGCGCGGAATGGGCGGGGGTTTCAGCCCGGCGGCCAACGCCTCGAGCGCCGTGTTCGAGTTGAACGGGTGCTTGCCGGCGAAGAGCTCGTATGCAATACAAGCGAGCCCATAGACGTCGTCCCTAGGGTCCGGCACCGAGGGCCCGCGCGCGGCATTGTCCTCCGGGAACAGCGGCGTGATTCGCGGCAATGTCGCCGGCAAGAAATCGAGCACTTTGACGACGAGATCCTTCGTCACGAAGACGGTCTCGGGGCGAATGTCGCCGTGCACGACGCCCTTCGCGTGCGCATACTTGAGCGCGTCGCCGATTCCGGAAAGCACGCTGAACGCCTCTTCCTCGGAAGGCGATTCGGGCGCAACGTCATCGAGGATCGTCCGCAAGGTCCCGCCTTCGAGCTCCTCCGTTACGAAGAAATACTCGCCGTGGTCGGACCCGAACCCGAGCACGCTGAAGACGTTCCGATGCGCCCACGAGTGCGGCTGGAGATAGCTCGTCTCGAGCTTCTGCAGCACCTGGGTCTGCTGCGCGACTCGGCCATTCAAGAAGTGCAGCACCACGCGCCGCTCGTTGGTCACATCGGGATCCGACAGCGAACGATCCACAGCCTCGTATCGTTCGCCATTGCGTCCGCGGCCCAGGTGAGCTCTCACGACGAAACGTTCGCCGACGAGGCTGCCAACCGGTCGAACACTGTGCACATGGCCACGCGCCGACCCTGTGGCCGCGTTGCCGCCGGGCGATCGCGCATCGCGCCCAGCGTCGCCGACGCGCGCGGGGTCGGCCCTCGTCTGGGCGTCGTCGTCCACTGGCACCCGGTCTCTTTTTCGACGCATGTCCCGCACTTTACCCCGCGCTGGCCGTATCGACCATGACCCTTTTTTAAGGCACTCGAATGTTGAGTTAGATCCGATTCGTAGCAAGAAATCCTCTAAGAATTTGTCATTAGAAAAACTGCGGCTTCGATGCGCCAAATGGATCAGCCGACGCGGTTTTGGCGAGCGCGTTCAGGTTCAGTTCATTCAGCTTCTCATTGCACGCGGCCCAACGTACGATGCCCCGTCAGCGGCAACGGGAATGGCGCGATGCAAGAAGACGAGAACGACAACCCACCGGGGACCAAGGTTCAGAACAAATACTGGGGCCGACAGATCGACGCGATCGTCGGCGAGATCTCGCGCCTCGCCGTCGCGTGCGATGTCGACATCACTCGATCCGGACGTCGCGTTGAAATGCCTGCGCGGCGACGAGAGCGTCTGCAAACGCAAGAACCCGGCCGCATTCAAGCGGATTCACGAGTTGATGATTCTGTTGTTCACCGTCAGCGGCAAGTCGCTCGATCGAATGGGCGACTCGGAATTCGCCGCGCTTGCCGCACCCATACTAGACAAGATTCGCGCGCTGCGGGGGGGCAAGAAGTAGCACCCGTTCGGTCGCGGCGCCGCTCGCGACGACGAGGCTGAGCCTCGAGGAGATCGTGACGACGATCAGCGCCGGGCGCGATCAGATGCCGGCGTTCGGCAGGGCGTACAAGCCCGAGGATCTACAGGACGTCGCGACGGATGTTCGGGAGGAGCTCGCGGCGCACTAGGCGCCGCGAGCTCGCGCGACATCGACTAGAAGTTCATCAAGCACCAGAGACCGATCTCGTCGTACTTGCCGTGCTGGCCATTCGCCGCACCGATCACGCCATTGCCCGTGCTCCACGAGCCGTGGTCGACTTCCTCGTGCTTGTAGACGATCGAAAAATCGACATTCTTGCGCGCATGAATCGCAAAACCGGCGTTGTAGTACGTGTCATCGAGGGCCGGGTTGAGCTTGTTGCTCAGGTTCGCGTCGTCCGCGCGCGCGAAGATGCCGTATTTCGGCGAGAAGTCGAACGACGCCCACAGCGAGTAGCCGTCCGCCTAGTCCTTCGCGGCGCTCGTGACTTGGTTCCAGTTGTCGGCGGTGAAGTACTCGAGGCCGACGCGCACGCTCTTCTTCACATACGTGATCAACGCAGTCTCGCGCGAGGCCGTATGTAGGGCGGGCGTCGTCGAGCCATCGATGTCCTTGCCGAGCTTGCCGTTGTAGAAGCCGAGCGAGATCGTGAAACCGTCGAACACCATGAACCCGATGCGCCCTTCCGCGTCCATCGTGCTGCTGCGCGTTGGGTTCTTGTAGCCCCCGCCGTTCACCAACGAGATGGAGTAGTTGACCCTGCTATTCATGGTCTTGCCGTTCGCGTTCAAGCCCCAGTCCGACGATGTGCCAAACTTCAAGCGATCCGTGATCACTTGCTCGACGTAGCGATAACCGTAGAGATCTTCGACGTACGGGATCCACGGCGTGTCCGCCGCCCCGAGGCGACCAATCAGCGCGTCGGAGACCTTGCCCTGAACGTAGGCTTTTTTGACGAAAAGGTTGGTCTCGCCGTCGTTGGCGACGTAGTTGAAGTCCGTGGTGAGATTCGCCGACCACGTCTTGTCGAAGCTGTGCTGCACGATGAGATAGCCGCGCTTGACGTCGACGCCGTAACCGTTCGCCGGCTGTGAAACGTCGTCGTTCTTGAGCGTCACGTCCGTGAAATCGACGTACAACCTTCCCCCGACCGTGGTCGATTCGGCGTCTTGAGCATAGGATGTCGTTCCGGCGCTGACGGCCGCGATTGCCAGTGCAGATTGCAGCAGAGTTTTTGTCGTTGCCATGTAAGGCTCCCGCTAGTCGTTTAATTGGATCCGGAACGAGACGCAGGGGCGTCGCGCCACCGTCGTACAAACGTGTTGCACTGGCGCAGCATTAGATAAGCGCTTTGTTACGATTTGATGACGGATCAGTTTCCGTCAATCGCGCTCGCCGGTTAGGAGCGGACGAGGAGATCCGACTGTTAGGCGCAGGATCGAATCCCGAAGCGCGACACTAGCCTCGCCTCGCGCTCCAGTTTTCTGACCTGATGGCCCATCGCTCGTGATCGCGCCAGCGGCCCGCGATCTTCAGATACCGCGGCGAGTAACCCTCGAGCTCGAATCCCAAGCCACGTACGAGCGCGATCGACGGCGCATTGTTCGGCTGAATGTTCGCCTCGAGCCGATGCAATCGATAGTCGCGGAACACGAGCTGAATCATTGCCGAGACTCCAGCGTGCATGTAGCCGCGACGTTGATGCGGCTCGAAGGCGTAGTAGCTCAGATAGGCGGAGCAGAACGAGCCCATCACGATCTCGGAAACGTTGACGACGCCCACGAGCTCTCCGTCGCCGGTCCGCACGAAGCGGCTGATCCTGCCTGGAGTCCGCGAGCGCTGCAGAAAGTCTCTGTACTGCTCGCGAGTCGACGGCGCGTTCGTCCACCGGCCGTGCAAGCGACGGCTCCGGCGCACGGCGGCGATCACCTCGTTCGCATGCCGCGCCGAGGGTGCTTCGAGACGGATCTTATGCACGAGCCGGCACCCTGTTGCTTACCAAGAGCCACGCCAAACAGGCCGCCGCCACGAGGCGATTCACGGCGGCGCGTCCAAGTGGACGCCGAAGAGAGTCACAGAAAGCCGGTGGGTCGTCTACGGGCGTTCAGTGCGCCGCGGCGAGCTCGGTGAGCGCCTTCGCCGTATCGGAGTGCACGGCGCCGGGCCCTCGCCCACCCCGCAACTTCCCGAGCGCGGCATCCACGGGCAGCACGCCGTCGTTGTCGGCGGCCTTGAGATCGGCGCCGTGCTCGACGAGGAACTTGGCGACGTCCGTATAGCCCTGGGCGGCCGCCGCGTGCAATGCGGTCCGGCCGCGCGTGTCGCGCGCGTTCACGTTGGCGCCCGCATCGAGCAGCACCTGCGCGGCCCCGAGCGCGTCGAGCTGCGTGCGGAACTTGCCGCGAGTGTCCGTCGGATCGCGCGAGCCCCGACCGCGACCATCAGCGGCGTCGCGCCCGAAGCTTGCGGCAAATCGACGAGCGCGCCGTGCGCGAGCAGAACTTTCATCGCGTCGACGTCGCCCGCGCGCGCGGCGCGCAGCAGCGGCGTCGTGCCGATGTCGAGGATCGCATCCGCGCCGCGATCCATGCGCAGGCTCCGATACGGCGGGAACAGCTTGAGCTGCGCGTTCACATTGACGCCCGCCTCGAGCAGCATCTCGATCATCTGCAAGCTCGTCGTGTCGTCGAGCGACGGCCGATCGGGGCGGCCGCCGTGCGGCAGGGTGTTGTAGTCGACGGCCGCATACAGCGGCGTGCGGCCCCACCAGTCCCACTTGTTCGGATTCGCCTTCGCGGACAACAGATACTTCGCGGTATCGAAGTGCGCGTTCAGCAGCGAGCTCAGCAGCGGCGTGATCCCGTCCGGGATCCGTCATGTCGACCTTCGCGCCCGCGCCGACGAGCTCGCTTCGCGCACTCGAGGCAGCCCTGCCGCGCCGCGTACAGGAGCGGCGTGAAGCCGCCGGACGGCATGTTCTTCATCCGCGGCTCGGCCGTCACCCGCCGCTCCCAGTCGTACACGGTCGAGCGCGCGTTCGCATCCGCGCCGTGCGCGAGCAGCACCTTCACCATCGCGGGCTGGCTCTCGGCCGCCGCCCACATCAGCGCCGTCTGCCCCTTGCGCTCCTCGCGCGCGTTGACGTCCGCGCCGTGCTTGAGCAACAGCTCCGCGGCCGCGACGTTGCTCGTGCGCGCGACGACCATGAGCGCGGTCTGACCGTCGGCGTTCGTCGATTCGACGTCGGCGCCGGCGCCCAGCAGCGCGTCGAGCACGTCGACGTCCGCGACGACCGCGGCTTCCGACATCGGCGTCGCGCCGTACTCGTTCGCCCTCTTCGCGTCGGCGCCCGCGGCAAGAAGCTTCTTCACGAGCTCCGCGTCGTCGTTGTGCACGGCCCAGAGCAAGGCGGTCGAGCCGTCGGGATCGGCGACGTTCGGATCGGCCTTTTGCTCGAGTGCGGCAAGCGCGGCGGCGTGATTCGCCGCCTTCGCCGCGGCGACGAGCGCGGTGCCCTCGGCGAGGGCGATGCGGCAGAGCCCGGCGACGAGAGCCGTCACAACGAGCGCGGCTGGCGTAACGTTCCTCGGCACGCGCATCAAACTTCCGCGATCTCGCCGGTGCTGTCGCCGACCTTCTCGACTGGCACGCCGGCGCGGTTCAGCAGCGTGAACAGCAGGTTCGCATGCGGCGTGTGATCGGGATAGCGCAGGTGCTGGCCGCCCTTGAGCTTGCCGCAGCCGCCGCCGACCACGGCCGCGGGCAGCGGGAAGTGGTTGTGGGCGTTGCTGTTGCTCATGTTGCTGCCGTACAGAAGGATCGAGTGATCGAGCAGCGAGCCGTCGCCGTCCGGCGTATCCGCTGAGCTTCTCCACGAACCGCGCGAAGATCTGCGTGTGGTAGGTCTGGATCTTCACCAGGCGTTGGAGCTTCGGCCCGTTGTTCTGGTGATGCGACAGCGGATGGAACGCGTCCGGAACGCCGATGTGGTTGTAGGTCATGTTGCTGACCTCGGCGGCCATCATGAAGGTCGTGATGCGCGTCAGGTTCGCCTGCTACGCGAGCGCGACCGTATCGAACATCAGGTTCAGCTGCTCCTCGAACTTGTTCGGAATGCCGACGGGAGCGTCGGGCAGGTGGATGTGCGACAGGTCGTTCGCCTCCATCTTCTGCACGCGCCGCTCGATCTCGCGCACGCTCTCGAGATAGTCGTCGAGCATCGCGCGGTCCGACGGCCCGACGCGCTTCTGCAGCGCCGCGGCCTTGGCGGCGACCAGGTCGAGCATGCTCGCAGTACTGCGCCGCGAGCGCCTTGCGCTCCTCGGGCGTGTCGCCCTGGCCGAACAGCCGCTGGAACAGCTTGCGCGGATTGTACTCCATCGGCAGCGGCGTCGTCGGGGTGCGGAACGAGATCGTCGCGCCG
Organism: uncultured Gammaproteobacteria bacterium; assembly: GCA_963699925.1. GTDB lineage: Bacteria > Pseudomonadota > Gammaproteobacteria > Steroidobacterales > Rariloculaceae > FEN-1219. The sequence continues at coordinate 50,879 of CAVOVT010000014.1, read as the reverse complement.
TAGCTGCAGCCGTAGTCGCGGTCGCAGGCGCCGCCGCCGCCGGCTCCTCGGTCGCCACCTCGAGCGACGGCAGCGGCGTGTCCTGGCCGATGTGCTGCGCCGCGATCTGATCGGCCGTCGTCGCCGCCGAACGGGTCCTGGCTGATGCGCGGGCTCACGCAGCTCAGCCAGGTGCCCGGCGTGATCGCGTGCGTCGGGCCCGGACGCGTGCTTGTTCTCGAGCCCGCTCACGATCGTCAGCTGCTTCTTGAACGGCTCGAGCGGCTCCAGGATCGGCGTGAGCTCGAAGCTCGTGCCGTCGGCCGCCGGCGTCCATTGGCTCATGATCGCGCCGTGCGGGAAGTAGATGAAGCCCGAGCTTCACGAGCGGCTTCTGCGGCGAGCTCGCGAACGCGGGGATCATCGCGTCGAGCAGCGGCAGCGCCACGGCAGCGCCGACGCCGCGCAGGACGGTGCGGCGCGACAAATGCTTCTTGGTGATGAACATCTGCTCCTCCTGCCCTTCTCCGCTCAGCGCGCCGCGGCGTGCGTCTCGAGCTCGCCGTCGGCGCTCCGGCACCGTGCTTTAGCGGAACGGCTCGCTCTTCACGATCGCCATCACCAGCGACGAGAAGCGGTAGTTGTCGCGCGCGGCCTCGCGCACGATTTTGCGCACGGTCGGCATGTCGTGATAGTCGAGCTGCGGCCGAGCGCGTAGGTCATCAGCTTCTCGGTGAGCGTCTGCACGAACTGGTTCGGCCGCGCCAGCAGCGCCTTGCGCAGCTCGTCCGGCCCGTGCACGACCGTGCCGTCCGCGAGCTTGCCGGTGGCATCGATCGGCGTCGCCGTCTCGCGGTCCTTCGTGCGCCACTCGCCGATCGCGTCGAAGTTCTCGAGCGCGAAGCCGAGCGGATCCATGACGCCGTGGCAGGCGTTGCAGGACGGCTTCGCGCGATGCTGCTCCAGCCGCTCGCGCACCGTTCGCGGTGCCGGCCTTCCTGGTTCTCCGTGAACGCCGGCACGTTCGCGGGCGGCGGCGCGGGCGGCGTGCCGAGCAGGCGTCGAGGATCCACGGGCCGCGCAGCACCGGCGCCGTGCGGTTCGGGTACGAGGTCGCCATCAGGATCGCGCCCTTGCCGAGCAGGCCCCAGCGGTTCGCGTCGGTGAGCGTCACGCGGCGGAACTGGTCGCCGCGCACGTCGTGATCCCGTAGTGCAGCGCGAGCCGCTCGTTGACGAACGTGTGGTTCGGCTCAGCAGATCGAGCACGCTGCGGTCCTCGAGCAGCACGCTGCTGACGAACAGCTCGAGCTCCTTCGCGAGCGCGTCGTTGAGATCCGGATTGCCCTCCGGGAACAGGACCGGATCGGGCACGAATTCCGCGCACCTTGCGGGTCTGCAGCCATTGCGCGCCGAAGTTCGTCGCGAGCGATTCCGCGCGCGGGTCCGCGAGCATGCGCTTCACCTGGCCCGCGAGCACCGCGTCGTCGTGCAGCTTGCCCTGCTCGGCCAGCTTCAGCAGCTCGTCGTCGGGCAACCGGCTCCAAATGAAGAACGACAGCCGCGACGCGAGCTCGTAGTCGTCGACGGCGTAGATCGTGCCCGGCGCGCGGTCCTCGGGCGGCGCGTCGACGCGATACAGGAACTCGGGGCTCGCGAGAATGATCATCAGCGCGTTGCGGATGCCGTTGTCGAAGCCGCCCGCGAGCTTGCCGGTCGCGAAGAATTCCAGCGGCGTCTTCAGATCCTCATCGGTGACGGGCCTGCGGAACGCCGTGCGCGCGACCTTCGCGAGAATCTCGCGCGCGCACGGTTGCTCCTCGGCCTCGCTCGACGGCCGGCAGACGAAGATCTTCTCGCGGCTCGGCGTGTCGCCGACGCCGGTCGGATCGATCGGGCCGTCGATCTCGAGGCGCTCGATCTTGAGCGGGCTCTCCTCGCCCTCGATGATCCCGACCTCGCCGCCGCCCGGGACGAGCGGCTCGAGCACCGCGTCCGACTCCGACATCGTGCGCGCGACGAACGTCGCGGCGACCGTGTGCGGCCCGGCCGGCACTTGCACCTTGATGTGCTGGAAGCGCGAGTTGATCTTGCCGACGGCCGCGGCCTGGTGCAGGTCCACGTCCTCGAGGTCTTCGGGACCGCCGATCTCGTTCGCGTAGACCTCTTTGCCGTCGATCGCGACGATCAGCTTGTGACGATACTCGAGGCCCTCGACGTAGCGCGCTCGCGCGAGACCGCCGAGCGAGATCTCGTACGCGCCGTCGGCCGGGAAGAAGTGCTCGACGAGCATTCCGCCGCGCGTGCCGAGCGGCATACCGGCGCGGTAGAAGTTCTGGTTCGTGCCGGGCTTCGCGTAGAACACGCGGCTGTCCATCTTCGCGTGCCGGATTGCCGACGGCCATCTCGCTCACGACGCTCGCGGCCGAGATGTACTGCTCGAGGAACGACGGCGACGCCTTGAGCACGTTCGCGATGTTGTCGAAGCCGTCGCTCTCGTCGTCCTTCGGCAACAGCGCGGCGACGTCGACCTTGAGCCCGAACAGGTCGTTCACCGCGTTCGCGTACTCGGTGCGGTTGAGCCTGTGCAGCGCGACGCGGCCGGGCTTCGGCGCGTGCTCGGCCGCCGCGTCGAGCGTCGTCTCGAACCAGTGCACGAGCGAGTCGCGCATCGCGGGCGACGGCCGCGCCGAGCCCGGCGGCGGCATCTGATTGCCGCGCAGCTTGCGGATCGCGGCCTCGAACACCTCCGGATCGTGCGCGATGTCCGCGGGCGACATCTTGTCGAACGCGATGCCGGCCGTGAGGTCGTCGCGGTTGTGGCAGTCGACGCAGTACTTGCCGAGCTGCGCCCAGAGCTCCGCGGGCTTCGGCTGCGGCTTGCGATGCAGGAAGTACATCGCCGGCCCGATCGCGAGCGCGGCGACGACGGCGATCGACAAGCGTGATGGTTTGGCGGCTCGGCATGACGGTGTCGAGTTCCTCTCTAGATCACGCCGCCGAGCTCGCGCAGGTGCGCCCACGCGCCCTTGTGCACGAGCTTCAGGAACAGGCTCGGGTCGCCGCGCGCGGCGTCGAACTCCTGCGTCGGATTGGTCGCGACGAACTCCTTGAAGCTCAGCCCGCGCCGGTACGCGTCGGCGACGCGCTCGCGCACCGCGGTGCAGAGCTTCAGCTGCGCTTCGAGCTCGGCGCGGCCGCAAGCAGCGCCGAACGCCGGCACGATCCTCGTCGAGCCATCCGTCGCGTCGAGCAGCGCGCGAGTCGCGGCTTCGAGCCCGCCGATCCAGCCGCCGGTCGCGTAGTCGGGAACGGGATACGCGCCGACCGCCAGCAGCGCGCCGGCGGCGAGCACGTTCGCGTCCGGGAAGAACACCGCGACGTCGCCGTCCGTGTGCGCGCGCGGCAGGTAGCGGTATTCGACTTTGCGGCCGCCGAAGTCGAGCGAGCCCGAGGTATAGAAGGTCATGGCGGGCAACGCGGCGGCGGGCCGCGGCGAGTAGTGGCGGTCTTCCCAGTCGACGTCGAAGTCGCCGCCGAGCCAGAGCTTCGTGTTCACGTGCGCCGCGATCTTGGCGCCGCGAGCGCCGAGCGCCTCGTTCGAGCCGGTGTGCTCGTCGCGCCAGCTCGTGTTGAACAGCAGTCGATCGAGCGCGCGCCGCGCTGGCCGAGGAGGTCGAGCAGCGCCGCGGACTGCTGCGCCGAGCCGCCGTCGACGAGCAACGCGCCGTCGGAGCCGCGAGCGCGACCACGTTCGCGCCGGCGCCGCCGATCGCGACGAGCCCCGGGGCAAGCTCCGTGACGGCGAGCGAACCGGCGCCGCGCGCGCGAAGCGCGGCGCCGCGGCCGCGCAGACCGCGCCCGAGATATTCATCAGTGCTTCACGACGATTTGGCAATGCTTCGCGACTCCTCGCAGCGCCAACCCAAAGCCGTTGCGGCATTCTCACCGTGCATGGCATGACCGACAACCTATGGGATTCCGTAGGTCGCAGATCGCGGGAATTCTTTAGATCCGCATGAGGGGTAGAGAGACCACTAGACGCGCGAGGTCGCTTCGAGCGCGAGCTCAGCGCTTCGGCGCGGCAAGGAGCCCTTGGCGCTCGAGCTCCTTCGTGACCTTCTCCGCGGTGTCCCGAACCAAGCGATCCACGCTCGACGGATTCGTCGTGGTGCTTTGGCCGCCCCAGACGAGCAGTTCTGACGCAGCGAATAGACGAGCGTCTCGACCGACACGACCGTGTTCGTGTGAACCTCCGCGCCATACCATGGCATCCCCCATCCGTACCGTAGTAGCCGCCCCAGTACATCGAGTATCCGGGGACCCAGTACGTTGGTGTCGAGACGATCTCATGCTCGGTGCTGACTGGACGGAGCCCCCCGAGGCCGGTGAACCCTTCGCGCTCAAGCGCAGCACGCGCCGCAGGCTCGTCGCTCGGGCTCTCGTCCGGGTAGACCGTGTACATCGGGAACCGACCGCGCCGCGCGCAGTGAGCTCTCGCGCGATTGCGTCTTCCGCCGCTCGCCGGGATGCCACTTGATTCATCATCGCGACGGCCGCCACTTTCGCACCGGCGATCTGAAGGGGCTCGGCGTTTGGCGCGCGCCAAGATGAGACAAACGGTGTGCTCGCACAGGCCGTGCAGATCAGCACGCCCGCGATTCCGGCGATTCGAAACGTCATAACGCATCCTGCGTCGCAGTCAACAGCCGGTAGGCTTGAAACATCACCCCGCCGCGCAGCGCTCGAGCCCATTCTCGATTCGCGATGCAGGCGCGACCACTGCGGAAAACCGAAGGTCGGCCTATCGCCGCGTCAGTGCGAAAGGTGAAATGCCCAGACGAAAGCTTTAGTTCGTTGAATTCGCCCCATCATCCGTTTTAGGTCGACCCGAACTCAGACTGGAGGCTGGCGGTGACAACGCGCCGGGGCCGCCCGGGCCGAGCACGCGCCCGTCCGGCAGCGTCACGCTCACGAGCCGACCACTAGACCCGCCGTCTTTCAGTGGATTGATGACAACTTTGACCCGGTCGTTCGGCTTCAGCGTGCTGTCTTCCACCCCGCGCGCGTGAGCATTCCCGTGGTGCCCAACTCGAGGCCCCATTGCGGGCTCCCTCCATTGGCGTCCGGAATCACGATCTCTAGCCAGACGTGCGGGTTGGCCCACTGCACGTCCTTGACTACACCCTCGAGCGTCACCTCTTTGTCGAGATCGAACATCGCAAACGAATGATGGCTCCACGCGGAACCCGCGACGGCCATCGCCGCGCACAGCAGCAGACAGTTCCGACCCAGCGTCATCGTGCATTGTCCCTGTGGTCGGCTTCGTATCGGCGGTTGTCGTCGTCGCAAAAGTACTCGAACACGTCGAGATGGACGACGCCGCCAATAGTGCTTCACGGTGAATGGACGCGTGTAGGCTTCAAATCCGTCACGGTGATCTCGTCCTCTAGATACTCGCCGCCGCCGACGAGGCGGATGCGTTCGGCCATGTGGAGCTGATCACTGACTGGCAAGCGCGGCGCAGTATCGGTCTTCGAATACACGGCGCCCCGACGTAGCCGTTCAACGGACGCCCCCTGCCGTTCGTAGCCACGGTATCGACGACGAGTTTCTCGCCTTCCCAACGCCCGACCGAATGTCCAAGCCAGGTGGCGTCGAGCTCCTCCGGATGCGTCCGTCCGTCCGTGAATATGCGGCGGGGCAGCGGACTCGGCTCGAACATGATGACGAGCCCTTTCGTGGTCCGCGCGATCTCCAAAGGAAAGAGGCTGCTGGCGCTCATGTGACTCATCGGGCCGTACGGCTTACATTCGTCCGGGGTTTCGGAAGTCGTCAGTCGCTTCGATTCCGCGGCGCCCCAGGCAGTGAATTCGAGCGCGGGCCACGGCGTATTGCGATAGTTGGGGGCCACATTCGGATCGCCGCCGGTGCCAAGCCACACGCCCCAGATGTTCGGCGTCCCCGCAGCCGGATCGGGCCCGGCCACAACACCAAAACTGACCAGCAAAGGCCGCAACGAAACCCCGGGCTACAGGCACTAGCGCTCGTCTAGGCATGGCGCGACTCCCCGTGCAAAAACATCGAAAATAGCCGAAGCGGCTCGCGTGCGTTGGCTTTCTCAAGACTTCGTTACGGGACGAACGACGCGTCGGCGGGATGCACGAGCGCGAGATCGCGGATCGTCGCGCGATGTTGCGGCACGCTGGGGATCGCGTCCCAGCGCGGCACCACGCCCCATTGGTCGTCGATCGACCAATCCGCGAGCGGCTCGAAGCGCGGCGCGCCGAGCGCCGGCGTCGCGAGCGAGGCGAACGGCAAGCACGCGACGGCCGCACCGGCCGCCGCAAGCGCGAGCACCTCGCGCCGGTCGTAGACGTTCGCGTTCGGGCTCATATGGTGGCCGCCTCTTCCATCGCGAGCTCGTCGGCCGAGTACCAGTTCACGTGCGTACCGCCGCGCAGACGGAACGGCATCTTCACGACCGCGACCGCGCCCTGCTCCATCTTCTTCGCGTCGACGATGTGCAGCTCCGACAGCATCTCGGCGTAGTTGCTCGCGACGCCCATCACGTAGCCGTCGCCCTCTTCCTTGCCGCCCTTGCGCGGCACGAACATGGACTCCTGCAGGCTGTGCGTCGGGCCCGCGAAGAACACGCTCTCCTTGTCGAAACCCGGGTTCTTCAAGTCGAAGCGCCGGTAGGTGTTCGTCACGCGGCCGGCTCGATTGCCGCCCGTAGCCGTGTCGTACGGCTTCGACGTGTCGTTGTTGCCGACGTAGCCATAGCGATACGGCAGCGACAGGTACCGATCGTCCATGCGCGCGAGCACGCCGTTGGACGTCGAGATCACCTCTTCGGCGAACGCGTCGCTCTTCGAATTCAGATTGAACGTCCAGCGCTTGATCTGCGACGGCGAGCGCTCCTCGTCGGAGACCGGCAGCTCCATCGTGATCTTGTTGCCGTCGTCGGTCGCGTTCAGGAAGTGCAGCGTGTTGCGCGCCGGGCCCTTGAACCAGCGCACGTCCTTCGCCTCGCCGTCGCGCGGCAGCACGCCGACCATCGTCGGCAGCCTGCCGTCCCACTCCCACATCGGCTCGCCGCTCTTCAGGCGCTCGAGGCTCGTCGTGCGCGCGATCACGGGAATCAGCACGTGCTTCTGCGTGATCGCGATGTCGTGGATGATCCCGAGGTACGGCGACTGCAGCCACACCTCTTTGACGATGTGGCCGTCGGTGTTGATCGTGTAGACCGCGATGTCCTTCGAGAGGATGCCCTTGGCCTGGTAGCCGTAGGCGATCATCTGCGCCCGTCAGCGGATCGATCTTCGGATGCGCCGACATGCTCGTCGCGGTCCACTTGCCGTAGAAATCCCAGCGGCCGAGCGTCTCGAGCGAATGCGGATCGAGGTAGTACGGCAGCGAATCCTCCTTGAGCACGATCAGCTTGCCGCCGTGCCAATAGATGTGCGTGTTCGCCGCGCCGCGGTCGATGTTCGCGACGCTCGGATCGTCGGTGTACGGGTTGCGGTAGACGCCGAACAGGCGCTTGCGCGCCTTGCGCTCGGTCATCAGGCGCTGCGTCTTCACGTAGCGCGACTTGAAGTCGACCGAGCCGTTCGCGAAGCGGAACGGCTGATGTGGCCGTCGCCGTTGAAGCCCGTCAGCCACTCGTTCTTCGGCGGCGGATAGTCGAAATCGCACTGCATCCGGAACAGCGTGCCCTCGATGTCCGTCGGGATCTGTCCCCAGACCTCGCAGTCGTAGACGTCCGCCTCGAACCGCGTCGGGCTGTTGAACCCGCCGCCCTGAAACAACGGATGACCTCTGAAATCGACCGCCATACGCCGCCCTCCTTATCTATCTCTGTACGCTCGCGCCGATACGGGATGCGTCCGCGACACCGTGCTACGCATTCTATGCCTATTTTTTCTCATCGGACGCCGCCCTAACGGAATCCGACCTGCCCTAACGCCTGATGAACCCGCGCCCGCGTCGCTTCCGACTTCATCGGAAAGGCGCGGAAGAAATCCTCACGAGTCAGCGAGGGGTTGCGGTCGCGGACATTGGCGGCCCAGTACGCGGCACGCCCATCGTCGCCGTTCAGCGTGTGCGCCGCGGACGCAATCATCGCGATCAACACGTGCGCGCCGGGTGAACGCGCGCCTCGCTCGGCCCATCGAGCCGCCTCGGCATCGTCGTTCAGAACCATGTGTGTGAAGGCGCGAGTCGCAATCATCGCGTAGTGAAGCGGATCGAGCGGACTCAATCGCATCGCGAAATCGACGTGCTCACGACCTTCCAGCGCACGACCGGCGAGCGTCTCTGTCCAGGCACGCGCATAGATTCCCTGCGCGTAGTGTGGGCTCACGTGCGTCGCACGCTCGAGCCAACCGAGGCTGCCTTCGAGGTCGCCCTCGAGCCAGTAGGTGCGGCCCATCGTGAAATTCACGAACGGATCGAGCGCGTCGAGCTCGAGTCCGCGCGCGGCGAAGCGCCGCGCTTGGCCAACGGCATCAGCGACGTCGTCCGTATAGCGCATGAAAGCCGCCTGAAAGTGCACGAACGATAGGCCTGCGTGCGCGCGCGCGAACGTGGGATCGAGGCGAACCGCGCGCTCGAACAGACCCGTCGCGACACCGTTGTCGAGCCGATTGAATCGATACAGGTGCTCGAGCCCGAGATGATAGGCGGACCATGCATCGAGACTCTCGACCGGCGCCTGTCTGGCGATCGAGGCTTCGTGCGCCGGTATGCGGATCTCGAGCGCCATGAGCACCTCGGTTCGGATCTGTTCGCGCATCGCGTGCACGTCATCGATCCGCGCGGCGAAGCGCTCCGCCCAAACGATCCGGCCGTCCGTCGTATCGACGAGCTCGACCGTGACCGTCAGCCTTCGATCCGAGACTTCAAGCGTTCCCGTCAGATAGTAGCGAACATGCAGGAGCCGTCCGATGTCGCGGAAGTCCGCCTCTGGCGCCCGAAGGCGAAAGGACGAGCCGCGTGCGGTGACGAAGAGCCAGTGCAATCGCGCGAGGTCCGTGATCAGCTCGTCGGGCAACGCGTTGGCAAGTGAGGCGTGTCGCGCATCGCTCCCACCGAATCGAAACGGCAATACGGCAAGCGACGGACGAGACATGCGGCCGGGGCGCTGGACCCTCTCGCCGAGATCTTGGGAATTCGCGTCACTCGCGGTGTCCGCGATCGAGACTTCCGCGGTGCTTCGCGCGGCGCGCGCCTGCCCCACGAAGCGATACCCCCGGCCATGAATCGTCTTGATGAGCCGCTGTGACTTGCCGTCGTCGCCGAGCGCTTGCCGCGCCGACTTCACGCGGCTCGCGACGGCGGAGTCGGAGACGATCCGGCCATCCCACACCTTCTCGATCAGCTCGTCCCGGGAAACGAGCCGGTCGCGATTCTCGACGAGGAGCGTGAGTAGCCCGAAGACCTGCGGTTCGAGATCGACGACTTGGCCGTCCGCACGTAGCTCGACGGCGGCGAGATCCAGCTCGAATTGACCGAACGTATAGAGCATTCGCGAGCAGATTAGATCAGCCTCCGGCACTCCCCAAAGCATCTCCACGAAATCTCCACACCGTCTGCAAGCTTCGGTCGCTGGCGCGTGCGACGCTTTGCACACTGGCTCGGATGTGCCGGGCCATCACCACAGGAGACTCTCATGCCCCTCGTAACGATCGACGTCATCAAGGACGTCTTCACCCCGGCGCAGAAGCGGGACCTGATCGCGAAAGTGACCGAGGCGATGGTCGCCGTCGAAGGCGAGAATATGCGCCCCGTCACCTGGGTTCGGATCAGCGAATTCGAAAGCGGCGACTGGGCGATCGGCGGCAAGGCGCTGCGCACGTCGGACGTCCATGCGCTGGCGGCAGGCAAAGCCGCGTAGCTCCGGCGAACAATCGCGGGACGAGACCGCCGGCGAACGCCTTAGTGCGATTCGCCGGCGGTGACTCATCGGGCCTTTGAGCGGGGGTCTAGCCGGTGCCGTCGAGCAGCGCGCCGGCGCGCCGGGCCTCCGAGCGGAGTCTTACGAGAGCCAGGCCGCCGGGGCTAGTCGACCACCGCCTGCATGACCATGTTCTCGAAATCGCTCAGGAACTCGCGATTCGACGTTTGCGTCATCACGATCGCGATCAGCTTCTCTTTGCGGTCTACCCAAAAGTGCGTGCCGAACGCGCCGCTCCAGCCGAAGCTGCCCTGCGTCAGGAACGAGTTGCGCGCGGCAGGATCGTTGACGACGCGCATGCTGAGCCCGAAGCTCTCGCCGCGCGGCCGCCCGGGCAGCGTGTCGGGCGCGAAGACGGAGTCCATGAGCTCCACCGCACGGGGACTCAGTAGCCGCACACCGTTCCACTCGCCGTCGTTCGCGAGCATCAGCGCAAACTGCGCGTAGTCGAGAGCCGTGCTCACGAGCCCGCCGCCGCCGGAAAAATAGACGCCGTTCATGAATACGGGATCGGGAGCGGGCTTCAACCCATCCGCCGTGTGGGTATAAAGCTTCGCGAGCCGCGGATTGCCGTTCGGCACGATGTACGTGGTGTCCTTCATACCGAGCGGATCGAGAATCCGCTGCTTCACGAACTTGTCGATCGTCATGCCCGACGTGATCTCGACGACTCGAGACAGCGTGTCGAACGCGGCGGTCGCACTGTACGCCCAGCGCGTGCCGGGCTGGAACTCGAGCGGCACTTTGCCAAGGCGCGGGACGAAGTCCGCGAGCGTGTCCTTCGGGCCCGCCGCGACTTTGCGTGCCGCCGAATTGCTCATCGGCCCGCTCACGAGCCCGCCCGTGTGCGTGAGTAGATCACGCACGGTGAGTTCGCGCTCCGCGGGCACGGTGTAGTACGCGGGCTCGGCGGCCGCGCCCTCCGCACGCCCCTGGGCCGGCGCGACGGCGCCCCGTGCTGCGGGCTGCGCGCTCGGCACCGCGACGGTCATGTTGGCCCACTCGGGTATGAACTTGGAGATCGGGTCCTGGAGTCGAACCTTCCCCTCCTCGATCATCATCATCGTCGCGACGCCGATGACCGGCTTCGTCATCGACATGATTCGGAACATCGCGTCTTTCGTCATCGGCTTCTTGGCTTCCAAGTCCATAGAGCCGGCGGCCTCGTAATAGGCGATGCGGCCGTTACGCGCGACGAGCGTCACCGCGCCGGAGAAGCTGCCGGCGTCGATGTGGCGCTGCACGAGCTCGGCCACGTGCTTCAGCCTCGCCGTCGAAAGGCCGACGTCCTCGGGCTTGGCCGACGGCGCGGCCGCCGAGAACGCGGTCGCGGTAATCGTTGCGCAAGCTAACAACGTGACGAGATTCGTCGACCGTAATGTCCATCGCATGGCCATTCCCCCTTGAACGCGAGAGCCGGCGCTCTTCGAACGGAGCGCTACTTCAACTTTTTCGAGTGCGTTTCCCAGTTCGGGTTCGTGCAGAGCCCGCACTTGTCGCCGACGAACATCTCCGACGCCTTCTTGTTGCCCTTGAGCTGCCAATCGAGCCACGCCACCGCGACGTTCGCGAACTCGCCGCCGCCGGGATGGAAATACGTAGCCGAATGGCCGGCATTGGAGCGCGAGCCGTAGAAGATCGGCACGTTGTTGATCGCGTCGAAGTTGGCTTTCGACGTCGCCATCATGAAGTCCGGCTCGCCGCCGTTGAGATAGAGCGTCGGCGTGTGGATCTTCGGCAGGGCGTCCGTGGTCGGGAAAGCTGCGCCGCCGCCGCGATTGCCCGCGCCGCCCGCCGCCGGAGGCTGCACGCCGGAGTTGAACACGCCGATCGTCGAGACGCGCGGATCGGACGACAGCGCAACCGTGAGGAAGCCGCCGCACGAAACGCCCATGACGGCGACGTGGGCCTTGTCGATCTTGCCCGCGAGCGGCGAGCCCTTGCGCGTCGCCTCGGCTTGCGACCAGTCGAGCGCCGCCTTCAGATCCTCGACCGTCGCGCGCGGCGGATTCGCGCCTTCGGGCGACGCTGTCGTGACGACTAAGTAGCCGTGCGAAGCGATGGTCTTGAGGTAACCGCCGAACTGCTTGCTATCGAGCGCGCAGCCGCCGTTGCCCCACACGACGACAGGCAGCTTGTCCTTCTTCGGAAACGCGTCGAGTTTCGCCGGTCGATAGAGCGCCAGCCGCGGCGCGCCCGCGACCGGCTCCATCACCGTGTCGTACGGGCCGGCGACCGCGAGCGGCGCGCCCTCGAGCGGCAGCTGCCGCGCAATCATCTCGCGAGTGATGCCTTGCGGCTGCGCTTGCGCCGCGGCAGTGAAAAGCAGGGCTGCGCCGAAAACGGCGGCGAACGAACGAGTCATGGCGAATTCCCCCTTGCGACCGTGCTCCGGGGACACTAGACGCTGGGCATTCGAAACACCAGTGGGGCCGCGTGAAGAATTCTGCCGCGCGCGCCGTCGTCGTTCGACGTCAGCGTTCCCAGCGGCCCTCTTCGAAGTGCCAGCGATCGCCTCGCCGTTCCCAGCGCTCCGGGACCCAGTGCCAACCGGGACGCTCGTGCAGCCAACGGCCTTCTATCCAAACGTGCTCGCGTCCGTTCCAGCGCCAGTAGCCCGGTGCCCATACGTAGCCCGCCCGCGCCGTGGGAACGACGACGACTCGCGGCGCCGGCGGCGCAACCACGATGTCGACGCGCGCCTCGTGGTGACGTGGCGGAGCGCTCACGACGCAGGCGCTCGAGCAGCAAGCAATGAGAACCGACAGAACGATCGTCCTTGACTTCACGGTGCACCTCCAACGTAGCTAGCAACGCACGAGGTTGCCGACAGGTTGATTGTCGTAAGCTAATTGGGGCTTCGTTAACGCGGACTGAACCGGAACGCGACGACCGTTTGCCGTGCGTGCGTGACCGATTATTGGTCTACTTCTTCCTCCCGAGCACGTCGACGACGTAGCCCGCGATGTCCTTGAGATCCGCCTCCGAGTACACGCGCCCGAACGGCGGCATGTTGTTCTTCCCCGCCTTCGCGATGCCGACGATCGTCTCGGGCGGCTGGCCCGCGACGAGCGACGGCCCGCCCCCGTGGCCGCCGTCGCCCTGCTCGCCGTGGCACGCGACGCACGCCTCGGCGTACAGCTGGCGGCCGTGGTCGACGCTCACGGGCCGGTTCTCGGCCGGCGCCTGCGGCCGGGCGCCGAATGCGCCGGGACCGCCGCCGCCTGCGCCGGTCTGCGCGCCGCCGCCGAAGGGCAGAGACTTCATCGTGCCCTTGAGCGAGAACATCCAGATGCCGTCGCCGCGCTGGGCTCCCGCGAAGACGCCGCCGCCGGCGTGCACGACGACGCGTTGATCGCCGTTCCAATCGAACGTCGTCACGGTCGTGTTCACGCCCGCGTCGGTCCGGAACTCCCAGAGCGACTTGCCGTTGCTCTTGTCGAGCGCCGTGAGGCGGCCGTCGTTGCGGCCGACGAACAGCAGGCCGCCGGCCGTCACGACTGAGCCGCTGTAGCAGATCTCTCGCCACTGCTGGCGCCACGCGAGCTTGTTGGTCCGCACGTCGAGCGCCGCGAGAATGCCGCGATCGTCGGCGTTCGCCTGCACGAAGCGGCCGCCCATGTAGACGTCGTTCGCTTTCGGCGTCGGCAGCTCGGCCTGAGCGCTGAACGAGTTGATCCGGTCCGTCGCGCAGACATAGAGAAGGTGCGATTCCGGATCGTACGAGCTCGGCGGCCAATTGGCGCCGCCCATCGTGCCGGGCTTCACCGCGATCGGGTCCGTCCAGAACGGCGTGAAGATCTTGCCGTCGTTGATCACGCTCACGCCGCTCGGCACGATGCTCGAGCCTTCGGGCGGGATGTCGATCGACTGCGGCACGATCGCGTCGCCGATCGGAAACGGCTGCGTCGCCGACGTCGCCTGGCGCGGCTCCTGCATCACGGGCCTCTCCTCGATGCCGAGCAGCGGCTTGCCGGTCTCGCGGTCGAGGATGTACGCCCAGCCCGTCTTCGAGACCTCGACGAGCCCCTTGCGCATCTTGCCGCCGATCTCGCGCGTCGAACAGCACGACCGGATTCGGCGAGTCGTAATCCCAGATGTCGTGATGCACCTGCTGGAAGTGCCAGCGGTACTTGCCGGTCTTCGCATCGATCGCGACGATCGACACGCTGAACAGATTGTTGCCGGGCCGCACGCCGCCGTGCAGATCCGGGCCCCGGGTTGCCGGTCGAGAAGTAGACGAGCCCGAGTTCGGGATCGACCGCCGGCGTCTGCCACACCGGCGCGCCGCCGAACTCCCACGCGTTCCCGTCCTGCGGCCAGGTCTCGTGGCCCAGCTCGCCCGGACCCGGCACGGTGTTGAATGTCCAGGCCTCCTTGCCGTCCTTCGCGCGGAACGCCTTCACGCTTGCCGCGGCTCGCCATCTCGCCGCCCGAGAAGCCGACGATCACGAGGCCGTTGTAGTAAAGCGGCGCGCTCGTGAGGCTGAAGCCTTCTGCCACGGCTCCGCGACGATCGACCACGCGACGTTGCCGGTCTGCTGATCGAGCGCGACGAGCCGTGCGTCGAGCTGCGCGACGAACACCTTGCCCTCGCCGATCGCGACGCCGCGGCTCGAACGGCCCATCGGCACGCCGGCCTTCGGATCCGGATTGCCGTGATACGTCCAAAGGATCGCGCCGCTGTCGACGTCGAGAGCGAACACGTCGTTCGCGCCGTTGATCACGTAGAGCGTGCCTTCGTACTCCGAAGATCTGCGCCTGACCCGAATTGTTCGGCAACGCGCCCGAGCCCATGCTCGTGCGCCAGAGCGCCTTCAAATCCTTCACGTTGCCGCGGTTGAGCAGCGTGAGCGGCGAGTAGCGCTGGTTGAGGACGTTGCCGCCGTTCGTGACCCAGTTGCGCTGCGGCAGCTGCGTGAGCTCGTGCGCCGAGAACGCCGGAGCCGCAGCGATCTTCCGATCCGCTGCGTCGAGCTTGACCGCCAGGACGACAGCCACCGGCACGATCGCGAAGATCGCACCGCGAAGAATTGCACGCATCGTGTCACCTCGCCGGCGGCGGACCCGTTCCGGCGCCGTCGCGAGCCTAGCTCAGAGCGTGTTATCCGGCAATTCCTCCGGATGATCCGTCCGGGTTGTCTCCGAACGACGACTCCCTCGGCCTGGTCGTGAACCGTCGTACTATGCTGATTGTTACCGGGGAATTGCGGGCCGCGATCGTGCTCTAAGCCGTGACCGTGGCGTCACCGCGACGTCCCGCCAAGGAGAACAGTTGCTCATGAGAACATCGCAATGGATTTGCTGCGTGTCGCTCGCGTGGTGCGGAGTCGCGCTCGGACAGAGCGGGGCCAGTCAGGGCGCACCCGTGAATCACCTTCAAGGCGCGGAGCTGAGCGCGACGCTGTCGCAGTCCGTCGATGCGCGCAAAGCGAAACCCGGCGACGCCATCATGGCGACACTCACGGAGGACGTGCGCGCGAACGGACGTCTGCTTCTTCTTCGAGGCACGATGCTCGTCGGCCGCGTCACGGAGGCGCAGGCCAGGACGCGCCGCGCCGACTCCGGCGACGCACCCGCTGACTCGCGCCTCGGCATCGCGTTCGAGACCGCCGTGCTGCACGATGGCCAAGAGGTGCCGATCAACGCGACGATCCAAGCGGTGGCGGCGCCGGGCGAGACACCCGCTGCGAGCAACACTCGAGGCAGCGGGTCGGAAGACGGTACGCACGCCGCGCTGGAGTCGGGCGCTCGCGGCGTGTTCGGCATCGCGGGCGTACAGATCGTGACGACAGCCGCCGCCGACGGGCACACGCCGCTGTTGGTCTCGAGCACGGGGAATGTCGCCCTCAAGAGCGGCACGCTACTGCTGCTGGTCGCCCACGGCGAAGGCACGGAGGGCGTTGCCGGCGCCACGGTTGGGCATGCGAGCGACGCCGGCAAGCTGCGCGGCGTGACGGGTTCCTGAGCGGCGGTCTCGGAGCTAATCCGTCACGCGGACCAATCGGTAATCTTTTCGTCCGCCGCGCACGACGAGCATGGTCGGCGTCACGAGGTCGCTCGGTCGACACTCTGTGCTCGACATCGGACACGCGGACATTGTTCACATACGCGCCGCCCTGTTGAACGAGCCGCCGAGCCGCGCTCTTCGATTCGGCGACCGTGCGGCTCAGTAAATCGACGATGCCGATGCCGACCGCGAGATCCGCGCGCGGAATCTCGACGACCGGCACGACCTGCGCGAGCAACGTGAGCGTGTCGTCGCGCACGCCCTCGAGACTGCCGCCGAACATCACGCGGCTCGCCTCCTCGATCCGCGCGACTTCGCGCTCGCCATGGACCCACGTGGTCAGCGTGCGCCGCAAGCTCGCGCTGGGCGAGGCGCTGGCTTCGATCCGCGTCGTGGGCGCGCACGAGCTCCTCGATCTCGCGCGAGACTCCTTGGCCGAGAACAGCTTCAGAAACCGCGACACGTCGTCGTCGGCGACGTTGAGCCAGTACTGATAGAACGCATACGGCGACGTTCGCGCGGGATCGAGCCACACGCGCTCGCCGGTCGAGGTCTTGCCCATCTTCTGCCCGGACGCGTCGAGCAGCAGCGGCTGCGTGAGCCCGAAGAGCTGCGCCCCGCCCATCTTGCGCGAGAGCTCGCAACCCGCCGTGATGTTGCCGTACTGATCCGAGCCGCCGACTTGCAGACGGCAACCGTGCGCTTTCGACAAGTGCACGAAATCGAACGCCTGGAGCAGCATGTACGAGAACTCCGTGTAGCTGATCCCGGCGTCGCCTTCGAGACGAGCGCGCACCGAGTCCTTCGCCAACATGTAGTTCACGGTGAGGTACTTGCCGTACAGTCGCGCAGGAACTCGAGATAGCCGACGCCGCGCGTCCAGTCCGCGTTGTTCACGATCGTGGCCGCGTTCGGGCCGGGCGCGAAGTCGAGGAACCGCTCGAGCTGCTTGCGGATGCCCGCGACGTTCGCGTCGAGCTCCGCGTCGTCGAGCAAGTTGCGCTCCGCGCTCTTGCCCGACGGATCGCCGACCATGCCGGTCGCGCCGCCGACGAGCACGATCGGCTTGTGACCGTCGCGCTGCAGCCGTGCTTGCACGACCAGCGGGACGAGGTTGCCGACGTGCAGGCTCGAGGCGGTCGGGTCGTATCCGCAATAGAAAGTGACCGGGCCTTTCGAGAGAAGCGCCGCGAGGCCCGCGCCGTCGGTGACATCGGCCACGAGGCCGCGGGCTTCGAGCTCGTCGAGAATGTGCATGGCGCGCGCAGCCTAGCGCGTTCCGCCGCGGTCCGCCTAGTAGCCGCCGCGAGGTCGCGCCCGAGTGTGTTTCCACCGCGCGAGCGGCGGCGGGATGAGCGTAACGGGCGCCACGCGGTAGACTCTCGCACCGTCGAACTCGCCCAGGGGTGTTTACATGAGTCGCAACTCCACGCTCGCCGCGCCCGCGGCGGCCGGGACGCCTTGGTATCGGACCATCACGACGGAGCAATGGCGCGTTCTCGCCGCGGCGAAGCTCGGCTGGATGCTCGACGCGCTCGACTTCATGTTGTACACGATGGCGATCGGCCAGCTGCGCAGCTATTTCATGTTCGACGACGCGGTGGCGGGCTTCCTCGGCACCGCGACGCTCGTGATGTCCGGAGCCGGCGGCCTGATCTTCGGCTGGGTCGCGGATCGGTTCGGCCGCACGCGCGCGTTGATGGGCACGATCATCGATCTTCTCGCTCGCGTCGCTCGGCGCCGCGACGTCGCAGAGCGTGCTGCAACTCTTGTTCTGGCGCACCGTGCTCGGCATCGGCATGGGTGGCGAATGGGCGTCGGGCGCGGTGCTCGTCGGCGAGACGTGGCCGCGCGCACCTGCGCAACAAGGCGATCAGCATCATGCAGTCGGGCTGGGCGATCGGCTACATCATGGCCGCGGTGCTCGCTGCGTTGATCCTGCCGAGGTTCGGCACCGAGGGATGGCGATGGCTGTTCGTCGTCGGCGTGCTGCCCGCGCTGTTCACGCTCTGGGTGCGGCGCAAGGTGCGCGAGTCGCCGAGCTGGAGCGCGCGCGCCGCGACGCCGAAGGCGCGCGAGAATCCGTTCAAGGTGATCTTCGGGCCGGGCCTGCTCTCGCGAACGATCTTGATCGTGCTGCTCGGCGGCGCAGTGCAGTTCGCGTATTTCGGACTGTTCTTCTGGCTGCCGCCTTTTCTCGCACGCCCCGTCGCGCAAGGCGGCGCGGGCATGGGCGTCGTCGGCTCGCTGCAGTGGATCGTGCTGATGCAGATCGGCGCGTACTTCGGCTATCTCACGTTCGGCTTCATCGCGGATCGACTCGGCCGCCGACGCACGTTCGTGTTGTTCATGATCGCGGCAGCGATCATTGCGCCGCTCTACGGCACGCTCGCCGCGACGAGCCCGACGGCACTGCTCGTGCTGAGCCCGTTGCTCGGCTATTTCGGCCATGGCTACTTCAGCATGTTCGGCGGCTTCGTCGCCGAGCTCTACCCGACCGAAGTGCGCGCGACGGGACAGGGCACGAGCTACAACTTGGGACGCACACTGGGCGCGTTCGCGCCGTATACCGTCGGCGTGATCGCGACCTGGCCCGGCGTCGGCATCGGGCTCGCGCTCACGTCGACGTCGGTGTTCTTCCTGCTCGCGGCCGGCTTGATCTTCACGCTGCCGGATCGCAGCGGGCAGGCGCTCGAGTAGCTCTCGCTACGCGCAGTCTTTCCGTTGCGGAAGTCCTTTTGCCGGTAGTTGCTTCAGGCAGCCAGCGTTAATTCGGGTTGCGGCCGCCACGGGCAGCTCAATGCTCGATAAGCCGACCCGTTACGTATTTGTGCAAGACGCTCGCGATCAGCGTCTGGTACGGCAATCCGTCGGCAAGCGCTCGCGCCTGGATCTCGCGCAGATCGTTCGACGAGAGCCGGATGTTAACGCGTCGGTCCTTGATGGCTGTGGCACGCGCCGCAGCCTTAAATTTCGCGAGCTCCTTCTTGGTCGCTACCGACCGCAGCTTGCCGCGCTCGTAAGCGTCAAGGATCGCGCGCTCCTCTTTATCGATCTCACTCGCCATCACTCCCTCCCTGCTCGAGATAGTCTCGCCGCGCCTTTCGACTCGGAATGATCGTCTTCAGGAAGTAGTACTCGTCTTCCTCGACGAACGGTACTAGAAACGCATAGCCGCCGTCCGCTACAACGAGCACTCGCTGTCGCGGATAACGCGCTGGATTCGGGTGAGCGAGAATGTCCAGCAATCCGCCCGACTCGATCGCGACGACAATCTGTTCGAACGATACGTGTCGTTCACGCTTTAGCCACGCGTTCTTCGCGGAGCTCCAGCGTAACGATTTCATCGGCGCATGTTACACGGCTGTGTGCCTTTTGTCTGCACAGACATGCGCGTTTATCAACGAACCCGTGGCAGCGGACACCACTTCAAAAGGAGGCGACGGTGAACGCGACGCCGCGCCTTTTCTTCGGGTGCGAGCTGCATCCTGGTGCGATAGAGGAACTATTAATAGGTCACCGCGCCCCGGGGAAGGATTCGACGCGCGGCTTTAAGGGTGTTCGCCACTTTTCGATCGGATGCGCCGATTCCACGGGCTGGATTTCCTCGAGCGGAGTTGTCGGGCCGGCGGCTCGGCCCTTCGTTGGGGATGGGCATCGAGCTCATCGCCATATGCGGGGGCAGCGTTGGTTCGGCGGTGTCCCTCGCACGGCCCCCGCCCTCGACTCGCGGCGTGATCGCTGCTCGCAGCGTGGCATGCGGGGCGAACAGGCCGTGAATCGCGTCAAGTGCAACCGCGAGGCGGTACGAGCGCCGCGAGCTGCGCCCAAATGTCGATTGCACGTCGGCGTCGCTCAAGGGGGCGGATCGACCCAGTCGAACGAGCGCGTGACCGCCTTTTGCCACGACGCAGTAGAGACGCGCGCGCTCCGGATCGCCCATCGACGGCGTCCACCGCTTGTCGACGCCCCAGTTGCGCTTGAGCTCGTCGCGGCTCGACCAATAACCGACGGCGAGCCCGGCCGCGTACGCGGCGCCAAGCGCGGTCGTCTCCGTCACGCGCGGCCGCACCACCGGCACGCCGAGCATGTCGGCCTGGAACTGCATCAGCAGCTCGTTCGCGACCATGCCGCCGTCGACGCGCAGCTCGTCGATCGGAATCCGCGAGTCCTGCTCCATCGCCTCGAGCACGTCGCGCGTCTGATACGCGATCGCCTCGAGCGCACGCGCGCGCGATGTGAGCGCGGTTCGCGTAGCGCGTGAGGCCGACGATCGCGCCGCGCGCGCGCTCCTTCCAATACGGCGCGAACAGGCCCGAGAACGCGGGCACGAAGTAGACGTCGCCGTTGTCGGGCACCGAGCGCGCGAGCGCCTCGATCTCGGCGCTGCTCTTGATGAGCCCGAGGTTGTCGCGCAGCCACTGCACCAGCGCGCCGGCGATCGCGATCGAGCCCTCGAGCGCGTAATGCACGGGCTCGCCGCCGAGCCGGTACGCGACGGTCGTCACGAGCCCTGCCGTCGACGGCACCGGGCGCGTGCCGGTGTTCATCAGCATGAAGCAGCCGGTGCCGTACGTGTTCTTCGCCTCGCCGGGCGCGAAGCACGTCTGGCCCGCCAGCGCGGCCTGCTGATCGCCGAGGATGCCCGGCGATCGGAACGCCCGCGAGCGCCGCGATCCGCGCCTCGACGTAGATCTCGCTCGATGCGGCGATCCGCGGCAGCACGGCGCGCGGAATCTCGAACGCCGCGAGCAGCGCGTCGTCCCATTCGCAGGTTGCGAGATTCATGAGCTGCGTGCGGCTCGCGTTCGTGACGTCGGTGAGGTGCAGCCCGCCCGTCGCGTCCGCCCGTGAGGTTCCAGAGCAGCCACGAGTCGATCGTGCCGAACAGCACGTCGCCGGCCTCGGCGCGCGCGCGCGCGTCGGGCACGTGGTCGAGCAGCCAGCGGAGCTTCAGCGCGCTGAAGTAGGTCGCGAGCGGCAACCCCGTCGCCGCGCGGAACCGATCGTGGCCCGCCATCGCGCGCGTAGCGCCGCGACGAGGTCCGCGACGCGCGTGTCCTGCCAGACGAGCGCGTTGTGCAGCGGCCGCCCGGAGCGCCGGTCCCAGAGCACGCGTCGTCTCGCGCTGGTTCGTGATCCCGACCGCGGCGAGATCGCCCGCGTGCAGGCCCTTCGCGCGCGAGCGCGCCGCCGATCACCTCCTGGGTGTTGCGCCAGATCTCGACGCGCGTCGTGCTCGACCCAGCCCGGGCTGCGGATAGATCTGCGCGTGCTCCTTCTGCGCGCTCGTGACGATCGTGCCGGCTGCGTCGAACACGATGAAGCGGCTGCTCGTCGTGCCTTGATCGATCGCCCCGACGAATCGGGTCATCGGCCTACCCTGCCGTCATGCTCGCCGCGACGCGCGGCTCATTCGAGGATCTTCGCCGCAAGCCACTGCCAAACGGCGGTCGCACCGAGCGCGTCGCGCGCCCACTGCTCCACGACGATTGCGAGCCCGCCGTAGATATAGACGGGCGAAACGAAGCGGCGCGACGCGAAGTCGTAGAGCATCGCGGCCGCGATGAACGCGTCGGTGATCGCGTATTAGGCGAGCGTAGCATCGGCGATTCCGGGCACCGGCCAGCGCGCGACCGCCGCGTCGAGCAGGCTCAGCGTCGCGAGCAACATGAGCCGCTTGTGCGTCTCGGGCCGACCGCGTGCGGCCACCGCGAGCGCGACGAGCGACGCGAACATCGCCATCGCCAGCACGGGCGTCGCGAAGAAACGCAGCGACTCGATTTCGTAACCGGCCGAGATGTCGCGATGGGCGCCGTGCACGGCCGCGTTCAATGCGACGACGACCATGAGAATCGCGAGACACGCGCCCGCCCAACCGAGCTTTCGGTGCACGTCCGCTCGCCCAGTGGCGACGAGCGATGTCTGCGCGACGAACAGCGCGATCCACGCGCTGAACACGAGGCCATGGACGTGGAACGCCGCGTCGAGCGGCTGCGCCTGGAAATACGGCCGCAAGAAGTAGGTCCGCGAAAATCCGACCAACACGGTGAGCGCGGCAGCGACCGCGATGCCCGTATAGAACGCGCGGTCGTTCGCGCGGACACCCGCGGGCGCAGCGGCTACGGCGGAGGCGGCGCGCATGGGGCGAGGATGCTAGCAGAGCACCCTTGGACGACCAACGCGCCCGCGCGACGCCGCGCACGCGACATTGCGCTCGCGCCGGCGGCGGCTGGCACGTCGCGCGCCCACGGCCGTAAGATGCTGGCTTTCCGGGGGAAAAAAAACATGCATACACCAACCGTCACGCTCGCGGCCGCAGTCGCGGCCGCGCTCTGTTCCATGACCGCATCCGCCGCGACCTGCGCGGATCTCGCGAAGCTCGCGCTGCCCGACACGAAGATCACGACGGCCGAGAGCGTGAGCGGCAACGTTCGCCGGCGCCGGGCGCGCGCGAGCCGCTCAAGGTGCCGGCGATCTGCCGCGTCGCGGGCGTCGTCTCCCCCGCGATCAAGTTCGAGGTCTGGCTCCCCGAAACCTCCGCGTGGAACGGCCGGTTCCAAGCCGTCGGCGGCGGCGGCCTCGCGGGCATCATCAGCTACCCGGCGCTCGCCGCAGCGGTGAACGCGGGCTACGCGTCGACCTCGACCGACACGGGCCACGAAGCCACCGATAACGCGTGGCTCGACGATCGTCAGCGCGTGATCGACTACGGCTATCGCGCGATCCACGAAATGACACTAAAGGCCAAAGCGGTCATCGACGCGTACTACGGCAAGGCGCCGCAGTATTCGTACTTCAACGGCTGCTCGACCGGCGGCCGGCAGGGGCTCATGGAAGCGCAGCGCTTCCCGAACGACTACGACGGCATCATCTCCGGCGCGCCCGTCAACACGTTCACGCACCTGCACATGGGCCAGCTCTGGACCGCGCAGGCGACGCTCGGCCGAGCCCAGCTCGGTGCTGTCGCGCGACGACCTCACGATGATCAGCAAGGCGGTGATCGCGCAGTGCGACGCGGCCGACGGCGTCAGCGACGGCGTGCTCACCGACCCGCGCACCTGCAACTTCAAGCCGAGCTCGCTCGCGTGCTCGTCCGCGAAGACCGATCAGTGCCTGAATCCGGGACAAGTGAAGGCGCTCGAGCATGATCTATCAGGGCGCGCGCAATCCGCGCACCGGCGAGCAGATCTATCCGGGCCTCGAGCGCGGCGGCGAAGGTCCGGAGCCCGGCAATCCGGGCTGGGGCATGATCATGAACGGCAAGGAGCCGTTCGCGATCGACAACGCCGTGCTCGGCGGCATGGCGTTCCGCAATCCGAAGTGGGATTGGAGCACGTTCGACTTCGACAAGGACGTCGCGCTCGTCGACGCGAAGCTCTACGGCGTGCTGAACGCGATCGACCCGGATCTGCGCGACTTCAAGTCGCACGGCGGCAAGCTCGTGATCTATCACGGCTGGAGCGACCCCGGCGTGATGCCGCAGCGCACGGTCGACTTCTATCAAGAGATGATCGACTTCGCGACGAAGGCGCACGGCGGCGACGGCCGCGCGTACACGAGCGAGTACGCGCGCCTGTTCATGATGCCCGGCATGGGCCACTGCCGCGGCGGCAACGGACCCGACCAGGCCGACTGGATGGGCGCGATCTCGAGCTGGGTCGAGAAAGGCAAGGCGCCCGAGAGCATCACCGCGCGCAAGGTGCAGGACGGCAAGGTCACGACGACGCGGCCGCTCTGCGCATACCCGCAGGCGGCTCGGTACAAGGGCAAAGGCGATCACGAACGACGCGGCGAACTTCGAGTGCGCCGCGCCGAAGTGACGCGGCCGTGAGGCTCGTGTCGGCGCGCTGCCGGCGCGCTCGTCCTCGCTTGCGCGCTGGCCGCCGCCACGACGCCTTCGCTGTTCGCGCAAGAGTCGACCGGCGGCGCCGCGGCATCGGGCGCCGTCGGCCGATTCCTCGCGCCCGCGTCGCAAGTCGTCGCGATTCGCGCGGGGCGATTGTTCGACGCGCGCAGCGGCCGCCTCGTGACCGGCCAGACGATCCTGATCCGCGGCGACAAGATCGCCGAGGTCGGCGCGAACGTGAACGTCCCGCCGGAGGCGCGCGTGCTCGACCTCGGCGACGCGACCGTGCTGCCCGGCATGATCGACGTGCACGTGCACGTGAACGTCGGCGGCAACGAGGGCGCGCGCGCGCCCGCCGAGCGCGCGTACGTCGCGCTCGCGAGCGCGCAGACGGACCTGCTCGCGGGCTTCACGACCGTCGCCGACATGGACTCGCGCGGCGGCTTCAACACCGTCGACTTGCGCGACGCGATCAACGCCGGGCTCGTGCTCGGCCCGCGAATGCAGGTGGTCGGCCAGTCGTTGAACATCCGCGCGAGCAACGCGTATCCCGACTCGGACTCCGGCCGGTTCTATTCGGAGTTCACGGAGGGCAAGAACGTGAACTCGCCGTGGCTCGCACGCGCCGCGGTCCGCGAGGCGAAGCTGCACGGCGTCGACTGGGTGAAGATCTATACGTCGCAGGACTTCGTCGGCCCGTATCACCTGTTCACGCCCGACGGCGAGCTGATCACGACGCCTTCGCTCACGCGCGAGGAAGTCGAAGCGATCACGGACGAGGCGCACCGGCTCGGTCTCAAGGTCGCCTGCCACACCTACGGCGGCGAGGGCATGCGGAGCTGCATCGAGGCGGGCGTCGACGCGCCGACGCACCTGCTCGAGCTCGACGACGCGGGCGTCCGCACGCTGCTGCAGAAGAAGCTGCCGTTCGTCTGCACGCTCGACGACCTGATCTATCAGGAGAAGGCCGACCTGCGCGACAGCGGCGGCAAGATCTCGCGGCTAGCGCTCGCGGAGCAAGCGTTCAAGCGCGCGCTCAAGGCCGGCGTGCCGATCGTGTTCGGCAGCGGCGCGACCTCGGCGATCATCCCGCACGGCGTGCAGGCGAACCAGTTCGAGTACTACGTGAAATGGGGCATGACGCCCGCTCAAGCGCTACAGACCTCGTTCCTGGCCGCCGCAACGATGCTGAACTACCACTGGGAGAAACAGATCGGCAGTCTCGAGCCGGGCAAGCTCGCCGACGTGATTGCCGTCACGGGCGACCCGCTGCGCGACGTCGCGGAGATGCAGCACGTGCGCTTCGTGATGAAGGGCGGCCTCGTCGCCCGCGACGAGCTCAGCAAGCGCTAGCGGCCCCTGCGACCCGCGCGCCAAGCCGCGCGCTAGAAGACGAGCGTCGTCAATCGGCGGCGCGCGTGTTCGCAAACTGCTCGGACTCAAGGCCCGGTTGCGGATTCTGCGATCTGCGGCGAGCTAGGCCGGCGTGCAGGCGCCCGTCTGCACCCGGACGCGGGCCCCGTTCATGGCATATCTCTTGCAACACTCAGTGGCCGCCGGTAGTTCCGGCCTCGGTTGACACATTGAGTGAGCAGGCAGGAGGTGCCCGATGGACAAGGTGTTGATCGCAATGATCGTCGCGTTAGGCATGATTGCCTGCCAACGCGGCACGTCGCCCAACTCGCCGAACCCCACGGGTAGGCCGTCCGCACAGACCCCAAGGGCGGCGAAGGCCCAGTCCGGCGACAGCCAACTCGCGCAGCTGAGCTTCGAATCCTTCGACACGAACAAGGACGGCGTCATCACCCCCAACGAGGCGCTCGCAACTCCGGGCCTCGACTTCGCCTCGGCGGATACGGACAACAGCCACGCGGTGACCCGCCAGGAATTCGCGGCCGCGATGGCGAGGGCGCGGCCGGGCGGCTAACGGTCTTCGTCTTTCAGCGCGCGGCGTGATGCCCGGTCGAGCGCCGGCAGCTTCACCGAGGCGCGTAGTTGGTCGAGCGACATGTACGTGTACGTGGACAAAAAAAACGCTCGCCTCAAGCCTTCTTCCCGCTCCTCGGCACGAGGCTGCCGATCGTGGCGCCGAGCCTCATCACGTTCACGAGCGTGGCTCTCGGCAGCTTGACGATCTGATCGAACCACTCCGTGACGTCGGTCAGGAAGCCGCGCATGCCGTCGATCCGCGCCTTCACCTCGCTCGGCGTGTTGCGATCCTTCTCCATTTCGGCCACGCACTCGCGCAAGACCTCCAACGTCGGCTCGATTTCGCGCCGTTTGCGTTGCTCGAGGATGGTCAGGAGCATGTCCCAGGTGTCGGTGCGTGCGACGAAGTGATCGCGCCGGTCGCCGAGCACATGTGCAATGCTCACCAGTCCCCAGCTCTGAAGCTCTTTGAGGCTCGTGCTGACGTTCGACCGCGCGACCGACAGCGTCTCCGCGATCTCGTCGGCCGGGATAGGCGCGGGCGCGAGATAGAGCAGCGCGTGCACCTGGGCCACGGTTCGATTGACGCCCCAGCGGGTCCCCATCTCCCCCCAGTGGAGAACGAAGCGCTTCATGACGGGCGTGAGGTGCATATTTCGCCTATTTCTGTCTTTTCAGAAACAACGATACATACGGATGCGTGCGCTGTCAAGCGGCTCCCGTCGCCGCTTGCGGGCCGATTCGGTCAATCGTCTTCCCGCCGCTCGCTCAGTCGTCGAGCTCCGCGACGCGCCGCTCGAGCCGGCGGAAGAACGGCTCCGCGTCGAGCCGTTGCCCCGTCGCGCGCTGAATCAGGTCTTCGGCATCGAGCTCCGCGCCGCTCGCATAGACGTGTTGGTCGAGCCACGCGCGCAGCGAGCGCAAGTCCCCGCCGCGCAGCTGCGCGTCGAGATCGCCGGCGCGCTCGTAGGCTTCGACGAGCTGTGCCGCGTATAGATTGCCGATCGTGTACGTCGGGAAGTAGCCGAACTCGCCGATCGCCCAGTGGACGTCTTGTAGGCAGCCCGTGCGCGCATTCGGCGCCGTGACTCCGAGATAGTGCGCGTAGCGCTCGTTCCACGCCCCCGGCAGATCCGCGACGGCGAGATCCTGATTCAGCAGAGCGAGCTCGAGCTCGTAACGCACGAGGATGTGCAGGTTGTAGGTGGCCTCGTCGGCCGCGACGCGGTTCAGAGCTCGGCTCGACGACCGCGATCGAGCGCTGCATGGCGCGCGCGTCGAGGCCGGCAAGCGGCGTCGGGAAAGCGGCCGCGAGTTTCGGGAAGTAATGTTCCCAAAAGGCGCGATTGCGGCCGACGTGATTCTCCCAGAGCCGCGCCTGCGACTCGTGCAGCCCCACGCTCGGCCCGTCCGCGAGCAGCGTGCCGTGCAGCGCTCGCGGAATGCCCTGATCGTAGAGCGCGTGGCCGCCCTCGTGCAGCGTCGCGAACAGCGCGCTCGTCGGCTCGTGCGGGAACGCGCGGATCGTCACGCGCACGTCGTCGTCGCCGGCCATCGTCGTGAACGGATGCGTCGAGCGGTCCAGCCGGCCGCGCTCGAAGTCGAAGCCCATGTCCCGCGAGCAGCGTCTTGCAGAACTCGATCTGCGCTTCGATGGGAAACTCGCCGCGCGGCGCGAGTGCCGCATGCCGTTGCGTTCGCTCGGCCCAAGCGGGCACTTGCTCGCGCAGCCGGTTCCCAAGCGCTCGGAGCATCGGGTCGAGCCGCTCGCGACGCATCTCGGGCTCGTGCTCGTCGAGCACGCCGTCGTAGAGATCGTCGCTCACGCGCAGCGCCTGCGCGCGCTCGCGCAGCAACGTGAGCAGGAGACCGAACGGCTTCGCGAACGCGCCGAAGTCGTTCTTCTGGCGCGCGTGCTCCCAGGCCGCGAGACAGTGCGAGCGCGACTCCGCATACGCCCCGACGAGGCTCGCGGGCAGCGCGATCGCGGCGCGCCGCAGCCGCGCGAGCCGCCGGAGCTCGGCTGCGAGCCTCGGGGCACGCCTCGCACGCTCGCCGACGGCGCCGATCAGGTCGCCGAGCCGGTCGCTCGCGAGCAGCTCGTGCTTCATGCCTTCGACGATCGCGAGCTGCCGGCGCGCGAGTCTCCGCCGCGCCGCCGGGCCGATACGTCTCCTCGTCCCACTCGAGCAGCCGGATCACGCCGTCGAGATCGCGGAGCTTCTTGATCGACGCGGCGAGCTCGTCGCGCGCTCGAGCGGGACGCACGGACCTGCGCGCCGAGCTCTTGAGGTCCGTCGGCCGGCGCGCGACGAGCAGCGGCGGCGAGCCCGCCGTGCTGCGCGACGTTGACGACCTGCTTCTGCGACACGCGGCAGATCGCGCCGAGTCCGTGCGCGGTCGGCGCGAAACCCATCACCGTGTAGAACGGCTCGTCGTGGCTGCGGCCGTCCACGAGCACCGGGAAGAGATGCACGGGCAGCGTGCCCGCGGACTGCACGACCCAGCTGTCGTACGGATCGCCCGCACTCGCGAGCGCGCGATCGAGCAGCCGTTCCCACTCGCTCTGCGAGACGGCGGCGCCGAGATGCACGCCCGTGCCGCCGTACGAGCGATTCGGCTTGAGCACGAGCTCCTCGCGATGCGTGCGGATGAAGCTCGGGCAGGTCGGCGCGGCCGTCCGCCGTCTGCGTCGCTCGCTCGCTCACGAGCCTGGTCCAGAGCACGTGCCGGCGGAACAGCGCGCGGTCCGCCGCGTCGAACGCGCGCGCTGCGAGCGCGTCGTCGGTCAGGATCTCGAAGCAGCTCTTGTGGTCGAGATCGCCGGCGATCGAAGAGACGATGCGGTTCCCCGCGAACAGCGCGCGGATCGCCGTCGAGCGGCTTGCCCTCCTCGCGCTCGAGCGCGAGCAGGTCGCGGATCTCGTAGTCGCGATACGCGACGTCGACGACTGTGTCCTCGTAATACACCTCGCCGTCGACGAGCCGCAGCTCGCGCGGATCGGCGTGCCGCACGTCGATGCCGCGCTGCGCGCGGTAGTACGTGACGAGATGCGACTGCTCGTTCGGGCCCTCGGCGACGTACTTCGGCTCGATCAAGCAGATGTTGGCGCTCGACCGGCCAAGTGCGCTCGCGTGATCGAGCAGCACTTGCAGGAACAGGTCGCGCTGATCGGGCGGCAGCTCGAGCGCCAAGCTCGGGTCGTGCGCCTGGATCGTCGGCACGACGTCGCGCATCAGCAGCGCCTCGGCGAGCGGGCCCATGTGGATGCCGCCGACGCCCGAGAGGTTCGGCTCCATGAATCGCAGCGAGTCTTGCCAGCGCGCGCTCGTGAAGTCGCACACGGCATCGAGCCGTCCGTAAAGCGGGTTCGGCGCGAGCTCCATCCGCGCCCAGACCTCCGCGAACCAGTCGGCCTCGTCGGACGCGAGCGGCAGCAGTTTCCGGACTTCGGCGTCGTTCACGTACAGGTTCGGGATTCGCGCGAGCGCGGCCATCACGCGCGTGCAGACGTGATGCAGGTAGCTCTGCTGCTCCGGCATGATCAAGAGCGGCCGCAGCATCACGCGCACGGGCTCGAGCACGCCCCGCCGCTCGTACGTGAGGTCGTTCGCGCGCGCGTCGTCGGCGAGCCGGCGCGCGACGAGGTCGAGCTCGGCGTCGGCGATGTGATTGACGGCGCGGCGCACGCGCGCGTCGAGGATCGCGCCGGACAGGCCGAGCGTCTCGGCGGGCGTGAGAATCTTTGCAGACCGAGGACGGGCCACGGAGCCGGCTTAGCCGACGGTCACCGGCAACAGCGTCATCGTGTCGTTGCCGAAGATGTCGATGACCTTGAGCGCTACCGTGTAGCGGCCCGTCTGCGGGTAGACGTGCGGCGACGTGCTCAGCTCGAGCTCGCCGTTCGGGCGCGTGCGGAAGCTCTGCCAGTCCGGCGATAGCTCGGCATACGGCGACTTCGGGAACGACGGATGTACGGCCATCGCGGCGAAGGTTGGCCCCTATTTCCAGGCGCGGAATAGTAACCCGGCCGCGCTCACCGGGCGCGCCAATATCGCTGGAATTGTGGCTCTTAGCGTGCTTACTGTTTCCGCTCGACAAGGCGAGCTTGTCGATCGGTGACGGCAGTCACCTCGCAAGACGCTTCCGCGGAAGCGTCGCCCCGGGCCGGAGGCGCCTTCGAATCCAACTCGCCGATCGAGTCGCCCGGGCCGCGTGATTACGTTACGGCATCCGGCACTCGAAGCTCGCCGCGTCGTCGACGCTGCCCTGCCCTTTGTAGCGCGCGACCTGCGGATACGGGCAGAGCGGCCGCGAGCGCGTCGTGGTACCGTTCACGAGCTTCTTCGCGACGATCTTATCCGGCGCGGCGCCCTTCTCGACCCAATCGATCACCGCGGTGACCGCATCGTTCTGGTCCGGCCCGACGCCGCCTCCGCAGTGCGCCATGCCGGGCACCATGAACAAGCGCAGGAACTCGGTGCCGTTCGGCCCGTTCGCCTCGACCGCTTTCTCGTAGTAGTTCACGCCCATCAGCGGCTGAAGGATCGGGTCGGCCCAGCCGTAGGTCATGATCAGCTTGCCGCCGCGCGCGCGAAACTCCTGGAGGTTCGTATCGGTCGCGTTCGCGATCTTGCCCCAGCGCTCGAGCAGCGGCGGGTCGCGGTCGAAGTCGAACTTCTGGTAGTCGTAGTCCGGCTGCGGCGGTTCGAGCACGAGGTAGCGCATCGTCGCCTCGGCGAGCTCGAAATCCGCCGGCTTCGCCGCCGGCTGCGCGGGCAGGATCAAGTTCAGCCAGCCGCTCGCGGTCTGCGCCGTTCGGCGCGGTCACGAGCGCCTCGCTGCCGAGCATGTAGCCCGGGAAGATCGGCTTGCCGCCGCTCTTCGGGCCGTCGTAGACCTTCTTGATCGCGGCCGCCTGCGACGCCGTGAGGCATGTTGCCGTTCGAGCCCGCGCGGCAGGTCGGCACGTCGTTCGCGACGTCGAATTTGCACTGGCGCGGATCGTCGATGAGGCCGTCCTTGAGGCCGTCGACCGCGTCGCACTTCGCCATCACGTGCTGCGCGACGAGCGCGATCTTCTCCGGCGAGACGGCGCGTCGGTCAGCGCGCGCTGGTTCCAGATCGCGCCGATCGTGAAGCCGGTCTGATCGACCCACGGCGCGTTGGCGACGATGCCGTCGAAGTCGGTCGGGATAGCGCT
Organism: uncultured Gammaproteobacteria bacterium; assembly: GCA_963699925.1. GTDB lineage: Bacteria > Pseudomonadota > Gammaproteobacteria > Steroidobacterales > Rariloculaceae > FEN-1219. The sequence goes on along the minus strand of CAVOVT010000014.1, from coordinate 19,948 downwards.
GCGCCTCGAGCAGCCCCTGGCGGCCGCCGTTCGAGCACGAGTTCCAGTACGCGTGCGTCGACCGGCTTGCCGTAGTAGCGGTTCGCGATCTCCTTCGCCGTCGTCGCGGTGACGTGCACGGCGCGATACGCGTAGTCGATCGCCTTCTGCGGGTTGCTGAGCACGAACGTGCCGCGCGGCTCCTTGCGCGCGTCGTGACCGGTGTTCGTGCTCGCCATCACGAAGCCGTGCTCGAGCGCTTGGCCGCGCTGCGCCGCGCGACCCGGATCGTCGGGCGCCTCGCCCGCGAGGCCGCCGTTGCCGATCATGTAGAAGCGGCCGTTCCAGCCGGCCGGCAGGTTCACCTCGAACGCGACCTCGGGGTCGATGACGCCGCTCACGCGGCAGTGCGCGGGCGTCGCACCTTGGGCCGCGATCGCGCTCGCGCGCGAGCTTCACGACTTCCGGCAGCTTGAGGTCCGCGAGCGCCTCGCACGCGAGCTTCGGCGCGAGGCTGCCGCCCGAGTAAGCGGCGCGCGAGCTCTTCGCGTCTGCGAACGCTTGCGCGTGCGCGCTCTGCAGTGTCGCGAGCGTAAGGAGGCTGGTCGCGGCCAGCGCCGCGCCCAAGGTCGCCAGGGTTCGCATCGTCGTCGTTCCTCTTCTTCGGCGCGCGTCTGCGCGCGTTCGTTTCTCGTTACCTGAACAGCGCGAGGTCGACCGCGTCGCCCATCGCCTTGTAGCCCGCGTCGCCGGGATGCAGGTGATCGCCCGAATCGACGGCCGCCGCGAACTTGCTCGGCGAGGCCGGATCGCGCGCGACGCTGTCGAAATCGATCACGCCGTCGTATTCGCCGCTCGTGCGGATCCAGTTGTTCAGCGCCTGACGCTTCGCCTCGCCCTCGGGCGTGTAGTACGCCGCGCCCTCGAACGGCGTGAGCGTCGCGCCGTAGATCTTGAGGCCGCGCGCATGCGCGCGCGCGATCAGCTGCCGGTGGCCCGCGATCAAGTCGGCGGCGGTCGGACTCGCGTTGGCGCGCGCGACGCCGATGTCGTTGATGCCCTCGAGCACGATCACGTGCGTGACGCCGGTCTGCATCAGCACGTCCTTGTCGAAGCGCGCGAGCGCGCTGTAGCCGGCCGTTTGCTCGTCGCCGAGCACGCGGTTGCCGCTGATGCCCGCGTTCAGCACGGCGACTTCGCCCTTCTTCCGCGCCGCGAGGCGCCGCGCGAGCTCGTCCGGCCAACGCGCATTCGTGTCGACGGTCGAGCGCGCGCCGTCGGTGATCGAGTCGCCGAACGTGACGACCGCGCGCGTGCCCTCGGGCGCGGCGACCTCGACGCGCGCGAGCGCGAGCCATGCGCCGAGGTGCCTTTCGACCGGCAAGCTCACCTCGCCCGCGTGATCGCCGAGCGTCGAGATGTAACTCGTCTGCGACGCGCCGTTGTGCGTGGTCACGGGCGACGCGCCCTGGCCGATGTCGCCCGGTATGTAGAGTCGATCGCGAGATTGGCCAGCGGCGCGACCTTCATGTCGACCGGATCGCTCACGAGCGTGGCGCCCGCGAGGACGGCCGCCTTCGGCTGACCGTTGAATGTGAGCTTCTTGATGGACGCGGGGTCTACTGCGGAGCCCTCGCTCTGCAGCGCGATCGCCGCGCTGCCGATCTCGAGCGGCGCGGTTCCGAACACGTTGCTGAGCACCACGCGGACCTTGTCGCCGCCGATGCTCGTGTGCACGATCTCGCGCAGGGTCTGGTTCTGCACCGTCGCAGGCGGCGGCGGGCGCGGCCCGCCGGGTCCGCCGGGCGGCGGGCCATTCTGGACCACGGGCGGCGGCCCGTTCGGCGCCGCGGGCGGCGGCCCGCCGGCCGGGGGTAGTCCACCCGGAGGCCCGGCCGGGCGTATCACGAGCGCTGTAGCCCACGTTCCGACCCAGTAGTCTGAGCTCTTCTTCGCTGCGAACGCCGGACCGATCGCGACGAGCGCGACCGCGAGCGGCACTAATACCAAAGCGCGGCGAGCGGCATGAGGTGAGCATCGATGGTCCCCCCTCCGGCGAGTGCTAGAGAGTGCATACGAAACCGCGGCGTAGCAAGCGCGACGGGACCCGCTCGCCCCTCGCGTTCGGAGACCCCAATCCTCCGATGAGCGGCACGTGGCGCGAGAGACTAGCCGCGGGGCGAGTGCTGGTCGTGGATGGCGGCACTGGCAGCGAGCTCCGTCGGCGCGGCTTCGCGCTCGATCCGTCTGCGTGGAGCGCACCCGCGGCGCTCACGCACTTCGAGCTGTTGCGCTCGATTCAATCCGACTACATCGCCGCGGGCGCCGATGTGATCAGCACGAATACGTTCGCTGCCGCGCGTTTCGTGCTCGAGGCAGCCGGGCTCGGCGAGCGCAGTGCGGAGGTCGTGCAGCGCGCGGTCGCGGCGGCGCGCGAGGCGCGCGATGCGCTCGGGCGCGACGTCGCGATCGCGGGCTCGATGTCCTGTCTGCCGCCGCATTTCGATTCGCGCGCGTACCCCGCGGCGCGCGACGAGAGCGCCGCGTATCGTGAGCTCGCCGAGCGGCTGGCGCTCGAAGGCGTCGATCTCATCGCGCTCGAGATGCTCGAAGACTCCGAGCACGCCGCACGTGCATGCGAGGCGGCGCGCGCGACTGGCCTGCCGATTTGGCTCGGCGTGAGCTGCCGGCTGCGCGACGACGGCGCGCTCGTCGCGTTCGACTCCCCCGAGACACTGCTCGGACGCGTGCTCGACGCGGTGCTGCCGTTCGCGCCGGACGCGGTCAACGTGATGCATTCGCCGCCGGGCGCGATCGCCCCCGCGATTCGCGCAATCGGCGCGCGCTACCGCGGCGTGCTCGGCGGATATCCCGAGCTCGAGGGCGGCATCACGGGCTTCGCGACGGACCGCGCCGCAGCGTCCCGCGGCGACTCGACGCCGGCCCGTGCTCGCGCCACGCGCGCGACGCTGTCTCCGACCGAGCTCGCCGCGCTCGCGAGCTACTGGATCGGGGCCGGGGCGCGCATCGTGGGCGGCTGTTGCGGCGCGACGCCGAGCCATGTCCGCGCGCTGCGCGCCGCGATCGACTCGCTCGAGAAGTCAACCAGGTAACGGGATCGCGTTCACGTGCTTCGGCACGTCGTAGCCGCGCTGTACGGCGGGGCGTCTCGCGATCGCGAGATACCAGCGCTTCAAGTTGGGATAGAGCGACCAGTCGATGCCTTGCCATTCGTAGCGCGAGATCCACGGCCAGGTCGCGATGTCGGCGATCGAGTAGTCGCCCGCGAGGTACTCGGCTTCGCCGAGCCGCGTTGTCGAGCACCGCGTAGATCCGCTTCGCCTCGTCGCCGTAGCGCTTCTCGGCGTATTCCGACTTGCCCTTGTTGAAGCGCAGGAAGTGATGGGCCTGGCCGAGCATCGGCCCGACGCTGCCCATCTGCATCATGAGCCACTCGACGGCCTGCCAACCCGACTTGCCGCCTGCCGCTGAGCCGGCCCGTCTTGTCGGCGAGATAAAGCAGGATCGCGCCCGACTCCATCAACGCGATGCCGGTGTCGTGATCGACGATCGCCGGAATCTTGTTGTTCGGGCTGATCTTCAGAAACTCGGGCTTGAACTGCTCGTTCGCGCTGATGTCGACCGGGATCGCGCGATACGGCAGTCCGAGCTCCTCGAGCATGATCGAGACCTTGCGGCCGTTCGGCGTGGTCCAGGTGTAGAGATCGATCATGGTCGAGTCCCTTCGGGTCGTCGGGTCGTCGGGTCGTCGGGTCGTCGCGCACGGTCGGGGCTTTTTTGGCAGCGAGCCGTGGCCGCGATCGACTCGGCGTGCGCGCCGTACGATGGCTCCGTGACGTGGGACTCGCACGTCACTCATCGGCGGAGGAGTGTATACGAGCCGCCCGGCCGCAAGGTTCGCATGCCCGGCGTGCCTGCCTAGAATCGCGCTGCGCCGCGACGCGGCGCCACGTCCGCGTGTTGCGAACTGCTCTCGCCATCGCTCCTTGCCCGGGCGCAGACTAGGCAGGGATGCCGAACCCCAAGACGCGGATAGCGCATGCGTGGTATCGCTTCCGAACGCGCTGGCGCCTGGCGAGCGACGAATGGAGCGGCGACTACTGGTACCCAGCGCGACGGCGAGCGGATCGTACCGTGCCGCCTATGCCCGAAGTTCCACTCGCGGCGCCAGCGCTGCGGAGTGCCGTTCGGCAGCCCGCTGCGTAAATGCGTCACGGCCGCGACGGAGGCGCACCTTCGCCGGACGCGCGGACTGGTCGCGCTCGAGATCGGCTCGCACAAACGCTCGTTCGCGAAACACGTGGTCGAGCAATCCGGTGGCTCTTGGACCGGCATCGAGCCACAGTCGCAAATCGCGCCACGAATCGGCGGCGAAGGCTACGGTCACGCCGGCGCGATCCCGTTTCCGGCCGCCACGTTCGATGTCGCATTCGCGATCCAATCGGTCGAGCACTGGGCGGAACCGTTGCCGTCGATCGAACGATCGCCATCCCATCGCGAGTGCCTCGCCGAGATCTGGCGCGTGCTGAAACCCGGCGGCTCGCTCTACCTCGACGCGCCGATTCATCTACACGGCCACGAGATGTTCGTCGCCGGCGACGTCCCGCAGATTCTTTCATTGTTCGACGGCGACAAGTGGCAGGACATCGTCGTCGAGCGCTGGCGATACGACCACGCGCCGCTGCCGCCGTATCGAGCGCCCTCAGCCGACGCGGAGCGCGCGCTGACCACGCTCGAGACCTACGCTATCGAAGCGATTCGCGACTTGCAGCGAACCGCAACGGTGTGGCTGCTGACGATCGAAGCCAGCAAACGGACGACGAGCGTCAGCTAAGACCTCGCCCCTGCGATGAGCGGCTTACCACGCCCGTCCGTATTATTGTCGGCGCCTCGTGCCTAGAATCGCGGCATGGAGAACATCGTCGACACGCTGCGCGATCGTCTCGGCGCGGAAAAGGTGCTCGCGGGCGACGCCATCGGTGCGCGCTACTGCGTCGACTTCAGCCACGAGAACGCGTGCGCGCCGCTCGCCGTGCTGCGCCCCGCGTCGACCGAAGACGTCGCCGCGATCCTGCGCGAGTGCCACCGCGCGCGGCAGCGCGTCGTGATCCAAGGCGGGCTCACGGGCCTCGCCGGCGGCGCGACGCCGCAAGCCGGCGAGCTCGCGCTCTCGCTCGAGCGGCTCACCGGCATCGAGGAGATCGACCGCGCCGCGCAGACGATGACCGTGCGCGCGGGTACGCCGCTGCAGGCCGTGCAGCAAGCCGCCGCGGAGGCGGGCTATCTGTTCCCGCTCGATCTCGGCGCGCGCGGCTCGTGCACGATCGGCGGCAACATCGCGACGAACGCGGGCGGCAACCAGGTGATCCGCTTCGGCATGATGCGCAACCTCGTGCTCGGCCTCGAGGCCGTGCTCGCGGACGGCACGCGTCGTGAGCTCGATGAACAAGATGCTCAAGAACAACGCGGGCTACGACCTGAAGCAGCTCTTCATCGGCACCGAAGGCACGCTCGGCATCGTCACGCGCGCGGTGCTGCGCCTCTGGCCGAAGCTGCCGAGCAAGGTCACGGCGCTGTGCGCGCTCCGCGGCCTCGACGAAGCCGTCGCGCTGCTGCACGCGCTCCAGGCGCGGCTCGGCGGAAGCTTGAGCGCGTTCGAGGCGATGTGGGCCGGATACTTCCACTACGTGCTCGAGCACATGCCCGCGCTGCGCTCGCCGTTTTCCGAGCGCCATGCGCTCTACGTGCTCGTCGAGACCGAGGGCACGGACCACGCGGGCGACACCGCGACGTCTCGAGGCCGCGCTCGCGGAGTCGCTCGATGCCGGCATCGTCGCCGACGCGGCGCTCGCGCAGTCGGAGCGCGAGGCGAAGGGCCTCTGGGCGATCCGCGACGGAATCGGCGACGTGACGCCGACGCTGCAGCCGCTGCTCGCGTTCGACGTGAGCCTGCCCATCGACTCGATGGCGAGCTTTCTCTCGACAGTCGACGCCGCGTTCGCGGGCTTCCCGGATCCGGTCACGAACCTCGTGTTCGGCCACATCGGCGACAGCAACCTGCACCTCGCAGTCACGACGCATCACGCGCGCGATCTCGGCACGCTCTGCGACGTGGTCTACGGCGCAGTCGGCGAACACGGCGGCTCGATCTCGGCCGAGCACGGGGTCGGCACGCTGCGGCGCGAGTATCTTCACCACTCACGCTCCGCCGACGAGATCGACGCTGATGCGCCGGCTGAAGACGGCGCTCGACCCGCACGGCATCTTGAACGCGCAGCGCGTGCTGCCGGGCTGACGCAAGGAGGCGAGCATGGGCATCTTGATCGACGGCCAATGGCACGACGTCTGGTACGACACGAAGGAGTCGCGCGGCCGCTTCGTGCGCAGCGAGGCGCAGTTTCGCAACTGGGTCACGCGCGACGGCAGCGCGGGCCCGAGCGGCCGCGGCGGATTCCTCGCCGAGCCGAATCGCTATCACCTCTACGTCGCGTTCGCGTGCCCGTGGGCGCATCGCACGCTGATCTTCCGCAAGCTCAAAGGGCTCGAGCGCGCTGATCTCGATCTCGGCGGTCAACAGCTACATGGGCGAGAACGGCTGGACGTTCGATCCGGCGCCCGAGACGATCCCCGACGACGTGAATCACGCGAGCAAGCTCTACGAGCTCTACACGATCGCCGACCCGACACTACTCAGGCCGCTCGACGATCCCGATCCTCTGGGACAAGAAGCAGCGCACGATCGTCTCGAACGAATCGTCCGAGATCATCCGGATGCTCAATAGCGCGTTCGACGACGTCGGCGCGAACGGCGACGACTACTACCCGAAAGAGCTGCGCGCCGAGATCGACGAGTGGAACGCGCTCATCTACCCGAACGTGAACAACGGCGTCTATCGCGCGGGCTTCGCGACGACGCAAGAAGCGTACGAGGAGGCCGCGATCGCGCTGTTCGCGACGCTCGACAAGCTCGAGCAGCGTCTCGCGACGCATCGCTATCTTTGCGGCGCGCGGCTCACGGAGGCCGACGTGCGGCTATTCACGACGCTGATCCGCTTCGATCCCGTCTATCACGGGCACTTCAAGTGCAACAAGCGGCGGATCGTCGACTACCCGAGCCTCTGGGGCTTCGTGCGCGATCTCTATCAGACGCCCGGCGTCGCCGACACCGTGCACGTCGACTTCATCAAGCGGCACTACTATCGCAGCCATCCGACGATCAATCCGACGCGGATCGTGCCGATCGGGCCCGAGCTCGACTACTCGAAGCCGCACGGCCGCGAGCTGCTCGGCGACGGGAGGCGCGCTCAAACGCGAACGTAGCGCAGAGACGGGTCGAGTCGGTGGAGATCGTCGACATCGGCTGTCAGGACGGCGTGTCCGCGCGCCCTGGCGCATAGCGTGACCGAGGCGTCTATCACGTCGCTCGTGCCGGCGACACCGCAGAGTTGGCCGGCCGCGCGGGCTCGCTCATCGTCGAGCGTCTCGATCTCGACGAGCTCGGAACCCAGGAGGCGCGCGAGCCGCGCCTGCCGGCTACCGTCGCGCCAGACCTGCCCAACGACACTCGCCGGCGCGGCGAGCCGAATTCCTTGCTCCCACGCGCGCGCGATGATCGCAACGACAGGTCGGTCGTTTCGGTCGAACGCGATCAGTGCACCGGCGTCGAGAGTCAGCCCGCTCATGCCGCGCTACGCCGGCGGCGTCGCGCGACGCCGAGAGCCTCGTCCGCCACGCGGCGCTCCCTCGCGCTCAAGGGCCCACCCGTCTCCGCCAGCATCTCAGCCAGCAGCTCCGCCAGGTCGTCGAGCTTCGTCTTTTCTTCGAGCGCGGCCGCGACATAAGCGCTGACGCTATCGGCGCGCCCTGCACGCACTGCACGGCGCGCGCTAGCGACGAGCGCCGGAGGCAACGTGACCGCGATCTTGTGCTTGGTCATACCGATGATCATACTGCTCCGCGCCGCATCGTCAAAGCTAGCACGGACGCTGGCCGAATAGAGCTAGCGAAAGATGCCGTTCTCCCAAGGAACCCGCTTCGGTCCCTACGAGATTGCAACGACCTCGCTCATCGAGCGTAGCCGACGCCGCTGCGCGCGACGAATCTCCTCGCGATGACGCGAGTAGCGGCTCAATGCCGTCGCTTCCCAAGAGAGAAGCGTGTCGGGATCGGAGGCGTAGAGAACGCGGCCGGATTCGAGCACGTCCCGCCGTAGAACGTCGCCCGCCGTCCGCAGATCGACGAGATCGACGTCGCGCCCGACGCGGGCGGCGACGTCGTTCATGATTCCGAGCGGATCGCGAATCGCCGCGGCCGGCGGCAGGAGCACGGCGAGGTCGATAGCGACTCAAGGATACGTCCGGCCCGTGCCGAAAATGGGGACATTCCTCGATTTCGCGCGAGACATTGCTTGCCCGAGGCTCACCTTCCGCGAAATGAGGAATGTCCCCATTTCCTCGGTTACAGGCGACCTGCTTGGTAGTCCGCGAACGCTTGGTGGATCTCCTCCGCCGTGTTCATGACGAACGGACCGTAGCGCGCGACCGGCTCGCCGAGCGGCCGCCCCGCGACGACGATGAGCCGCGCGCCGTCCGCGCCCGCGGTCACCGGCAGGCTCGCGCCGCGCGTGAGCAGCGCCATCTCCTGGGCCTTGATGGCCGTGCCCGCGGCGCCGATCTTCGCGTCGCCCTGATAGACGTATGCGAACGCGTTGTGGCCCTCGGGCAGCGTCGCGGTGTACGACGCGTTCGCGTCCAGCAGCAGGTCGAAGTACAGCGGATCGGTCGCGACCTCCATCACCGGGCCCTTCACGCCGTTCACGGTGCCGACGAGCACGCGCGCGCGCGCCCCGGGGCCGAGATCGACCTCCGGAACCTTGTCGCCTTGAATGTCCTGGTAGCGCGGCTTCATGAGCTTGTCCTTCGCGGGCAAGTTCACCCAGAGCTGGAAGCCCCACATGAGGCCGTCCTTCTGCTCGGGAATCTCGGAATGCACGAGCCCTTGCCGGCCGTCATCCACTGGACCGCGCCGGGGCCGAGCAACCCCGAGTTGCCCTGGTTGTCGCCGTGGCGCATTCGGCCGGCGAGCATGTACGTCACGGTCTCGAAGCCGCGGTGCGGGTGGTTCGGGAAATCCTTCGATGTAATCGTTCGCGTCGTCCGAGCGCAACTCGTCGAGCAGCAGGAACGGATCGAACGAGTCGAGCGCGGGCTGGCCGATCACACGCGTGAGCCGCACGCCGGCGCCGTCGCTCGTCGGCATGCCGCGGACCTTGCGCGCGACTTCGCGCACGGCGCCCTTCGCTTTCTCCGCTTCGACGTTCTTCGGATTCGTCGCCATGAGATCCTCCTGGTGGGTGCGCCGCGGAAAGTCCGCGACGACCGGATTCGCGGATGTGGCAGCGGCCAGCGCGTTATTCAAGGTGTCTCGGCTACTCTACACGTGCGTCCGGGTCGGGCGATATCATGGCGCGGCGTTCTTCGCTCGACGCCTTGGGGGACTCAAAGTGAAGCTCATCTATCGGACGCTCTGTTCGGCGGCGTTGCTGTCTGCGTGCGGCACCGCGATCGCTCAGGACCAGGACTTCTCGAAGGTCAACATCGAGACGCAACAGCTCGCACCCAATCTGTACATGCTGATCGGGCTCGGGCGGCAACATGGCGCTCTCGACCGGCACCGACGGCTCCGTGCTCGTCGACACGGAGTACGCGCCGCTCAACGAGAAGATCCGCGCGGCCATCAAAGCCGCGGGCGGCAGCGACGTCAAATTCGTGATCAACACGCACTATCACGGCGATCACACGGGCGGCAACGAGCCGTTCGGCAAGGCGGGCGCGCGTGATCATCGCGCAGGACAACGTGCGCGCGCGGATGAGCACCGAGCAATTCATGGCCGCGTTCAATCAGAAGATCCCGCCGTCGCCGGCCGCCGCACTGCCGACCGTCACGTTTCCGACGCGCGCAACGTTCTACTGGAACGGCAACAAGGTGAACGCGTTCCATGTCGAGAACGCGCACACCGATGGCGACTCGATCATCCACTTCACGAACGCGAACGTGATCCACACCGGCGACACGTACGTGAAGGACCAGTACCCGCTGATCGATCGCAGCTCGAAGGGCTCGCTCGACGGCTTCATCAAGGCCTCCGAAGCCGTGCTCGCGCTCGCCGACGCGAACACGAAGATCATCCCGGGCCACGGCGCGCTCGCGAACAAGGGCGACCTGCAGCGATTCCACGACATGCTCGTGACCGTGCGCGCGCAGCCTCAAGACGCTGATCGATCAGGGCAAGACCGAGGACCAGGCCGTCGCCGCGAAGCCGACCGCCGCAGCTCGACGCGCAGTGGGGCAAGGGCTTCATGAAGGCCGACGATTTCGTGCGCATGGCCTACCAGAGTCTGAAGCTCTGATCGCGGGGCGGCCGCGGGGCGGCCGCCGATCAGCCGCCCGTATTACCGCGGCACGCGGCAGTTTCCGCGCTAGCCCGCGCCAGCGGGCGCGACGCCTCGTTTCCATCTCATGAACGCGTGAATACTTCTTGAGCTGACGGCCTCGGCAGTTCTGCTACGCTCCCGGGCGATGCCGAGTAGCAAACGGAAGTGCGGAGCGAATGCTCGGCTCGTGATCGCGTTCGCGAGCCGGGAACGCTAACAAAAGCCCCGCCCATGCTCGGTCTAGTTCGCATTGCCCTGCGCCGCCCGTACACCTTCGTGGTGCTCGCGCTCTTGATCCTGATCGTCGGCCCGCTCGCCGCGTGGCGCATGCCGACCGACATCTTTCCGAACATCGACATCCCGGTCGTCGCGGTGGTGTTTCAGTACACCGGGCTCCCGCCCGATCCGATGGCCGGACGAGTCACGACGCCGTTCTCGCGCGCGCTCACGACCACCGTCAACGACATCGAACACATCGAAGCGAACTCGTACACGGGCTTCGGGATCATCAAGATCTTTTTTCAGCCGACGGTCGACATCAACACGGCGAACGCGCAGGTCACCGCGATTGCGCAGACGCTGTTGAAGCAGATGCCCGCCGGCATGACGCCGCCGCTGATCTTGAATTACAGCGCCTCGACCGTGTCGATCATCCAGCTCGCGCTGTCGGGCAAGGGTATGAGCGAGCAAGCGCTCTCGGATCTCGGCCAGAACACGGTGCGCACACGGCTCGTGACGGTGCCGGGCGCCGCGATCCCGGGTCCGTACGGCGGCAAGTCGCGGCAAATCGAGATCGACCTCGATCCCGCCGCTGCGCAAGCGCGCGGACTTTCCGGGCAGGACATCGCCAATGCGATCGCGGTGCAGAACCTGATTACGCCCGTCGGCACGGAGAAGATCGGGGGGCTCGAATATCCGATCAATCTCAACAACAGCCCGACGGCGTTCGAGGACCTCGCACACCTGCCGATCAAGGTGGTCGGCGGGGCGATGGTCTATCTCGGCGACGTGGCTCACGTGCGCGACGGCAACCCGCCGCAGACCAACATCGTGCACGTCGACGGCGGCCGCTCCGTGCTCATCAGCGTGCTGAAGAACGGCTCCGCGTCGACGCTCGCGATCATCGCGGGCATCAAGCGGATGGTCGAGGAGATGAAGCCGTCTCTGCCCGACAACCTTGCGGTCAAGCCGATCGGCGATCAGTCGCTGTTCGTGAGCGGCGCGATACGCGGCGTGGCGACCGAAGGGTTGATCGCCGCTGCGCTCACGAGCCTCATGATCCTCACGTTCCTCGGCAGTTGGCGCTCCACGGCGATCATCGCGGTGTCGATCCCACTGTCCGTGCTCGGCTCGATCGCATTGCTGTACTTGATCGGCGGGACGCTGAACATCATGACGCTCGGCGGTCTCGCGCTCGCGGTCGGCATCCTCGTCGACGACGCGACGGTGACGATCGAGAACATCAACTGGCACCTCGAGCACGGCAAGAGCGTCGAGACCGCGATCTTGGACGGCGCGGCGCAGATCGTGACGCCGGCATTCGTCTCGCTGCTCTGCATCTGCATCGTGTTCGTGCCGATGTTCTTCCTCGAGGGTGTCGCGCGGTTCCTGTTCGTGCCGATGGCCGAGGCCGTGATGTTCGCGATGGTCTGCTCGTTCTTCCTCTCGCGCACGCTCGTGCCGACGATGGCGAACCACCTGCTGAAACCGCATCTGAGCGTGCACGAGAGCGTCGCGGCTCACTTGGAATCGGCGAACGTCTTCGTGCGGCTGCAGAGCGCGTTCGACGCGCGCTTCGAGAAGGCGCGTGGCGGCTACCGCAACCTGCTCGCGCTCGCGCTCGCGCACCGAGCCGCTTTCGTGACCTCCTTCTTGCTGTTCGTGGTCGCGTCGTTCGCGCTCGTGCCATTCCTCGGCCGCAACTTCTTCCCCTCGGTCGACGCGGGCCAGATCATGATTCACGCCCGCGCGCCGATCGGCACGCGAATCGAGGAGACGGCCCGAGTGTTCGCGCAAATTCAGCAGGCGATTCGCGAGATCGTGCCGCCCGGCGAGATCTTGTCGACGGTCGACAACATCGGCTTGCCGAACTCGGGCATCAACCTGTCGTACAACAACACCGGCACGATCGGCGCGCAGGACGGCGATATTCAGCTCTCGCTGGTCGAGGGCCATCGGCCGACCGCGGAATACGTCGAGCGCATGCGCGAGGACCTGCCGCGGCGCTTCCCCGGCACGACGTTCTCGTTCACGCCCGCGGACATCGTGAGCCAGATCCTCAACTTCGGCGCGCCCGCGCCGATCGACCTCCAGGTTCGCGGCGCGAGCCTGGCGGACAACTTCGCGTACGCGCAGAAGCTGCTCGGCGATCTCCGGCACGTCGCCGGCATCGCGGACCCGCGGATCCAACAGTCCCGCGGCCTGGCGAGCTTCGACGTGGAGGTCGACCGCACGCGCGCGATGTACGCGGGGCTCACCGAGCGCGACGTCACGAACAGCCTCGTCGTGAACCTCGCGGGCTCGAGCCAAGTCGCGCCGACGTACTGGCTCAACCCGCAGAACGGAGTCCAATACCCGGTCGTGATGCAGACGCCCCAATACCGGCTCGACGACCTGTCGGCGCTCCAGGGGCTGCCGATCACCGCGGGCGGCGCCGCGGCGCCGCAGCTGCTCGGCGCGATCGCGGACGTGCGGCGCACGTCCGGGGACGCGGTGCTCTCGCAGTACAACATCCAGCCGATGGTGCAGATTTACGCGACGACGCAGGACCGCGACCTCGGCGCGGTCGCAGCCGACGTCGACAAGGTGATCGCCGCGCACGCGGGCGAGCTGCCGAGGGGCTCGTCCGTGCAGATGCTCGGCCAGGTGCAGACGATGAAGAGCGCGTTCTCGGGTCTGCTGTTCGGCCTCCTCGGCGCGGTCGTGCTGATCTATCTGCTGATCGTCGTGAACTTCCAGTCGTGGAGCGACCCGTTCGTGATCGTGAGCGCGCTGCCGGCCGCGCTCGCGGGCATCGTGTGGATGCTGTTCACGACGTTCACGACGCTGTCCGTACCGGCGCTCACCGGTGCGATCATGTGCATGGGCGTCGCGACCGCGAATAGCGTGCTGGTGATCAGCTTCGCGCGCGAGCGCCTCGACGCGGGCAGCCCGCCGGCGCAAGCTGCGCTCGAAGCCGGCTTCGTGCGCTTTCGTCCGGTGCTCATGACGGCGCTCGCGATGATCATCGGCATGACGCCGATGGCGCTCGGGCTCGGCGAGGGCGGCGAGCAGAACGCGCCGCTCGGCCGGGCGGTGATCGGTGGGCTCGTGTTTGCGACCGTCGCGACGCTGATGTTCGTTCCGGTGCTGTTCAGTCTCGTGCATTCCGCGACAGCGGAGCGTCCCGCTGCCCGCCGGTGGAGAGCCGCATGTCGCCTAACGCAACCCCGAACCCGCTCGCCACCGCCACGACACCGCGCAGGCTGCGGGTCGCGGGGCTGGTCGCGTCCGTGGTGATCGTGCTCGCCGTGATCGCGGGCATCTTGAGCCGCAACGTGGGCGCGAGCCGCGTGCGCCAGTGGACCGAGGAACAGGCCGTGCCGACCGTCGCGGTCGTCACGCCGAGCGGCGACGACACACCGGTGGTGCTCGACCTGCCGGGCCGGCTCGAGGCGCTATCGCGCGCGCCGATCTACGCGCGCGTGTCGGGGTATCTGAAGAGCTGGAAGGCCGACATCGGCACGCACGTCAAAGCCGGCGAGCTGCTCGCCGAAATCGAGGCGCCCGACGTCGACGAGCAACTGCGCCAGGCAGAAGCCGACCTCGCGACGGCCGAGGCGAACGCGTCGCTTGCGCGCAGCACGGCCGAGCGCTGGCAGATGATGCTCAAGTCGAACGCGGTCTCGCAACAGCAAGTCGACGAGAAGGTCGGCGACGCGGCCGCGAAGGAAGCGACCGTGAAATCGCAGCGCGCAAACGTCGACCGGCTCCGTACGCAGCACGAATTCGAGCGCATCGTCGCGCCGTTCGACGGCACGGTGACCGCGCGCGATACCGACGTCGGCGCGTTGATCAACGCGGGTAGCGCGGCGGGACAGCAGCTCTTCGTCGTGTCCGCCACGCGCAGGTTGCGCGTCTACGTGAACGTGCCGCAGGTCTTCGCCGCGAACCTGGCGCGCGGCACGCAAGCGAAGATCTCCGTGCCCGAGCGCGAGGGCTCGTCGTATCCGGCGGTCGTCGAGGCTGCGTCGGGCGCCGTCGACGTCGCGACCGGAACGACGCTGCTGCAACTCTCGGTCGACAACGCAGCTGGCGAACTGTTGCCGGGTGGCTACGCGGAGGTGCACTTCGAGTTGCCGCGCGACACGTCGCGCTTGCAGGTGCCGGCGAGCGCGCTGATCTTCGACCGCAAGGGTCTGTACGTCGCGACGCTCGATGGCGAGAACCGGGTCGTGCTCAAGAACGTGACGATCGCGCGCGACAACGGCAGCACCGTCGAGATCGCGACGGGCCTCGACGCGGCGGATCGCGTGATCGAGACGCCGCCCGACGGTGTCGTCGCCGGCAGCACCGTGCGCGTCGTCGCCGCGGGGGCAAACCCCTGACGGCGGCGTCATAATGGTGTCGGCGCGCGGCTGCGGCCTCTAGGGCGCCGCCGCCCGCCGGTACGCTACGCGACGAGACGGTAGCGCGGACGCGTTTCCGGTCTAGGGGGACCGACAATGAGCAGAATCTTCCTCCCCGCCGCGCTCGGCGCGGCGATCCTGATCTCCACCGCAGCCTGCGCGCCTGCGACGCGACCCGCCGCTCAAACCTCGCCCGGAGCCGCGCCGAAGCCCGCCGCCGCCCCGGCCGCGGACGCCGCGACGCAGAAGTGGGCCGCGCTCGCGAAGCTGCCGGACTGGACCGGCGTCTGGGAAGTGGACTGGCGCAACAGCCGCCACATGCCTCCGCGCCCGCCAATGAAGCTCACGCCCGAATGGCAGGCGAAGGCCGACGCGTTCCGCGCCGCGCAGAAACAAGGCGAGAACCTGCAGAGCGAGGCTGCGAACTGCGTGCCGCCCGGGCTGCCCGGAATCATGACGCAGCCCTATCCGATCGAGTTCCTCTACCAGCCGGACAAAGTCGTGATCCTGACCGAGGCTTACATGCAGTTCAGGCACATCTGGACCGATGGCCGACCGCACGCCGAGGATCCGGACCTGACGTTCTACGGCGACTCCACGGGCCTCTGGGACGGCGACACGCTCGTCGTCGATACGATCGGTCTCAATCCGCAGAACCGCCTCGGGCCCGGCATCGGGCACAGCGACCAGCTGCGCGTCGTCGAGCGGATCCACCGCGTCGACAAGGACTGGCTCGAGATCGAGACCACGCTGTTCGATCCCGTGGTGTTCACCGAGCCCTACTCGTTCATCGACGTCCTACCGGCACCTCGACGACCAGATTCGCGAGTACATCTGCGTCGAGAACAACCATGACAGCGCCGACGAGAAAGGTCGGGCGGGCTTCAGACTGGAGTAGCCGACATGCGCACGGACACGATTCTCGCCTGCACTCGCTCGCCGGCTCGCACGCTCGCCGTCGCGGCGCCCGCGCTCGCGCACCACTCGACCGCGGCGTTCGACATGGAGAAGACGATCGAGATCACGGGCACGGTCGAGGAGTTCCAGTGGACGAACCCGCATACCTGGACGAACGTCAAGGTCGAGGGCAGCGACGAGTCGAGCGATATCTACGGCCTCGAGGGCATGAGCCCGAACTACTTGGCGCGCAACGGCTGGACGAAGAGCACGCTGAAGCCCGGCGACAAGCTCACGTTCGAAGTGCATCCGCTAAAAGATGGGCGCAAGGGCGGTTTCATGGTCGCGGTGAAGCTGCCGGACGGCACGTTGCTCTACAACCTGCCGCATCGCGACGACGCAGCCCCCCCGCCGAAAACGCTGCCATAGTTCGCCAGATTTGATCGCAGGGTAGCCACCATCGGGCCGCGCGCCGCCCTGACCGCGGCGCGAAATGTCTCCACCGACAAACCGGGGGAGATGGACGATGACGAGGGTGGCTCGCGCGGTCGCCGCGCGAATCGAGGAGCTCGCGACCGCAGTCTGGATCGTGTGCGTCCTGTGTTGGGTCGTGTTGCTGTTCGTCGCGCAGGCCGCGCGCGCGGCGGACTTCCCGGCCGTCGGCGCCGGTACTCTGCTCTATCGATCGATCGGCGGCGTCTATGCCTCGACCCCGCCGCTCTCGACGGACATGCGCGTTTCGATTGCGGGCGTCGTCGCGCGGTATCCGTCGTCCAGACGTTCGCGAACAACGGCGGCGAGTTCAGCGAGGCGGTGTACGCGCTGCCGCTGCCCGACGATGCGGCCGTCGACCGGCTCACGATGAAGGTCGGCGACCGCGTCGTCGAGGGCGAGATCCGCGAGCGCGAGCAGGCCGAGCATGTCTACGATGCGGCCCGCGCCGCGGGTCAACACGCGAGCCTCGTGCGCCAAAACACGCCGAACCTGTTCACGACCGCGATCGCGAACGTCGCGCCCGGCGAGGCGATCGAAATCACGATCGAATATTTGCAGACCGCACGCTTCGACGACGGCGAGTTCAGCCTGCGCGTGCCGATGACGTACACGGAGCGTTATGGCGTCGACACTCAGGCAGATCCCGCCGGCTTCGACGCGCTCGCGGACGGCGGGCTCACGCGCGGCGCGAACAGCGCTTTCGCGGCGAGCGCGGTCAGCTCGACCGTCGGCGGCGCCCGCGCCGGAGTTTTTCCTGCGCTGGCGGGCGTTGCGCGTACGGGCGATGTGGGCAGCGCCGCGCACGGCGCGCCGCCGCGCGAGGCCTCGATCCACATTGCGCTCGCCCCGGGCTTCCCGCTCGTCGACGTCGCGACGCGCGGCCATGAGTCGCGCGTCGACGTCGGCCGCGACGTGTACACGCTCGAGCCCGTGACGCCGCGAGTGCCGATGGATCACGACCTCGTGATCGCGTGGCGCCCCGTCGTCGGGCCGAAGCCGACCGTCGCAGCCCTGTCCGAGACGGTCGGCGACACGACGTACGCGCTGCTGATGCTACTGCCGCCACAGAACACGCTCGCCTGGCGCACGCAGCCGCGCGAGCTGATCTGCGTCGTCGATACGTCGGGCTCGATGGCCGGCGCAGTCGATCGCGCAAGCGAAGGCTGCGCTCGCGACGCGCTGGGCCAGCTCACCTCGGCCGACCGCTTCAACGTGATCCAGTTCAACTCCTGGACGTCGCAGCTGTTCCGCGACGTCCGTGCCGCCCGACCGACGAACACGCGCGCAGGCGCTCGAGTGGGTCGCGGGCCTCGCAAGCGAACGGCGGCACGGAGATGGAGCCCGCGCTGCGCGCCGCGCTCGAGCAGCCGGCGCCGCCAGGCTATCTGCGCCAAGTCGATCTTCATGACCGACGGCGCAGTCGGCGACGAGAGCCGGCTCTTCGGGATCATCAAGAGCGAGCTGCACGACGCGCGCCTGTTCACGGTCGGCATCGGCTCGGCGCCGAACTCGTACTTCATGCGCAAGGCCGCGCAGTTCGGCCGCGGCACGTTCACCTACATCGGCAGCACCGGCGGAGTCGAGGACTCGATGCGCGCGCTCTTCGACAAGCTCGAGCACGTGGCGCTGACCGACGTGCTCGTCGACTGGCCCGCGGCCGCCGAGCTCTATCCGCCGCAGGTGCCGGACCTCTACGCGGGCGAGCCGCTCGTGTCGCCGCGAGCTTCCCCGCGCGCGACGGCGAGCCGCTGCTCGAGCTCACGGCGTTCGGCCGCGTCGCGGGCGCGCCGTGGCAGCAGTCGCGTCTCGACGGAGCCGGGCGCGTTGCGCGGCATCTCGACGCTCTGGGCGCGGCGCAAGATCGAGCACGCTGCTCGACAGCCGCGTCGACGGCGCGAACGCGGACGCTGATCCGCAAGATCGTCTCGACGTCGCGCTCGAGCACAAGATCGTGAGCCCGTACACGAGCCTCGTCGCGGTCGACGAGACGCCGGTGCGCTCGCGGCTCGCAGGCGCTCGAACGCCAGAGCATCGCGAACATGCGCGCCGGCCGGCGCAGACGGCCGCGGCGCGTGCCGCAGACCGCGACGCCGGCGCCGCTGCTGCGCGCGCTCGGCACGCTGCTGCTGCTCGCGGCCGCGGGGCTCTTCGGCTAAGCCGCCGGCCGCGGCTCGCGTCGTGATCCTGACGCTCGAGCGCAGCGGCAGCGCGCACGCCGGCGCGCAGCCTCGCACCTTGGCTGCGCGCGCGCCTCTGCACGTTCGCCGCACTGCTCGCGCTCGGCGCAGCCTCGCTCGCCGTCGGCGTCTGGCTGCCGCTCAAAGCCGCGCTCGCCGAGCAGTTGCTGAATCGCGCGTGGATCGCCGCGCGCGCCGCGGCGGCGGCGAGTGAGGCCTTGGCCGTGGGCCGACACCTGGCCGGTCGCGCGGCTTCGTCTACCGCCGAGCGCGAGCGCCGAGCCGCTGTCGTGCTCGCGGTGCCAGTCGGGCCGCGGCCTCGCGTTCGCCCCGGGGCTCCTCGACGGCAGCGCGCTGCCGGGCGAGCCCGGCGTCGCGGTGATCGCGGCGCACCGCGACACGCACTTCCACGCGCTCGCGCGTCTCGCGCTCGGCGACCGCTTCGACGTCGAGCGCGCGGACGGCAAGACGTTCGCTTACGTCGTGACCGGGATCGACGATCATGGACACGCGGACCGCGTCGCTGCGGCTCGACGCCCCCGATTCCGTCGTCGCGCTCGTGACGTGCTATCCGTTCGACGCACTCGTGCCGGGCGGCACGCTACGTTACGTCGTCACGGGCGAATTGGCGCTAGCTGACGACGAGGAGGCGACGCGCGCGCCGCCTCGGTTCGTGCTCTAGAGCGCTCGAGGGCCGAGCGCAGCCGACGTCGTTGAGCGGCGCCGTCAGTGCAGCCTCAAATCGATGCAATAGCTAAGGGTCGAGCCCGAGCCTCGACGCGATCCGCAGCAGCTGCACCGCGGAGTCGGCGCCGAGCTTCTGCTTGATCGCGGACTGGTGGTTCGCCACCGTCTTCGGAGTGAGTCCGAGCGTCTTGGCGATGTCCTTGATCGCCTCGCCTTGCACGAGCAGCCGCAGCACCTCGAACTCGCGCGCGGACAGCGCGTCGGCCGACGCCGAGTGCGTGACCGAGTTGCGCAGCGCGAGCGCCTGCGCGATCTCGGCGCCCAGGTAGTGCCTGCCGCGCGCGACGGTGAGCACCGCGTCGACGAGCACGTTCGGCGCGCTCGCCTTCGTCACATAGCCGTTCGCACCGGCCTCGAGCGCTCGGTGCGCGAAAACGCGTCTTCGTACATGCTGAAGATCAGCACGCGCGTCTCGGCGCGCTGCGCGAGCATGCGGCGCATCGCCTCGATGCCGCTCACGCCGGGCAGCGCGATATCCATCACGACGACCTGCGGCGCGAGCTCGGCGCAGCGCGCGCACGCATCGTCCGCATTTGCGGCTTCGCCGATCACGCGGATGTTGCCGCTGCGCTCGAGCAGCTGCCGATAGCCC
>CAVOVT010000013.1:0-220335 GCA_963699925.1 uncultured Gammaproteobacteria bacterium | reverse complement strand
GACTCCGAGAACCTAGGTTCGAATCCTAGTCCCCCAGCCAACCCTCTCTCGCTCGTCTTCTTTCGGATTACTGCAGCGTCCGGACGCCGGTGGCGCCGCCGATCAGCAGCACGTCGGCGCCGCGATTCGCGAACAGGCCGACCGTCACGACACCGGGGATCAGGCTGAAGCGCATCTCCATCTCCACGGGATTTGCGATCCGCAGGTCGTGCACGTCCAGAATGTAGTTGCCGTTGTCCGTCACGAAGCCCTGGCGCAGGATCGGCTGACCGCCGGCCTTCAGCATCTGCCGCGACGACGAACGGCACGGCCATCGGGATCACCTCGATCGGCAACGGGAAGCGGCCGAGCGTGGCGACGAGCTTGCTCTCGTCGACGATGCAGACGAAGCGCCGCGCCGCGCCCGCGAGAATCTTCTCGCGCGTGAGCGCGCCGCCGCCGCCCTTGATCAGATGCAGGTGCTTCGTCGCCTCGTCGGCGCCGTCGATGTAGAGGTCGAGCTCGCCGGCTCGGGCCGAGGTCGGTGACCTTGATCCCGGCCGCCTCGAGCCGGCGGGTCGAGCGCTCGGAGCTCGAGACGACGGCCGTGAGCTTGGCGGCATACGGGGGCAGCGCGTCGATCAAGAGATCCACGGTGCTGCCGGTGCCGACGCCGAGCGCGATACCGTCCTTGATGTAAGAGAGCGCTGCGGTTGCGACGAGGCGCTTTTGGTCTTCTTGACTCACGCGTGATGCTCGCGAATCGTCGCCCCCGAAAAGAGAGTGCCCGCAACTTGGCGGGCACTACACTCGTTTGAGCCAGAACAAGGCGGCTCAAGCGTTGATCAGCTACCGCTTCTTACGACGGCCTTTCTTGCGGCGCTTCTTGCCGCGCTTCTTGCCGCCGCGCTTCTTCGCGCGACGCTTCTTCGCTCTGCGCTTCGCGGGTTTCTTCGCGACCTTGCGCTTGGACTTTCTGCGCTTGGCACGCGATTTCTTCATCGAAGTCTTCTTCACAGAAGCCATGGGTAGTCTCCGTTGTCGGGATAGACGGCGTGAGTATATATAAAAGGATCAAAAATTCCAGAGCGTTACGAGTTTTTTGCGCATCTTTATCGCGATCGTGCGCGCGCGGAGTGTGATTCGCTGCACATCGCGTGCGACTTCGCGTGACGAGCGACACACATGTCGCGATTGCGCTCAACGCGCGAGCGAGAGAATGAATTTCCAATGCGCGGCGCTCACCGGCGTGATCGAAAGTCGGTTGCCGCGCTTGAGCAACGCGAGTCCTTTGAGCGCGCCGTTGCTGTGCTCGCGCAGCGTTGCGAGCGTGATCGGCGCGCGCAGCTTGCGCTCGAAGCGCACGTCGACCATGTACCAACGCGGATTGTTCGGATCGCTGTCGGGGTCGTAGTGCTTGTCGCGCTTGTCGAACGCGGTGTGGTCGGGGTAGCCGCGCTTCACGACCTTCACGATGCCTGCGATGCCCGGCTCCTCGGTGTTCGAGTAGTAGAAGAACGCGAGGTCGCCGACCCGCATGTCGTCGCGCATGAAGCCGCGGGCCTGGTAGTTCCGGACCCCGTCCCAATGCGTTGTTTTGCGGGGACTTCCGGCCAGGTCGTCGATGCTGAAGACGTCGGGCTCCGACTTCATGAGCCAGTGATTCATCCGCTAGGCACCTCGCTTGAAGCGCCGGACCCGCGCCTCCGTCACCGCTCCCCAGAGCGGAACGTCCCAGGGCTCGCGGCGGAATCGCGTGCACGTGTTGCAGCTCGTAGGCGACGCCGAGCAGCTTCGGCCGGTGCCACGCGCGGCGCGCGCGCAGGAAGCGGAAGCAGCGGTCGTAGTAGCCGCGGCCGACGCCGATGCGCATGCCGCGCTCGTCGAACGCGACGAGCGGCGTCAGCACGAGGTCGAGCCGGCGCGGATCGATGCGCTGCGCCGCGATCGGGCTCGAGGATGCCGAAGAAGTTCGTGCCGAGGCGCGCACGGAAGTCGAGCTCCGCGAACGTCATCGCCGGCGCGTGATCACGGGCGCGTAGACGCGCTTGCCCGCTCGCGCCGCATCCTCGACGAGCCGGTCGCAGCGCCGGCTCGCCGTCGAACGCGAGGAAGACGGCGATCCGCCGCGCGCGGCGAAAGACGTCGAGACTGCGGATGCGGGCCGCGATCGCGCGGTCGGCCGCTCGCGCGCTCGGCGATCGGCAGCGCGCGCCGCTCGGCTCGGATCCGTTGCCGCAAGCTGCGGCGCTCGGCGCGGAGCGTGGAGGAGATGCTCCCCGCCTGTGCCGTCACGAACCGTTGCTCTCGAACCGGAGCAACAAGTGGGGTACGTCGTGGCGGCTGAAGGCTTTCCGGTTGGACCGGATTTGCACAACACCTCCTACAGAACTAACCCCAGACGCATGATTTAGGGTCCGAGAGACTTTCGTCCGCGTCGAACACTGCAGGGAGCACCAAGCCGAATTATAGATTGAGCTGCTTCGCCGGACCGAGAGCTGAGTCCAAATGCTCGCGCATCGCGCGGATTCGGAGCCCGACGATGTTCTTGAGCTCTTCGTCCTGGCCCTGCGTCCTGATGAGCTCGTTTGCGAGGTTGAGCGCCGCCATCACGGCCACGCGGTCGAGCCCGACGACCTTGCCGCTGTCCCGGATCTCGCGCATCTTGCTGTTCAGGAGCTCGGCCGACGTCACGCAGCGCCGCCTTTTCCTCGGCGGGGCAGGCGACGTGGTACTCCTTCTCCAAGATCCGGATCGTGACGTGCGCGAACGCATCGCTCACGAGGCCTGCTCCATTCCTTTGAGCCTGCCGATCATCGCCTCGACGCGGCCCTTCACCTGCTCGTTCTTGTGCAGCAGGGACGCGCGCTCGGCGATCAACGAATCTTGGCGGTGCCGCAGCGAGGTGTTCTCTTCCTGGAGCTGCCGGCAGACGACGACGAGCTCTTCGAGGCGCTTCTCGAGACGCCGCAGCTCGAGATCGAAACGATGATTGCTCTGCTCGTTGCTCACGGCGCGAAATATAGTGCCCTCCGAGCCCGAGGGTCAATAACGCTCGCGGCGGTGATAGCATTCGCAGACGCGCCTTGAGCGCGCAGGACATTCGCCCCGCCGTGACCGCCGGCTCGCACATCAGCACGAACGACTACGACGCGCTACGGGAGTCGCTGAGCGGCTCCGGAACGCTGGTCGCGCTTGCGGAGCTGCATGGCGGACTCTGCGGCGCGCTCTGCGCGGGCGGGCCGAGCGCGGCCGAGCGTTGGCTCGACGGTTTCCTCGCCGACAGCGACGCGGCGCGACGTCGCGGGCACGCGCGCGGTCGGCGTCGAGCTCGAGCGCGCGGCCTGGACGCGCGCTTGCCGACGCCGAGCTCGCGTTCGAGCCGCTGCTGCCGAGCGAGGACGCGCCGCTCGAGGAGCAGGTGCAGGCGCTCGCGCTCTGGTGCAGCGGGTTCCTGAACGGCGTCGGCGCGATCGGCGCCCGACCTCGTCGGGCGCAACGCGAAGCCGACGGCGGCCGCGGCTGCGATCGTGTCGGCCGAGGTCGCCGAGATCCTCGGCGACTTCGCGCGAGATGAGCCGCGCGGGCGTCGACGACGAAGACGCGGCCGACCGCGACCGAGCGGACTTCGCGCTCGCCGAGCTCAAGGAGTACGTCGCGCGTGAGCGTGCAGATCGTCTTCGAGCAATTCGCCGACCGGCGCGAGGCCGCCGCGCGCGACGCCCACTGATCATGTCGAACGCCAAAGAGTTCGTGCGGCGCCGCCGCGAGCTGATGGGCATGATCGGCGCGAACGGGATCGCGGTGCTCGCGGCCGCGCCCGAGCGCGTGCGCAGCCGCGATACCTTATTTATCTATCGGCCGGACAGCGACTTCTACTACCTGACCGGCTTCCCGGAGCCCGAGGCCGTGGCCGTGCTCGTGCCCGGCCGGCCGCAGGGCGAGTTCCTGCTGTTCTGCCGCGAGCGCAATCCCGAGCGCGAGCTCTGGGACGGCCCGCGCGCCGGGCCCGAGGGCGCGGTCGCGACCTACGGCGCGGACGACGCGTACCCGATCGACGGACCTCGACGACATCCTGCCCGGGCTGCTCGAGCGCAGCGACCGCGTCTACTACTCGATCGGCAAGAGCGAGTTCGACCAGAGGCTGCTCGCGTTCATCCAGACGTTGAACGCGAAGCGCCAGAGCAGCCACGCGCCGAGCGACCTCGTCGCGCTCGATCACCTGCTGCACGAGATGCGGCTCTTCAAGAGCCGCGCCGAAGCGGGCACGATGCGCCGCTCCGCGAAGATCGCGGTCGCGGCGCACGAGCGCGCGATGCAAGCTCGCGCGGCCCGGCATGATCGAGTACGAGCTCGAGGCCGAGTTCCTGCACGAGTTCCGCCGCCACGGCGCGGACTGCTCGTATCCGCCGATCGTCGCGGCCGGCGCGAACGCGTGCGTGCTGCACTACCGCGCGAACGACGCGGAGCTCTGCGACGGCGAGCTCGTGCTGATCGACGCGGGCTGCGAGCTCGAGATGTACGCGTCGGACGTCACGCGCACGTTCCCGGTCAACGGCGTGTTCAGCAAGCCGCAGCGCGAGCTCTACGACGTCGTGCTCGCCGCGAATCGCGCCGCGACGAAGGCCGCGCAGGTCGGCAACCACTGGAACGATCCGCACGACGCGGCGGTCGGCGAGGTCACGCGCGGCCTCAAGGACCTCGGCCTGCTCGAGGGCCGCGTGCACCATCTGATCAAGTCGCAGGCGTATCGGCAGTTCTTCATGCACCGCACGGGCCACTGGCTCGGGCTCGACGTGCACGACGTCGGCGACTACAAGGTCGCGCGAGCAGTGGCGCCTGCTCGAGCCCGGCATGGTGATGACGATCGAGCCCGGCATCTACGTCTCGCCGGCGAACAAGGACGTCGCGAAGCGCTGGCGCGGCATCGGCATCCGGATCGAGGACGACGTGCTCGTCACGCGCGACGGCCCCGACGTGCTCACGGCGGAGCTCGCCGCCTCGGTCGAGGAGATCGAGGCGCTGATGGCCGCGCGCGCGTGACCGCGCGGCTCCGGCGAGGCGTTCGACTGCGACGTGCTGATCGTCGGCGGCGGCGCCGTCGGCTCCGCGCTCGCATGCGCGCTCGCCGAGCTGCCGCTCGACATCGTGCTCGTCGAGGCGCGCGAAACCGCGAAGCTCGAGCAGCCGAGCTTCGACGGCCGCACGACGGCGCTCGCGAACGCGTCGCAAAAGATCCTCGCGGCGCTCGGCATCTGGCCCGAGCTCGCTCGCGCGCGCCGAGCCGATCCGCACCGTGCACGTGTCCGAGCGCGGCCGCTTCGGCGCCGCGCGGATCAAGGCCGAGGACGAGGGCGTCGAGGCGCTCGGCTACACCGTCGAGAACGCGGCGCTCGGGAGGGCGCTCTGGGAGCGGCTCGAGCGCGCGCCGCGCCTGCGCGTGCTCGCGCCCGCGACCGTCGCGGAGCTCGCGACTGGCCGCGACGCGGCCGAGGCGCGGATCGAGCCCGGCGCGCGCACGGTCCGCGCGCGGCTCGTGGTCGGCGCGGACGGCGCGCGCTCCTCGGTTCGCGCCGCGCTCGGCGTCGCGGCGGCGGAGCACGACTACGAGCAGCGCGCGCTGATCTTCAACGTGACGACCGAGGCGCCGCTCGCGGGCCGCGCGTTCGAGCGCTTCACGAAGCGCGGCGCGATCGCGTTCCTGCCGCTCACCGGCGGACGCGCCGCGGTGATCTGGACGCTGCCGAGCGAAGACGCCGAGCGCGCGCTCGCGCTGCCGGTCGAGGAGTTCCGCGCGCGAGCTGCAGGCGGCGTTCGGCTTTCAGGCTCGGGCGCATCGCGCGGATCGGCGAGCGGCGCGCGCACGCGCTCGCGCGCGTCGCGAGCGAGGAGCTCACGCGCGAGCGCGCGCTCCTGATCGGCGACGCGGCGCTGCGGCTGCACCCGATCGCGGCGCAGGGCTTCAACCTCGCGCTGCGCGACGTCGCGACGCTCGCCGAGGTGATCGCGGACGAGATCGAGGCCGCGCGTGCGCGCGGCGCCGAGCCGGACGCCGGCTGCGGACGCGGTGCTCGAGCGCTATCGCGCCTGGCGCGCCGCCGATCGCGGCCGCGTCTCGGCGTTCACGCACGGGCTCGTGAGCCTATTCGGCGAGTCCGCGCCCGGCCTCGGGCTCGGCCGCGGGCTCGGCCTCGTCGCGTTCGATCTGCTGCCGGGAGCGAAAGCGCTGCTCGCGCGTCAGACGATGGGCCGCGGCGGCCGCGTGCCGCGGCTCGCGCGCGGCCTGCGCCTCGTCGAGTAGCCGACCGTGAGCGCGGCACCACCGACCATCCTGATCGCGGGCGCGGGCGTCGTCGGTCTCAGCGTCGGCCGCGCTGCTCGCGACCGGGCGCTGCGCGGACCGGCTGCGCGTGCGCGTGCTCGAGGCGCGCGCGCAGCCGCGAGTGGCGCGCCGACGAGACCGATCTGCGCGTCTACGCGCTGTCGCGAGCGTCGCAGCGCGTGCTCGATTCGGTCGGCGCGTGGCAGCGTGTCGTCGCGCGGCGCGCGTGCGCGTATCGCCGCATGCACGTCTGGGAAGGCACGGACCCCGCCGCCGGCGCGCTCGAATTCGACAGCGCCGAGATCGCGCGAGCCGGATCTCGGCCACATCGTCGAGGACAGCCTGCTGCGCAGAGCGCTCGCCGAGGTGCTCGCCGCCGCGCCGAACGCCGAGCTCGCGCACGGCGCCGGGCTCGAGAGCGTCGACATCGACGCGCGCGCGGCGCGCGTGCGGCTCGCCGACGGACGCGCGGCGCAAGGCACGTTGCTCGTCGCCGCGGACGGCAGCGAGTCCGCGATCCGCGGCATGCTCGAGCTGCCGGTCGCGGCCCGCAGCTACGGGCAAACGGGCGCTCGTGACGCACGTTGCGACCGAGCGGCCGCACCGCGAGACGGCGTGGCAGCGGTTCTTGCCGGGCGGACCGCTCGCGTTCCTGCCGCTCGCGGACGGCCGCAGCTCGGTCGTCTGGTCCAGCCCAAGCGAGCGCGCCGCGCAGCTGCTCGCCGCGCGAGCCCGATGCGTTCTTGCGCGAGCTACAGAGCGCGAGCGCGGGCGTGCTCGGCGAGCTCGGCCCCTGCAGCCCGCGTGCGGGATTCCCGCTGCAGGCGCTGCACGCGCGCCGCTACTGCGCGCCGCGCGCGGTGCTCGTCGGAGACGCGGCGCACACGGTTCATCCGCTCGCGGGCCAAGGCATGAACTTGGGACTGCTCGATGCGGCCGCGCTCGCGCGACGTCGTCGAGGACGCGTTGCTCGCGGGCGAAGATCCCGGCGACCTCAAGGTGCTGCGCCGCTACGAGCGCGAGCGCAAGGGCGCGAACCTCGAGATGCTGCTCGCGCTCGACGCGCTGCACCGGCTGTTCGCGCTTCCGGCCTGGGCTGCGCCTCTGCGCGGCGCAGGTTTGCGCGCCGTGGACAGCTCGGCGGTCGCGAAGCGCTTCTTCATGCGCCGCGCGCTCGGCCTGAACGCCGGGAGCAAAAACCGGCTACGATGGTCTGACGCCGGGGGGCGGCCGTCGCCGCGTCACTAACGGATTAGGCCAATGCCAACGATAAAGATCCTGGACTCGCGGGCGGTTGCATGCCTTTTCGCGCTCGTCGCGCTACCCGTCGCTCGACAGCGCCGAGGCTGCCCGTCGCGGTCCAACAGGCGCCGAGGCTGCCCATCGCGGCGCAAGAGGCGCCGACCTGGAACCGCACGCTCGAGCGCATCGCGTCCGGCGTCGTCTCGATCCAAATCGACAGCACGCGCTCGTTCGACACCGAGCGCAACTCGTCGGCGCAGGCCACGGGGTTCGTCGTCGACGCGCAGCACGGCATCATCCTCACGAACCGCCACGTCGTGACGCCGGGCCCGGTCCGCGCGCAGGCCGTGTTCCTGAATCAAGAGGAAGTCGACCTCACGCCGATCTATCGCGATCCGATCCACGACTTCGGCTTCTTCCGCTACGATCCGAAGCAGCTCCAATTCATGAAGCCGACCGAGCTCAAGCTCGTGCCCGAGGCCGCGCAGATCGGCCGCGACATCCGCGTCGTCGGCAACGACGCCGGCGAGCAGCTGTCGATCCTCGCGGGCACGATCGCGCGGCTCGACCGGCAGGCGCCGAACTACGGGCGCGGCAACTACAACGACTTCAACACCTTCTATCTGCAGGCCGCGTCGGGCACGTCGGGCGGCTCGTCGGGCTCGCCGGTCGTCGACATCGAAGGCCGCGTCGTGGCGCTGAACGCCGGCGCGAACTCGCAGGCCGCATCGAGCTTCTTCCTGCCGCTCGACCGCGTCCAGGTCGCGCTCGCGAAGATCGAGCGCGGCGAGCCCGTGCCGCGCGGCACGCTCGAGACCGAGTTCGTCCACAAGCCGTTCGCCGAGCTGCGCCGGCTCGGTCTCACGCGCGAGTCCGAGGCGCGCGTGCGCGCGGCGTATCCGAACCAGACGGGGCTGCTCGTCGTCGAGCAAGTGATCCCCGAGTCGCCCGCGTCGTCGAAGCTCCAGGCCGGCGACATCTTGATCGAGATCGACGGCAAGCTCATCGCGGAGTTCGTGCCGCTCGACGCGCAGCTCGACGCGGCCGTCGGCAAGCAGGTGCAGCGTCGTGATCGAGCGCGGCGGCAAGCGGATCGAGAGCACGCTGCCGGTCGGCGATCTCCACGACATCACGCCCGACGAGTACATCGAGTACGGCGACGGCGTGTTCCACAAGCTCTCGTATCAGCAGGCGCGGCATCTCTACCGGCCCGTGAAGGGCGTCTACGTCGCGAACCCGGGCTACGTGTTCGGCAAGGCCGCGATCCCGCGCGGCAGCATCGTGACCGGCATCGGCAGCGAGAAGATCGACGACCTCGACGACCTGCAGCGCGTGATCGAGTCATTGCCCGACGCACGCCAGGTCGCCGTGCGCTTCGTGAGCTTCGACGAGCCGCAGAGCGAGCGGCAGAAGATCATCACGAACGACCGGAGCTGGTTCCCGGCGTCGCGCTGCCACCGCGACGACACGCTCGGCGAATGGCCGTGCAAGCCGCTCGCGGCGGGCGCCGCCGCGCGAGCCGCGCGAGCCGAGCGAAGGCACCACGTTCCCGCGCCAGGGCGAACGGCACGTGCAGGCGATCACGCCCGTCGCTCGTGCTCGTGAACTTCGACATGCCCGTACACGGTGTCGGGCGTCGCCGATCGCTACTACTACGGCACCGGCCTCGTCGCCGACGCCGAGCGCGGCTGGGTCGTCGTCGACCGCAACACGGTGCCGGTCGCGATGGGCGACGTGCGGCTCACGTTCGCGGGCTCGCTCGAGATCCCGGGCCGCGTCCAATACATCCATCCGCTGCACAACCTCGCGGTCGTGTCGTACGACCCGAAGCTGCTCGGCAAGACGCCCGTGAAGTCGGCGACGTTCGAGACGAAGCCGCTCGTCCCGGGCCAGCACATCGCGGTCGTCGGTCTCGGGCCCGGACTTCAAGCAGCTCAGCCAGTCGAGCGACGTCGCGAACGTGTCCGCCGCGACGTTCCCGCAGTCGCGCACGCTGCGCTTCCGCGACACGAATCTCGAGGTCGCGACGCTCGTGAACGGGCCGACGGACTTCGATGGCGCGATCGTCGACGCGCAGGGCCGAGTGCTCGGCATGTGGGCGAGCTTCGCTTACCAGACCGGCCGCGACCTCACGCAGGTCAACATGGGCATCCAGTCGGACCTCATCGTCGACATGGTCGAGCACCTGCGCGCCGCCGAGAAGCTGCGCTCGATCGAGGTCGAGTGGCAGCAGATGCCGCTCGCGACCGCGCGCAAGGTGATGCTGCCCGAGAGCTGGGTGCAGAAATACGAGGCGCACAACCCCGATCGCCGCGAGGTGCTCGCGGTCACGACGACGGTGGCCGCGTCTCCGGCCGCGGAGTTCTTCCGCCCGGGCGACATCCTGCTCGGCATCGACGGCCAGCTCGCGAACACGTTCCGCGAGGTCGAGCGCGCCGCGCAGAAGCCGACGGTCGACGTCACCGTGTTCCGCGACGGCGCGGAGGTCAACGGCAGGGTCGACACGGTCGCGCTCGACGGGCTCGGCATCGACCGCGTCGTGTCGTGGGGCGGCGCGCTCGTGCAGGCGCCGCATCGCGAGCTCGCCGTGCAGCGCGGCATCGGCTCGGGCGGCGTCTACGTGTCGTACTTCAACTTCGGCTCGCCCGCGAGCAGATCGGGGCTGTTCGCGGGCCGGCGCATCGTCGCGGTCGACGGCGAGCCGACGCTGAGCCTCGACGCGTTCGTCGACGTCGTGAAGCGCCACGCGGGCCAAGAAGCCGTGCGGCTCAACACGGTGTCGTTCAACGACGTGCCCGAAGTGATCACGATGAAGCTCGATCCGGAGTACTGGCCGAGCTACGAGCTGCGCCGCGAAGGCTACGACTGGCATCGCCTGCCGCTCGAATGACCTCTGGGTTCCAGCGAGTAGTCACCGGGGGTGGACGGTGGGAAAGTTGTTCAGGGTGTTCGCGTGGCGCTTCCTTGTGGCACTGCTGCTCGTCTGCCTGACATGGAATCCGACGCGCTATAGCTATGTCTCTTGGGCGGCGACGCACGTCGGGGGCGCGGTCAACGCCGGCTGGACCGACGAGCGGCGAGCGCTCGCGCTCGTTGCGTTCGTCGGCGTCGTCTTGCTGATTGCATGGCTGTTCTATCTGCGTACCACCGCGCGTTCGCTTGGCACGGTCGGCGTGATTCTCGCCGCGGGGCTTTGCGCGACGGTCTACTGGGTGCTCGCTTCGTACGGCGTCGCGGGCATGCAGAACGGCACGGTGCTCCTTTGGCTCGCGCTCGTGCTGTTCTCGGGCATCCTCGCGATGGGCATGTCGTGGTCGCACGTGCGCAGGATCTGGGCCGGCCAGACGGACGTCGACGAGGTCGATCATCGCTGACCGCTCGGTGGGCCCGCGCACGCGATTCGGCCTAACTCGGGCCCGGGCGGCGCATCTGTGACCGACGTCGTGGGACGAGGGACGGGCGCGCGGGCAGAGTAGTCTCACCTCGAACGCAACGGCGCCGGAGGCGCATGTACGCCCACGCTCCATACCGCTCTCGTCGGCGCGCTGGTCTTCGCGGCCGCGCTCGTCGCGCCCGCTACGGCCCGCGGCCGCCCAGAAGCTCTTCAAGTACCAAGACGCGAACGGCGTTTGGGTGTTCACGGACCGCCAGCCCGACGGCAGCCAGCCGTACGAGACGGCGCAGGTCGAGCGCAGCTTCGAAAAGCCCGAGGTGAAGCTCCTCGCAGCGAAGCACGGAAGAGGGCGTCACGCTGTTCGCGCAGAACACGTATTACGCGCCGATTCAGCTCGCGTTCCGAATCGTGATGCCGCAAAACGTCGCGGCGAGCACGCCGCTCCGAGGCATGCAGATGCTGCCGCCGCGCGGCGACGCGACGTTGCTCAGCGTCGGCGCCGCGAACCCGTCGATGCCGGTCTCGTTCGACTACGAGTACCAGTTTCTGCCGGGCGATCCGGCAGGCGCAGCACCGGCCCGACCGGCCCTACCGGTTTCCGTTCGGCAAGTCGAGCGCGTTTCTCGTGACGCAGGCGTACCCCGACATCGTCACGCACACCGATCCGTCGAGCCAATACGCGATCGACTTCGCGATGCCGATCGGCACGCACGTCGATGCGGCGCGCGGCGGCGTCGTGATCGAGATCGCGAGCGACTTCTTCGAGGCCGGCGTCGACGCCGCGAAGGACGGACCGCGCGCGAACGTCGTCCGGATCCTGCACGACGACGGCACGATGTCGCTGTACGGCCACCTGAACTGGAACTCGATCCGCGTCGTGCCGGGCCAGCGCGTCGAGCGCGGCGAATACATCGCGGACTCCGGCAACACGGGGTTCAGCACCGGGCCGCACCTGCACTTCGTCGTGCAGCGCAACCGCGGCGGCGCGATCATTTCGTTGGCCGTCGAGTTCGAGACGGCGAGCGGCGCGCCGGTCGGCGTGCGCTCGGGCGAGCGCTACACCGCCTACTGAGCGGTCAAGTCTTATCGTTCGCCGGGCTGGCCGGCCCGAGCGCGGAGGCGAGCGCTGCAGGAGTGTCGATCGGCGCGCGGCAGGACAAGGCCTTCGCAAACGTACGCGGTGCCTTGCTCGCCGCGCGAGGTGCGTTCGGCGAGCACGCCGCGCAAGTTCGCGGCGTCGGCCGGGATCGTGAACGTGAGGCGGCGCGTGTCGTAGGTCGCGTCGCGGGCCGTGCGCCACGCGTCGAACGCAGTGGGCGGCGCGCGCACGACGACGACCTGCGGCGGCGCGAGCAGCGCGTCGAGCGCGCGCAGCAGCGTCGGATGGCCCTCGGGATAGCGCTCGAGCGCGTGCAACGCGGCGCGCACCGTGCGCTCGGCCGCGTCGAGGTAGCGTTGCTCGCCGAGCAAGTGGCCGAGCGTCAGCGAGCACGTTCGCCGCGACGCCGTTGCCCGCCGGCAGCGCCTCGTCGGCGAACGGTTTCGGCTTGTGGATCAGCGCTTCGTGATCGCGGGCCGTGAAGAAGAAGCCGCCGCGCTCGTCCTCGAAGCGCGCGAGCAGCGCGTCGGCGAGCTCGCACGCGAAGTCGAGGTCGCCGTCGCGCCAGCGGTACTGAAGCAGCTCGAGCACGCCCGCCGCGAGCAGCGCATAGTCATCGAGATACGCCGCGAAGCGCGCGCGCCCGTCCTTGTACGCGGCTTTGAGCCGGCCGTTTTCCCAGAGCTCGCGCGCGGACGAAGTCGAGCGCGCGCGTCGCGGCCTCGGCGTAGTCGGGCCGCGCGAGCCGGCGCGCGGCGCGCGCGAGCCCGCAGATCATGAGCCCGTTCCACGCGGTGAGGATCTTCTCGTCGCGGCCCGGCCAAACGCGGCGCGCGCGCGCGGCGAGCAGCTGCGCGCGCGCGGCGTCGAACAGCGCGATCGCACGCCTCGGCGTCGACGCCGAGCGCCGCGCCCGCGGCGGGCGGCTCGACCTTGAGATGCAGATGCCAGAAGCGATGCTCGAAGTTCGGCGCGGTCGGCGTGCCGTCCGCGTTCGTGAGACCGAGCACGCGCTTCGCGAGCCGGCTCTCGTTCGCCGGCAGCAGCGCGTCGAATTCCTGCGGCGTCCAGACGTAGAACTTGCCTTCCTCGTGCTCGGAGTCCGCGTCGAGCGTGCCGTAGAAGCCGCCGTCCGGCGCTTGCATGTCGCGGATCACCCAGTCCGCGGTCTCGCTCGCGATCGCGGCCATAGAGCGGCATGTAGGTGGCCGCGAACGTCTCCGCGTAAAGCGACAGCAGCGCCGCGTTGTCGTACAGCATCTTCTCGAAGTGCGGGATCGACCATTCGCGGTCCACGCTGTAGCGGAAGAACCCGCCGCCGAGCTGGTCGTAGAGGCCGCGCGAGCGCCATCCGGTCGAGCGAGTGCATGACGATCGTCGAGCATCTGCTCGCCTGACGCGCGATCCGGCGTCGCTCGCGGCGCGCCCGCGGCGCTGCGCTTCGGTGAGCAGCAGCTCGAGGCGCCGTCGCGTGCGGAAACTTCGGCGCGCCGCCGAAGCCGCCGTGCTCGCGGTCGTGGCTCGCCGCGAGCCGCTCGACTGCGCCGCTCGATCGGCGCGCGCGAGAGCGCCGCGAAGTCGTCGGCGCCGCCGGTCGCGATCTCGCTCGAACGCTTCGGCGAGCCTGGCGCCGCGCGCGCGGATCTCCGCGCGCTTCGTGCGCGATAGTACTTGTCGACGCGCCTCGAGCACCTCGCGAAACGCCGGCATCCCGTAACGGCGGTCCTTCGGGAAATACGTGCCGGTGAAGATCGGCACGTGGTCGTCGGGCGTGAGGAACACCGTGAGCGGCCAGCCGCCGGGCTGGCCGGTCGAAGAGCTGGTGCGCGGGCTGGTAGACCTTGTCGAGATCCGGCCGCTCCTCGCGATCGACCTTCATGTTCACGTACAGCTCGTTCATGAGCTTCGCGGTGGCCTCGTCCTCGAACGACTCGTGCGCCATCACGTGACACCAGTGGCACGCCGAATAGCCGACCGAGAGCAGGATCGGCTTGTCCGCTTCCTTCGCCGCCGCGAGCGCCGCGTCGTCCCACGGCTGCCAGTGCACCGGGTTGCCGGCGTGTTGCAGCAGGTACGGGCTCGTCTCTTCGTTCAGGCGATTGCGCATCGGCACACTATCGGCGAGCGGCGCTCAAGCTGCAATCCGCGGCGCGGCGCGCGTAAACTAGCGCGTCGGCCGCGCCGACGATCCG
Organism: uncultured Gammaproteobacteria bacterium; assembly: GCA_963699925.1. Classification (GTDB taxonomy): domain Bacteria; phylum Pseudomonadota; class Gammaproteobacteria; order Steroidobacterales; family Rariloculaceae; genus FEN-1219. Next base: position 206,107 of record CAVOVT010000013.1, on the reverse strand, counting down.
CGAGGTGCGAAGAGGCTCGTGTTCCACTATCCCGAATTCAATCCCGTCGCGTTCTCGATCGGCCCGCTCCAGGTGCGCTGGTACGGGATCATGTACCTCGCCGCGTTCCTGCTCGTCTGGATCGGCCTGCGCGTCGCGCGCGAAGCTGCCGTGGAGCAAGGTGAAGCCGAACAGCGTCGACGACGTCGTGTTCTACGGCGCGCTCGGCGCGATCGTCGGCGGCCGGATCGGCTACATGCTCGTCTACGCGCACCAGGAGCTGTTCGCCGACCCGCTCAGCATCTTCACGGTGTGGAAGGGCGGCATGTCGTTCCACGGCGGACTGACCGGCGTGCTGGTCGCGATGTGGCTCTACGGCCGGACGCGTGGGATCAAGTTCTTCGATCTCACCGATGCGATCGCGCCGTGGTGCGTCGGGCGGCATCTTCTTCGGCCGCATCGGCAACTTCATCAACGGCGAGCTCTGGGGCAAGTCACGAGCCCCGATGCGCCGTGGGCCGTGATCGTGAACGGCGAGCCGCGCCACGCGAGCCAGCTCTACGAGGCGTTCCTCGAGGGTGTCGTGCTGTCCTTCGTGCTGTGGTTCTACACGCGCAAGCCGCGGCCGACCGCGGCCGCGTCGGGGCTGTTCCTGATGCTCTACGGCGTGTTCCGGATCCTGATCGAGTTCGTGCGCGTGCCGGACGAGCAGCTCGGTTACCTCAGCGTTCGGCTGGGTCACGATGGGCCAGATCCTGTCGCTGCCGATGGTGATCCTCGGCGCGATCATCTTCACTGCTCGCGCTGCGCAAGGGGCTCGACGGGGACGGCGCGCCGAGCGAGGACACGCCGCGCTCGACGCGCGGCGCGATGCAGAAGAAGGCCGGCTAGGCTCGGATGCGGCAGTATCTCGATCTGCTGCGGACGATCCGCGACACCGGCGCGCGCAAGGACGATCGCACCGGCACCGGCACGCTCAGCGTGTTCGGCCACCAGATGCGCTTCGATCTCGACGAGGGCTTCCCGCTCGTCACGACGAAGAAGCTGCACCTGCGCTCGATCATCCACGAGCTGCTCTGGTTCCTGAGCGGCGACACGAACGTCAAGTACCTGCACGATCACGGCGTCACGATCTGGGACGAGTGGGCCGACGAGAACGGCGATCTCGGGCCGGTCTACGGCGCGCAGTGGCGCGCCTGGGCGCGCCGCGGACGGCCGGCACATCGACCAGATGCAGCGCGTGCTCGACCAGATCCGCGCCGATCCCGAGCTCGCGCCGGATCATCGTGAGCGCGTGGAACGTCGGCGAGCTCGAGAAGATGGCGCTCGCGCCGTGCCACACGCTCTTTCAGTTCCACGTCGCGGACGGGCGGCTGTCGTGCCAGGTCTACCAGCGCAGCGCCGACGTGTTCCTCGGCGTGCCGTTCAACATCGCGTCGTATGCGCTGCTGCTGCACCTGATCGCGCAGCAGACGAGCCTTACGCCCGGCGAGCTCGTCTGGACCGGCGGCGACTGCCACCTCTACCTGAACCACCTCGAGCAGGCGGACGAGCAGCTCGCGCGCGAGCCGCTGCCGCTGCCGAAGCTCGTGATCAAGCGCCGGCCGCCGAGCCTGTTCGAGTACGCTTACGAGGACTTCGAGATCGTCGGCTACCGCTCGCACGCGGCGATCAAGGCGCCGATCGCGGTGTAGGCCGTCGCCTCGCAGCGACTCCGCGAGACGCCGAGGACGAGTACCAGCGACCCTATTTCCACAGCGCGCCGAGCTCGAGCTCGATGGCGTCGAACGGAGGCGCGCGTACCTTCCTATCCCCCTCGTGCGCAACGAGTGGAGCCCAAACGCCGGACCGGAGCACGAGCACCTCGAGCGACTTGCGGAGCGGATCCACGAGCCACGCATGCTCGACCCGTTCATGCGCGTAGATGCGCAATTTCTTGCCGCGGTCGAGCGTCTCGGTCGAGGGCGATAGCACCTCGCAGATCCAGTCCGGTGCGAGCGTCATGAACGCGGCAGCCGGTACCTCGGGCAAGCGGCTGCGGCGCCAACCCGCGAGATCGGGAACGAGCACGTCATTGCCGAAGTGCAGCTCCGGCTCGTCCCAGATGACCCAGCCACCCGGCCCGTTGCGGCCGCGATGAAACGGCGCGCCGAGCTCGGCTCCGAGCGCCGAGGCGGCGTGAGTGTGTAAAGTAGACGGCCGCGGAGTCGCGTAGAGCTCGCCGTCGAACATCTCAGCGACGAAGTGGTCTGGGACGTCGCGCAAGTCGTCGTAGGTGGCGCCGGTCTTGAGTGGCTTCGTGGTCACGCGCGCCGCCCGCGATCGGTGGCGTTACGCCAGGTGTGCGTGCTCTCGGCAGGCATGCAGGAAGTCTAACGCCTCGCGTCTGAGCGAGTCAACATCGAATCCGCTTGAATCGCGCGAAATGCATGGCCGCCGCACGAGAGACGATCGACCGATTGCTGACGGCGGCAGGTGGGGTCGTCTGCGACGCCGCCGACGCGAATATCACCGGCATCGGACTCAAGTCGGCTGGAGGCGCTCCGCGGAAGCGTCGGCGCACCATCGCGGTGCGAAATCCCTCCGCGGAGGGCTCGACGATTCCGCGGAATCGTTGCGGATCGCCGGCAACGATTCCGCGGAATCGTCCAAAGTGGCGGACGCCGCGCCCGAGTTACATCCGGGGCGGCCCGACGTTCCTTACGCGGATGAAGCACACGCCGCCGCTCGTTCGCGCCAGGATCAGACACCGCGGACGATATTCGCGGCATGCACCGCGCATGGTTGAGTGACCTCTATCAGTTGTCCGGTGAGTACCGTGAGGTGAACCGGTTCTGAATTTCGGGGGTATCCCTGCTGCGGAAGAGAACCGTCTAATCTGCGCTCTTGTCGGCGGTCGCGGCGGCGGGCAGCGGGCCGCCGGCCGCGAGCTTCGTCGGCCGCACCTTGAACAGTCCGCAGGATCACGACGAAGAACACCGGCACGAAGAAGATCGCGAGCAGCGTCGCCGCGACCATGCCGCCGACCACGCCGGTGCCGACCGCGTTCTGCGCGCCCGAGCCGGCGCCGGTCGCGAGCGCGAGCGGCAGCACGCCGACGACGAACGCGAGCGAGGTCATCAGGATCGGCCGCAAGCGCGTGCGCGCCGCGAGCATGACGGCGTCGATCGAGGCTCGGGCCGCGGTCGAAGTTCTCCTTCGCGAACTCGACGATCAGGATCGCGTTCTTCGCCGCCAGGCCGATCGTCGTGAGCAGCCCGACCTGGAAGTAGACGTCGTTCGCGAGGCCGCGCAGCAGCGTCGCGAGCACCGCGCCGAGGACGCCGAGCGGCACCACGAGCAGCACCGCGAACGGGACCGACCAGCTCTCGTAGAGCGCGGCGAGGCACAGGAACACGACGATCAGCGAGAGCGCGTAGAGCAGCGGCGCCTGCGAGCCGGACAGCCGCTCCTCGTACGAAAGCCCGGTCCACTCGAGGCCGACGCCGGCGGGCAGCTGCGCGACGAGCTCCTCCATCTCGTCCATCGCCTCGCCGGAGCTGCGCCCCGGCGCGGGCTTGCCCTGGATCTCGTACGCCGGCAGGCCGTTGAAGCGCGACGAGCTTCTGCGGGCCGTACGTCCAGTTGCGCGGTCGCGAACGCCGAGAACGGCACCATCCCGCCGTGCGCGTTGCGCACGTACCAGTTGCTCAAGTCCTCGGGCTGCATGCGCGAACTCGCGCTCGCCCTGCACGTACACGCGCTTCACGCGGCCGCGGTCGATGAAGTCGTTGACGTAGGCTCGAGCCCCAGCGCGGCCGAGAGCGTCTGGTTGATGTCGGCGATCGACAAGCCCGAGCGCGCTCGCCTTCTCGCGGTCGATGTCGACCTTGAGCTGCGGCGCGTCCTCGACGCCGTTCGGCCGCACGCGCGACGAGCGCGGGATCCTTGGCGGCGTCGCCGAGCAGCTGGTTGCGCGCCGCGAGGAACTGCGTCGTGGCTCGAGGCCGCCGCGGTTCTGGAGCTCATGTCGAAGCCCGTCGCGTTGCCGAGCTCCAGACGGCCGGCGGCGCGAGCGCGAGGATCACCGCGTCGCGCACCGTCGAGAAGTACCGCGTCGCGCGCGTCGCGAGCGCCTGCACGGACTGCGACGACTTCTTGCGCTCGCTCCAGTCCTTGAGCTCGACGAACACGAGGCCGGCGTTCTGGCCGGTGCCGGCGAAGCTGAAGCCGACGACGGTGAGCACGCCGTCGACGTCTCGTTCTCCTTGTTGAGGAAGTAGTCCTGCGCGCATCGAGCGCGATCCAGGTGCGCTCTTGCGGCGGCGCCCGGCGGCGGCTGCACTTGGCCGTAGAGGATGCCGGCGTCCTCGTCGGGCAGGAACGCCGTCGGCAGCCGCGCGTAGAGCAGCGCGACGGCCGCAATCGCGACCGCATAGACACGAGCATCCGCGCAGGCCGGCGCAAGCCGAACGCCGACGCCGCGGTCGTAGCCGCGGGTGCTCGCGCTCGAACGCGCGGTTGAACCAGCCGAACGGGCCGCGCGTCGACGTGGTGCTCGCGCTGCAGCGGCTTCAGCAGCGTCGCGCACAGCGCCGGCGTCAGGATCAGCGCGACGAGCACCGACAGCACCATCGCGCGACACCATCGTGATCGAGAACTGGCGGTAGATGACGCCGGTCGAGCCGCCGAAGAACGCCATCGGCAGGAACACCGCCGCGAGCACGAGCGCGATGCCGACCAGCGCGCCGGTGATCTGGTCCATCGACTTGCGCGTCGCGTCCTGCGGCGACAGGCCGCTCCTCGCGCATCAGGCGCTCGACGTTCTCGACGACGACGATCGCGTCGTCGACCAGCAGGCCGATCGACAGCACCATGCCGAACATCGTCAGCGTGTTGATCGAGTAGCCGAGGGCCGCGAGCACGCCGAACGTGCCGAGCAGCACGACCGGCACCGCGATCGTCGGGATCAGCGTCGCGCGCAGTTCTGCAGGAACAGGAACATCACGAGGAAGACCAGCCCGATCGCCTCGAGCAGCGTCTTGCACGACCTCCTCGATCGAGATGCGGACGAACGGCGTCGTGTCGAACGGGTAGACCGCCTTCGAAGCCGGGCGGGATAGAACGGCGACAGCCGGTCGAGCGTCTTGTGGATCGCCGTCGACCGTGTCGAGCGCGTTCGCGCCGGTCGCGAGCCGGATCGCCATGCCGGCGCCGGGCTTGCCGTTGTACTTGATGTCGCGGAGGTAGTTCTCGGCGCCGAGCTCGACGCGCGCGACGTCGCCGAGCTTGCACGCTGCGAGCCGTCGGGATTCACGCGCAGCGAGGATGTGCGCGGAACTCCTCGGGCGTCGCAGCCGCGTCGGGCCGATGATCGCGGCCGTTGAGCTGCTGCCCGGCACGGCCGGCAGGCCGCCGATCTGGCCGGCCGACGACCTGGACGTTCTGCGCCTGGATCGCGGCGATCATGTCCGCGGTCGTGAGCCCGAAGTTGTTGAGCTTGGCCGGGTCGAGCCAGATGCGCATCGCGTACTGCGAGCCGAACAGGTTGCACGTCGCCGACGCCCGGCGTGCGGTTGAGCGGGTCGAGGATGTTGGTCGCGACGTAGTCGGCGATCTCCGTCGCTCGACATGCTGTCGTTCGTGGAGACGAAGCCGAGCACGACGAGGAAGTTGCGCGTCGGCTTGGTCACGCGGACGCCCTGCTGCTGCACCTCCTGCGGCAGCAGCGGCATCGCGAGCTGCAGCTTGTTCTGCACCTGCACCTGCGCGATGTCGGGGTTGGTGCCCTGCGTGAACGTGAGCGTGATCGTCGCGCGTGCCGTCCGAGTTGCTGTCCGACGTCGATGTAGTCGAGGTCGTCGATGCCGTTCAGCTGCTGCTCGATCACCTGCATGACGCGTGTCCTCCACGGTCTGCGCCGACGCGCCGGGATAGTTCACGCTGATCGCGACCTGCGGCGGCGCGATGGCCGGGTACTGCATCACCGGCAGGCGCAGCGACGGCGATGCCGCCCGCGAGCATGATCACGATCGCGATCACCCACGCGAAGACGGGCCGGTCGATGAAGAATTGCGAGATCACGGGAGGCTCTCAGCGCTGCGCGACGTCGGCGCTCGCTTCGCCGCCCGCGTTCGATTGCTCGGCGCCGACCTCGACCGGCTTGACCTCGGCGCCCGGCCGCACCTTCTGGAGCCCGTCGACGATCACGCGCTCGCCCGCGCGCAGGCCGTCGTCGACGAGCCAATCGTTGCCGATCACGCGCGCCGCGGTGACCGTCGCGCTCCGCGACGCGTTGCCGTCGCCGACCACGAGCACGCACCGCGTCGCCGCGCTGGTTGCGCGTGACGCCGCGCTGCGGCACGAGCAACGCGTCGCTGCTTCATCGCCTGCGTGAGCTGCGCGCGCACGAACATGCCGGGCAGCAGCTCGCGCTGCGGGTTCGGGAACAGCGCGCGCAGCGTGACGGCGCCCGTGCTCGGGTCGACCGAGACCTCCGCGAACTGCAGCTTGCCGTGCTCGCCGTATTCGCTGCCGTCCTCGAGCGTGAGGCTCACCTCGGCCTCGTTCTTCTGCGTCGCGCTGCGAGCTCGCCGCTCGCGAGCGCGCGCTGCAGCTTCAGCATGCTCGACGCTCGACTGGGTGATGTCGACGTAGATCGGATCGAGCTGCTGAACGAGCGCGAGCGGCGTCGACTGCTGCGACGTCACGAGCGCGCCTTCGGTCACGAGCGAGCGGCCGATCCGGCCCGCGATCGGCGACAGAACTTGGCAGTAGACGACGTTGATCCGCGCGCTCTCGACCTGCGCCTTCGCCGCCGCGACGTCCGCCTCCGCCGCGTTGAAGCTCGTGACCGCATCGTCGTAGGCCTGCTGGCTGATGAGCTTGTTCTCGCGCAGCGGTCCGTAGCGGTCCTGCAAGCAGCTTGGCTTTCTCGCGATTCGCCTCGGCGCGCTGCAGCGCCGCTTCGGCCGACCGCAACGCGGCGCCATAGCTCGCGGGATCGATCTGGTACAGCTGCTCGCCGGCGCGGACCTCGCCGCCTTCCTCGAACAGCCGCTTCTGCACGATGCCCGACACCTGCGGGCGCACCTCGGCGACGCGATACGCGACCGTGCGGCCCGGCAGCTCGTCGACGATCCCGACGGTGCGCGTCGCGAGCGTGAGCACGCCGACTTCGGGCGGTCCTTGCGGGGCTGCCGGGGCCTTCGCGCCGTTGCAGCCCAATAGCGCGCTCGCGGAGACGACGATGGCGATCCAATTCCCTTTGCGGACCACGTTCAAGTTCCTTCTGTCAGGTGTCGTCGCGGCCATTTTTGAGCATGCGCCTCAAGAAGTCCGTGAGGGTTGAGATCTCTTTGTCGCTGAAGTCGCGCAGATGGCGCTTGAGCTCTGCATTGATGAGCGGTTGTATCTCGTCGCCGGCGCGCCTGCCCTTGTCGGTGAGCTCGAGGTGCACGACGCGCCGGTCGTCTTCGCTGCGCCGCCGCCGCACGAGTTGCTTCTCCTCGAGACGGTCGAGCATCCGCGTCATCGCGCCGCAGTTGACGTTGCTCTCGCGCGCGAGCGCGGCCACCGTGTCGGCGCGCTCGAGGAGCAGCAGCAAGATCGGCTCCCACTGCATCGCGGTGAGCTCGAGCGGCTGCATGTGCTGATCGACGCCGCGGACGAGTGACGAGAACACTTGCTTGATCAGCCGTCCAACCGCGCGAAACGCCGGCTCGGGAACGGCGGCTAGACGTTCGATTGCGGGGGATCTCATGAGCGGGGGTGTGAAGACAGGGGCGAACTGCCAATTTACTGCCATAGCAATATTTGTCAAGGCAATTACCTGTTGGGCGCGGGCGCGCTCAAGGTCTTGCGATCGTTGTACGCTGTGGGCTCAGCCCACTCAGAGATCGCACGATGACTTCGCGCTTCACGCTCGACGCCGACCTCGATCTTGCGCTGCGGCTCGCCGACGCCGCGCGCGAGATCTCGCTCGCGCGTTTTCGCGGGCCGTTCCAGAAGCGGCTCAAGGCCGACGGCAGCATCGTGACGGAGGTCGACGAGGCGGTCGAGGACGAGCTCCGCGAGCTGCTCGCACGCGAACGTCCGGCCGACGCGATACTCGGCGAGGAGCGCGGAGCGAGCGGCTCGGGCGAGCGCCGCTGGATCATCGACGCGATCGACGGGACGCTGAGCTTCGCGGCCGGCGATACGGGTTGGGGCACGTTGATCGCGCTCGAGATCGCGGGCCAGGTCGTCGTCGGCGTTTGCGACGACCCGCCGATCGATCGGCGTTACTGGGCCACGAGAGGCGGCGGCGCGTTTCGCGCCGACGCGGCCGAAAAGCCGGCCCGCCTTAAGGTCACCGGCACTCGCGAGCTCGCCAGCGCGCGCAGCTTCGTGCCGCCGCCCGAGTGGGTGCGAGGCGAAGAAGCCCAGGCGATGGCCGCCGCGCTCGCGGCCGCGACGCGCCCGACCGCCGCCGACGATCACCCTGCGCTGCAGGTCGCGTTCGGCGGCTACGACGTCGCGGTGTTCCTGATGGCGGGCCCGTGGGACCTTGCGGCGCCGTCGCTCGTGGTCGAGAGGCCGGCGGCCGGTTCACGGACTTGAACGGCGCAAGCACGCTCACGGCCGGCGCGGTATTCTCGAACGGTGCGCTGCACGACGCGACGCTCGACTGCCTGCGCGCCGCGCGCGAGCGCTAGCGGCATGCCGGTCCGCGCGTTCGATCATTACAACTTGCGCGCGCCGCGCGCGCTGCTCGACGAGCTCTGCGCGTTCTATCGCGACGTCGTCGGGCTCACGGTCGGCCCGCGCCCGCCGTTTCGCCGCTTCGGCTATTGGCTCTACGCGGGCGAGCGGCCCGTGCTGCATCTCGGCGAAGCGGACGCGGGCGAGAGTCTGCGACGCGCCGGTCTCGGGCACGTTCAACCACGCGTCGTTCGATTGCACCGGCCAGCGCGAGTTCGAGGAGCGGCTCGCGGCGCTCGGCATCGAATACCGGACCGCGCACGTTCCGCTCACGGGCCAGAGCAGCTTTTCTTTCGCGATCCCGCCGGCAACGGCGTCGAGCTGCAGTTCGCGCAGCGAAGAGGACGACGCCGCGCTCGGCTGCGCGGCCGGCACGCGGAGCATGAGCACGAATAGTGGGATGGGCGCGGCGCTCGCTTGCGCCGCTGTGCTCGGCGCGGCGCTCTCGTTCGCCGCTCGAGGCGCAGAGCCCGCGGATACGCCCGCGGGACTGTCGATCGTGTGGCGAATGCCGGGGCATCGGGCTCGAGCGCGGCGCGACCGGCGACGTCGCTCAACGCGTTCTCGCCCGACGGCCGCTACTTCGCGATCCACGATTCGCGCCGCGTGCGCGTCGTCGAAGCGCGCAGCGGCAAGACGGTACGCGACTTCAGGCTCGACCCGTCGTCCGTCATGCCTTTCTCGCTCGCGGTGTCTCTCGAGCGGCAACGTCGCGCTCGGCCTCATGGGGAACGCCGAGGTTTTCGAGGCCGGCAAGGAGCCGGTGCGTCATTGGTGCGACGGCGCTTGCGGCGCGATCACCGCCGCCGCGTTCTCGCCCGACGAGCGCTACCTCGCGTTCCAGGGCACGCGGGGGCTGCCCGACTGGCGCAGTGGGCTCGGAGGCGTCGTCGAGCGTCGTCGATCTTGCGCGCGGCGAGCCCGTGAACCTCGACGCGGTCGCTTCGATCGCGCAAGTGACCTTCTCGTCCGACGGCGGAAGCTTTCGCGCCATGAGCATCACGCAGATCGACGATCGGCAGACGTTCGGCGTCCGTGTCTGGAGCACTGCCGACTGGCACCTCACACGCAACATCGTGGGCTCGAAGCGCACGATGCGCCGCGTCGCGCCGCTCGGCCCCGTGCCGTATGCCGGCGTATCGATGAACGACGGCCGCATCGAGGCGCGCGATCTCACAACCGACCGCGTTTTATGGTCCGTGCCGCTCGTGCCGCCGGACACCGACGGCGGATCCGGCGCGCCGGAGTCCGTGAACCTCGACCTCGTCGAGATCTCGCCTACGGCCGAGTTCGTGCTGAGCTACGAGGCGCCGAAAGCTTACGACGCGACCGGCCGCGCGATGGGCGTGATCGTGATCCGGCGGGCGGCGGACGGCGAGGTCGAGGCGCTCTACGACGCGCCGCGCGTGAGCGACCTCACGATCGCGCCCGACGGCAAGACGTTCGCGTACAGCACGGCCACGGGCCAGACGTACACCGCCGTCGCGCGCGTGCCGCTCTAGACCTGCTGAAGAATGGTCAAGCCCGGAGCGGCGCCGAACGGTCGGGTGTATCGTTTCGGCCCTATGAGCCCCGGGTCCGAAAGCCAGAAGCCGCGCCGTGCGGCGAGCGTGCGTGCCGTCGTCTGGACGGCGGTCGCGCTGGTATTCGCCGCGGCGATCGGCGCGACCGGGGTGTACTACCACCGAGGCTCGGCCGACGACGCGTTCTACGCGCAGTGGGGTGTCGATCGCGCGCACTTGCCGTACAGCGCGACGGCCGACGCGCGCCGCGACATCGCCGACGCGAAAGCGCGCGCCGCGGCCAACGGCAAGATGGTGATGGTCACGTTCGGCGCGAACTGGTGCCCGGACTGTCTCACGCTGCACAAGGACCTCGAGGATCCCGTCACGCGCGAATACGCGAATCGGAAGTTCGAGATCGTCAACGTCGACGTGGGCGAGTTCGACAAGAATGCCGCCGTCGCTCGCGATCTCGGCGTCGCGCCTGTCAACGGAATCCCGCTCGCGGTGTTCTTCTCCTCCGATGGCCGTCCGATTTGCGACACGCGACGCGGCGAGCTCGAGCCTGTCGCGTCATTACACCTCGAGCGAGATCCTCGATTTTCTGAAGGAAGTCGCCGACCATCGGCGCGTCGTGAATCCCGACCAGCGGCAGTAGGCTGGCTCGCCTCACGGCGAGCCACCGTGAGGCTCCTTGGAGGCGTACGCCGACTCAACGGCTCGGCGAACCACTATTGTGCTTGCCGCGAGCGCGGTCGGTTTGCGAAGCTACGCGGCCATGTCTGACCAACTCGCGAAGCCAAGCTCCCCCAGCACCGCGGCGAGCGGCTCGCGCTCGCGCGCATGGCTGTGCGGTTGGGGCGGCCGTGGTCGCGGCGGCTGCGGTCGGTGTCGCGGCGTGGGCGCAGCTCGCGCATCGCGGCCCGCAGCTCTACGGGTTCAAGGTCGTCGCGGCCTATCCGCACGACCCGAACGCGTTCACGCAAGGGCTCGTGATCGACCGCGGCCGGCTGTACGAAGGCACGGGCCAGTATGGCGCGTCGTCGATCCGGCGGGTCGATCTCGCGACCGGCCGCGTCGAGAAGATTCACGCGATCGAGCGCGAGTACTTCGGCGAGGGCATCACGATTCTCGGCAACAAGCTCTACGAGATCACCTGGAAGAGCGGGCTCGCGTTCGTTTACGACCTCGACACGTTCAACGTCGTGCAGACTTTTCAGTATCCGACCGAGGGGTGGGGGCTCACGCACGACGGCGAGCATCTGATCCTGAGCGACGGCACGGCGACGCTGCGCTTCCTCGATCCGGCGACGTTCAAGACGCAGCGCGAGATCACGGTGCACGACGGCGACGAGCCCGTGGCGAAGCTCAACGAGCTCGAATTCATCGACGGCGAGATCTGGTCGAACGTCTGGTACGACGACCGGATCGCGCGGATTTCGCCGGCCGACGGCCGGGTGCTCGGTTGGATCGACCTCGCCGACATCTACCCCCATTCCGCGCGCGGCGGCGACGACGTGCTGAACGGCATCGCGTACGACGCGGCGAAGCGCAAGATCTACGTGACGGGCAAGAACTGGCCCCAGCTCTACGAGATCGACGTCGTCCGTCGATGACCTGCGCCGTCGGCCCGGTATAGAGTCGCGCATGGATGTCCTCACGTCGGCGTTCGAAGCGTTCCTGCACATCGACCGCCATCTGCTCGATCTCTCGATGGCCTATGGACCTTGGATCTACGCGATCCTGTTCCTGATCGTGTTCTTCGAGACCGGCGTCGTCGTCACGCCGTTCCTACCCGGCGACTCACTGCTGTTCGCGACCGGCGCGCTCGCCGCGGCCGGAGTCCTCGATCTCGGCGCGGTGCTCGTGCTGCTCGGCGCCGCGGCGATCATCGGCGACAACATGAACTACTGGATCGGGCGAGGCGTCGGCCCGCGCGTGTTCACCGAAGACAGCCGTTGGCTGAAGCGCGAATACTTGCTGCAGACGAAGCGCTATTACGAGAGGCACGGCGGCAAGACCGTCGTGCTCGCGCGTTTCATGCCGATCGTCCGCACGTTCTCGCCGTTCGTCGCGGGAATCGGCCGCATGAGCTACCTGCGCTTCCTCGCCTTCGACATCGGCGGCGGGATATTCTGGGTATGCGGATTCGGCTTGCTCGGCTATTTCTTCGGCAACGCGCCGATCGTGAAGCAGAATTTCGGTCTCGTGATCGTTGCTGTCATATTGTTGTCGCTCGTCCCGATCCTGGTCGAAGTGCTGAGGGCACGATCGGAGCGGGCCTGAGCTGCGCGTGCCGGCAGCGGAAACCGACGCGACGACGGCCTAAGGGGTAGGGGAGTAGGGTCTGATGGCGAAGGGTCTCGCGCGCTTGTTCGCGCGCAAATCGGTCGAGCAGATGCATGCCGAGCACGAGCACGGCGAGCTGAAAAAATCGCTCGGCGCGCTCAACCTCGTGCTGCTCGGCATCGGCTGCATCATCGGCACCGGTATCTTCGTGCTGACCGGCCGCGCGGCCGCGCAGTTCGCGGGCCCCGCGATCATGATCTCGTTCGTGATCACCGGCACGCTCTGCACGCTCGTCGCGCTTTCCTATGCCGAGCTCGCATCGACGATCCCGGTCTCGGGCTCGGCGTATTCGTATTCGTACGCGTCGCTCGGCGAGCTCGCCGCGTGGATCATGGGTGTGCTGCTGGTGCTCGAGTATGGGCTCGCCGCCGCGACGGTGGCGGTCGGCTGGTCCGGCTACGTGACGAGCTTCCTGCACGACCTCGGGATCAACGTCGCGCCCGGGCTGCGCGGCGCGCTCAACACGCCGGTCAGCGACTTCGCGACCGGCGCAACGGTCGGGACCGGCCTCGTGAACCTGCCGGCCGTGCTCGCGATCGCCGCCGTGACCTGGCTCCTCGTGCTCGGCGTCTCGGAGTCGGCGCTCGTGAACAACGTCGTCGTCGCGATCAAGCTCACGGTCGTCGTCGCGTTCATCGTGATCGGCGCGTTCTTCGTGAACACGCATCTCTGGTCGCCGCTGCATCCCGCCGCTCGACCCGCCGGCGCCCGCGGGGCAGAGCTCAGGTCTATGGAGCGAGATCGGCGCGTCGCTATGGGACGTGCTCACGGCCCAGACCACGGGCAAGTACGGGATCCCGGGCATCATCACGGCCGCCGCGACGATCTTCTTCGCTTACATCGGCTTCGAGGCCGTCTCGACCGCGGGCGCCGAGTCGCACAACCCGCGGCGCGACATGCCGATCGGCATCTTGGGATCGCTGGTCATCTGCACGGTCCTCTACATCCTGACGGCCGGCGTGCTCGTCGGCATCGTGCCGTACACGGATTTGAACGACGCGGCGCCGATCGCGAAGGCCGTCAACCAGATCGGGCTGCCGTGGTTCGCCGTGCTCGTGAAGATCGGCGCGATCTGCGGGCTGTCGTCGGTCATGCTCGTGCTGCTCTACGGTCAGACGCGCATCTTCTACACGATGGCGCGCGACGGGCTGATTCCGCCCGTGTTCGCGCGCGTGCATCCGAAGTTCAAGACGCCATGGATCAACACGCTGATCGTCGGGCTGATCGCGGCCGCGTTCGCGGGCTTCATGGGCCTCGACGAGCTCGCGAGCCTCACGAACGTCGGCACGCTGCTCGCGTTCTCGATCGTCTGCTTCACGGTCATCTATCTGCGCTATGCGAGGCCGGAGGTGCCGCGGCCGTTCAAGACGCCGCTGTTTCCGATCACGCCGATTCTCGGCGCCGTGATGTGCCTGTTCCTGCTGATGTCGCTGATGGCGCGCGCGACCACGCGCAACTTCTTCGTCGTCTATCTCATCGGCGGCGTGCTGCTCTACTTCGTGTACGGGCTCTGGAACTCGAAGCTCGGCAAAGGCCTCCGCGTACCAGGCCACGAGGAAGTGTCGCAGACTCCTCAGCCACGAATCGACTGACCAAGAAGAAGAATATCGAATGAGCCTGGGGGAAATGACACTCGGCGCGCTCGCGCTCGCGATCGTGCTGAGCTGCACGTCGCGCCTGAACGTGGGCCTGCTCGCGATCGCGCTCGCGTGGGTGATCGGCGTCTACTTCGGACACTTGCCGCTGCGCGAGGTCACCGCGGGTTTTCCGATCGACCTGTTCCTCACGCTCGCGGCGTGACGCTGCTGTTCAGCCAGGCGCGCGTGAACGGCACGCTCGACATCGTCGCGCACAACGCGGTCCGGCTGTGCCGCGGGCGCGTCGGGCTCGTGCCGATCATGTACTTCGCGCTCGGTGCGGCGCTCGCGTCGGCCGGCCCGGGCAACATCGCGACGACGGGACTTCTCGCGCCGATGGCGATGGCCACGGCGCTGCGGATGAACATCTCGCCGTTCCTGATGGCGATCATGGTCGGCAACGGCTGCAACTCGGGCTCGCTGTCGCCGATCGCGCCGACCGGCATCATCGTGACGGGGCTCATGAACCGGATCGGGCTCGGCGGGCACGAGATCTACTCGTGGCTGTTCAACATGCTGGCGCACTCGATCGTCGCTTTCGGCGGGTACCTGATCTTCGGCGGCGCGAAGCTGCTCGTGCGTGCGGACCGCGTCGAGATGGCGGCCGAGCCCGTGCAGAACCTCGACCGTCACCAGGCGACGACGATCGGGATGATCGCGCGTGCTGATCCTCGGCGTGATCTTCGGCGGCTTCAACATCGGCATGGCCGCGTTCGCGGCCGCAGTGCTGCTGTCGCTATTGCGCGCGGCGGACGACGGCGACGCGATCAAGAAAATGCCGTGGAGCACGATCCTGATGGTCTGCGGTGTCACGGTCCTGATCGGCCTGCTCGAGAAGACCGGCGGCATGGAGATCTTCACGAACCTGCTGTCGAGCATCGCGACGCAGGCGACCGTGATTCCGTTCCTGGGCTTCATCATCGGCCTCGTGTCCGCGTACTCGAGCACGTCGGGCGTCGTGCTGCCCGCGTTTCTGCCGACGGTGCCGGGGCTCATCGAGAAGCTCGGCGGCGGCAGCGCGCTCGTCGATCGCGTCGACGATGAACATCGCGGGCCATCTCGTCGACGTGTCGCCGCTGTCGACGATCGGCGCGCTCTGCATCGCGGGCGTGCCCGCGGGCGAGGAGAGCCGCAAGCTCTTCAACCAGCTGCTCGCGTGGGGGCTGTCGATGACCGTGGTCGGCGCGCTGCTCTGCTGGATCCTGTTCGCTTGAGCGCGCTCATGGCGTATTTGTAGCGCCACGCCAGGCTCCGCCGCGTAAACTGCCGCTATGCGTATCGGATTCCCGTTCGGTTCGTCGTCCCTTGCTCGGTCGCTCGTCATCACGAGCTCTCTGGCCTGCTGCGGCGTGGCGTCTGCCGCAACGGTCGTCTTGCGAGACGGAACCGTGATCCAGGGCGAAGTGAAGTCGTTGCAAGACGGCGTCTACACCATCGAGACGGCTTCGGTCGGCACGCTACACGTGCGCGCAGAAGACGTTCGATCGATCGACGAGAGCGGCAAGCCCCCGAGCGCGCCCGAAGCCGCGCAACCGGCGAAGGGAGCCTCACCCGGGGCCGATCCGCTCGATGCCGCGAAGTCGCAAATCGCCGCCGATCCTAAGCTGCTCGAGACCGTGTTGGCGTTGCAAAGCGACCCCGAAGTGCTCGCGGTCCTCTCCGATCCGGAAGTCATGAAGGCGATCGCCGCGAACGACTACGCGGCCCTCACGCGCAACCCGAAGATCGTAGCTCTGATGCAGAATCCGAAGGTGCGCGAGATCATCGAGGGGCTGCGCTAACGCATTTCGCGAACGCGCAGCGGCCGGAAGCGCTACGCCGCCCGTCCAACGGTGTCGCGATGGGCCGCGGGTGCCGGGGTTACAGCTTGCCCGGATCGCCGTGCACGATCTTGCCGTCGACGACGGTCAGCACCGAGTGGATCTTCTTGATCGCCTCGTCCGATACGGCCGTCGCGATCGAAATAGTCGCCGCTGAGCACGACGAGATCGGCGTACTTGCCGGGCTCGATCGTGCCGAGCAGCTTCTCCTCGCCGAGGAACCAGCCGTTCGCGGCCGTGTAGAGATGGATCGCGTCGTTGCGCGTTCGAGCGTCTGGCCCGCGTTGATGAGCTCGCCGCGCGCGTTCTTGCCGGTCACGACGTAGTAGAGCCCGAGCCACGGGTTCATCGGCGAGATCTGCATGCCGTCGGAGCTCATGCCCATCGGGATGCCGACTGTCTTTGAGCATCTTGAACGGCGGCCCGTTCTGCTGCGCGGTGCCGCTGATGTAGCGCCAGCCGCCGAGCACGCTCACGCCGCCGCCGAGCGCCTTGAGCTTCTCGGCGTACTCGCGCGTGATGAACGGCACGTGCGCGACGACCCAGCGCAGCTGCGTGATGCCGGGCGGCGGCAGCGACGCGTTGATCTTCTCCCAGCCGTCGATGATCACCTTGTAGTCCGCCGGCGTCAGCGAGTGGTTCTCGTTGCGCCAGCCGGCTTCGCGCGACGAGCCGCGTGCCGTTCTCCCACGCGGGCGTCGCGGCGCCGATGATCGCGCTGTCGCCCGCGGTGAACTCGCCGATGCCGACGGTCTTCAGCATGTCGGCGCCGAACTTCGGGAACGCGTTCTGCGAGCCGCGCCTTCAGGTGCGGCGTGTTCACGTCGGCTTCCATGGTCAGGAAGTCGAGCCGATAGCGGTTGATCAGCCGGCCCTCGTGAAAGAGCGCGAGCAGCGCGTCGTACGCGTGGTACTCGTCGGCATGCGCGGCGCCGTCGACGTCGTAGCCCGCGGCCGGGAACGCGCCTTCGTCGAGATGCGTCGTGACGCCGAGGCTCGCGGCGTAGCGCATGCGCGTCGAGCGTGCCGCGCTTCATGTCGTCGAGCGTCTGCATCTGCCGCAGCGCGTAACAGCGCGCGCGTCGTCGAGTTCGGCGTCTGGAAGCCGCCCGCGAGCGCGCCGTCGGCGCCGACCTCGATGCCTTTGCTCTCGAAGAATGCCTTGCCGAGGCTGTTCGTCACGGACGGGCCCGCGAACGACTGCTGGATGAAGACCGGATGGCTCGGCGTGACGGTGTCGAGCTCCGGCAAGCGTCGGGAAACGCGACGGGCGCGGGCGCGCGGCGTGAACTGGTTGATGTCGAAGCCGCCGATCGAAGTGATCCACTCGCCGGCCGGCAGCGTCCTTCGCCTTCGCGCCGAGCGTCGCGAGCACGTCGGCGATCGAGTCCGCGTTCTCGAGCCGCGTGTCGTGGCCGGGACGTAAGCCCGAGCAGCACGACGTGGTTGTGGTTGTCGATGAGGCCCGGGACGACCGTGCGGCCCGTGCAGGTCGATGCGCTGCGATGCACGGCCCGGCTGCGTCTTGCCGCCGGCCGCCGCGAACGCGGTTGCCGTCGGTCAGCACGCTCGAGACGACGCTGTCGCGCGCGTCCATCGTGTGGATCTTGCCGTTCACGAGCAGCAGGCTGCGGCCGAGCGGGCAGTCGGCGCTCGCGCTCTGCGCGTGCGCGGGTGCGGCGGCAACGAGGATGGCGGCACCGAGCATGGCGACGGCGAAGGCTGCGGCGCGGGGGACGGCGGCGGCGCAGGCCGCGGAGCCGGACGACGGCGGCACTGAAGGCCGCCAACGTGGGTCGAGCCGGGAAGTCGTGATTCATCTGAAGCCCCCTTGTTGTTATGCGCCGCGACACGCGGGCGGCGGGACGTGCCGATAGTAGAGAGCGACGCGCCGCCGGTGCAAGGCGCAGGAGAAGCCCGCCGTGCGCCTCGAGGTCGGTTGTCGATCCCCACAGACCGTTTGCGCGGCCAGGGTCGTCCCTAGAGCTCGCTCTCGACGAGCTTCGCCGCGCGTGCGAAGTCCACGTCCGCGAGCGTGTCCGCGGCGGCGGTGAGCTCGCGCAGGATCCGCGCCTGCACCGCGCCGCGGCGCTGCGCCTCGGCGTACGAGATTTCCGGATGGAACATCACCATCGAGTAGCGCGGAATGAACGCGCCCCGGGAACCGCCGCTCGAGCTCGAACGAGAGCTCCGCGCGCAGCTGAAACTTCGCGTCGCGGACCTCGTCGCGCATCTCCTGGTAGTTCTCGATCGCCATCTCGGCGATCGCGCGCGTGTTCGGCGCGCGCAGGCGCTCGAAGTCCGCGAACACTTCGGACCAACCGCCGGCGCCGTCCGCGGAGCGCTGCTCGAGCAGCCGGTCGAGCACGACGCAGTCCTCGAACGCCGCGTTCATGCCCTGGCCGTGGAACGGCACGATCGCGTGCGCCGCGTCGCCGACGAGCAGGATCTTCCCGGCAGCTCCACGGCCGGCACGTGCACGGTGCCGAGCACGCCGGTCGGATGGCTCGCGTAATCGCGGTGCAGCGCGGGCATCAACGGCGGCCGCGTCGGCGAACTCGCGGCGGAAGAAGCCTGTCCACGCAGCTCGTCGACTCACGGCGGCGAAGGAGTTCTCGCCTGTCGTGCGGCAGGAACAGCGTCGCCGTGAAGCTGTTGTCCGGATTCGGCAGCGCGATCAGCATGAAGCCGCCGCGCGGCCAGATGTGCAGCGCGCCGGGCTCGAGCGCGAAGTCGCCGCGCGCGGTCGGGCGGGATCGTGAGCTCCTTGTAGCCGTGGTCGAGCAGCTCCTCGTGCGCCTCGATCGAGCCGGACTCGGCGAGCGCGCGGCGCACCTCGGAGCCCGCGCCGTCGGCCGCGAACACGACGTCGACGTCGAGCGCCGTGCGCGTGCCCGCGGCCTCGACGATCGGGTCGCCGCTCGTCGCGTCGACGTCGACGCAGCGCGTCGTTGAACCGGTACTCGACGCCGTGGCGCTCCGCCGCGAGCCGATACAGCAGCGTGTTCAGCGCCGCGCGCGATACGGAGTAGATCTCCTCGCGCCGCGCGCTGGCCGTAGGCGAGGAAACGCTGGCCGCCCGTCGAGGTCGTGGATCATCCGGCCGCGCATCGGGATCATCAGGTCGCGGACGTAGCCGTCGACGCCGGCGCGACGCAGCGCGTCGATGCCGCGCGCCGCGAGCGCGAGGTTGATCGAGCGGCCGCCGCTCGCCGCCGACGCGCGTGAACGGCGCGCTGCGCTCGACGACGACCGGCTCGAAGCCGCGCTTCGCGAGCAAGATCGCGAGCAGGCTGCCGGCCGGGCCGCCGCCGATGATCGCGATGCGCACGCTCGCGGCCGAGCTCATGCGTCGAGCGTGCGCTTCAGTGCGCGCACGGCGGCGTGCACGTCCTCGAAGCGGTTGTACAGCGGCACCGGCGCGAGCCGGAGCACGTCGGGCGACCGCCAGTCCGCGACGACGCCCGCGGCGCGCAGCCGTTTCGCGAACTCCGCGGCGCGCCGCGGCGGCGGGTCGAAGCGCAGCGCGACTTGGGCGCCGCGTCGCTCCGGCATCGCGCGGCGTCAAGATCCGCAGCGCGGCAGCCCAGCTCGGCGTCGAGCAGCTCGAGCAGACGGCCCGTGAGCGACGACGGACTTCCGGCGCAGGCGCGCGAAACCCGCTTCGGCGAACAGCGCGAGCGACGCCGCGAGCGGGGCGAGCGAGAGGATCGGCGGATTGCTGAGCTGCCACGCCATCCGCGCCGCGCAGCGGCGCGAACTGACGTTCCATCAGGAAGCGTCGCTGCACGTCGTGGCCCCACCAGCCCTTCGAAGCGCGGCAGCTGCGCGGCGGCCGCGGCGCGCCGGTGCACGAAGCAGCCGCCGACCGCGCCCGGTCCCGCGTTCAAGTACTTGTAGCTGCACCAGACCGCGAAGTCCGGTGCATCGCGATGCAGCGCGAGCGGCACGTTGCCGATCGCGTGCGCGAGGTCGAAGCCGATCGCGCAGCCGTGACGTCGCGCCAGGCGCGTGAGCGCGCCGATGTCGAGTCGCTCGCCCGCTCAAGTACTGCACGCCGGGCAAGAGGATCAGCGCGATCCGCTCGCCGTCGCGCTCGAGCAGTTCTTCGAGCCGATCGAAATCAAGCTCGAAGGAGCCGCGCCGCGGCGAGAGCTCGAGCAGCGCGTCGCGCGGATCGAGGCCGTGGAAGCGCAGCTGCGATTGCACGGCATAGCGATCGGAGGCGAACGCGTCGCGCTCGATCAGGATCTTGAAGCGCCGCTTCGTCGGACGGAAGAAGCTCACGAGCATCAGGTGCAGGTTGACCGTGAGCGTGTTCATCGCGACGACTTCGTCGCGGTAGGCGCCGGTGAGCGCGGCGAGCGGCGCCGCGAAGCGTTCGTGATAGTCGAGCCAGCCACCGGCTCCGAAGTGCCCTTCGACGCCGCGCTCGGCCCAACGCGCGAGCTCGGCGTCCACCGCGGGACGCGCGGTTCGCGGCATCAACCCCAGCGAGTGGCCGCATAGATACGTGAGCGTGCTGCGGCCGTCCTTCGGCAGCGCGAAACGGGCGCGGAACGCGCCGAGCTCGTCGAGCGCACGGGCGCCCGCCGCGCCGCGGCCGGAGTCGCGTGCGAGCACGGCTACCTCGGCGGCACGACGGTGCCGCAGCGTTTGCAGGTGCGCGCCGAGGCGTCCGCGTAGAACCGGTCGAACACGGGAGGCAGGTCCTTCACGATGTCCGAGACGTGCAGGAACTCCTCGTGCAGCTTGTTCGCGCACTTCGGGCAGAACCAGATGAAGCCGTCGAGCTCGTTCGGCGCGCGTTTGCGCTCGACGACGATTCCGACGGTGTCTTTGAAGCGTTGCGGCGAATGCGGCACGCGCGGCGGCAACAGGAAGATCTCGCCCTCGCCGATCGGGATGTCGACGAAGTCGCCGTCCTGGACGGTCTTCAGCAGCATCTCGCCCTCGACCTGATAGAACAGCTCCGGTCCCTCGTCGAGGTGATAGTCCGCGCGCGAGTTCGGGCCGCCGACCACCTGCACGATGAAGTCGCCGCTCTCGAACATCTGCTTGTTGCAAACGGGCGGCTTCAGGAACTCGCGGTTGTCGTCGATCCAGTCGAGCAACTTGAACGGCATCGTCACGCTCATGGCGCACCTCCGTCGCCTTGGCCCGGGCGGACCGCGCCGCGGTTGGGCATTATGCCGAAAACTATCGATGGCGCGACGGTTGTCCGCGTTCCGAGTCACCGTCGCCGCGCAGCATCGCGCTCGTGCATTGGACCTTGATCGGGCGCGCAGGTTTATCGAGCCGTACCGCCGTGAGGCAGCCGCCCCAAACGCAGCCGCTGTCGAGCGCCGTGACGTCGGCCCGGCGCATGAGCCCGAGCGCCGCCCAGTGACCGAAAAAGATGTGCACGTTGCGCGAGCGCCGGTTGTCGACGTCGAACCAAGGCCTGAGTCCCTTCGGCTGCGAGCCGGGCGGGCCCGACTCGCTCAAGTCGAGGCGCCCGCGCCGATCGCAATAGCGCATCCGCGTGAGCGCGTTGATGGTATAGCGCCGGCGCTCCTCGCGATCGAGCTTGCGGCTCCAGACGGTGGGTTCGTTGCCGTACATCGTTCGCAGCGAGGCGCGCCACTTCGGCCCGCGCAGCAGGGTCTCGATTTCGCGCGCCTGCGCGCGCGCCTGCTGCACGGTCCAGGTAGGCGGGATGCCGGCGTGCACGAGCACGCGTTTCGCGCGGGCGTCGTGGTGCAGCAGCGGCCGGTGGCGGAGCCAGTCGACGATGTGCTCGGCGTCCGGGGCGCTGAGCACCTGCGCGAACGTGTCGGCGGGCGACAGCTCGCGCCGCCCGGCAACGGTCGCGAGCAGATGCAGGTCGTGGTTGCCGAGCACGCAGGTCACGCTGCGGCCGAGGTTCATGACCCGGCGCAGCACGCGCAGCGAATCGGGGCCGCGATTGACGAGGTCGCCGACGAGCCAGAGGCGGTCGCGCGACGGGCGGAACGCGAGCTTGCGCAGCAGCGCGTCGAACGCCGCGCCGCAGCCCTGGATGTCACCGATCGCGTAGAGCGCCATGGAGTCGTGGTCACCGTTGTTAGTGTTCTTCCCCGTCCCTGCGGCTCGGCGGAAATGGGGACATTCCGCATTTCGGGGGGCATGACATTGCGTGGCCCAAAAGCGTCTGTCCCCGAAATGCGGAATGTCCCCATTTCCGCCACGTTGCATGTCGATCCGCCCGCCCGCGCCGGATGTCTCGTCGTGCCGGGGACGAACACTAACAACGGTTACGGTTCTGCGTCGAGAGCGGCGAGCTTCGCGAAGTCGGAGGGCGCGAGGGTCTCCGGGCGCGCCGTCGGGTCGATCTCCGCCGCCGTGATTTGCGCTGCGGTGATCCGTCCTTTGAGGGAGCGGGCAAGGGTTTTGCGGCGCATCGAGAAGAGCCGCGCGACCAGAGCAGCGAAGCGCGCGCGGTCCGGAATCGCGAAGTCGGGGGTCTGCGGAGTGATCCGGACCACGGTGGACCACACTTTGGGCGGCGGGGAGAAGGCGCCGGGCCCAACGTCGAACAGTGCGTCGCAGCGGGCGGCCGCGGCGAGCATCACGGTGAGCCGGCCGTAGTCCTTGCCGCCGGGGCGCGCCGTCATGCGCTCGACGACTTCGCGCTGGAGCATCACGTGCAGGTCGCGGAGCGAGTCGCGGAACTGAAGCAGGTGAAACAGCAGCGGCGTCGAGACGTTGTAGGGCAAATTGCCGACGACGCGCAAAGAACCCGGGCCGGCGGCGAGGGCGCCGAAGTCGAAGTCGAGCGCGTCGGCCGTGTGCACGACGAGGCCTTCGGCGTTGCCGAGGCTTTCCGGCAGGGCCGCCGCGAGGTCGCGGTCGATCTCGACCACGTCGAGCCGCTCGAGCCGCTCGAGCAGCAGGCCGGTGAGCGCGCCGCGGCCCGGGCCAATCTCGACCATTCGGTCCGCGCGCGCGGGCCCGATCGCGCCGACGAGGCGGCGCAGGACCGCGGGATCGTGCAGGAAGTGCTGGCCGAGGCGCTTCTTGGCGCGCACGTGCGCGCTCACGCGGGCGCGCGGGACAGGTCGATCGCGAGCTCGACGGCGGCGAGCAGGCTCGCGTCGCGCGCTCGACCGCGTTCCCGCGAGCGCGAGCGCGGTGCCATGGTCGACCGACGTGCGCACGATCGGCAGGCCGAGCGTCACGTTCACGATCTCGCCGAACGACAGCGCCTTGATCACGGGCAAGCCCTGGTCGTGGTACATCGCGACCACGACGTCGCAGGTCTCGAGCGACTCCGGCGTGAACGCCGTGTCGGCCGAGACCGGGCCGGCGACGGCGAGACCTTCCGCGGCGAGCTTGCGCACGACCGGCTCGATGATGCGCTGCTCCTCGTCGCCGAGCGTACCGCCCTCGCCCGCGTGCGGATTCAGCCCGAGCACGAGAATCCGCGGCCGCTCGATGCGGAAACGGCTCTTCGAGCTCGGCGCTCGACGATCCGCAGAAGCTGCTCGAGCTTCCCGGCCTCGAGCGCGGCGGGCACCGCGCGCAACGGCAGATGCGTGGTCGCGAGCGCCACGCGCAGTGACTTGCCCGCGAGCAACATCACGGGCAGCGGCGCACGCGTGAGCTCGGCGAGGAACTCCGTATGCCCCGAGAACCCGATACCGGACTCGCTGATGACGCTCTTCTGCACGGGCGCCGTCACGAGCGCCTGCGCCGCGCCGGCGCTGCAGAGCGCGGCGCCGCGGCGAAGCATGTCGAGGACATACGCGGCATTGGCGACGTCGAGCCGGCCGGCGACGACCGGCGCGCGGAGCGCGACGGGCAAGACCTGGACGCTCCCGATCAGATGCGGGCCGACCTGTGCGACGGTATCGCAGTCGCGAAGGTGCACGCGCGCGCTGATTTTGCGCGCGCGGTCGGCGAAGAGCCCGTGATCGCCGAGCACGGCGAGACGCGCGCCGATGTGATGGCTCGCGAGCCCGAGACAGATGTCGGGCCCGATGCCGGCGGGCTCGCCGGAGCTCACGACGATGACGGGCAGCTCGGTCGTCACGGGGTTCGCGCCCTGCGAGGGCCGCCGCGGGAGGCTAGCGCGCGTGGGCTAACGGCGGATGTCGACGTAAGCCTGGTCGCGCAGCTTGCGCAGCCACAGCTCTCGCTCCTCCTCGGCCTTGCTCTGGCGGACCGAGCGCGCGCATTCGTCGCGCTTGACCTCATCCGTCGTGTCGTGCTCGCGGCGATCGAGCACCTCGGCGATGTGCCAGCCGTAGCGGGTCTGGATCGGCTCGCTGAGCTGGTGCAGCGGCAAAGCGTCGAGAGCCTTCTCGAACTCGGGCACGATCTCGCCCGGGGAAATCCAGCCGAGGTCGCCGCCTTCGGTGGCGGAGCCGGGATCCTCCGACTGCGCGTGCGCGAGCGTCGCGAAGTCGGCGCCCGCCAAGATCTGCTGCCGGATGCCGATGATCTTCTGCTTCGCGGCCGCGGAGTCCAGAACCTGGCTCGGCTTGAGCAGGATGTGGCGCACGTGCACCTGCTGGACCGTCGTGCGCTGCGCGCCGCGCATCTCGTTGAGCTTCACGATCTGGAAGCCCGCCGCGCTCTGAATCGGCTTCGAGATACTCGCCGGGCTGCATCTTCACGACCGTATCGGCGAACAGCGTCGGCAGCTGCGAGCCCTTGCGCCAGCCGAGGCTGCCGCCGTCGAGCGCCGTCTGCGCCTGCGACGTGGCGACCGCGAGCCGCGCGAAGTCCTCGCCGCGCCTCGAGACGCGAGTAGATCTCATCGATCTTCTTGCGCGCCGGCCTCGATCTGCTCCGGCGTCGCGTTGCCGGGAATGCTGATCAAGATGTGCGAGATGTTGTAGTCGAACGTGTTGGTCTGGTTCGCTTCGCGCGCGGCGAGGCAGAGCTCGAGCTCGCGCGGGCTGATGCTGATGCGGTTGATCACGTCGCGCTGCTGGAGCTGCTCGATCATCAGATCTTGGCGGCTGTCCTCGCGGTACTGCGAGTAGCTCGACGTTCTCGCGCCGCGAGCACGGTCGGCAGCTCCTCGAGCGTGTAGCCGAGATTCTCGGCGACGCGCGACGAGCGCGTTGTTGAGCATGTCGTCGCTGACCGTGATGCCGACCTTCTTCGCGCGCTGCAGCTGTAGCTCGCGCAGCACGAGCTGATCGAGCACCTGCTGCTCGATGACCGGCATGCGGCGGCAGCTGGCGGCGCTGCTCGGCCGGCTGCTGCTCCTGCTGCTTGCGCATGTTGCCGACCACGATGCCGACGCGATCGGAGAGCTCGCTCTTGAGCACCACGCCGTTGTCGACGACCGCGGCCACGCCGTCGAGCAGCTCGCCGCCGGCGCCGAGCTCGCGGTCTTGCGCGAGCGCGCTCGAGCCGAGGGCGTGCCGCGCCGAGCAGGGCGCGAGAACAGCGCGCCGCGCGCGCCGCAACGCCCGTGAAGGTATCGAGGTTGGAGTTCATAGCCCGCTGTTGTCGGTCTGGGAAACGCTTCGGTACCCCAGAATACCACGGTCGAGCAGCTCCTCCGGCCGCCGCTCGCGCTGCGACTTCTGCGACAGGCCCTTGAGCTCGAGCTGGAGCGTGATCGAGCTGTCTTGCTGGCCCGTGCGGCCGACGTAGCGGCGGCCGACGGCGCGGAAGCGCCAGCAGCACGCGTCGTATTCCCAGCCGACGAACTGCTCGAGGGCTTGCTGCTCGAGGAACGAATAGCTGTAGCTGCCGAGGATTCGCCACTTGTCGGTGACCGGCCAGACCACCGAAACGTCGCCCTGCTCGAGCAGGTCGCGGCGGAAGCGATAGCCGAAACCGAACAGCCGGTCGTTCTGCGGCCGGTACTCGAAGCGCGTTTCCGCGCGCGCCGGTCGAATCGGTCTCGCTGTTCCACTGGAAGCCGAGGTCGAGATTCCAGACTTGCGCGGTCGAGCGACATCTCGGCGACGTAGTCCGACGCGTTCGCGCTGTTCGGCGTCGTGCCCGGCAAGCTCACGTGCTGTGCCTCGAGGTAGCGGGTCTGGCCGAGCGTCGCGGTGAGCCGCTCGGCGCCGTTCGCGTCGATGATGCGCGTCGAGACGCCGAAGCTCACCTGGTCCGTGTCCGCGACCCGGTCGGGGCCGACGAACTGATATTTGCGGAACAGCTGAACCAGGTTGAAGTCCGGCACGATCGTGTCGAACACGGGCAGCTGGCTCTGATCGACGAACGGCACGTGGACATAGAGCATCCGCGGCTCGAGCGTCTGTATGCGGCCGGACTCGCCGGCGTCGCGCTCGAAGCGCATGCCGGTGTCGAGGCTCTCTACGGGCAAGCCGCGCGACAGCGTGCTGTCGTTGCCCGGCGCGAGCGAGCCCTGATCGAGCCAATAGTTCGTCTGGCGCCACGCGACTGCGGGCGTGAGATACATGCCCGAGCGCGCGAAGCGCATGCTGAACTCTTCGGTCGAGTCGAGCCGCCAGCCCGTGACGCCGACGTTGCGATCGAAGTTCACGAGCTCGGTCACGGCGTCGAAACCGATCCGTGGGCCGAGCCAGCGGCCCGCGAACACCATCTGCGGCTGACGCTGGTACGGGCGTTCGTCGTCCGTCAGCGTCGAGTCGAGCGTCTGATAGTCCTGGACGCGCGTCAGCAGCGACCATGCGGGCGCGTAATAGGTGAGATCGACGAAGCGATTCAGGTGGGTCTGGCTCGCGACGGCGAGGTTGCGGCCAAGATCCTCGAAGTAGGTGTCGTCGGAGACGTCCTCGATGCCGACATTGAGCCGCCAGTCGTCGCCGAAGTGAGTCTGGTGGTGAAAGTCGATGTATTGGCGAGTCTCGTGGGTCTCGTTGTCGTTCGGCAGGTATTCGAAGTTGAGCTGCCCCGTCGTGCCCGGCATCAGGTAGCGGAACTCGTTGCGCACCTGGAGCCCGCGCTTGCTCATGTAACGCGGTTGCACGGTGTCGTCGAGGTTCGGCGCGATGTTGACGTAGTACGGCACCGACAGGTCGAGCCCGGTGCGATCGCGTTGACCGATGTTCGGGATCAGGAAGCCGCTCTTGCGCTGGTCGTCGATCGGGAACGAGAAGTACGGCGAGTACAGGATCGGCACCCCCTTGAAGTCGAGCTTCACCCCGTGCGCCGTGCCGAGGCCCGCGTTCGTGTCGAACGCGATGTCGCGCGCATGCAATTCCCACGACGGGTGGTCGACCGGGCAAGTCGTGAACAGCACGTTCGACGCCGACATGTAACCCGCGGTCGCGATCTTCAGTTGCTCGGCCGAGCCGCGTGCCGGGCGTTTCGGCAGGTCGAAGCTCGCGGACGAGAACTGGAGCGTCTCGGCCGTGGCGTCGCCTTCCGCGTTCTCCCCCCGCACCGTGACGTCTGGCCCGGAGAACGTCACCGCGCCGAGCGCCTCGAGGTTGTCGCTGCCGACGGTCGCGTTCTCCGTCGTGATCGTGCCGCCCATGTAGTGGATCGTGACGCCGTTCGAGAACTCGGCCGGCGCGTCGCGGTTGAGCTCGAAGCGGTTGGCCTCGACCTCGATGGTCTTGTCCTGTTTGGCGGGCGGAGTGTCGGCCGGCTCCGCGCTCACCGCAGCCGCTGGCGGCGGCTCCGGCAAGCAGAGATCCTGTGCGAATGATTGGCGAGCCAACGCGACGCCGAGGGCTATCGCGAATGACCAGCGGCGAGATGAAACCACGGGATGCTGTCGCAAAGGCGGCTACAATGGCATAGACCGCATACCCCCTTCAACGCATGAAAGCGATGATTCTCGCGGCCGGTCGCGGCGAGCGAATGGGCGCGCTGACGGCGAACGAGCCGAAGCCGCTGCTCGCGGTCGGCGGCGTTCCGCTCGTCGAGCGGCATCTCGCTCGCCTCGCGGCGAGCGGTTTCCCCGAGGTCGTGATCAACCTCTCGTATCGCGGCGCGCAGATCCGCGCGCGCCTGCGCGACGGCCGCCGCTTCGGCGTCGCGATCACGTACAGCGAGGAAGGCGAGCCGCCCCTCGAGACCGCGGGCGGCATCGTGCACGCGCTGCCGTGGCTCGGCTCCGGGGCATTCCTGCTCGTGAACTCCGACGTTTACACGGATCTCGATCTCCGCGCGTTCGCGGCGCAAGCCGCGGGGCGCAGCACACTGCTGCTCGTGCCGAACCCGGCCCACAACGCGCGCGGCGACTTCGGTCTCGACGAGGACGGCAGCGTCACGGTGCAGGAGCCGCGGCTCACGTACGGCGGCGTCGCCGTGCTCGACGCGAAGCTGTTCGATGGGCTCTCGCCCGGGCGCCGTCCGCTCAAGCCCGTGCTCGATTTAGGCGTAGAGCGCGGCGAGCTTCGCGGCCAGTTCTACGACGGCGTCTGGATCGACGTCGGCACGCCGGAGCGGCTCGAGGAGGCGCGGCTCGTCGCGGAGTCGGGCGACCGCGAGCTGTAGTCAACCGTAATGGGGACATTCCTCATTTCGCGTCGGCTGGGAGCGGACCGTCGAAGATCGCGGCAGCGAAATGAGGAATGTCCCCATTTTCGCGGAAAGGCTGTCAGCGGACGCCGTGCTCCATCCGCACGTCGAGCAGCGCCTGGCGCCCGCCGGCGACGATCTCGATGGCTTCCTCGAGCACGCGCGGCATGTCGGCCGGGTCGTCGACGCGGCGCGCCCAGGCGTCCGACGCCTCGGCCACCTTCGTGAACTCCGGCGACGGCTGCAGCTCGACGAGCGGCATCGGCTTCGCGGCGGCCGCGAGGCCCTGCGGGTAGACGACGCGCGTCGCGGAGTCGACCGCCTGCCAGCGGCCGTTGTTGCAGACGATCGTGAGCGTCGGGAGGTTCGCTGCGCGCGACACGAGATGAAACGGTGTCGGATTGCCGAACATGTAGCTGCCGTCGCCGACCGTGCTCACGATCATCCGGTCCGGCGCCGCGAGCTTCGCGCCGAGCGACGCGCCCAACCCGAAACCGAGCCCGCCGCCGATGCTCACGCCGAGCAGGCTGCCGGGCTCCTCGAGCTGCGAGCGAGTCCGGGCGGCACGCCGAGCTCGATCACGACGGTCGACTTCTTCGGCAACGCGGCACGTAGGCAGTCGCCGAGGTAGGCGTAGCGGATCGGCTTTTCGCCGCGGGCCTTCTCGAGCGCCGCGGCCGCGGCGCGTGCGAGTGTGGCCTTGATCTGCTCGATCGTGCCCCGCCGGCGCTTGACGGCATTCTGGTTCACGCTCGCGTCGGCGAGCGCCGCGTCGAGCAGCTCGAGCGCCGCGCGCGCGTTGCCCGGCACGACGATCTCGGCCGGGAACGAGCGGATCGGGTAACGCGCGTACAGAGGATCGGCGCCGAGATGCACGACGTGCGCGTCCGCGCGCGGCGTCACGTAACGCGGGTACCACGGCACCTCGCACTCCGCGACGATGATCACGTCGGCTTTCGCGACGAGCTCGGTGCCCGCATGGCCCAGGTTCATCGGGTGGCTCGCGGGCAGGTTCACGCAGCTCGCGTGCGGCTGCGCGACCGGGATCGCGTAGCGCTCGGCCAGTGCCGCGAGCGCGCCGACGGCGCCGAAGTCGCGGCCGAGGTTCGCCGTGACGATCACGGGCAGCTCGGCGCGCGCGACGAGCTTCGCGATCTCGCCGATGTGGCTCGCGCTCGGCTGCGGCGCGGCGTGGTCCGTCGGGGGCAGCGGTTGCGACGCGACGCGGTCGCGATCCGCGAGCACTTCGCGCGGCAGCGTGAGATAGACGGGGCCGCGCGGCTGCGCGAGCGCGACGTCGAGCGCGCGGCCGACGATCTCCTCGACCGGCTGCCCCGCCCGAAGCTCGTAGTCCCACTTCGTGTATTCGCGGACCATGCCGGCCTGGTCGAAGTTCTCCTGGCCCCAATGGATCGGCGCCGAGCGCGACGCGATGTGGCCCGCTCTGCGTGTGCGGCGTGCGCCCCGCCATCAATAGCAGCGGCACGTTGTCGCGCGCCGCGTTCATCAGCGCGCAGACCGTGTTGCCGGTGCCGACGGTCACGTGGACCATGACGCCCGGCGGGCTTGCCGGCCACTTGGTAGTAACCGTGCGCCATCGCGACCGCGAGGTTCTCGTGCGGGATCGTGAGGAACTGCGGCATCGCCTCGCCGCGGCCCGCGAGCGCGACGAGCGCCTCGATCACGGGCGCGAAGTCCGTGCCCGCGTTCGCGAGCACGTAGTCGACGCCGCGCCGCTTCAGCGCGCGCAGAAACGCCTCCGCCACCGAGCCCGTTTGCGTGTTCGCCCCGTCCATCGTTGGTCCCCAGCCGTGTTCGTGTCCGCGGAGGGCGCCATCTTACCGCCCGGCCCGGCGGCGGGCGCGTCTCGAAGGCGAGATTCGGCAGCCGGAGAAGGATCGGCGCGGTCGACGAGGCGCGCGCGGCAGGGCGCGTGATATAGGCGTCAGCGACGCAGAATTCGCGACGTCGCGCCAGGACGGCACGATTCGCATGCTCTTTCCGGACGACGACGCGCCGGCCGGCACGCGCCGCAGCAGCAACGACTGATAGGTCCGGCGGCTCTGCCGGTTTTCGGCCCGTGCGTCTATTCAAACGAGCAGAAGGGCGCCGAAGGCCAGGATCGTCCAGAACGCGACGCCGACGATCATCGCGTTGCGGATGCCGGCAATCGGATCGCCGTCGTCGAAGTCGTGGGCCATGTCCAGAACGACCTCGGCGACGCGACCGTCGTGCGGGTCTTCCCGGTCGACGATCTGTCTCGCGACTGCGACGTCATGCGATGGCTTGAGCTTCGCGCTTCCCATGGTGGTCCCCGTTCGGCACGACTCGGGCGGGATTCTTCGAGAAATCGACCCGCCGCGGTACGAAGCCGATCACGGCCCGTGCGACGCGCCAGAATTTGTCAAATGGAGGCGGCGAGAATCGTGGCGTGGGTCACAGGCTGAGGGCCGGCCGCGGTCAGTGCGTCATCGCGTACACGACGTAATTCACCGCGAAGCGGTACGCGAGCGTCGTCATCGGCTCGGGATAGCGCGGATCGTCCGCGTGCTCCCACGCGTCGCCAAGGTCCATGTTGAAGTTGATCGCGACCATGAGCCGGCCGTCGTCGTCGTAGATTCCGCGCCAGTGCGGCGTGACTCCGTCCTCCTCGTACATTCGGCCCGACAGGAGAGCGCGGATCCCGGGAATCTGGGTGGAACTCGGAGGTCGGCGTGGTCGGCGCGCCGCCGACGTCGTCGCCGGAGGCGAGGAGCGCGAGCAGGGCGGCGGCCACGAGCGAATTGCGCGCCCGGCGAAACGCGCCGAGAGCGAGCTCTGCGCGCGATTTGCCGGCGGCGAACTCATCGGGCGGTCCACCGGACTAACCACGGATGCACGATTCCCTGCGTGCGAGGTCAGTGAAGGATAGTAGCGCGGCTGTCGGCGCTGTCGGAACGGTCGGCCGCCGGGTCTAGGCGCAAGCGGCGCCATTTCGGTAAGCTCCGAAGCGAACCTCTTTCGGTTCGCCCCCTCTCAGGGCCGACGTCGACGAGTCTGGAGTTTTCACCAGATCGTCCAGGCCGCCTCGGCACCGGGCGTATGGTTGCGGTCGGATCAGCGGAGCCAGCGTTGTTCGAGTTGTTGTTCAAGTACTCGCGCGCGACCTTCGAACGGTCCGACCTCGTGTTTGCGAGCGGCTGGCCGGTCTGGCTCCTGATCGCGCTGATCGTCGCGGCCGCGGTCGCCGTCGGCGTGACGCTTGCGCGCCGGCGCGTGGGGTTCGCAACACATAAGCTCGTCGCGCTCGGTCGTGCTACAGACGCTGCTGATCGCGGCGCTGCTCGTGCTCGCGTGGCGGCCCGCGCTCGTGACGCAGACGCTGCGTCCGCAGGAGAACTCGGTCGCGGTGCTGCTCGACACGTCGGGCAGCATGCTCTACGGCGACGGCACGCGCTCGCGCCTGCAAGAGGCGGTCGACGCGCTGTCCGCCGGCGCGCTGCCCGCTCTCAAGTCGAGCTTCAACGTGAGCTTGTTTTCGTTCGCCGGCGACGTGATCGAGTTGCCGTCGCTCGAGCAAGTGCCGGCGCCTGGGCCCGTGACGCACATTGGCGACGCGCTGCTCGAGCGTGCTGCGCGGAGCGCAGTCCGGCGCGATCGCGGCCGTCGTGCTCGTGAGCGACGGCGCCGACAACTCGCCGGACTTCGACGCCGCGAAGATCGCCGAGATCGCGAGCTTCGGCGTGCCCGTGCACACGGTCGGCGTCGGCGCGGAACAGGACCCGAAGGATCTCGAGCTCGAGGACGTTCAAGTCGCGCCGGTCGGGCTGCCGGGCTCGACCGTGAGCGCGCAGGTCAGCATCCGCCACAGCGGCTCGTCGCTCGCGCAACTGAAGGTCTACGACGGCGACGCGATCCTCGCGTCGCAGGCGATTCAACTGCCGAACACCACGGGCGTCACGACGCGCTGGATCGACCTCGAGGTCGGCAAGCCCGGAGTCCGCGATCTGAAGTTCGCGCTCGACCCGCTGCCCGGCGAGACGAATGTAATCAATAACGTGCAGATGCGGCCGATGGAGGTGCCGGAGCAGCGCCGGCACATTTTATATATCGAGGGCGAGCCGCGCTGGGAATACAAGTTCATCCGCCGAGCGCTCGAGGACGACTCGCCGATCCGCGTCGCGAGCCTGCTGAAGACCACGCCGAACAAGTTTTACCGGCAGGGCATCGAGTCGCCGGACGAGCTCAAGGACGGGTTCCCGACCGACGAGACGACGCTGTTCAAGTACGACGCGCTGATGATCGGCAGCTTCGAGGCCGCGGCGCTCTCGCCCGAGCAGCAGGACATGATCCGCGAGTTCGTTGGCCGCCGCGGCGGCACGCCTGCTGATGATGGGCGGCCGGCGCGGGCTCGCGGACGGCGGCTGGGGCGCGACGAGCGTTGCCGAAGTGCTGCCCGCGCAGCTGCCGATGAGCGAAGGGCCGACGTTCGAGCGTAACCCCGCCAAGGCGAAGCTCGCCCCGCTCGGCAAGACGTCGCCGATCACGCGGCTCGAGTCCGACGACGCGAAGAACGCGAAGGCGTGGAGCGAGATGCCCGAGCTCGCCGACTTCGAGCATCTCGGCGACCTGAAGCCCGGCGCGGAGGTGCTTGCTCGAGGCGGATTTCGCGGGCCACACCGAGCCGCTGCTCGTGCATCAGCGCTACGGGCTCGGCAACGCGTACATCCTCGCGACCGGCGGCACGTGGCGCTGGCAGATGCTGCTGCCGCACGAGGATCAGCGCCACGAGATTTTCTGGCGCCAGCTGCTCCAGGCGATCGCGACGAGCTCGCCGCAACCCGTTACGCTGACGTCCAAGCAGGTGTTCTACGGCGACGAGAGCACGGTGACGCTGCGCGCCGAGGTGCGCGACAAGACATTCAAGCCCGCAGCCGACGCGAAAGTCAGCCTCGACGTCACCGACGGCCTCGGCGCGCAGTCGACGCTCGAGATGACGCCCGTCGCCGGGCGAGCGTGGCGTCTACCAGGCGACTTACGAGACGGCGCACCCGGGCATGTTCCGCTTCGCGGCGACCGCTCGCGTCGGCGATCGAGTCTCTCGGGCTGGCGCAGCTCGCGGTGCGCCGCGAGGACGGCGTCGCCGAGCACTATCACACGCAGCAAAACCGGCCGCTGCTCGAGCGGATCGCAGCGGCGACCGGCGGCAATTACTTCACGATCGCGGACATCGCCAAGCTGCCCGAGGCCGTGAAGTTCTCCGACGCGGGCACGGTCGAGCGCCAGGTCCTCGACCTCTGGAGCATGCCGATCGTGTTCCTGGCCCTGCTCCTCCTGAAGTCCGCCGAATGGCTGCTGCGCCTCCACTGGGGCCGCCTGTGAAATGGGGACATTCCGCATTTCGCAAACGAGCGGTTCGGTTCGTCGCATTTATCCGTCGTGAAATGCGGAATGTCCCCATTTCGCTCACGATGACGGTGGCCGCCGTGTTGCTGCCGGCGGTCGCTCGCGCCGACCTCTACTACGTGATCGTCGGCGGGCTCGGCGGCGAGCCGAAGTATCAGGAGATGTTCGACAAAGAGGTGCAGCAGCTCGCCGCGGTCGCACGCCGCACGACCGGCGACTCGCGCGTAGCGGTGCTCAGCGGCGAGCATGCGACGAAAGCCGCCGTCGAGAAGCTGCTGGGCTCGGAGCGCGCGAAGGTGAAGGCCAGCGACACGTTCGCGCTGATCCTCGTCGGGCACGGCAGCTACGACGGCGAGCAATACAAGATGAATCTGCCGGGGCCCGACATCGACGGCGACGACCTGTTGTCGCTGCTCGCCGCGATCCCGGCGCGCTCGCAGCTGATCGTCAACACGACGAGCGCGAGCGGAGCGACGCTCGACAAATGGGCCGGCAGCGGCCGCATGCTGATCACGGCGACGCGCAGCGGCTTCGAGCGCAACGCGACGCATTTCGCGGAGCATTGGGCGAAGGCGCTCGCCGACGGCTCGGCCGACGTCGACAAGAACGGCGTGATCACGGCACAGGAGGCGTTCGACTACGCCTCGCGCGAGGTTGCCGATAGCTTCAGCAAGGCGGGCACCCTCGCGACCGAGCATCCGCAGTTGAAGGGCGACGGGGCCGCGCGTTTCGTCGTGGCGCGGCTGCAGTCGGCGCCGCTGCCCTCGACGCCGGCGCTCGCCGCGCTCGATCGGCAGAAGAGCGCGCTCGAGGACAAGATCGCTGACCTCCGGCAGCGCCGCGAGTCGATGGCGCCCGATGCTTATCTCAACGAGTTGCAAGGCTTGCTCGTGCAGCTCGCCGAGGTGCAGGCCAAGATGGACGAGGCGCAGAAAGCGCACAAGGAATAGCGCGTGTCGAGGCGGCTGCTGCTCGCTCTGCTGGTGCTGCCTTCACTCGGCGCAGCACCGAGGGCGTTCGGGCTCACGATCGAGTACGCGCTCGACCGCAACTCCGATCTCGTCGCCTGCGACCGCACGGCCTATCGCGGCGCGCGCGCCGAGGCGCAGCAGTGCTACGTCGCGCTGCTTGCGAAGAGCACGGACCCGCGCGTCAAGGCCGACGCCGCGCGCGCGAGCGGCGACGTCCGCGCCGCGAACGCGTTTTTCCAGGAGGCGATCAAGCAATACCCGATGGACGCGGCGCTGCGCGCGCGTTGGGGCGCCCTGTTCCTCGAGACGCACCAGAACAACGAGGCCGCGAAGCTCTTCGAAGAGAGCTGGGAGCTCGACCAGCACTACGCGCCCGCCAAGCTCGGCCTTGCTGAGGTTGCGGCGGGTCGGTTCGACGAGAAAGGGCGCCAGCTCGCGAACGAGGTGATCGAAGAGTTCCCGGACTCGAGCCTCGAGGCGTATCTGCTGCTCGCGCGCGCGGACCTCGAGGACGGCGCGCTCGCCGAGGCCGACGCGAAGCTCGACAAGGCGCGCGCGCTCGCGCAGAAGCAGAAGCTGCCCGAGCTCGAGATCGACGCGCTCAAGGCGTCGGCGGATCTCTTGCGCGGCAAGACCGACAGCGAATGGACCGCGCGCGCGCTCAAGGCGAACTCCGGCTACGGCGACGCGTACGCGATCCAGGCCTATTTCTACGTGATCACGCGCCGTTATCGCGAGGCGATCGAGCTCTACCAGAAGGCCGTCGACATCGAGCCGAAGCTCTATTCGGCGCACGCCGAGCTCGGCGTCAACCTGTTGCGCGAGAACCGCGTCGACGACGCCCGCGATCATTTGGAGATCGCGTATCGCGGCGATCCGTTCAGCGCGCCGGTC
This sequence comes from uncultured Gammaproteobacteria bacterium, assembly GCA_963699925.1. Taxonomy (GTDB): domain Bacteria; phylum Pseudomonadota; class Gammaproteobacteria; order Steroidobacterales; family Rariloculaceae; genus FEN-1219. Next base: position 170,402 of record CAVOVT010000013.1, on the reverse strand, counting down.
GTGAACACGCTGCGTCTCATCGACAGCTTCCGGAACTTCGTCGTCGAGGAGCACCTGCCCGATCCGCACGCCGCGGCCGAGGGCGCGCCGGGCGCCGACCGGCCGGCGAAGAATCCCGGTGCACTGCTGCGGCTGCACAAGAGCGAGGCCGCCGTGCTCGACCCGTACGTGCTCGATCTCGTGAACCGCACCATCCAGGAGTACTCGAAGCGGTACGCGTTCGAGCTGAAGGAGCCGGTGGTCGTCGAGCTCTACCCGGAGCACGACGACTTCGCCGTCCGGACCTCGGGCTTGCCGGGCATCGGCCTGCTCGGCGTGACGTTCGGCTATCTCGTCGCAATGGATAGCCCGACCGGCCGGGCCGATGCCGACTTCCATTGGGGCACCACGCTTTGGCACGAGATGGCGCACGTGTTCACGCTCGAGAAGACGAACCACCTCGTGCCGCGCTGGTTCAGCGAGGGCGTGTCGGTCTACGAGGAGTGGACCACGGGCCCGCTGCCGGGGCGGCACATCCCGCTGACCGTCTTCAAGGCGATGAAGGACGACAAGTTTCTGCCCATCGCCGAGCTCGATCGCGGCTTCATTCGCCCGACGTACGACGCGCAAGTGATCGTGTCGTACATGCAGTCCGGGCTCACGTGCGAGTACATCGCGTCGCGCTGGGGGCAGCAGGGCCTGCGCGCGATGCTCGACCAGTACGCCGCGGGCAAGGACACCCCGGCCGCGCTCCAGGCCGCGCTCGCGATCGAGCCGAAGCGGTTCGACACGGACTTTGCGCAGTACGTGCAGAGCCAGCTCGGCAAAGACCTCATGAATCTCGAGGCGTGGCAAAAGGCCGCGAAGGAAGCGCAGCAAGCGTTCCTCGACAAGGACTGGAAGAGCGCCTCGGCGGCCGCGACGCACGCGATCGAGCTCTTGCCCGAATACGTCGACGAGAACAGCCCCTACTTGATCAAGGCGCGCGCGAGCCGCGAGCTCGGCGACGAGCCGCTCGCGACCGCCACGCTTGCTCGACTATCGGCGGCTCGGCGGCCACGATCCGTCGGCGCTGCTCGCGCTCGCGAAGGCACTCGCGGCGAGCGACCGCAACGACGCCGCGATCGGCGTGCTCGAGGACGTGCTGATGGTCGCTCCGTTGCGCGAGGAAGTGCACGCCGAGCTCGGCGACCGCCTGCTCGCGGCCGGCGACGCGAAGGGCGCGGTTACGGAATACCAAGCGCTGCTCGCGATGAATCCGCACGATCTCGCGAACGCACACTTCCGTCTCGCAAAGGCTTATCTCGCGGCGAACGACAAGGGTAGTGGCCGCGAGCAACTGTTGTATGCTCTCGAGATCGCCCCCGGTTTCAGGGAAGCCCAACAACTATTACTGGAGATCGTACGTTGAGCGACGCACAGAACCAGCTCGAGACCGAAGAGGCACGGGCGCTGATAGGGACATTCCACGGGGCGCTCGAGCAGATCCGCGAGCGAGGTCCGTCAAGGTCATCGTCGGCCAGGACGAAGTGGTGGAGCACCTGCTCATCACGCTGCTCGTCGGCGGCCACTGCTTGATCACCGGCATGCCCGGCACCGCCAAGACGCTCCTCGTGCGCACGCTCGCCGTCGCGCTCGGGCTCACGTTCAAGCGGATCCAGTTCACGCCCGACCTGATGCCGACCGACGTCACGGGCACCGACATCATCGAAGAGGACATGACGACGGGCCGGCGCACATGGACGTTCGTGCCGGGCCCGCTGTTCGCGAACGTGCTGCTCGCGGACGAGATCAACCGCACGCCGCCGAAGACGCAGTCCGCGCTGCTCGAGGCGATGCAGGAGTTCTCGGTCACCGTGCGCGGCAACCATCACACCATCGAGCCGCCGTTCTTCGTGCTCGCGACGCAGAACCCGATCGAGCTCGAGGGCACCTATCCGCTGCCGGAGGCGCAGCTCGACCGGTTCCTGTTCAACGTGCTGCTCGATTACCTCACCGGGCGACGACGAGCTCGACGGTCGTGAATCGCTTCACGGCGCGCATGGACATGCCCGAGGTCAAGGCGTGCACGACGCCCGCGCAGATCCTGAGATTCCAATGGCTCGTCCGTCAGGTGCCGGTCGCCGAGAGCGTCGGTCGCTACGCGGTTGACCTCGTGCGCGCGACGCGTCCGAAGGATCCGCGCGCGCCCGACATCGTGCGCAAGTACGTGCAGTACGGCGCGAGCGTGCGCGCGACGATGTTCCTCACGCTCGCCGCGAAGGCGCGGGCGCTGATGCAGGGCCGCTATCACGTGACGCGCGAGGACATCGCGGCGCTCGCGCTGCCGGTCATGCGCCACCGCGTGCTCACGAACTACTTCGCCGAGTCCGACGGCGTCGACACCGACAAGGTGCTGACCGGCCTCGTCGAGGCGCTCGGCGGCGTCCGAGAGGCAGGCCAGGGCCGGCTGACGACGATGAGCGCAGGGACTGCGATTCCACAGCACCTGCTGCGTCCCGAGACGCTCGCGAGCCTCGCGAACCTCGATCTCGTCGCGCGCGCGGTCGTGACCGGATTCCTCACCGGCATGCACCGCTCGCCGTTCTTCGGCTTCAGCCAGGAGTTCGCCGAGTACCGGATGTACGCCGAAGGCGACGACCCGCGGTTCGTCGACTGGAACGTCTACGCGCGAACCGAGCGCACCTACATCAAGCGCTACATCGGCGAGACCAACACGCGGCTCGTGATCCTGCTCGACTCGAGCGCGTCGATGGGCTTCGCTTCGGGCAAGGTCTCGAAGCTGATGTACGGCAAGTACCTCGCGGCGACGCTCGCGTATCTCGCGGCGCGCCAGCACGACGCGGTCGGCCTCATCGTGTTCGACGACAAGATCCGCGAGCACCGCACCGCGTCGTCGCGCGCCGGGAGGCTCACCGGCGTGATGCACGCGATCGACCGCGCGCAACCCGGCACGGGCACGGACCTCAAGATCCCGTTCGAGCGCTTCCGCGAGGTCGAGAAGGGCCGCGGGCTCGTCGCCGTGATCTCCGATTTCTACTGCGATCCCGACGCGCTCTTGAAGAGCGTCCAGCCGCTCGCGTATCAGGGCCAGGACGTGATCCTGTTCCAGCTGCTCGATCCGCAAGAGCTCAAGCCGCAGCTCAAGGAGTCGGCGCTGCTCGAGGACATGGAGAGCGGCAAGTCGATGGAGGTGTCGCCGATCTACATGAGCTCGCTCTATCGCGAGCGCATCGCGGCGCACGTCGACGCGCTGAACAAGGCCGCGCTCGGCGCGCGGGCCGACCATCGGCTCGTGAGCATCACCGAGCCGCTCGACTCGGTGCTGCGCAGCTACCTCATGTTCCGTCACCGCCGCGGCTAGAAATGGGGACATTCCGCATTTCGCCGACGAACGCGCGACTGGCTCAACGGCTGGTGGACGCGAAATGCGGAATGTCCCCCTTTCGCGGGGGAGGGGCATGACGCTGTTTGCGCCCGCGTTCTTGTTCGGTCTGGTCGCGATCGGGCTGCCGCTGTGGCTGCACAGGCTGTCGTCCGATAATCCGAACAAGCAGAAGTTCAGCTCGTCGATGTTCCTCGAGCCCGGCGAGCCGCGCCGCGTGCTCGCGAAGAAGCTCCAGTACCTGCTGCTGCTCGCGCTGCGAATCGCGGTGCTCGCATTGCTCGCGCTCGCGTTCACGCAGCCCGCCCTTTGGCGCAAGCCACAGGCCGGCCGCGGCGAGCGGCGCGCGCCTGCACCTGATCGTGCTCGACGGCTCGGCGTCGATGGGCGACGACGGCCGCTGGGAGCGCGCGCGCGCCGCCGCGCGCGACGTGATCGACCGCATGAGCGGCGACGACCGCGGCCAGGTGGTCGTCGCGGGCCGCCAGTTCGAGGTGCTCGGTGCCGCGACGGCCGACGCGTCGGTGCTGCGCCAGGCGCTCAACACGGTCGAGCCGGGCGTGTTCCGCCTCGACTACGGTCAACTCATGCGCTCGATCGACGCGCTGGTGCGCGGCGCCGAGCTGCCGGTGGTGATCGACCTCGTCACCGACATCCAGCAGAGCGGCCTGCCGACGCGCTTCGGCGAGCTCGCGCCGCGTCGCGCGGCCGAGGTCGCGATTCACGACGTATCGGGCGGCAAGGCCGACAACTGGACGATCGAGAGCTTCGGCGGCTCCGCGCTCACGGGCGAGCTCGAGGCGTCGGTGCGCAGCTTCGCGGCGGCCGACGCGCGCAAGTCCGTGCGCCTCACGCTCAACGGCAAGACGATTGCCGAGCAGCCGGTCGAGATTCCGGCGGGCGGCCGCGCACAGGCGCGGTTCGCGGCGCTCGAGCTCGCGTCGGGACCGAATCGCGTCAGCGTCTCGCTCGAGCCCGGCGACGACCTCAAGGCCGACGACCAGCGTTACCTCGTGCTCAAGCGCCCGCAGCCACGCAGCGTGCTGCTCGTCGCGGCCGATCCGCGCGGGCGCGGCGCTCTGTATCTCTCGTCCGCGCTCGGCACGCTCGCGACGCTCGGGCTCGTGCCGGAGACTCGTGTGCCGAGCAAGCTCACCGAGCGGCCGCTGGGCGAGCAAAGCTTCGTCGTGGTGACCGACGCGGGATTGCTCGACGCGGGCGAGAGCGCGGCGCTGGCGGATTATGTTCAAAACGGCGGTCGCGCGTTGCTCGCGCTCGGGCCGCGCTCCGCCGGGCTCACGACCGTGCCGCTCTCGGGCGAGACGCTGCGCTCGGGCCAGCAGCTCGGCGGCTCCGCGACCGTGTCGATCGGCGATATCGACACCGCGCATCCCGCGCTGCGCGGGCTCGACGACCTGCGCTCGGCGAAGTTCACGCGCTACATCGGCGTCGAGCCCGGCGGCCGACGACCGCGTGCTGATCCGGCTCGACGACGGCGCGCCGCTGTTGATCGAAAGGACGCTCGGCGCGGGCCGTGTGCTGCTCTTCACGTCCTCGCTCGGCCGCGAGTGGAATGATTTGCCGGTGCAGCCGGTGTTCGTCCCGTTCGTCGCGGGCCTCGCGAACCACCTGCTCGGCGGCGCGGGCTTCACGAGCGAGGCCGAGCTCGGTAGCACGCTCGCGGTCCGGGCGCTCGGGCTCGCCGGCGGGCAGATCTTCGACCCGCGCGGCCAGAAGGCGCTCGGCCTCGGCGCGGGCAGCGAGGACGTGCTGCTCGACCAAGTCGGCTTCTACGAGGTCGTCGGCGGCGGCAATACCGAGCTCGTCGCGGTGAACTTCGACCCCCGAGAATCGGACTTAACCCTTATCGATGACGCGACGCTCGCGCGCTGGAAGGGACTTGGCACGGGCGCTGCACAGGACGCTCAGGGGAACAACGCCAGCACCTCGTCTACGGAGCCCGTGCCGCAGCCGCTGGGGCCGCTGCTCGTGATCGCGCTGCTACTGGCCGCGATCGTGGAATCCTGGATAGGAAACTGGCATCTTAGAATTCGCAGAGGATTGGCAGCATGACCGCACAGTCGCAGCTCGAAGCCTACCTCGCCTCGTTCCGCCGGCGCCTGCAAACGCTGATCGTCGCGCGCGGCGCGGCACTCTTGGCCGCGGTCGCGCTCGTCATCACGCTCGTCGCAGTCTATTTCGGAATTCGCCGCGCGTTCGATCACGCATTCGTCTATGGCGCACGCACGGTGCTCGTGCTGCTGCTGGCGGCGGTCGTGGTCGCATTGCTCGCGCTGCCGCTGCGCGCGCTCAAGCGCTCGCGCGGCATTCGCGAGATCGAACGGCGCGCGCCCGCGTTCAACGGCCGGCTCGAGACGTACGACGGCCTTACGCATGGCGCGCCCGCGAATCCGTTCCTCGGGCTGCTGGCCGAGGACGCGCTCAAGGTCGCGAACAAGGCCCCGGTCGCGGCCAAGGTGCCCGGGTTGCACGTCCGCGTGCCCGTCGTCATCGCCGTGCTAGCGGCCGGCACGCTCGTCTGGTTTGCCGCTTACGGCCCCGCGAATTGGCGCTATGGCGTACGCAACCTCTGGGCCGGCTGGCTCTTGAGCGACACGTTGCCCCCGCAGCGGATCGCGGTCGAGCCCGGCGACGGCACGGTGCGTCGCGGCGGCGACTTGCACGTGTTCGCGAGCGCGGAAGGCTTCGAGCCGCCGCACATGGAAGTGTTCGCCCAGTTCAAGGCGGGCGGGCAGTGGGAAAGCACGCAGATGGCGCGCGGCCCGAAGGGCAATTTCGACTTCACGTTCTTCGCGCTCCGCGAGCCGCTGCACTATTACGTCGCGGCGGCCGGGCTTCGAAGCCCCGAGTACGCGGTCGACGTCGTCGACGTGCCGCAGATCACGAGCTTGAAGCTCACCTATAACTATCCCAACTGGACGAAGCTCGATCCGTCCGTCGAAGACCCCGGCAGCGACATCCGGGCGGTCGAGGGCACGAAGGTCACCGTCGAGCTCAAGACCAACGCGCCGGTGCCGGCGGCCGAGATCGTCGCGAACGGCGAGCGCGTCGCGATGCAGGGCGACGGCAACACGAGCACCGCGACGCTCGAGGTCAAGAAGGACGGCCAGTACTACGTCTCGACGCTGTTCAACAACGACTCGGTGAAGCTCACCGACGATTACCTGATCACGGTCGTGCCGGACCAGAAGCCGGTCGTGAAGGTGTTGAAGCCGGGCCGCGACTGGCGAGCGAGCAACATCGAAGAGGTCGCCGTGCGCGTCGAGGCGAGCGACGACTTCGGTCTCGACGACGTCGAGCTGCGCTACTCGGTGAACGGCGGCGATTGGAAGAGTGAGCCGATCAAGGTCGACGGCGCACACGCGCTCGACACCCAGACGCTGTTCCTCGAGGACATGAGCCAGCCGAAGACCGCGCCCAAGCAGCGCGACAGCGACCGTTTGCGCCCCGGCCAGCCTGGCGTCGTCGACGAGCTCACGGTGCGCCGGCCGCGGCCGCGGCGGCTCACGCCCGGCGACGATCCGCAGCCGCAGGTGCAACCGCAACGCGAGAGCAACGATCGGAACGGCAGCCAGCCGGTGGCGCCCGCCGAGCAACCTGCGGCGCCCGCGGCGGCGCCGGCGATGCGCAAGCTCGAGCCCGGCGACGTGATCTCGTACTACGCCGTCGCGAAGGACCGCAACCGCGAGGTGCAGACCGATCTGTACTTCGTCGAGGTGCAGCCCTTCGACCGGAGCTTCACGCAATCGACGCAAGGCGGCGGCGGCGCGGGCGGCGGCGGCCAGCAGCAAGACGAGATCTCGCGCCGGCAGAAGGAGATCCTCGTCGCGACGTGGAATCTCATCAAGGAGCGCGACGAGGAAACGTCGAGCTATCTCGACAAGCAGCAACTGCACGACAACGCGCAGATGCTCTCCGATCTGCAGCGCACGCTCGCGGACCAGGCGCGCACGCTCGCGGCGCGCGCGCGCGCGCGCCAGCTCACCGGCGTCGACGAGAAGATCCAGCAGTTCGTTCAGAACCTCGAGGACGCGGCGGACTCGATGAAGCCCGCGTCCGACAATCTCGGCGACGTGAAGCTCAAGGAAGCCGTGCCGTCGGAACAGGACGCGTTGCAGCATCTCCTGCGCGCGGAGTCCGCGTTCACGGACGTGCAGGTCGCGTTCCAGCAGGGCGGCGGCCGTGGCGGCGGCGGGGCGGGCCGCGACTTGAGCGAGCTCTACGAGCTCGAGATGGACCTGCAGAAAAATCAGTACGAGACCGAGTCGACGCCGGAGCAGGGCGGCGGCTCGCAGTCAGGACAAGGTCGACGACGCGATCAAGAAGCTCCAAGAGCTCGCGCGCCGTCAGGAGCAGCTCGCGCAGCAGGCGAACCGGCGCAACGGCTTGAGCGAGCAGGACCGTTGGCAGCAGGACGTCGTTGCGCCGCGAGACCGAGGAGCTCAAGAAGGAGCTCGAGCAGGCGCAACAGCAGCTCGCGCAGGCGCAACAGCAAGCCGGACAGCGCGGCCAGCAGGGTCAACAAGGGCAGCAGGGCAGGCCAGCCGCTCGCAGTCGAGCGGCAACGGTCAGGGCCAGCAAGCCACGCAGCAGGCGATCCAGCAGCTCAACGAAGCGCTGCAGGCGATGAACCAGGCGAACGGTCAGCAGGGCCAACAGGGCCAGCAGCAGAGCCCCGACCCCGCGCAGACGCAGCGCGCGATCGAGCAGGCTCGCCGGCAGTTGCAGCAGGCGTTGCAACAGCTCACCGCGCAACGCCAGGCCGCGGTCGGCGAGGCGTTCTCCGATCTCGCGGAGCGCTCCAAGAAAATCTACGAGGACCAACAGCGCGTCGCGCAGGATCTGCAGCGCGCGGTTCGCGATTCGGCGAACGGCGGCGATCGGCAGAATGGCTTCCGCGGCGGCGGCCTCGACGACGACAAGGCGAACGAGCTCGCGCAACGCAAATACGACCTGCAGAAGCAGCTCGAAGCGCTCGAGCAGGACATCCAGCGCGTCGCGCAGCAGTACCGCAGCCAAACGCCGGATGCGAGCGAGGAGCTCAACAAGGCCCTCACCGACGAGCAGGGTAAGCAGACGAGCGCGCGGCTCGGCCTCGGCGCCGAGGCGATCTTGGGCGGGGCGGGCGTGCAGGTCGCCGCGACGGAAACGGTGACGACTTCGGCGCTGCGCGATCTGCAGCGCGACACGGAGCAAGCCGCGCAGCACGCGAACGATGAAGCGGTCGCGGGCCAGGGCGGGAAGCCCGATCCGAACGCGGAGCTCGTTTCGAAGCTACAGTCCCTGCGCCGCCAGCTGTCCGAGCTCAACCAGCCGCCGCAGCAGCAGCAGTTGCCGGGTCCGAACGGGCAGAACGGCCAAGACCCGCAAGCCGCGAACGGCCAGCAAACCGGTCAGCAGGGTCAGCAAGGTCAAGGGCAGCAGGGCCAAGGCCAGCAAGGCCAAGGCCAGCAGGCGTCGAACGGCGGCAACGGCCAGGCGAACGCGGCCGGCGGCAACCAATTCGGCGGCACGAACGGCGGCGCTTACGGCGTCGGCCCCGGTGGGCCGCGCGGGTGGTACGACCCGCGGCGCAGCGGCGTGTGGGATCCACGCAATCGCGGGATCTGGCAGAACCCCGACAACGTCCGGCAGGCGCGTGATCAGCTCAGCGACGCATCGCGCGACTTGGTGACGCTCGGCTCGCGGCTGCGCGACCAAGGCGGCGTCAGCGAGGAAGAGCTCAAGTCGATCCGCGAGCTCGGCGAGGCGCTGCGTGCGGGCCTCAACGTCGGCGGCAATCCGGACCTGCTGGAGCAGCAGTTCCAGCGGCTCGTGAACCTCGCCGATCAGCTCGAGCTCAAGCTCACGGCGAACAACGACAAGGGCGAGCGCGCGTCCGTGCGCTCGCAGGCGCCGCCGCAGATCGCCGAGGGCTACGAGGACGCGGTCGCCGAATACTTCCGCCGGCTCTCGCGCGGCACGCAGCCGCAAGCCCCGCCAGCGCGTAGGGGAAGATGATTCGACTGCAAGCGCGCGACGGCCACGAGCTCGACGCGTATCTCGCCGAGCCGAAGGGCACGCCGCGCGGCGGTCTCGTCGTCGTGCAAGAGATCTTCGGGGTGACCGACCACATCAAACGCGTCGCCGACCAATATGCGGCCGAAGGCTATCGCGCGATCGCGCCCGCGACGTTCGATCGGATCAAGCGCGGCATCACGCTGCCGTACACCGACGTCGAGCAGGGCCGCGCGTACATGCAGCAGCTCGAGTGGCCGAACACGCTCGCCGACGTCGAAGCCGCGGCCGACGCGGTGCGCGGGGCGGAAGCGGCCGCGATCGTGGGCTTCTGCTGGGGCGGCACCGTCGCGCACGTCGCGGCGAGCGAGCTCGACTTCGACGCGGCGATCTCGTATTACGGCGGCGGCGTCGCGCCGCATGCTCGACAAGCGGCCGCGGTGTCCGATCGTCTATCACTTCGGCGATCAGGATCGCGCGATCCCGATGGCCGACGTCCAGAAAATCATGAAGCGCGTACCCGAACGCCGAGGTCCACGTCTACAAGGGCGCGGGCCATGGCTTCAATTGCGACGAGCGCGCGAGCTATAGCGCGGCGGACGCGCGCCTGGCATTCAGCCGCTCGATCGAATTTCTCAAAGCGCAGACGTCCTGAGGAGCCGCAGCGTCGCGGTCTTCTTCGACTTAAGATTGCTTTAGGCGTAAGGTTTGCGTCGCACGCGAGAGCGCAAGCGCGAAGCGCGATGCGATAATCGCCGCCGCCGGGTAGGGCGCACGAGCGAAGATCCATGGACGCGACGATCAAGACGCAGAACTTGCAGCGTCACTACAAGATGGGCGGAGAGACGATCCATGCGCTGCGCGGCGTCGATCTCGTCGTCGAGCGCGGCGAGTACGTCGCGATCATGGGGCCGTCGGGCTCCGGCAAGTCGACGCTGATGAACATGATCGGCTGTCTCGACACTCCCGATGGCGGCGAATATTGGTTGAACGGCCAGCTCGTCTCGAAGATGAACGATAGCGAGCTCGCGCGCGTGCGCAACAAAGAAGTCGGCTTCGTGTTCCAGACGTTCAATCTGTTGCCGCGCGCGAACGCGCTCCACAACGTCGAGCTCCCGCTGATCTACGCGGGCATGCGGCGCAAGGAACGGCTCGAGCGCGCGAAGCGCTCGCTCGAGAAAGTCGGTCTCGGCGGCCGCATGAGCCATCGGCCGGCGGAAATGTCGGGTGGCCAGCGGCAGCGCGTCGCGGTCGCTCGCGCGCTCGTGACGGAGCCGAGTATCCTTCTCGCCGACGAGCCGACGGGGAACCTCGACTCGACGACGAGCCGCGACATCATGCAGCTGTTCCACGAGCTGCACAGCGCCGGGCATACGATCGTGGTCGTCACGCACGAAACCGACATCGCGAAGCATGCGCGCCGGATCATCCAGATCCTCGACGGCAAAGTCGCCAACGATTCTCCGAACCCCGACCCGATTCACTGAGCCATGCGTACCTTCCTCGTCGCAGCGTGCGCTGCGGTCACAATCGGCTCGCTGTTAGGCTGCAAGCCGGCCGCGAAGACGGCGTCCGTGGCGCCGCTCTACGACTCGGCGCCGGTCGAGGCGCGCAGCATCGAGGTCACCGTCGACGCGTCGGGCGCCATCGAGCCCGAGTCGCTCGTCGAGGTGAAGTCGAAGGCTTCGGGCGAGGTGCTCGCCGTGCACGCGGAGATCGGCGACGTCGTGCAGAAGAACACGATGCTGATCGAGATCGACAAGCGCACGCCGAAGAACAACGTCGCGCAGAACGAGGCTGCGCTCGTGGCGGCGAAGGCGCGGCTCGCGATCGCGAAAACCCAGCTCGATCGCGCGAACCAGCTGTTCAGGTCGCAGACGCTCACGCATGACCGACGTCGAGAAAGCCGAGCTCGAGTTCGCGAACGCGGACGCGCAAGTCGTGGCGTCGCAGGTCGCGCTCGAGAACGCGCAGATCACGCTCGAGGACTGCGAGGTGCGCGCGCCGGTCACGGGCACGATCTTGAGAAGAGCGTCGAGCCGGGCACCGTGATCCAGTCGACGACTCAGGCCGTGAGCGGCGGCACGACGCTCATGCAGATGGCCGACCTCACGAACGTGCAAATCCGCACGCGCGTCGACGAGACGGATATCGGCAAGGTCCAGCCCGGCATGCCGACCAAGGTCACGGTCGCCGCGTATCCGAACCAGCCGTTCGACGGCGTCGTGCTCAAGGTCGAGCCGCAGGCGGTCGTGGAGCAGAACGTCACGATGTTCTCGGTGCTCATCAAGATCGCGAACCGCGAAGGATTGCTGAAGCCCGGCATGAACGCCGACGTGAAGATCCGGATCGCGAATCGCGACTCGATCGCGGCCGTGCCGACGGCCGCGCTGCGCGCGGACACCGACGTGTCGACGAGCGCGAAGATGCTCGGCATCGACGAGGCGCAGCTGCGCAAGCAGATTTGGCCCGACGCTAAGGCGAGCGACCAAGGCGCGAGCACGAAGAACACGATCACGTTGCCGAACGGCCGCGAGATCCCGCTGCCCGACGGCGTCGACGCGGTCGCGGTCAAGGCGCTCATGGAGAAGCGCCGCGGCGGCCAAGAGCTCTCGGACGAGGACCGCGCATTGATGCGCAAGGTATTCCAAGGCGCCGGCTTCGGCGGCGGTCCAGGCGGCGGCGGTTTCGCGGGCGGAGGCGGCGCCGGCGGCTCGCCGGGCGGCCCAGTTGGCGGCACGGGCGGTGCGCGCACCGGCGGTGGCGGCGGCGGTTTTCCAGGCGGTGGTTTCCCAGGCGGCGGATTCCCGGGCGGGTTCCCCGGCGGTTTCCCGAGTGGCGGCGGCAATGCGCCGAGCGCTGCGCCGCGCCCGTCGTACTACCAGTTCGGCGGCGACTACTGGGTCATCGCGTTGCGTAACGACCAGCCCGTGCCGATCGCCGTGAAGACGGGGCTCACGGACCTCGAGTACAGCGAGATCGTCTCGGGGCTGCAGCCCGGCGACCGCGTGCTGCTCCTGCCGAGCACGAGCCTGTTCGAGCAGCAAGAGCGGCTCCAGCAGTTCATCTCGTCGCGCTTCTCGAGCACGCCGTTCCAGCAGGGCGGGAACCAGCAGTTCCGCGGCCGGCCGCCGTTCTAGACGATTCCCGCAACGCGGCGCTTCGCCGCTATCATCTCAAGCCGTGCTGAATCAGCGGGAATTCGCTTTGCCCGGGCTCACGCTCGCGGCGCAGGTGTGGGGTCGCAGTGGCGGCGTGCCGGTGCTCGCGCTGCACGGATGGCTCGACAATTCGAGCACGTTCGATTTGCTCGCGCCGCTCTTGCCCGACTGCGAGATCGTCGCTCTGGACCTCGCAGGGCATGGCCGCAGCGGTTTCCGCTCGCCCGACGCGGCTTACAACATCTGGGAAGACGTCGGCGATCTGCTCGAGGTCGCCGCGCAGCTCGGCTGGCGGCGCTTCAACCTGCTCGGTCACTCGCGCGGCGCCGCGATCGCGATGCTGTTCGCGGCCGCGTTCCCGGAGCTCACCGACCGGCTCGTGCTCGTCGAAGGCGGAATTCCCATCGTCGGAACGCCCGCCGACGCGCCCGGGACGCTCGCGCGCTCGTTTCGCGAGCGTCGCGAGCTGCGGGACAAGAGCGGCCGCGTGTTCGCCGATCGCGCGATCGCGATCGCGGAACGCGCGCGTGGGTTCACGAAGATCAGCACGGAGGCGGCGGAGATTCTCGCGCGGCGCTCGTTGCGCGAGGTCGACGGCGGCTTCCAGTGGCACGCGGACCAGCGATTGAAGGGCGTGCCCGAGGTGCGGCTCACGCGCGAGCAGGTGCGCGCGTTCGTCGAGCGCGTCGACGCGCCCGTGCTCATGGTGCTCGCGGAAGAGAGTCCCTTCGGCGGCACGGAGCTGTATCAAGAGATGATCGCGGCGTTCGAAGAGATCGAGACGGTCGTTCTCCCGGGCGCGCACCACCTGCATCTCGAGGGCGCGCAGGGCGAGATCGCGACGCTCGTGCGGCGCTTCCTCGCGGCTTAGCCGCAGTGAAGCGCACAACCAGAACGGCCAATCGCGAGCGGCCCGCCGGCGCTTTCCGCTAGCATTGCGTTCGTTTCGCGCGCCGAGCTGGGCGGAGTCGGTCTGGCCGAACAAGGGGATTCATGAGTCTCTCGATCGAACCTACGTTGCGGTTTGTGTGCGGAGTCGCGCTCACGATCATCGTGCTCGGGCCCGACTCGATCGCTTGGGCACAGTCGGCCGCGCCGGCGGAGCCGCCCGAAGAAATGATCGTGACCTCGAGCGTCGTGCCGCAGCCGAAGCGCGAGATCGGCACCGCCGTCTCGGTGCTCGACTTCGGCGAGATGCAGCTGCGCGGCTATACCGAGGTCGCCGATGCGCTGCGCACGCAGCCTGGCATCAGCGTCAGCAACAGCGGCGGCGTCGGCAAGCAGACGTCGCTCCGCATTCGCGGCGAGGAAAGCTACCGCACGACGTTGATCATCGATGGCGTGAGGGCGGCCGATGCAAGCGCGCCCCAAGTCTCGCCCGATTTCGACAGTTTGCTCGTGACCACCGACTTCGACCGCATCGAGGTGTTGCGCGGTCCGCAGGGCTTCATGTACGGAGCGGACGCCGGCGGTGTCGTGAACGTCATCACGAAGCGCGGCGAGGGTGATCTAGGCGGCCGCGTCGGCATCGAGTATGGCGAATACGCGACGCGCAAGGTCGACGCCGCAGTCTCGGGCGGAGGCGATCGTGGCGACTACTATCTGTCGGTCACGGATCTGCGTACGAATGGGTTCAACGCGCGCTCGGACGACACGGCTCCCGCGGACGCCGACGGCGCGAAGAACACGACCGTGCACGCGAAGCTCGGCTGGAACGCGACCGACGAGCTTCGGCTCCAGCTCGTAGCGCGCCATATCGATGCATCGACGATGTACGATGGCTGCTTCTCGACGACTCTCGTGAACGACTGCTCGGCAACCACGGACCAAACGACGGATCGCCTCTCGGCCGACTACGATAGCGGCGCCTTCAGGAACATGTTCGCCGTGAGCGACGTCGATATCGCGCGCGATAATCTGGTCGAAGGCGCCAGCGCGTTCAAGACCGAAGGCGAGACTGGCCGCTTCGAGTACAGCGGCAGCTACCGGCCGTTCGAGACGCTCACACTCGTGTACGGAGTCGATTTGGAGAAGGAAAAGCTGGTCGGCAACCCAGTGAGCTTCGACCAGCGCCAGAACGGCTATTACTTCGAGTACGACGGCGCGTACTCGAACCGCTTCTTCGTGACCGCCGGCGCTCGCTACGACGACAACGATGATTTCGGCCGGCATACGAGCAGCCGCGTTACGGGCGCGTATCTAAAAGATCTCGGCGACGGCCGGTCGCTGAAGTATCGAGCGAGCTATGGCACGGGGTTTCGCGCACCGAGCCTGTACGAGATCTCCTACAACGCGGGGCCGTTCGCGTTTCCACCGGCCGCCGGCCTGCATCTCAGCGAAGAGACGAGTCGGGGCTACGACGTAGGTGTCGAGTACGACACGACGATCGGCCTGCACGTCGAGGTCACGTATTTCGATCAGGACATCCACAACGAGATCTACTTCGATACGGTCGGGTTCTCGGGTTACTTGCAGAACGGCGGAGGGAGCAGCGCGTCGAAGGGCTTCGAGGTCGCTGCACAGATCCCGCTCGGCGCAGGGCTTCGGCTGCTCGCCAATTGGACGGACAACGACGCGAAAGATGTGACGGGCGACCCGAGACTGCGCCGGCCGAAAGACCTCGCGAACGTCGGGTTGATGTACCAGGCTCGCAGCCAGAAGCTCGAGTTCATCGCGAACTATCGGCTCGCGCGCGATGCGGTCGACGTGGGCGGGCTGCGGCTCGACGACTATGACGTCGTCGATCTTGCGGCAACCTATACGATCAACGATCGATTCCAGGTCTACGGCCGGGTCGAAAACGCGACCAATCTGGACTATCAAGAGGTGCTTGGCTACAACACGGCCGGCCGCTCCCTCTACGGCGGAGTCCGGCTGCATTTCTGAGGCTGCGCTGCCCCTCCGGAAGGGCCGATTCACATAAGACTATTGAACCTAGTCTAGAGTCGGGCCGTCCAAGGATATGGTGGCTGTTCGAGGCCACTATCTGGAGAAGTCTTCATGTTCGCGACGGACAGCGTTAATTAACGTTCGGCTAACATGGATGAACAGTTATTTACGTGACGCGCCGTCCGCCAGCGACAACCATGCTTCGTTTTGCTCGGAGCGCTGCAGTCCGCGGGCACACGTAAGGAGCTAGCTAATGCACATCATGGAGGGTTTCCTACCCGCCGAGCACTGCGTCGTTTGGACCGCCGTGTCGGCACCGTTCGTCGTGCACGGGGGCATCAAGTTGCGCAAGATCATGCGCGAGCACCCCCAGATGCGGCTCACGCTCGCGGCCTCCGGCGCGTTCACGTTCGTGCTGTCGGCGCTCAAGATGCCGAGCGTGACCGGTTCCTGTTCGCATCCCACCGGGACGGGCTTGGGAGCGGTGCTATTCGGTCCGCCCGTCATGAGCGTGATAGGCGCGATCGTATTGCTGTTCCAGGCGCTATTGCTCGCGCACGGCGGCATCACCACGCTCGGCGCGAATATCTTCTCGATGGCGATCGTGGGCCCCTGGGTGAGCTACGGGCTGTACAAGCTGTTCCGCTCGCTCGGGCTGTCGATGGCCCTTGGCGTGTTCGTCGGCGCCGCGCTGGGTGACCTCGCGACCTACGTCACCACGTCGGTCGAGCTCGCGGCCGCCTATCCGGATGCCGCGAGCGGCTACCTCGGCGCGTTCCTGAAGTTCATGGGCGTGTTCGCGATCACGCAAATACCGCTCGCGGTCGCCGAGGGCTTCCTAACGGTCATCGTGATGAACGCGCTCTCGCAGAAGACCGACGTCCTGAACGAGCTCGGGCTCATCCAAGGGCGCGCGTCGTGATCTCGCGCCGCACGAACTGGCTGCTGATCGCGGGGGTGCTCGCGCTCGTGATCTTTCCGCTCGTATTCGTGCACGGCAAATTCGCCGGCTCGGACGATCAGGGTCGGCCGCCGTCGCGGCGAGCAGGCCGGGCTTCAAGCCATGGATCCAGCCGATCTGGGAGCCCCCTAGTCCCGAGATCGAGAGCTTGCTGTTTGCCGTGCAGGCTGCAATCGGGGCCGGCGTGATCGGTTACGTGCTGGGCCGCATCCACGGCTCCGCGAAGGCACGTGAGGCGCAACAAAAACAAGCGTCGCCTCGCGATGTCGCACATTGATACGAGCGCCAACCTCAACCGGTGGCGCAAAAAATCTCTCCTGGAAAAATCGCTGCTCTCGTTCGGCATGCTGCTGATCGCGGTGAGCGTGCCGTCGTGGCAAGCGGCGCTCGTCGTCGCCGGATTGATGATCGGGGCGACGCTGATCTGCGCGCGCGTCGTGCCGGCCGTCTGGTGGAAGGCGTTCACCGCGCCGCTTAGTTTTCTCGCGATAGGCGCGATCACCCTCGCATTTCAGGTCGACAGCGGTCTGCACATCTCGCTCGCGCCCGGCGGGTTGGAGCTCGCGGGTAGGCTCGGTGCCCGCGCGCTCGCCGGCGTCAGCTGCCTCTTGTTCCTCGCGCTCACGACGCCGGCGGCGGACCTCGTAGCGGGCTTGCGCCGAATCGGCGTGCCGACCGAGATCGCCGAGATGGCGCTGCTGATGTATCGGTTCTTGTTCCTGCTCACCGACACGGCGGAGTCGATGAACGCGGCGCAGACCGCGCGCCTCGGCCACGTGACCTACAGCCGCCACATGAAGTCGCTGAGCCTCCTAATCGCGAACCTGATGCCGCGCGCGTTTGCGCGCGCTCGCTCACTCGAGGTCGGGCTCGCGGCGCGCGGCTGGCGCGGCGAGCTGCGCGTGCTGAGCCCGGTACGCAACCCATCGGCGCTGAATTTGGGCATCATTATCGCGTTGGAGCTGCTGGTGCTCGCCATCGGTCTTTGGAGTTCATGAGCCTTCTCGAAGCGCGTGGCATCAGCCACACCTATCCCGGCGACGTTCGTGCTTTGAACCGGCTCGATCTCAAGATCGAAGCCGGCAGGCGCCTCGCGATCCTCGGTGCGAACGGCTCCGGCAAGACGACGCTGCTGCTGCACTTGAACGGGACGCTGAAGCCGAAGTCGGGCGAGGTGCTGCTCGGTGGCCACCTGATGAAGTACGACTCCGAATCGTTGATCGCATGGCGCCGCCGGGTCGGCTTGGTTTTGCAGAACGCGGACGACCAGCTCTTCGCCCCGAGCGTCGGCGAGGACGTGCTCGTTCGGCCCGCTGAACCTCGGCTTCGACGAGGCGGAGACGCGTCGACGCGTCGACGCGGCGCTCGCCGCTCTGCATATCTCTCACTTGGCCGAGCGCGCGACGCACATGCTGTCGTTCGGCCAGAAGAAGCGCGTCGCGATCGCGGGTCTCGTCGCGATGCAGCCCGAGATCCTGATGCTCGACGAGCCGACCGCGGGCCTCGACCATCAGGGCACGGAAGACTTGCTCGCGGTGCTCGAGGGGCTCGAGCGTGCGAAGACGACGCTCGTGTTCACGACCCACGACGTCGAGCTCGCCTATCGGTTCGCGGACGACGTCGCGCTGTTCGACAACGGCGTGACGATCGCGCAAGGGAACATCGTCGAGGTGCTTCAGAACGACGAGCTCGTGAGGAAGGCGCGGCTCGCGACGCCGTTTCTGCTCAAGCTCGGTCTGCGCGCCCGCGCGCGCGGCCTGCTCGGTCCGAACGACCCTCTGCCGCGTTCGCCGGAGGCGGCGCTCGAGCTACTGAACGGCGTTACGACCTCGGTTTAGGCCGCGGCGGTGTCCGCCGCGTGCTCCGTCTCGTCGAACAGCAGCAGCCGGCCGGCGTTGCCGAGGCCCAGGAAGGTGCTCGACGTTGTGCAGCAGCGCCGCGATGATCGGCGCCTCGACGCCCAGCACGCCGGCGCCCGCCAGCACGGTCAGGCCGAAGGTGAAGCCCAGGCCGATGGCGACGTTGACGTAGATGGTCCGGCGGCAGCGGCGGCTCAGGCGGATGCAGGTGCCCAGGCGCCGCAGGTCGTTGGTCATCAGCGCGAGATCGGCCGAGGCGAGCGCGACGTCCGCGCCCTGCGCGCCCATCGCCACGCCGACCGCGCCGGCGCGCAGCGCCAGCGAGTCGTTGATGCCGTCGCCGACCACCATCGGCCGGTGGCCGAGCTTGATCTCCTGCCATCACCCGATCCATCTTCTGCTCGGGCAGCATCTCGGCGCAGACCTCGTCGATGCCGACTTCGCGCCGCGACCTGCGTGCGCCACCGCGGTGCGATCGCCGGTCAGCAGCACCATGTGCTCGATGCCCAGGCCCTTGAGATCGCGCACGGCCTCGGTCGGCGCTGCCGCGCAGCTGATCGAGGAACAGCAGCCAGCCGAGGAACTGGCCGCCGCGGCTGACGCCGGCGATCGGGCCGTTGTGCGTCGGCGGCGCGCGGCACCGCGATGCCGAGCCGCTCGAACAGATCGGCGCGGCCCAGCGCGACCTGCTGGCCCTGGTAGCTGCCCGGTGACGCCGAAGCCGCCGAGCTCGCGCGCGTCGTCGAGCTCGAAGCGCTCGTCTGGCGGGCACGGCGCCGCGGCCGCGCGCGGCTCAGCGGATGGTTGCTGGCGGCGCCGAGGCTTGCCGCCGAGCGCGGCGCAGCTCGGCGTCGCATCCACGCCGGGCGCGGGCCGCACCTCGGCCAGGCGCAGATCGCCGGTGGTGATGGTGCCGGTCTTGTCGAAGACCACCGAGGAGACATCCGCCAGATGCTCGAGGAAGCGCCGAGCCCTTGATCAGGATGCCGTGGCGCGCCGCGACCGCGATGGCCGCGACCGCGGTCGCCGGCGCCGCCAGCACCAGCGCGCAGGGGCAGGAGGCCACCAGCACCGCCAGCATCGCCGGCACGTTGCCGGTGATCAGCCAGGTGCCGCCGGCGACCAGCAGCACCAGCGCCATGTACTGGCCGGCGTAGCGATCCAGCAGGCGCGTGACCGGCGGCTTGGCGTTCTCGGCCTCGCGCATCAGGGTGATGATGCGGCCGAGCGTGCTCTCCTCGCCGACGCGGGTCAGCTCGACCTGCAGCAGGCCGTCGATGTTCATCGCGCCGGCCAGCGCCGCGTCGCCCTCGTGCACTTCGACCGGCACCGACTCGCCGGTCAGCGAGGCCAGGTCCAGGCTGGAGCGTGCCGCTTGCGCACGATGCCGTCCGCCGGCACGCGCTCGCCGGCGCGCAGCTCGATCAGGTCGCCGACGCGCAGCTGCGCGCTGGGCACCATTTCCGACGCTGCCATCGGGCAGCAGCCGCCGGCTGTCGACTTCGGTCAGCCGGCCCAGCGCCCGCACCGCCTCGTGCGAGCCCAGCATGCTGCGCTCTTCGAGCACGTGGCCGATCGTCATGATGATGGGCAGGAACGCCGCGGTCATCAGATCGCCGGTGGCCCAGGCCGCGATCAGCGCCAGCGCCACCAGCCGATCGGTGATGCCGTGCAGGCTCGGATGCCGCAGGCTGGCCCAGGCCTCGACGAACACCGGCATCGGCGACCAGCGCGGCGCCGACGCCGGCCACCAGATCGGCGATGCCGCGGTCTGCCGGCAGGAGGAAATGGATGCTGGCGGCGACGACCAGCAGACACAGCGCCGCCAGCGCCAGCGTCAGGCGCAGGCCCAAGCATCACCCGCTCGGCGCGCTCAGCAGCTCGGCCGGTTGCGCTTGGGTGGCGATGTCCGCTGGACGGCGCCGGCCGTGGTCGTGCAGAAGGCGGCATCTCCGCCGCCGCTCGAAGCCGATGTGCTCATTGCTGGCTCCCGGGCAGTATGAAGCGCGCGCCGCTCTGCGGATCGACCAGGGTCGAGCCGACGCGCGTCCATGATCTCGGCCACGCCGCTGCGATACTCACGCATGCAGCAGGCTGCCGCGCGTCTGCGGCGTCGCCTCTTGCTCGAGCGCCGAGATGCGCAGCGGTATCGACATTGGCCTTGCTGACCAGTTCCTTGGCGCGTGGCCTGGGCGGCGCTCAGCAGCCGCTCGCGCTCGCGGGCCGCCTCCTGGCGGCGCCGCTCGGCGTCGGTGCGGGCCATCGCGACGCCGCGGTCCGCGGCCTGGGTCGCGACCAGCACCGCGTCGAACGCCGCTCTTCGCCTCCGGCGGCAGCCAGGCGGTCATGTCGATGCGCTCGATCTCGATGCCAAGGGACGCGGCCGGTCGGCGAGCGACTGCAGCCGGTCGTTCATCGCCTGCAGCAGCGCCTCGCGGACCTCGCCGCGCAGCGCGACGACGGGCTGTGCGCCGTCGTTGCCGTCTGGCTCGTCGCCGGCCTCGATGACGCAGGAAGTCGTTGAGGTTGCGGCCGGCGGTCACGCGCACCGTCGTCGCGCGGAACAGGCGATCGAGCGCCGGGGCGACGTGGCTCTGCGCGAGCGCATAAGCCACCGGATCCGTGATGCGATAGATCAGGCGTCGCGTTCAGCAGCGACGCACGTTGCCGTCGCCGGTGAGATACGGCGCAGCGGCCTGTGGCCTGCGCGCCTGGGCGTCGCGGTCGGTCCCGATCAGTGCCTGCGCCTTGTCGCTCGCCGGCGGCAGCGCCGCGACGTCCTGGCTGAGCTGGCGCTCCGGACCCGGCAGCAGCTGCACCTGCTCGATCGGCCGCGGCCACGCGATCAGCAGGCCGGCCTGCTGCGCGCGCACGATGCGGCCGAAGCGCATGCACCACGGCCTGGCTGTCGGAGGCGATCTCGCGCACGTTGCTGGCGAGCCAGACGATGATGAGCAGCAGCGTGACCGACGTAGACGACGCGAAAGCCGATCGCGACCGACTGCGCGATCGGCCCCGGCGGCGGCACGGGCGGCGGTCCGACCGGCTCGACGTGGTCGTGATCGTGGTCGTCGGGTTCGCTCGTGACGGCGTTCGTCATGGTCTCGATCCGGACGGCCCCGCGTCGGAATCTTCGCCTCGCCGCGGCGGGTTAGCGCTGCTCGGCCGCAGTGGCACTTTGCCGTTGATGGCCGGGCCGTCGACCAGCACGCGGAACGGCGCGGCGTCGGTACGCAGCACGACGCTCGTGTTGCGGCCCACGACCTGGCCGATCGTGTCGAGCGAGCGCAGCGTCGTGTAGAGCTCGGGGTCCGAGCTGTAGGCCTTGGCGTAGATCCGCGCGGCGGCCTGCTGCGCGTCGGCCTCGGTCTTCGCGGCCTGCTCGCGCGCGGTCGCGACGACCTCGCGCGCTTCGCGGTCCGCATCCGCGCGGATCGCCGCGGCCTGACGCAGGCCTTCCGCCGTGCGCTCGGCGGCGACGGTCTCGCGCTCGGCGCGCATGCTCGCCACGGTTGCCGCGAGCGTCTCGTCGGGCAGCGTCATGCGCTCGACGCCGACCTGGCGGATGTCGATGCCGTAGATGTCCAGCATCCGCTGCGCGATCTGCTCGCGCAGTTGCGGCTCGAAGCCGTCGAGCCGCACCTTGCTCGCGTCGATGTTGACGAGATCGGTGAGATCGAAGTTGCTCGAGATGATGTGCATCGCGGCGCTCATGAAGCTGCGCAGTTGCTGCGCGGCCTCGTCGGGCTGGTTGCGCACGGAGCGCAGGAACCTGCGCACCCGGTCGGCGTCGGCCGGCACCTGCCAGGCGACGTACGCCTGCACGAGCACGCGCAGGCCGTCCCGCGTGCCGACGTCCTGCAGGCCCGTGGACGTCGTGCGCAGCCGCAGGTCGATCGGAATCGTGCTCTCGAACGGCGCCGGCAGCTTCCAGGCGAGGCCGGGCTCCGTGACGACCCGGTTCGGATTGCCGAAGCGCGTGATGACGGCGGCCGTGCCGGCCGGGACCATGACGATGCAAGCGGCGGCGACGGCCGCGAGCAGCACGAGGGCCGCTACGCCGACCCGCATGTAGAAGCGGATGTGCTCGTCGTGATCGTGATCGTCGGGATCGTTCGGGCCGTGGTGTGATGTCAGCATGGGTCCCGCCAGAGTCTCTAAGGTGGTGATGCGCGCGCGCCCTTAGCGCGCGACCTCGATGCCGGGCGTCACGGTCGGTTGGGCCGGCGCCGGCGCCGCCGGTGCCGCGG
Source organism: uncultured Gammaproteobacteria bacterium (assembly GCA_963699925.1). Classification (GTDB taxonomy): domain Bacteria; phylum Pseudomonadota; class Gammaproteobacteria; order Steroidobacterales; family Rariloculaceae; genus FEN-1219. The sequence continues at coordinate 147,900 of CAVOVT010000013.1, read as the reverse complement.
CCCCCGGGGCGCGGTTCGCGCCCGCAGCGCTCGAGCGCAGGTCGATCACCGGACCCTGAGCCGGGCTCAAGCGGTGATCGATGATCGTGAGCGGGGCCTTCGCGAGCGCCGTGCGCAGGTTGCCGTACGAGCGCTCGAGCAGGAACGCCTCGCCGCCGTCGCCGTACGCGCGCCGGTCCGCGCCGAAGCGATACGCCTCGGCGTCCGCCGTGTGCAGCGTCTCGGCGGCCGACGCCGTGGCCGCGGTCGTGAGCTGATGCGCTTCCTGTTGCGCGATCCCGGCCGTGCGCTTCGCGCGCCCGGTTTCGTCGAAGATGCTCGCGTTCGCGTTGATCTCCGCCGCCTGCACGGCGTGATACGCGGCGGCCGCGCCCGCGGGCGGATGGATCTCCTCGATCAGCACCGAGACGATCTCGATTCCGGCCGAATGCGCGTCGACGTCGTGCTGCAGCGCGTCGCGCAGCGAGTCGGCGACGTTCTCGCGGCGTGCGCCGAGCACGGCGTCGAGCGTGCGCGAGTTGAAGAACTGCAGCACGAGCCGATCGGCGACGCTCTTCACGAGCGCCGCGGGATCGCTCACCTCGTAAACGGACTTCAGCGCCGCGTCGTCGGTGAGCCCGACGCGATAGAGCACGCTGATCTCGGTGCTCACGCTCTGGAAGCCCTCCTGGCCGGTGCCGGGGCTCGGCACGAGATAGTTGGCCTGGCCCGGATGGGACGTCTCCCAGAGCCGGTTCAGCGTGACGGGCGTCGTGTCCTCGGCGCCGAGCGCGATCTGCTCGGCCGCGGGCTCGTTCTGATCGACCCCGACCGCGAGCGCGTGGATCGTGCCGTACTCGACCGGCCGCAGGCGCCCGAGCGGCCACGGCAGCAGCAGGTGCAATCCCGGCCCGAGCACCGCGATCGGCGCGCCGAAGCGCTCGTAGACGCCGCGTTGCCCGAGGTCGATGAGCTTCACGCCGCTCAGGCCCCAGCAGAAGAGACCGGTCGCGAGCACCGCGGGCAGGATCGCGGCGGTCAGGAATTTCAGCGCCCAGCTGCGAGCGAAGTCGAGGCCGAAATGGGTCTTCAGCAGCGTCGCGGGCGCGTGCCGGCCGCCCGTGACCAGGCTCGCGAGGATGCTGTCCGTCGCGGCGCGCGCGTCGGCCGCGCTGCGCGGAGGCAGGAACAAACGCGCGAGCGCACCGAGCGTGAGCTCGGCACCGATCACGCCGGGCACGCAGATCACGACGAGCTCGGCCCAGTACAGCCAGAACCAGTCGATGCCGGCCGCACGCCCGAACTCGATGCACGCCGCGAGCGCGAGCACGATCGTCGCGAGCAGCAGCAGACGGCGCAGGTGCGGCGCTTCGGGGAGCTGCGGCTCGGGGAACTCGTGCATCACGCGCTCGGCGACGAGCGACACGAATGCGAGGCCGACCGCGAACGCGCCCGCGACGTTCGCGGCCATGCCGGAAGCCGTCGCCGCTCCGGACGGCCAGAGCACGCGCACCGCTAGCCAGATCACCACGGTGCCGGTGGTGACGACGAGCGCTTGGCCTTGGCGAGCGGCGAAACCCGGATCGGCGAGCGACCAGCGGCGCGAGCCGCGGGCGGCGCGCTGCGCGGGCGGCATGAGCGAGTAGCGCAAGCGCGCGGTCGTGAGCGCGAGCGTGCCGAGCAATCCCGTGGTCGCGAGCAGCAGGGCGCTGAGCACGGCCACGCCGCCGCTGCCGTCGACGAACTCGCGGGCGATCGCATGGGTCTGCGGGAATACGCTCGCGGGCAAGAGCACGGCGCATAGCAATGCGACGCTCCCCGTGAGAGCGGAACCGTAGACAATCAGGAGCCGTCTGATCAGCCGATGGGAACGCGGAACGACGTCGGGCGACTGAACCGAGTGACTCTGGGCATTCTCCATACTTGTTGCCCGGGGGTTCGAGCGCCGACCTTGTCAGTGGCGACCCGCGCGGGGCGTCACTATAGTAGCGCAACGCCCGCACTGCCACAGTGCGCGGCCATCTTCGGAAACCTTCGCATTCTGTTACGTCGCTCACGGTGGACACGCAAACAAAAACGCGTCGCAATCCTCTGACGCGAGCGTCGTGGAAGTGGCTTGCGCCCCTGCTCGTGCTCGCCGTCGCCGGCGGGGTCGCGTATGCGCACGAGGTTCGGCAGCAACAGTGGCGCGATCGTTTGCTGAGCACGCTGCCGAACGACGTCCGGGACGACCCCGCGCTCGTCGCGTTCGCACGCGTCGAGGCCGCCCCGGTCTATGCGCAGCACTGCGCCGCGTGTCATGGTGCCGATATGCGCGGCACGCCGGCGGTTGGCGCCCCGAACCTCGCCGACAACGTCTGGCTCTACGGCGACGGCGGCGTGTTCGAGATCGAGCGGACGATCTTGTACGGGATCCGCACGGGCAACAGCAAGTCGCGTAGCGTCACGGACATGCCCGCGTTCGGCCAGCGCGGCGTGCTCAACGACGGCGAAATCCGCAACGTCGTGCAGTACGTGCTCAAGCTCAGCGGGCGGCGATATCAAGTCGAGGCCGCGAACGAGGGCCGCAGGGTCTTCACCGGCAACGCGAACTGCGGCGACTGCCATGCAGGGGACGCGCGCGGCGACACGTACTACGGCGCGCCGAACTTGACCGTGAACGTTTGGAACAGCGGCGGCGAGCCGGACGATCTGTACAAGGCGGTCTACTTCGGCCAACACCACACGATGCAGGCGTGGTATCCGACGCTGAGCTTGTTCCAGATCCGGGCGCTCGCGGTGTTTCTCTACGCCGTGTCGCACGAGCCGGCAGCGGCCACGCGCACGACCCTCGCTGCGAGGGCGCCATGAGCGCGACGCCGGTGGACGGGCAGGTCGTCGCGCCGCGCTCGTGGGCGCGGCGCGCGGTCGAGCGCGTCGCTGCGCGCCCCGGGCGCAGCTCGCTGTTGCCGCTCGCGGCGGTCGTGCTCGGGCTCGTGCTCGCGGCGTTCGGAATGTTCCGCGGCACGCCGGCGCCGCTCACCGAGGTGCCGCCGGGCTACGTCGCGCTCGTGAACCAGAAGGGCGTCCTCCTGAGCGACCTGATCTCGCAAGTCGAGAACGCGACGATGAAGCGCTTCGACGAGGCGACGCCGGAAGAAAAACGGCGTGTGCTGCGCAGCATGATCGACGAAGAGTTGATGGTGCAGCGCGCGTTGGTGCTCGACCTGCCCGAGACCACGATCGAGGTCCGCGAGGCGATGCAGCAAGGCGTCGAGGCGCAGGTCGCCGAGCCGTACTGGGCGCTGCCGCCGTCCGACGCGGACCTTCGCGCCTATTACGACAAGACCCGCTCGGACTACACGAACGACGGATCGATGATCGTCCACGACCTCGTGATGCACGTGGGCGGCTTTCAGAACGCGAACCAGAGCACGCCGCAAGCGCTGTCCGACGCGGCGGACGCGGTCTATCGCCTGCGCTCCGGTGCGTCGGTCGACTACGCGAAGGAGCATTACGGCTTCGTCGACTCGAACCGCTTGCCCGCGGTCGAGGAGCTCGACTTCGTGGTCAAGATGCGGCTCGGAGACAAGCTCTTCGAGGTCGCTTCGGCGCTCGGCAACGGCGAGATCTCCGACCCGGTGATCGAGGACGACGGGGTGCACGTCCTCGTGATGGATCAACGCCGCCCCGCATCGGTCGCCGACTTCTCGAGCGTGCGCGACAAGGTCTACCAGGCGTACCGGCGCGAGCAAGGCGAGCGCGCCACGGCCGAGAACGTGCGCCTGTTGCGCAGCCAGGCGCAGATCATCCTCGCGCCGGGACAAGAGGAATGAGAGCCGTCGCCGCCGCCGCGCTCTGCGCGCTCTGCGTCGCGTCGCCCGCGCTTGCCGACAGCCACAGCGTGAGCTACTCCGACTGGACGATCGGCGGCGAGACCACGACGCTGAAGTTCGTCTTGCCCGAGATCGAGGCGCGGCGTCTGACCGGCGTCGACGTGCCGCTCGCGACGACGAAGAAGCTCGGCGAATACCTGCTCGCGCACGTGGCGGTCGAGGGGGACGGCGAGAATTGCGCGCCGATCGATCAGGGGTACGACATCGGCCTCGTCGACCCGCTCGCGGTCGGCGGCGGCTCGTTCGGGTTCGAGATCTTCTTCAAGTGCCCGAACGCGAACACCCGCGTGCGAGTGCTCAAGGACACGGCGCTGTTCGAGCGCGTGCCGTCGCACGTGAACTACGCGCGCGTACGCGAGGGTGGCGGCGAGTGGGTGCCCCAGCTATTCACGGCGGGCCGCCAAGAGATTCGCGTCCCGAGCTCTGCGCCGCCGCCGTCGGCCGGCTGGCTCCGCTACGTGACGCTCGGCTTCGGGCACGTCTGGCACAGCCTCGATCGGGTCGCGGTCGTGCTCGGACTGTTGCTGCTCGCGCGTCGGCGCAAGGAGCTCGAGCTCCTCGCGGGCGGTCTCGCCTGCGGCTACGCGCTCGCGCTGCTCGTGACGGCCGGTCGCTGGGTCGCGCCGCGAACGTCGTTGCTCGAGAGTTTCGTGGGCTTCATCGCGCTTTGGATCGCTGCCGAGCTCGTCGCACGCGAGACGAGCCGCGGGAGAGTCGCGGCGGTACTCGCGGTCGGTTTCGTCGCGCTCGCCGCGGTCGCGATGTTCGTCTCGGGTTGGGCGGCGGCCCTCGTGCTCGTGGGCTGCGCGCTGCTCGCCGCCGGCTTGCTGCCGATGGCCGGCGTGTGGCTCGAGCGGCGGGAATTCTGGATCGCGACCGCCGCGGTCGTCGGCTGCCTCGATGGCTTCGTGCTGCCGTCGGAGGTCGCGCCCGCGTCGCCCCCGAGGGTTACGCCTGCTGGCGATGTCGGCCAGTTTCGACGTCGGCGCGCTGCTTGGCGCGGCGGTGCTCGCGGCGCTCGTGGCAGGCGTGCTGCTCGTGCTACGCCGCCGGCGAATCGAGCTGCCGCGCGCGCTCGTGAGCGACCTCGCGGCCACGGCGCTCGGCGGTTGCGGCGCGTTCTGGCTCGTGACGCGCCTTTACGGCTAGACGCCGCTCAAGAGCCCCGCGCGGCGAGCGCCGCGACGCCTTCGTAGCCGACGTACAGCCCGAGCACGAGGATCAATACGCTCGATAGATAAGGTGCCGTGGTCGCGAGCGCGCCGAACCACGGCAGGCGCTTCGCCGCGTGCTGCGCGCCGAAAGCGGCGGCCGCGCCGACCGTAACGAGCGTGAGCGCGAGGCCGATCGAGAAGCAGAGCACGAGCGCGACGCCGAGCAGGAAGCGGCCCGTCTGCAAGCAGAGCAGCAGGACCGTCACGGCCGCGCCGCAGGGGACGAGGCCGCCCGTGAGGCCGAACATCACGATTTGGCCCGTCGTCACGTGGCGATTCGCGAACCGGCGCCGGATATCGTTCGCGTGCGCGAGCGCGTGCGCGTCGAGCGGCTCGTCGGAGGGCGAATCGAGCCCGCGTCGCTCGGCGTGCGCGTGATGGCCGTGAAGGTGGTCGTGGTCGTGGTCATGGTCATGGTCATGGTCGTGAGCATGAGCGTGGCCGTGGCTCGTGCTCGTGCTCGTGTTCGTGCGAGTGTGGGTGGTCGTGGTCGTGCCCGTCGGCACCCCGCCGCTCGCGTCGCATGCGCCATAGCATCCAGAGCGCGATGCCGATGATCAGGACCGCGGATGCGACCTGCAGGTACGGCTCGAAGCTCTCGGCGTCGACGCCCTGCCAGAGGTACATGCCGCCGAGCGCGACCACCCAGACGATCAGCGTATGCGACAACGTCGCGCAGAGCCCGAGCAGAACGGCCTGCGCCACCGTGCCGCGGACGGCGATGATGAACGCAGCCATCATCGTCTTCGAGTGGCCGGGCTCGAGGCCGTGCAGCGCGCCGAGCAGGACGGCGGTCGGAAGATACAGCCACGCCGCCGTCGCACCTTGTTGGAAGATGTCCGTCAGCATCGTCGCTCTCTGTCACAGGTACTTCGCGATCTCTTTGAACTCGTCGATCGGTTGACGGCGCTGGCGCGGCAACGCGCCGACCGTGTCTTCGAGACAGTGATCGAGATGGTCCCGGATCAATGTCTTCTTGGCCTGCGCGATCGCTTTCTCGACCGCGTGCAGCTGCTGCGCGATGTCGAGGCACGAGCGGCCGTCCTCGATCATCTGCACGACGCCCGCGAGATGACCGTTCGCGCGTTTCAACCGTTTGACGATCGCGGGATGGCTATGATGAAGGTGCTCGTCGCCCATATCTATATCCTATGCCCCTAGAGGGGATACGGATAGAGATTGTACCTCAGTCGGCGTAGAGTCGGCCGCCTTCCCAATCGAGGGCTGCTCATGAAGATCTACACGGTCGCGAAGGGTTCGACGGGCTTCGACGGTCTCAAGCGCGGCGAGCGCGACGAGCCGAAGCCGGGCCCGGGCCAAGCGCTGGTCCGAATGCGCGCCGCGTCGCTGAATTTTCGAGACCTCGCGATCGTCTCGGGCAAGTATGTCCGGGGCCCCGTCACGCAGGACACGATCCCGCTGTCGGACGGCGCAGGCGAGGTCGTCGCGGTAGGGGCGGGCGTGCTCACCGTCAAGGTCGGCGACCGCGTCGTCGCGACGTTCAACCAAGGGCGTCCGCCGAGCTCGCTCGGCTCGCCGCTCGACGGCGTGCTGACCGAATTCGCCGCGTTCGACGAGGACGGGCTCCTCACGATCCCGCCGCACATGTCGTTCGAAGAGGCCGCAACGTTGCCGTGCGCGGGCGTCACCGCGTGGAACGCATTGATGCACGGCAAGACGCTGCGCGCCGGCGAGACGGTGCTCACGCTTGGCACGGGGGGCGTGTCGATCATCACCCTCCAGCTCGCGAAGATCGCCGGCGCGCGCGTGATCATCACGTCGTCGAGCGACGAGAAGCTCGAGCGCGCGCGCAAGCTAGGCGCCGACGAGGTGATCAACTACAAGCAGCATCCGGATTGGGAGAAGAAGGTGCTCGAGCTTACGGACGGGCAGGGCGCCGACCATGTCGTCGAGCTCGGCGGCGTCGGCACGTTGCCGCACTCCTATCAGGCCGTGGGCTTCGGAGGCGAGATCGCGCTGATCGGTGTGATGACGCGGCCCGAGGGCGATCTCGCGCCGTACCCGCTGATGTTCAAGGGTGCGACGCTGCGGGGAATCTTCGTCGGCGCGCGCGAGCATTTCGAGGGGCTCATGCGCGCGGTCGCGGTCAACAGGCTGAAGCCCGTGATCGATCGGACGTTCACGTTCGACGAGGCGGTCGAAGCCTACAAGTACCTAAAATCCGCGCAGCACTTCGGCAAGGTCGTGATCAAGATCTTAGCCCTCGCGCGCTGCCCCCTCAGCTCGGGGCAGCCGGCAGTGCAGCCGTGGCCGAATTGCTCTCGCGAAATTGCATGCTCTCGATCACCCAGCTGTAATCCATCCGCTCGCCGAGCCATTTGCAGCGGCTCGTGGTCGCGTCGATGTTCACCTGTCCGGTGAGCCGCGTGGTTGAAGTGTCGCTCGAGTCGCCAGTCTCGGCGTCCGTCGGCACGATTCCGCGGAATCGTGTTGCGTCGCCCGCGCGCTTCTCGGGTCCACACTCCGGAATGCGCTTACCGTCAGGTCGCGTGAACACGAACACGCCGTCGTCCGTGACCGTGACGCCGAAGCCGCCCTCGTGCACGAGTGTGTGGTGAAACGAGCAGAGCGTCACGAGGTTGCCGAGCTTCGTCTCGCCGCCGCTCGCCCAATGCTTCACGTGGTGGCCGTCGCAGAAGCGCGTGCGATCGCAGCCCGGGAAGCGGCAGCCGCCGTCCCGGGCGAGCATCGCGCGCCTCATCGCCGGCGGAATCGCGCGCGACTTACGGCCGATGTTGAGCGGCTCGCCGTCGCGGCCTTCGAGAATCCCGACCACCGTGCCGCCGCAGCAAAGCCGGCGCACGGTCGCGAGCGCGAGCGCGGGGCCCGCGTCGAGCTCGGAGCGGTGCGGCTCGCTCTCGGCCGCCGAGCGCGGCTCCGCGAGCACGGCCTGGTCGACGTGCACGACGACCTGGAAGCGGTCGCCGATCGACGTCGACTCGACTTCTTCGGAGCGCGCCGCGAGAAAAGCATCCGCGACCAGACGAAGCGCATCCGCCCGGTCGCCGGCCCGCGCAGTGCTCAGCGCTGACCAAGGCAGCGTCGACTCGCCCTGCCGCGCGAGCTCGCTACGTTCGTCGCGCGGCTCGTGCTGCCCCTGCTCGCGCAGCACGTCGCCCGCCGCCTGCAGCGCCTTCGCGACGATCGCGCCGATCTCGGGCGGCAAGCGCGCGTTAGCACGAACGTGTCGTTCTCGTCGTAGAAGTAGTGGACGCAGCGATTCAGGTGCTGCGATTGTGCGTTTTTCTCGGCGTCGCGCCGCTGCGTCCAGCGGTACTTGCGCACGAGCTTCTCGACGTGCGACGCGGTGCCGTAGCGCGCGATGTGCGCGAGCACGGATTCGTTCGCGGCCGTCGCGACGCGCGCGATCGCGCGCACTTTCGAATACGAGAACTTGCCGACGCGCGAAGCCCGCGCTCACTTCCGGCAGATGCTCGAGCGCGCGCGCCACGCGCACCTTCGCGCGCGCTGCAGTCATCCCGATGCCGCATTGCCAATTGAGCCAGTGCGCCGTGCTCGGCAGGCCGTGTCGCGCATAGGCCTCGCTGCGGTCGAACTCGGCGACGAGCGTGAGAAACCGATACGTCGCAGCGGTCAGGTGGCCCCAGAGCTCCGTGAGCTCGGCTTCGAGGCGCTCGAGCGCTACCCCGGTCGGGCGGTACTCGCGTGAAGACGTCGGCTGGGCAATTTCGGGTTTCATTCGATGGCCAAAGCAGGATATGTACTAGCAAATTCAACGGGTTATGAGTCAAGCCACTTTCGGACGCGGGGGTATATCTCCCACGGAAAATACCCTGTTCGCGTCCCGCGGCGATGACGGGTCGATAGTGCGTAAGTCTGGAAAGTCTGGATCGCTAGAAGGGGCGGCCAGGGTTCAGCCGGTCGTCATGAGTGCTTCAGCGGAAGAGTGGACTTGAACACCCAGAATTTTGCTTCTGCTATCGGCCAAAGTGGTAATCCGGCACCCGTCAGGTACGAAGGGAATCCAGCAGACTTGATACGCTGTCTAACTTGGTCGAGAGTTTCGGTGCACGCTTCAGGATTGAAGCAACAGTGTCGTCAACGATGCCCGATGCTTCGTTGATCAAAGCCTGACCGGCAGGCGTCAGTTTCGCCATCGCGAGCCGAGCATCTCGTTTGTTCTTTACAGTCGAGACTAATCCGATCTTTTCCAGTGGACGAAGTGCGCGCGTCACCCCGGAAGCGGTTAGTCCAATGCTACGAGCAGCGTCGATCCTGCTGGCTTGCCCGTTAGGTGCCTCCGACAAAGCGCGCAATAGCCGATACTCTGCAAAACTGACGCCTCGGATTGCGCTGAGGCTGCAATCCAACTGGCGCTCAAGACTGCTCCACGCTGCTGCAACTGCAAGCGCGAAGCGATGATTCTCACTGGTATCTGAGCTCATCGTAGAAGCCTACTATATGCATGACTAATCATGCAATAGTCAGATACTCAGCACCCAGTACATAGGCGTAATTCAGCATCGCTGGCCGGCTCCCGAGATTCAGCGTTTCCTGAAGCGCATCACGAAGCGATCGGTGCGGCCCTTGACGGCGGCATCGAACACGCTGCGCGTGTGGTCGTCGTCCGAGCTTCTGAGGGCGTCGCTCTGCGCCTCGAGCACGAACCCCGCCGTGGCGAAGTCGCGGCGTACGACGTCGGGGTCGATGCGGTGCGTGACCTTCGAGGACTCGTGCGGCTCCGTGCCGAGCACCGCGGCGTGATCGATCAGCAACACGATGCCGCTTGGTGCGAGCGCGGCGAACAGTGTCGCAAGCAACGTCCGTTGGTCGATCGGCCCCCAGTCGACGGTCGGCGAATACCAATACGTGTCGTGGTACGCCATCGACACCCACACCGCGTCGAGGCTTGCGCTCGGCAGCTTCAGCTCGTCGAGCTTCACGAACCGCTGCTCGACGTTCGCTAGCCGACCGCCTCCGTAGCGGCGTTCGAAGGTCGCCGCTCCGAGCATCGACAGCGCTCCGGGATCGTTTTGCGCGAGCACGCGGCCGCTCGGCCCGACCACGCGCGCGAGCAGCTCCGAGTAGTACCCGGCTGCGGCGCCGAGGTCGAGCACGCGCATCCCCGGCGCGATACCCGCGAACGCGAGCATCTCGGCCGGGCGGCTGCTCTTGTCGCGCTCGCGATCTTCGATCGGCCTATTCGGATCCGAGACTGCGGCGTCGATCACGGCGAGATTCAGCTCGAAATGCCGCGCCGGCGGCGCTCGGAGATTTGGGCCGAGTCGACGCCCGGAAAGGCGGCGACCGCCACGCCCAGGGCGGCAACCGTGGCCGCACGGCTCGAGATCAAAGCACCCCGTCGGGCTTCTGGCCGAGCTTGGTGCCGTCGGCCAGCGTGATCGCGATGTACTGCCCGCCCTTCTCGTCGTTGCGCAGCGGGTGCACGACGACCGAGACCTTGTCGCCGGGTTTCACGCTCGTCGATTTCCAGCCCGCGCGCGCGAGGTTGGTCGCCGGGTCCATCTCGACGCCCCAGCTGTCGACGTGGCCTTTGCCGTCCGGCACGTCGAGGTGGATCCACGCGTGCGGGCTGCTCCACTTGAACTCGGTGACGACGCCGACGATCGTGACCTCTCGAGTGCGGTCGAACACGATCGGCGAGTGGTGCGCGAGGCTCGCGCCCGAATAGAGTGAAGCCGCGGCGAGTCCTAGGCCCAAAAGCTTGCGCATGCTCAAGTCTCCGCTCACTTGACCAGCGACTGCGACGACGTCGCAGGCAGGTTCTCGTTTAGATCCGGCGTGCACTCGACCTCCGCGATGTCGGTGTCGTGCAGGCGGTTGAAGCGCTTCGTCATGACCCAGTCGCCCTTCCAGCTTTTGGGATCGGTCATCGTGTACTCGATCTGCAGCGTCTCGCCGTTCTCGATCAGCTTCATCCGCTCGACGATGTGCAGCTGGTCGCTCGCCGGTATGCTCGCGCCGCCCTGGTCCATCCAGTGGTGGTCGCCCGGGAAGTACTTCGTGTCGACGACGAGCGTATCGCCTTCGAAGTGGCCGATCGATTCGCCGTTGAAGCTCGGCACGACGACGTCGGGATCGCTGTGCGGACGGCCGTCGAGATAGATGATCCGCAGGCTGTTCATGAAGCCGCTGATCATGTAGATCGCGGTCGGCTCCTGGAGCAGCACGAACGGCCAAACGCGCGTCATGATCAGCGGCATGCCGGCCGGCCAGCACTGGCCGATGTCGTCGCGATAGACCTTGTTCTCGGCGAGCGCCTTCTTGCCGGCGTCGTAGTGCTTCTGTGCCTCGGGCGTGAGCTCGAATTTCTCGGGCACGAACTTCCACGACTGCGGGCCCCTGAGCTCGTGCTGCCACGTGCCCGTGAGGTTGAACGGCGCGGGCTTCTGCTTCTTGAAGTTCTCGGGCGTGATCGCGCCGAGCGGCGCCGCGGGCTGCGCCGGCGGCGCTGAACGCGAGCGCGAGCAGCGCCGCGGCCGCGACGCGGCCGAGGCTGCGTAAGACCGACTGGCTCATGGATCCCCCCTCCCGCACGAGCCGACACTCTACCACCGCGGCCCGTGGCCGCTCGCGCCGGAGCGGCTCAAGAACCGTCGAGTCCGTTGCGCGCGGCCGGGCCCGGCTGAGTATCCTCCCCGCACCCTATCTCGACCCGTTCGCGCCCGGCGCCGCCGGTTTGCGGCTTGGCGGGCGGCGCGGGCTTGAACGACCGCGGCGCCATTTGTCTAAACGACTAGCCGCGCTATGCGGTCCAAAGGGCGTCCGGAGGCTTGCTGCTGAATGGCCGTTTACCAAAATTATCTTCGCGACCGGGGCTCGAAGCTGTGATCCTCGCGATCATCGCGCTGATCACCCAGGTCATCTTCACCGCGTATGTGCGACCCGCCGGCGAGCGCTGGCGCGCGGAGCAGCGCGCGCTCGCCGAGCGCACGCCGGGCTACCGGCCGCAGCGCACGCTGATCGTGATCATCCAGGACCCCGAGCAGGAGGCGACGATCATCGTCGCGATCTGGGCGATGATCCTGGCCGTCATGCGCTTCCGCGAGCTCAAGCGAGCAGCGCGAGCTGCTCAGCGTCGGGCTCATGAAGCAGGCGCCCGGCGTCGTGATCTTGCCGAGCGACGCGCGCGAGTACTTGCGCACGATCGAGCAGATGCCGCCGAAGGATCGCGACTCGGTCGTGCCGCGCGTGCTCGCGGCCGCGCTCAAGCGCTTCAGCGCGACCGGCAACGTGCAAGACGCGTCGCAGACCGTGCACAACGTCTGCGAGAGCGAGAACAACCGGCTCGACTCCGAGCTCGCGATCTTGCGGTTCAGCGTCTGGGTCACGCCGGCGCTCGGCTTCGTCGGCACCGTGCGCGGTATCGGCCTCGCGCTCCAGGGCGCCGAGCTCGCGGTCAAGGGCGACACGAGCGCGGTCACGAGCGGCCTCGGTATTTCGTTCAATTCGACGCTCGTCGCGCTGACGCTGAGTATCGTGCTGATGTACACGCTGCACGAGATCCAGCTCGCGCAGGAGCGGCTCGTGCTCGACGCGGAGAACTACGCGGACGAGGAGCTGATCAGTCGTCTGCATAGCGTATAATTTCGGATAGCGGCACGAGGCCCGCGGTATCGAAGGGGGTTACGCGATGAAGATTTCTTAGTGGGCCCGGCGCGCTGCCGGCGCTCGTTTTGGTCGTGCTCGGCCTCTCGGCGGCGTCCGCCGCGTGGGCTCATCACTCGTTCGCGATGTACGACAACGAGCACCAGGTCAAGCTCAAGGGCAAGGTCACGGACTTCCAGTGGACGAACCCGCACGTCTACATCGAGCTCGACGGCGTGGACCAATACGGCGAGAGCAAGGACGTGAAATCCTGGGTGATCGAGTGCGCGAACCCGGGCATCCTCGATCGCATCGGCTGGAAGTTCAACATGATCCACAAGGGCGACGAGATCACGGCGATCGTCGCGCCGCTGCGTAGCGGCGAGCCCGGCGCGTTGTTGAAGCTCGTCACGTTGGCCGACGGCAAGCAGTTCGGGAACGGCACGCCCGCCGGCCCGGCGCTCATTCAATAAGGGGCGCTCCGATGCGAACAACAGGAGCGGAAATGGAACCTCATTTCGCGGATGCGAAATCCGCTTACACGACTCGCTGCCCGCGAAATGGGAATGTCCCCGTTTCCGCGCTCGCGCTGTGTTCGCGCTGGCCGCCGCGCTGCGCACGTCGAGGCGCAGAGCCCAGGCGCCGACCGCGAAGCCCCAGGAGCACGCCAAGGCGGCTCCGAAGCTCGCCGGCAAGCCGGACTTCACCGGCGTTTGGGACCGACAGCAGCGCCGGCTGCGCAGCCGAATGCGCGCACGGCCGGAGGCTCCGCGCAGTCTCCAACCGGGACCGCAGTTCGCGGGCGCCGCGCCGCCGATCAAGCCCGAGTTCAAGGCCGCGTACGACGCCGAGGTCAAACGGCTCGCCGACGCCGAGAAGCGCGGCGAGCCGACCACGAGCCAGAACACGATGTGCCTGCCGCAGGGCATGCCCGCGATGATGCTCGCGATCTTCCCGATGGAAGTGATCCAGACGCCGAAGCAGGTCACGATCATCGAGGAGGCGTTCACGCAAGTTCGCCGCTTCTACATCGGCGAGGATCCTCCGCCGGTCGAAGATGCGGAGCCCGGTTTCTACGGGCACACGGGCGCGAAGTGGGACGGAGATACGCTCGTCGGCGAGACCGTCGGCATCAAGACGAAGGTGCTCTATCGCAACGTGCCGCACTCGGAGAACCTGCGGATCCACGAACGGCTCAAGATGATCGACGCGGATCACTTCGAGGACGAGATCACGTACACCGACCCGCAGTATCTGACCGGGCCATGGACGTGGAAGTGGACGTATCAGCGGCGTAACGGCTACAAGATGCTCGAGTACGTCTGCGAGGACAACCGCGAGTTCGCGGACCCGGTCACCGGTCAGCAGCGGATGCGGTTCAAGACCAAGCCCGGCACCAAGCAATAACACTCGAGCGGCGCCCGCGGTGCGGCCGCGCGTCCGACGGGCGCCCGGAGGAAACGAATCACCAATGGATCGTCGCAGCTTCCTGCAACTCGCGGCGCTCGGCTCGGCCGGCGCTCTCCCGCTCCTTCGGCCGCTCGCGGCCGAGGCGGCCGTGTCGGATCTGAAGATCACGCGCATCCGCGTCTTCAATCCGACCGACAAGACCGACCTCAGCGGATTCCTGAATCTCGGCAACATCGTCGTCGCGGTCGACACGGACGCCGGCATCACGGGGTACGGCCAAGGCGGCTCGCCCGATCTGATCCGCTACCCCGCAGGGCGCTTGATCGGCGAGGATCCGTTGCGGATCGAATATCACTGGCAGCGCATGTACCGCGGCTCGATCTATCCGGCCGGCAGCGAGCGGCTGCTCGCGGTCGGCGCGCTCGACTGCGCGCTCTGGGACCTCAAAGGCAAAGCGCTCGAGCAGCCCGTGTATCAACTGCTCGGCGGCAAGGCACGCGACCACGTCGAGTGCTATCACTCGTTCGGCGCGCTCGCCAAAGGACAAGCGAAGCAAGAGGCGCGCAAGGCGATGGCGGACGGTTTTCGCGCGATCCGCTTCCATACGGTGCCGCGGGCTTCGACCGAGTTCGACGTGCGCAAGATGATCGACGCGTTCGTCGCGATCTGCGCCGAGCTGCGCGAGGGCGTCGGCCCGAACGGCGACTTCATCTTGGACGCGCACACGCGCTTCGACTTCGCGGACATCGCGCGGCTTTGCGACCTCGTCGCGCCTTACGCGCCGCTGTTCGTCGAGGACCCGCTGCACTCGATCGAGGACGTCACGGCGTACACGAACCTGCGCCGGCGTGTGACGGTGCCGCTCGCGGCCGGCGAGCAATTCGGCGACTTGCGCAACGGCAACTTGCCGCTCGTCGAGCAGGGTTTGATCGACTATCTGCGCACGTCGATTCCGAACTGCGGCGGCATCACGAGCTACCGCGTGCTCGCGGCACTCTGCGAGGCGCACTCGGTCGGGCTCGTGCCGCACTTCACCGCGCCGCTCGCGACCTCGGCCGTGATTCACTCGGTGCTGCCGTTCCCGGGCGTCGTCGTGAACGAGGTGTTTCGGCCGGAGTTTCCGCCGTACTTACGGGAAGGCTACATTTTCCGCGACGGCAAGATGCATCCGAGCGACCGGCCCGGGCTCGGTAACGTCGTCGACGAGAGCCAGTTGAATCTCGTCGCGGAAATCACCGAGCGCGCGCCGAATTCGCTGTATCAGGGCGAGAGCCTGCATCGGCCCGACGGGTCGTACCTGTATCTTTGAGCGTGCTTCCGCGCTCTTAGTCAGAAAGCCGTCAGGCGGGGCGGCGCGTGTTGCTCCACACGATCTCGGCGATGCCGACGATCGCGAGTATCGCGCCGTAGTACGTCCACTGAACGTTGTTGACCATGGGGCCCTGCAGTATCGCCGCCGGCCCCACGTTGAGCCCCTGCATCGCCCAGACGCAGCCCACCAAGATCATCGCGACGCCGAGCAGGCTCGTCACGATTCGCATGATCACGTCGAATGCGCGCATCGCTGAAACGCCTCCTCAGCCCTTCGGCGCGGGCTTGATGTCCAGCAGCGTGAGCTTCGAATCCGCCGCGATGCACTCGGCCTCTTTGATCCCGTGCTCCTTGCGGATGATGTTCGTGCCCTTGCACGAGCGACACCATCTTGTAGAGCGCGTGCCGGCGCGCCATGCCCTCGCGGCCCATGCCGCAGTCGGACGAGAGCACGAGCCGCTCGAGCGGGATGTACTTGAGCGCCATGCGGATGTGGTCCGCGACCATCTTCGGCGATCTCGACTTGCAGCGAGTGGTGGTCGATCACGCCGATCGCGATCTTCATGTCGGTGATCTCGCGGCCGATCGCCTCGAGATCCATGCCGCCCGAGCTGCACGACTCGAACGTGATCACGTCCGCGTCGACCTTGTTCAGGAGCTTGAGCGCGGGCTTGTAGCTCTGCACCTCGGCGAACATGCGCTGCTGCGACGGATTGCCCCAGCACGTGTGGCACCAGACTTCGGTCTTCGCGCGCAGTCCGCGCACGGTGTTGTTGAATACCTCGAGCATGTACTCGGGGTTGATCACCTTGTCGACGACGCCGCGCGCCGCGAGCAGGTGGATCTGCGGCTCTTCCATCTGGATGACCGGGCAGCCCGCGTCGGCGAGCGCGTGGAGCTCCTCGTTGAACGCGTTGCTGAGCGCCCAGATGCGCTCGCGGACGTCCTTGTAGTGGAAGTCCTGCACGGCGAACGCGACGAGCTCGGGCGTCACGGTGCCGAACTTCACGGGCTTGTCCGTCATGCGCTGCGCGGCCTTGTACATCTGCGCGTACTGCATGTTGCCGCGGCCGACCGGGCCGACGATGCTCGGCATCAGTCGCGCCTCGATGTAGTCGTGGAGAATGTGGCCGCGCGGGAAGCCGATGCCGCCGCCGCCGACCGGCGCCATCTTCGGGATGCCCGTCGAAGCCCGCCATGTGGAACGGCGGATAGCTCGTCCAGCTCTGGCCGCCGATGTCCTGCGTGAAGCGCGCGTCGCCGTCGGTCACGATGTCGAGGCCGGCGATCGTCTGCTCGTTGAAGTAGACCGCGAGCGCGTCCTCGTACTGCTCCCGGAACCGCGTCTCCACCATCGCGGTCATGAAGTTCTTGAGCCCGAGGTTCTCGGTGTACCAGCTCGGCCGCGGCAGGGAGCCGGTGATCGTCGTGGGCAGCAGTTTATCCGCGGTCGCGCGTAGCATTGTCCGTACCTGTATTTTTGAGTGGTGGGCCGGCTTCGTGCCGACATTTGTTCAGCAGCCGGCTACAATATTGTAGAAGCCGCCGACCTACAACCCTAGCAACCGCGAAGGAATCGGCCGCGCGCGAGCGACGGACCGACCGGCGACTCATCTGGAGGAGCACACATGGATTTGGGCAACGGCCTGGGTCATTTGACCTATTCGACGCTCGTGCACCCGGGCGACACGTGGAGCGAGATGTGGGACAGCTTGAATCGCTACGTCCCGCAGGTGAAGGCGCGCGTCTCTCCAAAGAAATCTTTTGGCGTTTCGCTGCGCCTCTCGGCCTCGTCGGCCCAGACGCTCACGGGCGATCCTGCGAAGCGCGAGGAGCTCAAGGAGTTCCTGCACTCCCACGACATGTATCTCTACACGGTGAACGCGTTTCCGTACGGGCCGTTCAAGAACCGCGTCGTCAAGAAGGACGTCTACGAGCCGGACTGGAGCACGGACGCGCGCGCCACGTACACGATGCAGGTCGCGGACATCCTCGCCGAGGTCGCGGCCCCGCACGTGCAGCCGTCGATCCAGAGCCCGCCGCTCGGCTTCAAGCCGAAGGTCACCGGGCCCGAGTACGTCAACGAGTTCACGCGCCACGTGCTCAAGGTGATCGCGCACATGGTCGCAGCTCGAGAAGCGCACGGGCCGCACGGTGACGCTCGCGCTCGAGCCCGAGCCCGCGTGCTTCCTCGAGACGACGGAAGAGGCGCTCGACTACTTCAAGAATCACCTGTACGCGAGCAGCGCGGTGACGCTCGCTCGCGAGCCAGACGGGCTTGAACAAGTCGCAGGCCGAGACCGCGCTGCGCAAGCACCTCGGCATGGTCTACGACATCTGCCACCAGGCCGTCGAGTACGAAGACATCGGCAAGTCGCTCCGCTCACTCGCGGACGCCGGCATTCCGGTGTTCAAGCTCCAGGAGGCGGCTGCACTGCGCGTGCCGAACGTCACGAAAGAGACCGTCGACGCGATGCGGCCCGTTCGCGGACACGGTGTACCTCACGCAGACCGTCGAGAAGTCCGACGGCAAGCTCACGCAGTATCTGAACCTCGAGGACGCGTTCGCCGCGTTCGAGAAGAACCCGAAGCTCAAGCGCGAGTGGCGCACGCACGTGCACGTGCCCGTGTTCCTCGACAAGATCGGCGAGCACTTCGAGACGACGCGCTTCGCGATCGAGGACGCGCTGAAGTTCCACAAGAAGAACAAGCTCTCGCCGCAGCTCGAGATCGAGACCTATACCTGGGACGTGCTGCCCGCGTCGATGAAGAGCGGCGACATCGTCGACTACGTGCAGCGCGAGCTCGACTGGGTCAAGGGTCAACTCGTCTGAGCGCGGCGTCGGGAGAAGAATGCAAATGAAGGTAGGTTTCATCGGCCTCGGCCGAATGGGGCAGGCCATGGCCGCGCGCGTCCATGGCGGCGGTCACGAGCTCGTCGTCTACAACCGCACGCGCGCGAAGTGCGCGGATCTCGAGAAGGCCGGCGCGAAGGTCGCGGGCTCGATGCGTCGAGGCGTGCCGCGGCCGCGACGTCGTGATCAGCATGGTCACCGACGACAAGGCGCTCGCCGAGGTCGTGAACGAGGGCGTCGTGCCCGGGCTGCCGAAGGGCAGCATCCACGTTGCGATGGGCACGCACAGCGTCGCGGCGCTGCGCGAGATCGGCCCGTTGCACGACCAGGCGGGCCAGATCCTCGTCGCGGCGCCCGTGCTCGGCCGTCCCGAGGCCGCGGCGGCCGGCCAAGTCGGCATCGTCGCCGCGGGACCGAAGGATGCGGTCGCGAAGCTCGCGCCGGTGCTGTCTCTGATCGGCCGGCGCACGTTCGACGCGGGCGTGAAACCCGAAGGCGCATCGGCCGTGAAGCTCGCGAACAACATGGTGCTCGGCTGCGCGATCGAGGCGATGGGCGAGGGCTTTTCGCTGATCCGCAAGTACGGCGTCGAGCCCGCCACGTTCTTCGACGTGATGACTGACGGCTTGTTTGCGGCGCCGGCGTACAAGGTCTATGGCAACATCATCGCGAAGGAGCTCTACGCGCAGGCCGGCTTCACGACGACGCTGGGGCTCAAGGACGCGAATCTGCTGCATCGCCGCCGCGCTCGCGGCGAACGTGCCGCTGCCGAGCCTGAGCGTGTATCGCGACCGGCTGATCAGCGCGGTCGCGAACGGCGAGGCGGAGCAGGATTGGTCCGTGATCGCGCGCGTGCAGGCGCGTGCGGCCGGCATCGAATGATCTGAGGGACGAGGCAATGATCAATGCAGGAATCGTGGGGCTCGGATGGTGGGGCCGAACGCTCGTCGAGGCGGTGTCGAACGGCCAGAGCGAGGAGATCAACTTCGTCGCGGGCGCGGCGCGCACGCACACGGACGACCTCAAGGCATTCGCGAAGCAGCAGAAGTTCGAGCTCTACGACAGCTACGAGAAGCTCCTGAAAGACCCGAAGGTCGACGCGGTCGTGCTCGCGACGCCGCACTCGCTGCACGTCGAGCAGGTCGTTCAGGCGGCCGAGCACAAGAAGCACGTGTTCTGCGAGAAGCCGTTCGCGCTCACGCAAGCGGGCGCCGAGCGCGCGGTCAACGCGGTGAAGAAAGCCGGCGTCACGCTCGGCCTCGGCTACAACCGCCGCTGGCACCCCGAGATGACCAAGCTCCGCAAGCAGATCGACTCGGGCGAGCTCGGCGTGATCCTGCACGTCGAGGCGACGATGACGTTCCCGAACGCGCTTCAGCTCAAGGCCGACGCGTGGCGCGCCGATAGGGAAGAGACGCCGTGCGGCGGCCTCA
Organism: uncultured Gammaproteobacteria bacterium; assembly: GCA_963699925.1. Lineage (GTDB taxonomy): Bacteria > Pseudomonadota > Gammaproteobacteria > Steroidobacterales > Rariloculaceae > FEN-1219. The sequence continues at coordinate 128,233 of CAVOVT010000013.1, read as the reverse complement.
CGCCGATGGGCGTGCACGCGGTCGACGGCATGATCGACCTCTGCGGTCCCGTCGCTCAGGTCTATTGCCAGAGCTTCCGGCGCGTCGTCGCGGTCGACGCGGACGACACGACGTCGATCCTGTTCCGGATGAAGGAAGGTATGTCGGGCTACCTCGGCACGATGACCGCGACCGGCGGCGGCTTCAGCTTCCAGGTCTACGGCTCGAAGGGTTACGTGCGGCTCGAAGGCATGACGCATGTCGCGGGTGCCGCCTCCGAGGAGCGCCGCACGCGGCTGTTCGGCAAGTGCATCTTCAAGCCGATCGCGGGACCCGCGGTCGTCTGGGACGCGGAGCGGCTCGACGTCACGAAGGTCACGCTGGAGGCGTTCGCGCGCGCGGCCAGCGGCAAGGACAAATTCCTGATCCCGCTCGACGAGATGGTGCACGGCGCGGCCGTCACCGAAGCGATCATCCGTTCTTCCGAGACGCACTTGCCCGAAAAGGTCGGCTGATCGACCGGAGCTTTCGCCATGGAGCTGTTCGACCGTACCAAGATCGATTTCATGGGCCACCGGCGCGGCGCGCTGATCGTGTCGATCGTCGCCGTCGTGATCTCGATAGGGTCCCTAGCGGTTCGCGGCCTGAACTATGGTATTGAATTCACGGGCGGCGTGGTCATCGAGGCTGCGTACCCGCGAGACGCGGATCTCAATGCGATCCGCACGAACCTCGAGGGCGCGGGTCTCGAGAAGGTTCAAGTGCAGAACTTGGGCTCGCCGACCGACGTGATGATCCGCCTGCCGCCGCCGAGCGAGGGCACGGATCTCGCCGCGCTCCGTGAGCACGTGGTCGACACGCTGCGCAAGCAAGAGGCCAACGTCGACATCCGCCGGTTCGACACCACCGGCCCGCAGGTCGGATCGGACATGGCGCAGGCGAGCATCCTGGCCGTTGTGTTCGCGTCGATCGGCATCTTCATCTACGTCGCGCTGCGTTTCCGCTGGAAGCTCGCGGCCGGCGCGATCGTCGCCGAGCTGCACGACGTGATCACGACGGTCGGCTTGTTCTCGCTCATCGGCTGGCAGTTCGATCTCTCGGTGCTCGGCGCCGTGCTCGCGGTGCTCGGCCACTCGTTGAACGACAAGATCGTTCTGTACGACCGTATCCGCGAGAACTTTAGGCTCGTTCGGCGCGGCTCGGCCGAGTCGATCGTGAATACCTCGGTCAATCAGGTGCTGTCGCGAACGATCGTGACGTCGGGCTCGACGATGCTCGTCGTCATCGCGCTGGCGCTGCTCGGCGGCGAGACGCTGTTCGGCTTCTCGGTCGCGCTGATCTTCGGGATCGGCGTCGGCGTCTATTCCTCGATCTACGTCGCGAGCGCGATGGCGCTATTCCTCAAGGTCACGCCGACGGACCTCGTCGTCGTGAAGGCGGCGCAAGAAGACAGCATGCCCTGACGAGTCGCGTCGCAGTGCTATCCTCTCGGCGCGCGAAAGCTGAAAGGGGGTAACCATGTCGCCACGCACGTCGCTTCCGATCCTCGTCGTCCTCGCAGCGCTCGCGATCGCTCCGCGGGCGCTCGCGCAGCAGTCCGCCGCCGCCGCGCCGCAGCTGCCGCCGCTCTTCTTCAAAGAGGAATGGCAGCAGCGCGCTCGCCCGAGCGACGCGCCCGCGGACTTCGTGGTCGAGGGCGGCGTGACGCCGGCGGCTGTCACGAGCTCGGCGCTCGAGCTCAAAATCTACGACCCGAATGCCGCGAGCGTGGCGGCCTATCGCGACAAGCCGCCGACGCGCAGCAATCCTCGCGACTGGGGCGGCCCGTCGTGCGTGCAACTCGCGGGCTTCAATCAAAATCCTCCGCCGCAGAAAGTGCCGAACGGCCAACGGACGGACCCCCCGAATCTCTGGACCGGAGTTTGCCAGACGCCGATCGTGGTCACGTTGCGAGATCGCGCGCGCTATGTCGATCTCACCGAGCTCGCGCACATCCGCTGGCTGACGCGCACGTCGGGTTTTCACGTCGTGCGCCCGGTCGTGAAGCTCGCCGACGGTAATTGGTTCGTCGGCGACTACGCCGAGGGCGCGCCGTCCGCCAACTCGACGTTGTTCCTGACGTCGGAGTTTGCGGTCGCCTCGGTGCGTTGGTTGCCGCTCGATATCGCGCACGTCGTGACGACCGGCCAAGCTTGGGCGAAGCCCGACCTGAGCAAGGTCGACGAGATCGGCTTCGCGGACCTGCTTCCCGGCAGCGGTCACGGCTGGGGCGGCTTCGTGAACGTCGGTCGGATCGAGGTCTACGGTCGGCCGGTCGAGCACTGAGGCGATGACCGCGACTTAGCCGTGTTCGTCATCGAGCTGATCTACAAAGCCGACCTCAGTGCGATCGACGCGCAGATGCGCGCGCACATGGCGTTCCTCAAGAAGCACTACGCGGCAGGCACGTTCGTCGTATCCGGACGCAAGATTCCGCGCGACGGCGGCATCATCATCGCTACAGCCAAGACGCGCGATGAGATCGACGCGATCGTGAAGGACGATCCGTTCGTGAAGCACGGCCTCGCTGAATTCCGGATCATCGAGTTTCGCGCGAGCCAGCACGCGGACGACATCGACGAGCGGATCGCGAAGGGCTGAGCGCGCGCTCCATTTTTGGCCTCGAGCGCTAACTGCCCGACGCGGCTGCGGGCGACTCGTCCGCATCCGCCGTGCCTGCGCCGCCTTTAGCGAACACGAGCAAGTCACCCGGCTGGCAATCGAGCACCTCGCAGAGCTTCTCGAGCGTCGAGAAACGGATCGCGCGCGCGCGGCCCGTCTTGAGCACCGACAAGTTCTGCGCGGTGATGCCGACGCGCTCGGCGAGGTCGTTGAGCCGCATCTTGCGGCGGGCGAGCATCACATCGACGTTCACGACGATCCCCATGGTGGTCTCGTCCCGTCAGATCACGAGATCGGCGTCGCGGCGCATCTCCGCCGCCTCGTCGCTCGTCTCGCGGCCCACGTCCATGATCCACGACGCCAGAAGCACGAGCGCGGCCATCACGAATCCGGAGAACGAGCCTGGGCCGATCAACAGAGTGACGCCCTCGTCGATCAGCCTGCGGTCGAGAAAGCCGATCTCCATCAGCAGGGACGTCAGCGCGGGCAACAGGAGTTGGAGCACCGCCATCGCCATCGCGAGCAAGCCGACTTGCCGGATGTGCCGGACGTTGCGCTGGCTGTAGATCTCGCCCGCCTCCAGATGACTGAACAGCCGATGCAGGTGGTATACACCCCAGAGCGCGATCGTAAAGATCGTGACGATGACGATGGCCGACCATACCTTTAGCTGCGGCGAAGTCAGATGGTCGCCGCTCACGAAGAACGAGCCGAAGCTGATCTTGAGTGTCTTCACGCGCGGGCCGGCAGCGATGCTCCAGAGAATCAACGGTACCGCGAGGCCGAGAAGGACGCCGATCAGCAGGCAGAACTGGCGCGCGTAGTAGCCGAACCTGCGGATATTTCGGACCTGGACCTCGGTTGCGGGGGTCATCGGCATCGCTCCTGGCGGCAAGACGTATGCGCACAGAATAGCAAGCCGAATTCGAAAGTCAACAAAAAATTAATGATAAACGATAGATCACAGTCGTTAATCGATGTCTTGAGCGGCCGTGGTTCGCGCCCGCGATCTATGCGGGCGCGGCGTTCGGACCGCCGCCGAGCGCGTCGGCTATCGATGGGTCGGACATGGGCAGTGGCTCGTGGTTGCGGTCGCCGCCTGGATCGACGCGCACCGCTTAGCGCGTGCTTGAGCCGAGCGGCTTCGGCGGCGGTGCGTCGCCGGGCCCGAGCACGGTGCCGCTCGCGAGCGTGATCGACACGAGCGAGCCGTTCGGCCGGCCGTCGGTGAGAGGATTCACGGTCACGGCGACTTGGTCGCCGGGTTGGAGCAGCGCCTTCTTCCAGCCCGTGCGCGCCATCATGTTCGCGCTGCCGCATTCGACGCCCCATTCGGTCTTGTCGCCCTTCGAGTTTTGCACCTCGAGCTGAATCCACGCGTGCGGATTCGTGAACTGAGAACTCCTTGACGACGCCGACGAGCACCACCTTCTTGGTGCGGTCGAACGCGGCGAACGAATGGTGCGCGCGCGCGAGCGGCGGCGCGCAGGCGGCGACTGCGACGGCGACCAGCGCGAGGGTCTTCATGGCGCCGTTCACACGGACATCCTCATCTCGACGCGGGGCCGCGCACGGCCGCGTCGTCGCGTGGGTTCTCGTTGCAGTAATACTCGAGCATGTCGATATCGGGCCGGCGCTGGAAGTAGTGCTTGAAGGTCAACGGCTCGGCATACGTTTTCGGATCGAGGATCGTGAGCTCGTCCTCGAGCAGCTCGCCGTTCGCGACGAGCCTCATGCGCTCGACGAGGTGCAGTTGCTCGCTCGACGGCAGGCGCGGTTTCGCGTCGTCCTCGCTGACCAGCGCGTTCGAGCCGGCGCCGTTCATCGCGCGCGAGAGGCCGTTCAGCCCGATGGTGTCGACGACCAGCAGCTCGCCTTCCCAATGCCCGATCGAATGGCCCATCCAGCTCGGCTCGAGGTCGCTGGGGTGCTCGCGGCCGTCCATGTAGATTCGCCGCGGCATGCCGCTCGACTCGCGCAGGATCACGATCTGATCCGGTGCCTCGAGGAACTGCAGCGGGAAGATGCCGACCTCCGACATGAAGAACACCGGCCCGTTGGGCGAGCAGACTTTCAGGCTCGTCGGATCCTTGAGGCGCTCCGACGCGGCCGCGCCCCATTCCGTGAACGGCGGTTTCGCGGGCCAACGCGTGTTCTGGAACGGCGGCGGTCCTGCCGGATCCTCGAACGACCCGATCGGCACGAAGACACCGGTGAATCCGCGCTCACCCGCGGTGCGCGGTTTTGCGGCTTCGTCTTGCGAGGGCTGCGGCGAGCCGCAACCCGCGAGCACCGAAGCGAGCGAGAGCACGAGGAAGCCGGCGCGCATCGACGTTTCCAGCAGCAAGGTTCGAGGCAGCTTACTCCGCCGAGTGCGCTCGGCAACTAGGGCTCGATCGTCGCGCCGCCGACGCGCTCGACGTGGCGCACGAGCTCGCTCACGCTCGCGCCGCGGCCCGCGAGCTCGTCCGCCTTGCGCCAGATCGCCTGGCCCAGCGCCCAGAACGGCACGTTCGCGTGCTGCGCGGCGCGCGAGCTCGAGCGCGATGCCGATGTCCTTCACCATGAGCTCGAGCTTGAACGGGTCGTCGAACGCGCGGTTCGTGATCCGCTGCTTGATGTGCGTCTGCGTGATCCACGACATGCCGGTCGAGACGTTCAGCACGTCGGTCATCACGTTCGGGTCGAGGCCGAGCATCTTGCCGAGCACGAGGCCTTCCGCCGTCGCCGCGAGCGTCATCGCGGTAATCGTGTTGTTGATCGACTTCATCGCGTGGCCGGCGCCGACGGGTCCCAGATGGAACTGATGCTTGCCGAGCACCTCGAGCACGGGCCGCGCGCGCGCGACGGCCCCGGCGCTGCCCCCGATCATGAACACGAGCGTCGCAGCCTTCGCGCCCATCTCGGCGCCCGACGTCGCCGAGTCGACCATCTCGACGTCGCTCGTCGCGAGCGCCCGCGCGGTCTCGACGGTGATCCACGGCTCGCACGACGACGTGTCGATCAAGAGCTCGCCACCCTCGAAGCCTTTGATCAGCCCGTCCTTGCCGAGCGCGACGTCGCGCACGTACTCGCCCGACGGCAGCATCGTCACGACGACGTCCGCCGTTTGCGCGACCTCGCGCGGCGTAGCCGCGACGACGACGTTCGCGTGCGCCGCCGCGAGCCGCTCGGCTTTCGCGCGATCGATGTCGAGCACGGTGAGCGAATGACCCGCTGTCGCGAGATGTCCCGCCATCGGCGTTCCCATCACGCCGAGGCCGATGAAGCCGATGTGCATCGCCATAGAGTTCGCGTCCGCGGGCCTTGAAGGGAGCGAAATGATAAACGATACCCGCGCTTGCCATGGCAGGATTGCGCGCGTAGCGTTTTGCCGGGATCGCAGCATCTCGGCATCGAGGAAGCGCCTCGCGCGAGCGGGCGCGGGGGAACGCAAAGATGATTCGCCAACGCTTGCTCGTGGTCGCGTCGACTTTGGTGGTGCTCGCGCTCGCGGCGTTGCCGCGCGTCTTCGCCGCCGTCGACGCGCATGGATTCGTGAGGGTGAAGCCCGACGAGCTCAAATGGCAGATCAGCAACAGCAGCACGTCGCCCGACATCGCGCTGCTCTACGGAGACCCGCAGAAGGAAGGGTTCTACGTGCTGCGCGCACGCTTCCACCCCGGCATGATGTCGCGGCCGCATACGCATCCGCAGGATCGGCACGTCACCGTGATCTCGGGCACGTGGTGGACGGGCACGGGCACGACCTTCGACCCGGACAAGACCGTGCCGCTGCCGCCCGGCAGCTACATGCTGCATCCGAAGGGCGAGGCGCACTTCGACGGCGCGAAAGACGGCGAGGTGATCGTCGAGATCAAGGGTTTCGGACCCGCGCCGACGGTTCCCGTCGCGAAGTGACGAACACCGACCCCAAGCATCCAACCCGGTGACGTGGTGGTGCACGGTCTCGAGAGTCCAGTGCCGAGCATCGCGACACGGCCGACTTCGGGAGCTCGTTCCGCGGTGCTGTTGGTCGGCATCGCGGCGGTCTATTTCGTCGCCGGTAAGGTCGGGCTCGATTTCTTCGGGGTTCTGAACCCGAGCGCGTCCGCGGTCTGGCCGCCGACGGGCGTCGCGATCGCGAGCCTGCTCCTCTACGGGTACCGTGCCGCCGGCGCGGTCTTCGCGGGCGCGTTCTTGGTGAACTACGCGACCGCGGGCGGCGTGCTCACGTCGCTGGGCATCGCCGCCGGGAATACGCTCGAAGGCGTCGCCGCGGCGTACCTCGTGACGCGTTTTGCGCGCGGAGCCGCGGCGTTCGAGCGTCCCGCCGATCTCGCGAAGTACGCCGCGCTCGCGGCCGTCGTGAGCACGGCGCCGAGCGCGACGATCGGCGTCGGCATTCTGATCCTCTCGGGTCTCGCGCCTCCGGCGAGCTTGGGCGGCATTTGGCTCACTTGGTGGCTCGGCGACGCGGTCGGCGCGATTCTCGTCGGGTCGCTGATCTTGCTGTGGTTTCGCGACCGGCAGTTCGCGTTCTCGGTCTCGCAGGGCATCGAGCTCGTGCTGCTGTTCATGGTCGTGATCGGCGTGACGGCGCTGCTGTTCTTTCAGGCGCAGCTCGGGCGCTATCCGCTCGCCTTCCTCTGCATGCCGCTGCTCGTCTGGGCCGCGTTTCGCTTTCGCGCGCGCGAGGTCGTCACTGCGGCCGCATGTCTTTCGACGATCGCGACGTGGGCCACGGTCACGAACCATGGACCGTTCGCGATGGCGACGCCGAACGAGTCGCTGCTCGTGCTCCAAGGGTTCACCGCCGTCGCCACGCTCACGGCACTGATGATGTCGGCCCTCGTGCAGGAGCGGCGCGTGCTGCTCAAGCGCGAACAAGCCGCGCTTGCCGAAGCGGAAGCCGCGCTGCGCTCGAGCGACGCTTTTCTGGCGATGCTGAGCCACGAGCTGCGTAACCCGCTCAGCGCGATCGCCGCGGCAGGCGCCGCGCTCGAGCAGCCCCGCATGGCGGCGGACTGGAACGCTCGCGCGGGACAGATCATCCGGCGCCAGACGGCGCTGTTGAAGCGGCTCATCGACGATCTGCTCGACGTTGCGAAGATCACGGGCGGCAAGCTCGGGCTCGTGCGGCGCCCGCTCGATCTTGCCGACGTCGTCAGGAGCACCGTGGAGTCGCTCGTCGATTCCGGCGCACGTCTTCCGTCGATCGAGCTCGAGCTGGACCGAGTGGGTGTCGACGCCGATCCCGAGCGGTTGCAGCAGGTGGTCGGCAACTTGCTCGGCAACGCGATCAAATTCACACCGGCCGGCGGCCACGTCCGCGTTCGCACGTTCGCCGAGGGTCGTGACGCCGTGCTGAGCCTGGAAGATTCGGGCGCCGGCATCGCGCCCGACCTCTTGCCGCGCGTGTTCGATCTCTTCCAGCAAGGGCCTCAGGGCCGCGACCGCGCGCGCGGCGGTCTTGGAGTCGGCCTCGCGCTCGTGCGGCGAATCGTCGAGATGCACGGCGGGTCCGTCGAGGCGCGCAGCGACGGCGAAGGCCGCGGCAGCGTGTTCACCGTGCGCTTACCGAGCACGCCTACGGCGGGCGTCCCCGTGCCGCAAGCGGCGCCTGCCCGCGCAGCGCCCGGTTGTCGGATTCTCTTGATCGAGGACAATGCCGACGCACGCGAGTCCCTCCGGATGATCCTCGAGAACGCGGGCCACGATCTCTCCGAAGCCGCGGACGGCGAAACCGGCATCGAGCGCGCGATCGCGTTGCGGCCGCAGCTCGCGCTCGTCGATATCGGATTGCCCGGCATCGACGGCTTCGAGGTCGCGGAGCGGATCCGCGCGGTCGATCCGTCGATCCTGCTCGTCGCGCTGACCGGCTATGGGCGCGACGACGACGTCGCGGCGTCCCGCGCGGCGGGGTTCGACGCGCACGTCGTCAAGCCGGTGAGCGTGCAGCACCTGAGCGCGCTGATCGAGGAGCTATCGCGCCCTGCGAGTGCACGAGCGCCGAGCAGAGCTCGCTCTTCGTGACCGGGCGCCGATCGCGCAGCACGGCCTCGAGAAATCGGCGCCAGCCGTCGATCGTCTCGGCGTAGCGTGCGTCGATCGGGTGCAGCGCGATCCGCAGCGCCGGCGCTGCGCGGAGCCGCTCCAGCTGCCGGGCGTTCCAGCGCAGCGACAGCGCACGGCGCAGGCCGGAACGCGAGCTGAACCCAAGGCACGGCACGGCGAAGCGCGCGCGCGCCGGCAGCGCCGTGATCGCGCGCAAGGTTGTCGTGTACCGAAACCCGAAGTCCGCGAGCACCGAGCGAGCGGCCTCGCTGATTTGCCAGGCGGGCGGGACGAAGCCCGCGGCCTCCCAGCCGCAGCCGCGCAGAATCGTGAGCCCGCGCACGATGCGCGATCGGGCCTCCGCGGCGTCGAGCGCGGCGAATTCGGCCTCGCCCGCGGTCAAGAAGCGGCGCGCGAGAGAGGCTCGCAACGTCGGCGCTCGGCCGCCGTCATCGAGGTGCCAAAGGCCGTGCAGCGCGATCTCGCCGCCGTGCTCGAGGGTGCGGTCGACGGCGTCGCGCCATCCGGGCGACGCGTCGATCGGCGCGCGGCGGTGGAAGTCCGGCACCACGAGCAGCGTGATGGCCACGTCCGCGCGCAGGCTGTTGACGAGATCGAGCAACCGCTCGCACTCGGGCCACGTGGCCGGCGACACGTCGTGCAAGCCGATCGCGACGAGCGGAGCGCGCGGCTCAGTGCTCTGCGTGCGCAAGCGGCACCCGAGCGTCGATCTTCTGCCCCGCGAGCTGCCCGTAATGCTGCACGAGCCGCGAGAACGCCCTATTCCACGAGTACGAGCCGAGCACGCGCTCGCGCGCGGCGGCGCCGACGCGCACCCGGTCGCGCGCGAACAGCGCGTCGATCGCGGCGGCCATTTCGGCGACGTCCGGCCGCGCGGCACGCACGCCGACCGAATCGGTGACGAGCTCGCCCGTGCCGCCGACGCCGACGGCCGCGATGGGCAGGCCGCAGGCCATGCCCTCGATCACGATGAGACCGAAGGTCTCTTGGTCGCCCGCGTGGACGAGCGCGTCGCAGCTCGCGAGCACGCGCGCGAGCTTGCGCGGGTCGCCCTCGTACGGAAGGTGCGTGACGCGCCGCGCCGGTCGCGCGAGACGCTCGGCACCCACCATCAGCAAGTGATACGGCCCGCCGAGCCTCTCTACCGCGCCGGTGAGGACGTGCAGGTTCTTCTCGCGCGCGAAGCGGCCCGCATAGACGAGCAGGCGCGCGTCTTCGGCGACGCCGATCGAGCGCCGGAAGTCGGGATCCTTGTGCTTCGGGCTGAACACATCCGTGTCGACGCCGAGCGGTTGCTGCGCCGTGTTGCGAATGCCCCAGCTCTCGAGCTTGTCGCGGACGGTCGCGCTCGGCGCGAGAACGAGATCGTAGCCGCAGTACAAGTTGCGCAGGTAGGCGCGTGCGAGGGGACCGATCCACGAGCCGAGCCGCTGTTTCAGCATTCGCGGCAGATCGGAATGACAGAACGCGACGACCGGGATCCCGAGACGCTTGCCAGCCGCAACGGCCGCGAGACCCGCAACATACGGGTCTCCGGCTTCGATGAGATCGGGCGCGAGGCCGACGAGTGCGTCGCGCCAGCGCGCGACGCCGAGCGGGAATCGGTAACCGCCGACGAGTGGAATGGACGGTCCGCCGCACGTGAGCACGTCGGAGAATCCGGGCAACGGCCCCGGAACGAGCAGCGTGTGCCGGACGGGCGCGGCGAACTTCCCGAGCCATTCGTGCTTTGCGAGCAGGTACTTCTTGACGCCGCCGCCGCGATGACAAAAGAACATGGTCGTGTCGAGGAGATGCATCCAGCGAGCTCGCTGCCAAACGACCGGCCGACCGACATGAGACCGATTAAACGCACCACCGTCCTACAGCGCCATCCGCCATCCGGCTCACGAACGACCGGCCGAATGGGGAGGCGATGTAGTGCAGGTCTGCGCCGAGAGCCTTTACGCTCCGGCGAACTTGCTGCGGAACACGAAATACACCGCAGCGAGAATGCAGAGCGCCGCCCAGAGGTAGTCGAGCTTCAGCGGCTCCTTCAAATAGAGCACGGCGAACGGCACGAACACGCTGAGCGTGATCACTTCTTGGAGCAACTTGAGCTGCCCGATCGTGAGCACCGTATAGCCGATGCGGTTGCCGGGCACCTGGAGCATGTATTCGAAGAACGCGATCCCCCAGCTCACGAGCGCGGCGACGATCCACGGCCGTCCCCTGAGCTCCTTCAGGTGTGCGTACCAAGCGAACGTCATGAAGACGTTGCTCAGCGATAGAAGCAGGATGGTGAAGCTGACATTGCGCATGTCGATCGACCGATGACAGGCCTGCGCGCAAGTATCGCACGGGGTCCCCGTGCGGCCGGTACGAACGTACTTATGCGAGCGCCGCCCGCGCGGCTCTCGCAGGTCGAGAAACGAGAGCGGCGGCCGTGCGGGCCGCCGCTCTTGTGCGCCGTCTTAGTAGCGCGGCCGCTGAGGACGGTCCTCGCGCGGCTTCGCTTCGTTGACCTTCACGTTGCGGCCCCCGATCGGCTGCCCGTTGAGCGATTGAATCGCCTTCGCGGCCGCGCCGGAGTCCGGCATCTCGACGAAGCCGAATCCCTTGGACTGGCCCGAGAACTTGTCGGTGACGACGGTGGCCGAAGAGACTTCGCCGAACGCGCCGAACGCCGTCTGGAGCTGGTCGTCGGTCACGCTATAGGCCAGATTGCCAACATAGATCTTCATAAACTTACTTGGTCCTTAGACGATCGGATCGATGGAAAGACGCTCGCCGCGCGTCTCGATCCCGGAAGCGCGCGGCGATTCATTGCCCGAATGGGCAAAAGCTTGAATTCGTAGAGTGTGAAACATGCCGCGCGGTCGTCCCGAAAGAGAGGTCGGAGGTTCGTGTGATTCGGGAACGCTTGGCGGAGTGTTGTCGGAAATGTGGCGTCTAGAGACGCTCGAAGGGGGCGCAAGATACCAGATGCTATCGCAAATTGCCAGGATCGAGACGATCTTTACTATTTCGGGCTACGCTTGAGCCATGACTCAGGCACCCCAGGAACGACCGGGCGGCACCTCGTTCAAGCCCTTGCGCGGGCTCGTTCCCTATTTGTTGCCGCACTGGCCGCTGCTCGCCGTCGCCGTCGGCGCGCTGCTCGTCGCCGCGGGCGCGCAGCTCGCGTTGCCGATCGCGTTGCGCTACCTGATCGATCAGGGGCTCGCGATGCGCGATGCGGCGACGATCAACACCTACTTCATCGCGTTCCTCGCCGCCGCCGTAGCGTTCGGCACGTTCGCGGCGCTGCGTTTCTACATGGTTTCTTGGCTCGGCGAGCGCGTCGTCGCCGACATTCGCAACGCGGTCTACGCGCACGTGATTCGCATGGACCCGACTTTCTTCGAGGTCACGCGCACGGGCGAGGTGCTGTCGCGGCTCACGGCGGACACGACGCTCGTGCAGTCGATCGCGGGCTACGGAATCTCGATCACGTTGCGGTCGATCATCTCGTTGTTCGGGTCGCTCGTGCTGCTCGTCGCGACGAGCCTGCGGCTCACGCTGATCATCCTGATCGCGATGCCGTTCATCGTTGCGCCGCTCTTGGTGCTCGGCCGGCGCTTGCGCCGACTCTCGCGCGACACGCAGGATCGCCTCGCGGACGCGAGCGCGCTCGCCGCGGAGACGATCAACGCGGTTCAGACGGTTCAGGCGTTCACGCTCGAAAACCTGCACACGGAGCGTTTTCGTGATGCGGTGCAGCGCTCGTTCGTCGTCGCAGTGCGCCGAGTTCGGATCCGCGCGGTGCTGACCGCGCTCGCGACGACACTTGTGTTCAGCGGAATCACGTTCGTGCTCTGGATCGGCGCGCGTCAAGTGCTCGCCGGAAACCTCACGTTCGGCGAGCTATCCCAGTTCCTTCTCTACGCGGGCTACATGGGCATCTCGGCCGCGGCTTTGAGCGAAATGTGGGGCGACGTGCAGCGCGCGGCGGGCGCGATGGAACGGCTCGTCGAGCTCGAGCGTGCCCCGGCGACGATCCGGGCGCCGGCGCTGCCGGTCGAGCTTCCGCGCCCTCATCGCGGCCGAATGCAATTCGACAACGTGACCTTCCGCTATCCGTCGCGTCCGGAGTCGAAAGCGCTCGACGACTTCAGGATCACGATCGAGCCCGGCGAGACGATCGCGTTCGTCGGCCCTTCCGGCGCCGGCAAGAGCACGACGTTCCAGCTGCTGCTGCGCTTCTACGACCCGACGTCGGGTCGAGTGCTGATCGACGGCGTCGATGTCGCGCACGCGCGGCCCGAGGACGTGCGGCGCATGATCGGGCTCGTGCCGCAGGAGACGGTGCTGTTCGGCGCGACGGCGCGCGAGAACATCCGCTACGGCCGGCCCGGCGCGAGCGACGCCGAGACCGAGGCCGCCGCGACCGCGGCCGGCGCCGACGAGTTCCTCCGCGAGCTGCCCCAAGGCTACGAGACGTTCCTCGGCGAGCGGGGCATGCGGCTCTCCGGCGGACAACGGCAGCGCATCGCGATCGCGCGCGCGATCCTCAAGGATCCGCCGATCCTGTTGCTCGACGAGGCCACGAGCTCGCTCGACGCGCACAGCGAGCTGCTCGTGCAGCAGGCGCTCGAGCGGCTCATGGAGCACCGTACGACGATCATCATCGCGCACCGGCTCGCGACCGTTCTCAAGGCGAACAGGATCGTCGTGATGAATCACGGCCGCGTGGTCGCGACCGGCACGCACTCGCAACTGCTGCAGAGCAGCCCGCTCTACGCGCGGCTTGCGGAGCTGCAGTTCGGCGCCGCCAGCGCGGCCGTCGAAGAGGGGGCGCATGCGACTGTGGTCGGTTGAGGGCAACCGCCAGCGGCTCGACGGCGGCGCGATGTACGGTAATGCGCCGCGCGCGCTCTGGGAGAAATGGACTCCGCCGGACGAGCAGAATCGCATCGAGTTCGCGTGCCGCTGCCTGCTCGCGCGCGAGGTCGACGGCAAGACCGTGCTCTTCGAGACGGGCATCGGCGCATTCTTCGAGCCGAAGCTTCGCAGCCGTTACGGCGTGCACGAGGACGAGCACGTGTTGCTGCGCTCGCTCGCGGCGCACGGCGTCGCGCACGAGGACGTCGACGTCGTGGTGCTGAGCCATCTGCACTTCGATCATGCCGGCGGTCTGCTCGCCGCATTCGAGGACGGCCGTCCGCCGCGGTTGTTGTTCCCGAATGCGCGCTTCGTCGTCGGCCGGCGCGCATGGGAGCGCGCGCTTAAGCCCCACCCGCGCGATCGAGCGTCGTTCATCGCTGCGCTGGCGGCGCTACTCGAGCAAAGCGGCCGGCTCGAGCTCGTCGACGGCGCGCGCACCGCGTCGCTCGGCGGCGCGGTACGGTTCGAGTACACCGACGGGCACACGCCGGGCCTCACGCACGCCGAGATCGGCGGCGACGGCGGCGTCGTGTTCTGCTCCGATCTGATCCCGGGCAGGCCGTGGGTGCACGCGCCCGTGACGATGGGCTACGATCGGTACCCCGAGCAGCTCATCGACGAGAAGATCCGCTTCCTCGACGACAAGATCGCGCGCGGCGTGCGGCTCTTTTTCACGCACGATCTCGGCTGCGCGCTCGCGTTGCCGGCGCGGGACGATGCGGGCCGCTACGGCGTCACGGCCGAGCGAGCGTCGTTCGAGGCGCTCGACATCTAGAGGGGGAAACCATGCTCAGCAAGAAATCACGGATATTCTTCGCCGCTGCGGGCGCCACCGTCGCCGTTTTGTCGCTCGGTGCGTGCAGCAAGCCTTCCGAGCCTGCCGCGCTCACGAACAAACCTGCGGCGGCATCGGTCGCCTGTGACCGCCGATGCCTCATCGACGCCACCGACGCCTACGTGGCTGCGATGGTCGCGCACGACATCAAGAAGGCGCCGCTGTCGGACGAGATCGTCTTCGTCGAGAACGTCACCAAGATGAGGCCGGGCGAAGGGCTCTGGAAGAGCATCGTGAAGGGGCCGAGCACTTTCGCGATCCACGTGCCGGACGAGGTCAACGAGACGGCCGGATTCCTCGCGATGATGACGTACATGGCGCCGCCGCCCGCGCCGCCGGGCTCCACGCCCGAGCAGCGTGCCGAGCTCGCCGCGAAGCCTCCGGTCGAGCAGCCGGTGATCGTGGCCATCCGACTGAAGTTCGATCCGAGGGGCAAGATCGTGCAGGCCGAGCATCTGCTGTCCGGCGTGCGCGAAGCTCAGATGGCCAATCTCGAGTCGCCGCGACCGGGGATCCTCACCGAGATACCGACGGCGGAGCGCAAGTCCCACGACGAGCTGATCAAGATCGGCGCGTCCTACTATGACGCGCTCGACGACAACAACGGCGAGCTCGCGCCGTTCGCGCCCGACTGCGAGCGCCACGAGAACGGCATGATCACCGCGAGCGGCAAGCCCTCTTCCGGGCCGAGCATTCCCGGTGCGGCGGCGACGCCGCCAGTGGCCCGCGACTGCCGCGGGCAACTCAACAGCAATACGTTCCAGTACATCGACAGGATCGAGAACCGCCGGGTATTTGCCGCCGATCCGCAGACGGGCCTCGTGATGGGCCTCTCGCACTTCCGTCATCCGATGACCAACCTGCCCTACAAGGTGAAGGCGCTCGACGGTTCCGAGGTCGAGAGGAACAAGCAGAACATGCCTTTTGCGCCGTTCGACCTGCCGGCCGCGCACATCTTCAAGGTCGGTCCGGATGGGCAGATTCACGAGATCGAAGCGATGGGGTTCGCCGCGCCGTATGACTCGCCGACGGGCTGGGAGTAGCGCAAAGACGATTCCGCGGAATCATCGTCGGTGGCGCGAAGATCGCGCTGGCGCTCGGCATTGGCGCGACCACCGCGATTTTCAGCGTCGTCCACTCCCTGTCGCTGCCGGACAGACGAGTGTCCAACCCATTGAAAGAACTGGCTCAATAGACTATAGTACTGTACGAAAGTACAGATGTAGGAGCCGGTGAAATGCACTCCGCGCCCGTGTGTCCAGTCACGCCATCACCTCTGATCGCCCGCCCGCCTCCCGAGACCTTCGAGCGCCTCGAAGCCCAGATCACCGAGCTCTGGGGCCACTTGAACGCCGCGACGTACCGCTTCCTCGCGCTCGTCGCCGAGTTCGATCGCCACGAGGGCTACGCTCGGCACGTATTGCCGAGCACCGCGCACTGGCTCAACTGGCAATGCGGCATCGGCATGATCGCGGCGCGCGAGAAGGTCCGTGTGGCTCGAGCGCTCGAGAACCTATCCGAGATTCGCGCCGGCTTCGCGAGCGGCGAGTTCTCGTATTCCAAGGTGCGCGCGATGACGCGCGTCGCGACGCCTGCGAACGAAGCCGTGCTCGCGAGCATCGCGCGCCACGGCACGGCGTCGCACGTCGAGAAGCTCGTGCGCAAGTACCGCTGGACACAGCAACGCGATGCGGAGAAGACGGCGCAGGGGCAGCACCTCAACCGATCGGTGAGCTGGTACTTCGACGAGAACGAAACGTTCGTGCTGAACGCGCGCCTGCCGCCGGAGATCGGCGCGCTCGTCGCGCAAGCGCTGCAAGCGGCGGAGGACGTGCTGCGCGAGCAGCGCTTGCGCGATGAACGCGACGAGCTGCGGCCGCACGTCGACGTCAATCGGTTCGCGTGGTCGAGCGTCAGCACGGCACACGGCGCGAACCGGGCCGACGCGCTACGTCTCGTGGTGGAAGCCTTTCTCGCGATGCGCTCCGACGAAATCGAAGCGACCTCGAGCGCGGACCGCTTGCAGTTGGTCGTGCACGTGGATCAGGCCGTGCTGACGAAGAACATCGAAGCGCCGGACAGCGAACCGCACCGTGCCGAGCTCGATCGCGGCCCCGCGCTCGCGCTCGAGACCGTCCGCCGTCTCGGCTGCGATTGCAGCGTCGTCGGCATCGTCGAGGGCCGCGACGGCGAGCCGCTTAACATCGGCCGCAAGTCGCGCAGCATCCCGCCCGCGATCAAACGCGCGCTGCGCGCTCGGGACGGCGGCTGCCGCTTTCCAGGGTGCGACCGCACTCGCTTCTGCGACGGTCACCACGTGAAGCACTGGGCCGACGGCGGCGAGACGAAGCTCGGCAACCTCGTCACGCTCTGCAGCTTCCACCACACGCTGCTGCACGAGGGCGGGTTCGGCGTCACGGTCACCGACGACGGCATGTTCGTGTTCACGCGACCCGACGGTAGCCGGATCGCCGAGTGCGGAGCGGTCCTGAAAGAGACTGAGTCCAGACGATTCCGCGGAATCGTCGGCACTGGTAGCACGCGTGTTCATTCGCCGTTCCCCGACGATACCTCGTTCGCAGCGCCGGCTCTCGACGACGCTGCGCTCGAGGCGTTCGACGCGGCGATCCGACGTCACCGCGAGCGGCTCAATCCGGGCGACGGATCGATGATCGACGCGAGCACCGCCCGCTGCCGCTGGCGCGGCGAACCGATGGACTACAGCACTGCCATCGAGAGCATGCAGTTCAGGGAAGAAGCGGCGAGAGCGACGACTGTCGCGCCAAGCTAGTCGATCGGCGGCGGCTCGTTCCGAAGCGGCTCCCTTCAGAAGCTCAGCTCCGGCACCCGCTTCAGTATCCGCTGCTCGAGCTGACTGATGAGCCCCGCGCCCTTGCGCAGAAATTCCGCCGTGCCCTGCGGCCCCATCGTCTTCGCGAGCGGCGGAGGACCGTCGAGCGGCGCGAAGTCGTTGTAGTACATGTTCAGCGTGATGATCCCGGGCTCGCCGCCCTGCACCGAGGTCGTGACCTCCATGCCCGACATCGTGCCGTTGGCTTTGGCCTTCACCATCACCGGATACATCTCGGTGTGCACGAACGCCATGTAGTCGCCGGCTCTGCCGGGCATCGCGCGATAGCGGCTTACGAACAGCGCCTGCGCGTTGCCGGGATCGAGTGATATGTCGTCGTGGCGGTTCTCGATCGAGCGGTGCACCGACTCTTCGCAGTCGCGCAGCTTGGCCGTAAGCGTCGCGGCCTTGTCGCCGAGCGCGACCTCGAGCGGCCCGGCGCCGTTGAACTCGGCGAACGACGGGAGCGGCCGCACGATCACGAACTCGTTCGTGTTGCCGATCAGCGTTTGAAACACCGTGTAGCGCTTGACGCCGGCCTTCTTGAGAGCCGGCACGACTTGGTTGCGTTCGAGCGCGAGCCACTCGGTGATCTTGTCCGGCTTCACACGGACTTCGGTGACGAGTAAGCGGGTGGTCGGCGCACCGCCGCCTTCCTGGGCGAGTGCCGTAGCCAACAAGAGCAGCAGCGGCGCGACGGACGCGCGAGCCCAGAGTCTGGATCGATACATCGGTTGCCCCTAGCGGCAGATGGCGCCGCAGAACTCTAGCCTCCGCGCGCGGATTGCACCATGTGCGGTCGCGGCGCATCCTGGCGCGACTGACAGGGGGCTCCGATGCGCAACACGGACGCCGCCGCGCGCTCGCGGCTGCCGCTCTTGATTTTGATGGTCTCTTTCGCTTGGACCGGGGCCGCCAGCGCGGGCGGAATTTCCGCGCTGGTCGCGGTGAGCGCCGAGGGCTTGTCGCTCGAAGCCCGCGTGCGCCAGCTCGAGGACGAGGCGACGATCAGACGCCGGCTCGAGGACTACATGGGGCTGCTCCGCTCTCGCGACTGGGACAACTACATCAAGATGTTCGCGAAGGCTTCCCCCGAGCTGCACATGGCGGAGGGGACCGTCGTCGGCCGCGACGCGATCCGCACGCGGATGGACAACGCGTCGAAGCGCATGGCGGCGGCCGCGGCCGCTCAGAACCGTCCGCAGCTGCAACGCGCCGATCTCTTGAGCGACGTGCGCATTCAGGTCACCGGCGACACGGCCACGGCGCGCTCGCGGTTCACGTTCCTCGGCGAGCAGCCCGACGGCACGTTCCGCGTGACCGGCTCCGGCATCTACACCGACACGTGGGTGCGCGAAGAAGGCGAGTGGCGAATCAAGAGCCGAACGGTGGACTGGGACTTGCTGGCGGGCGCGAGCGCGGCTCAGAGCTCGAGCGGCGCACGCAGCGGCGCGTCCCCCGCGCCGAGCGGGAGCGTGTCGCCGAAGTCCAACTGAGCCGCCGGTACCGTGCGCCAAACGCGCGCGGCCGCACGGGTCTCGCGAGCTAGGGTCTCTTTCGTGATTCCTTGTCGGCTTCGCGCATCGAGTCTTTGATGCCGCCGACAACGTTCTGCACCTTGCCCTTGACTTGATCGGCCCGCCCCTCGTCCTTCAGCTTCTCGTCCCCGAGTGCTTTGCCCGCGGCGGTCTTAGCCTTGCCGGTGGCGGTCTTGGCGGCGCCCTTGATTCTGTCCTTATCCATGCTGGCTCCCGAATGATGATGAGGAATGTTTTCGAGCCGTACGGCTCCGACCCCAAGGGTGCAAACCACATGCCAAAGGACCCGAAGGCGTGGCGCCGCTGCGGATCGCGACACCTTGCTCGAAAAACGCTTCGGGGCAGCGGTCGACGTTGAAGAACGAGAATTGCAATCGCGATCTTGGAAGCAGGACGGCGCCGTCAGTTCTTCTTCGCGGCGGCCTGGTCCTCGAGCGCTTTCATCCAGACGCCCTCGGTGCAGCCGTCCTCGAGCATCACCTGCTTCTCGAGCTTGCGGTAGATCGTGGTGACCTTGTAGTCCTTGTCCGCGTACATCACGGGGTCGTTGATCGTCATCTCGTTGACGAGCACCTTGCCGGTGATCTTCGGCGGCGGACGATCGGCGCGCAGCCCCGTGATCTTGAGCTCGCTCGGGTCTTTGAGCGACCAGCGCTCGACGATCCGCATCTCGTTGCTGTGCGGCCAGCGCGGCGCGTGCCACTCCATGATGTTGCGCGTCTCGATCACGAGCGTGTCGCCTTCCCAGTGGCCGATGGAGTAGCCCACCCGCTGCTCCGGCACGTCGGTCGGAAACGCGCGACCGTCGAGAAAGATCCGGCGCGACTGGTTTGCGAGCTCCGACAATAGCGTGATGCGCTGCGGCTGCTGAACGATCTCCATGGCGGCGCCGCCGATGCCCCACATCACCGTCGGCATGCCGGGCTCGACACAATGCGCGTTCGCTTCCATCTCTCCCGTGACGTTGCCCTTTACGTTGTACTTCGCCATGAACTCGGACGTGATTCGTTTGCCTTCGTCGGTGTACTTGGGCTCGATCGGGATGAAGAACGGCGCGCCGAGGCGGTCGTGCTGCACCATGCCCCAGACGCCTTCGAGGTTCGGTGGAGGGCCGGCCGCGAATGCGCGCGCGGAGGCGAGTGCCAGAGCCAAACCTGCGATGGCGAGACGCTGCATGCGGACTCCGCTACTTGGAGAGATGGTGGTGATGGGTGGAATTGAACCACCGACCTGCGGGTTATGAATCCGCCGCTCTAACCAACTGAGCTACATCACCACTAAAAACAAAGGGTTGAGAACCGATCGAATGCCCAAGTCGGGCTCGCGGACGGCCGAAATTCTATCGCAAGCCGTTGATCCTAGGTAATCGCGGTCTGCGGATCAGTTTTCCGCCGGTCGTGACGACGGCGTCGAGGTACCTGCCGACGGCAGCACTTACCGAGTACTCGTCGCCGACGACCATCGAGATGCTGCCGAAAGTCTTGCGATTCTGCTGCGCACCGAGTCGACGAAGTGATGTTCAGCGACTGCACCTATACTGTGAAGCTTCGCGACCAGACGCATAGGAGCGCGCTATGACTCACCCCGACAACGAAGCTTTTGCCGGTGACCGAGCGGTGGCGACGGATGCCTCGGACCCCTACGAGCCCTGGGGCGGCCTTTTGGCCAGTGCCGGCCCCCGCGATCACATTGTCCAGCTCTATCAGGACCAAGAGTTCCTGAATCGGGCCGTCTGTCGCTTCGCCGCGTCCGCACTGGTCAACGGCGAGGGAGTCATTCTCGTACCGACCGCCGCCCATTGGGAGGCGTTTCGCCCGCGTCTGGAGGCCGAAGGCGTCGATATCGAGGCCGCACAAGAAGGTGGGCAACTCACGATAGTCGATGCCGACGAGCTTCTCCCGCAATTCATGCGTAACACCATGCCAGATGGGCCTGTGTTCCTCGGGTTGGCGCAGGATGTCATCACGAAGGTGCGCGACGGCGGGCGCTACCCCAAGGTGCGTTGGTGGGGCGAGATGGTGAACGTGTTGTGGGAACGCGGAGATGTGGCTGCGAGCATGGAGCTCGAGGATCAGTTCGATCAGCTCGCGCACTCGAAAGAGATCGCTATCTTTTGCTCGTTTGTGATGGATAACTTCGATGGTGAGGTCCACGCTCGAATGCTGCCGAGGCTCGGGCAGAATCATTCACACCTAATTCCGGTCGAGCATTACGCTCGCCTCGAACGCGCCGTCGCGGACGCGCTTCGAGACACGGTGGGCGCGGATGAGGCTCTAGTGATCGAGCAACACCTTCTCTCGCGGTACTCCGCGCCATTCCAAATGCCGCGATCCCAGGCATTGCTTTTGGCGTTGCGTGACACACTTCCGCTCGTCGCCGATTCTGTGCTAAGTCGCAGTCAGAAACTCTACAGCGCTTCCCAGGGCTAACAGTGGACTCCGCGGAGGCGCATCCTTTCAGCGCCGATGTCGATGGTCTTCTGGACACGGTCGACGTACCCATCATCGTCGTCGGCCCAGATTGCAGGCTGGTACTCTTCAACCGTGCTGCGGCCGACGCATTCGCGCTCGTAGCGCGCGATATCGGCCAGCGTCCAAGCTCCGTCACCGCACTTGCCGATGCGAACGATCTCGACAAGCTCTGCGCGCAAGTAGCCGCCGACAATGTCCCCGTCCGACGTGACGTCAACATCGGCGATCGGCGGTTCCTGCTTCGAATAGTGCGCTATGCGAAAGGGGCCGGCGAACGGGCGGGGGCAGTTCTCAGCTTCGTCAACGTGACCGCGTTTCGCGCGAGTCTCGAGCAGGCCGTATACGATCGCGATTACACCAAGGCAATCCTCAACACGGTGGGGAACCCGTTGGTGGTTTTGGACGCCAAGCTGCGCGTGGAATCCGCCAACCGGTCGTTCTATTTGGCCTTCGCCACTTCTCGCGAGAAAACGCAGGGCGCTCCGCTGCGAGATCTTGGCGACGACGGCTGGAAAGCGTCGGGCTTGTGGAGATCACTCGAAGACCTCGTCTCCGGCAATGTCGAGTTCGGGCAGCTGGAAATCGAGCGTGATCTTCCGGCACTCGGCCCGAGGACGCTTTTGCTCGACGCGCGTCGAGTGGCGCGGGCCGGAAACGCGACGGTTCTGCTGGCGTTTCACGACATCACGGAACGTAAACAAGCGGAGCGCCGCAAAGACGAGTTCTTGGCTCTTCTCGCTCATGAGCTCCGCAATCCCTTAGCTCCGATTCGTACCGGTCTCGAGCTCATTCGTCTCTCGGGCGACACGCCGCCGGCGGTTCGGCGCGTGCGCTTGATGATGGAGCGTCAGGTCAACCAGATGATTCGGTTGGTCGACGGTTTACTCGACGTCTCGCGTATAGCGTCGGGGAAGATCGTGCTTCAGCGAGCCCCTAATTCCGTCAACGAGCTCGTTCAGATCGCGATCGAAGCGCATCGACCCGCGATAGAAGCGAAAAAAATAGACCTTATGGTCGATCTCCCGGAGCAGCCGTGCGTGGTGGATGTCGATTCGACGCGCTTTGTACAGGTTCTTTCGAACGTGCTGCACAACGCGGAGAAATTTACGCCCGCAAACGGAACTATCAGGCTGTCGGTTGACGCTCGTGGCGCCGATGGCGCGGCCCAGGCGGTCATCACGATATCGGACACCGGAATCGGGATCTCAGGACAAATGCTCCCGCGTATCTTCGAGCTGTTCGTGCAAGCTCCGCCGGCGACCAAACATCCGCACGCCGGATTGGGAATAGGTCTCGCGCTTGCGCGGCAATTCATCGAATTGCACGGTGGGGAGATCGCCGCTCATAGCCGTGGGCCGGGTCACGGAACGGCGATCGTCATCACGATGCCCGTGCACAAGGGGGACGTCACGCAACGGCTCTGTTCGCAGATCGACGTGCCTCCCGTCGCGAGCCGCGTCGTGATCATCGATGACAACCAGGACGCCGCTCAGTCGACGGCAATGCTCGTCGAACAGCTCGGGGGGTTGGCGCGAACTGCAAACGATGGCGCAAGCGGGCTCGCCGCGGTTGAGGAATTCAAGCCTGACGTCGTGTTATTGGATATCGGACTGCCTGGAATGGACGGCTACGAAGCATGCCGGCAGATTCGCCAGCAGACCTCCGAGCGCCACATCGTCGTGATCGCTGTTACAGGCTGGGGCCAGCCGCAGGACAAACAACGCGCGCTCGACGCAGGATTTGACGCACATCTAACTAAGCCAGTGGACCCTACGACGTTGACAAGCGTACTTGCTCGGGCACCGCCATTTTCCACCGTGCGAGCGAATCACTTGCCTTCATGACTGATGCGCGGTTGCGGGCGCCCACTTCCATGTCGACGGCATTGTCCAGAGTCATCGTTGCGGCCGCGCTGCTGTGCGCGGCCGCGCCGCGCGCGCACGCGCAGCTCGACGCCGCGAGGCTGGAGTCTTGGCTTTCCGGCTATCGCGAGGCTTGGGAGAAGCGCGACGCGGAACGCGCGGCGCAGCTCTTTACCGAGGACGCGCGCTATCAGGAAATGCCGTTCGATGCGCCGAAGATCGGCCGCGCCGGCATCCGCGGGTATTGGTCGGAGGTGACGGCCGATCAGCGCGACGTCGAGGTCCATTCTGAGACGATCGCGGTGTCAAGGAAACACCGGCGTCGCGCACTGGTCGGCGAAATTCAAGCAAGCGTCCACGGGTATGACGGTCGAGCTCGACGGCGTCTTCATCCTCGAGTTCGATCCGAAGAGCGGGCTCTGCTCGACGCTGCGCGAGTGGTGGCACGTGCGCGGCGGCTGAGGCGCGAGAGCGCTAGCGCCGCCGGCTGCTACCGCCGCCGAGCAACGAGCCGAGCACGCCGCGGATCAGCGCGCGGCCGGTCTGCGAGCCGACCGAGCGCGCCGCGCTCTTCGCGATCGCCTCGACGAGCCCCTCCGACTGGCGCCCGCCGCGCGGACCGCGGCGGCCGAACAGGATGTCCGACGCGAGGCCGCCGAGCTCGCTTTGCGGCGGCTGTGCGCGGCGGCCGGTGCCGGCCCGGCTCGCTCGCCGGACCGGCCGCGCTCGGCGTCGACGCCTCGACGCGCGCCTTGAGCCGCTCGTACGCGGACTCGCGGTCGATCGACTGCTCGTAGTGCCGCGGCGAGCGGCGACGCGGCGATCAGCCTGCGCTCGCTCGTCGGCGGTGATGCGCGCCGACGCGGCTGCCGGGCGGGATCACGAACGCGCGCTCGCGTCATCGCCGGGCCGGCCTTGCTCGTCGAGCAGCGACACGAGCGCCTCGCCGACGCCGAGCTCGCTGATCGCCTGCTCGATGCGATAGTCCGGGATTCGGCGCGCATCGTCTCGGCGGCCGCGCGCACGGCCTTCTGGTCGCGCGGCGTGAACGCGCGCAGCGCGTGCTGCACGCGGTTGCCGAGCTGGCCGAGCACCGTGTCCGGGAACGTCGAGCGGATTCTGCGTGACGAAGTACACGCCGACGCCTTTCGAGCGGATCGAGCCGCACGACCTGCTCGACCTTGTCGAGCAGCGCCTTCGGCGCGTCGTCGAACAGCAGGTGCGCCTCGTCGAAGAAGAACACGAGCCGCGGCTTCTCGGGATCGCCGACCTCGGGCAGCCGCTCGAAGAGCTCCGACAGCAGCCACAGCAGGAACGTCGCGTAGAGCTTCGGCGAGCTCATGAGCTGGTCGGCCGCGAGGATGTTGACGACGCCGCGGCCGGCGTCGCGTCTGGATCAGGTCGTCGACGTTCAGCATCGGCTCGCCGAAGAAGCGGTCCGCCGCCCTGCTGCTCGAGCGCGAGCAGCGCCGCGCTGGATCGCGCCGATCGACGCGGCCGAGACGTTGCCGTACTGCGTCGTGAACTGCTGCGGCGTTGTCGCCGACGTGCTGCAGCATCGGCGCGCAGATCCTTGAGAGTCGAGCAGCAGCAAGCCCGCGTCGTCGGCGATCTTGAACACGAGGTCGAGCACGCCTTCCTGCGTGTCGTTCAGCTCGAGCATGCGCGCGAGCAGCAGCGGGCCGAGATCGCGAGACGGTCGCGCGCACCGGATGGCCGCTCTCGCCGAACACGTCCCAGAACACGGCCGGGCAGGCGCGCGTAGGCGCAGTCGGCACGCCGAGCTGCTGCGCGCGCGCCGCGATCTTCGCGTTGCGCGCCGCCGGCCGCGGCGATGCCCGCGAGGTCGCCCTTCACGTCGGCCATGAACACCGGCACGCCGATTCGCGAGAAGCTGCTCCGCGATCGTCTGCAGCGTGACGGTCTTGCCGGTGCCGGTCGCGCCGGTGACGAGGCCGTGCCGGTTCGCGAGCGCCGGCAGCAGCGCGAGCACCTGGTCGCCGCTTTTCGCGAACGGGCAGTCCGTCGATCATGCGGCAACGCTACCACACACGACGCAGACGCGAGACGCCCGCGCGCGCGTATACTTTCGCGCGCAGCGCATCACCCTACTCGGAGAACAACATGAGAACACGGCTCGCGTTTGTGTCTGCGTTCACATTGCTGATCGGCGTCCATGCATGGGCGCAACCGCCGGCGGGCTTCACTCCGCCGACGTTCGACGGGCTCGACAAGGACAAGAACGGATCGCTATCGAAGGACGAGGTCGCCGCGTGGGTCAAGTCCCTGCCGGCGGGCCCGAACGGACCGCGGAATGCGGACGACATCTTCGCGCGCTGGGACGCCAACAAGGACGGCAAGATCTCGAAGGAAGAGTTCGACGAACCGGCCGCGCGGCGGTCGCGGCGGTGGCGGCGGTGGCGGTGGCCCACCGCGCAACTAACTACACCGAAAGCGCGCGCGCGACAGGGAGTGTCGCGCGCCGTTCTTTCTGAGCCGCTTACTCGAGGCCCGACGCGCGCGCCTGCTCGCGCGCGAGCACCGGCTTGATCGCGCTCGCCGTCGCCGTGCGCGACGGCGCCGAGCAGCCGGTCGTGATAGACGTTGTGGCTCGGCATCGGCACGCGCGCGAGATCCGCGGCCGCGGCGATCAGGTTCGCGTCCTTGAGGCCGACGAAGATCGGCGAGCCGACCTGGTCGTAGCTCTCGTCCACCATCTTCTGTCCGTACACCTTGTAAGCCGGCGCCGCGAACAAGCCCTCGGTCATCACGTCCTGGAACACCTGCGGCTGCACGCCGTACTTGCGCACGAGCGCGAAGCCTTCGGCCATCGCGACCATCGCGCAGCCGAGCACCGCGTTGTTCGCGAGCTTGATCGCGGTCGCCGACTCCGGCTTCGCGCCGGCGACGAAGATGCGCCGGCCCATGACCTTGAGCAGCTCGGTGCAGCGCGCGACCGCCGCGTCGGGGCCCGCGACGACGATCCCGAGCTGGCCCGACGCCGCGAGGTCGGGACGGCCGAGCACCGGCGCCGCGACGAGCGTCTGGCCCGCCGCGCGGTGCTTGCTCTCGAGCTCGCGCACGGTCGCGACGCCGTGCGTGCCCATCACGAGATGGATCGTGCCGGCGCCGAGCGCGCTCGAGAGGCCGCCCTGCGCCGAGCGCGACCTGGGCGACGATCGCGTCTTCGACGAGCATCGTGACGACGATCTCGCTGCCGGCGGCGAGCTCGGCGACGGACGTTCGCGACGCGCGCGCCGGCCGCCGCGAACGGCGCCGTCTGCGCGGCGACGACGTCGAACACGCAGAGCTCGTGGCCCGCGTCCAACAACCGTCGCGCCATGCCGCCGCCCATTCGGCCGAGCCCGATGAAACCCACGCGCATTTGCAGTCCCTCGCCGTCATCTGATGGCGCAGAAGTCGCAGCACTCTGAGCCCATTGTTTGGAGGTGGCAAGCGGCGAAATCGCTGAGTCATACTGCCGGAGACGATGGAGGTCGGAGCGCCATGAGCACGGTGTCGCCGCGCGCCGGCAAGCCGGCGACGCCGGACATGCTGATCGACGTCGCGCGGCTCGAGCGCGAATACTTTGCGCGCCGCCCGGATCCTTCGGTCCCCGCAGAGCGCGTGTCGTTCGGCACCAGCGGGCA
This sequence comes from uncultured Gammaproteobacteria bacterium, assembly GCA_963699925.1. Taxonomy (GTDB): domain Bacteria; phylum Pseudomonadota; class Gammaproteobacteria; order Steroidobacterales; family Rariloculaceae; genus FEN-1219. The sequence continues at coordinate 101,424 of CAVOVT010000013.1, read as the reverse complement.
CCGCGGCACTTCGCTCGCGGGGTCGTTCAACGAGGCGCACATCCTCGCGGTGACGCAGGCGATCTGCGAGCACCGCCGCGCGCACGGCATCGACGGCCCGCTCTATCTCGGCAAGGACACGCACGCGCTGTCGGCGCCGGCGCAGCGCACGGCGCTCGAGGTGCTCGCGCGCGAACGGCGTCGACACGATCATCGAGCGCGACGACGGCTTCACGCCGACGCCGGCGATCTCGCGCGCGATCCTCGCGTACAACCGCGGCGCGCCGCGAGCACCTCGCGGACGGCATCGTCGTGACGCCGTCGCACAACCCGCCGCAGGACGGCGGCTTCAAGTACAACCCGCCGAACGGCGGACCGGCCGACACGGACGTGACGCGTGCGGTGCAGGACCGCGCCAACGAGCTCCTGCGCGAGGACAACGCGGGCGTGCGCCGGCTCACGCTCGAGAGCGCGCTACGCAGCGGCCGAATCGTCGAGCAGGACCTGATCGGCCCGTACGTCGAAGACCTCGCGAACGTCGTCGACCTGCGCGCGATCCGAGCGGCCGGGCTCGCGCTCGCCGTCGACCCGCTCGGCGGCGCGTCGGTCGGCTACTGGGCGCCGATCAACGAGCGCTACGGTCTCGACGTCGACGGTCGTGAATCCGCGCGTCGACCCGACCTTCGGCTTCATGACGCGTCGACCACGACGGCCAGATCCGGATGGATTGCTCGAGCCCGTACGCGATGGCGAGGCTCGTGTCGCTGAAGGACCGCTACCGGCTCGCGTTCGCGCAACGATCCGGACTCGGATCGGCACGGGATCGTCACGCCCTCGGTCGGGCTCATGAACCCGAATCACTATCTCGCGGTCGCGATCCGCTATCTGCTCACGCATCGGCCGCGCTGGCCCGCGCGCGCGGCCGTCGGCAAGACGCTCGTGTCGAGCAGCATGATCGACCGCGTCGTGCGCGATCTCGGCCGCACGCTCTACGAGGTGCCGGTCGGGTTCAAGTGGTTCGTCGCGGGACTGTTCGACGGCTCGTGCTGCTTCGGCGGCGAGGAGAGCGCGGGTGCGAGCTTCCTGCGGCGCGACGGCAGCGTTTGGACCACCGACAAGGACGGCCTGATCATGGATCTGCTCGCCGCGGAGATCACGGCCGTGACCGGCACGCGATCCGGGCGAGCACTACCGCGAGCTCGCGGCGAAATTCGGCGCGCCGAGCTACACGCGAATCGACGCGGCCGCCACGCCGGAGCAGAAGGCGCGGCTTGCGAAGCTCTCGCCGGCGTCGGTCGCGGCCGCGACGCTCGCCGGCGATCCGATCGAAGCGAAGCTCACGAGCGCGCCCGGCAACGGGGCCGCGATCGGCGGGCTCAAGGTCACGACGGCGCGCGGCTGGTTCGCGGCGCGGCCGTCGGGCACGGAGAACATCTACAAAATCTACGCGGAGAGCTTCGACGGCGAGGCGCATCTCGCGGCGATCGTGCGCGAGGCGCAGGCGATGGTCGATGCGGCTTTGCGCGAGACGAGGACATAACGCAGGCGGCTCGTTGAACCTACGCAACGCAACGAGGAACGAAGGACCAGACCGAGGGGACTACATGCCGGCCGCGCAGCGCTGTTGACAGTGTGCTGGCCAGAGCTAGATTGAAGGTAAGACGCTTGGTAGTACGGGAACTGCGAGCCAACCGGATGAGAGCTGCGCTCAAGGCGTCGCAATTGCTGCTGCCGCTCGCGGTGGCGTTGGCCGCGCTCGAAAGTTGCGGGGGTGGGCACGGCGGCGGCTCCGACGGCGCTACGCCGACCGGTGACGCGACCGCCGTTGGTGTTTGGCAAGGGAGTTTCACGGCCGCCGATGGCATCACGCGCGGCTTCGATCTGATCGTCGCTCCCGACGGCCTGTTCGTCGGCGTCGTCGCGAGCAGTGGTCTCAACGGTCGCTTCTTGATCGGCAACGGCGATACGACACTCAACGCGTTTACGCGCGACCGGGACGGTCTTCGCGCAGGCCGGGGAAGCGCTGTTGCCGAACGGCCTAGAGAGCGACGCGCTGACCGTTTCGGACGGCAGCATCGTCACGCAGCAGTCGCTCAAGGGCAGGTATGCCGGTGCGGGCGAGTCCGCGTCGTTCGCGCTCAGCTACAGCGACGGGCTGACGTCGCGCGGTGCGTCGCTCGACGCGGTCACGGGCGTGTACGACGTCTATCCGCCGCTGCCGTTGAACGACATGACGCTCGCCATCAGCGGCAGCACGCTCACGTTCGCAACCGACGGCGGTTGCAATGGCGCGGGCACTATCTCTGTGATCGACCCGTCGCTGAATATCTATGCGTGGTCGATGCTGCTGAGCGCATGCGGTGGGATCGACGGGGACACGTTCTCGGGCTTGGCGTCGCTCGCCGACAATCCGCGCCAGAACGGCAGGGGCAATCTCATCGCCCTCTACGGCGCTACAGAAAATCATGACCGTTCGTTCGTATTTCGCGCCTCGAAGTGAGACCCCGCGTCGCGCTCCGCGACGACCCGCCCACACACCTCGCACTTCCAGGCGGCGTCCCAAATAGCCCGGGGCGCAGAACCGCCGCGCCGCTTACACGCGTTGTCGCTACTAGCATTTATCGTGCCCGTCTCAGTTTAGCCACACTTTCAAATAGGCATTGACGTCCGCTGTGCTCTTTTGCAGACTCGCGTAAGCTTACGACACAGTAAGTGTCCCGCGAGCCCGAGGATTGGGGGGCGACGCGGGATTTGAGGGGAGGCCGTCGACGGGGAGGTCGACGACCATCGGGAAGCCGAGACGCAGTTCTGCGACGGGCAACGACACGAGTCGCTCGCCGCCAGGGGATCAACGAAGCAAGTCTGTGGCGGCAACGACGCAAGGTCGTAGCCGCCAGGGGATGCCGCCGACGCGAGTCGATGACATCGGGGGATCAACGACGCGAGTCCGTTGGCCAGGGGGCAACGACGAAGTCGGTGGCCGAAAACTATTACTAAACCGGGGGAATACATGCAGCTGCAAAGAAGTCCACGTCGCCGTTCTGGCGGCATTGTCCGGCGTTGGGGCGACACAAGCCGGCCTACGCGCAGGAAGCCGGCGGCGGTCTCGAAGAGATCGTCGTCACGGCTACGCGCCGCGAACAGAATCTTCAGGACGTGCCGATCTCGATCGTCGCTATCACGGGCGAGGGCCTCGAGATGCGCGGCCTCGACAACATCGAGAGGCTGAGCACGGGCGTGCCGAACGTCGTCATCACGGGCGGCGGCGGCGGCACCGGCGGCACGATTTTCCGCATGCGCGGCATTCCGGGCGTCAGCGCGTACGTCGACGGCGTCTGGCAGGTGGCCACCTCGGGCTCTCTCACCCAGGAGTTCGTCGACACTCGACCGCGTCGAAGTGCTGCGCGGCCCGCAGGGCACGATGTTCGGACGCGACTCGATGGGCGGCGCGCTCCGCATTTGGACCAAGCGCCCGGCCGACGACTTCGGCGGCAACGTCACGATCACGGCGGGCTCGCTCGACCGGCTCGATGCGAAAGGCTCGATCGATTTGCCGTTCGGCGACAAGGTCAAGACCAAGTGGACGGCCGCGAACCTCTCTCGCGGCGGCTACATCACGAGCCTCACGACGGGCGAGTCCGGGCGGTGCGAGTCGACCAGCAGGTCTATCGCGGCGACGTCTTCTGGACGCCGACCGACAAGCTGAGCTTCCGGTTCAACTACCAGGACGACAAGAGCCAGTTCCTCGAGCCCCGTGTTCAGGACATCATGGCGCGCACGTACGACGACCCGAACCCGAACTGGACCAAGTCGATCATCGGCCTGCCCGAGATGTACACGTACGTGGGCACCGACTACCGAGGCAATCCCGTCGAGCCGTTCTTCGATCCCGGTCAATCAAGTCGCGGGCTATCCCGGGCGGCAAAGTCGGCAAGTGGCAGAACCGCTCGGGCACCACGCTGCCGAACGACTACGACACGAATCAGTCGACGATCGACATCGGCTGGCAGCTGAACGACAAGATGAAGCTGCAGTTCCTGTCGGCCGAGACCAGGCAGGACGCGCGGTCGGTCAGCGACTGGGACAACAGTCAATACGATCTCGTGCTCGACGAGAACCTCGCGAACACCAACGTCTTCGAGCCAGGAAATCCAGCTGACCGGCGGTGGCGACAAGATCCAGTGGCTGGCCGGCGCCTACTACTGGGATCAGACGATCAACGCCCGCGGTCTTCCGCTGGCAGGTCAACGAGTTCCAGAAGGGCCTCATGAACCCGCAGAACGTGTTCAATAACCCGGTCTGCAACCCGGCGGGCGCGGTGCTCGAGCCGACTCCTGCGACGACCGACGACCCGAACAACATGCGGTTCCCCCCGGGCACGTCGGGCCTCATCACGAACGGCGCCTACGCCGGTCAAACGGTGAACGTCGGCGGCGCAGCCGGCACCGGCGTCGGCGCGTGGCAGACCTGCCAACAGGTGTACTACGGCAACGTCGTGGGCTCGTACGACACGAACTCGCGGTCGGGTCAGAACGGTTGGGCGCTATTCGGTGAGACCACGATCCACTTCACCCAGAAGCTCGAACCTCACGCTCGGCTTGCGCCACCACGATCAGAGCGGTTACTCGGTCAACTTGGCCGCGACCGCGGCAGACCGCGAAGAAGCCGCTCGACCCGACGATCTGGCCGCTCGGCGACCCCTACGCCGGCGCCGACATCGCTCGACGTACACGCCGTTCCAGTTCGACAAGGACACGTACCGGGCGGTGCTGCAGCGGGACTTCTCGGACAACGTCAACGGCTACGTGAGCTTCTCGCAGGGCTACAACTCGGGCGGCGTGTCGGCCGCGATCATCGGCGGCGTCCGCACGCTGTTCCCGTACAAGCCGGCGACGTTGGACAACTACGAAATCGGTATGCGGTCCGATCTCGCCAGCGGCAAGATGCGGTTCAACTTGACCGTGTTCGACATGCAATGGCAAGACCTCACCGGCCGTCGGGCGTCGTCACGGACCCGGTCACGCACGTGCAAATCCCGACGCTCGTGACGACGAACGTGGGCGACGCGGAGGCCAAGGGCGTCGAAGTCGAGCTCACGTTCGCGCCGATCGAGAGCTTGCTGATCAACGTCGGTCTGGGCTTTTTGCACACGGGGTACACGGACCTCAAGCCGGGAACGATGTCGGGCCAGCTGCCGCTCACGACGGACACCGAGTTCGAGGATGCACCGGATTCGAGCTGGACGATCGGAATCCAGCACACGGCGAAGCTCAAGGGCGGTGCGTCGTTCATCAGCCGGCTCGACTACAACTACCAGGGCCAGTTCTGGCGGCAGCCGCCGTTCCTGCGCGTGACCGCCTACGCGGCCGTGCCGCAAAACGCGGGCTACGACGAGAGCGGCGACTGGAACTTGCTGAACGCCCGGTTCACGTACGAGCCGCCGAGCGGCAAGTGGTCGGCTTCGTTCTTCGGGACCAACCTGACGAACGCGTACATGATCAACTCGGGCTTCTTCCACGGCATCTGGGGCTATGACTTCGCCACGGTTGGCCGTCCGCGCGAGTTGGGTGCTTCTCTGAACTATCGTTTCTGATCCAAAGGGGCGCGAACCGGCGGCGGTAGCAACGCGGTCGAGCGACCGCCGCAGGCAACAACTCCGGGCGTTGGCGACTTGGGTCGCCAACGCCTTTTTCTTTTCCGGGACATTCCCTGCCTGCGCGAGGGGCGTCCCGCACCCAGCTTGCAAGCGGCTCCGCCGAGACTAAGCTCTTAGGCTCGCGAGCTTCGTTCTCTTCAAACCAAGAACCAAGGAGCAAGCCATGAACCGCGTCGAAAATCGTCTGGCCGCCATCCTTCACCGGGGTTGGTGGCTATTGTTGCTGCGTGGCGTCGTCGCGATCGCGTTCGGCGTGCTGACTTGGCTGCAGCCCGGGATCTCGGCTCGTGGCGCTCGTGCTGCTGTTCGGCGCGCTACGCTTTTGCGGACGGCGTGCTCAGCACCTGGACCGCGATCGCGGGGCGCGCCAACCACGAGTATTGGTGGCTCGTGCTGCTGCGCGGCTTGCTCGGAATCGGCGTCGGCGTCCTCGCGTTCGTCGAGCCGGGCGTCCTCGCGCTCGCGTTGCTCTTCTACATCGCGATCTGGGCGATCGCGACCGGCGTGCTCGAGATCGCGACGGCTATCCGGCTGCGGCGCGAGATCGAGGGCGAGTGGCTGCTGATCCTATCGGGACTGATCTCGGTCGTTTTCGGTGTCGTGCTCATCGCACGGCCCGTGGGCGGCGCGCTAGCGTTGCTCTGGCTGATCGCGTCGTTCGCGATCGCGTTCGGCGTCGTGCTCGTGATCCTTGCGTTCAAGGCGCGCGGGTTCGCGCACAAAGTCGCGGCCGCCTGATACGAGCGCCGCCGGCATACCGACGCCGTAAACGTCCCGACACATTGCTGGCCCAGTGTCGCTCGGCCGGCGTTGCCCGAAGCGCCCGCGGAATCTCCGGCGTCGCCCCGAGTCTGATCGCCTAAGGGCGGTGTCCTTTCGTATCAAGGGAACAGGAGCAACAAGTATGGCTAAACCGAAAAGGACCGCGCCGCCCGCAAAGTCCCCGCTGACGAAGGCAGAGGTCGCGGCGATCGACGCCTGGTGGAGAGCTTGCAACTACCTGTCGGTCGGGATGATCTATCTTCAGGACAACCCGCTGCTCAAGGTCCCGCTGAAGCCGGAGCACGTGAAGCAGCGCTTGCTCGGCCACTGGGGCTCGAGCCCCGGGTTGTCGTTCGTCTGGGCGCACTTGAACCGCGTGATCAAGCGCGACGACCTCGACGTGATCTTCATCGCAGGCCCGGGCCACGGCGCGCCCGGCGTGATCGGTCCGACGTATCTCGACGGCACGTACGCGGAGATCTATCCGGACAAGAGCGAAGACGCGGAGGGGATGCGAAAGCTCTTCAAGCAATTCTCGTTTCCCGGTCACATCGGGTCGCACGTGACGCCGGAGACGCCAGGCTCGATCCACGAGGGAGGCGAGCTCGGCTACAGCCTTTCGCACGCTTACGGCGCCGCGCTCGACAATCCGGAGCTCATCGTCGCGTGCGTGGTCGGCGACGGTGAGGCCGAGACCGGGCCGCTCGCGACGGCGTGGCACTCGAACAAATTCCTGAACCCCGCTCGCGACGGGGCAGTCCTCCCGATCCTGCATCTCAACGGTTACAAGATCGCGAATCCCACGATTCTCGCGCGGATCGGGCACGACGAGCTCGAGGCGCTGTTCGTCGGCTACGGGTACAAGCCGTATTTCGTCGAGGGCTCGGATCCCAACCTCATGCATCAGGCGATGGCGGCGACGCTCGACGCCGCCGTCGCCGAGATCCGCGGCATCTGGAAAGACGCGCGGCGGCAAAGCAGCTCGAAGGCGACACGGCCGCGCTGGCCGATGATCGTGCTGCGCTCGCCGAAGGGTTGGACGGGGCCGAAGGAAATCGGCGGCCACAAGGTCGAAGGCTCCTGGCGCTCTCACCAAGTTCCGTTCTCCGACGTGCGAGGCAATCCGCGCAACCTGAAGCTGCTCCAGCATTGGCTGAGAAGCTACGAGCCCGAAAAGCTGTTCGATGCCGAAGGGAAGCTGCGGCCGGAGCTCAGGGCGCTGGCGCCCGAGGGGATCCGGCGCATGGGCTCGAGCCCGCACGCGAACGGCGGACTGCTCCGCAAAGATCTGCGCATGCCGGACTTTCGCGACTACGCCGTCGCCGTGCGCGAGGCGGGCAAGGTGCTGCACGAGAATACGAAGCCGCTCGGCGAGTTCCTGCGCGACGTGATGCGCAACAACCTAACGACGTTCCGCGTGTTCGGGCCCGACGAGACGGCATCGAACCGACTCCAGGCGATCTACGAGGTCAGCAAGAAGGTCTGGATGGCCGAGATGCTGCCCGAGGACGCCGACGGCGGCGAGCTCGCGCGCGACGGTCGGGTGATGGAAATGCTGTCGGAGCACACGCTGCTCGGCTGGCTCGAGGGCTATCTGCTGACGGGCCGCCATGGTTTTTTCCATACCTACGAGGCGTTCGCGCACGTGATCGACTCGATGTTCAACCAGCACGCGAAGTGGCTCGATATCAGCAAGAACCACGTCCATTGGCGGGCTTCGGTTGCATCGGAGAACATCCTGTTGTCATCGACGGTTTGGCGCCAGGACCACAACGGCTTCTCGCACCAAGATCCCGGCTTCATCGACCTCGTCACGAACAAGAGCCCGAGCGTCGTGCGCGCCTATTTCCCGCCCGACGCCAACACGTTGCTCGCGATTGCGGACCGCTGCCTACGCTCGACCGACTGCATCAACGTGATCGTCGCGGACAAGCAGAAGCACCTGCAGTTCACGTCGATCGACGAGGCGATCGTGCATTGCGCCAAAGGGATCGGGATCTGGGCGAAGGCGAGCACGGATGCGGGCGAGGAGCCCGACGTCGTGCTCGCGTGCTGCGGGGACGTCGCGACCCAAGAGGCGCTCGCGGCAGCCGCGATTCTGCGCGAGCACGTGCCGGACCTGAAGGTTCGCTTCGTGAACGTCGTCGATCTCTTCAAGATGCAGCCGGCGACCGAGCACCCGCACGGCTCGACCGAGCGGGAATTCGACGGTTTGTTCACGGTGAACAAGCCGATCATCTTCAACTATCACGGCTACCCGTGGCTCATCCACAAGCTCGCTTATCGGTTTCGCAATCACGACAACCTCCACGTGCGGGGCTACAAGGAAAAGGGCAACATCAACACGCCGCTCGAGCTCGCGATACTCAACAACACGGACCGCTTCGATCTCGTGATCGACGTGATCGACCGCGTGCCGAGGCTGCAGACGACGGCCGCGCACTTGAAGGAGCGCATGAAGAACGCGATGCTCGACAATGTCGCCTACGCGCGTTCGGAAGGCATCGACCGAGCCGAGATCTCGAATTGGACCTGGCCGTACTGAGTCGCACGCGGTGAGCCGCGCCACGCCTACCTCCAGGCCATCAGGCGGGCCGCCTGCGGAGCCGGTCCGCACCGGCTTGTCGACCGAGACGTTCAAGCAGGCCGTCCTCGACAACCTGATGTACCTGCAGGCGCGCTATCCCGCGATCGCGACGACGCAGAATTGGTACATCGCGCTCGCGCAAAGCGTTCGCGACCGGATGCTCGAGCGGTGGGTGAGCACGGTGGAGGCCTACGCGGCCCGCGACGTGAAAGTCGCATGCTACTTCTCGGCCGAGTTCCTGATCGGCCCGCAGCTCGGCAACAACCTGATGTGCCTTGGGCTAGAGGACGCGGCGCGCACCGCTGTCGCCGAGCTCGGCCAGAACCTCGACGCGCTGCTCGCCTACGAGAACGAGCCGGGCTTGGGCAGCGGCGGTCTGGGGCGCCTGGCGGCGTGTTATCTCGATTCCCTCGCGGCGCTCAGCCTGCCCGCGATCGGCTATGGGATCCGCTACGAGTTCGGCATCTTCGATCAGGAGATCCGCGACGGCTGGCAGGTGGAGGCCACCGACAAGTGGCTCGCGCAGGGCAATCCCTGGGAAATTCAACGTCCCGAGGTCGGCTGGTACGTGAACATCGGCGGCCGCACGGAGCGCTACACCGACGGCGACGGCCGAGCGCGGGTTCGTTGGGTCCCCGGGAGCCGGGTCAAGGGCATCGCGTGCGACATCCCGGTCCCGGGCTATCGAATCGCCACGTGCAACACCTTGCGGCTATGGCGCAGCGAGGCGGTGGAGTCGTTCGACTTTCGCGACTTCAACGTCGGCGATTACTACGGCGCGGTGCGCGAGAAGCTCATGTCGGAGACGCTGTCGAAAGTCCTGTATCCGAACGACGAGGCGGCAGCGGGCAAACGGCTGCGTCTCGCGCAGCAGTACTTCTTCGTCTCGTGCTCCCTCCAAGACATGCTGCGCCTGCTCGAGATGAAGGGCGCGTCCGTGGAGCAACTGCCGGACCTGTTCGCGGCACAGATGAACGACACGCACCCGGCGCTCGCGGTCGCGGAGCTCATGCGCTTGCTCGTCGACGAGCATGGTCTCGAGTGGGCCGACGCCTGGGATCTCACGACGCGCACGTTGGCGTACACGAATCACACGCTGTTGCCGGAAGCGCTCGAGACCTGGGGCCTGCCGCTGTTCGCGGAGCTACTGCCGCGGCCGCTCGAGATCGTCTACGAGATCAACCGCCGCTTTCTCGACGGCGTGCGCGCGGCCTACCCCGGCGACGGCGCGCGCGTCGCGCGCATGTCGTTGATCGAGGAGGGCGGGGAGAAGAGAGTCCGAATGGCCAACCTCGCCGCCGTCGGCAGCCACAGCATCAACGGCGTCGCCGAGCTGCATACCGAGCTGCTCGAGCAGACGGTGCTTCGCGACTTCGCCGAGCTCGCACCCGATCGATTTTGCAACGTGACCAACGGCGTGACCCCGCGGCGTTTCCTCAAGCTCGCCAATCCGGCGCTCGCGGCCTTGCTCGACGAGACGCTAGGCGCGGGCTGGATCACGGACCTCGCGCGTCTCAGGGCGCTCGAGCCGCACGCCGACGACGCGGCGTTTCGCGAGCGTTGGCGCACCGTGAAGCGGCTGAACAAGGAGCGCCTCGCGACCCTGATCCTCGAGCGCACGGGCATCTCCGTCGATCCGGCGGCGCTGTTCGACGTCCAAGTCAAGCGCATCCACGAGTACAAGCGGCAGCACCTGAACGTGCTGCACGTCGTCGCGTCGTATCGGCGCCTACTGCAAGACCCGCAGCGCGCGATCGCACCGCGCTGCTTCGTCTTCGCCGGCAAGGCCGCGCCGGGCTATGCGATGGCCAAGCTGATCATTCGGCTGATCAACGGCGTCGCCGAGACGGTGAACGCCGACCCGGTCGTCGGCGGCCGGATCAAAGTCGTGTTCCTGCCGAACTTCAGCGTCAAGAACGCACAGCTCATCTATCCCGCGGCGGACCTGTCGGAGCAGATCTCGACGGCCGGCAAGGAAGCGTCCGGGCACGGGCAACATGAAGTTCATGATGAACGGCGCGGTCACGATCGGCACGCTCGACGGCGCCAACGTCGAGATTCGGCGAAGAGGTCGGCGCCGACAACTTCTTCCTCTTCGGTCTGACGGCGGCCGGACGTCGAGCGAATGCAGCGGCAAGGCTATCGGCCGGGCGACTACCTCGAGCGCAATCCCGAGCTGCGCGCGGCGCTCGATCTCATCGCGGATGGGCGGTTCTCGCGCGGCGATCGCGAGATGTTCCGGCCGCTCGTCGACAACCTGAGGAACTCCGATCCGTTCTTCGTGCTCGCCGATTTCGCCGCCTACGTCGCGGCACAGGAGCGGGCCGCCGCCGCGTGGCTCGATCGCGACGCGCTGGACGCGGATGTCGATCGCCAATGTCGCCTACTCCGGGAAGTTTTCGTCGGACCGCTCGATTCGCGAGTACGCGACACGGATCTGGACGCTGCGTCCCGTGACCGTCTCGTTGCGCTGAGCTTCAGGTCGCGCGATTGCGCAGATTCGTCGTTTTTCGACGCCCTTGCGCACGTTCGCCGGGCGCGCCGTGACGGCCGAAACGCGCGGCCGCGGGCGCCCGACGCTAACTCTTCGGTCAGTAAATCGTGACGCACGATCTGCTTGGGAGACGTACTACCCGGTTCGCTCGTTGCAGCAAAGAGACATGGCACTTTTTCTGATAGTAATATACGTCTCCTGGTCTGCAGATTCGGGCTGACGCAGACTCAGCGCTCGCCGCGCTTCGGGGAAAGCGGCCCGCACGTTTGGGGAGGTAGGTCACAAGAACAGCTGACAAGACCGCTGCGGCGGACGCGGTTGCACGCGAGCATCATTCGAATTCCAATCTCAGGGGGGACTATGTCCAGACGACTACTTCGTGCCGACGGCACGAATTTGACCTTACTCGCATCGGGAATTTCCGCCATTTTAGGCACCGGCGGCATGCGTGCCGCACACGCCCAGGAACAACAGGGCGGTGCCATCAACGACGAAATTACGGTCACGGGCTCCCGCATCGTGCGTCGCGACTTGAACGCACCGAGCCCGATCATGACGACCGACGCGCAGCGGCTCGAGCAGTCGAGCACGATCAGCATCGAGAGCGTGCTGAACCAAATGCCGCAGTTCGTGCCGGCGAACACGCAGTTCGACTCCGGCATCCAGACCGGCGCGACGCTGTCGCTCGGTATCGGTAGCGTGGACCTGCGCGGTATCGGCCCCAACCGCACGCTCGTTCTCGTCGACGGCCGCCGCGCGCAGCCCGCGAACGCGTCGCTGATCGTCGACATCAACACGATCCCGTCCGCGGCGATCGAACGTGTCGAGACGATCACGGGCGGCGCGTCCGCCGTGTACGGCGCCGACGCCTTGGCCGGCGTCGTGAACTTCATCCTGAAGAAGGATTTCGAAGGCGTCGACATGGACTTCAAGGGCACGTCGACGGAACGCGGCGACGGCCAGGAGTACCGCGGCACCGCCCTACTCGGCGTCAACGCGGCCGACAAGAAAGGCAACGTGATGCTCGGCGTCGAGTGGTACACGCGCCAGAACGTCTTGCAGCGCGACCGCGACTTCTTTCACAACGGCTGGTACGACCCGAGCAGCGACGCCGGCGGCGGCTTCTTGCAGATGGCGGCGTGGTCGCCGAACACGGCGGCGAACGGTAACCCCGTCGGCCTGCCGCCGCAGTCCGCCATCGACGCCATTTTTGCCGGCACGCCCGGTTACACGCCGGGTAAGGTCACGAACACCACCGATATCTACTTCAATCCGGACGGCTCTCCGTTCGTGATCACGGGCGCGCGCGGTTACAACGGCCCGATCACCGACGCGAGCACGCCGTGGGACCAGAACTTGACCACCGGCTTTGGCGGTGTCCGCAAGATCCCGAACGGCGACCTCGGCCAAATCGGGACCCAGATGAGCTACGCGTCGACGCCTCTTGAGCGCCATTCGGCGTTCGGCCGCGCGCATTACGACATCTCGGACACCCTCGAGATGTTCATCCAGGGCAACTACAGCAGCGTGGACGTCACGACTACCGGCGGTTTCCCGCCCGCGATCACGGTATGGTCGGCGGGAGTTCCGAACGACGGCAAGCGCTATATCCCGCCGGCGCTCCAGGCGCTGCTCAATGCGCGCACGAAGACGGTCAACGGGGTGGCGGGGATCAGCGCTGCGAACGATCCGTGGACGCTGTTCCGCGTGCTCGACTTCCTCGGCGGCCCGAACACGGTCGAGACGAACAGCGGCGTGTATCAGATCATGGCCGGCGTCGACGGCCATCTGCCGAACCGCGACTGGACTTGGGAAGCCTACGTTTCATCCGGCCATACGCAGGTCGACAACACCAACTTCAATACGCCGTCGCTCCAGCGCTATCAGTCGTTGGTCGCCCAGCCGAACTGGGGCCAGGGCACGTTCGCATCCGGCCGCAATTACTCTCAGACTTGCACGAGCGGCCTGCCGATCTTCATCCAGCAGGGCATCACCCAGGTCACGCAAGACTGCGTCGACGCGATCGACACGCGCGGCAAGGCGCAGACGCGGCTCGGCCAGCAGATCATCGAAGCCAACATGCAGGGCAAGATCACCGACATGAAGTCGGGTGAGCTGCGCTTCTCGGCCGGTGTCAGCAACCGCAAGAACGACTTCGTCTACGACCCGATCAACGACGTCGCCGATGTGTCGGACAACCCGATCGGGTTGTTCGCGTCGAACCACACGAAGGGCTCGACCGAAGTCTCCGAGGTCTACGGCGAGTTGCTCGTGCCGGCCACCAAGAAGCTGAACTTCGAGCTCGGCTACCGGTAGTCCGACTACAAGGACGAGGCGGCCGGCACCACCGGTACGTACAAGGCGTTGTTCAACTGGGGCGCGACGCAGAAGATGAGCGTCCGCGGCGGTTTCCAGCGCGCGACGCGTGCGCCGAACACGGCCGAGCTCTTCCAGGGCCCGACGCTGCTCGTCGTGCCGTTCGCGCCGAGCGATCCGTGCTCGTACACGTTCGATCACGGCGATCAGCCCGGCTCGCACTTGACCTGGGGCAACACCGCCGCGAACACGACGACGCGCTTGCAGGTCCAGGCGCTCTGCCAGGCCCTCATCGCCAACAGCGACACCGACCCGAGTAACGACACCACGTCGAGATTCGGTGTGGCGGGCACCCCGTCGGCGACCAACTTCGCGAGAATCAGTCCCGCGTTCTTCCCGCTCGAGATCGAGAAGCAGACCGGTAACCCGAACGTCGGGCCCGAGACGGCCGACACCTGGACCTTGGGCCTCGTGCTGAACGGCCCGGGCTCCCTCGAGAACCTGACCACGTCGTTCGACATCTACAACATCAAGATCCAGGACGCGATCGCGCCCGTGAACTCGCTGTTCGTGTATCAGCAGTGCTTCAACGCGAACGGTTCGAGCAACCCGACGCTGTCGTACAACGACCCGGGTGGATGGTGTAAGTTGATCCAGCGCAACGTGCAAACGGGCGAGCGCGCGCAGGTCGTGTCGCTGTTCGTGAACTCCGGCACGTTGGAGACCCAGGGCGTCGACATCGCGGTGAACTGGAGGAAGGGGCCGTTCTACATCAACTCGCATATCTCACGTACCTCGACAAGTACGACGTGCAGGACGTCAAGAACGGGGCGGTGGTGCACGTTGCTGGCACGTTCGATCGCAACGGCCAGTTCGACTACAAGATGAACACGCACGTTGGGATACAACTTCAGCGGCGGCAAAGCGAGTGTCGGCCTGAATTGGCGGTACCTGCCGAGCATCAAGGACGAGAGCGCCTCGCGTAACCCGGCTACGACCGTGTCCGGAGTCGGGTCGTATCAGGAGTTCGGCCTCTTCTCGGGCTTCACCCTCAACGAGAAGATGCCCTTACGCCTGGGCATCGACAACCTGATGGACAAGCAGCCGCCGATCTACGGCTACACGGCCTCCGACCACAACGCCGAGGTGACGAAGCCCGACTACTACGACATTCTCGGACGTAGTTACTACGCGGCATCAACACTGACCTTCTGATCGTTCTAGACGCGCTGAATCGACGGCGGGCGCCCTTGGCCCGCCGTTTTTCTTTTACGCGACGCGCTCGGCGCGTGTGTTGAGCACGGCGCGGTTGCGGATGAACTGCGAGACGATCCATTTCTCGCCGCTCGTCGGCGGCGTGCCGGCGTGGACCATGCGCAGGTCGGGCGGCCCGCTCGGCAGCGCGTTCACGAACAACAGGCCCTCGCGGCGCTTGCCCTTGTGGCGGATTCCGAGCTTCGGGAACTCGGTCTCGCCGCCGCCATAGTCGTCGTTCAAATAGACGAGGAACGTGATGATCCGCTCGCCGCGGCGGCTGATCTCGTCCTGATAGTTCGGGCTGCGCGGGTTCAGGAAGTCGTAGTGGTTCGTGATCTCCTCACCGACCTCGTAGTGCAGCACCGTCGGTCCCTCCATGTTTTCGATCGGCAGGCCGACCGACACCGCCATCCGATACTGAAGCGCGACCTGGACGAGATCCGCGGTCATCAGATCGAAACCGGCCGCCGTGTTGGTGCGCATGTGATCCGCGATGTCGTGCCCGTGGGCCGCGTCGTAGACGAGCGCGCGCCTCAGGTTGCCGCGTGCGCGCTCGATCAGCCACGAGCAGACGTCGTCCTCCGTGAACTCGGGGAAGCTCCGGACGGCCGGGTCGTCGTGCAGCGACACGCTGCGAGCCGGCGAAATCCAGGTCGCGAAGTCGATGCTCTCGGCGAGTCGGCGCCATTCGCCGGCCGCAGGCTCGCTGTCCGCCAGTCGCCGGCGCGCGAAGAGCTCTAGCTGCCCGCGGGCAGCGGACGAGCCTTTCTCGGCCGCGAATACGAGCAAGCCGAGCGCTCGCGACCAGCTCTGCTCGACGTAGCTGCCGAGCGCTGCGAGCGTCGCGAGCCGCAGCGCGGCTTCGACGCTGCCGGCCGCCACCGCGTCGACGAGCAGGCGCGTGCCGTCCTGCGGCAACTGCGGACCGAGGTCGCCGAGGATCAGACGCTTGCCGAGCTCCGTCGTGGCCTCGACGTCGCCGCGCTCGGCCGCCCTCGCGAGCTCGTCGACGGCATCCTCGTGCCGCCCCGCGGCTTCGTGCTCGGCCGCCAGCGCGACGGCGGCGCTCGTCTGCGTCGGGTGTGCTCATCTTCGCGGCGGGTCCGTCGGTGCTATTTCTGGTCGTCGTCGGCCGCGGCGAAGTGTAGCAGCGAGCCGAAACGGCGGCGTAACCGAACGGGTTTGGAATGGTCGCTTTGGGCCAGGCTCGGCCACTCCGTGAGGGTACGGCGGAATCGCGATTGCGAAGAAACTAGAGGTGCAGCACGGAATGAGTACCGCCGCCGCCGCTAGCGTTGGCGCCGATTCGAGGACCGTCATAAAGCTGAAAAATTAGACGTACAGGCTAGTTGCGAGATATTGTTGATGTGGATGAGGCCTAATGGCGTCTAACACGTCTGAATTTGGGGCGGTTCAGATCGCGGGCAGACTCGCCGTTCCCGCGGAACGCCTCGATGCCCCCGTCGATCGCGTGCGTTGCGTGCTGCGTTGCGGCCAGCGCTACCTGCTCGCGCAGCACAACTCGCGGCGTCGCGAAAACCTCGGCAAGTGGGGCCTCCCGGGCGGACGATTGAAGTCCCGCGAGGAACCTCGAGCGGCGCTGCGCCGCGAGCTCGTCGAGGAGCTTGGGCTGCGCGTCCCATCGCTCGTCGAGATCGGCGATTGGTGGCACCGCGGCGAGAACCACCGGATCTTCGGTTGCGACGTCGCGCAGGCGACCCAGACGTTCGCTCCGGACGAGCTATTGGCGATCGGTTGGTTCAAGTACGCAGAAGTCGCGGCGCTCGAGGCCGACGGCCGTTTGAAGACCGGGTTCGAGCTCGATGCGATCACGGCGTTTCGGCTGCGCTTCCCGCGGCTCGAGCGCGCCGCTTCCGCACCGCGTCGCCGCCGCGCGCGCGGCGGCGCGAAGCGCCAGCGCCCGTAGGCGCTTTCACCCCGAGATCGTCGGTTCCTTGCGCGCGCGCTCGGCGTGCTGCGCGCGGGCTGGCCCGGCCGCCCGTGTCGCCGGCTCGCTGCGCTCGAGAATATCGATCAAATTGTCCATCTTTTGGTTCAGCAACTCGAGCTGCGCCCGCGTCTTACGCGCCGAATTTCGAATGCTCTCGATCATGAACGGCACGAGCAGCAGCAGCGCGAGCCACACCGCGAGCAGCACGGCGAGCACGAGCTGCACGGTGGAGGGCAAATTTGCGAAGTTGTCCATCATGCTGAGCGTTGTTTCAGACGTTGAACCTGAAGTGAATGACGTCGCCCTCTTGGACGACGTAGCCTCTTGCCCTCGAGGCGGAGCTCGCCGGCCTCGCGGGCGCCGGTCTCGCCGCGCCGTTCGATGAACGCGTCGTAGCCGATCACCTCGGCGCGGATGAAGCCGCGCTCGAAGTCGCGTGTGGATCGCGCCCGCCGCTTGCGGCGCCGTCGCGCCGCGGGGCACGGTCCAGGCGCGGCACTCCTTCGGCCCTGCCGTGTAGAAGGTTTTGAGCCCGAGCAGACGGTACGCCGAGCGGATCACGCGGTTCAAGCCCGGCTCCGTAAGGCCGAGGCTCGTGAGAAACTCGGCGCGCTCGGCTTCGGCCAGCTGCGCGAGCTCGGCCTCGAGCGCGGCCGAGATCACGACGAGCTCGGTGCCTTGCCGCTCGGCGAGCGCGCGGACGGGCGCCACGAGCGGGTTTCCTGCGGCGCGTCCTCGGCGACGTTCGCGATGTACATCACGGGCTTCGCGGTGATCAGGTGCAAGTCGCTTGAGCTCGGCCGCCTCGCGCTCGTCGAGCACCACGCTGCGCGCGGGCTCGCCGCTCTCGAGCGGCGTCCTGGAGCTTCTGGAGCCCGTCGCGGCGCGCGACCGCCGCCTTCTCGTTGGTCTTCGCGGCGCGCTCGGCGCGCTGGAACATCTTCTGCACCGTCTCGAGGTCGGCCAGCATGAGCTCGGTGTCGATGATCTCGATGTCGTGCAGCGGATCGATGCGCCCCGCGACGTGCGTGATGTCGTCGTTCTCGAAGCAGCGCACGAGATGCGCGATCGCGTGCGTCTCGCGGATGTGCGCGAGGAACTGGTTGCCGAGGCCTTGCCCCTGCGATGCGCCCTCGACGAGCCCTGCGATGTCGACGAACTCGACGACGGTCGGCACGACTTTCTCGGGCTTGACGATCGCGGCGATCGCGTCGAGCTTCGGGTCCGGCACGGTGACGACGCCGACGTTCGGATCGATCGTGCAGAACGGGTAGTTCTCGGCCGGGATCTCCGACGCGGTCAGCGCGTTGAACAGCGTCGACTTGCCGACGTTCGGCAGCCCGACGATGCCGCATTTGATGCCCATGTTCCTACTCGCTCTCCGTGCCGCCCGCAGGCGCGGGCTTCTTCGCGGTGCAGGCGATTCTTCACGCGCTCCGCGCCTTCCTCGATCATCGCGGGCACGAGCTTCACCGCCTCGCCGATCGTCCCGAGGATCTGCTGCTTCTTCCTCGGGCGTCGCTCGCTCGAGCACGTGATCGATCACGTCGCGACGGCCTTCCGTCTGCGTGCGGTCGCGCGGATGGCCGACGCCGAAGCGTAGGCGCCAAAACTTCGTGCCGACGTGCTCGATCACGCTGCCGACGCCGTTGTGGCCCGGCGCCGCTGCCGTCGAACTTCAGCTGCACGCGGCCCGGCGGGAAGTCGAGCTCGTCGTACGCGACGAGCACGTGCTCGACCGGAATCTTGTAGTAGCTGACGGCGGCCTGGACCGACTCGCCGCTCAGATTCATTTGTGTCATCGGCTTCAACAGGCGCACACGGCGTCCCGCGATTCGGAGCTCGGCCGTCTCGCCCTTGAGCTTGCGCTCCCTGGCGAACCGCGCCCCGTGCTCGCGCGCGAGCAGGTCGACGAACCAAAATCCCGCGTTGTGACGCGTGGCTTGGTATTCGGGCCCGGGGTTGCCGAGCCCGACGATCAAATCGATCTCGGTGCTCATCTTGGCTCTTCAAATCGCGAACGAGCGGCGAAACGAAGCGCAGTCGAGCGAAAAGGGACGTCTAGCAACGGAAAGGCCGCCATCAGGCGGCCTTTCGAGACTTTCGCAATAGCGGCGCCGCGTCTTCAGCCTTTCTCTTTCTTGTCGGCCTTCTTCGCGTCCTTGTCCTTGCCTTCTTTGTCTTCGCCTTCGGTGGCCTCCGGCGCGACCTGCGCGCTCGCCGGCACCTCGCCCGCGGCCACTTCCGCGGCTTCCACCGGCACGTCGACCTCTTCCTGGCGCGGCGGGTTTACCGCGACGACGGGCTCGTCGTGGCCATGCTTCAGCGCGACCAGCGACACGCCCTCCGGCAGCTTGATGTCGGAGAGGTGATAGATCTGGTTGAGCTCGAGCGCCGTCACGTCGATCTCGAGGTACTCGGGGAGGTAGCGCGGCAGACACTCGACCTCGACCTCGGAGAGCAGATGGTCGACGACGCCGCCCTGTTCCTTCACGCCCTTTGCATCGGCCTCGTTCAGGAAGTGGATCGGCACGCTGAGCGTGATCTCCTCGTCTTCGCGAATCCGCTGGAAGTCGAGGTGCATGATCAACGGCTTGAACGGATGCCGCTGCACGTCCTTGACGACGACCTGTTGCGACTTCGCGCCGATCTTCAGCGTGAGGATGCTCGTGAAGAACGCCTCGCGGTTCATCTGGTGCGAGAGCGTGTTGTGGTCGAGCACCATGGACTCGGGCGCTTCGCCGCCGCCATACAGAATGGCCGGGACCTTGCCGGCCTTGCGCAGGCGACGGCTGCCGGTGCGGCCGAAGCTGGCGCGTGGCTCGGCGGAAAGCTCGAAGACGGTTTTGACGTTCACGGGCTGGGCACCTCGAGGAAGCCGCGCATCATAGCAAAACGGCCTAGTCGAGGTACAGCGAGCTCACGGACTCCGCTTCGTTGATCCGGCGCAGGGTCTCGGCCAAGAGCTCCGCGACGCTGAGCTGGCGGATTCGCGGACACGCCTTGGCCGCGTCGCTGAGTGGGATCGTGTCGGTCACGACGATCTCGTCGAGAGAGGAGTTCTGGATTCGCTGGACGGCCGGGCCCGAGAGCACCGGGTGGGTGATGTAGGCGACCACCCGTTCCGCGCCTCGCTGCTTCAGCACCGCCGCGGCCTGGCAGAGCGTGCCGGCCGTGTCGACCATGTCGTCGATCAGCACGCAGGTCTTGCTGCCGACCTCGCCGATCACGTTCATGACCTCGGCCATGTTCGGTTGCGGGCGGCGTTTGTCGATGATCGCGAGGCCCGCGTCGTCGAGCCGCTTCGCGAGCGCGCGGGCGCGCTCCACGCCGCCGACGTCGGGCGAGACGACCACGATGTCGGAGTACTTCTGTTTCCACGCGTCGCCGAGCAGCACGGGCGAGGCGTACACGTTGTCGACCGGGATGTCGAAGAAGCCCGTGATCTGGTCCGCGTGCACGTCGACCGTGAGCACGCGGTCGATGCCCGACTGCGCGATCAGGTTCGCGACGAGCTTCGCGGTGATCGGCACGCGCGCCGCTCGACGCCGCCGGTCCTGGCGGCCGTAGCCGAAGTACGGGATGACGGCGGTGATCCGGCTCGCCGACGCGCGCTGGCACGCGTCCGCCATGATCAAGAGCTCCATGAGATGCTCGTTCACGGGCGGGCAGGTGGGCTGCACGATGAACACGTCGCGGCCGCGCACGTTCTCCATGATCTCGACGCTGATCTCGCCGTCGCTGAAGCGGCCGACCGTGATGCGGCCGAGCGGGAGGTTCAGGTGATACGCGATGTCGCGCGCGAGCGCGGGATGCGCGTTGCCGGAGAAGATCGTGGTGGAGATCGGATCCAAGGCAGGCTCTCCCGTAAACCGCGCGACTTGGCTGGGGTGGTAGGAATCGAACCTACGTATGGCGGGATCAAAACCCGCTGCCTTACCGCTTGGCTACACCCCAGCCTTCATTCTAACTTGGGCCGGTGCGCGGCGCTCAAGGCGCGGCGGCGTGCCAGTCGTCGATCGTGAGGCGCAGCCGCAGGTCGCCGTGCTCGAGCTCGATCCGGTGCGGCACGAGCAAAGGCGGGCCCGCGTCGGCCTTCACCGCCGCGAGCTGATAGCTCGCGAACGCGACTCGCCAGAGCCGCTGCTCGAACGAGGCGAGCGTGCCGTCGGAGCCGGGTTGCGTCGCCGCGTCGAACTTGGGATCGGGAAGGCCGAGCAGCCACGCGTGCAGGCTGCCGACGGGCAGCCACCAGCCGAGCAGCTCCGACAACTGCGCCTCGGGGTCCGACAGCACCCGCGTGTCCCCGCGCGACGTGACCGTCAGCGCGTTCGGCGTGCCGTTGACCTCGAGCGCGCCCGCGCCGAGCGGCCCGCGCACGGCGAGATCGAGCGCGTCGGCGTCCTGGTGCCAGCGGAAGCTCGCCTGAAACGCGCGCTCGCCGGCCGACGACCGCGACGCGGCCGCGCATGTCCCAGGCGCGAAACGGCCTCGAGGCGCTGCGCGCCGCTGCTCGTAGCTCAGGCCGTCGCTGCCGACGGGCATCGTCGCGCAGGCTCGCGAGTAGCGCGGCGGCCAGCGACGGCGCCGAAGAGCGCGCGCGAGCCCGCGCGTCATTGATGGAGCCGTCCGCTGAGCTCTTTGAGGTGGCGGTCGTCGGGATTGCGCTCGAGCGCGGCGTGCAGCAGCTCGAGCGCCTGATCGTGCTCGCCCTGCGCCCAGCGCACGTCGACGAGATGGGCCGCGATCTCGGGATCCTGCTCGAGCCGGTAGGCGCGCTCGAGGTAGTCGCGCGCGCCGCTGTAGTCGCCGAGCTTGTAGAGCACCCAGCCCATGCTGTCGATGATCGCCGGGCTGTCCGGGTTCAACGCGAGCGCCTTCTGGATGTAGCCGCGCGCCTCTTCGTGCCGATCGAACTGATCGGTCAGGAGATAGCCGAGCGCGTTCAGCACGGCCGGATCGTCGGGCGTCTGTCTTTCGCGAGGCTCTGCGAGCACGTCGACGGCTCTTCTTGTTCTTGCCTTGGTCCTCGAGCAGCAGCGCCTGCGAATAGCGCAGCGACGTCTCGCCGGGGTAACGCTGCAAGCCCTGGCTGAGCACCGTGTTGGCCTCGTCGAGCGCCTTCCGGTCGATCGCGTCTTGCACGAGCAGAACGTAGAGCTGGACGTGCGCCGCGCGCAGCGTCGGGTCGTCGGGCGAGGCCGCGAGCGCGTCGTCGAAGAGCTTCATCGCTTCCTGCGGCTTCTTCATCTGCAGCAGCAGCTGCGCCTGCGCCACGAGCATGTTCGACGCGAAGCGCGGATTCGCCTCGCCGAAGTCGCGCAAGTGGCGCACCGCGCCGTCGGGATCGTTGAGCTCCGCGTACATGATCCGCGCGGTGCGCAGCTGCGCCTCGACCGCGTGCGTGCCGTCGGTGACGCGCTGCGTACGAGCGCGTCGCCTGGAGGAAGTCCCGCTCGGTCTCCGCGATGCGGCCGAGGTAGTAGAAAGCCTCGGGACGATAGTTCGGATCGCCGCGCAGCTCGCCGAAGCGCGTCCTTCGCCTCGTCGAGCCGCTGCTCGGTGAGCGCGAGGAACGCGAGCGCGCGGACTGCCTCCGGGTTGCCGGGGTTCTTCGCGAGGATGTCGTTGAGACGCGCCTCGGCGTCACGCGGCTTGCCCGCGGACAGCAGCAGCTCGGCGTATTGCAGCTGCACCTGAGTCTCCGGGTGCTGGTCGGCGAGCCGCGCCGCGATCGCGAGGCTCTCGTCGGTCTTGCCCGAGACGAGCAGGCTGCGCGCATATAGCAGCTGCGCCTCGAGCCAGTTGGGATCGGAGTCGGCCGCCGCCTTCGCGTTCGTGAGCGCGAGATCGAAGTCGCCGGAGCGCAGCGCGAGCCGCGCGAGCGCGTATTGGCCGGCCGGCACGCCCGGGAACGTCGTTGTTGAGCGAGCGCATGATCGCCGTCGTGCCTTCGGCTTCGGCTCGTCCGCGAGCGCCTCGAGCACGAGCGCGAACCCGGTGGCCGGATCGCCGAGCTCGCGGATGAAGGTCTCGAACTCGGCGGTCGCCTTGTCGATGCGATGTGCGCGCGTCTCGAACACGCCCGCGAACCAGAGCGGCCGCTCGTCCTTCGGCGCGAGCGCTTTCCAGCGCGCGACCGCCTTCAGGCCCTGCTCGGTGAGGTCGACCTGCTGCGCGACCCGGGTCGCGCGTTCGGCGAGCGCGGGCTGATCCGACAATAGCGCGGCCGCGAGGTATTCGTTCGTAGCCGTGTCGAGCTGCTGGCGCTCGAATGCGATGTCGCCGAGCAGCCCGTGCGAGTCGATCTCGACCTGCACGTTGTTTCCATCGGTTTTCGAGCCCGTTGCGCAGGCCGCGAGCAGTAGCGCGGCGAGCGACGGAAAAAAGCGCTTCATGCGCATCAATATACTCCAGGCTTCCGTCCGGCTGCCGTGTCTCGTTGCACAGGACCGCGGCCGCTTGCTGGACGGCCGGCGTGCCGCGACAATTTACGCATGGAACAGTTCCTGGCAACCCTGGAGAAGTGGTTCGACCGCCGCGCGCTCGGACAGTTGCTGCTCGATTGGACGGGGCGAGCCATTGCGGCGCGCGCGATCTTCGTGATAATGCGCCTCGAGCGCCACGCACGGGCCGCTAAGTGAAGGACTCGCTGCGCGACAAGCTCGTCGCGTTGGTCGAGCGCTACGAGGAGGTCGGCCGCAGCTTAAGCGAGCCCGCGACGATCGCCGACAAAGACCGTTTCCGCGAGCTCTCCAAGGAATACGCGCGCCTCGCCGAGGTTACGGAGGACTTCGACGTGTACCGCAAGCTCGAGGCCGACATCGCGGCATCGAACGAGCTGCGCACGAGCGACGATCTCGAGCTTCGCGAGCTCGCGGAGGACGAGCATCGCGAGCTCGTGACGCGCCGCGATGCGCGCGAGCAATCGTTGCTCCGCCAGCTCGTGCCGAAGGACCCCGACGACGACGCGAACCTATTCCTCGAGATCCGCGCGGGCACCGGCGGCGACGAGGCCGCGATCTTCGCGGGCGATCTGTTCCGAATGTACAGCCGCTACGCCGAGCGGCAGGGCTGGAGCGTCGAGATCCTGAGCGCGAATTCCGGCGAGCACGGCGGCTATCGCGAGATCATCACGCGGGTCGCGGGCAAGGGCGCATACTCGAAGCTCAAGTTCGAATCGGGTGTGCACCGCGTGCAGCGCGTGCCGGAGACCGAGGCTCAAGGCCGAATCCACACGTCCACGGTGACCGTCGCGGTGTTCCCCGAGCCCGAGGACGTCGGCGAGATCGAGATCAACAAGGCAGACTTGAAGGTCGACACGTACCGCTCGTCGGGTGCCGGGGGCCAGCACGTCAACAAGACCGACTCGGCGATCCGGATCACGCATCTGCCGACGGGCATCGTGGTCGAGTGCCAGGACGAGCGCTCGCAGCACAAGAACCGCGCGCGCGCGATGTCGTTGCTCTCGGCGCGGCTGCGCGACGCCGAGGTCACGAAGCGCGAGGCCGAGACCGCCGAGAAGCGCCGCAGCCTCGTCGGCACGGGCGATCGTTCCGAGCGCATCCGGACCTACAACTTCCCGCAGGGCCGGCTCACGGATCATCGGATCAATCTCACGCTCTACAAGCTCGACGACATCGTCGAGGGCGATCTCGACGACGTGATCGGGCCGCTCGCGAACGAGCATCGCGCGGACCAGCTCGGCGCGCTCGGGCTCGGGTAACGCGACGGCGGCGGCGCGGGACGGCGGCAATCGTGCAAGGGAAACCGACCGGCCCGATCACGCAATACGGCGACACCGTCGGCGGCCTCGTCGCGTGGGCCGTGCGCGAGCTGACGGGCGCGAGCTCGTCGCCGCTGCTCGACGCGGAGCTGCTGATCGCATTCGTGACCGGGCAGCCGCGCAGCTCCGTGCTTGCGTTCCCGGAAAGGCCGGTGCGCACTGCGCTCGGCGACGAGGTCGAGCGGCTCGTCCAACGGCGCGCACGCGGCGAGCCGCTCGCGTATCTCGTGCGCAGCCAAGAGTTCTATTCGCTGCCGCTGCGCGTGACGCCAGCCGTGCTGATTCCGCGGCCCGAGACCGAGCTACTCGTCGACGAGGCGCTCGCGCGTCTGCCCCGCGGCGAGATGCGCGCGGTGCTCGACCTCGGTACCGGCAGCGGCGCCATCGCGCTCGCTCTCAAGCGCGAGCGACGCGGCGCGATCTTGACGGGCGCGGACGTGAGCGCCGCGGCGCTCGCCGTTGCGCGCGCGAACGCGGAGCGGCTCGGACTCGACGTGCGCTTCGTCGAGTCGGACTGGTTCGCCGCGCTCGCGGGCGAGCGCTACGACTTGATCGTCTGCAACCCGCCGTACGTCGCATCCGAAGATCGCGCGTTCGAGGATCTCGGGTACGAGCCGCGGCTCGCGCTCGACGGCGGCGCCGACGGTCTCGACTCGCTGCGCGCGGTGCTCGCGGGCGCGCGCGCGCATCTGAATGACGGAGGGCACCTGCTGCTCGAGCACGGCCACGATCAGCGTGCGGCGCTCGTGGCGCTCGCCGAAACGCTCGCCTGGCGCGTCGTCGCGGCGCACGGCGATCTCGCAGGGCACGCGCGCGTGCTCGCGCTCGCCGGCGCGGGAGCGCCGGGGCCAAATCGAGCTGACGGCGCCCCGGGGCAGGCCGCGACGCCGGCGCGCGGCAACGCGCGGCGCAACGTTCGAGCGCTGAGGAGTGGGCCCAAATGACGAGCAAGCGCTACGCGCGCCAAGTTGCGCTGGCCGAGGTCGGTGAGGCCGGCCAGACACGCATCGCGGCCGGCAGCGCGCTGATCGTCGGGCTCGGCGGGCTCGGTTGCCCCGCCGCGCAGTTCCTCGCGACGAGCGGGATCGGCCGGCTCGTGCTGAACGACTTCGACCGCGTCGACGAGACCAACTTGCCGCGCCAGATCCTGTATACGGCCGAGGACGTCGGCAAGCTCAAGGTCGACGCGGCCGCGGCTCGGCTGCGCGCGCTGAACCCCGACGTCGCTGTCGAGACGCTCGCGCAGCGGCTCGACGACGCCGCGCTCGATGCCGCGGTTGCGGCGCCGACGTCGTGCTCGACGGCAGCGACAACTTCGCGACGCGCTTCGCGGTGAATCGCGCCTGCGTCGTGCGCCGCAAGCCGCTCGTCTCGGGCGCCGCGGTGCGGCTCGAAGGGCAGATCGCAGTTTTCCCGAACCGCGCCGGCGGCCCGTGCTACTCGTGCCTCTACGACGACGAGGACGAGTGGCTCGGCGACTGCCAAGGCAACGGCGTGCTCGCGCCGGTGCCGGGAGTGATCGGCACGCTGATGGCGGCCGAGGCGCTGAAGCTCCTGCTCGGCTGGGACTCGGCGCTGCACGGCGCGCTGTTGCTCTGGGACGCGAAGCGCGGCGACTGGCAGCGCGTCGCGCTGAAGCGCGATCCCGACTGCGCGGTGTGCTCAAGCCGATGATTCGCGCGGTGCGCGCCGTCGACGCGTCCTCGTGCGCCGCTGCCGCGGCATGTTGAGCCAATACGTAACGCTCACATTGCGCAGCGCGCGCCGCGCGCCGCTCGCGACGGCACTCAACGTGCTTACGCTCGCGATCGGGCTCGCGTGTTTCCTCACGGCCTACGGCTTCGTCGCGTTCTGGGATCGCGCCGAGCACGCGTTTCCGAACGCGTCGCGCACGTACGTGCTCACGATGAGCTTCGCGCTGCTCGACGGCAGCTTCGCGCGCAGCAACTTGACCGGTGCGCCGGAGACGGCGGCCGAGTTCCTGCGCACGGACTTCCCTGCGCTCGAGAAGGTGGCGCGCGCGCTGCCGCTCGACGACCCGACGCCCGTCGCGTTCGGCGCCCGCGCGCTGCGGCTCGATGCGATCGCGGTCGATCCCGAGTTCCTGGACGTGTTCCCGCTGCCCTTCGTAGCCGGCGACGCGCGGTCGGCGCTTGCCGCACCGCGCAGCGCGGTGATCCGGCGCGACGTAGCGGTCCGACTGTTCGGCGCTGCCGATCCCGTTGGTCGCAGCGTGCTGATCGCGAACGTCGGGGACGTGACCGTGACCGGCGTGGTCGACGACGTGCCGGAGCCGTCGCACCTTGGGCGCTCCGCCGCCGCGCCGATGCGCTTCGATCTGCTCGTGTCGATGGACGTGCTCGACGCCGTCAGAGCCTCGGCCGATCCGAATTTCATCAAGATGGTGCGCAACAGCTGGACCAACTCGATGGCGACGACGTACGTGTTGCTGCCGCCCTCGGGCCTCTCCGCGGCCGAGCTGCGCGCGGGTCTCGCGGCGTTCTCCGCGCGCCACGTGCCGGCCGAGGAGCGAGCCACCGTCACGTTCGATCTGCTGCCGGTGCGCAAGTTGCTGCGCGACGCCGTCGATACCGAGCTCTTCTCGCGCGACATCGGGGTCTCCGTATCGAGCGTGCTGCTCGCGCTAGGGGCGCTCGTGCTCGCGGTCGCGTGCGTGAACTACGCGAATCTCGCGACGGCGCGCGCGACGCGCCGCGTGCGCGAGGTCGGTGTGCGCAAGGCACTCGGCGCGGGACCCGCGCGCGTCGCGCTGCAGCATCTCGCCGAGGCCGCGCTGCTCACGGCCGTCGCGATGCTCGTGGCGCTCGTCGCGTTCGGCGTCGAGCTGCCGGTGCTCCGGCGCATCGTCGGCGCGGACGTCGGCGCGGCGCTCGTGTCGGACGCGCGCGTCTGGCTCACGCTCGGCGCGACCGGCGTCGCCGCGACGCTGCTCGCGGGCGGCTATCCCGCGGTAGTGCTCGCGCGGCTCACGCCCATCGCGGCGCTGCGCTCCGCGCGCGTGCAGCTCGGGGCGCGCCGCTTGACCGCGCTGCTCGTCGGCGTCCAGTACGCGGCCGCGAGCCTGCTGCTCGTGGCGGTCACCGTGATCTCGCTGCAGAACGCGAAGCTCGTGCGCACCGGGCTCGGCGCCGTGAGCGATCCGCTCGTGCTGATCGAGAATCCGGCGCGGCTCACTAAAGTCGAGTCGCGCACGCTGCGCGCGGAGCTGCTCCGCGTGCCGCAAGTCAAAGCCGTGTCCGAGTCCGCGCAGATGCCGTGGACGCGGCTCGTCGCGGTTGCGTTCGTCGGCACGGAGCCGGACGCGGCGCCGCGCCGCGTGCTCGTGCGCTACGTCGGCTACGACTTTCTCGGGCTCATGGACATCCCGTTACTGGCGGGCCGCGGCTTCACGCCGGAGCGCGCCGCGGACGAAAAGCCGAACGATGCGCCCGCGCCGCGCAACGGTGCGCCCGCGCCGGTCATCGTCGATCGAGCGTTCGTGACGCAGTTTGGATTCGGATCGCCCGAGCAAGCGATCGACAACGTGCTGTACTTCCCGCGCCGCGGCGCGGTGGGTGTAGGAGCACCCACGATGCAGATCGTCGGCGTCGTCGAGAATCGGCGCCTCACGTTTCGCGGCGGCGGAGCGGTCGCGGCGATGTACCAGCTCGCGCCGAGCGGCGACGTGACCTACGTGCGCGTGGCGCCCGACGACGTCGGCCGAGCCCTCGAGCAGATCGACGCCGTCTGGAGCCGGCTCGCTCCGCACGTCGCGATCCGCCGCAGCTTCTTCGACGAGACCTTCAATCGTCGGTTCGAGATTTTCCTGAGGCTGAACCGCGTGTTCGGCGTGCTCACGGCGATGGCGCTCGCGATCTCGACGGTGGGCCTGGTCGGCATGGCCGCGCTCGTCGCCGCGCGGCGGCGACGCGAGATCGGCGTGCGCAAGGCGTTCGGCGCGAGCACGGCACGGATCGTGCGGCTGCTCGTCGCGAGCTTCTCCGCGCCGGTGCTGGTCGCGAACGTCGTCGTCTGGCCGATCGCGTATTACGCGGCGCGCGCCTATCTCGGCGCGTTCTTGGATCCGATCGCGCTCACGCCCGCACCGTTCGCGTTCGCACTTGCGGCGACCGTCGGCGTCGCGTGGCTCGCGATCGGCGCGCAGACGCTGCGTGCGGCGCGCACGGTGCCGAGCCGCGTGCTGCGCGACGAATGAGCCCGGAAGGCGGGGGCGACTCGAGCCGTGTCCGGGTCGCGTGCGACGATCGTCTGCGATCGCCGTCCACGAGCGTCGGCTCAGCCGAACGGCCGGATCGGGTCCTTGCCGTCCCAGTCCACGCTCGCGCGCCAGTAACGCGTGAACATTTCGTCCATGCCGGGCGTCGCGGGAATCAGCTCGACGAACCCCGGCGCGCCGTCGCCGTCGCCCATGTAGTACACCGTGCCGCCGCTCGGCACCGGCGCGGAGAACGCGACGTGATAGCCGCGCCCCTCGTACTCGTGCCGCTGCGCCTCGACGTCGTCGAACGCGATGCCGAGGTGATGGAATCCGTAACCGCGCCGATCGACGATCTCCTTGTACACCGACGGCTCGTTGTCCTTCGGCTGAATCAGCTCGATCATCATGTGGCCCGCGAAGCCCATTGCGATGCTCACGTCGGCTTTTGTCGGCCCACCGCGGTAGCGCTGGTCGGCGCCCGTGAAGCTGTCGAGCAAGAAGAACGGACCGGCCTTGCCGTCTTTGATCCACCAATCGATCGCGGGACGGATCCTCTGCACGACGTAGGCCGTCTGCACGATCTGGCCCGCTCGCTGACCGAAGCCGAAGGTCGTCGTTGGCACGCTGTTCCCCCTGTTGCGCCGCTCCGATCGGCGGCGCGAGCATCATCGCCGCGGCGGGCCGGCCGCGGCAACGGCGGGGCGCGTCAGTGAAGGACCGAGCTCTGAACGCCGTCGTGCAGGATCGCCTGCGTGGCCTGCTCGTCGTAGCGGAAGGTGCGGTTGCAGAACTCGCAGGTGAGCTCGACGTGACCCTGCTCGGCGATCAGGCTCTTGACCTCGTCCTCGCCGAGCATCCGCACGATGCCGGCGAGCCGCTCGGGCGTGCAGCGGCAGTCGTGGGTCACCGAATGCGGTTTGAACAGGCGGATCTCGTGGCCCGCGAACAGCTTTGGCAGCAGCTCCTCGGCCGCGAGACCCGTGAGCTCGTCCGCCGAGACCGTCGCCGCGCAGGCCGCGGCGTCCTCGAACGCGTCGACGTCTCGCTTGTCGTCGTGGCCCGGCAGCATCTGCAGCATCAGGCCCGCGACCCGGCCCTCGCTCGTCTTCAAGATCAGCCGCGTCGCGAGCTGCTCGGACTGCTCGAAGTAGGCCTCGAGGCACGCGTCGAGCTTGTCGCTCATGAGCGGCACGATGCCCTGGAAAAATCCGTTCGGTCGACCCGTGTCGACGTTCACGACGAGCCGGCCAGCCCCGAGCAGCGGTATCGTTTGCGGCTCGCGCGAGTAGTGCGCCATGCCGCGCACGCGCGAGCCGTCCGCGCACTGGATCACGAGCAGCTTGAGCGGCCCTTCGCCTTGCAGTTGCAGCGAGACGCTCGGTCTCGCCTTGATTCCGCTCGCGAGCAGCACCGTGGCGGCGATGCCCTCGCCGAGCAACGCGCGCACTTGCGGCGTGTAGCTGTGCTCGGCGATGACCTGGCGCCACGTTTCCTCGAGGCGGACCACCGCCCCGCGGATGCCGCTGCCTTCGAGCAGGAATCCCTGCACTTCGTTCATCGACGTTCCGGTCCAGCTACCTGATCTTCGCGAGCCCCTCGGTCAGCTCGATGTTCGTGCCCCAGGGATCCTTGATGAAGGCAATGGCTATGCCGAGAGTGTCGACCTTCCGATACGAGACCGTCAGCGGAATGCCGTCGGCCTCGAGCTTCTTCGTGAACGCTTCGAGATTCTTCACCTCGAAGCCGATGTGATCGAGCGCTCGGCCTTGCGTGGCGACCGTCGGCGTCGACGAGGGCGAGAAGCTCAACGTCACTCCCGGTAACTGGTCCGTCACGAACGCCTGGTTCGGGTTGGCGGGGTTCACCGTCGCGCCGAACACTTTCGCGTACCAGGCCTGCATCTCGTCGCGGTGCTCGCCGAAGAAGTGCACATGGTGCAGCTGGATCGGCGCTGTTTGCGACTTCACTTCGACTAGCTCGACCTTGATGTCTTCAGGGCCGAGCGCGAACGCGATGTTCGTCGTCGGACTCGCGGCAGCGATGTCGTCGGTGATCTTCACGGTCGAAGCCACCGACTCGCTCGTGATCATCTTGTAGCCATTGGCCTTGAGCTTCGCGACCACGGGTTTCAAGTCGGGCACCGAGAAGCCGACATGGTTCACCGTGCTGCCGATCGTGCCGCCCGTCGGCCTCTGCATCGGCCGGAAGAACAGGAACACATTCGGGAACTCGATGACTTCGGTGTTGTTGGTGCCGATCGTCGCGGCTTTGCCGCCGAGCGTGTCGACGAAGAACCGCTTCTGAGCCGCCATGTCCGTCGTGTTGAAGTGGTGGTGACCGTAGACGACTGGGCCGTCCGCGGTGATGACTTGCGCAGAGACGGGCGTTGCCGCGACGAAGGCGAGCACGATCAGCGCGAGATACAAAGACGAGTAGCGCATCGAGAGACCTCTTGTATGTGTTTCGACGCAGCCGCAGCCACCTTAGGGCCCGTTGCGTCCGATCTTCGCCATCGCGGCAACTGTACAGACCCGATAGTCGTCGGTCGACAGCGGGCCGTCGTGCACACCGTTGCCAACCCGGCGGTTACACCGGTCGCTGGCTGCGCGGGCGCGCTACTTGTTTCGCGGCGACGCGAGGCACTTGTCGGGCCGCAGGTCTTCGCCACGGCGAATTCGCTCGACGGTCTCGACGAGAGTACGCGCCGCGTTGCGCGTTTCCTCTTGCACGGCCTCGTCGCGGTCGAGCGCGTCGTGGCTGACCGCGTACGGCTCGTAATAGCCGATGTAACGATCGATCGCGCCGCTCGCGCCCGCGCGGACGAGCTCCATCGAATCGAACCAATCGCAGAGCGCCCGGCGAACGTCGCCGACGCCGGCGGCGTCGCCGTGCACCACGACGGCATACGCGCGGCCCTGAAGGTGCTTCGGATACGGCCAGCCGGCGAGCTCGATTTGCTTGGCGCGCGCTGCGTCCTTGCCCTGGGTGCTCGTCGGGTCGGGGTTACCACCGTCGGCGCAGACTAGCCGGTCGATCATGAGCTTCAAGACCGACGGGACGTGATACCAATTGACGGGACACACGATCATCGCGCCATGCGCTGCGACCCAGCGCGGATACAGCTCGTTCATCCAGTCCTGTGTCTGACCGAGTGAATGGTTCGGATAGCACGAGCATGGCCAATGGCACAGCGGCTGCGCGGTCGAGACGCAAGACTTGCAGGGATAGATGACGCGGCCGTGCTCGGAAACGAGCCGCGATAGATCGAGGAAATCTACTTCGAACCGAGGATTCGCGAGGATGGCTGCTTCGGCGAGTCGGGCAAGCCGATAGCTTTTCGACATCTCGCCCGGGCAGCTCTGGTCCGTCCGCGCCGAGCCGTTGATCAGCAATACGCGGGACGGTGCGCTCGCGTCGTCATGGCGAACGCGCGCCGCCTCGATCGCCGCCCGCGTCGCAAGCCAGTCGACGGACAGCTCGAAGGCGGGGTCTGCGTATCCCACGCCCGCGGGCCTTTGGCGAGGGCTCTTACGCTGCGCCTCGTAGCCCTGCCATGCGACGTCGATCACCGCATCGAGCGCATCGGCGACGGCGTCGAAGGCAGGATCGGCGAAGCGTTCACGGAACCGCCGCTCGAATTGTTCGCGCGTGAGCCGAGCGCTCTCCATCCCCTTGACGACGCGCGGTTCGCGCTGGGTTGTCATCCAGGATCCTTCGAGCTCGCCATGTCGCGTCCTGCGATTCCCGTTGCCGTACGGGATAGCCGAACTCATTGCGCCGCCGCCGGGCTAGGTGTACCGCGAGGGAACCCGTGGTCCGATCGGCCTAACAGCCGCCGTGGACCGGTCGCGGCACGCGACGCTCTCACGCGGCCGAAGGGCGTTCAGCCGAGCTTCTTGCGCAGCGCGTCGTTGACCTGCTGAGGGTTCGCTTTTCCCTTCGAGGCCTTCATCACCTGGCCGACGAGGAAGCCGAGCACCTGTTGCTTGCCCGCGCGGAACTGCTCGACCTGCGTCGGGTTCGCGGCGATCACTTGGTCGACGAGCGCGTCGATGCTCGCCGAGTCCGAGATCTGCGTGAGCCCGCGCTTGTCGATGATCTCGGCCACGGTGCCTTCGCCGTTCCAGAGCGCCTCGAATACTTCCTTCGCGATCTTGCCGGAGATCGAGCCGTCGGCGATCGCGATCGAGCAGCGCCGCGAGCGCGCTCGGCGATACGCGCGACGCGGCGATATCGAGGCCATCGCGGTTGAGCGCGGCCGCGAGCTCGCCGATCACCCAGTTCGCCGCGACCTTCGGTTGGGCGCGCGTCGCGCTCGCGACTTCCTCGAAGTACTCGGCGAGCGCGCGCTGCGCCGTGAGCACGCCCGCGTCGTAAGAGGACAGGCCGTACTGCCTGCCAAAGCGATCGCGTTTCGCATCGGGCAGCTCGGGCAGCGTGGCTCGCACCGCCTCGATCGCGTCGTCGTCGATCACGATCGGTAAGAGATCGGGGTCCGGGAAGTAGCGATAGTCGTTCGCTTCTTCCTTGCTGCGCATCGGCCGAGTCTCGTCGCGGTCGGGATCGTACAGCCGAGTCTCCTGCACGACCTTGCCGCCGGTCTCGATCAGCTCGATCTGCCGCTCGACCTCGACCTCGATCGCTTTCTCGACGAAGCGAAACGAGTTCAGGTTCTTGAGCTCCGTGCGGGTGCCGAGCTTCGTCTCGCCCTGGCGGCGCAGCGACACGTTCGCGTCGCAGCGGAACGAGCCTTCCTGCATGTTGCCGTCGCAGATTTCGAGGTAGCGCACGAGCGCGTGGATCTTGCGCATGTACGTGCCGGCCTCTATGGCCGAGCGCAGATCGGGCTCCGAGACGATCTCGAGCAGCGGCGTGCCCGCGCGATTCAAGTCGATTCCCGACATGCCGGCGAAGTCCTCGTGCAGCGACTTGCCGGCGTCCTCCTCCAGGTGTGCACGCGTGATGCGGACCGCCTTTGTCGCACCGTCCGCGAGCTCGATCTCGACGCTGCCCGTGTGCACGACCGGCAACTCGTACTGGCTGATCTGATAGCCCTTCGGCAGGTCGGGGTAGAAGTAGTTCTTGCGCGCGAACACCGAGCGGCGCGAGATCGTGCAGCCCGTCGCGAGCCCGAACTTGATCGCCATCCGCACGGCCTCGGCGTTGAGCACCGGCAGCGTGCCTGGGTAGCCGAGGTCGATGAGGCTCGCCTGGCTGTTCGGTGCGGCGCCGTAACGCGTCGCCGTGCCGGAGAAGATCTTGCTCGCCGTCGCGAGCTGCGCGTGGATCTCGAGGCCGATCACGGTCTCCCAACTCATCGCCGCGGGCCTCAGGCGTAATTCTCGGGATAGCGCCGGTGCCAGTCCGTCACGCGCTGATAGTGATGCGCCGCTTTGAGCAGCGGCCCTTCCGCGAGCGGCGGCGCGATCAGCTGCAAGCCGACCGGCAGCCCGCGCACGAAGCCGCACGGCAGCGACATCGCGGGCACGCCCGCGAGATTCGCGCCGATCGTGTAGATGTCGTTCAAGTACATCTCGATCGGGTTGCTCGTCTTGTGGCCGATGCCGAACGCGGGCGAAGGCGACGTCGGTCCGGCGACGAGGTCGACGTCGCGGAACGCGCGCGCGAAGTCGTCGCTGATCAGCTTGCGGACCTTCTGCGCTTGCAAGTAGTACGCGTCGAAGTAGCCGGCCGAGAGCACGTAGGTTCCGGTCAGGATTCGCCGCTTCACTTCCGCGCCGAAACCCTCGCCCCGGTTGCGCATGTAGAAGGTCGCAAGGTCTTCGCGTATCGCGTCGCTTGCTCGATGGCCGAAGCGCACGCCGTCGAAGCGCGACAAGTTCGACGAGGCCTCGGCCGGCGCGACCACGTAGTACGCGGGGACCGAGAGGTGGATGTAGTCGAGCTTCACGTTCTTGAGCGTCGCGCCGAGCTTCTCGTATTCCTTCAACGCGGCGCGGACAGTGCTCGCGACCTCGGGGTCTAGCCCTGAGTCGAAGAAATTCTCTGGCACGCCGATCGTCACGCGCTCCCAGGGCTGATCGATGATCTCGGAGTAGCGCGGCACGGGCTCGTCGAGCGACGTCGAGTCGCGCTCGTCGAAACCCGCGATCGCCTCGAGCAGCAGCGCCGCGTCGGCGGCGGTTTGCGTGAGCACGCCGGCCTGATCGAGGCTCGAGGCGAACGCGATCATTCCGTAGCGCGACACGCGGCCGTAGGTGGGCTTGATGCCGGTGATTCCGGACAGCGCCGCGGGCTGGCGGATCGAGCCGCCGGTGTCCGTTCCGGTCGCGGCCGTCGCGATGCGCGCGGCGACCGCGGCGGCCGAGCCGCCCGACGAGCCGCCCGGCACGAGCGCGAGATCCCACGGGTTGTGCACGGGCCCGTAGTAGCTCGTCTCGTTCGACGAGCCCATCGCGAACTCGTCCATGTTCGTCTTGCCGAGCATCACGGCGCCCGCGTCCGCGAAGCGCTCGATCACGGTCGCGTCGTACGGCGCGACGAAGTTGTCGAGCATCTTCGATCCGCACGTAGTCTTCACGCCGGCGGTGCAGAAGATGTCCTTGTGCGCGAGCGGGAGACCTAAGAGCGGCGCCGGGTCGCCGCGCGCGCGACGCTCGTCCGCGGCTTTCGCCTGTGCGAGCGCCTGATCGGCCGTCACGGTGACGAACGCGTTCAGCGCGTCGTCGAAACGCTCGATGCGCGCTAGGAAGTGCTTCGTGAGCTCGACGGCGGAGACACGCTTCGTCGCGAGGTCGGCCGCGAGCTCGGTCAAGGTGCGGTCGTGCACGGCTACTCGATGACGGCTAGTCGATCACTCTAGGGACCAGGTAGAGATCGCGCTCGACGAGCGGCGCGTTGCGCTGGTAGAGCTCGTGGCGATCGGTTTCCGTCACGCGGTCATCGCGCAGCCGCTGCGCGCGGTCGAGCGGGTGGGCCATCGGCGCGACGCCTTTCGTGTCGACGGCCTGCAGCTGATCGACCATTGCGACGATGCTCGAGAGCTTCGCCGACGCGTCCGCGATCTCGTCCGCCGTGATCTCGACGCGGGCGAGCAGGCAAAGGCGGCGGATGTCTTCTGGAGTCAGCACGATGATCCGGTCCTGAATCGCGGCATTGTTCGTCAGACTTCGGCGACAAACTATACACGACGGCCCGCGAGCTTCGGTCTCGACGCGTTGCCTCGAGTTCGCTATCGGCGCCGACGCCAGCGAAGCGGACTCAGCGCGATTCCGAACGAGCTCGCATCGATTCGGCCGCTCGAGTCGAACATCTCGACGGTGCCGTCCTCGCCGACGAGCCACATGGCAACAGTGTCCGCAGCTCCGCAGAGACGAACGCCTGCAGCATGCCGTGGCGCGTGTAGCGCTGAGCTTCGAGCTTAGGCGTCGGTCGCGAGTGGTCCGCAAGGCGGAATTCAGCCTAAAGGAGACGGAATGGGGACGAGGAAAACCGTGGCAAGGAGCGCTACGTCTCGCCTTCGGGAGCGGCTTTTGAGAGCCGCGTCGCGGCCGGTGACGCGCTTCTCATTAAACTATAGCTGTCGCTTGTGGATTAGTTGAGCCGTTGCTAGAGTCCGCGTCTGTTTTACCTAATGGCCTTGGGCCTCGATGTTAAAGAGCTTTCTCGGATATTTCTCCAACGATCTATCCATCGATCTCGGCACCGCCAACACCCTGATTTACGTCCGTGGCAAGGGCATCGTGCTCAACGAGCCCTCGGTCGTGGCGATCCGGGAAGAGCCCGGCCGCGGCGGCAAGGTGCTCGAGGCGGTGGGGGTCGAGGCGAAGAACATGCTCGGGCGCACGCCCGGGCACATTACCGCCATTCGCCCGCTCAAGGACGGCGTGATCGCCGACTTCAACGTCACCGAGAAGATGCTTCAGCATTTCATCAAGAAGGCACACGGCTCGCGGTATTTCCGGCCGAGCCCGCGCGTTCTCGTCTGCGTGCCGTACGGCTCGACCCAAGTCGAGCGACGCGCGATCCGCGAATCCGCCGAAGGCGCGGGCGCGCGCAAGGTGTATCTCGTCGAGGAGCCGATGGCCGCGGCGATCGGCGCCGGCATGCCGGTGCACGAGGCGCGCGGCTCGATGGTGCTCGACATCGGCGGCGGCACGTCGGAAGTCGCCGTGATCTCGCTGAACGGCATCGTCTACGCCGCGTCCGTGCGCATCGGCGGCGACCGCTTTGACGAGGCGATCACGAATTACGTGCGCCGCAACTACGGAATCCTGATCGGCGAAGCCACCGCGGAGCGCATCAAGCACGAGATCGGCTCGGCGTATCCGGGCCAGGACGTGCGCGAAATCTCCGTGAAAGGGCGCAATCTTTCCGAGGGCGTGCCGCGCAGCTTCACGCTGAACAGCAACGAGATCCTCGAGGCACTGCAAGAGCCGCTGCAAGGCATCGTCGGCGCGGTGAAGGTCGCGCTCGAGCAGACGCCGCCCGAGCTCGGTGCGGACGTCGCGGAGCGCGGCATCGTGCTCACCGGCGGCGGTGCGCTGCTCACGGACATCGACAAGCTACTCACGGAAGAGACCGGCTTACCGGTCGTGATCGCCGACGAGCCGCTCACGTGCGTCGCGCGGGGCGGCGGGCGCGTGCTCGAGCTGCTCGACGAGTACGGGCCTTCGGCGTTTTCCGTGGAGTGACCTAGCGCCGTCAGCACGCGTAGGGAGCGTATCGGATGGCTGCTCCGGCAAGAACCACCACTGGCCCGGCTCGCGGTGGGTTCTCCATGGGCGCGCGCTTCCTGCTTCTGTCGATTGCGTGCTTCGCGCTGATGATCCTCGACCACCGCGACCAGCACGTCGAGCGCGTGCGCGAGGCGTTGTCGGTGGTCGTCTATCCGCTGCGCATCGTCGTCGACCTGCCGTTCCGCGGCTGGGACACGTTCCGCACCAACTTCGCGACCCGGGAGGCGCTCGTCGCCGAGAACGAGCAACTCAAGCGCGACCGGCTCAACGCCGAATTCCGGCTCCAGCGCCTCGCCGCGCTCGAAACCGAGAACGCGCGGTTGCGCGAGCTGCTCGACAGCCAGGCGCGGGTCGGTAGCCGCGCGCTGATCGCCGAGATCCTCGCGGTCGATCTCGATCCGTACCGCCAGCGCTTCAATCTGAACCGCGGCCTCCTCGACGGCGTCTACGTCGGCCAGGCTCTGATCGACGCGCAGGGCGTCGTGGGCCAGACCGTGAAGGTCGGGCCGTTCACCTCCGAGGCCGTGCTGATCACCGACGCGGACCACGCGGTGCCGGTCAGCATCAACCGCAACGGGTTACGCACGATCGCGGTCGGCACCGGCGACAGCGGCTTGCTGCGGCTGCCGTACCTCACGAACAACGCGGACGTCGAGAAGGGCGACCTGCTCGTGTCCTCGGGGCTCGGCGGCGTGTTCCCAGCGGGTTATCCGGTCGGCCGCATCACCGAGATCCGGCGGCGCCCGGATCGGTCGTTCGCCGAGATCATGGCCGAGCCGGCGTCGGCGCTCGATCGCGACCGCGAGGTGCTGCTCGTCTGGAACGCGGCCGACGAGCCGCCGCGCGCGAACGCGCCGGCGAGCCCGCGGAGCGCCGAGGCCGAGAGCCTCGCGAAGGCGAAGTAGCAGGGCCCGGGAGATGGCGGAACGCAGCCGCAGTTGGTTCGTCCCGGCGCTGAGCCTCGTGCTCACGCTCGCGCTGTCGCTCGTGCCGCTGCCGAACGCGATCTCCTCGTTCCGGCCGGACTGGGTCGCGGTCGTGCTGCTCTATTGGTCGCTCACGGCGCCGCGCCGTTTCAGCCTGCTGACTGCGTTCTGGATGGGCATCGTGCTCGACACGCTGACGGGCTCGCTGCTCGGGCAGCACGCGCTCGCGCTGCTCGTGATCGTGTACCTCGCCGAGCGCCTGCACTTGCGGATCCGCGTGTTCCCGGCGTCGCAGCTCGGGCTCACCGTTCTCGTGCTGCTCGGGCTCTACGAATTCATCTTGTTCTGGATCGATGGCGTCGCGGGCAGGACCGTGCCGCTGTCGGAGCGTTGGGGACCGCCGCTCGCCGGCACGCTCGTTTGGCTCGCGCTGCTCGCGGTATTCGACAGCGGCCGGCGCGAAGCGCACGCGAGGCTGTAGACGATGCCGTTGCAGACCACGCGGCTCAAGGATCACTGGCAGGAGCACCGGCTGTTCCTGACGCGGATCATCGCGGCCGCTGTGATCATCGTGCTCCTGTCGGGCCTGCTCGTCGCGCGGCTCGTCGTGCTGCAGATCGTCGAGTACGACCGCTTCACGGAGCTGTCGCAAGGCAACCGCTTCAGGCTCGAGCCGCTGCCGCCGACGCGCGGGCTCGTTTACGACCGCAACGGAGTCGTGATCGCGGACAATCTGCCGAGCTGGGAGCTCGTCGCGATCGCGGAGGAAATCGGCAATCTCGACGACACGCTGAAGCAGCTCGAGGCGCTGGGGCTCGTCGATCCGAGCGAGCACAAGTCGTTGCGCGACCTCGTGCGCTCGCATCGCGGCTTCGAGCGCGTGAAGCTCAGCAACCTCACCGAGGAGCAGGCCGCGATATTTGCGGTGCGCCGCCATCGCTTCCCCGGCGTCGACATCCAGGAGGCGCTCGCGCGCCACTATCCGTTCGGCGAGGCGAGCGCGCACGCGATCGGTTACGTCGGCAGCATCAGCCTCCAGGATCTCGAGCGGATCGATCGCAGCGACTACGCCGCGACCTCGCACATCGGCAAGAGCGGCGTCGAGCGCTCGTACGAGGGCGCGCTGCA
The DNA here is from genome assembly GCA_963699925.1 of uncultured Gammaproteobacteria bacterium. Lineage (GTDB taxonomy): Bacteria > Pseudomonadota > Gammaproteobacteria > Steroidobacterales > Rariloculaceae > FEN-1219. The sequence goes on along the minus strand of CAVOVT010000013.1, from coordinate 61,664 downwards.
CGGACACGTGGGTTATCGCCACCAAGTCGTGAACGCGCAGGGACGCGTACTGTTCGATCCGACCGTGCAGAACCAGGCCGACGAGGCCGAGATCACGGGCATGCCGAAGGCGAAGCAGCCGGTGCCCGGCAACAACATCGTGCTGTCGATCGACATGCGCCTTCAGCTCGCGGCGCAGGCCGCGCTCGGAGACGTGCGTGGCGCCGTCGTCGCGATCGATCCGCGCAACGGCGACGTGCTCGCGCTCGTGAGCACGCCCTCGTTCGATCCGAATCGCTTTGCGGAAGGCTTGAGCCGCCAGGACTTCGTCGCGCTGAACACCGACCCCGATCGGCCGTTGTTCAACCGCGCGCTCGCGGGCACCTATCCGCCGGGCTCGACCGTGAAGCCGTTCATCGCGCTCGCGGCGCTCGAGCACGAGACGATCGCGCCGGAGAAGGAGATGTATTGCCCGGGCGAATTCCACTTGCCGGGGCAGACGCACAAGTACCGCGAGGGGCGCGGCGGCGTGCACGGCAACGTGAACCTGCACGAAGCGATCGTGCGCTCGTGCGACGTCTACTTCTATCAGCTCGCGCTCGACGTCGGCATCAACGACCTGTCGGCCGCATTGAAGCGCTTCGGGCTTCGGCGCGGCGACGGGCCTCGACATCAACGGCGAGCAGAGTGGCGTCATACCGTCGGCCGAGTGGAAGAGAAAAATGTTCCAGCGCCGCGAGGACCAGATCTGGTTCCCGGGCGACACGATCAACGCGGGCGTCGGCCAGGGCTACGTGCTCGTGACGCCGCTGCAGCTCGCGAGCGCGGGCGCCGCGATGGCCGCGCGCGGCAAACGGTTCGCGCCGCGCTTGCTGATCGGCTCGGAGGACGGCGTGACGCGCGAGATGACCTGGACGGACCCCGTCGCGCGCCCGCCCGTCGTAGGTCCGACACCGGAGGAGTGGACGTTCGTGCACGACGCGATGGTCGGCGTGACGGCCGATCCGCGCGGCACGGCGCACACGCCGATGAAGGGCACGAGTTACAAGGTCGCGGGCAAGACCGGCACGGCGCAAGTGTTCACGGTCGGTCAGGACGAGAAGTACCGCGAAGCCGACGTCGAGGAGCGCCTGCGCGACAACGGCCTGTTCGTCGCGTTTGCGCCGGCCGACGACCCGCGGATCGCGCTCGCGGTCGTCGTCGAGAACGGCGGCGGCGGCGCGCGCGCCGCGGCGCCGGTCGCGCGCAAGGTGTTCGACGCGTATTTCGACGGCGGAGGGCTATGTCGCTCGCGAGCCTTGAGTGGGGCCGGACGAGCCCGACGGGCGGCAAGGCGCGCGGCTTCAGCGGCCTCGTGATCGACATGCCGCTGCTCGTGCTGCTGCTCGTGACTGCGAGCGTCGGCTTCGTCGTGCTCTACAGCGCGCTCGGCGCCAACACCGGGCTCTTCCTGCGCCAAGGGCTGCGCTTCGCATTCGGCATGGCGGCGTTCTTCGTGCTCTCGCAAGTGCCGCCGCGGTATCTGCGGATCTGGACGCCGTGGGCGTTCTTCTTGGGTGTCGCGCTCCTGATCGCCGTCGCGATCGAAGGCGAGATCGGCAAGGGCGCGCAGCGCTGGCTCGACTTAGGTGTAGTGCACGTTCCAGCCGTCCGAGCTCCTGAAGCTCGCGGCGCCGATGATGGTCGCGTGGTTCATGCACGACCGGCCGCTGCCGCCGACGTTCCTCCAGGTCGTCACGATGACGCTGATCGTGATGGTGCCGGCGGCGATGATCGCCGAGCAGCCCGACCTCGGCACCGCGATGCTCGTGATCGCGGCGGGCGGCCTCGCGATCCTGCTCGCCGGAATCAGCGTGCGCGTGATCCTCGCCTCGGTGCTGCTCGCGGCGGGCGCCGTGCCCGTGCTCTGGCATTACATGCGCGACTACCAGCGCGCGCGCGTGTTCATGTTCCTGAACCCCGAGTCCGATCCGCTCGGCGCGGGCTACAACACGATCCAAGCGAAGATCGCGATCGGCTCGGGTGGCCTGTTCGGCAAGGGCTGGATGAACGGCACGCAGGCGCATCTCGAGTTCCTGCCGGAGCGCTCGACCGACTTCATCTTCGCGGTGATGGGCGAGGAGTTCGGGCTGCTCGGCCTGCTGCTGCTGCTCGTGCTCTATCTCGCGCTCGTCGGCCGCGGCCTCTGGATCGCGTCGCAGGCACAGGACACGTTCACGCGCTTGCTCGCGGGCACGCTTGTCGCTCACGTTCTTCTTCTACGTGTTCGTGAACGCGGGCATGGTGTCCGGGCTCTTGCCGATCGTCGGCGTGCCGCTGCCGCTCGTGAGCGCGGGCGGCACGTCGATGGTGACCCTGCTCGCCGGCTTCGGTATGCTCGCCGCGATTGGCGGCCACCGGAAGCTTCTCGCGCCATGAACGGCGCACAGCCGACCACAACCGCAAGCACGGGCTCTCGGAGTGCGACACGCGCGCGCCCCGTCGCGCGCGGCCTGCTCGTCGCGCTCGGCGCTCTCGCGTTCTCCGTGCTCGCGCACGCCGACGATAAGGCGAACGTCGAGAAGGCCCGGACCGCGTTCCTCGACAAGATGGTCGCCGAGCACGGCTTCGACCGCGCCGCGCTGACCGCGGCGCTGCGCTCGGCGACGATCGACCCAGCGATCCTCGATGCGATCTCGCGGCCGGCCGAGCGCGTCGTGCCGTGGTACGAGTACCGTGCGATCTTCGTCAACGAGGCGCGGATCGCGGCGGGCACGCGGTTCTGGACGGAGCACGCCGCGACGATTCAAACGATCTCCGAGCGTTACGGCGTCGCGCCCGAGATGCTCGTCGCGATCGTCGGCGTCGAGACCTATTTCGGCCAACGCACGGGCAAATATCGAGTGCTCGACTCGCTCGCGACGCTCGCGTTCGCCTATCCGCCGCGCGCGAAGTTCTTCAGCGGCGAGCTCGAGCAATTCCTGCTGCTCACGCGCGAGGAAGGCCTCGATCCCGAAGACGCCGCTCGGCTCCTACGCGGGCGCCATGGGCGCGGGCCAGTTCATCCCGTCGAGCTTCAGGACCTACGCGGTCGACGCGGACGGCGACGGCAAGCGCGACATCTGGAACGACTGGGCCGACGTGCTCGGCAGCATCGCAAACTACTTCAAGAAGAACGGCTGGCAGACCGGCGAGCCCGTTGCCGATCCGGCGACGCGCTCGGCGGGGTGGAGCGGGCCCGAGCCGAGCAACGCGCTCGAGCTCGCGGAAACCGTGGGCTCGCTCGAGAAGCAGGGCTACGTATTCACGACGAGCGAGTCCGCCCGACGCGCCGGCGGCCGCGTTCGCGCTCGAGGCGCACGGCGGCAGCTCGGAGTTCTGGATCGGATATCACAACTTTCGCGTGATCACGCGGTACAACCGCAGCCCGAAGTACGCGCTCGCGGCGCACCAGCTCGGCCAAGCGATTCGCTCGAGCTATGCGGCGAACGCGAGCCCGAATGCGAAAGACACCGCCGTCGTCGCCGCCGAGCTCGCGCACGCGGCGCTGTCCGCCCGGAGCGCGCCCCCATGATGCCGACGACGCGCGGCGCCGCGCTGCTCGCCGTCTTGGGCGCCATGGCGTTGCAGTGGGGCTGCGCCTCGAACGCGCTGCGGGCACCTCCGGCGGACGCCGTGCCGGGGGGCGCGAGCGCGCACGCTGATCGCGGCAACCCGCCGTTCTACGACGTGCTCGGCAGGCGCTATCACGTGTTGCCGACGAGCGAGGGCTATCGCGCGCGCGGCGTCGCATCCTGGTACGGGCGCGATTTTCACGGCCTCGCGACGTCGAGCGGCGAGACCTACAACATGAACGCGATGACGGCCGCGCACACGACGCTGCCGATCCCGACCTGGGTCGAAGTCACGAACCTCGAGAACGGCAAGCGGGTCGTCGTGAAGGTCAACGACCGCGGCCCGTTCGTCGACAACCGGCTCATCGATCTCTCCTACGCCGCCGCGGTGCAGCTCGACATGGTGCGCAACGGCACCGCGCGCGTCGAAGTGCGCGCGCTGGGCTCCCCGCCCGGCACGCCGCCGGTGGTTACGGCGAGCGCGCCGCCGCCGGTTACGACCGTGCAGGCCGCGGCGACCGATCCCGGCGTCGGTGTGGCGGGGATCGCCTTGGTCACGTCGGCCGACGCGGCGACGGCGCCCGGGTCCGCGGCGGCCGACTCGGCCGCGCTCGGCCAGGCCGCGCTGTTCGCGCAGGTCGGTGCGTTCGGCGACGGCGCGAATGCCGCGCGACTCGTCGAGCGGCTGCGCGTGAACGGCTTCGTGAACGCGTTCGTCGTGAGCGACGCGGACGGCCGACGCACGCTTGCATCGCGTGCGGCTCGGCCCGTTGCGCGACGACCAGGAATTCGATGAAGTCCGCGCGCGGCTGCGCTCGCTGGGGTTCGGCGAGTCGCAGCTCGTGACCGCACGCTGACGTTGGGGAGAAATCGGTGATTCGTGTCTGTCTTGCCTTCGCTCTGATCTCGTTCGCCGCCGGAGTCGCAAACGCCGGGGCGGAGGACACGCACGTTGGGCCGCCGCCGCGTGTCGCCGCCACGGAGCACTATCTCGTCGACTACGCGAGCAACACGGTGCTTTCCGCAGGCGATGCCGACGAGCCGGTTCCGCCCGCGAGCCTCACGAAGCTGATGACGGCTTACGTCGTGTTCGAGGCACTCGAGGCCGGCAGGATCCACCTCGACGACGAAGCGCTCGTGAGCAAGAAGGCGTGGCGGACCGGCGGCTCGCGGATGTTCATAGACGTGAACTCGCGCGTGCGCGTCGAGGACCTCGTGCGACGGCATGTTGATCCAATCCGGTAACGATGCGAGCACCGCGCTCGCGGAGCACGTCGCGGGCTCGGTCGAGGCGTTCGTCGCGCTGATGAACGAAAAGGCCGCGGCGCTCGGGATGAAGAACAGCGTGTTCAAGAATCCGACCGGCTTGCCCGCGCGGGGCCATGTGAGCAGCGCGCACGACTTAGGCGTTCTCGCGAGGGCGATCATCGCCACGTTCCCGAAGTACTACGGCCTCTACGCCGAGCGCGAGTTCAGCTACAACGGAATCACGCAGCAGAACCGCAATGCGCTGCTTTCGCGCGACCTCGGCGTCGACGGCATGAAGACGGGATTCACGGCGGCGGCGGGATACTGCATCGTGAGCTCGGCGCAGCGTGGCGGCATGCGGCTGATCGCGGTGGTGCTCGGCGCCCAGTCGCCGAAGATCCGCAACAACGCTGCGCAGGCGCTGCTGCAGTACGGGTTCGCGAACTTCGAGACACACCGGCTGTACGCGGCCGGCGAGCCAATCAGCGCCGCGCGCGTCGCCGGCGGCTCGCCCGAGACGGCGTCGCTCGGCCTCGAGCACGACCTATTCGTCACGATTCCGCGCGGCACGTACGCCGCGCTCGCAGCGACCACGGATCTCACGGCGCAGCTCATCGCGCCGCTGCGCGAGGGCACGCGAGTCGGCGAGATGCGGGTCTCGTTCGAGGGCAGTCCGCTCGCGAGCTTGCCGCTCATCGTGCTCAAGCCCGTGCTCGAGGGCGGCGTCTGGACGAAAGTCGTGAGTGGGCTCGGCCAGCTGCTCGAGTGAGCCGCGACTCGTCTCTGCTCGCGTTCCCGTGCGACCTGCCGATCAAGGTGCTCGGCCGCAACGACTCCGCGTTTCGCGATGCCGCGTTGGCGATCGTGCGCGCGCACTACGGCGAACAGCACCGCGTCGCCGAGCAGCTGAGCCGCGAAGGCGCCTATCTCAGCCTCACGATTACCGTGCGGGCCGAGAGCCGCGACCAGATCGACGCCGTCTACAACGACCTCGTCGCGGCGCCGCAAATCATGATGGTGCTGTGAGCGCCGCCGCGCCGCCGGTTCTGATCCGCGATCTCGGCTTCAGGCCGCTGCCCGACGTCTGGGCGGACATGCAGACGTTCACGTCCGAGCGTGCCGAGGACACCCGCGACGAAATCTGGTTCGTCGAGCATCCGCCGGTCTACACGCTCGGCATGCGCGCCGACCGCCGGCACGTCCTCGCGAGTGGCGGGATCCCGGTCGTTCAGATCGATCGTGGCGGACAGGTCACGTACCACGGGCCGGGTCAGCTCGTCGTATACGTCTTGCTCGACCTGCGCCGTCTGGGCTTCAACCCGCGCACGCTCGTGCAGGCGCTCGAGAGCGCGGTGATCGACACCGTAGCGGGCCATGGCGTGACCGCCGTCGCGCGCCGCGATGCGCCCGGAATCTACGTCGACGGCAAGAAACTCGGCGCCATCGGATTACGCGTGCGGCGCCACTGCTCGTACCACGGGCTCGCGGTGAACGTCGCGATGGATCTCGAGCCGTTTGCGGGGATCAATCCGTGCGGTTACGAAGGGCTCGAGGTGACGGATCTACGGACGCTCTGCGGCGTCGACGAGCTCGCGCGCTTCCGCGACGATCTCATGCCGCATCTCTTGACGCGGCTCAAGCCTTTGCGAGGTTCGTGAGGTAGTTGCCGTACGTGAAAGCGAAACCGACGACGATCCACGCGAGCCACGCGAAGCGCGTAAGCTCCGGCATCCAGGTCTTGCGCGCGATCCAATAGCCCGCCGCGGGCACCGCGCAGACGAATGCCGTGACGAGCATGAGAGCTCCGGACTCGGCTGCGACGTCGATGGCCGGGATGTCCTCGAGCCCGCGGCCGCGCAGCAACGAGTTCGCGATCGCGAGCGCGACACTCGCCGCGACGAGCGCCGCGCAATGCGGCACGCCGAGCCACGGCTTCTGTGGCTTGGGCGTAGAGTCGAGGTTCTCCTTCGAGCGCACGTAGATCGAGTCGGCGCTCACGAACGCGCGCTTCGTCGAGATCGCGCCGTACCAAAGGAAGCCGAGGACCCCTGCGATCACCAGCAGCGTGACGCCGTGCGCGATGCGAAACGAGTCGGTCGCGGCCGCGGCCGCGGCCCCGACCAAAGCGGACCCGATCAGCGACGATGCACCGAGCTGAATGGTCCAAGGCTCGGTCCGATACGCGACCCAAACGTGCGCCGCGATGAGGAACAGGATCTGCGGGTAGGCGACGTAGCGCAGCGTCGGCACGGCCGTGTGTGAGAGCTCGTTCTCGAGCGCGGTCGCGACCAGTAGCGTGAGGAGCACCGCGATCACATATAGGGCGTAGTTGCGCGACCCGCGGTTTGGCGCGACGACGAGGTGTTTACGCGCGCCGGAATACATGCCCGCCGTCACCAGGCAGCTCGCGAGGAAAATCACGTACGCCGACGCCGAGACTCGCGAACGTGACGCCGCGGTCGTGCAGTGCAGCGGTGAAGTCGAACGCGTCGGCTAGCGTTTCCATCCTGAGGTCCGCGCCCGCCTACTTGGGGTTCGGAGGAGGTCTTGTAAGCGTCGGGGCTATCGGACGAGAGGAATTGATATTTGCGCTTCCACGACTCGGCCGACTCGTTGAGCTTCTTGATCGTCGCTTCGTGCTCTTTGATCGTGCCCATGAGCCGCGTCACGGACTGCTCGCTGCCGCGCAGCTTCGACTCGAGCTCTGCCGCGGCCGCGCCGGCGCCACTACCCGAGCTCTGCCGCGACAGCGCTTCGCGCAGCTGCGCGACTTCGCGCTCGAGCGCGTCTATCTCGGTGCGATCCTTCTCGGTCGCCGCCTTGAGCCGCATCGTCTCGCCCTCGCTGCCGCGCAGCTTCGCGAGCTTGCGCTGCAGGTCGTCGACGTCGGCTTGCAGCTGAGCGATCACCTTCGATCTTCGTCTCGAGCTCCCGGTGGAGGCGCTCGATCTCGTGATTCTTGTCGTCGCCGGACTTGGCCAGCGAGCGCGCCGCCTTGAGGTCGCTCTCGAGCGTCTGGATCACCTCGGCCTGCGCGTTGAGACGCTGCTCGAGCGCGGTGACCTTCGTCGTCGACGTTGCGAGCTCCTCCTTCGCGCTGGTCGTGCCGTGATGACGCGCGATCGTCTCCTCGGCTTCCTTGATCTCCACCTTCAGCGAGTCGATGCGCTGCAGGAGCTTCTGCTGATTCATCTCCGCGCCGGCTTTGTAGGTGCGCAGGCCGTCGAGACCCGCCTTCAGCGCGGTGTTGGCCTTCTGCTTCTGGCGCAGCGCGTTCAAGAGCTTCGTCACGAGTCCCTTGCGGCGCTTCACGAGCCGTTCGAAGTGCGCGGTTTTCGTGAGCCGGTACTTCGCGTCCTCGTAGCGCTCCTCGGCTTCCTCGACCTTCTCCTCGAGCTTCGTGAGCAGCTCGCGGCGCTCGTTCGCGATCTCGCCGAAATTCTCGGCGTTCTCTTTCTCGTCCTTGAGATCGGCCTCGAGGCCCGCGACCTGCGCGCCGATTTCGTCGCGCTGGCGCTCGAGCTCGGCATGACGCTCCGCGAACGAGCGGAGCTCGTCGTGCGCGAGCGAGAGCTGCGCAGCAGCGTCGTCGGCCCGAGCGAGCGAGCTCGCGAGCGAGCCGTCGAGCTGATGGATTTGGCTCCGCAGCTGCTCGATCTCGCGATTCGCGCCGAGCAGCGTGTCGCGCATGCTCGCGAGCTCGCGGTCGCCGGCCTCGAGCATCGCGCGAGCTTGCTCGAGCTGCGCGCTCACGGCGGCCTGTGCCCGCACGCGCTCGTCGAGCTGCTCGCTGCGGCCGTCGAGCTCGCGCTCGAGCTCGTGCGCGCGCTGCTCCGTTTGCTGCCGCCGTTGGTCCAAATCTTGTGCGCGCTGCTCGACATCCGCCCGCTCGGTCTCGACGCGGCCGAGCTCGTGTTCCGTCCGTTCGATCTCGTCGCGGGCCGCCGCGACCGACTGCTCGAGATCCGTGATCCGCCGATCCCGCTCTGCGATCTCGCGGTCGCTGGCTTCCACGTGCGCGCGCAACGCGAGCAGCTGAGCCTCGAGGTCGGAGAGGGCGCCTTGCGCGGCGTGGCCCATTGCGGCGGCCTCTCGCGCGAATTGGGATTGCTGAGCGAGCGCTTGGCGCGCGTTGCTCGAGCTCTCCGTCGAGTTGCTCCGCGCGCTGCCGCGACTCCGCGGCGGCGGTGCGCAGCTGCTCGAGGTCGCCCCGCGCTGCCGCGACCGCGTCGCGCTCGGCCGCGGCGCGCTGACGCGCGGATTCCACTTCGGCCGACAGCTCGACGATCCGCTGCTCGCGCTCGCTGAGCATCGCGCGCGTCCGTTCCGCCGAGGCCAGCGCCTCGCGAGCGGAGCGCTGCGCGGGCTCGAGCTCGGCGCGCGCCGCCGCAAGCTCCGATCTTGCGGCGGCCCGAGCGGTGTGCGCCTCGTTCAGCGCCTGGTCGAACGACGCGACTTGGCGCGACAGCGTCTCGATTCGAGCCTGGATCTCGAGCGACTGCTCGGGCGCGGCGTCGTATTCGGTCTCGCGAGCGGCCGCGAGCTCGGCCTGGAGCTCGTCGACTTGGCGCTCGCGCTCGGCGAGCAGGGCGCGCAAATTCTCGGCATCCGAACCCGCTTGCGCGGACGGCTCGGCCGGGACCGCTTGGGCACCATCGGGCGGCGGCGACGTCGGTAGCGCCGCGGGGACCTGCGTCTGCCCGTCGCGCAGCGTCTCGATCAGCGCATCGCGCTCGATGACCTCGCGGCGCAACGCGGCGAGCCGGTCGCGGTAATCTTGCGTCTCGCCCGTGAACTCCTCGGCTTTCGCGCGCCAGAAGTTCACTTCCTTCTTCGTGAGCTTCTCGGGGCCGGATTCGGCCACTTCGAGCTTCTTCCGCAACTGCGCGACTTTCGTGCGTTCGGCCTCGGCGACTTCCTCGAGGTGGCTCGCCTGTTGCTGCCAGCGCGTGCGCTCGGCCTCGACGGCCTCGAGCCGGTGAGTCAGGACGTCGAGCTGCTCTTCGAGCTTGTTCTTCGGCGCACGTTTGCGCTTCAACTGCTCGTCGAGGTCCGATGCACGCGTCTCCGAATCGCGTAGCGCGTTCTGGAGAAGCGAGAAGGCCTGTTCGGCTAATTCCCGGGGGTTAGCCATCGCTCGATGTTAGTGAACAGAATTGATCGACAGACTACCCCGCTTCCGTTTTGGGAAGGCGGTACTCAGTCACGTTTTGACATAAACGGGGCATGGCATACTGGCCTGAAATCATTCGGAGTTCCCGTGCCGACGAGCGACACCGAGGCCGACATTCTTCTGCGCGGCGACCGCTCGGCCGCAGCTCGGCTCGCATCGGCATTAGTTGTACCGCTCAATGATAACTTCGTCGAGCGCCCGTGGGGCGGATTTCGGCTGCGCGAGCTCAAGCGCGCGCGCTCGGATGGGACTGTTTTACGAACGCGAATCGGCGAGTGCTTCGAGATCGCCGCCGATGACCGCGATGCCGAGGCGCGCCGTTACCCGAGTCGCGTCCGGTTTCGCGACGGCTCTGTCGCGGCGCTTCCCGCGCTGCTCGACGTGCACGCCGAAACGCTGCTCGGCGCACGCTTCGTGGCTCGGCACGGCAAGCGTTGGCCCTTGTTGCCGAAGACGCTCGACGTCGTCGAGCTCCTGTCCGTGCAAGCGCATCCGCCCGGTAACACCGAGGTCTATGTGATCCTGGCGGCCGAGCCCGGCGCGACGCTGCGGCTCGGCTTCAGAAAAGACGTGGACGCGAAGTCGTTCGGCATGCGGGTCGCGGCGGGCCGCCGCGACCAACAGCGGCTCAAGGAGCTCTGCGGTGCCGCGCTCGGCGACGACGAGCTGCAGAGCGAGCTCAAACCTTGGCTCGCCGATCGCGCCGCAACGCCGGCAGCGCTCGAGCCGCGCTGGCGTCCGCGGCTCGACAAGCGCTGGCAGGAAATCGCGGCCATGCTGCACGCGCTGCACGCGGCGTACTGGGACGTGCTCGACCTCATGAACGAGATTCCGGTCGTGCCGGGCCAGGTGATCTACAACGCGACGCCGGAGCGTCTCACGGCCGCGCGCGGCCTCCCGCGCTCGGCCGAGATCCACGCGCTCGGCAACCCGCAGGCGCTCGAGATCGTCGCGCTCGAGATTCGCAAGCCGGGCACGACATACCGCGCGTGGGACAACGTGCGCTTCCCGCTGCGCGACGTCGACGCGCCAGCCGCGATCGCGGCGCTGAATCTCGAGCGGACTTACCCCAGGGAGTTCGTCGTCGCCCGCACGCCCGTGCCCGGGAGACCGGGCGCGGCCGTCTCGGTCGACTCGGCCGAGTACCGGCGTCGAGCACCTCTCGCCGACCGCGACTGCCTCGATCGACGTTCCCGCCGCCGAGCCGCACAACCTGCACGTCGTCACGGGCGTCGTGTCGGCCTATGCGACCGACGGGGCGCTCATCGGCCGGCTCGCGAGCGGCGACTCGGCGCTCGTGCCGATCGGCGTCGGCGCGTATCGCGTCGTCGCGGATGCCGAGTCCGCCGAAGTGCTCAAGGTGAGTGTGCCGGATGTCGCTTAACCCGACGCGCAGCGCGACCCTCGTGATCGATCTCGACGCGCTCGCGCGCAACTATGCGCGGCTGCGCGCCGCCGCCGAGCCGGCCGAGTGCGCGGCCGTCGTGAAGGCGGACGCGTACGGGCTCGGCGTGGCGCCCGTTGCGCGGCGCTTGCTCCGCGAGGGGTGCACGCGCTTCTTCGTCGCGACCGCCGCCGAGGCGGCGAAGCTCCGCGCTCTCGCCCCCGCCGTCGAGATCTACGTGCTAGAGGGCGCGCGCGACGGCGAGCTCGACACGCTCGCGGCCGCGCGTGCGACGCCGGTGCTCTGCTCGCTCGAGCAAGTCGAGCGCTGGCGGCCGCGGCCGCGCAGTACTCCAGCTCGACACGGGCATGACCCGGCTGGGCTTGAGCTCACGCGACGTCGAAGAGCTCGAGCGACGCCCCGAGTTGCTCGCTGGAATCGACGTCGAGCTCGTCGTCACGCACCTTGCGTGCGCGGACGAGCCCGAGCACCCGCTGAATCGTCTGCAGCTCGAGGCGTTCGAGCGTCTGCGCCGGCGCTTGGCCGCAGCGCGCGTGTCGATCGGCAACTCGGCGGCTACGATGACCGGCGGCCCGCAGCGCGGCGACGTCGTGCGCCCCGGCATCGGGCTCTACGGCGGCAACCCGTTCGCGGACCGACCGAATCCGTTCGAGCCGGTCGTCACGCTGCATGCGCCAATCGTGCAGATACGCGAGGTCGATGCGGCGCAGACCGTCGGCTACGGCGCGACGTTCGGAGTCGCGCCGCCGGCGCGGCTCGCCGTCGTCGCGCTCGGCTATGCCGACGGCTACCCGCGCGCGCTCGGCAACCGCGGCGTCGTCGCGATCGCGGGGCACCGCGTGCCCGTGGTCGGACGCGTGTCGATGGATCTCATCTGCTGCGACGTGACGACGCTGCCGCACGATGTCGTCCGGGTTGGCGAGCCGGTCGAGGCGATCGGGACGAACCTGCCGCTCGACGAGGTGGCCGCCGCGGCGGGCACGATCGGCTACGAGATCCTCACGAGGCTGAGCCCGAGGCTCAAGCGCGAGTATCGCGGCCAGTAAGCCGCTCCACGCCCCGTGCGTTACGATGCGTCTCGACGATCGAGGCGCTTATGACCGCATTCGAAAGCATGACCAACGTCCACGGCACGATCACGCGCACCGCCGACGCGCGCGTGCCGGTGCTCGACCGCGGCTTTCTCTACGGCGATTCGATCTACGAGGTGTTTCGCACCTACCGTGGCGTGCCTCTGTTCTACACGGAGCATTGGCGCCGCTTCGAGAACTCCGCCGCGCTGATCCGGATGCGGATCGGCCTTACGCTCGACGACCTCACCGCCGCGATTCGCGCGACGATCGCCGCCACCGGCGCGCCGCGCCTCGGCGCCGACGTCTATGTGCGCTACGTCGTGACTCGCGGCGAGGGGCCCGTCGACTTGTTCCCTTCGCCGGAGCTCGAGACTCGCTACGTGATCATCGTGCGGCCCGTGCCCTCGTGGGCGCCGGAACTCTATTCGCGCGGCGTGCGCGCGGCGGTGGCGTCCACGCGCCGCAATCCGTCGAGCGCGCTCGATCCCAACATCAAGGGCGGCAACTATCTGAACAACGTGCTTGGCGTCATGGATGCGCGCGCGCTCGGCGCCGACGATTGCGTGATGCTCAACGACGCCGGCTTCGTGACCGAGGCGTCGAACAGCAACGTGTGGTTCGTGATCGGCGGCGAGCTCGTGACGCCGGCGCAGAGCGCCGGGAACCTGCGGGGGCTCACGAAGGCGGCGTTGCACGAGGCGTGTGCCACGCGCGGACTCGCGACGCGCGAGCGCGACGTGCCGGTCGCACGAGCTGCCGCGTGCGACGGAGTGCTTTCTCACGAGCGCGACCCGCGAGGTGATGCCCGTCGTCTCGCTGCGGTTACTCGACGGCGAGGTGCTGCGCTTTCCCGACGGGGGCGGCCCGCTCACGCGGCGAGCGGCGGCCTACTACAAGGATCATGTCGCGCAGTATCTGCACGAGCGCGCGGACCTGTCGCTATTCTGACCCGCCTTTCTTCTTGCGCGGCGGCTGCGGGACGTCCGTGTCGTAGGGGTTGTAGCCCACTTTCGGTTTTCGCTTCTTCTCGGCGGGCACCGTATCGTCGATCTCGAGCCTTTCGTTCGTGAGCGCGCGCAGCTCGTCGAACGTCGAGTCCGAATCGCTCGCGGGCGCATGCTTCGGCGTCAAGACCCAACGCGCTTGGCCGCGATCGTCGCGCTCGATGACGCCCGTGCTGGCGTGACGCGCCGACACGAAGTCGAGCTCGATCTCGTCCGTGCGAGTGGGATCGAACCCGGGAGCTTCTTCTTCGAGAGTGGGATCGTCGTCGCTGAGCGGTTTTTTTCCGGGCGGCGTGCGCATCGGCAAAATCCTACGATGCGGTGCAGGCGCCGTATGTGACTCTGGTCGCGGTTCCGGCTCGGGCGAAGGACGATACCGGCTGGTCCGAACGGCTCTAGGATGCTCGGGCCCTCGGCCGCGGCTCGTTTCGGCACACCGTCGTTCACGAGTCCCATCGGTGCTTCGCGCCGCAAGACTAGCTCGACTTCACGTTCCGCTTCGCGCTGACAAAACCCTTCGGCGGCTCTGCCTCGATGATGGTGTCGTCGGGGTCATAGCCGGCGCTCTTGTCGACCACTATCGGAGCAACGGTGGGCACTTTTGGGGACGGGTCTCGGGCTTCGTCGTCTACGGCTCTGGGTAGGTCGAACGTTCCGGTGTCCGCCGGCGCTGCCGCGTTCATCTCCGTGGCCTGTCTCGGACGCGCCTGGCTTCGATCGTCGGATTCGAGATTCTCCATCTCGCTCATCGACGCAACGCGCATTCGATAGCTGTCGTCGAGTTGGTCGGTCTTCGTGCCGTCGAACTCGGGCGCAAGCTCTTCGCCCGTCGGATCGTTGTCTTTGGGTTCAGCGGGGCCCATGGGCGAGCACTGTATTTTGGAAGGCCGCGACTGGACGTGACCGACCTAACGCAAATCGTTTCCGTATATGCAAGAATGACATACGGAAGCGCGACGACGGGAGATGGAGCCGGCGTCGGCAGCGACTAGGGCATCCGCTGCCACGTTGGGCCCGGCCAAAGTGTCGCCGCTGCGTTAGAATATCGGACGGGAGTCGATCGACTAGACGAACACTCTAAGAAACAGGCTCTCGAGTCTCTTCTTCCTCACACACGCGCCCGTAGTTCAGCTGGATAGAACGTCGGCCTACGAAGCCGAAAGTCGGGAGTTCGAATCTCTCCGGGCGCGCCAAATCCCTACTCACAGCCCACACGGGGTAGTCGTAGGCGTCGATTCGTGAGTGATTGGTGAGGGAATGATCAGCGGGACAAGCCTTGCGGCGGCAGATCGCGCATGCGCGCCTGGAACTCTTCGGTCGTGTTGGTACGCGGGAACGGCGCGTCGGGCACGGGCACATTCAGGAACTTGCAAAGCGGCTCCCAGCCCTGCTTCGCTTCGTATACGAGCAGACGCTCGGGGGAAAATTCGCGGCGTACCGCGTCGTTGTGCCGGGTGAAATCGGCAATGGCCTGTTCACGCGTTGGCATCCTGCCGGGCCCGATCTGCAACCCGGTGTGTTTGGTGTAGTACGCGACGAGTTTCGTCATCACACCGGCCAAGGGCCCGCCCCTCAAGAGGCGCGATTGAACTTCGTCTGACCAGACGGTGGCCGAAACCGACCGATACCAGCTATCGGGATCGCGAACGGTTAGGATCAACTTGGCCTCGGGATAAAAGGCGGCAAGCTCGCGATAAAAGGCATCATTGGGCGTATCAACCGCAGCAAGATAATCTTTGTAAATGTCTTCCCAATTTATCGGCTGCTCGTCGAAGACTCGCTCCCAAGTTGGCCAGTGCTGCGGGTTCTGCATGAGTTCGGACATGTGATAGCACGGCCCGAAGCCCAATTTCTCCAGCGCCAGCTTGAGCGATACTGTCCCCGTGCGACCTTTGCCCGCGCCAATGACCTTAAGCGGCATAGTTCATTCTTCCCCAGTGGGTAACGGTGGCCGTCGCCGAGAAAAAAGGGTGCCGATGGAACCGCCGCGCGTCGGCTCGATAAGGAGTGTCACTTGTCGCCCCGCATCACCCAGGATCTCGCTTCTTCGCGCGGAGGCGTTGTCCGTTGAATCCCCTCGCGGGCGATTATGCACGCAAAAATGTAAGCGATGAAATGCGGACTGGCCGCTTCTCGGTTGCCAGTTCGGGAGCCCCAATGCCTGCTTCTGGGCCCGAAAGCGGACCCGCGATCTGCTCCGAGCCGGACGTTCGCGAATCGCCTGAATGCGACCCAAAAGCGGTCAACCGTAAGCGGTACACTTCTTGGTACACCGCGCTGGAGTCGTTGGGCAGCGCGGACCTGGGAACACTCCGGGCGCGCCAATTCTCTGCGGATTCCATGCCGGAGCCGGATCGTCGAAAAACGCGGCACCGCCCGGCGCGCTGACTATCGCCCAAAGGGCGGCAGCCGCCTTAGGAGTGCGGGCGGATCAGCCGGATGTTCGACCGCGGCCACGAGAGCTCCGCGACGTCGACCCAGGCTCGCTGCGAGCGATGCCCCTCCGGCGGCACGCGATACTGTTGAAGCCATCGACGGCCACTGTGCTCGATGACGCGGATCTCGTTCTCGCGTGGCTGACTGACGAAATCTTGACTGCTGTACATATCGACAGTCTTTTACACCAAGGTTGGCGCCAAGGGAATCAGGCGAATCGTGTATTTGGAGCGCGCCCGGCGTCCTTGAGAAACCGCGGGATCCAGGCGCAAAGATGGACTTGGCGGGGCGTTGCCGACGCGCAAACCTTGCGGCCTCGGGGCGGTCGCGGGTAGAACGTCGGTCATGCGCTACCTCGTACGAGCCCAGGTGAAGCCGAATCGCGCCCGTGCGCTGCTCGAAGCGATCGAGCGCCGCGCGCTCGGACGCGGCTCGGTCGCCGAGGGCGAATACCTACGCAATATGGCAGCGGCGCAGGTCGACGCCGGCGGCACGGTGAAATGGGTCGAAGTCTGTTTCTGCGCGACGCCGCTCGACGAGGAGCGGCCCTATTGGGAGCAATACTTCGAGCTCACCAAGGTGCAGGACGCACACGGGCTGCCATGCCGGGATCGAGATGGCAGGGAGCCCTGGGCGTGCGCGCAGTGCGACTGCACCGAGCGGCTCGAGCGCAAGCTCGCGGCGAAAGGTGAGCCGTTCGTCGAGCGCCTAAGGCGCGACCACCGCACGCGCTAGCGCGACAACGACAAACCGACCGCGGCCGGCGCAGCCGGCGGGGGCAACTGCTCGATGGCGACTCGTCGACGATTCCTGGCACAGGCTGGCGCCGCCGCGTGCCTAGCAGCGCTGCGCGCGAGCGCGCAACCGAAGCGCAAGGAGATCCGCGTCGGCGGCAAGCGCGTGAAGGTCGTCGATGTGCATGCGCACTGCATGTTCCCCGAGGTTGCGCAGCGGCTGCCGAACGCGAACCCGCCGCGCGTCGCGCCGCCAACGGTCGTGCTCGGCCCCGAGCGGCTCGCCGCGATGGACGAGCGCGGCATCGACGTCCAGGCGCTCAGCGTGAACTTCTTCTGGTGGTACGCGAGGGATCGCGCGGTCGCGAAAGACGTCGTCGCGTTGCACGACGAGTTGCTCGCGGCCTGGTGTAAGCAGCATCCGGACCGCTTCGTCGCGCTGTCGTCCGTCGCGTTGCAATTCCCCGACCTTGCGGCCGAGCAGCTGGAGCACGCCGTGAAGAATCTCGGCGCGCGCGGCGCGTCGATCGGCGGTCACGTGGAAGGCGAGCCGCCGACCGGGCCGAAATACGACCCGTTCTGGGCGAAGGCGCAAGCGCTCGACGTGCCCGTGTTCATGCACCCGAACAACGCGGTGAACATCGCGCGCGACGGCTCGCTCGGCGGTCGCGGCTCGCTCCCGAACATCGTCGGCAACCCGCTCGAGACGACCGTGTTCCTGAGCCACTTGATCTACGAGGGCGTGCTCGACCGGTTCCCGCAGGCTCAAGGTTTGCGCGGCGCACGGCGGCGGATATTTGCCGTCGTACCTCGGCCGCAGCGATGCGTCGTGCGTCGTGCGCGACGACGCGAACTGCGCGAACAAGCGTAAGCCCAGTGAGTACTTCAAGGACCGGATCCTGGTCGACTCGATGGTGTTCTCGTCCGAGGGGCTCCGGCATCTCGTCGCCGAGACGGGCGTGAGCCAAGTGGTCTACGGATCCGACATGCCGTATGTCTGGCCGGACACGATCGACGTGATCGTCGCCGCGCCTTTTCTGCGCGACGCCGAAAAGGAGGCGATCCTCGGCGGCAACTTGCTCAAGCTGTTGCGGATCGCCGCGTGAGCTTCAGGCGATGACCGCGATGCGCCGCGGGAGTCGACGCAGGTGAGCGCGTTGCGTTACGTCGTCTTCGTCGTCGTCGGCGCGGTGATCGCCGCCGTGCTGTTCTTCGCGCTGAACGTCGCGATCACCGTGACGGACGACGCGCGCACCGGCGCGATCGAGCGCTGGATCGTGCGCGCGAGCTGCGACCGGTATGCGCTGTCCGGATCCGTGAGGGACGCGCAAGGCATGCCGATCGCGTTTGCGACGATCGAGGCCGTCTTTCTCGATCAGCGGCTCGCGACGCGTAGCCGCGAGGACGGTCGCTTCCAGCTCGCGGGGCGACGCAAGAATTGCACGGAGCAGCCCGACGTCGTGTCGGTGTACGTGACCGCCGACGACTTCCGTGCGAAGCGGCGCGTGCTGCCCTTCGACGAGGGCATGCTCGATATCGTGCTCGATCGCGCCGACTTCTGAAGTCGGCGCGACCGAGCAGAGCTTTCCGGAGGGACCCGTGCGTGGAAGCTACGACAGCCGGCGTCGAATCAACGTCAGGCCGGTGCCGAGCGCGAGCAGTACCACGGACAGCAGCCCGACCAACGGCACCTCGCTCGCAGTATGCGGCAGCGACCCGACCGTCACCGTCGTAACCCGGTATGTCTCGACGGTCGGCGCAGCGGCGAAGCTCTCCGTATCCGGGATGTCGAACTCCCAACGGTCCGGCGGAACGTAAACGTCGAGCTCCTGCCCTTTCTGCAGCTCCGAGAAGCGGTAGCTTTGTCCGGCGATACGGACGCGCGAGCCCGACTTCGGAGTGAACGCGTAAGTCTGGGAATACTGGCCGCTCGGGAGCTTGAAGCGCGCGCGGACCTGTGAGCCACTGACGCTCACGATCTCGCCTTTGAAGTGTGCGTACTGTTTATTTTCGCGCGTGACGATGTCGAGACACGCGTTCGAGGCCTCCGGGAATTGCGAGGCCACCGGGCCCGTGAAAGTCACCGCGCCGCACCCCCCCTGCGCCAGTGCGGATTGCGTTGCCGCCAACCCGCCGATCAAGCTCATCGTCGCGAGCAAACCCATCGTCTTTCTCATTGTCTTTCTCCGTTGGTGTTGTATCGAGAGAACCCAGGGAACGAGACGTTCAAGGTCAGGTCGGATCGAGCGTGCCCCTCACGATGTAACGTTGGGGCGCGCTACCGACGTAGTAGAACGGGTAGCAAGTCACGAGCGTGATCGACGGCACGTCGGTCGGATCAAGCACTGACACCTCCGTCGGCTCGACGATCTCGAGCGAGCTCACGCGGTAACGCATCGTGCGGCCTGCGGACTGGACTTCGATCGCGTCGCCGAGCTTGAGGTCTTTGAGTCTGCGAAAATAGCCGTCGCGGTGGCCCGCGAGGCCGACGTTGCCGTCCTCTCCGGGCATCGCCGTGCCTTCGATCCAGCCGACGCCGCGGTTCAACACGAGCTCGCTCGTGCCGGCGAAGATCGGCACCGAGAGCTTCAGCGAGGCAATCTCGAGCACGCCGGGCGGAGCGCCGAACGTCTCCGCGAGCGACTCGCGGTAATCGATCTTGCGTTGCGCCGACCACGCGCTCTGATCGGGTGTGTCCGCGAGCGCGGCTCGTTGCACCGCGCGAAACGCGTCGAGGGCCGAGGCGCTCGCGACGCTTCGATCGGTCTGCGCGAGCACGAACAGCGCCGCGCACAGAGCCCCGAGACCGAACGATGCCTTGGCCGCGAGACTCAAGCCCACCCGCAACGCCCCCCGACTGAGCGCCCGCTGCCGACCGTGAGGTGGTGTCGCGAGCATCGGCGGATGTTAGCACCGAATGGAATAGTGCAGGGAACGGTAAGGCTGCGCCGCGCCGACCGCTCAGGCACACTAGCGGGAACGACGTGCTCGTCCCTAGGGCCCGCGGAGAACAAAGAAGAAGGGGGTGCGATGCTCTACCGAGGCAGCTGTCATTGCGGCGAGAACGTGTACGAGGTCGAAGGCGAGATCGGGCAGGTCGTCGAGTGCAACTGCTCGTATTGCAACCGCAAGGGCTATCTCCTGTGGTTCGTTCCCCGCAGCCAACTGCGGCTCACGACTCCCGAAACGCGGCTCGCGATCTACACGTTCAACAAGCACGTGATCAGGCATCACTTCTGTCCTGAGTGCGGCTGCTCGCCGTTCGGGCTTGGCGTCGCGCCGAACGGTCTCGAGACCGCCGCGATCAACGTGCGCTGTCTCGAGGGCGTCGACGTCGCGGAGCTGCGCCGCGTGCCGTTCGACGGCCGCAGCGTTTGAGCCCGTCGAGACGCGCGCCGCCGTGACGCTCCAGGTCTGGGTTGCCTTCGTCGTGCTCGAGACGGTGCTGTGCCTCACGCCGGGCCCCGCCGTCCTGTTCGTGGTGTCGACTGCGCTCGCGCGCGGCGCACGCGCGGCTTTAAGCGGTGCGCTCGGGATCGTCGCGTGCAACACGTTCTACTTTCTGCTCTCGGCGCTCGGCGTCGCGGCCTTGATCCTCGCGTCGAACCGCCTGTTCACCGCCCTGAAGTGGCTCGGCGCCGCGTATCTCGTCTGGCTCGGTCTGCGGATGCTCGTTGCGCACGTCGCGCCCGCGCAGCCGACCGAGCAACCTAAGACCGGCGCCGCGCTGTCGGCGCTCGTACGCGGCTTCGCCGTGCAGGCCGCGAACCCGAAGGCACTGGCGTTCTTCGTCGCGCTGCTGCCGCAGTTCATCGACGCGCATGCGTCGGTGCCGCAACAAGTCGCGATCCTCGCGGTCACGTCGGTCGTGATCGAGTACGCCGTGCAGGCGGCCTACGTTTGGGTTGTGACGCGCGCGGGCGTGTACGCGGGTCTCGGTTGGACGCCGTGGCTCACGCGTGTCGCGGGCGGTCTGCTGGTCGCGGCGGGCGCCCGGCTCGCGATCGCGCGCACGGTGTAACGAGCTCGATGCGCGACGCGCTCACTCGCAGAGACTTCGTCGCCGCGGCGCTCGCGTCGGGAGCGGCGCTCTCGACACTCGGCCCGGGCGGCGCGAGCTTGTTCGATCTCGCGGTCGATCCCGGCGAGAAGGCGGAGATGAAATCCAAGCACGCCGACGAGCTCGCGTCCGCGTGGGCGCGCCAGCGCTTCGGCGACGGCGCGATCTACGCGGGGCTGCTGTTCCCGATCGCGGTCTGCGTCGTGACGGTCGTCGTGGGCTCGATCTGGATTCGCGAAACGAAGGGCCGCAGGCTCGACGTTTGATCCCGTTGCGTCGCGCGCAGGTAAAATCGATGAGAAGCACGGTCTTGCTCTGGATGATGGCTATCGCGAGCGGCGCGCTGATTCCGGTGCAGGCCGCGTCGAACGCGGCGCTGAGCCGAGTGATTCACGGCAACGTGCCGTTCGCCGCGCTGGTGCTATTCGCGATCGCGACGCTCGCCACGGGGCTCGCGATGCTCGCGCTCGGCCAAGGACTGCCGGCCGCCGCGGAGCTGCGCGCGGCGCCTTGGTGGAGCTACAGCGGCGGCGTCATCGTCGCGTTCTACGTATTCACGATCACGTTCCTGAGCCCGCGACTCGGCGTCGGCACCGCGATCGCGTTGGTCGTTGCGGGCCAAGTGCTGTCGGCGCTCACGATCGATCACTTCGGTCTCATGCGCTCGCTCGTGTTCTCGTTGACGCCGACGCGGATCGCGGGCGCGGCGCTGATGATCGTCGGCGTGTTCCTCGCGCTGCGGCGCTGAGCACGGCGTGCGGGGCGTGATCGCGGGCGGGCCGGCGGTGTATAAGTAAGCATCCGTTCAATCGAGGTCCGGGATGAAAACCAGAATCGCTACGCTCGCCGTGTGCGCGGCGCTTGCTGTCGCGGCCGCGGCGTCCGCGCAGCAGCCCTCGGCGTCGCAGCGCGCGGCCCAGGAGGGATCGCCGCAGTTCGTCACCTTCAAGGCCGCGATCGTCGCGCTGACCGGCAACACGATGGTGCGGCAGGAGATCGAGAGCGGTTTGGTCGAGAAATCGCGCGCCCATCGCTACGACGCGATGACGAGCTACGAGCTCGTGCCGAAAGTCACCGACGTACGCGACCGGAACTTCATCAAGACGCTGACGGCGAAAGGCGTGCAGGCCGTGCTGATGGTACGCCCGGCGGCTGTCGGCCCCGGGTCGTCGCTCGATGCCGTGAAGAAGGAAGTGACTCCGGTCACGCTCGCGGATATGCGGGCGTTCGCGAGGGAAGTGAGCCCCTCGGGCGCCAACGATCTCATCGCGGTCGTGCACCTCGCGATCTACATGATCGATACCGGCAAGCCGGAGCTCGTGTCGTCGGGTGCCGTGTGGTTGGACGAGCCGGTCAAGGATCGCGCCGAGGGCATCGCGCGGCTGCGAGGACTTGATCGTCGCCAACGTCGACGCGGCCAGGCCCGCGATCCGCAAGCACTACGGCCTGCCGCCTCTGCCGTGAACGGCCGAACGCTCGCGGCTGCGTTCGCACTCGCCACGTTGCTCGCGCTCGGTGGCTGCGGCGGCGGAGGCGCGCCGGCGGAGCCGACGGAGGCGCGCCTCACGGGCACCGTGACGTACCGCGAGCGAATGGCTCTGCCACCGGGTGGGCGCGTCGAGATCCGGCTCGAGGACGTCACGGAGGTCGGCGCCCCGGCCGAGGAAGTCGCGTCGCAGACGGTCGCAACCGACGGCAAGCAAGTTCCGATCGCGTTCGAGCTTCGCTATCCGCCTCAAGAGCATCGAGCCCACGCATCGCTATGCCGTGCGCGCGTCGATCGTGTCGGCCGACGGCGAGCTGCTGTTCACGAGCGCGGAGCGCAAGGCGGTGTTCACCGACGGCGGCACGCAGCGCAACATCGAGATCGAGGTGCAACGCGCCGGAGTGCCTCCACCGCAAGCGGAACCCGGCGGTCCGGCTGCGGACGATGCCGCCGGCGGCAAAGGCCCCGGCCCGCCTGGCGGGACCTGGCGGCTCGTGGCGATCCAGCGACCGGCCGCCGCGGAAGAGCCCGTCGCGGCGGAGCCGAGCTACACGGTCGCGTTCGCAGACGGGAGGCTCTCGGGGCTCGCGCACTGCAACCGCTACTCCGGCGGCTACGAGCAGGCGGGTCCGGGCAAGATCAAGGTTCTGCCGATGGCCGCGACGCTGATGGCGTGTCCCGGAGAATCTCTCGGCTCCGAGTTCCTGCGCGCGCTCGGCGGCGTCTCGAGCTACGAGCTCCGCGGTGATCGTCTGCTCCTCGACTACGGCGACGGCGGCATGCTCGCGTTCAAGCGCGACGATCCGGCGGCCGTTGCAGAACGGCCCCCGGGCGCGCCGGCGGCGGCGGTAGAGGGAAACGCGCCGGGCGCTCGTTGACGCGCGAGACTCCGCGCGGAGAGGTTCGCATACGGCGTGCCGAGCCGGCGGACCGGGCGCCCTGGGTCAGGATGCGTCATGCGCTCTGGCCCGCCGAGCGCGGCGAGCACGCGCACGAGCGCGACATCGACGCGTTCCTCGCCGGCCGCTCCGAGACGCTGGAGGCGGTGTTGGTCGCGGACGCGCACGGCGCGGGCGTGATCGGCTTCATCGAGCTGCGCGTGCGCAACTATGCCGAGGGCAGCGACGGCCGCGCGGTGCCCCACGTCGAGGGTTGGTACGTCGAGGCCGAGTTCCGGCGCCGGCGGATTGGCGCGCGGCTGGTTGCGGCCGCCGAGCGCTGGGCTCGTGCGGAGGGCTACGAGCAGCTCGCGAGCGATGCGCAGATCGACAATGCCGCGAGCGTCGCGGCACATCGAGCGCTCGGCTTCGAGGTCACGGACCGAATCGTTTGCTTCTTGAAGAAGCTCTGACCCGCCCGCGTCACTGAGCGTCCGCGCCCGCGTGCCGCAGCTCCTCGGCCGACACGTCGCGCACGTGCTGCGCGAAGAACCATTGGTGCCCTTCCGGGTCCGCGACGGCGCAGCGGCGGTCGCCGTAGAACGTGTCCGTCGGCTCCTCGATTACGGCTGCGCCCAGCCCGAGCGCGCGTGCGAACAACGCGTCCACGTCCTCGGTGAACACGTAGAGGTGCTGAGTCGCGTGGCCGAGGCGTTTCGGGTTCTTGTACGTCGGACCCGGGCAGCCGAGCATGATTTGCCCGTTGCCGAGCTTCATCGAGGCGTGGCTGACCTTGCCGTCCGGCGCCGTGAATCGGTCGCCGAATTCCTCGAGCCCGAAGGCCTTCGCGAGCCAGTCGAGCGCCTTGCCGACGTCCTCGTAGAGCAGGTAGGGCGTGATGCGCGGGCCTTGGGGAATCGGATCGATTGCCATCGTCGGTCTCCTCGAGGGGTACTTGCGCGCACGTTAGCGCGGCCGCCGCGGCGCGGTCTTGTAAAAAATTGACTAGTTCGGCACGCGCACGTGATTGCGCTGGCCTGCTATTCGCAGATCGAGGTAGTCGCTCGGCCGCAAGCCGGTGAACTCGCGAAAGTCGTGGATGAAATGCGGCTGGTCGAAGTAGCCGCACGAGCTCGCGACATCCGCCCAGTCGACGTCGTCGAGCAGCTCGACCCGCTGCAGCACCGCCTGAAGACGTTCGATGCGGCTGTAGAGCTTCGGCGTGAGGCCGATCTCGTTGCGGAAAATCTGGATGAAGCGCCGTTGGCTCATCTCGAGCTCGCGCGCGACCTCTGCCGACGAGCGAACCGAAGAGTCGCGACGCAGCGCGGCGAGCGCGAAAGTCGCGGCCGGATGGCGCGCGAGCGGTCGGAACGCGACCTCGAGCAGCGTGCGCTCGAGCACCGCGAACTTCGCGCGCGAAGTCGGCGCTTCGTGGAGGCGCGCGACGATTCGCGCGGCGTCGTGCTCCCCCCAGAGATCGCCGAGCGTCGCCGAGCGGTTGTGGAGGTCGCCGGCCGGCAGGCCGAGGAAGGGTGGGGCGCCGCCGGGCTTGAAGTGGACTCCGACGAGCTCGTCGTCGGCGGTGCGCTCGACGAAGAAGACTTCCGAATGCGGACCCGACACGCCGCCGCCGGGCTTGCCTCCGCCGAGCCGGACGACGAGCTCCATGGTCGCCATCGGCAGCAGCCGTTCCCTGGAGCGCGGCGCGGTGTATCCGCGCCAATGCCAGAACAGCGCGACGAATTCCGACAACGGGCCCCCCGGCGCGTAGTGGGCGAAGACCGGTTGCGGCTCGAGCTCGGCCTCCGCAATCCGGCGGGGCATCGTCAGCCGCCCGCGGGCTTCTTCTTGAGCCCGTCGTCGACCACGACGTTCTCTGATTTCAGCTCGAGCTTCGACTTCTGCGCCTGCTGCTCGAGCAGGATCGCGAAGTCACAGTCGGTGTGCCCGGCCTCGATGGCCTCCTCGACGATGTCGCGCGTGAGCTGCGTGACGGGCAGCGGCACGCCGAGCGCTTTTGCGGCCTTGAGGCCGAGGTCGAGATCCTTGCGCAGCAAGACCGGAGTGAAAGTCGGGGTCCAATCGAGATTCACGAACGCGGGCGTCTTGTAGCGCGAGAACATCGAGCCGACGACGCTATTGTTGATGAACTCGAGGAACGCATGCCGCGGGACGCCGCCCTTCTCGGCGAGCACCGTGATCTCGGCGAGCGACTGGGAGATCACGCCGAGCAGCAGGTTGTGGCAGATCTTCACCATCCTCGCGAGCTCGCCCTCGCCGACGTAGGTGACGCCTTGGCCGAGCGCCGCGAGATAGGGCTGCGCGACGTCGAACGCCTTGCGCGGCCCCGACGCGACGATCGTGAGCTTGCCGGCGGCGACGACCTTCGCATTGCCACTCACGGGCGCCGCGAGCATCTGCGTGCCGAGCTTCTCGGCCTCGGCACGGACTTTCAAGGATGCTTCCTCGGAAACGCTCGAGCAGTCGATGACGAGCTTCGGGCTGCCGTCTTTGCTGAGCAGGCCGTCGCGGCCGAGGCAGATCTCGATCAGGTCGTCGGACGCGGACACCGTCGTGAACACGATGTCGCAGCCGCGCAGCTCCCGCACCGAGTCGACGACGCGAGCGCCCAATTCGGCGAGCGGCTCGACCTTGCTGCGCGTGCGGTTGTAAACGGCGACGTGGTGCCCCGCGGCGAGCAGGCGCTTCGCCATCGCGAAGCCCATCCGGCCGCCGGCGCCGATCCACCCGAGCGAATGTTTCGCGCTCGTCGGAGGGTTGCGCGAACGGGCCGCGGCGCTCACGTCTCGACGAGCCAGTGGCCGTTCTCGAGGAGCCTGCGCACGCGGTCGAGGAACGCGGCCGAGTACGCGCCGTCGACGGCGCGATGGTCGAACGACTGCGCGAGGATGCCGATGGGCCGGATCGCGATCGCGTCGCCTTCCGACGTCTCGATGACCGCGGGCTTCTTGCGTACGCCGTCGGTCGAGAGGATCGCGACCTGCGGTTGGTTGATGATCGGCGCGGTGATCAGCGTGCCGAACGTGCCCGAGTTCGACAGCGTGTACGTGCCGTTCGCGAAGTCGTCCGGTTTGAGCCGGCCATTGCGCGCGCGCGTCGACACGTCGTTGATCGCGGCCGCGAGCTGCGCGACGGATAGCTTCTCGGCCTGCCTGATCACGGGCGCGACCAAACCCTCTGCGCCGAGATCGACCGCAATCGCAAGATTGACGTGCTCGTGCAGCACGAGCCCGTCGCCTTGCACGCTCGAGTTCAAGTTCGGGAAGTCGTGCAGCGCTTCGCATACCGCGTGCGCGATGAACGGCAAGTACGTGAGTGAATGGCCGTGCCTCGCCTTGAACGCGTCGCGCACCGACTTCCGAACCTGATCGACGCGGAAGAAGTCGACTTCGACGGCTTGCAGCACGTGCGGGCTCGTCGCCTTCGAGCGAACCATGTGCTCGGCCGTGAGCTTGCGGATCCGTGTGAACGGCAGCGATCCGCCGGCCGGAGCCGCGGGTGCGCGCGAAGCAGCGGCCGACGGCGCGCGCGCGGCCGGCGCCGGAGCCGGTGCGCGCCGAGCGGGCGCCGCCGCGGCGGCCGGTGCTGGGCGCGATTTCATTGCCTCGATGAAGTCGACGACGTTGCGACGTGTGATTCGGCCGTTGCGGCCCGAGCCGCTGACCTCCGCGAGATCGAGCCGATATTCGGCGGCGAGCCGGCGCACGGCCGGCGACAGGCGCAGCTCGCCGCGTGGTGCCGCCTGCGCGCTCGCGGCAGGACGCGCGGACGAGCCGCTCGCCGCGCGCGGCGTGTATTGCTCCGCGGCACCGCTCATCGACGGCGGCATCGCGGCGTACCAGCTCGGCGGCGGAGCCTCGGCCGTCGGGGCGGCCGGCGTCTCCGGCGCAGACGGACGAGCGGGGGCCGGCGCGGGTGCCGCGACCTGGGCGGGCGCCTCTGCGCTCGCGGCCGCGCCGCTTTCGATCACCGCGAGGACGGTGCCGACCTCGACCGTAGCGCCGGCGGGCACGAGGATCTTCGTGATCACGCCCGCGGCGAGCGACGGCACTTCCATCGAGACCTTGTCGGTTTCGACGTCGAACAGGATCTCGTCGACGGCGACCTTGTCGCCGACGTTCTTGTGCCAGTTCGCGACGGTGCCCTCGGCGACTGTCTCACCGAGCTGCGGCATCAATACATTCATCGGCGCCTCTTCAGTGCTGCTCAAGACGTGCGGTTAGTCGACGAGCTGGCGCACGCCGGCCACGATCTTGTCGGCGTTCGGTATCTGCTCGTCCTCGAGGTTGTTCGCGGCCGCGAGCGGCACGTGCGGCGTGGTGATCCGCACGATCGGACCGTCGAGGTCCCAGAACAGCTCCTCCGCGACGATCGACGAGATCTCGGCGCCCCAGCCGCAGAGCCGCGGATTCTCCTCCACGGTGACGAGCCGCCCGGTCTTCGCAACCTCGCGCAGGATCGTCTGCGTGTCGAGCGGCACGAGCGAGCGCAGGTCGACCACCGTCGCGTCGATGCCGTGCTGCTCTTTCAAGATGTCCGCTGCCTTGAGCGCGCGCGGCACCATGAGCGCGAGCGCGACGATCGTGACGTCCGAGCCTTCGCGGACGACGTTCGCCTTGCCGAGCGGAACGTAATGCTCGCCGTCGGGAACTTCGCCCTTGGTCGCGTACAGCGACTTCTGCTCGAAGAACAGCACCGGGTCGTTGTCGCGGATCGCGGCGGCCATCAGGCCCTTCACGTCGGCCGGAAAAGCCGGCGCGACGATCTTGAGACCGGGTACCGCCATCGCCCAGTTCTCGACGCTCTGCGAGTGCTGAGCCCCGAAGCGCGCGCCGCCGCCGTTGCCGGACTTGATGACGAGCGGCATCGTGACCTGACCGTCGGTCATGTAACGAGCCTTCGCGATCTCGTTCACGACGATGTCCCAGCAGACCGCGAAGAAGTCCGAGAACATGATCTCGGCGATAGGACGTAGCCCCGTCATCGCCGCGCCCATGCGGCGCCCAAGATCGCTTGCTCGGAGATCGGCGTGTCGCGCACGCGCGTCGGGCCGAACTCGTCGAGCAAGCCGACGGTGGTCTTGAACACTCCGCCGGCCGCGGCGACGTCCTCGCCGAGGAACACGACGTTCTTGTCGCGGCGCATCTCCTGCGCCATGCCGGCCGCGACCGCGTCGCGATAGGTTAGTTGCGCCACGCGGAGCCTCCGTCAGCCCAAACGTCCTTGTTGGCAAGCTCGAGCGGCGGCGGCGGCGCGTTCTTCGCGGTCTCCGTGGCCTGGTCGACCGCGGCTTTCGTCTCGTCGTCGATGCGCTGCAGCTCGCTCTCGCCGATACCCATTTGCAGCAGGCGGTTGCGATAGCGCGGTAGCGGGTCCTTCGAGAGCCACTCCTTCACCTCCTCGTCGGGCCGGTACTTGCCCGGGTCGGCGCGCGAGTGGCCACCGTGGCGATAAGTCTCCGCCTCGATCAGGCTCGGCCCGCCGCCCTTGCGCGCGAGATCGAGCGCGCGCAGCGCGGTGCGGTAGACGACGTCGACGTCGTTGCCGTCGATGAGCACGGGCTCCAAGCCGTACGCGCTCGCGCGGTCGGCCGCCGGATGCTCGACGGCGGTCACGTCGTGGATCGACGTGTACTCCATGTACAGGTTGTTCTCGCAGACGAACACGATCGGCAGCTTCCAGATCACGGCGAAGTTCAGCGCCTCGTGGAACGCGCCGATGTTCGTGGTGCCGTCGCCGAAGAAGCAGACCGCGACTTGATCGGTGCCGCGATACTGCGCGGACCAGGCCGCGCCGTTCGCGATCGTGAGATGCGCGCCGATGATCGCGTACGAGCCGAGCATGTTGTGCTTCACGCTCGTCAAGTGCATCGAGCCGCCCTTGCCGCGCATGAGGCCCGACGAGTTGCCCATGAGCTCGCCCAAGATCTGCGTCATCGTGACGCCGCGCACGAGCGTGTGGTTATGACCGCGGTAGGTGCAGAACGTGTAGTCGTTCGGCTGCATCGCGTTGCCGAAGCCTGCGGCAATCGCTTCCTGGCCGAGCGCGAGGTGGCTCGTGCCCTTGATCAGGTTCTGCATGAACAGGTCGTACGCACGCTTCTCGAGCATGCGGCACTCCTGCATCGTGCGGTAAAGCTTGAGCCGCGTCTCGGGATTGATGGAGCTTTGCGGGCTCCGTGCCGCGGCCACGGGAGTCATCGTTGGTGCATCCACTGCTGTCGCCTTCTTCTGTTGGCCTCGAGTACGCGTTCGGGACGGGCGAGCTGCAGCCGCCGAATCCTGACCGCGAATCTTACCCCAGCCGGCGGGGGCGGCGGCGAGTCCCCCCGGGGATTTCGAACGGGAGTCGGCGCGGCGGGCCGAGTTCGACCCGATCACGCGGCCGGGCCGTGGCGGAGCGGTTTTACCGAATTCCGAGGTGGCCAGAATGACGGCGGCACCAGCGCCTGCGCTCGCGCGAAGATCGACGGCTTCGAAGCCGGCGCTCGAGGAGGCTTTGTACCCTTCGGGTCAGTCCAAGTCCGCTTTCAGCGGATGTCGATGCAGAGCACTTCCTCCGGCTCGCACGGCTCGTCGAACACCGTGCCGCTGCGAGCCGAGCCCGCGGCGCCCGGCCCCGGGCCGCCACTGGGCCCGACGGTCGGGACCGCCCGCGCACTGTTCGGAATCAAGGAACGCATCGACGTCCGGCCCAGCGAGCCGAGCGCCGAACCGGTCGTACGCGTCGCCTGTGTCCCGATCGGCACTGCCGCGACGGTCGGCCGCATCGACGTCCCGATCGCCGGAATCGAAGACGGCGCACTCGTCGATAGTCCGGTCGATGTGCCGACGGCCGAGACGGTCGTGCTGCTCGTCAGGGATGTCGTGGTGCCGGCCGTCGTGGACGACGTCGCGCCCGAGTCGGTCGCCGTAGCCGTGGTCTGCAGCGAAGTCAGCGCAGGCAGCGTCGCGGCCGCGGGTCCAACGCCTAATCTCGCGGCGAAAGAGTTGAAATCGGTTCCTACTCCTAGCCCCAGACTCGACTCGAAGACGTCGAAGTCGGGTTCGTCGCGCGAGAGAGGCGTCGTGTCGATGGCAGGCAACATCACGGTGTTGGTGGTACTGGGCGCCGTAGACGTGAACGTCGCGGCGCCGCCGGTCGGGGTAGTCGGCGAAACTTGCGCCTGCGCGACCCAGGGCATTGCGACGAGCGCCATGGGCGCGAGCCATTCCATGATTCTCTGCATACCGCCTCCTTGCCCCCTCCAAGGGTTGCGCGTCGCTGGGGCGGCGCGCAATCCTCTGGTCGGACCATGGCGAGGGCCGCGCGGCAACAACGAAGGTCGGTGCCGGTGCGCGGATACTGCGAAAGGCGCAGGCTTATGTCAGCGGACGCGTTCGCGCGGCTTCGCTGCGCTTTGCGACGGGGCGGCGTACTTTGCGGCCCGACCGGCGTATCCTAAAATTTCGCGAGCCGTCTCACGGAAGAAGAAAAGGCTGTCGATCGCAAGATCAACGTGCGGCTAGCCGCACTTCCATGCACGGTAAACACCCGTCGGAGTGGACCCACTCCCGACGGCACGAAGCATCAACAAGAGAAACCATCCAGCAATGAAAATCGGCATCGTCGGCAGTGGCATGATTTCCGGCCATCACCTCACTGCGGCTACGCGTTATCCCGGTACCGAAGTCGTCGGCATCGTAGATCGGTACGTCGCACGAGCCCGCGCGCAGGCGGAGCAATTCTCCGTCGCCAATGCATTCGACAATCTCGCGGACCTGCTGGCGTTGAAGCCGGACGTCGTGCACATCATCACGCCGCCTGCGTTCCACGCTCCGCTCACGATCCAGGCGCTCCAAGCCGGTGCCCACGTCTTCGTGGAGAAACCCATGGCGGCGACCGAAGCGGAATGCGACGCGATGAGCGCGGCGGCCGAGCGCGCCGGCAAACAAATTTGCGTGGGTCATTGTTGGGTTTACACGCCGGCGATGAAGCAGGCCGTCGAGCTGATCGCCTCGGGCAGCGTCGGCGACGTGGTGCAAGCCACCGCCTCGTTCAACTACGACGTTCGCCGCAATCCCAGTTTTGGGCAGGCCCATTGGTCCACGCAGTTGCCCGGTGGGCTCGCGGAAGATCTCGCGGTGCATCCGCTGTCCCTGTTGATTCGTTTGCTCGGGCCGGTGGGACAATCGGTCTCCCTCACACGCGGCGCTCCGATCATACCCAGCAACCAGACAGCCGACGTGAGAGCGTTGCTCGACGCCGAGCGTGGTCTCGGCACGTTGTCCGTTTCGTTGCGCGCGCGGCCGGACATGGGGCTGGTGGACATCTTGTGCACGCGCGCGCTGCTGCGGTTGAACATCTCCAGCATGTCTCTCACCGTGCAACGCGAGCTGCCGGTGCCTCAGAAGGTCGGCCGGGCTCTCGGCAACCTCGTCGTCGCCCAGCAACTCACCACGGGCACGTTCGGCGCGGCGTGGAAGCTCGCGCGCAAGAAGATCGACGGCTCTTATGGAATCGTGCCGCTGATCCATGCGTTCTATGCGGCCATCGAAGCGGGCCAACCGGCGCCTGTCACGGCGGCCGAGGGCACGCAGGCCGTGCGGGTGCTTCGCTCGATCTGGCCGGCCGGCGCTCGAGCTCCGGCGGCGGCCCCCGCGCCGGTCGCACGCTCGCTCAAGCCGGGAGCGAAGAAGATTTTGATCGTCGGCGGCACCGGCTTCGTCGGATCGAACTTGGCCCACGCCCTGCTCGCGCGCGGCGAGTCGGTTCACGTCCTGGCACGAACTACGGAAAAGGCTGCGCAACTCGCCGCGGCGGGCGCGGAAGTGCGCCTGGGCGATCTCACGGTGCCCGAGACCCTGAAGGGTGTAGCGGAAGGGATGGACGTCGTTTTCCACCTCGGTTCCGCGATGTACGGCTCGGCGGCGACATTCGAGCGCGTCGACGTGCAAGGCACGGAGCACGTCGTGCGCGAGGCAGAGCGCGCGGGGGTGAAGCGCCTGGTTTACGCCGGCACGCTCGCCGCGTATCCGTTGGCTCAGAAGGCAGACGGTTCGACGATCGACGAACGCTGCGCATTCGACGACACCGGCAAGCTCGGCCACTACGCGCGCGCAAAGACGCTTGCGGAAGAGATCGTTCTCGCCGCAAACAAGCGCGGTGTGACTGAGGGCGTGATCGTGAGGCTCGGCCTCGTTTGCGGGGATGGAACGAGCCTCTATCCGCCGCACGTGTGCCAGAAGATCGCATCGGATCGCGTCATCTTGTTTGGAGACGGCAGTGTCCCGTTGCCGCTGACGTGGATCGACAACGCCGTGGACGCGCTGATACTCGGGGGCACGGTACCGGGCATCGGCGGCGAATCGTTCAACATCGTCGACGAGGACGTCCTCACGCAGAAGGACTACCTCGATCTTCTACAGAAATCGACCGGAGGCCCGCACGTGTTGAAGCTTCCGCGAATCGCGTACTACGCGATCGCTGCGCTTTCCGAGGTCGCCGCGGCGGCACGTGGTAAGGAGGCGTCGACCAATCGTTACCGGGTGCGGACTCGGTTGAGGAGCGTGCGCTGGGATTGCTCGAAGGCGCAGAACGTTCTGCAATGGCGTCCGCGCGCCTCGCTGCGAGAAGGTCTGGAGCAATCCTTTCGCGCCCATGCGGCGCGCTCCGGCTAACCCCGAACCGGGTGAGTTTTGGTTTCGGCCGTGCGCGCGCTCGCGCGAACGCCGACGACGGTATCGAACGCGGCCAACAGCTCGCCCACGCACTTTTCCCAGCTGAAATCTCTTGCTCGCTCGAGACCGCGCGCAATCATTTTGGAGCGCAGGGGCCCATCGCTGAGCACTCGACGCATCGCGGCGGCGATGTCGTCGACGTCCAGCGGGTTCGCTAGCTGCGCTGCGCCCTCGCAGACCTCCGGCGGCGCGCACGTGTTGGCGGTCACGATCGGACAAGCGCACGCCATCGCCTCGATCAGTGGGATGCCGAACCCCTCGTAGAGCGATGGAAAAGCGAACAGATCGGCGGCTGCATAGACGGCCGGCAGATCGCCGTGCTCGATCCAACCCGGCAGCACGATGCGATCCGCGATACCAAGCTCTTCGACGACGCGTAGCTCCTCCGACGAGTTCCAGCGCAACTCTCCGGCAAGGACGAGGCAGTGCGGAAACTCGTCTTTGATGCGTGCAAACGCGCGCAGCAACCGCGCGACGTTCTTGCGCGTTTCGATCTGTCCGGCCCACAGGATGAAATGGTCGGTGAGCTTGTACTTCTCGCGCACCGACCGCAGCGTCGAGGGGTCCTGAATTTGCCGGAACACCGTGGGATCGAACCCGTTGTGAATCGCGAACACCTTCTGCGCCGGTATGCCGACGTGCCTTACGACATCGGCCTTCACGGCGCGCGAAACTGCAATGAAGCCGTCCGATCGCTTGCAGTAGATTGGCGAGGAGATCTTGAAGTACCACTGGTCGTGGCGCTTGAAGTGCTCTGGGATTTCGAACCATTCGGAGCCGTGCAGCACGAACATCGTCTTCACGCCCGTGAACAGCGGCACGGTGAACTTCGGGTTGAAGATGAGATCCACCTTGTGGCGCCTCGCAATCCAAGGCGCTGCCAGCTGGTCCCACGTGACCGTACCGGGCACGCCGAGCGCGACTTCTTCTACGTTCGGATATCGCGAATAGGTGCCGAGCAGCTTGGCGTTCTGATACATCAGCACGTATCGGTGCCGCGCGCCCATCGTGAAGAGCAGCGGCAAAATCCGCTTCGTGTAGACCTTGACGCCACCTTCCTGCTGCTCGTAGTGGCGGAGCATGATGCCGATCTTCATGAGTAATTTCCGCCCACCGCTGTCGCGTCCATAACCATCGGAAATCGATGGAACAGAGTCTAGTGAATCCCTTCTTGGCGGTCGAACGGCACGCGCTCGCTGCTGCCGGCCTTCGACTAAGGCTTAGTCGCTTCGAACCAGGCTCGGGGAAACATCGCGCGCGACCGCGCCGCTCCGCGATGGTATGTTGAGCGACGGCTCTGCTCCTTATCCCATGAAGCCCGATGGCGAGAGCGTACAAACCTAACGCCCAGTACAACGTCGCGGAGCCGACGTCGCTCTCCGTCCGGATCGCTGCGCGAGCACGACGGCGCATGTACGACGTTTTTCTCGAGAGGACGTCGATCCGGCCAGCCGAGACGCTGCTCGACGTGGGTGTCACATCCGACCAGACCTACGACAGCTCGAACTACGTGGAGTCGTGGTATCCCTACAAGGACAAGATCACGGCCGTCGGGATCGACGACGCTTCCTTTCTGGAGCGGCAGTATCCGGGCTTGACCTACCGCCGCGCCGACGGACGCAACCTGCCGTTCGAAGACGCCA
Organism: uncultured Gammaproteobacteria bacterium; assembly: GCA_963699925.1. GTDB lineage: Bacteria > Pseudomonadota > Gammaproteobacteria > Steroidobacterales > Rariloculaceae > FEN-1219. The sequence goes on along the minus strand of CAVOVT010000013.1, from coordinate 27,209 downwards.
GCTTCGACGTCGTCCATTCGAGTGCCGTGCTGGAGCACGTCGGAGGCGCAGAGAAACAAAGAACCTTCATTGCGGAGCTCACGCGGGTCGCGGTTCGCGCGGTCTTTCTTACCACTCCGAACCGCTGGTTCCCGGTCGAGTTCCACAGCGTCCTGCCGCTCGTCCACTGGCTGCCGCGGCCTTGGTTCCGCCGTCTGCTGCGCGGCACGAGATATGAGTTCTTCGCGCACGAAGAAAACCTCAACCTCTTGGATCGCAACGATATCTTGCAGTTGTGTAGCGGCTTGAGCGGATGCGGCGTCAGTGTGGAGTCTCTTCGGTTGCTCGGCCTGTCGAGCAACCTGCTCGTCACGATCGACAAGCACGCAACGTCCGACGCGTAAAAGCCGTGGCGCGCAGCAATGATTTCGATCGGCCACCGGGTACGCTCCGTCGCGCCGGGCCGTTCATTTCCTCGGAAAACGTGCGCCAACCGATCGTGTTCGGAGTCGTCGGCGTATCGCTCGCGGCGATCTATTTCGTCATGGCCTACGTCGGATCCTCCGGCCTCGGGCTCGAGCCCGCAATCGCGAGTGGCAGCGCCTACGTGCTAATGATTCCTTTGGCCTATTTCGCGCACCGTGTGATCACGTTTCGCTCCTCGGCCGTACACAGAGTCGCGTTCCCGCGGTTCGTGGTCACGTCGTGCCTCGGAGTTGCGCTCTCGTGGGTAATTCCTTACCTCGCATTGCACCTGTTCGCCGCTCCGCGCTGGCTCGCCTTTCTCGCGGTCTGCGCGATCGTGCCCGCGCTCAGCTTCGTGACGACGCGCGCTTGGGTATTCGTCGGCACGCGTCGGACGTTGGACGCAACCGAGGGCAATCAGTGAGGCAGTCTACCGGCGCTTACGCCTTGCGAAAGATCGTGACGACATCGCCGTAGAGGCCGGCTTTGAATTCCTCGTTCGCGTCGCGCCACGACGAGAGCTGCTGCTCGATGCGCAGGCCCGCAGAGGTCAGGAGCCTCTCGACGTCGGCCGTCGTCACGTCGCTGCGCCAGCCGCCGCTCGCACCGCCTACCGCTCCGTGGTGCACGACGCCCACGCCCCCCGGCTTCAGGACTCGCGCGAATTCCTTCGCGTACGCCTCGAACTGAGGTTCGTTGATATGGACGAACACGTCGAACGACCAAATCGCGTCGGTGCTACCGGTCTCGACGCCGTTCAGGTCGGCTCCGCTGCCAACCCAGAACTCGACGTTCTCGCAGCCCGCAAATCGGCGTTGGCATTCGCGAATGCACGCCTCGGAGATGTCGATACCGATCAGCTTGCCTGCGCGCGCCTGAAGGTCGCCGGTCCATCTCCCGCCGCCCGGACCGATCTCGACGACGGCCGAGCCCTCGGCGATGTTGGGCGCCAACAGGGTGCGGACCACGGACTGTTTCCAGTCGCTCGAAGGCGACCATTCCTCGCCCTTGCCGCTCCAATCCCACTGCTCCCAGATGACTTTGTTGATCGCGACGCTGTTCATCCCCGGAAGACCGTGCTTTTTGCGGAGCCCGGACGCGATCGAGAAGGCTTTCTCGCCGATGGCGCTAGCGGTGTAATAGATCCCGATCAAACCCGTCCACAGTAGACCGTTCTCCTTGAGCGACATGGCAAGCAGGCGAGCTTTGGTCGGGCCCCCGAGCCTAACTCTATTTTCGATGATGTCTTTCATGCGGTCGGTCCTGATCGCTCGAGCACTGTCGTCCCTGGTCGGCGAGGGATCGCCGCTAGGTGTCGTTTCGCGGGTGCGGGACCGCGCGGGCCAGGAAATCATCCTTGCGCGTGCGGGCGCCCGACGGACGCGTGTCCAGTTGGAGGACGCTCAATAGACAGCTCGAGAAGATGATCTGCAGCCCGAGAATCAAAAGCGTGGTGCTCGGGATCACCTTGCGCAGCGACTCGTCGAGATCGAGAGGCCCGAAAGACGCGGCGCCCCAAACGCCAAGAGCTTGGGTGGCCAAAATCAGTCCAGCGACGACGGCCACGGCACCGACGACGAGCCCCACTTCGAGACGCAGCACCTCGCGGAGCCGCGCTACGACCGGATCGTCCGGAAGCAATCCCGATCGAATCGTGTAGGTCTTTGCGAAGATGTAGAACACGACCGCCTGGAACCCACAGATCAAGCTGGCGGCCGCGAACAATAGCGTGTTGATCCCGAAAGTGACGCTGCCCGCGGACTTCGGCCCTGGTGTCAGCCAAATCCCTCCGAGCAAGCCGACTAAGAGCATCGCGACGCCGGGATAGAAGAATAGCCACGCAGGACTGAAAAGAAGTAGGAAGCGCAGGTGCCGCCAGCCGTCGCGCCAGCTGCGCAGGTGCGGGCGCCGACTGCGGCCGTCGGGCGAAAGCGTCGTCGGTACTTCCGCTATGCGCAGATTGCGCAGCGTCGCTTTGACGACCATTTCGCTCGCAAACTCCATCCCCGGAGAGGTGAGAGCGAGTGACATGATTGCCTTTCGTCGAAACCCGCGCAGTCCGCAATGGAAGTCGCCGAGCGGACTGCGAAACAGCAGCCGCCCGAGCCCCGTCAGCACGGGATTGCCGAAGTACCGATGCAACCGAGGCATCGCATCCGCTCTGATGCCGCCGAGGAAACGGTTCCCCATCACGAGGTCGTAGCCCGCCCGGAGCTTTTCGACGAACGGGTCCAGCGCCGTGAAATCGTAGCTGTCATCCGCGTCGCCCATGATCATCAGGTTCCCGCGAGCCGCCTGAATGCCGCCCAGCAACGCCGCGCCGTAGCCGCGGCTCGGGACGGGCACCACGCGAGCGCCCGCGTCGGTCGCGAGCGCTTGCGATCCATCGGTGCTGCCGTTGTCGGCGACGATGACTTCGCCGTCGATTCCTCGGCTTTCTAGATAGCCCTTGGCCTTGCGGACGCAGACCTCGATTGTCTCCGCCTCGTTCAGGCAGGGCATCAAGATCGATACTTCCATGCTCTCGGCTCTGTTCACTCTTGTTCTCCAAGAGGGCTGCCGGCCAAAGAGTCCGCATCCTGGACCGAGTGTAGCCGCCCCTTCCTGGGCCATTCAACTTCACCGAAGCGCGATGTAGAGGATCGCGAGAGCCGTTTCACATGCGCCGTTCTGCGTACAGCTTCTCTCGAATGCATGCGCGTCGCGGTGGTTCCGGGTGATGATTCGTAAGTGGAACTTCGCGACCACGAGACCGCACTGCAGTTGCGACTTTGCGCGATTCGAGCGTTGCCGCGGCGGCGGCACGCGGGACCCGCACCGTGAAAGGGCTCGGCGTCGATGCGGCAATGGTCGCGCCGAGCCGCTCAGGGCTCGACGCTACTGTGTCGCGGAGCGCGTAGCCGTCAGGGCGGGCGTCGTACGGTTTGACAATGCGCGTGGCGCGTCGAAACATGCGCTCGGAATAACCCGCCAGAGTGCCCCGAAGATGCATCATTTCGTTCGCGCCGCCGCCGCCAAGCCAACGGCGGCATTCCCGAGTCACGCGTTGCGGTACCGCCGGTTCGCACTGTCGGACCGCGGTGTCGGCGCCGTGCACACGGGCTGGGGGCTCTGCGAGCTCGACGCGGGTGGCCACGTCGACCTGCACATCCAGTCGTTCGAGAAGAGCTTCTACGTGCTCGCGGGAAACCCGGCGCTGATCCTCGACGGCCGCGGTTATCGCCTGTCGCCCGGCTGCTGCGGGCTGATTCCGGTCGGTATGAAGCAAGCCTGGCTCGGACCGCCCTCGGGCACTGCTCGCTGGATCGACATGAATGCGCCGTGCCCGAAAGGCGAGAACTTCGCAGACGACACCTACTTCCTTGGGCCGCCGCCGGCGGTCGCGGTCGAGGACTTCGACATTCGCGACATCTCGTCGCGGCATCTCTTCCGCATGGGGGAAGACGACATCAAGGTCGATTCCGTTCGAACCGGCCTCAAGAAGGACGCCGCGAAAGTCTCGGCGAGCATGGCGACGGCCCTGCTCGTCTACAGCGGCATCTCGCTCAAGATGCTCGTCGACCAGCGTCTCGACGCCGCGCTGCACACGATGTTCATGGTCGAGTACGAGCCGAACGCGAACGCGCACCCGCACGATCATCCGCTCGAGGAGGCCTACTTCATCATGCACGGCGAGGTCGAGGCCTTGGCCGACGACGAAAAGTACTCGATGAAGCCCGGCGATTTTCTCTGGGCGGGCGTCGGCTGCACGCACGCGTTCTACAACCGCAGCAACTCGACGGTGCGTTGGCTCGAAACGCAATCGCCGCAACCGCCCGCGCGCAACTCGTATCGCTGGGCGCGCGATTGGGAATACGTGTCCGAGCATCTCGCGCGTCAAGGAGCCGGCCGATGAGCGCGTCGTCCAGGTCCACGCAGTCCGCGGTCGTGATCGGCGGCACCGGCGGCCTCGGCCGCGCGATCGCGCAGTTTCACGCGGACCGCGGCTGCAAGGTCGTGATCACCGGCCGCGACGCCGACCGGACGGCCGGAATCGCGAAGGAGATCGGCGCGAAAGTACGCGGGATCGCGCTCGACGTCGCGCTCCCCGAGTCGATCGAGGCCGCGCTCGCGGACCTCGAGCACGTCGATCGACTCGCGCTCGTCGCGGTCGAGCGTGACTACAACAGCGCGCGCGACTACGACATTGCGCGCGCGCGACGCATCGTGACGATGAAACTGATCGGGTACACGGAAGTCGCGCACACGCTCTACACGCGGATGGGCGCCGGCTCTTCGGCCGTGCTGTTTGGCGGGCTTGCGAGCGAGCGGCCTTATCCGGGCTCGACGTCGATCACCACGGTGAACGGCGCCGTGAGCAGCTTGATCCGCACGCTCGCGGTCGAGCTCGCTCCGGTGCGCTTCAACGCGATCCATCCCGGCATCATCTCGGACAGCCCCGCGTGGTCCGACAAGAAAGACGCGATCGCGAACATCGAGAAGCGCACGCCCGGCGGTCGTCTCGCGACGACCGAGGACGTGGTCGGCGCCGTGGACTTCCTGTTCACGAACCGCGGCGTCAACGGGATCAACCTCGTGCTCGACGGCGGCTGGCTGCTGACCTGAGAACGCGACATTAGAAAGGGGAGCGAAGGCTCCCTCTGAGCTCACGCGACCTTCAGTCCGGCCCTCTGCAGCCCTTCCAAGAAGAAGTCACGGTCCTCGGTGTGCTTGAACGGATACGTGGCGTCGACGTACTTCAGCGAGAAGTGCGGCTGCCGGTGCAGCAGTTGCTCTGCCACGGCGCGGGCTTGCGATTCCTCTCCCATGTGACCTAGGCAACAGGCGAGGCGCTGATAGGAACGCACGAACGACGGCTGCACGCCAATCGCTTTTTCGCCGAGCTCTCGGGCTTTGTCGAACTCTCGCAAGAGCAGGTGAGCGAGGCAGAGGTCGGCCTGCGCGGAAGCCGCGAATCGATACTGTGGGTCGAGTCTGAATACTTTGTGCAGGGGCGGGATCGCCTCTCTCCAGTGACCAGCGAAACTCAACAGACAGGCCAGTCCGTGGTAGGCGCTCGGCGCGCTTGGATTCAGGGTGACGGCGTGGCGAAGCGCTTCCATTCCGAGGTCGTAAGCTCGCTGCGTCCAGAGGTAACCCATACCTTTCATGAAGTAGCCGAGCCAGTCCTTGTCGTCGAGTGCGACCGCCTCGCTCGCGGCGTCGAAGCTGTCGCGAAAGGTCTGCGGCGCGTCAGCCGACCACCCCGCCATCGTCTGCTCGAACAAACAGATCGCGAGCATCGACCTCGCATAGCTGGAAGACGGGTCGAGCGCGATGCCTCGGCGGGCAAGCGCGATCGCTTGCTCGTAGTCGTTCGGCGTGAACTTCCACTGGTGAGCCAGCGCCCGTTGGCAGCAGTCCCACGCGCCGAAGTCCTGCGGTCGCTTACGCATCGCGCGCTGCTGCTCGGCCCTCTGTAGCTCCGGTTCGAGGCTCGCGACGATGCTCGCAGAAATCTCGTCCTGCACTTCGAAGATGTCAGTAAGATCCCTGTCGTAGCGCCGCGTCCAAATCTGGTGCGTCGTCGCCGCGTCGATCAGTTGAGCCGTGATGCGAACACGCGCGCCGACCTTGCGCACGCTGCCCTCCAACAAATATCTGGCACCGATCTTCTGGGCGATCTCCGCGACATCGACGGCCTTGTTCTTGTAGGCGAGCGTCGAGTTTCTCGCGATCACCGGGAACCAGCGCCAATAGGACAGTGCGCTGACGATGTCCTGAGTGATGCCGTCGACGAAATACTCTTGTTCCGCGTCGCCGCTCATGTTTGCGAATGGGAGCACGGCGACCGCCGGTCGGGCGAATAGCTCGTCGTTGGCGATGGGCGCGACGTCAGATCGTTGCGGCGTTTGCGCTCGCACTTGCCGTAGCGCGTCGAGCAGTTCGCTGGCCGTTGCATAACGCGCTGAGGGAGCCTTGCTCAGGCAGCGCGCGACGATGATATCGAGCTCCTTCGATAGCTCCGGACGCGAAGCGCTGATTGGCGGAGGCTCGTCGCGTAAAATCGAGGCAGCCAATGCGATCTCGGAGGGGCCTGAGAACGGCCGCCGTCCGGCCAACATCTCGTGGAGGATCACGCCGAGCGAGAACACGTCCGAGGATGTGCTCACGCGCTCGCCTTGAATCTGCTCCGGCGACATGTAGGGCAGCGTGCCCGCCACCTCGCCGTCACGCGTCATGCCGGGACCGTCGGTCATGGGTGCACCGGCGACGGCCGTCGGCCGCGGCGCCGGGCGGGCTTGGATCGCCAAGCCGAAGTCGAGCACCTTGACCCGCCCCAACGCATCGATCATGACGTTCGCCGGCTTGAGGTCTCGATGTGTTACCCCCTTGCCGTGAGCAGAGCCCACAGCGTCGGCCAGCGGTAACGCAATCGCCAAGAATTCTTCGAGCTCAAGACCGCCGTCAGGGATCAGCTCGGCGAGCGTTCGGCCGTCGACGAGCTCCATGGTGAAGAATCTCAGACCGTCGCATTCCTCGATCGAGTAGATCATCACGATGTTCGGGTGATTGAGAGCCGCGATAGCCTGTGCCTCGCGCTTGAAGCGATGCTGCCACGCCGGATCTGCCGCGAACTCCGAAGACAGGATCTTGAGCGCGACGCGGCGATGGAGCTTTAGGTCTTCGGCGACCCAGACCTCGCCCATGCCGCCTTTCCCTAGGCTTCCGACTACCTTGAAGTGCTTGAGCGTTCGTCCAATCACCAGCATTCCAGCCTTGAGTCCGATGGGGACAGCTACCGCGAGCAGAGTGTCCTGACAGCACGGCAAAAACCCAGGATTAGCGCGCGTCACCCATGACCCAGAGGAGATCGGGCATGCCGGCGCTGTTGTTCTATGCGGGAACGGTTTCATGTTAGCGGACATGCGCGGAGCGCGCGAGGTCGGCTCACGCGCGGCGACCCGGCGGCGGCGCCCCGGCCGGCGGCCGGCTCAGCACGATCGTCTCGGTGCAGTGGTCCGGCGGTGGCTCGCGGCGGAGTGCAGGCCGTGAACGGTGTCGAAGCGGGCTTTTCGACGAGCGCCGCGTGCGCGAAGATGGCTGGACGAGGGGCAAGGGGGCGAAATGAGCAACGACGAACCACTGTCGCGGCGCGGGCTGTTGAAGACCGCCGTAGCCGCCGGCGGCGCGGCACTGCTCGCGCAGACCGGCGCGTTCGGCCAGGCGCCCGCCGTCAAGACCCGCAAGCGATTCAAAGCCTGGATCTCGCGCGGCGAAGGCCCGGGCCGCACGACGCTGCAAGAGGCGACGCTGCGGCCGATCGGCGGCCGCCAGGTCGTCGTGCGCACCGAGGCCACGAACCTCTGCTACTCGAACGTGCCGCCCGTGCTCGGCATTCAGCCGCCGGCCGCCGCGCGGCCGAGCGCGCTCGCGGCGCCGCCCGGCGCGCGGCGGCTGAACGACATGGCCGTGATCCAGGGCCACGGCGGCGTCGGCATCGTCGAGGCCGTCGGTCCCGAGGTGCGGCGCGTGCAGGTCGGCGATCGCGTCTGCGTGTCGGGCACGCCGCATTGCGGCGCGTGCTATCGGTGCCTGCGCGGCCGCTCCGACATGTGCCAGTTCCTGAGCGCGATCGGCCCGGACGATCTCGTCGCGATCGCGGACCTGCGCGACGGCACGCCCGTCTACGAGAACTCGCACATCGGCGGCTTGGCCGAGCTCATGGTCACGTTCGAAGAGTGGGTCGTGCCGATCTTCACGAAGCTGCCCGCGCGCCGACGTCGGCATGGCGTGCAGTTGCGTCGCGGTCGCGGGCCTCGGCGCGACGACGGCGCACGCGCTGATGCAGATCGAGCCCGCGTCGAGCGTCGCGGTCGTCGGCTGCGGGCCGCTCGGATTGAGCGCCGATGCAGGGCGCGCGGATCGCCGGCGCGACGACGATCATCGCGCATCGATCCGATCGGCGTGCGGCGCGACGCGGCGACGAAGGTCGGCGCGACGCACGTGCTCGATCCCAACGTCGAAGGCGACGGGCTCGTCGACGCGCGTGCGCTCGCTCACGACCTGGCCGACCGTCGCGTCTCTGGGCGGGCGGCCGCAATCCGGCCGGCCGCCGCCCGGGCGCCGGCGCGGACTATGTGATCGAGGCCGCGGGCCTGGAGCACGTGACGCCGAGGCTCGAGCACGGCCCCGATCCGACGGGCCTGCTGCCGATGCAGCAGGCGTATCAGATGTGCGCGCTCGGCGGGCAGCTGATCACGACGAGCATCATCCGCGGCGACCTCGTCCTGCCCGGAAACCTGTTCGCGATCGGCGGCGTCACGCATCACGGCGGCCAAGCCGGCGGCTGCAGCCCGATGAGCGACATCCCGCGCTTCGTCGAGCTGCTCGAGAAGGGCCGCTACGACGCCAAGACGCTCGCGACGACCGTCGTGCCGATCGAGCGCATGCTCGAGGCCTACGAAGAAGTCGCTTACCGGACGACGATCACGGCGCTGATGACGGCGTGAGGCTGGACCAACCGCTCGGGTCGTCGAGCAGCGCGCGCAACGTTTGATGCAGCTCGCGCTTTTCGGCGGACAGCCCCGCATCGATGAGCGCCGCTTCCGTCGCCGAGTCGAGCGCCGCCGCGAAGTCCTGAATCTGCGCGAGCGCCGGGCGGGAGTTGCGCGGCGTGCCGATGTGCTCCGGATGCTCGTACGAGTATTCGCACCGCGCCCGGCTCAGCGAGTGGTAGCGTGCGCATGCGGACGGGCGCGCGTCGTACGCCGCGCAGCGGCCGTCGACGAGCAGTGCACAGGTTAGATTCGCGGAGCGGTGCTGCTCGGGCGTCCAGCTGTCGATCGTCTTCGCGTTTGCGCGGATTCTGCGCTCGATCGCTTCCGCATGATCGCGCGGCACCTGCGTGCGCACGTGGTGGAGCAACGCGACCGCCTCGTGCGCGAACACGCCGACGCGTTGGTGACAGCAGAACGCGCAACCCGCGGCGCACGCGATCGTTGCGCCGGCCGCGCGCTGCGCGGCGAATTCGGCCTCGAGCGCCGCGACGACGGTCCGGCACGCTGCGCCGCACTCGCTCGCCTCACGAGTCTGAAACCGGCTCGCGGCGTCGCGGCGCAACTCGGCCGCGGTCGCCTGGATGTCCGAGAAGATCGTGGCGGGCTGCACTGCTGGCCTCACTCGCGGGGCTCCCGGAGATGGTACTCGGGACGGCCAGGAAGCGGCATAACGGCCTGCCGCTCGGCCTGACACGATCCTGAAACATCCGAGGTAGACCATCCGCAATTCGTCGCCGTCCCATCCGGAGCACTACAACAATGAATACGGCCACCGCCCACATCGCGCTCGATGCCCAGCCGGCCCCGACCGACCATCACCGGCCGCAGCTCGACCAAAAGCCAAACCTCGTCACGATCACGGTGTTCATCGTGCTGCTCGTCACCGGCGTGACCTACGCCGCGTTGAGCCTGAGCCGCGACGTAACCGCCGCGGGCGCGGTGGTAACGACCTACCTGCCCTTCGTGCTGCTCGGCATCGCGCTGCTGATCGCGCTCGGGTTCGAGTTCGTGAACGGCTTCCACGACACGGCGAACGCGGTCGCGACGGTGATCTACACGCACTCGCTGCCGCCGACGTTCGCCGTGATCTGGTCTGGCCTGTTCAATTTCCTCGGCGTGCTCTGGTCGAGCGGCGCGGTCGCATTCGGCATCATCTCGCTGCTGCCGGTCGAGCTGATACTGCAGGTCGGCTCGCACGCGGGCTTCGCGATGGTCTTCGCTCTGTTGATCGCGGCGATCGTCTGGAACCTCGGCACGTGGTGGCTCGGGCTGCCCGCATCGTCTTCGCACACGCTGATCGGCTCGATGATCGGCGTCGGCATCGCGAACGCGCTGATGCACGGCCGCGACGGCACGGCCGGCGTCGACTGGGGCCAGGCGACGAACGTCGGGTATGCGCTGCTGCTCTCGCCGCTGGTCGGCTTCGTCGCGTCCGCCCTATTGCTGCTCGCGCTCAAGGGAGCCGTCAATCGTAAAGAGCTCTTCCAGGAGCCGAAGAAGGGCGCGCCGCCGCCCGCTGGATTCGCGGAATTCTCGTGTTGACCTGCACCGGCGTGTCGTTCGCGCACGGTTCGAACGACGGCCAGAAGGGCATGGGCCTGATCATGTTGATCCTCGTCGGCACCGTGCCGATCGCGTATGCGCTCAACCGCGCGATGCCTGAGACCGAGATGACGAAGTTCGTCGCGGTCGCCGAGGTCACGCAGCGCTCGCTCGTGCAGAGCGCCCCCGCGGCGGCGCCCGCGGATCCGCGCGCGGTGCTCGCCGAGTACGTGCGCACGAAGCAGATGCAACGCCACCGTCGTACCCGCCGCTCGCGGCGCTCGTTGGCGACATCGGCAAGCAAGTGCGCGACTACGGCTCGCTCGCGCGCGTGCCGGTCGAGGCTGTCGGCAACGTGCGCAACGACATGTACCTCACGTCCGAGGCGCTGCGCGCGTTCGGCAAGGGCGGAGTCAAGTTCGATCCCGACACGCAGAAGAATGTCACGGCGTTCAAGAGCGAGATCGACAACTCGACGAAGTTCATCCCGCTCTGGGTCAAGGTGGCCGTCGCGATCGCGCTCGGCCTCGGCACGATGGTCGGCTGGAAGCGCATCGTGCGTCACGGTCGGCGAGAAGATCGGCAAGACGCACCTGACTTACGCGCAGGGCGCGTCGGCCGAGCTGATTGCGATGGCGACGATCGGCGCGGCGGACATGTTCGGCTTGCCCGTGTCGACGACTCACGTGCTGTCCTCGGGCGTCGCGGGCACGATGGCCGCGAATCGCTCGGGGCTCCAGTGGGCCACGGTGCGCAACCTGATCATGGCCTGGGTGCTCACGCTGCCGATGGCGATCGTGCTGTCGGGCAGCCTCTACTGGCTGTTCACGAAGCTGTTCTAGCGCGCGGCCGCGCGTACAATCGATGGCTGCCGGACCGCCACGGCATCGCCGGACCCCACTCGAGCGAACGACTCGGGCGCCGCCATGGGCACGGGGCCGGCGTGCGCGCGCGGTTCGATTCGCCATTGGAACGAGAGGACAGCATGGCCAAGAACGCGAAGAAGGCGAAGGACCAAGACCGCAGCGAAGGCGGCACCGATCAGAAAAGGCGGGAAGTCGGCGCTCGTCGAGCCGCAGGTCGTGAACGAGGACGACATCGACCCGCGCCACCAGTGGAAGCGGCCGCTGCAGGCGCCGGGCCACACGCAGGTCGACTTCGAGGAGCGCGTGAACTTCCGCCGGCTGCACGCCTATCGCCTCGCGCGCGTGCGCCAGGCGCTCGCGGGCTCGGGCCTCGGCGCGCTGCTCTCGTTCGACCAGCACAACATCCGCTACACCACGAGCACCGTGATCGGCGAGTGGGCGCGCGACAAGCTGATGCGCTACTCGCTGCTCACCGGCAACGGCGATCCGTACATCTGGGACTTCGGCTCGGCCGCGAAGCACCACAAGCTCTACGCGCCGTGGCTCCATAACGATCACTGCCGCGCGGGCATGCTCGGCATGCGCGGCGCGGTCGGCAGCGACATCACGCTTGTTCCGCGACGCCGCGCGGGAGATCAAGGCGATCCTGGACGCCGAAGGCGTCGGCGACATGCCGCTCGGCGTGGACGTCGTCGAGCCGCCGATGCTGTTCGAGCTGCAGAAGGCGGGCATCGAGGTGCGCGACGGCCAGCAGACGATGCTGCTCGCGCGCGAGATCAAGAGCCACGACGAGATCACGCTGCTCAACATGGCGGCCGCGATGGTCGACGGCGTCTACCAGGACATCTCCGAGGCGCTGAAGCCCGGCGTCAAGGAGTCGCAGATCGTCGCGCTCGCGACGAGCCGCTTGTACGAGATGGGCTCGGACTGCGTCGAGGCGATCAACTCGATCTCGGGCGAGCGCTGCTCGCCGCATCCGCACAACTTCACCGATCGGCTGATCCGGCCCGGCGACCAGGCGTTCTTCGACGTGATCCACTCGTTCATCGGCTACCGCACGTGCTACTACCGCACGTTCACGGTCGGCCGCGCGACGGCGCCGCAGCGCACCGCGTACCGCAAGGCGCGCGAGTGGATGGATCGCACGATCGAGCTGCTCAAGCCCGGCATGGGCAGCGACGAGGTCGCGCACGCGTTGCCGACGGCCGACGAGATCGGCTTCGCGAGCGAGATCGACGCGTTCGGCCTGAACTTCTGCCACGGCTTGGGCCTCGGCCTGCACGAGCGGCCGCTGATCTCGCGCGTCACCTCGTTCCGCGACCCGATCGAGCTCAAGGCCGGCATGGTGTTCGCCGTCGAGACCTACTGCCCCGCGACCGACGGCATCTCGGCCGCGCGCATCGAGGAAGAGGTGGTGCTCACGCCGACGGGCGCGAAGATCATCACGCTGTTCCCGGCGGAGGACCTGCCGATCGCGAATCCGTACTAGCCCCGAGAGAAAAATAAAGGGTCCGCGTCTTAAGCCCGTCTGGCCGGCTGCCTTAGCATGTAAGCTGCCGACGAGTCTGAGGATTGCGCGTGACGAGAGCCTACCGACGATTGCCGCTACGTGCGGGCCTTTGGGCCGGCGCCGCCGCGCTATCGCTCGGCATCGCCGGTCTCGCTCGCGCGCAGACCGAGCTCGCCGATGCGGCGATGAACGGCGATGCGAAGGCCGTCGAGAAGCTGCTCGAGCAGCACGCGGACGTGAACGCGGCCAAGCCGACGGCGCGACGGCGCTGCAGTGGGCCGTCTACCGGGACGACGTCGCGACGGCGAGGGCGCTCGTCAAGGCCGGCGCATCCGTCACGCAGGCCAACCGCGACGGCGCGACGCCGTTGTCGCTCGCGTGCCAGAACGGCAATCCCGAGCTCGTCCGCCTGCTGCTCGATGCGGGCGCCGACGCGAACGAGGCGCGGCCGAACGGCGAAACCGCGCTGATGATGGCCGCACGCACCGGCAATTCCGAGACGCTCTCCGCTGTTGATCGAGCGCGGCGCGAACGTGAACGCGACCGAGAATCTGCGCGGCACCACGCCGCTAATGTGGGCGGCCGCGTACGAGCATCCCGCGGCCGTGGCGCTGCTGCTCGAGCGCGGCGCCGACGTCGCCGCGCAGTCGAAGGCGATCCCCCGCGGCCGCCGGCCGTATCTCGCACCGACCGTCCAGAGCCGCCTCAACGAGTTCGTGAAGGAGATCGGCCAGGCCGGCCGGCGAGTTCAGTCGCGCTCGGGGCTCGGCGAGGTTCCGCCCGAGGATCCGAAAGAGGCCGCGGCGCTCAAGGCGCAGCGCGAGCGTGCGCTGAAGGCGCTCGAGGCGGCCCCCGGCTCCCGCGGCGAGCGGCGGCTCCGACGACGTCGACGCGCCGCCGGCGCCGGGCCCGAACCGCGCGCCCGAGCTCTGGGGCGGCGTGACGCCGCTCGTGTTCTCCGCGCGCCAGGGCGACATCGAGTCCGCGAGGATCATGCTCGAGCACGGCGCCGACGTTAACCAGCAGACCGAGGGCGGCTGGACGCCGCTGCTCACGGCCGTGCAAAACCGCTACTACAAGCTCGCGGCGTTCCTGCTCGAGCGCGGCGCCGATCCGAGGATCCAGAACAAGGGCGGCTGGAGCCCGCTCTACATCGCGACCGACAACCGCAACATCGAGGGCGGCGACTATCCGACGCGCAAGCCCGACATGGATCACCTCGAGATCATCAAGCTGCTGATCGACGGCGGCGCCGACGTGAACGCGCGGATGCACTCGAGCACCGAGACGCGCACGGTCTTCACGCACCAGTGGCTCTACGAGGACGGCGCGACGCCGTTCCTGCGCGCCGCGCAGTCGAGCGACCTGGTGCTGATGAAGCTCCTGCTCGAGCACGGCGCCGATCCGAAGCTCGACACGGACGACGGCACGACGCCGCTGATGGTCGCGTCGGGCATCGGCTGGGTCGAGGGCGTGACCTACGAGTGGTCGCGCGACGCGAACGACGAGACGGTCAAGATGCTGCTCGACCTCGGGCTCGACGTGAACGCTGCACAACTCCGAAGGCCGCACGGCGCTCATGGGCGCGGCGCACAAGGGCCGCAACGAGGTCGTGCAGATGCTCGTCGATCACGGCGCCGACTTGGACGCTCACGACATCGGCAGCCGCGACACGATCCACAAGCTCGCGGGCGTGCAACTGGCGCGCGATCGACTACGCGGACGGCCTCGTGCGCGTCGGCGTGCAGTCCGCGATTCCGCATCCCGAGACCGCCGCGCTGCTCCGCAAGCTGATGATGGAGCGCGGCATCGAGGTGCCGCCGGAAGGCCGCACGCTCGAGTCGATCTGCATCACCGACATCTGCCAGCCCGAGGGATCGGCGAGCGTGAGCACGGGGGAGGGTGGCCCCCGGGCCCGGTGATCTCGCCCTAGCCTGCTTCCGCGAGCAGCTCGTCGAGCTTCTGGAAGCTCATCTCCATGCCGTCCGTCATGCCGGTTTTGAGCGCCGCGTCGCGCACCTCTTTCGACGCGTAGCGGATCGTCATCGTGTGCGTCGTGACGCCGGCCTTCTCGGCCCATGTCGCGGTGATCAGCGCCTCGCCCATCTCGCCGCCGACGTCGCCGGGCTCGTAGATTTCCGTGTGCACGATCCGCGACGGGCGCACGACCTCCTTGAACACGCCGCTGAACCCGAACTCCGTTCCGGCCTCGTTGCGCCAGCGCCAGCGGAACTTGCCGCCGACGCGCACGTCCATCTCGCAGACCGGCATCGTCCAGCCCGGCGGGCCGAGCAGCCAGCGCGAGACGAGCTCAGGGTTAGTGTACGCGTCGTAGACGAGCGCTCGCGGCGCGTTGAACGCGCGCGTCGACGACGACGTCGCGATCGTTCGGTAGGGCGACCGTGCTCTTGTTCTGCGTTGCCATCGTTCCTCCTAGCCTTGGTAGGCCGCTTCGAGATCCGCGATCACGATCTTCTTCATCTTCAGCATCGCCTGCATCACGCGGTTCGCCTTCTCTCGGTCTTCGTCCATCAGGAATCGCCCGAGCGCCTTCGGGATCACTTGCCACGAGAGCCCGAACCGGTCCTTGAGCCAGCCGCACTGCTGGTGGCTGCCGCCCTCGGCCAGCTTGTCCCAGTAGTAGTCGACCTCGGCCTGAGCGTCGCAGTCGATGAAGAACGAGATCGCCTCGTTGAACTTCTGATGCGGGTGCGCGTTCAGCGCGAGGAATCTCTGGCCGAGCAGCTCGAACGTTGCCATCGCGGGGCTCATCGCGACGAGCCGCGAGTCCTTGAACACCGACAGGTAGAAGGTCACGGCCTCCTGCATGTTCCCTTCGAACCATAAGAACGGTGATACCTTCGCCATTGCCGTACTCCTATTTCTTCTTTAATCGTTTACGTGCTTTCTTCGTTGCCTGGAGCTCGTCGAGCAGATCGTCGAGCCGCGCGAAATTCGCGTCCCAGATCTCGCGGTAGCGTTCGAGCCAGCCCCAGGCGTCCTCGAGCGGATTGGGGCTCGATCCGGCAGGGTCGGCGCTGCGCGTCGCGGCCGCGCGAGATCGAGCCCGGCACGCTCGAGCATCTTGAGGTGCTTCGAGATCGCGGGCTGGCTCATCTCGAACGGAGCGGCGAGCTCGTTGACCGAGGCTTCGCCGGACGCGAGTCGCGCGAGAATCGCGCGCCGCGTCGGGTCGGCCAGCGCGAGGAAAGTGGCGTTCAGGCGGCTCGTGTCGTCCATGCATAACTCTACGGTTGTATAACTAATAGGTTATAGACAAACGCGGTAGACGTCAACCATGTCCGGCCGAAACCATTTGCGTCGTCGCGACGAGCCGGCTCGCGAACCGGCTTCGGCGGCGGCTTCAACTATCTTCACGCTGCCCGGTTGGCCGCTCTCGGTGGGCACACGTAGAATGCCGCGCGCCCCGCGACGCGGCGTCCTATCGAACTGAAGGGACGTCGCGTCAGTCGAACGAGGTTTCGAAGAGGTAATGAGCGTGTCGTCGTGGTTCGTCAGTTTTTTGCAGTGGATCCAGGATACTGATCTCAGCACGTCGTTTCGCGAGTCCACGTATGTTTGGGGATGTGTCGACGGCATTCACGTGATCGGCCTCTGCGTGTTCTTGGGGCCGCTGCTGTTCTGGGAGTTGCGGCTGTTCAACCGCGGAGTGCGCAGCGCGACGCCGGCGGAGACCTGGGCGAGGCTGTCGCCGTGGATATTCGTCGGCTTCGTGATCATGGTCGCGAGCGGCATCGTCATCTTCTGCGGCGAGCCGGTCCGCTATTGGGGCAGCATCTTCTTCCGCATCAAGTTGGTCGCTCTCGCGCTCGCCGGATTGAACGCGGTCGCGTTCCACTACCTCATGGGCGCGCAGGCTAGTGCAATGGGACACGAAGCCGCTGCCGAGCTCGGCGCACTACGTCGGCATCGCGTCGATCACGCTCTGGGTTTTGATCATGTTCTGCGGGCGCTTGATCGCGTACAACTGGTTCCCGCCGATTGCCGTGAAATAGGAGAAGCGCCGTGCGTGCATCCGCTGTTTCAGTGGATCGAGTCGACAGAGCTCGCCATGTGGATCAACAACTCGAAATACGCGTTCGCCGTGATCGAGTGCTTCCACATTCTCGCGCTCGCAATCATCGGCGGCGCGGTCGTCATGGTCGACGTGCGCCTGCTCGGGTTCGGCTTCCGCAATCAGAAAGTGTCCGAGGTCGCGGCCGCGGCGCGTCCGTGGCTGATCGGCAGCTTGATCCTCATCATCCTGACGGGTACGGCATGTTCTCGTCGCTCGCGGCCGGCAAGTACTACTGGAACATCGGCTTCTGGTGGAAGATGTCCTTGCTCGCAGCCGCGATCATTTTCACGTTCACCGTTCGCCAGCCCTACGCGCTACGCGGCAGCACGACGGGCGCGACAGCCTTGGCGCGCACGATCGCGATCGTCTCGATGGGGCTCTGGTTGGGTGTCGCGGTGGCAGGCCGCGCGATCGGGTTCCTCTAGCGCTTACCGAAGGGCTATCGAGCTGTCCGATTCGGCGGGTTGGCTCGACATCGGCTCCTTCAGGCTTGTCTGTTTGTCCTAAGGAAGGAGGCGGCGACTAACGCGCCGCGAGCGGGTCCTTCTTCAGCGGATACGTCGGCCGCTCGCCCGGCTGCTGATAGAACGGCATCATTTTCGGCGCGAGCTCGGCGAGCTTCTCCTGGCGGTTCCCGGGGCTCGGGTGCGTGCTCAAGAATTGCGGCGGAGAGTCGCCGCCGACCTTTCCCATCTTCTGCCAGAGCGAGATCGCGGCGTTCGGGTTATAGCCCGCTTTCGCCGCGAGCTCGATGCCGATCTGATCGGCCTCGGACTCCGCCGCGCGGCTGTTCGGCAGCTCGACCGCAACCGACGCGGCGAGCGCGGTCACGCTCATCGTCGCGGCGGCGTTGTCCGATAAGATTCCGGCGATCGCGACGCCCGCCTGCGTCGCTAACGCGACCGACATCCTTTCGGCGGTGTGGTTCGCGAGCGCGTGCGAGATCTCGTGGCCCATCACCTGCGCGAGCTCGTCGTCGGTCGGGTCGACCTTCTGCAGCAGTCCCGTGTACACCGCCATGCGCCCGCCGGCCATGCACCACGCGTTCACCGTCATCGGATCGTCGATCACCTCGACGCTCCAGTCCCACTTCGCGCTGTCGGGGCGCTTCATCACGGCCTGCGCGACGAGCCGTCCCGTGATGCGGTCCACGCGCTGAATCACCCTCGGATCCGTGACGAGCTTGCCCTGGGACTTGAGCTCGTTCATCTGTGTCAGATACGACTCTTTCGACGCCTCGATCGCCGTTTTCTCGGAGACGAGAGCCAATTGATGACGCCCCGTCGGGCTCGTGGCGCACGCCGAGAGCAGCGCGAACACAAGCACCACGCTTCCAAGACGCGATTGAATGGCCATAGGGAGCCCTCGTAGTTCAGCGGCCGGCGCGCTACTGGCTTCGATAGCTTGACGTTCTCGGGCACATTCGACCAGAGGCAGACAGTAGTCCGCTTGACCCCCACTCCCGGGGTGCGTGAGCATGCAAGCGATGGCCCAATCGTTCACCGCCGAGCTCTTGCCCGTTCCCCGGAGGCCACTATGTCGTGGTGCCGAAGGCGATTGCCGCGGCCGCGGGCCTCGGCACGGACAGCGCGTGCGCGGCACGGTGAACGGCGCTCGCTATCGCAGCTCGCTGATGATGTACGGCGGCGTGTTCCACCTCGGCGTGCACAAGGCGACGCTCGCGGAGGCCGAGGTCGCCGCCGCGGTGCACGTGAGCATCGAGGCCGACACCAACCGCTGCCGACCGACGCCGTTCCGCCGGACTTGGCGGGGGCGCTGAAGCGCAACACGAGCGCGGCCGCCGCGTGGCAACGCTGCGTCCTTCTCAAGCGCGAGCACGTGAAGTCGCTGCTCGAGGCGAAGAAGCCGACACGCGCAGCCGCCGGCTCGACAAGATCCTGTCCGCGCTCGCGGCGTCGGCCGCGGACGGGCGGAAGTAGCCATGCACGACCGCGCTCGCGTGGACGCAGCGAGTTTCCGGACGACGTTCGGTGCTCTTGCGCGCGCGGCCATCGTCGCGGCCGCGCTGCTGCTCGCGCAGGCCGCGGCGGCGCAGCCGAGGGCGTTCCGCGAGTATCCGGGCTTCGAGGGCGCGGATTCCGCGGCGCCGCTGCCAGAGGACTGGCAGGTGCCCGGCGAGCTCGTGATCGGGCGGCTCATGTATCCCAGCGCCCGCGGCGGCTTCTTGGGCGGCGGCGATTGGCGGCGGGGCGGCACGGGCTGGACCGACGACTACCCGAAGGGCGACCGCCTACTGGTGCAGATGTTGAGGCGCCTCACGCGCATGAACGTGCGCGCGGTCGAGCAGCCCGTGAACCCCGACGACGGCGACGACATCGACTACTGGCCGTTCATGATCGTGGGTCTCGCGGGGTCTTGGCAGCTCACCGACGCGCAGGCCGCGAACATCCGCGAGTATCTGCTGCGCGGCGGGTTCATGTTCTGCGACAGCTTCTTCGGCGACCGCAACTGGGCCTACTTCGAGGAGAGCTTGAAGCGCGTGTTCCCGGACCGGCCGATCATCGATCTCACGGACGACCATCCGATCTTCCATACGGTGTTCGATCTGCCCGGCATGACGAAGGTGATGATTCCGCACGAGAGCATGGTAATGGGAGGCGGCCGCTACGGACTGGGGCGCGGTGAGACCCCGCGGTGGCGCGGAATCGTCGATGACAAGGGCCGGCTGATGATGCTCATCGCGTTCAACAACGACAACGGCGACGCGTGGCAGTGGGCCGACGATCCGCGTTATCCGGGTGAGCTCGTCAACTTGTCTCTGCGGCTCGCCGTGAACGTCACGATCTACGCGATGACGCACTAGGCTCCGCGCGAGCGCGTGGAGCCCGCGGCGCTACCCGACTTTCGTGCGCTTATCGAGCCCGGCCGTGATCCGGCGCGCGAGCGAGTCGTACGCACCGCCGAAATGGTGGCCCCCCGCGAGCTGCACGGCCTGCACATGGCCGGCCGGCACCTTCGGGCAGAGCGAATCGCCTTCGTCCTTGCCGTAGAAACACAGCGTCGTGCCCGCGTCGAGCCGCGCGACCTCGGGCAAGATCGGCAGGCCCGAGTCCGCGCCGAGCCAGCTCGTGAAGTGGAACTCGAACGAAGCGTTCTCGCCGGGCCCCATCATCACGGTGCGCTCGACGACCGAGCGCGACGACGCGGGCAAGCGGTTCACGGCGAACGGCAGCACGTCGGCGCCTTGCGAATAGCCGATCAGCAGCGCGCGGGATTTGTGCCAGGCCGCCGTGTAATACCGCAGGACCCGATCGAGGTCCGCGGCGAGCGCATCCGGCGTGCGTGCGGTCCAGAAGTAACGCAGCGAGTCGAGCCCGACCACCGAGATGCCCTGCGCGGCGAGCGCCGCCGCGACGTCCTTGTCGAGCCCGGCCCAGCCGCCGTCGCCGGACAGCAGCACGGCGAACGCGTCGCCTTGCCCGGCGGCCGGTACCTCGACGAGCGGTAGGTCCGCGAGGGTCGCGGGCGGAGGCGGCAGCGCGGCGTGCGTTTCGCTCTCGAGCGAATGGAACGCGCTCAGGAACTGCGGCATCCAGTTCCGCGGCACGGAGTAGCCGTGGCCGACCTTCGGGAGCTCGACGAGGCTCGCGTTGTGCGTTTGCGCGACGAACTCGTGCGCAGCGCCGACGTCGCAGACTTGATCTTGCGCTCCGTTCAGCACGATCCACGGATTGCCGAGCTTCGCGGACGGCTGCACGTCGATCCCGCCGTCCTGCTTGCGGCGTTTGAAGTGCAAGCCTTCGCCGACGCAAGGCGTCTTGTGCAGCAATAGGTCCGGGCAGAAGCCGAGCGACAGTCCACCCGCGAACGTGTTCGTCGGCGCTTGCGCGAGCATCGCATACGCGAGGGTCGCGCCCGACGAATAGCCGACGAGAACCGGCGTGTGATACGTCGGCAGCTTCGCGTAGCCCTGCACGTAGTGGGAGAGGTTCTCGAGATCGCCGTCCGGCGATACGCACGCCCCGCTATCCTTGTCGAGGTTCGCGAGCAGCTTCGGCACGTCGATGCCCGCAACCATCGCGCCGTCGTGCGCGAGCGCCTGCGCCATGTCGACGACGCCCTGATTCCAGCCGCCGTCGCCGGACAGGAACAGCACGAACGATTTGACCTCGCCCGTCGGACGATAGAGCGTGACCGTCGAAAAGCGGCCATGCGACAGCGTCTCGTCCGCGTGCAGAGGCAGCCAGGCGAGCGCGAAAGCAAGCACGGCGTAAAGCCAGCAGTGTTTCATGTGCTCGAAGCGAGATATCCAGCCCGCCCGCATCTTGCGCTCGAGCACCTGACTGGCGGCTGAAGTCCGCAAACCCAAGAGCCGCGGGGCTTGCAGCGGGCATCGCCCGCCGCTCGGGGCGGTCCAGGTGGTTGGCCGAGAACTGCTCCGGCCGCTACCATGCGCAAGCTAGATCCGGCCGCCCGCGCCGGTGCCGAAGGCTGAGCTCGCAGTGAACGTCCTCGCATCCATTGAAGCCGGTTTCTACCGCGTCCTAGCGTCGCCCGCGTTCTGGGTCGTGGCGCTGTTCGCCGTGACGGCGACCGCGATCCAGCTCCGCGGCCGCGTGCGCCTGAAGCTCAAACGGCAAATCTTCGATCACTCGACGCTCGCGGCGCCGTACAACCTCTTGATGTACGCGTTCTCGTCGAAGCCCACGACGGCGTACGTCGACGTGCGCGAGTTCCCGGAGCTCAAGCCGCTCGCCGATCAGTGGACGCTGCTGCGCGACGAGGGCCTGAAGCTCTTCGATCAAGGCCACATCAAGGCCGCCGAGAAGCACAACGACGCGGGCTTCCAGACGTTCTTTCGGACCGGCTGGAAGCGCTTCTATCTGAAGTGGTACGACGACCCGCTGCCGTCGGCGGAGGCGCTGTGCCCGCGCGCGACCGCGCTCGTGAACACGATCCCGTCTTTGAACGCCGCGATGTACGCGCTATTGCCGCCTGGCGCGCGGCTCGGTGCCCACCGCGATCCGTTCGCGACCTCGCTGCGCTACCACCTCGGGCTCGTGACGCCGAACTCACCCGACTGCTGGATCGCGGTCGACGGCGAACGCTACTACTGGAAGGACGGCGAAGCCGTGATCTTCGACGAGACCTACGTGCACACCGCGGAGAATCGCACGCCGACGACGCGGATCATCCTGCTCTGCGACATCGAGCGCCCGCTCAAGAACGGCGTCGTGCGCTGGATCAATCACGTGATCGGCCACGGGCTCGTGCGCGCCGGGGCCTCGCCGAATCAGGTCGGCGACAAGCAGGGCGTCGCCAGTACGCTCGCCGAGTATTTCCACAAAGTGCAGACGTTCGGGCGACGGATCAAGAGCTGGAACTATCCCGTCTACTACGTCGGCAAGAAAGTGCTGTTGGTCGCCGTCCTGGGTCTGGTCTTCTATTGGGCGCTCTGATCGCCCTCTGAGCTCCTCGCTAGCGGTGGGCGCCGCCGAATGCGTAGTGGGCGCCGAACCAGAGCGCGCGCGGCGCGCCGGGCGCGTAGAACGTGGCGTGAACGAGCGGGCGCTCGCCGTCGATCACCGGGGCCGCAAACGGCCGCGAGTTGAACGAGCCGCTGTCGGTGAACCCCGTGGTCGCGAGCAGCGAGCCCGTGTAGTACTGCGTATCGAACAGATTTTCGACCTGCACGAACACCTTGATGTGCTTGGTCGGGCTGAAGTCGGCGCCGAGATTCACCACGGTGTAGGCCGGTGTTTGGCCGGGGCCGAGATAGTAGACGCCATCGGGCTCGTGCTGGTTGTCCTCGTTGCCGCGCGCGTACGAGCTCCCCACGTACATCACGTCCATGTCGATCGAGAACTTCGGGGCGATCTGCCACTGCGCATAGCCTTTGAGCAAGTTCTGAGGCGTCAACGGGATGTGATCGCCCGGGTGCACCTCGATGTCGCCTTCGAAGCCCGGCGCAACGCCGTCGTTCGTGCTGTTGCCTTCGCCGTCGACGATCTCGTCGCTGCGGTAGGTCGCATCGAGCCACGTGTAGTTCGCGCCGAAGTCGAATTTGCCCGCGCGGCTGTGGACGCCGAGCTCGATGCCCTCGCGGCGCGTCTCGCCGAAGTTCTTGAAGTAGCCGAAGCCGTCCTGCTGGTCCGCGACGAACAGGATGTCCGCGTGATTGTTGGCGCGAAACACGCCGGCGTTCCAAGACAGTTGCGCATGGCTGCCGCGCACGCCCGCCTCGAACGTCTTCGTAACGACTTGGTCGAGCGGCGGGTCCCCGGCCAGGGAGTTCGGCAGGCGGCAAGGATTCGCGGGATCGGCACAGCCGAGCTCGATCGTCGACGGCGCACGGCTGCCTTCGTTGTACCCGAAGTAAGCGCCGAACGCGGCACTTGGGCTGTACGTGAGCCCGAGCGCGGGGTTGAAGCGGCTGTAGGAGTGGTCGCCGTCGAGGGAGCCGGGCTCCCCAGCCGGCGTGATCGCGTCGCTGTTGGCCGTCTCGGTGCGGTCGTAGCGGCCCGAGAGTGTCAGCGTGAGCGCGGAGCTGAGGTCGACGGAGTCGCTCGCGAACACGCTCGTCGTATGCGTTCGGCCGGTGAGGTCGACGCGCGAGTCGAGCGCGTTCTCGGAGTCTTGCGTGCCGTCGGCGAATGCGCCGGGTCCATCCACCGTCGTGACGCCGCGGTCCGGAGTGAGGTAGCCGAACTGCGAGGACTGCGTGAAGTGCGCGTGGCTCTCGTCGTACGCCGCGCCGACGGTGAACTGATTACGGCGCCCGCCGTGCTCGCGTGCTCCAAGTGAGCTGGCCCGAGACCCCGGTGTCGTTCTGCGCCGTGTGCGTGCGGTTGTTCAGGCCGTTGCACTTCTCGTTCGGCTCGGTGTTGAGCAGAACGTTCGCGATGCAGCGCCAGGACGGGAACGGCGTGTTCGCGGCGTTCTCGCCGCTCGTCGGGTAGCCCGTGTAGCCCGCGGCCGCGAGCGCCGCCTGCTCGGCGGGGGTCGGCTGATAGACGTTCTCCCCCAACGAGTCGTCGTTGATGTCGCCGTTCAACGTCGACGTCTTGATGTCGCGGTGATAGACGTTGCCGGCGAACGACAACCGCTCGTTGAAGGCGTGCCGAGCCGTGATGTTGAACAGGCTCGACTGGTTCTGCGTGTTGTCGGGCTTCGTGTAGACGCTGGCGTAGTCGCGCGCGAGGAAGCGCTGCTCCTGGAAGCCGTTGCCGGTGAGGTCCGTGTCGGCGTACGCGGCGGTCAACGCGACGTCGGTGTCCGTGTTTCGCCAGCCGAGCTTGCCGAGCAGTTGGCTCGCATTCGTCGGCGAATCGTCGCGCCAGCCGTCCTCCTCGAGGTGGTCACCGGCGACGTACCAGTACAGGCCGTTCGCCGTGTGATTGCCGGTCTCGAGCTCGAGCTGCGTGCGGTCGTTGGATCCGTAGCCGAGCTGCACGCTGCTGCCCGGATCGCTGAAGCCGTCCTTGGTCCGCACGGACAGCGCGCCGCCGAGCGTGTTGAGGCCGAACAGTGGGTTGGAGCCCGGGATCAGCGTGAGCCCCGAGATCGCGACCCGCGGGATCAGGTCCCAGCTCACGACGTCGCCGAACGGTTGGTTCATGCGCACGCCGTCCATGTACACGGACAGGCCCTGCGGCGTGCCGAGCAGCGGCGACGCCGTGTAGCCGCGATAGTTGATGTCCGGCTGGAGCGGGTTGTTCTGGACGTCGTTCACGAAGACGCTGCCGAGCATCCGGTCCATGAAGGCCGTGAGATCCACCGCATGGCTGCGATCGAGCTCTTCCTCGGTCGCGGTCTGCACCGGCGCCGCGATCCGGCTCGGATCGAGCTCGTGGCCCGGCAGAGGCATCGTGCCGACGACGACGACGGTCGGCACCGCGCCGTTCTCGGTGTCAGGCTCCGCCGCGCGTACGGTCGAGGTCAGCGCGAGCGCGCACAGAGGACTACAGAGCAAGGCGGCGCGCGGCAAGAGCCGGGTCATGAGCATCGTCGCTCCGACGAGACGTGAGTGGCCGGGAAGTGTCGGGCAACATGGAACCTGTGACCAGAGAACGCTTCCCGGAGTCGTCGGGAATTTTTCCCGACGATGGGCGCGTCGCTAGGGTCGACGTCGACCGACGCGAGGTGATGCTCATGTCCGAATCCGTTACACAGACGCAGGCGCAGATGCAGACGCGGCGCGGCTCGCCGTCACGGAGCATGATCCGCGACCTCTTGATCGTCGTCGCGCTCGCGCTGCTGAGCCTCGTCGCTACGTCCTACTTCCAGCTCGACGAGTGGCTCTACGCACGCACGCGGCAGTGGGAGATGTTCCAGATCGACGAGCTGCCCGTGACGTTCATCGTGCTGACGCTGGGGCTCATGTGGTTCTCGGGCCGCCGCCATCGGCAGACGCGCCTCGAGCTCGCCGCGCGCGAGCAAGCCGAGGCGCGGCTCGCGCGCGCGCTCGCAGTGAATCGCGAGCTCGCGCAGCGCCACATCCGGGCAGAAGAGGACGAGCGCAAGCATCTCGCGCGCGAGCTGCACGACGAGCTCGGTCAGTATCTCAACGCGATCAAGCTCGACGCCGTAGCGATTCGCGACGCGGCGGACGCCGCGCCCGCGAGTAGGGCCGCGGGCGCGATCATTCAGAGCGTGGACCACGTGCACGCCGCCGTGAGCGGCATGATCCGCAGGTTGCGTCCGGTCGGCCTCGAAGAGCTTGGCCTTGCCGCGGCGGTCGAAAACCTCGTCGACCAGTGGCGCGTCCGGCTGCCCGGCGTCCAGTTCTCTCTCGCGTTCGGCGGAGCGCTCGACGGGCTCGGCGAGCAGGTCAATCTCGCGCTCTACCGGCTGATACAAGAAGGGCTCACGAATTCCTCGCGGCACGCGGGCGCCGGACGTCTCGAGATATCCTTGCGGCGCGGAAGAGCGGCGGCGGGTGACGAGGTGATGCTCAGCGTCCAAGACGACGGCCGAGGCGCCGATCTCTCGGCCGGAACGTTGGGATTCGGCTTGAGCGGTATGCGTGAGCGCGTCGAAATGTTGGGGGGACGATTCCTCGTCGCGAGCGAGGTGGGCGCCGGGTTGCGCTTCGAGGCGCATCTGCCTGTCGCGGAGACGGCCGCGTGAGCGGCGAAACGGTCACCGTGCTGCTCGTCGACGACCACGCCGTCGTCCGCGAGTCCTCGCGCTGCTCTACTTGACGCTGGACCGCGATGGACGTGCCTGGAAGGGCTTTGACTGGGCCGCGATGAACCGACTGCATGCCAAAGGGTTGATCTGCGACCCGGTCAACAAGGCTAAATCCGTCCTTCTGACCGAAGAGGGAGTCGCCCAGTCGGAGCGGTTGTTCCAGGCGATGTTCACGCGGGCGGAATAGACCACCGGCCCTGGAAGCTTTGTCCCGGCAGGCTGCGGACGCGGATCGTCGCCATCTGGCCAATCTGCACATTAGCGAGGTCGTATTCGGGCACGTCCGCGAGGACCCAGACGGTCGAAAGGTCCGCGATGCGGAAGAGAACATCGCCGGCCGACATCTTCATGCCCTCCGTCGCATTGCGCGTCAGCACGACGCCGTCGCGCGGAGACGGCCCGATAAAGGCCAGCGGGACTTGCCGCGTGCGGGTGATGTCGGCGATCACCTCGGGAGGGACATTGAGGTTTTCGAGGCGCCTGTTGGTGCCCTCATAGCCCGGATTGATCGTGAGCTGGGCTGCCGCCGCCGCGATGTCACGCGAGCAAATCGAGGCGGAGGGGCTGACCTTTGCGGACACGGTCGCCGGTCGTGACGTTCTCGACCTTGCCTACCCAGGCATCGGTGGGAACCGACACGACGGGCGCGTCAGCGCTCGTCGGGCTGCACCGTGCCCGGCACGCGGATGCGGCGGACGATCACCTGATCAGACACCACCTCAGAGACAATCAAATCCGCATTGAAAATGTTCGGCCCGCGGACAACCGCTCCATATCGAAATGGCGAACGTCCTGAAGCGCGAGCTGACACTCAGCGAATTCATCAGGGACAAGTTTCGCCAGCATATCGGACGCGAAGAGAAAGCGCATCAGTGTTTCAATTCCCACGTCATCACGGCGCTCGACGCCTGGAACAATAGCTTGGTCGACGCGGCCACTCGCCGTTCGGACTTCAACATCACCAATCTGCGCCGAAAGCCGTTCACGATCCTCGATCGAGCGCCCCGATGGGCGACTTTGGCTCGGTCGAAGCCGTCGTCCGGCTGCTGATCCAGCAGCCCTCCGTCGGACCTGGA
>CAVOVT010000012.1:0-111735 GCA_963699925.1 uncultured Gammaproteobacteria bacterium | reverse complement strand
GTCGAGCTGGCGCTGCACGAGGTAGCGCATAGCGATCGCGAGCTTCTCGTCCTGCGTGTAGCCCGGCAGCTCGATGATCTCCATCCGGTCGCGCAGCGCCCCGGGGATGTTCTCGAGCACGTTCGCCGTGCCGACGAACAGCACCTTGCTCAGGTCGAACGGCACGTCGAGATAGTGGTCGCGGAACGTCGAGTTCTGCTCGGGATCGAGCACCTCGAGCAACGCGGCCGACGGGTCGCCGTGGAAGCCGACGCCGAGCTTGTCCATCTCGTCGAGCATGAACACGGGATTGCGCGTGCCGGCCTTGCGCAAGCTCTGCATGATGTTGCCCGGCAGCGAGCCGATGTACGTGCGCCGATGGCCGCGGATCTCGGACTCGTCGTGCACGCCGCCCAAGCTCGAGCGCACGAACTTGAGCCCGAGCGCGCGCGCGATGCTCTGGCCGAGCGACGTCTTGCCGACGCCGGGCGGGCCGACGAAGCACAGGATCGGGCTGCGGCCCTTCGCGTTCAGCTTGCGGACCGCGAGGTACTCGAGGATCCGGCGCTTCACCTTGTCGAGGCCGTAGTGATCGGCGTCGAGGATCGCGCGCGCCTTCGCGATGTCGATGTTCTCCTCGTCGAGCTTCGACCACGGCAGCGCGACGAGCCAGTCGAGGTACGTGCGCACCATCGAGTGCTCGGTCGACGCTTCGGGCATGTTCTCGAGGCGGCGCAGCTCCTTCGCGGCCTGTTGCGCGACTTCCTCGGGCATCTCGGCGTCCTTGATCGCCTTGCGCAGCTCGTCGAGCTCGTCCTCGGTCTCGTCCTCGCCGAGCTCCTTCTTGATCGTCTTGAGCTGCTCGCGAAGGATGTACTCGCGCTGGCGCTCGTCGATCTTGCCCTGCGTCTGCTCGCCGATCTCCTTCGAGAGCTTGAGCACCTCGACCCGGTGGGTCAGGAACTCGATCACGAGGTCGAGCCGCTCGCGAATCTTCAGCGCCTCGAGGATCGTCTGCTTCTCGGCCGGGCTTGATGTCGATCAGGCTCGCGACCATGTCCGCGAGCGCGCCCGGCGACTCGACGTTCTGAAGCGCGGGCGCGAGCTCGGGCGGCACCTGCGGCAGCAGCTCGATCGCCTCGACGGCCTTCTGCTTGAGCACCGCCGCGCGCGCCTCGATCGCCGGGTCGCGTCGGACGGCTGGTCGGAGATCAGGTCGAAGCGCGCGGCGAGGAACGGCAGGCCGTTCAAATAGTCGACCACGCGGAAGCGCTGCTCGCCCTGGCAGATCAGATGGTGGACGCCGTTCGGCGCCTTGATGTAGCGGACCACGGTCACCGTCGTGCCGATCTTGTGCAGGTCGTCGGGGCCCGGCTCGTCGACGCTCGGGTCCTTCTGCAGCACGATGCCGAGCTTGTGGCCGTGCTGTGACGGCTTCCTGCGCCGCGCGCATCGAGATCTCGCGCGCCGAGCGCGACCTGGGTGACCGCGCCCGGGAACATCACGACGTTGCGGACGGGCACGATCGAGCAGCACGTCCTCGGGCAACGCGGGAGCGCCCGACGACACTGCGTCGGGGTTCGTGGGGACCGGATTCTGATCGTTCATTGTCTGGCTGCCCCGATAGTGAGAATGGCCGGTATCTTGGGTCCCAGCCCTGCGTTTCAAGCGCCGCCGGGGCCGAGGGCTCCTAGCCTCCAGTCTCGACGGGGTGTTCGAGGTCCGTTGCGGCCAGCCGGCCCAAAGGGCTAGTCCAAGCGGCGAACGAGGGCGCTCACCAGCTTCGGCAGGTCGAGTGGGGCGTCGGTGGGCACCGGAGGGTCGCGCGCTGCTCGTCGGCGCCGAGCGGATCGTGCTCGGCGAGCTGGTGGTCGAGAACCGTCGAGGCTCGCTTCGGACGCGTCGTGCTCCGCGGCCGCGCGCGCAGCGATCCGGCGCCGGAGCACATCGACCGGCGCGACGCAGTCGAGGATCGCGAAGCGCGCGCCGTGCTGCGCGGCGAGCCGCGCGAAAGCGCGTCGCGCTCGGCGCGGCGCAGGAAGGTCGGCGTCGACGATCGCGTCGAAGCCGTTGCGCACGCGCGGTGGCAGCGACGTCGGCGAGCCGCGCGTACGTCGCGGCGGTCGACGCGCGAGTCGTAGAGGCCGCCGCCGACCGTCGGAGCCCGAACGCGCGCTCGCGCCGAGGCCGTGCAGGCGTTTGCGCTCGAGGTCGGAGCGCACGCGCACGGCGCGCAAGCCGCCGATCAGCGTCGCTGCGTCACGTGTGTCTTGCCGCTGCCCGAGAGCCCATGCGTGATCGACGAGCAGCGGCGTGCGCGGCGCGACGAGGTCGCGCGCGGTCTCGAGGTACGGCGCGAGCGTCGGCGCGGCCGGCCTCGCGCGGACTTCTGCGCGGCGCTTGAGCGCGCGCACTTTCGCGCGCACGAGCGCGAGATAGACGGCATAGAAACGCAGCACGTCGAGCCCGTCGTAGTCGCCGCTGGCCTCGAGGTACGCGGTCAGGAAGTCGTACGCGAGATCGGCGCGGCCGTGCGCGGCGAGATCCATCGCGAGAAAGCTCGCCTCGCTCATGACGTCGATCTCGCGCAGCCGCGCGTCGAACTCGAGCGCGTCGAACGCGAGGATCTCGCCGCCGTGCATCAGCAAATTCTCGAGATGCAGGTCGCCGTGGCACTCGCGGTAGCGGCCGGCCGCCGCGCGCCGCTCGATGATCGGCGCGATCGACGCGGCGCGCTCCTCGGTCCACTCGCGCAGCGGCCGCGAGCTCGCGCGAGCTCGCGCGCGCGCAGGTGCACGGCGGAGCTCGTCGAAGTTCTCGAGCGCGGCCGGCGAGCGCGGCTGGCCGCGGCGATCGCGCGGCGAGAGCGGCGGCTGCGCCGCGTGGAAGCGCGCGAGCCGCGCGCCGAACGCGCGCAGCGGCTCCGCAGCGAACGCGCCGGCCGCGAGACGCCGGTCGAGCCGCGCGTCGTCGGGAAACTCGCGCATCTTGACGGCGTACTCGATCGCGGGCTCGACGCCGACGCGCGGCGCCTGGGTCTGGCCGCCGATCGGCACGACCGCGAGATAGAGCTGCGGCGCGAGCCGCCGATTGAGCCGCAGCTCTTCCTCGCAGAAGTGCTGCCGGCGCTCGAGCGAGCTGAAGTCGAGGAACGGGAGCTTGATCGGCTTCTTGACCTTGTAGGCGTACTCGCCGGTCAGAAACACCCAGGAGATGTGCGTCTCGGCCACGCGCACGGACCGCGACGTCGTGGTCGTACGCGGCAGGCCGGGCGAGCGCCGCGACCAGCGAAGGCTCGTGCGCAGTCGTCGTCCCGGTCGCTCGCTTGCGCGGCATCGCGCGTTCATCCGGGCTCGCCGCCGAGCAGCGCGAGCAGCTCCTCGGTGCGCCGGCGCATGAGCTCTGCGTCGCCGCGGCTCTCGACGTTCAAGCGCAGCAGCGGCTCCGTGTTCGAGGCGCGCAGGTTGAAGCGCCAGTCGGCGAAGTCGACGCCGAGCCCGTCCGTGAGATCGACCGAAAGTGCGCCGGCGGCGTAGCGGGCTTGCGCTTTTTCGATCGCGGCCTGCAGCGTCGGGCACTTTGCGATTGATCTCGCCGCTCGCCGGGAAGCGTCGCATCCGCTCGCCGACGAGGTCCGCGAGGGACTTCTTCTGGCGGCTCATGATCTCGGTCACGAGCAGCCACGGGATCATGCCGCTATCGGCGTACGAGAACTTGCGGAAATAGTGGTGCGCGCTCATCTCGCCGCCGTAGATCGCGTCGACCTCGCGCATCTTCTGCTTGATGAACGCGTGCCCCGACTTGCTCTGCACCGGCTTCGCCGCCCGCGGCGGCGACGACGTCGAGCGTGTTCCAGGTGAGCCGCGGGTCGTGCACGATTCGCTCGCCGGGGTGCTTCTTCAAGAAGCTCTGCGCGAGCAGGCCGACGATGTAGTAGCCCTCGATGAAGTCGCCGCGCGCGTCGAAGAAGAAGCAGCGGTCGTAGTCGCCGTCCCACGCGAGCCCGAGGTCGGCGTGCTCCGCACGCACGCGCTCGATCGTGACGCGCGCGGTTCTCCTCGATCATCGGGTTCGGCACGCCGTTCGGGAACGTGCCGTCCGGCTCGTGAAACATCTTCACGAACTTGAACGGCAGATGCGGCTCGAGCAGGTCGATGATCGGCCCCGGCGCCGCCGTTGCCGGCGTTCACGACGATCTTGAGCGGCGCGAGCGCGCTGCGATCGACGTAGGACAGTAGGTGCGCGATGTAGTCCGGCTTCACGTCGACGGCGCGCACCGAGCCGCGCCGCGTTAGCCGGCGCGAACTCGCCGCGCTCGGCGAGCGCTCGAATGTCCTTGAGCCCCGTGTCGGCGCTGAGCGGCCGCGACTCCTCGCGAACCATCTTCATGCCGTTGTAGTCCGGCGGATTGTGGCTCGCCGTGACCATGATGCCGCCGTCGAGCTTGCGGCTGAAGGTCGCGAAGTACGCGAGCTCGGTGCCGCCGATGCCGATGTCGAGCACGTCGACGCCCGAATCGGTGAGACCCCGGGCGAGCGCGGCGGCGAGCGCCGGGCTCGACGCGCGGATGTCGCGGCCGACCGCGACGGTCTTCGGCTTGACGAACGCCGCGTAGCCGCGACCGATGCGGTAGGCGATGTCCTCGTCGAGCTCCGCCGGGACGCGGCCGCGAACGTCGTACGCCTTGAAGCAGGTGATCTCTTTCATAGCTCGGCTCGAAGCCGTAAAGACGCCTCAGTATACCGAGCGCGCGCGGAAGGTTAGCGTCGACGCGCCTCAGGATCGCGGCGCAGCCGATCTCATTCGCATACCATTCCGCCAACAACCCCGGGAAGTGAGGCGATGAGCACCCAGCACCTCTGGCTGCCCTACAGCCAGATGCAGACTGCGCCCGAGCCGCTGCTCGTCGAGCGGACCGACGGCGTGCGGCTGTACCTCGCGGACGGTCGCGAGCTGATCGACGGCATCGCGTCGTGGTGGACCGCGTGTCACGGCTACAACCATCCGCACATCCGGGCCGCGGTGCAGGTGCAGCTCGAGCGCATGCCGCACGTGATGCTCGGTGGTCTCGCGCACGCGCCCGCGCTCACGCTTGCGCGCCGGCTGGCGGAGCTGCTGCCCGGCGAGCTCGAGCACGTTTTCTTCACCGAGTCCGGCTCGGTCGCGGTCGAGGTCGCGATGAAGATCGCGCTGCAATTCCGGTTCAATCGCGGCGAGCGCGCGCGCACGCGTTTCGTCGCGTTCGAGCACGCGTATCACGGCGACACGCTGGCGGCGATGTCGGTTTGCGATCCGGAGGAGGGGATGCATCGCCTGTTCGGCGACGCGCTCGCTCGCCAGATCGTCGTGCCGCTGCCTACCGATCGCGAGAGCGCGTCGCATTTCGAGCGCACGGTGGCGGCGCACGCGGCCGAGCTGACGGCGATCATCGTCGAGCCGCTCGTGCAGGCGGCGGGCGGCATGAAGTTCCACTCGCCGGAGACGCTCGCGAAGATCGCGACGGTCGCGCGCCGCTACGATCTGTTGCTGATCCTCGACGAGATCGCGACGGGCTTCGGCCGCACGGGCACGCTGTTCGCGTGCGAGCAGGCCGGCGTCGTCCCCGACCTGCTCACGCTGTCGAAGGCGCTCACGGGCGGCACGCTGCCGCTCGCGGCCACGGTTGCCGCGACGCACGTATACGGCGCTTTCTTGAGCGACGATCCCGCGCTCGCGCTGATGCACGGGCCGACGTTCGCGGGTAACCCGCTCGCGTGCGCGGCCGCGAATGCGTCGCTCGATCTGTTCGAACGCGAACCGCGTCTCGCTCAAGTGGCCGCGATCGGCAATCGGTTGCGCGATGGGCTCGAAGACTGCCGGCGACTAGCCGGAGTTCGCGACGTGCGCGTCCTGGGCGCGATCGGCGTCGTGCAGCTCGAGCGCGCGCCGGCGCATCTCGGCGCACTTCGGCGCAGGTTCGTCGAGCACGGCGTCTGGGTCCGCCCGTTCGGCGACGTGATCTATTTGATGCCGCCGCTCGTGATCGAGCCGGGCGATCTCGCAGCGCTGCTGGCGGCGATTCCCCGAGTCCTGGAGATGTCTCGGGCGGCTAACGAGTTGTGAGACGCGCGCACGCCTGTTAGTGAGACTTGCGCACGGCGGGCTCCTCGGTCGCGCGACTATTATTCCGCGCATTCGCCTCCGCACCATTTCGGAGCGATCATGCGCGCGGGGCGATGTGCTGGGTCGTGGGCGCGGGGACGAACTGAGGGAGAGACATCGTGCACGAGCGTAATCGACTCGAATCTCGGCGACCATCGAGCTTGCCGTTGCGCCGGACGCGGCTCGCGGTGGCGATCTCGGGGGCCCTCGCCGCGGCCGCGCTGCCGGTCGCCGCGTTCGCGCAGGACGATCCGATCGCGGTCGAAGAGATCGTCGTGACCGCGACGCGGCGCGAGCAGAACATCCAAGACATCCCGATCAACATCGCGACGTTCGACGGCAACATGCTCGAAACGCGCGCGATCACCGACCTCGCCGGGCTCGGCCGCAACGTGCCGGGACTCTACGTCGTCGATCAGGGCAAGCGATCCGCCAATCAGATTGTCGTACGCGGCTTGAGCCTCACGACGATCGATAAGCCCGAGCTCATGGCCAACAACGGCGGCAACGTCGTGTCCACGTACGTCGGCGACATACCGCTCTACGTCGACCTCGCGCTCAACGACATGCAGCGGGTCGAAGTTCTGCTCGGGCCGCAGGGTACGCTGTACGGGTCCGGGACGCTCGGCGGTGCAATCCGCTACTTGCCGAACCGGCCGCAGTTCGAGCAGAGCGAGTTCGATTTCCGCGCGAGCACGTTCGATCTCGCAGAAAGCGACAGCTTCGGTTACCGCAGCGGCTTGACGGCGAACGTGCCGATCGGCGACAAGCTCGCGTTGCGCGCGAACGTCGACTACTACAACGACCCAGGGTTCATCGACAGCCCTTATCTCGTGCGTGAGGTCGGCGTGTCCGACCCCGAGCCGGATCTCAAGGATCCGGCCGCCGTGGCCGCGAATCTATATCGGAAGAACGATACGAACACCGAGCAGACGACGTCGGGGCGCGTAGCTCTGCGCTGGCGCCCGACCGACGCGATCGACGCGAATCTGTCCTACTACTACCAGGACATGGATGTCGGCGGGCGCACGGAGAACCACGTGCTCGCGTTCGGCACCGGCCAGTACGAGGAAGCCAACCGCGTGCTCGAGCCGGACGACCGCACGAACAAGCTCGCGGCGCTCGAGATCAACGCCGACCTCGGTTTTGCGACGCTCACGTCGGCGACGGGCTATTCCACGTTCAACGAGGTCGGCCAACGCGACCAGACGGATTTGCTGATCACGCTCGAGTTCGGCTACGAGGCGTTCCCGAGCTTCACCGCGTACACGCACGACGCGCAGCAGGACCGCAACTTCAGCCAGGAGTTGCGGCTCGTCTCGAACAGCAAAGGACCGCTGAACTGGATCGGCGGGTTGTTCTATTACTCTCGGAACTTGCGAAAGCTTAGCGAGGAGTTCACCCCGCACTACGACGAGTTCAACGGCTTCTCGCGCCCCGATTCGCTCGAATACATCGCCCATGAAGAAGACGATTTGACCGAGAAGGCCGCGTTCGGCGAGGTCGGCTACGACATCACGGACAAGTGGCAGGTCACGGTCGGCGGGCGCTGGTACAAATACGACCTCTCGATCGACAGTTTCTACGACACTCCCCTGGTCGATACCTACTTCGGCGCGCCGCCGGATGCGATTGACACCAGCACCCACCATTCGCAGGACGCGCAGGGCGACAGCGGTTCGCTCTACAAGATCAACACGTCGTATCACTTCACGAACGACCTGATGGGCTACGTCACGATCAGCGAAGGGTTCCGGATCGGCGGATCGAACGGCATCGCCGCGTGCACGACGGACGACCTAACGAGTGGCGCGCAGGCGCTCTGTGCCCTGCCGAACGAAGTGCAGTACTTCCCGGACACGACGACGAACTACGAGGTCGGCGTCCGGAGCCAATGGCTCGACCGGCGCCTCACGTTCAACGGCGCGCTCTATTACATCGACTGGAAGGACCCGCAGCTCGCCGCGATCACCGACAACGGCGCGCTTCCGATCATCACGAACGGCGACGGCGCACGCAGTAAGGGTATCGAGCTCTCACTCGATGCGAGGGTCACGCCGCGGATGACCGTAGGGCTCAGCTACTCGCACACGTCGGCCGAGCTCTCCGCGGTCGCGCCGGCGGTGCTGCACGACTTTCAGCCACCAGGTTTCGCTTCGACCGGGACGATCGACGGCCAGCCTGGCGATCGGCTGCCCGGCTCGCCGCAGGACCAAGGAACGATCACGTTCGGCTACAACCTGCCTCTGAGCGCCGGCCGCAACATCGGCTTCAACTATGGCGTCTCGGCGATCGGCGACGTGATCACGACGATCGGCGAGCGGGCGGGCGGCCAGCGTCTCGGCGGCTACGCGTTGCACACCGCATCGGCGATCTTGCACGGCGGCCACTGGACCGCGGGCCTGTACGCGCAGAACTTGCTCAACAAGTTCGCGATCACGGGCGTGCGCTCCCGGCAGGCGTTCGTGCAGACCGTCACCGATATCGACGGCAACCCGGTGCACGTGCGCAGCTATGCGGAAGAGATGCTGCGGCCGCGCGAGATCGGCCTGAAGTTCACCTACTCGCTCGGCGAGTGACGTCGGCTATGATTCGGGGGCATGACCGCTAGCGGGACTGCCTCCGATCTTTCTGCGCTGCAGCGCGAGGCCGAGCTCGCGTTCGATCGCCGCGACTTCGAGCGCGCACACGAGATCTGCATCGAAGTCCTCGGCGCGGATCCGGAGCGCGCGCCCGCGCTGTTCCTGCTCGCGATGATCGCGGCCGAGCACGGCAACTTCGGCAAGGCGCTCGAAGTCATCGACCTCGCGCTGGTGCGCGACGCGACCCAACCCGAGTATCACGCGCAGCGCGGGCGTTGCCTGATCGCGCTGCACCGGCCCCGCGACGCGTTCGAGTCTGCGCAGCGCGCGCTCGCGTTCGACCCGCAGCGCGCGCTCACGCTCGACACGATCGGCGTCGTGCTCACGCGCGCGGGCGCGCACGCCGAGGCGCTCGAGCCGTTTCGGCGCGCGGTCGCGCGCGACTCGAGCAGGGTGCAGTACCACTACAACCTCGGCGCTGCGGAGCAGTTCGTCGGCGACTTCGAGCGCGCGGCTCACGCGTATCGGCGCGCGCTCGCGCTCGACCCGAAGCACTACCGCCCGTGGTCCGCGCTCGCGCAGGTCGCGAAGGCGCCGTTCGGCGCAGCCGAGGTCGCCGAAATCCAGCGCCAGCTCGCGGCGGCGCCCAGCGAGGACGCGGAGCTGCACCTCTGTCACGCGCTCGCGAAGCAGGCCGAGGACGTCGGCCGCTACGCCGAGGCGTTTCGCTATCTCGAGCGCGGCAAACGCCGCAAGCGGGCGCGGCGAGAGGCGTCGTTCGCCGCACACGAGGCGCTGTTCGACGCGGCGGCGCTCACCGCACGGCCCGCGCCGAAAGGTCCCGGGTTCGAATCCGCGGAGCCGATCTTCATCGTCGGCATGCCGCGCACCGGCACGACGCTCGTCGAGCGCATCCTGTCGAGCCATCCGGCGGTGTTCTCGGCGGGCGAGCTCACGAATTTCTCGCTCGCGGTCAAGCGCGCGACGGGGACGGCGTCGAATCGCGTGCTCGACGCCGAGACGCTCGCGGCCGCCGCGCGCGTCGACGCTCGCGCACTCGGCGCGGCCTATGTCGACAGCACGCGGCCGAGGACGGGCCGCGCGCCGCGCTTCATCGATAAAATGCCGCTGAATTTCCTCTACTCGGCGATGATTCACCGCGCGCTGCCGAACGCGAGGATCATCTGCTTGCGGCGCAACGCACTCGATGCTTGTTTGAGCAACTACCGGCAGCTCTTCGCAACCACGTTCGAATATTACGACTACGCTTTCGACTTGCTCGACACCGGCCGCTACTACGTGCGCTTCGACTCGCTCGCGCGCCTCTGGCGCGAGACGATTCCCGCTGCGAGCTATACCGAGGTGCGCTACGAGGACGTCGTCGAGCACACGGAGCGCGAGGCGCGCCGGCTCCTCGAGTTTTGCGGGCTCGAGTGGGATCCGCGTTGCCTCGCGTTCGACGAGAACGCTGCGCCGGTCGCGACCGCGAGCGCAGTCCAAGTCCGCCAGCCGATCTACCGCACAGCTCTCGATCGCTGGCGGCACTACGAGGACGAGATCGGCCCGCTCCGCGCGCTCCTCGCGGACGCCGGCGTGCTTTGACCTCTTGCTCGCGCGGAGTAGCCGCTTCGTCAGAACGACTCGGATTGGTCCGGCTCGGGCGGCTTCTGGAGCTGGTAGCGGTTTGGGATGAAGTCTCCCGTGATCATCTCGAGGTACGAAAGCCCCGGTCCCACCATCGGATAGACGCCCGCCTCCGGGTCGATCACGACCTCGAGGAACGCGGCGCCCTTGAAGCTCAGGAACTCCTCGAGCACGCGCGGCACGTCCGCCTTCTTGTCGAGGCGCTTCGCATAGCCGAAGCCGTCGGCCTGCGCGGTCTTCACGAAGTCCTTCTTGCGTAACGACTTGTCGCTCGCGGACAGGCGCCCCTTGAAGAACAGCCGTTGCCACTGCATGACCATGCCGTCGCCGAAGTTGTTGAGCACGACGATCTTGATCGGCAGACCATAAGTCGTGACGGTCTCGAGCTCGCCTAGATTCATGCGGATGCTCGCGTCGCCGTCGACGTCGATCACGAGCTTGCCGGGCTGCGCGAACTGCGCGCCGATCGCCGCGGGCAAGCCGAAGCCCATCGTGCCCATGCTGCCGGACGTCATCCACAAGCGCGGCTCGCGGAAGTCGAAGTACTGCGCGGCCCACATTTGGTGCTGGCCGACGCCGGTCGAGATGATCGCCTCGCCGCGCGTGATCTTGTTCATCGTCTCGATCACGTACTGCGGCTGGATCAACTGACTGTCGCGGTCGTAGTTGAGGCGGTACGTGGACTTGAGCTCCGCGATCTCGTCGTGCCAGCGAGCGAAGTCCGAGTTGAAGCCGATGCGCCGCCCGTACGCGACGAGCGCGTCGAGCGCTGGCCCAAGCAAGCCCACGTGGTGCCAGTCGGCCCTCTTGACCTTGTGGATCTCGGACGGATCGATGTCGAAGTGCAGCACGCGTTTCGCTTTCGCCGCGAACTTCTTCGGCACGGCCGCGACGCGATCGTCGAAGCGTGCGCCGAGCGTCACGAGCAAGTCGCAGTCGTCGACCGCGTAGTTCGCGCTCGCGGTACCGTGCATGCCGAGCATGTGCAGCGAGAGCGGGTGAGTCGTGTCGAGCGCGCCGAGGCCCATCAGCGTCGTGGTCACGGGAATCTTGAACGCGCTCGCGAGCGCGCGTAGCGACGCACTCGCATTGGCGTTGATCACGCCGCCGCCGGCATAGATCAGCGGGCGTTTGCTCTCGCCGAGCATCGCGAAGAACTGCGCGCAGCGCTCTTCGGACAGCGCGTGGCCCTCGACGGCGGCGAGCCGCCGCCGGTAGCCCGGGATCGGCAAGTAGCTGTCGCCGTGGAAGATGCCGAGCCAGTTCTGGACGTCCTTGGGCACGTCGATCACGACGGGGCCGGGCCTGCCCGTGCGCGCGATCTCGAACGCCGTGCGCATCGTCGCCTCGAGGCGCAGCGGGTCGGTCACGAGGAACACGTGCTTCGCGACGGAGCCCATCAGCGCGCTCACGGGTGCCTCTTGGAACGCATCGGTTCCGATCGACCCGGTCGCGACCTGCCCGCAGATCACCACGATCGGAATCGAGTCCGCCATGCAGTCGCGCACGGGCGTCACGCAGTTCGTCGCGCCGGGGCCCGACGTGACCATCACGACGCCGACGCGGCCGCTCGCACGCGCGTAGCCCGCGGCCATGAACCCGGCGCCTTGCTCGTTCGCGGGCACGATCAGCGGCATCGGCTCGACGCCGCCCTGCGCGTGCGCGGCGTTGTAGCGGAACACCGCGTCGTAAGTCGGCAGGATCGCGCCGCCGCTGTAGCCGAAGATCGTCTCGACGCCCTCGTCCGCGAGGACCTGGATGATGATGTCGGCGCCGGCCATCTTCGTGCCGGCGAGCGGGTGAGAGGCGCCTAGTTTCGGCTGAGGTTGACTGTCCATCGGGCGTAGGTCGCGAAGCGTGGGCCGCGCGATTGTGGCCCGCGGCCCAACGAGTTTTGACGAAAAGCCCATGCGTTGCAATAGCGTGGGCCATGCGCGAACATGCTCGATCCGGCCCCGGCGCGCCCCCTTCGACCATGCGACATATCATCTCGATCCTGCTGCAAAACGAGGCCGGAGCGCTCGCCCGCGTCGCGAATCTGTTCTCATCGCGCGGCTACAACATCGAGAGCTTGAACGTCGCCCCGACGGCCGATGCGACGGTTTCGCGGCTCACGCTCGTCACGAGCGGCTCCGACAGCGTGATCGACCAGATCAGCAAGCAGCTCGGCAAGCTCGTCGACGTCGTCGAGATCGCGGACATGACCGGTGCGGATCACATCGAGCGCGAGCTCGCGCTGTTCAAGCTGCACGTCACGAACGGCGGCGCCGACAAGCTCGCCGCCGCGTTGCAGCAGTTCGACGCGCGCGTGCTGAACGATCAGAGCGGCCACTACACGGTCGAGGTCGTCGGCGGCAGCCAAGAGATCGATCGGTTCTTGAAGCGTGTCGCGGGCATCACCGACGTCGTCACGGTCGTGCGCAGCGGCGCGATGGCCGTGTCGCGCGGTGCGGCCGCGCAGGCCCGTGGCTAAGCGCGGGCGAGGCGCGTCCGCCGCGCCCGACGCCGACGCAGCGCAGACGAGGCCCACCAGCACCGACAACCCGGAGTGGCTCTCGAGCTCTCGCCGGCTCGTGATCAAGATCGGCTCGACGCTGTTCGTCGATCAAGCGACCGGCGCGCTCGATCGCGCCTGGCTCGAGAGCGTTTGCGCCGACGTCGCCGACTTGCGCGCCGAGGGCAAGGAGGTCGTGATCGTGTCGTCGGGTGCGGTGGCGCTCGGCGCGCGCGAGCTCAAGCTCGACCCGCGCCGCGCTCGTCTCGAGGACAAGCAGGCCGCGGCCGCCACGGGTCAGATCGTGCTCGCGCACGCGTATCAAGAGGTGCTCGGCGGCTTCGGCGTCACGGCCGCCCAAGTGCTGCTCACGATCGACGACAGCGAGAGCCGGCGCCGGTACTTGAACGCGAGCAAGACTCTGCTCTCGCTGCTCGGCTACGGCGTGGTGCCGGTCGTGAACGAGAACGACACCGTCGCGACGCAAGAGCTGCGCTACGGCGACAACGACAGGCTCGCGGCGCGCGTCGCGCAGATGGTGAGCGCCGAGTGTCTCGTGCTGCTCTCGGACGTCGACGGGCTCTACACAGCCAATCCGCGCGTCGACGACACAGCGCGGCACATCGCCGAGGTCACCGAGCTCAAGCGCGAGCACTGGGACATGGCCGGCGGGCCGGGCTCGAGCCATGGCTCGGGCGGAATGCGGACGAAGCTCGACGCCGCGCGGATCGCGGTCGGCGCGGGTTGCCGGATGGCGATCGCGAGCGGCCGCGCCGTGCGGCCGATCGGTGCGCTGCGCGCGGGCGGCAAGGCCACGTGGTTCCTGCCGAGTGCGACGCCGGGCGCGGCGCGCAAGCAGTGGATCGCCGGCACGCTGAGCCCGAAAGGCGCCGTTCGCGTCGACCTCGGCGCGGAGCGCGCGCTCGCGTCGGGCCGCAGCTTGTTGCCGGCCGGCGTCGTGGGCGTGGACGGTCAATTCGAGCGCGGCGACGCGGTCCGCGTGCTCGGTGCCGACGGCCGCGAGCTCGCCCGCGGCCTGATCGCCTACGCGGCAGACGAGGCGCGGCTGATCGCGGGCAAGCAAACGGCGGGCATTGCCGACGTGTTGGGTTATCGCGGCCGGGATGAGATCATTCACCGCGACGATCTGGTGCTGATCGACACGAGATGACACGGGAACGGAGGCCACGACGGTTTCCGATGCGCCGCCACCGAGATAGCACGATGAGTAGCGTAAAAATCGCAACGAAGCCGGATCTGCGCGAGCAGATGTTCGAGGTCGGCCGCGCGGCACGCGTTGCCGCCGGTGAGCTCGCCGAGGCGAAGCCAGCCGTGAAGCGCGCGGCGCTCGAGGCGGCCGCGAAGGAGCTGCGCGCAGCCGCGAAGACCGTGCTGCGCGCGAACGCGGACGACGTCGCCGACGCGAAGAGCGCCGGATTGTCGGCTGCGATGATCGATCGGCTCGCGCTCAACGAGAAGCGCATCGAGGCGACGGCTGCGGGTCTCGAGGTGGTCGCCGCGCTCGAGGACCCCGTCGGCCAGACGATCGCGTCGTGGGACCGGCCGAACGGGCTCAAGATCTCGCGCGTGCGCGTGCCGCTCGGCGTGATCGGCATCATCTACGAGAGCCGGCCGAACGTGACCGCCGACGCGGCGGCCCTGTGTCTCAAAGCCGGCAACGCGGCGATCCTGCGCGGCGGCTCCGAGAGCGTGCGCTCGAGCGCGGCGATCCATGCGTGTCTCGAGCGCGCGCTGATCGCGTACGGCCTGCCCGCGACAGCAGTGCAGATGGTCCCGACGCAGGACCGCGACGCCGTCGGCATCATGCTGAGCGACATGGCGCGTTACATCGACGTGATCGTGCCGCGCGGCGGCAAGAGCCTCGTCGCGCGCGTGCAGCAGGACGCGCGCGTGCCCGTGATGAGCCACCTCGAGGGTATCTGCCACACCTATATACATGAGCGCGCCGATCTCGCGATGGCGCGCAGCGTGACCCTGAACGCGAAGATGCGCCGCACCGGCATTTGCGGCGCGACCGAGACGATCCTCGTCGACCGCGGGTGCGCCGCGACTCACCTGCAGCCGGTCGTCGTCGACCTGCTCGACGCCGGCTGCGAGGTCCGCGGCGACGCCGCGACGGTCGCGTGCGATCCGCGAGTCCACGCGGCGCAAGACTCCGATTGGGGCAACGAATTCTTGGACGCGATCGTCGCCGTGCGCGTGATCGACGGCCTCGACGAGGCTCTCGCGCACATCCGCCGCTACGGCTCCGCGCACACCGACGCGATCATCACCGCCGACGCGGCGGCGGCCGAGCGCTTCCTGAACGAGCTCGACAGTGCGATCGTGATCCACAACGCGTCGACGCAATTCGCGGACGGCGGCGAGTTCGGCATGGGCGCCGAGATCGGTATCGCAACGGGCAAGATCCACGCGCGCGGCCCGGTCGGCGCGGTCGAGCTCACGAGCTACAAATACCAAGTGCGCGGCAGCGGCCAGACGCGTCCCTGAGCGCGGACGCACCTCGAGGCGCACGCCCACCGCGCACCGAACGCGCGCTCTACGACGTGATCGTGATCGGCGCCGGCATCAACGGCGCCGCGATTGCGCGCGAGGCCGCGCTGAGTGGTCTCGCGGTGTTGCTCGTCGATCGCGGCGATCTCGCAGCGGGCACGTCGAGCGCATCGTCGCGTCTGATCCACGGTGGTTTGCGTTATCTCGAGCACTTCGAGATCGGCCTCGTTCGCGAGTCGTTGAACGAGCGCGAGCGGCTACTGCGCTTCGCGCCGCATCTCGTGGCGCCGCTCGAGCTCTACATCCCGATCTACGCCCGCGCGCACCGCAAGCGCTGGCAGATAGCGGTCGGGCTCACGCTCTATGACTGGCTCTCCGCCGACCGCTCGCTGCCGGGGCACGCGCTGCTCGGCCGCGAAGCCCTGCTCGAGAAGCTGCCGGGATTGAATCCGACGGGGCTCATCGGCGGCGCGAGCTATTTCGATGCACAGGCTCGCTATCCCG
Organism: uncultured Gammaproteobacteria bacterium; assembly: GCA_963699925.1. Taxonomy (GTDB): domain Bacteria; phylum Pseudomonadota; class Gammaproteobacteria; order Steroidobacterales; family Rariloculaceae; genus FEN-1219. Next base: position 95,877 of record CAVOVT010000012.1, on the reverse strand, counting down.
AGAGGCTCGTCGTCGAGAACGTGCTCGACGCGGCGGCCAACGGCGCCGTGGTGAGGACGTACACGCGCGTGACGCGGATCGTCATCGAGGCCGGGCGCGCGACCGGCGTCGAGTGGCGCACCGCGGCCGGAGAGGCGGGTGGCGCGCACGCGCGGTTGGTCGTGAACGCCGCCGGCCCGTGGGTCGACGAGGTGCTCGGCGACCTGAAGCACACGCGCCTGATCGGCGGCACCAAGGGCAGCCACCTGATCGCGCCCCTGTTCGAAGGTGCGCCAAGAGCCGGCGTCTACGTCGAGGCGGGCGTCGACGCGCGGCCGCTGTTCATCCTGCCGTGGAACGGCTTGCTGCTCGTTGGCACGACCGACGAGCGCGTCGACCAGCCGAGCGCCGCGATGGACGCGCGCGAGCTCGAGTATCTCGCGGCCGAGACGGAGCGCGTATTTCCGGCCGCCGCCGGCCTCGCATCCCGCGTGCTCTACACGTACACCGGCGTGCGGCCGCTGCCGTATCAGCCGCGCGGCGCCGAAGGCTCGATCACGCGTCGCCACCTGATCCGCCGCCATCGCGCGGCTCGCGGCCTGTATTCGGTCGTCGGCGGCAAGCTCACGACCCATCGCGCGCTCGCCGAGGACGTGCTCGACGTGCTGCGCGGCCAACTCCGAGGCCTCGAGCGGCGGCGGCCCACGCGCGAGCGCGCGCTGCCCGGCGCGCTGGCGCCGAAGGAGCGCGACGAGCTGCTCGCGGACGTCGGCGCGCAGCTCGGCGCCGCGCAGGCGGCGCGGCTCTGGAACGTCTACGGGGCGGCGGCGAGACGTATCGCCGAGCTTGCGCGCACCGACGCCGATCTCGGTGAAGTGCTGGGCGCGAGCTCCGTGCTCGTCGCAGAGCTCGTCCATGCTCACGAGGCGGAGTGGGCGTCTACGCTCGACGACTTCTTGCAGCGACGCTGCATGGCGGGGCTCGACGCCGACTTTGGCCTCGGCGCGGCGGAGTCGGCGGCGCGGTGGCTCGTGCGGCTGGGGATTGCGGAGGCGGCGCGCGCGGAGTCCGAGCTCTCGGCTTACCGCATGCGCGCGGCGCGACAACGCGCGCCGCGAGCGGGCTAGTGGCAGCGTTACTTCGAAGCGGCCGGCGCCGTCGGAGCCTCGACGCGCAGGACGGGCGCGACGATGTCGGGCTGGGTCGCGTGAAGATCGGCGCTCGTCTCTGCCACGATCTCGTCGGTCATGTCCGAGAGCATTTGCGCGGCGGGCTGCTTAGCCGTCACGACGATCTCTTCGACCGTCGGGTTGGACAGGGCCGGTGCCGCGAGCGCGATCAGAGCAGCTGCGAGCAACGAACCGGTCAACGTCTTCATGTCTCTCTCCAGTGGGGCAAACGACTAACGACTGGGTCGAGATGCTACGCGCCGGGCGATAGTACCGGCTTGAAGAAAGCTGGAGATTGACGAAGGCCGCTAAAGGTTGCGCCGCACGGCGCAGCGACGTGTGACGCCGGTCTCAGGGGCTCGTTTCTTTCGTGCCGCGCTCGACGGGCTCGAAGCGCACGGTGGGTTTGTCGCCGTGTCGCGAGTAGAGGTGCTCGCTGGCCATGTCGGCCAAAGCGCGATCGCGTTCGGCGCGCGTGTGGTACCAGTGATGACGCTCCCAGCCCGCGCCGATGATGCGCGCGAACGTGTCGGTCGGCGGCAGGCTCACACGAATGCCGAACGGCTTCGGCACGTCGAGCGGCTCGTTCAAGTTGTGCTCGTGGACGATTTCCATTCGCTCACGCGAGGCGTCGAAGAGTGATCGGGCCCGCATCTTACCCGAACTGCGTCACGGCCGGTCAACGCCGCGCCGCTGCTACAATCGCGACGCCATGACCAAGGTCGTGCAGACGGGCGAGTTTTTCGTGGTCGGCGGTCCAGTGCAGGCGGATCGGCCCGCGTACGTCGAGCGTGCTGCGGACCGAGAGCTTGTCGCTGCTCTGCGGGCGCGCAGTCTCTGCTACGTGCTCGGAGCGTACGGCACCGGCAAGTCGAGCTTGCTCGCGCGTGCCGCGCGGTCGTTGCGCGACGAAGGCGGCCTCGTGGCCGTCATCGACCTCGCGAATCTCGAGGCGCGCGGCGAGGATTCCGACGTCGAGCGCTGGACGTACGCGATCGCGCACCGCATCGTCCACGAGCTGCGCGTGACCGTCGACTTGCCGAGCTGGTGGCGGGAGCGCACGGCCGTCTCGCGCGAGAGTCGCCTCGCGGATTTTTTCTGGGACGTCGTGCTCACGAACACGACGGCCGCGGTCTCGATCATGTTCGACGAGGTCGAGCGCGCGCTCGAGCTGCCGTTCGGCCGAGAGCTGCTCGCGGCGATCGAGACGTGCCACGAGCGCCGCGAGCGCGAGCCCGACTACTCGCGTCTCGTGTTCGCGCTCGCGGGCGTCGCGACGCGCGGCCAGCTCATCCGCCGCGGCACGGTGCGCTCGTCGGCAGTGTTGATCGAGCCTGCCGACTTCACGCCCGAGGAAGCGTACGCGCTGGCGCCGGGCTTCGGCGGCGAGCCGGCGCACACGCAGGCGCTCATGGACCGAGTCTGTGTCTGGACGAACGGCCACCCGTATCTCACGCAGCAAGTCGCGCGGCTCGTGGCGAACAAGGGCGGCAGGCTCGAGGACGTCGAGCACGTCGTGCACGAGCACGTGCTCGTGCCCGCGGCGCTCAACCAGAGCCCGCTCGGGCCGACTCGCGAGCGGCTGATCGCGCGGCGGCCCGCCGCGCGCCGGGCACTGGGCGTCTTGCGCCGCATCGCGCGCGGTGCGAAGGTCACGCCGCCGCGCGATGCCGCGGTGCGCCACGTGCTGCTCTTGTCCGGTGTCGCGACCGTCAAAGACGGCGCGCTCGGCTATCGCAATCGGATCGTTCGCGAGGCGTTCGGCGCGCGCTGGGTTAAGAGCGTCGCGCCGCTCGGCTGGCGCACGCTCGTGAGCGCGGCGGCCGCCGTCGTCGTGCTCGCGGCGGCCGGGTACGCGTACTGGAACTACGTGCCCAAGTACTACGAGCGCGTGCTCGTCGACGCGAGCGCGGACCCCGCCGCGGTCGACACGGCCTATGACGGATTGCACCGCTTGCCCGGTTTCGCCGCGCGCGCCGACGCGTTGCTCGCGCAAGCATTGCGCCGCCGCAGCAGCGGCGCGACCGACGTCGACGCGCTCGTGACGACCGATGCCGCCTTGCGCGCGTTGCCGGGGCAAACGCAAGCAGCGGACCGCCTGCTCGCCGATTTCTGGCTGCGCAAGACGGCCGCGGCCGCCGAGTCCGAGCAGCGCGACGCGGCTCTGCTGTTCGCGCTGCGCGCTGCACTCGCCGGCGGAGGCGGCGCCGAACAGGCGCGAGCGTGGGTCGGTGCGCTCGTCGGCGACGACTACGCCGAGCTCGCGCGGACGTTCGACCTGGCGGCGGCGCCCGCGCGTTGGGGCGTCGACTGGCAGAGCCGGTTGTTGCTCGCGGTCGACGGCGCGCGTGTCCGGCGCGTGCCGCTCGCGCCTGCGTCCAAGCGCGTCGCCGAGGCGCCGCTCGAGCTCAGCGCGCTCGCATACTCGCCGCTCGAGCGCGCACTGCGTGTCGAGGACGAGGGCGTCGCCGGGGAGCTCGAGCTCAGCGTCGCGGTCGCGCATCCGAAGAGCGGCGAGCTCATGTTGACGCTCACGGCGCCGAGCGGCGCGAGCGCCACCGTGGCGTTGCCCCAGAGCGCCGGGGGGCGCGGCGACGATTTCGTCTTCGCTGCACAACCGGGCACGCCGCTCGCGGCGCTCGCGACCGAGGAGCGGCATGGCACTTGGAAGCTCGCGCTGACCGATCGCCGCGAAGGTAACGTGGGCAGCCTCGCGGGTTGGGGCCTGCGCTTCGGCGAGCAGAGCGTGCGCGACGATCCCGACCAGCCCGTCGCGATTCCCGATCCCGCACGCACGACGGACGTCGTGCTCGACGTGAGCGACGACGACCGGTTCGCGCTCGTCCGGCCGACAACGCTTGTGTCCGCGCCGACGCTGGCGCTCTGGGACCTCGGCGCCGGGCGATTGCAGGCCGACTTCGACTTGGCGCGGCAGCCCGAGAACGTTCAGCTCAACGCAAAGCACACGCGCGTGCTCACTTCCGCCGGCGACCAAGTCACGCTCTGGAACGCCGCGAGCGGCATGCAGGTCGCGCGGCTCGCGACGCAAACGCAGTTCGTGCTGCCGGCGGTGTTCTCGGCCGACGGCGGCTACGTTGGGATCGCCGAGCGCGTCGAGGACTCGCCGCCGCTCCTGAGCCTGCTGCGCGCCGAGGACGGGACGCTGCTCGCGAGCGTCGCGGGCGCGAACGGCGCCGAGCGCTGGTGGCTCGGGCCGGGCGGCCGCTATTTCGCGCTGCTCGAGCCGAACAACGTCGTGCACGTGATCGACGCGCACCGTGGCACGGACCTCGCGAGCTTCTTGCACGCAGCGCGTGGTCGCGGCCGTGCTGCCGTTGCCGGACGGCGCGACGCTGCTCACGATCGACGACGCGGGCGAAATCCGCGCCTGGCGCATCGATCAGACGACCGCGAGCGGACGGCGTCTCGGCACGACGGCGGCGACGAGCGGCGTGAGCCTCTCCGCCGACGGCTCGCGGCTCGCGTATCCCGCGAGCCGCGGCGAGTTCGTCGTCCGCTCGGTCGTCTCGGGCGGACGCGTCGCGAGCGTGCGGATGAACGACGCGCCCGGCGCGGTGCGCGCGCGGTTGTCGCCCGATGGCGCCGGCTCGTGACGTCGAGCGCGGAGCACGTCCGCATCTGGTCCCTGCCGGGGGCGAGCGAGCCGGTGCCTTCTGCCGAGCGCGCGGCCGATCTCGACGTGAGTGCGGTTGCGATCGACGCCTCGAGCGACAGCGTCGCGCTCGGCCGGCGCGACGGCGGCGTGACCTTCGGCGACGCGACGGATCCGTCGCGCCGCACGACACTGCTCGCGGACGCGGCCGACGGTGGCCCGCACGCCGGCGTGCGCGCGCTGGCGCTCGCCGGTTCGGTGGGGCTGCGTCGCGAGCGGCGGCGACGACGGCGTGGTGCGTGCTCGTCGCGCTGCCGAGCTCGTCCGCGCCCGGCGCCGATCGGCCGCGCTCGTTCGATGCGGGCGACGGCCCGATCAGCGCGGTCGCATTCGATGCCGACGGCGGTCTCGTGGCGGCCGCGGCGCAAACGGCGGTGCACGGTTGGGGCAGCCGCGGACGGCACGGCGGCGTTCGTGATTCCGTGCGTGGCCGAGGCGGTCGCGATCGCGCCGGGCGGCGAGCTGCGTCGCGACCGGCGGCGCGGACGGCACGGTGCAGGTCTGGCGGCGCAGCGGCGATGCGCTCGGCGACTCGCTTTCCGTGCCGAGTGCCGTGCGCTGGATCGGGTTCGGCTCCGATGGAGTGCTGGTCGTCGCCGACCGACCGTTGGCTCCACAGTTTCAGCGTCGGCGCTCGGCGGCCTCGAGCCGCTGCACGCGTGGCCCGCGCCGGGGTCGCCTTCGGCCGCGCGCGGTTTCGCGGCGCTCGGCGCCGAGCGAGTGCGCGTCGAGGGCTTCGACTCGCGCGGCGAGCTGCGCCGCAGCGAGATCGACCTGGCGACGCCCAGCGGCGGCGCCCGGGCCGCTCCCCCGGAGCTCGCGAGCCGCGACTGGCCCGCGGCGCTCGGGCTCGCGGTCGACGACGCGGGCGAGGTGGTTCCGGCCGGCCTCTAGCGCCGGACCGTGACTTTTTTGGACAAATGTGTGAACTGCACGGCGGGGCTCCGAGGCCCGTCTGCGCTAAGGTAGCCGCGTTTGACGTAACCGACGAAATCGAAACGCGCGTGTCTCAACGGACTCATCCAATGCGTGCTTGCTGGATCGCGGCCGCCCGTATCGTGGGCGTGCTGGCGGTCACCGTTTGGTTCGCTGCCTGCCAGCAGCCCGCCAAGCCGCGGCCTTACGAGTTTTTCATGGAAGACGGCCTCGCCAGGGAAGGCGTTCTCGCGCGCTGCAATCAAGACCGTAACGCGTCGGCCGACGACCCGGAGTGCGAGAACGCGCGCCGTGCCGCTGCGACGCTTGGGGCGAGCGGCGAGCGCGAGCGTACGCGAGAACTACGAGCGCGAGTCGTCGCGCAAGCTCGAGCAGCTTCGCGATCGCGCGGCGCGCCAGCAGCAAGCCGAAGAGCAAGCCGCGGCCGCCGCGAAGGCCGCCGAGAAAGAAGCTTACGAGGCGCAGTGGCGCGACAAGGATGCCGCCGCCAACGGCGCCGGCCCGATCTCCGACAATGGACGCCGACGAGCGCCAGTCGTTGTCGCAGCTGCCGGCGCGGCCCGAGCTCAAGGTCGCGGCCATCGACCCGCCCAAGGCCGACGTCCAACCAGAGAAGCCCGAGATCGAGCACGCCGCGGTGATCCCGCGGCCGTTCCGCGATTCCTCGCTCCAGCGCTAGCTCTGAGCGGCGGAATTCTCCGCAACGAAACCCACGCCTCGCGAAGCACGCGCTCCGCCGACGGATACGTCAGTGCGGCGTCTCGTCGAGCGGGTAGATCACCGCTTCCTCGGCGCCGCCGCTGCTCGGCGCGCTGCCGCTCGGGGTCGTCGTGCTCGTCGTCGCCGTCGTCGTGTGCGGCGGCGCCGCGCCCGCCGTGCTGACTCCGCGCAGCGTCTCGATGAAGTGCTGCGCGGTGGCCGGCGTTGCGGCAGTGAGCGGCCCGAGCGCCTGGTGCTCGTCGCCCGAATAGAAAACCTTGTTGCCGTCCTCGTCGATTTCGAGCCGCGCACCCTCGAACGCTGCGCCCGCGTACAAGCCCCGGCTGCGCGTGTAGATATAGACCTCGGCTTTGGCCGTGATCGCGGCCGTCGCGCGTTTGCCGAGCGGGCCCGCGACAGCGGCCGCGTCGCCGCCCATCGTGAACTTGCCGCTCGCCATGTTCTTGACCGACTGCTCGTTCGCGAACACGAGAACGACGTCGGCCCACTCGGCTCCGAACTGGAGCCCGATATTGCCGCCCGTGAGCGTGACAAATGCCGGGCTGCTCCACTGGCCGTCGGCCCCGCGCACGCTGAGCACACCGCGGCCGCGGCGTCCGCCGAGGAAAAATCCGCCGCGCACGAGCGACGGTATCACCGCGATGCCGTGCGCGCGCTCGAGCAGTGCGGTGGGGATGCTGCTTTCGTCCTCGGCGGTGAACTTGACCAGCACTTCGGATGCGCGGATGAGCCGATCGCTATCGGACGTCTCGGCGGCGGCCGGTCGTGCGCCGGCAACCAAGGTCGCGGCGAGCAGTGCAAGGCTGAAGCGATGAGCGATTCGCGCGGTGCGCATCGTGTGATCCCGGGCGGCTACGATGCGGCGCATCTTAGCGCGTCCGCGCGGCGCTGCCACGCGTGACGCTAGAGCGCGAAGCCGGGTGGAAGAGGGCAGTCGAGCGTCGCAGCGATCGCGCGAAACAGCTCCTGCTCGTCGAGCTCGACCTTGCCGTCCGCGCGGATCGTTGCGAGCACGCCGCGCAGCAGTCTGAGCTTGGGCTCCGGGCGCAGGCCTGCGAGCGCCGCGAGCGCCTCGTCGAGCTTCGCGAGATCGCGCGTCTCGGAAGCCGATTCGAACGGCGGGACGTCGCCCGCGTCGGCCCAGCCGATCGCCGCGAGCCCGCACGTATACGCCGCGCGCGCGGCCGATACGTCGGCATTGCCGAAAGAGGCGACCGTCGCGAGCAGCGTTCGCACCGCGTCGCGAAGCGCGCTACGCGTCGCGGCAGGCCGCGGAGCTTGCGCTGCCGCCGTCGGCTGCGCGCGCAGGTAGGCCGCGAGAACGTGGATCAGCACGTAGTCGAACAGCCGTGGCTCGACCTCGAGCGCGGCGAGCTTGCCGAGCAAGTCGAGAAGATAACGGATCTGCTCGGCCGGACGGCGTTTGAGCGTGGGCAGCGCGAGCGCGACGATCGTGAGCCGTAAATGGCGGTCCACTTGGCTCAGCGACTCGTAGAGCCGCCGGCAATCCGCGGCCCGTGCGCCGCCGAGCTGCTGCTCGAGCAGCGCGAATTGACGATCGCGGGCGGGCGCGTCGGGCGCGACGGCGAGCGCGGCGACCAGCAGCAGGCTCGTGTCCTGCGCGCGCGCGGCCTCCTGAAGCTCCGCCGGAATCGCGTCGCGCAGCGCACCGCCGACGCCGGGTGCCACGATCTGCCCGGCCCGCTCGCGCACCGGGTCCGCCGAGGCCGGCATCGTCGCCAGCGCCGCGCTGACCGCCGCCGCCGTGCGTGCCGCCAAGTCGAATCCGCCTTCGGCACGCGCGGCCGCGATTGCGCGCTCGGCCGCGATAGCGGCGCCGGGGCCTGGCAGCGGCTCGGGCTTCGGCAGCGTCGCGCGGGTCGAACGAAGGGTCGAGCGCCTTGATCCGTTCGATGAGCGGCGGATGCGTCGCGAACCAGCCCCCGAACGAGCCGGAGCCGCGCTCGAACAGCATGTGCGCGACCTCCTCGGTCTCGGCGAACTGGATCCGCGCGCCGTAGGCGGCGATCTTCTTGAGCGCTCCGGCCAAGCCCTGCGGCTCGCGCGTGAACTGCACGGCCGAGGCGTCCGCGAGCGCTTCGCGCTGGCGCGACACCGCGGCCTTGATCACGCGGCTCAGGAACACGCCGATCCAGCCGATCACGAGGAGCGCGATGCCGATCACGAGCGCGATCGCGAGCGCGCTGTTGTCCTTGCTGCGGGTCGGACGCGCGTAGCCGAGGCCGCGCAACATGAAGCGGCCTGCGAGCGACAGCGCGAGGATACCGAATGAGAGTCCGATCAGCTGCTGGTTGAGCCGCATGTCGCCGTTCAAGCACGTGGCTGAACTCGTGCGCGATCAACGCCTTGCAGCTCGGCGCGGTCGAGCCGCTCGAGCGCGCCGCGCGTGACGCAGATCGCGGCGTTCGCGTGCGTCGTGCCCGCCGCGAACGCGTTGATGCCGGCCTCGTGCTCGAGCACGAAGATCTCGGGCACCGCGACGCCGGACGCGAGCGCCATCTCCTCGACGACATTGACGAGCCGCTGTTGCGAGCGCATCGGCGCCGCCGCCGGTGACCTGCGTCGCGCGCATCATGCGCGCGACGTCGCCGCCGCCGCCCGCGAGCGACGCGGTCCGGTACAGGCTCGCGAGCGCCATGATCGCGAGCGTGGCGGCCATCGCGGAGCCGAGGAGCCCGAGGTTCGCTGCGAGCCCAATGCGACCACGTGCTGGCCCCGACGTAGAGCGCGCTCGGATTCGCCCAGCGAAGCGCGAGCGCGAGCGCGAACGTCGTCGCGAGCGCGCAGAGCGCGAACGCGAGCAGGAACGACGCCGACGAGCATCGCGGCTCGTCCGTCGCGTTTGCTCCTGGCGCGCGAAGAAATCCACGCGTGCGCGCTAGCGGCTCAGGAAAACGACACCTTGGGCGCTTCGCGCTTCGCGGGTTGCCTCGATCTCGCAAGAACTCGGCGGGCTTGAAGCCGAAGTTGTTCGCGATCAGGTTGGTGGGGAAGTTCTGGCACGCGTTGTTGTAGCCGAGGACCGAGTCGTTGAACGCCTGTCGAGCGAACGCGACCTTGTTTTCGGTCGACGTGAGCTCTTCCTGGAGCTGCTGCATGTTCTGGCTCGCCTTGAGATCGGGATAGGCCTCGGTGAGCGCGAACAGCCGCCCGAGCGTGCCGCCGAGCGTCGACTCCGCCGCCGCGAGCTGCTTGATCGCCTCGGCGTCGGATGGATCCGCGGCGGCCTTCTTCAAGCCCGCCTGCGCCGCGTTGCGCGCGTTGATCACGGCTTCGAGTGTCGACTTCTCGTAGGTCATGTAGCCCTTCACCGTCTCGACGAGATTCGGGATCAAGTCGTAGCGGCGCGTGAGCTGCACGTCGATTTGCGAAAAAGCGTTGCGTACTCGGTTGCGCGAGTTGACCAGGTTGTTGTACATCCCTACGGCCCAGAACACGATCAGCGCAAGGATGACCAACGTGACGATCAGTCCCATCGAATGGCTCCTAAGGCGTTCGGACGCGCGGAGAATACGCCGCCAATCCTTACGCCGCCAATCGCGGCTCCGATTCGCGGCCGCGGCGCTGCTCGGCGCATCGCTCGCGCTCGTGGCCGGCCGGGCGTCGGCCGGCTGGGTCGGCGACGCGATGGACCTCATGGGCACCCGGGTCTCGGTCGAGCTTTGGGACGACGACGAGGTCCACGGCCGCAAGCTCGTCCAAGCGGTGATGGACGACTACAAGCGCGTCGACCGCGAGATGAGCACGTACAAGCCCGATAGCGAGATCTCGTTCGTCAACGATCACGCGGCGGAGAAGCCGGTGCCCGATAAGCGAGGAGCTCTTCAATCTTGTCGACGTGGCGCTCCAGTTGTCAGGTCGCGAGTCACGGTGCGTTCGACATCACATACGAGAGCGTCGGCTACATGTACGACTTCCACTTGCGCACAGCATCCGAACGAGGAGCAGATCAAGGAGCACTTGCCGGCGGTCGATTATCGGCACGTCGTGCTCGAGCGCGGCGCGCGCACGATTGAGTACACGATGCCCGGCGTGAGGATCAATCTCGGCGGGATCGCGAAGGGCTATGTCGTGCAGCGCGAAGCCGATTTCCTGCGCGCGAACGGCATCGAGCACGCGCTCTTGAACGCGGGCGGCGACACGCGCGTGATTGGCGACCGGCGCGGCAAGCCCTGGATCGTTGGTATCCGTCACCCGCGCGTCAAGGAGCAGGTGATCACGCAAGCTGCCGCTCGTCGACGAGGCGATCTCGACCGGCGGCGACTACGAGCGCTTCTTTGAAGAGGACGGCAAGCGCTACCACCACGTGATCAACCCGCACACCGGCGAGCCGACCGAGGGCATCTTGACCGTCAGCGTGATCGGCCCGAGCGGTACTTACACCGACGGGCTCGAGACGGCGATTTTCGTGTCTCGGCGTGAAGGAAGGCCTCGAGCTGATCAAGAAGTACCCGGGCTACGAGACGATCATCGTCGACTCGAACGGCAAGATTTACTACTCGGAGGGGCTCGAGCCCGGACGCGAGTAGTACTGCTTCCGTCGTTTCCGCGCACCCCCGCGCGCTCGAGCCGCCGCGTGCGTGCGCCGTCCCGGGCTATCGCTTAAGCTCCGTCCCAATCCATCGCGGAGCGCGTCCATGCGTCACTATCGGAGCGTTGCCATGCTTCTCGCGGGCCTACTCGCGACGACCGGCGCGCTCGCACACCACTCGGCGGTTGCCGAATACGATCTCGACAAGCCGGTCTCGATCAGCGGCACGATCAAGCGCGTCGAGTGGCAGAACCCGCACATTTGGTACTACTTGGACGTCAAGGAGAAGAACGGGAGCGTCTCCGAGTGGGGCGTGTCCGGCGGCGCCCCGGGGCAATTGATGCGGCGCGGGATTACCAAGGACGCGCTCCAGGTCGGCACCGTCGTGTCCGTCGAGGGCTTCCTCGCGCGCGACGGGTCGATGAACATGACGGGGCGGCGCGTCACGTTCGCGGACGGCCGCGACGTGTTCACGGCCGGCCCCGAGCAGCAACGCTGAAGATCGAGGAAGGATAATGAGGAGTCGAGTCGCATTCAGCGCGGCGCTCGCCGCGACTCTGTCGATCGCGGCGAGCGTGCTTCTCGACGGCGGCGCGGAGGCGCAGGCGTCGCTGCAGATCCCGCGCATGCCGGGCGGCAAACCCGATTTCAACGGCCTATACGAGTGGCCGCGCGGGTTGCCTGGCGCGGCCATGTGCCGCTGCTCGGCCACGATTTTCGACCGCAAGAACTTCGCGCCACTTGTCGACGGCGGCGAGCCATTCCTCGAGCCGCGCACCGGCGACCCGCGCCACGACGAGCCGCGCGCGTTCTGCATGCCGGCCGGTTTCCCGTCCGGGATGTTGTCGGCGAACGCGATGCAGTTCGCGCAGACGCGCGACTACCTCGTCATCCTGCACGAGTTCCAGGGCATGAAGCGCATGATTCCGCTCGACGGCAGGCCGCACCGCAAAGGAATCGAGCCGTCGTACTACGGCGACTCGGTCGGCCATTGGGAAGGCGACACGCTCGTCGTCGTGACCAAGAACTTCAAACGCTGGTCGCTCGACGACTACTACTACACCGATCCGAAAGAGTATCGGATGCACAGCGACGCGCTCACGGTCACCGAGCGCATCAGCTTCAAGAGCCCGACACAGCTCGCTTACGTGATGACGATCGACGACCCGAAGATCTTCACGCAGCCATGGTCGCAGGAGTTCGAGATCACGGCGCGCCCGGAGTGGGGCGAGCACGGTCTGCTCGAATACGTCTGCGAAGAGAACAACCGCTGCCCTGGCGGCGTTTGCAAGGCGAATTGAGTCTACGATTAGCGGCGCGCGTATTCCGTGAAGACGTAGTCGCGCGCCTTGGCGATCGTGTGGCACCCGAAGCCGCACTTCGCGTCGTTCGATTGCGGCGGAGAATCCTGCGTCGTGCCCGGCCTGAACGTGTCGGTCGCGGCGTCGTACTCGAACGCGCCGTATCCCCAACCGCCGCTATCCGCGAACCGCTTGCTGTCCTTCACCATGAAGTCCACGTTGGCGAGCTTGTCGGGCACGGTCGGATTGCCGGGGTTGTCGCTCTTCTTCGGAATCCAATGGATCTTCGCCATCTTCGCGCCGTCCGGGAACGGCTTGCCGCTGCCCGGAATGCCGGCTTGGAAAGCCGCGACGATCTGCGGATTACCGACGATCACGGCCACGACCGGCCCGTTCTGACTGATCGCGATCGTCTGCCAGCTCTCGTACCCCCTGAACTCCGAGAACGCGAGGCCGCCCGGTACGCTGAGCGCGTACTTGTCCTTGCCTTGCGCCTGGATCGCGCCCAGCCCCAAGAGCCCCAGTGATACGGTCGCGACCGCGGTCGCCGAAACGATTCCGTGCCTCATCGCCGATACCTCCGCGCAAATTGCGTGTCTTGCGTTCGCGTTGCCGGCGAGTCGGATCGGATGCGCCGGAGCGGGCCCAGCTTGCGCCGACACTTCCATTTTTGGAAGCGCAGCTGCCTTCCGCGCTCCACGCGAAGGCCGACGATCGGGTGCCGCGTTACGGCGGTGTTACGATGTCTTCGCGCTCGTATCGCGGCGCGCGCGGTCGATCGGCGTGACGTTGCGCAGACCCTCGTCGACGAAGAAGCGCCGCATTTTCATTGCGGCACGGAGCTTCGCGGTCCGCACGTACGACTGATAGAAGAGATCCTTCACGGCCTCGATCAGCACGGCCGCCGCCTCGGGCCCGATCGTGGGCGGCACGCTCGCGTCGCCGAACAGCGCCGCTTCGATCGCTCGGCCGGTATCCGAATCAACCTCGGCGATTTGCAGCACCTCGCGCAGCGACTCTTGCCAGCGTCGCCGCGTCGCCGAGTCCAGGTCCCTCAGCGCCGCGTCCACTGCGAGGCGGGACAGTAATGCGAATGCGGTATGGCAATTCGCCGAGTAGCAGTCGAACGCTTCGCGCAATAGCTTCTCGACGTCCTTGCCGAGATAGCTGAATTGAAACTTCTCGTGCGGCTTCTCGATCTCGACGAGATTGGCAGAGAGCTCGACGCGCTCGGGCTCGAACGCGCGCACGGCGGCGCGCACGAAACGCGGCTCGTTGCAGGCGGCGCAGCGGAACACGATCCCGACGTGCAGCGGCCGTGCCTGCATCAACGCGGTGAACGAAGGAGTTGCGAGCGGCAAGAGTTGCGCGAGCGCGCCGCAGTGCGGGCATTCGCGGGTCGCGACTTCGCGTTGCTCGAAGGCGTTGTTCTTGTTTACATAAATCGGCACGGAGGGACCTTTTCCTTGCAGTCTACGCGATCGCGCGCCGCGTTGGAACGCGCCGCGCGAAATGGGCGCGCGAAATGGGGACATTCCTAATTTCGCGCCGCGAGGCGCAGCGGCTCCGCTACTCCCCGTCGACGATCGAAGCGGGAACCGCCCCGTGTTAGCGCCAAGAAAAGCGGTCCGGGAAAACCGGAATGTCCCCATTTCACGGCCGCGCGATGCGCGCTCAGCCGAGCCGCTTGTACCGGATTCGGTGCGGCTGGTCCGCGTCCTCGCCCTTGCGCCGCTTCAGGTCCTCGGCGTAGTCCGCGTAGTTGCCCTGGAACCAGACGACCTCGCTGTCGCCCTCGAACGCGAGGATATGCGTCGCGATGCGGTCGAGGAACCAGCGATCGTGCGAGATCACGATCGCGCAGCCCGGGAACGACAGCAGCGCGTCCTCGAGCGCGCGCAGCGTCTCGACGTCGAGGTCGTTGGTCGGCTCGTCGAGCATCAGCAGATTGCCGCCCGAGCGCAGCACCTTCGCGAGATGCACGCGGTTGCGCTCGCCGCCCGAAAGGAGGCCCGACCTTCTTCTGCTGATCCGTGCCGCGGAAATTGAAGCGGCCGACGTAGCCGCGCGACGGCGTCTCGTAGGTGCCGACGCGCAGGATGTCCTGGCCGTCGCTGATTTCCTGCCAGACCGTCTTGTCGTTGTCGAGCGTGTCGCGGCTCTGGTCGACGTACGCGAGCTGCACCGTGTTGCCGGTGCGGATCGTGCCGCTGTCCGGCTTGAGCTGGCCCGCGAGCATACGGAACAGCGTCGTCTTGCCGGCGCCGTTCGGCCCGATCACGCCGACGATGCCGCCGGGCGGCAGCGAGAACGACAAGTTCTCGAACAGCACGCGGTCGCCGTACGCCTTCGAGATCTTGTCCGCCTCGATCACGAGGTCGCCGAGCCGCGGGCCCGGCGGGATGTAGATCTCGTTCGTCTCGTTGCGCGCCTGGAATTCCTTCGACGTGAGCTCCTCGAAGCGCGCGAGCCGCGCTTTCGCCTTCGCGCGCCGCGCGCCGGGATTCGTGCGCACCCACTCGAGCTCGGTCTTGATCGCGCGCTGGCGCGCGGCCTCCTGCTTCTCCTCGATCTCGAGCCGCTTCTCCTTCTGCTCGAGCCACGAGCTGTAGTTGCCCTGCCACGGGATCCCGTAGCCGCGATCGAGCTCGAGGATCCAGCCCGCGACGTTGTCGAGGAAGTAGCGGTCGTGCGTCACGGCGATCACGGTGCCGCCGAAGTCCTTCAGGAACCGCTCGAGCCACGCGACCGACTCCGCGTCGAGATGGTTCGTCGGCTCGTCGAGCAGCAGCATGTCGGGGTTCGAGAGCAGCAGCCGGCAAAGCGCGACGCGCCGACGCTCGCCGCCCGAAAGCGCGGTGACGTTCGCGTCCCACGGCGGCAGACGCAGCGCGTCGGCCGCGATCTCGAGCTTGCGCTCGAGCTCCCAGCCGCCGACCGAGTCGATCTTGTCTTGGAGCTTGCCTTGCTCCTCGAGCAGCTTCGTCATCTCGTCGTCGCCGAGCGGCTCGGCGAACTTGTCGCTGATCTCGTTGAAGCGCTGCACGAGGCCGAGCAAATCGGCGACGCCCTCCTCGACGATCGCACGCACGTTCTTCTGCGGATCGAGCGCCGGCTCCTGCGTGAGAAAGCCGATCTTGATGCCGGGCTGCGGCCGCGCTTCGCCCTCGAACTCCTTGTCGACGCCGGCCATGATCTTGAGCAGCGTCGACTTGCCCGCGCCGTTCAACCCGAGCACGCCGATCTTCGCGCCGGGGAAGAAGCTCAGGCTGATGTCGCGCAGGATGTGACGCTTCGGCGGGACCACTCTGCCGAGGCGGTTCGTGGTATAGATGTACTGTGCCATACGGAGTCGAGCTCGAGCGGGGCTCGGGATTATCGACGCCGTGCCGGTCATCGGCAACTCTGATACGAAGACCACCGTTCACTTTCGACCGCTTCGACCATGTCGCGCTCGACCGTTTTGATCGCAGGCGAGGAGCTCGCCTCCTACGGTTTTCCGAACGGCCATCCGTTCGGAATGGACCGCTACGCGGCGTTCATGTCGGAAGCGCGACGCTCCGCTTCGTTCGCCGATCTCGAGCAGCGCAGTCCGCGCGATCGCGACGCGCGCGGAGCTCGAATGGTTTCACACGCCGGCGTACATCGATCGCGTCGTCGAGCTCTCCAAGCGTGGCACCGGCTTGCTCGACGCGGGTGACACGCCCGCGTTCCCCGGCGTGTTCGAGGCCGCGTCGACCGTCGTCGGCGGCACGCTCGTCGCGCTCGAGGCGATCGTCGCGGGCCCGCGCCGGCGCGCGTTCATCCCGATCGGCGGCTTGCATCACGCGGGCCGCGATCACGCGGCGGGCTTCTGCGTGTTCAACGACTGCGGCGTCGCGATCGAGGCCGCGCGCAAGCTCACGGCATCCGCCGAATCGCGTACGTCGACATCGACGCGCACCACGGCGACGGCGTGTTCTACGCGTACGAGCGCGACCCCGACGTGCCGTTCGCGGACATGCACGAGGACGGCCGCTTCCTCTATCCCGGCACCGGCGCGCGCTCGGAGACCGGCCGCGGCGAGGCCGCGGGCACGAAGCTCAACGTGCCGATGCCGCCGGGGTCCGACGACGACGCGTTCCTCGCGGCGTGGGAGGAGGTCGAAGGCTTCATCGATGCGGCGAAGACCTGAGCTGATCCTGCTCCAGTGCGGCGCGGACTCGATCGCGGGCGACCCGATCACGCACCTGCGCTACTCGCCCGAGGCGCACGCGCACGCGGCGCGCCGGCTCGCCGCGCTCGCCGACAAGCACGCGGGCGGCAGGCTGCTCGCGATGGGCGGCGGCGGCTACAACCGCACGAACCTCGCGCGCGCGTGGACGCGCGTCTGCGAAGAGCTCGCCGGCTGAGGCTCTCGAGCCTGTGCCTTGTCAATCGCACGAAGCCATCATTGTCAATTCCTTGACCATTTAACCGCGTTCCGCGAAAATAACTTGACAATCGACTGGTACGATTGTTGTCAATTGCTGGCGGACTGGAGACTATGGCCGAACGCGGCACCACCCGCGACGCGATCGTCGCCCACATCGAAGCCAAGGGTTCCGCAACGAGCGCGGAGCTTGCGCGCCGCCTGCGCCTGACCCGTCAGGCGGTACATCTACAGCTGCGGCCGCTCGTCGATTCCGGCCGAATCGTCAAGACGGGCAGCACGCGTGCCGCGCGCTACTTTCCCGCCAACCGAGCGCAGGCGCCTGAAGCGTTTCGCAGCCAATATGCGCTTGAAGGTCTCGACGAATCCGCTGTCTATGCGCACGTCGCGCTGTCGCTCAACCTGCGTCGTTCGCTGCGGCCGAACGTCGAGAGCACCGTCCGCTATGCTTTCACGGAGATGCTGAACAACGCGATCGATCACTCCACCGCGTCGCGTTGCCGCGTGGACGTTCGGCTCGACGCGGCCAAATTCTATTTCGAGGTCAAGGACGCCGGCGTGGGCGTCTTTCGGTCGATCGCCGCCAAGCATGCGCTGCCCGACGAGCAGGCGGCGATGATCGAGCTCCTCAAGGGCAAGACGACGACGATGCCGGAGGCGCATTCAGGGGAAGGCATCTTCTTTACCGCCAGAGCAGCCGACCGTCTGATTTTGCGTTCGCACAAAACGCAGATCGAGTGGAGCCGCTCGCTCGATGACGTCTTTGTCTCCGTTCCGCGCTTCACTCAGGGAACGACGGTCCGGTTCGAAATACGCCGCGACTCGCGCCGCAAGCTCGAGGACGTCTTCGGCGAGTTCGCTCCGCGCGAGTTCGACTATCGGTTCCAGAGGACGCGCGTGCTCGTGAAGCTGTTGCAGAGCGACTATGTGTCTCGGTCCGAAGCCAAGCGCCTCGTCGTCAACCTCGACAAGTTCGCCGAGATCGAGCTCGACTTGCAGGGCGTTCGCCGGCTCGGTCAAGGGTTCGCGGACGAGGTCTTCCGAGTCTTCGCGTCAAAGCACCCGGGAATACGCGTCCGCGTGCTGAACGCGAACCCGAATGTCGCGGCAATGATCCGGCATGCGGGTGGCCCGTCGTCGTGAGCGGTGATCGGCCACCGCGCGCAATTGCGGTGTCGTCCAAAGCCCCCTTACGATGCGCTGAACAGCTATGTTCGACTCGACGTTCACTCGAAGCCCTCGATCCCGCGCTCGCGGCCGCTCTGCGCGGCGAGCTCGACCGCCAGGAACGGCACATCGAGCTGATCGCGTCGGAGAACTACGTGAGCCCGCGCGTGCTCGCGGCGCAGGGCTCTGTGCTCACGAACAAATACGCCGACGGCTATCCGGGCCATCGCCACTACGCGGGATGCGAGCACGCCGACGTCGCCGAGAGCCTCGCGATCGAGCGCGCGTGCAAGTTGTTCGGCGCCGGTTGGGCGAACGTGCAGCCGTATTCCGGCAGCCAAGCCAATCTCGCCGCCTACCTCGCGCTGCTCGCGCCCGGCGACACGCTGCTCGGCATGCGGCCGGCGCACGGCGGCCACCGCACGCATGGCGCGCACGACAACGCGTCCGGGCAGATCTACGACGTCGCGTTCTACGACGTCGACGCGCGCAGCGGCGAGATCGACTACGACCAGGTCGCGTCCGCTCGCGCGCGCGCACAGGCCGAAGCTGATCGTCGCGGGCTTCTCCGCGTACTCGCGCGTCGTCGACTGGGCGCGCTTCCGCGCGATCGCGGACGACGTCGGCGCGCTGTTCCTCGCCGACATCGCGCACGTCGCGGGCCTGATCGCGGCCGGCCTCTATCCGAACCCGGTGCCGCTCGCGGATCTCGTGACGACGACGACGCACAAGACGCTGCGCGGCCCGCGCGGCGGGATGCTGCTCGCGCGCTCGCGGTCGAAGCTCACGGAGCGCGCCGACGAGGCCGTGTTTCCGGGCACGCAGGGCGGGCCGCTGATGCACGTGGTCGCCGCGAAGGCCGTCGCGTTCGCCGAGGCGCTCGAGCCCGAGTTCAAGGAGTACCAGAAGCGCACGCTCGCGAACGCGCGCTCGCTCGCGGCCGTGCTCGCGGCGCGCGGCTACCCGATCGTGTCGGGCGGCACGGACAACCACATGCTGCTCGTCGACCTGCGCGGCAAGAAGATCGACGCGCAGCGCGCCGAGCGCGCGCTCGAGGCCGCGCTGATCGCGGTGAACCGCGTGTCGCTGCCGGGCGAGAGCGGCTCGGAGCCGACGCAGGGCAGCGGGGGTCTTAGGCTCGGCACGCCGGCCGTCACGACGCGCGGCTTCGGCGAGGCCGAGATCCGCGCGCTCGGCGGCTCGATCGCGGATATCCTCGACGCGAACGGCGCCGACGCCGCGGTCGCGCGCGTGCGCGGCGCGGCGCTCGAGCTCTGCGCCGCGTTCCCCGTCTACGGACCCGCGCGCGCGGCGCGCGCGAGCTAGCAACCATGCACTGCCCGTTCTGCAGCTTCGAGGACACGAAAGTGATCGACTCGCGTCTCGCGGGCGAGGGCCGGCAAGTGCGCCGCCGCCGCGAGTGCCTGTCGTGCGGCGAGCGGTTCACGACGTTCGAGCAGCCCGAGCTCGTGATGCCGTACGTCGTCAAGCGCGACGACCGCCGCGAGCCGTTCGACGAAGGCAAGCTGCGCAGCGGCATCTTGGCCGCGCTCCAGAAGCGCCCCGTGCAGCGCGAGGACATCGAGCGCAGCATCGAGCACGTCGCGCACACGCTGCAGACGATCGGCGAGCGCGAGGTGTCGAGCCGGCTGATCGGCGACCTCGTGATGGAGGAGCTGCGCCGGCTCGACGTCGTCGCCTACGTGCGCTTCGCGTCGGTGTATCGAAGCTTCCAGGACGTGACCGAGTTCCAGCAGGAGATCGAGCGGCTGCAATCGCTGCCGAGCCTGCTCGAGAGTCGCGAGCAGATGTCGCTGCTGCCGGGCGACGCGGGCGCGAAGAAGCCGGGCTCGCCGAAATGAGCCGCGTGTCGTTTGCTGCCCGGGTTGCCGCGTCGCCGTCGCGCGAGGTTGGCGCGTCGTGAGCGCGGCGAGTCACGAAGCCGTCGCGCGCGACCGCGCGTACATGGCCGAGGCGCTCGCGCTCGCTGCGAACGGCCTCTACGACACGAAGCCGAACCCGGCCGTCGGCTGCGTGCTCGTCAAGAACGGCCGCGTGATCGCGCGCGGCTGGACGGCGCCGGCGGGCGGCCCGCACGCCGAGCGTGTCGCGCTCGACGCGGCGGGCGCCGAGGCGCGCGGCGCGACCGCGTACGTGACGCTCGAGCCGTGCTGCCACCAGGGCCGCACGGGTCCGTGCACGCGCGCGCTGATCGAGGCTGGCGTCGCGCGGGTCGTCTACGCGGGCCGCGATCCGAATCCGCGCGTGAACGGCGCGCGGCGCACGCGAGCTCGAGGCGGCCGGCATCCGCGTCGAGGGCGGTCTCCTCGAGAGCGAGGCCGAGCCGCTGAACCGCGGTTTCTTCGCGCGCATGCGCCGCGGCCGGCCGTGGGTGCGTTGCAAGATCGCCGCGTCGCTCGACGGCCGAACCGCGCTCGCGAACGGCGAGAGCCAGTGGATCACCGGCGCCGCGGCGCGCGCCGACGTGCATCGCTGGCGCGCGCTGTCGGGCGCCGTGGTGACCGGCAGCGGCACGGTGCTGCGCGACGATCCGTCGCTCGACGCGCGGCGCGCCGAATCCGGCATCGACGCGAAGCTCGGCATCAAGCAGCCGCTGCGCGTGATCCTCGATTCGCGACTGCGCACGCCGCCGACCGCCAAAACGCTGTCGCTGCCCGGCGAGGTGCTGATCTTCACGATACTCGCGGGGGACGAGGCGCAGGGCGTGCTCGAGCGCGCCGGAGCGCGCGTCGAGCGCGTGGCCGGCGAGGAGCATTGCGATCTCGGGCGCGTGCTCGCGCGGCTCGCGGATCTCGAGGTGAACGACGTCTGGATCGAGGCCGGCGCGCGGCTCGACGGCGCGTTCCTGCAAGCGCGGCTCGTCGACGAGCTCATTGTATATATGGCGCCGCGGCTGCTCGGCGACGGCGCGCGCGGCATGTTCGCGGGCGAGCGCGCTCGAGTCGCTCGCGGATGCATGGCGACTGCGCTTCGACGAGATCCGTAAAGATCGAAGGGGACGTGCGGATCGTCGCGCGTGTGCTGCGCTAGCGTCAGCGGGCAACGACGCCGTCTGGGCGGCCGCGTCTTGCACGGCGCGCGCTTGCGATGCGCTGCGTAAGCACGTCGCTGCCGAGCAGCCACAGCGGCATCGTCTCGAGCTTCGTATTGGTGATCGCGTCGTCGCAGAGCGCGCGACGGGCAGCTGCGGATCAGAACACGAACGGGACGAATCGCTTCGTGCGCTGCATATACGCGGGATAAACGTCCGGCAGAAGGCGAACCATGTCGCGCTCTTCTCGCCGCGCGACCACGACGAGTGAAATGGCTGCCACCAGCACTTCCACGTACGCGGCAGGGATGTTCAGCGCGCTACCGAGCAGCATCGCGATGATGCCCCCGTAGATCGGATGCCGGACGTATGCGAACGGCCCGCTCGAAACGAGCTCGGGGAAGTCGCGCTCGTTCATCGGCAGGCCCCAGTGCCGGCCCATCGAGAGCCGTGCCCAAACCGCGAACGCGAGGCCCGCGATGCAGAGGAGCGCGCCTCCGAGCGCGACTCCCGGCGTCGGTTGGGCGAACGT
This sequence comes from uncultured Gammaproteobacteria bacterium, assembly GCA_963699925.1. Lineage (GTDB taxonomy): Bacteria > Pseudomonadota > Gammaproteobacteria > Steroidobacterales > Rariloculaceae > FEN-1219. The sequence goes on along the minus strand of CAVOVT010000012.1, from coordinate 74,385 downwards.
GGGCGGCGGCCGCGCGCGTGTGACCCAGTACGTGCCGACGACCAACACCACGACGACGGCGAGGCGTAGCCACCACGTGCGCCTCGAGTGACGTCCACGCTGGCCGCGCGCGAGCGCGAGCACGAACCAGACCACGAGCAACACGGCCCAGCAGGCGGCGACGATGTCTTGGGTTGCCGTCATTGCCGCGCGCCGCAATGATGACGGGGGAGACCCCGACGCGCCGCTCGTCAGTCGAGCGAGCCGGAGCTCGCGCGCCCGCTACTGCGCCTGCGCGGACGCGAGCCGCTTGCTGATGTTGCGGCCCCAGTCCGTGAAGTGACCTTTGATGTCGGTCATCTTGTTGGCCGGCGTGTTCTCTTGATAGTTCTTGCCGACTTGTTGCGTTCCCTCGTAGACGGCCAGCAGCTCGGACGTGGCCGCGTCGCGCACGTGCGCCTCGAACGTCAGCGTGCCCGAGCCGAGCGTCTCGGCCTTCTCGTCGCGAGCCGCCCATGGCGTGAGGCTCAGCAGATGGACGTCGACTTGCAGCGTCCCCGGCGTGTGCTCGCTGACGACTTTGAATTTCCCTTCGGACTCGACGCCCGAGCGCACGGCGCTCGCGAACGTCTGGCGCAAGAAGTCTTGGTTCTCCTTGGTCAAACGCCAGTCCTTCGGATCCGGCTTCTCGACCCAGGGAGGTGGAATCAGGCGCGTGTCCTCGAGGTTCAGCGGCTTGATCACGAACTGCTTGTACTGCTTGAAGTTGACTCCGGGCTTGATGTAGGTGGGCGTCAGCGTGTCCGTCTGAGCCGAGGCCGAGACCGCGGCTGCGAGCAACACGGCGGCGCCGACGGCGCGAAACAATGCGAAACGATTCGATTGGGGCACGACTGAGCTCCTCCCGAGTTTATTGTGCGCCGAATGTTAGCATCGGCGGCGGCCTATCGCTCGATCGCGGCCGCCTTGATCTCCGGGACATGCGACGTGCAGACGCCGGCCACGCCGTGCGGCCGTGGCCCGGGGTCGGGCGCGCCGGGCGTCGCGAGCACGGCGAGGTTCGTCGACAGCGAGTACGCGCGGAGCAGGTGCCCGTAGTCGACCTCCGCGACCACGGACCGATAGCCGGTCGCGGGCGGGTCGAGCCTCACGCTCGCGGCGTCGCGCGCGCTCATCTCGGCGCCCGCGCTCCACGTCGCTCGGCGAAAGTCCCGCACGTCCGAATTCGCGCTCCAAAGCCGCACGGCCGTTGGTTTTGGCTCCGACCGCACGCAGAGCCGCCCGCCCGCGCCGTCGCCGTCCCAGGCGAACTCCCATTCGAGCTTCGGCAGCGGCGGACCGCCGGTCAGCGAGCGCTGCAGCGCGCGCAAAGCGCCAAACGCCTGGCCATAGTGCTTGATGCTGTGCGGCTCGTTCGGCAGGTACAGAAGGTACTTCGGCCCCTCGAGCGCATCCCAGTAGAGGTTGGCCGAATCGGACGGGAAATACGCGTCGTTCGTCGCGAGGATGATGAGCTTCGGCTGCTTGAGCGCGTCGAGGTAGCTGTACGGATCGACGATTCCACGCAGCGCGGCGCCGCGATCGGAGGTCAGGATGGCGGGGAGACCCAAGTCCGTGTACGGCTTGATCGCTTCGGACGGGCCTCCGAACACCTCCGTCTGATGCGGGAAATGCTGCGCCATGTTCAACGCATCGAACACGACCGGCGCGAGCGCGGTCGCCCGAGGCTCGACGGCGCCCGTGAGCCACGTCGTCCAGCCGCGTTTCGACGCGCCGAACACGGTGAATGTCTTGAGCGGCTGGTTCCACTCGCGGCGCGACGCCTCGTCGCTCGCATCGAGCGCGCGCACCACCGTCTTCACCATCGGCAGCAGCAGCGGCCATTCCGGATCGCCGCTGCGCAGGTACTCGTCGAACGTGTGCGCGATCAGTCGATCTTCGGTCAGGTTGAACAACGGCTGATACGGCACTTGGCCGACGACGACGACGACGCTGTGCAACAGCTTTGCGAGCGTGACGAAGGTGTTGCCGCCCTTCGGCAGATCCTCCTCGCCCGGCGACGGCTCGGCGTACGACTCCTGCCAGCGGCCCCCGCCCACGATCAGCAGTGCGTGCTCCGGCTTGTCGAGGCCGCGCGGCTTGATCAGCACGACTTGATGCTTCCATGCGATGCCCTGCCATGTTTGCGATTGGAGCAGGAGCTCGATCGCGTCGGCGCCCTTCGCGCGGTAGTGTGTGCGCAGCTCCCACTTGAACGTGTCGTCGGGTTTGGCGACGTAGCGCGCGAGAACGCCGGCGACGTCGGAGGGCGCCGTGGCCGCCGGCGTTCCGGCGGGCGCGCCGGCGGTTTGAGCGTGGACGCCGGGGGCGGCGAGGGCGAGCGCGAATATAGTCGTAAGGAGCCGCGACGCGGCGAAGGGGCTCAGCCATCCTTTGGCATTGCCGTGCGACATACGCCGAGTCTGCGCGGCGTTTCGGCCGCGGTCCATCCGCACTAACACGTATCCTGTGCCGCACCGCGCGTGCCGTCGTCGTGCTCGCGGCTCTAGAATCGCCCGCTTGGCCGCCGCGGTGAGGCGGCCGAGCATGAACGGCGGCCGCGGGGAGACGTATCGCGATGATCGATCGAGACTGGGCCGAGCGCTTCGCGCGCGAGTGGATCGAGGCGTGGAACAGCCACGACCTCGAGCGGATCTTTTCTCACTATGTCGACGACTTCGAGATGTCGTCGCCGTTCATCGTCGAGCGAATGAAGGAGCCGAGCGGAGTGCTGCGCGGCAAGGACGCGATCCGGCCGTATTGGACCTGGGGCTTGCAGCTGCAGCCCCCGCTCAAGTTCGAGCTGCTCGGCGTGTATGCGGGCGTCGATGAGATCGCGATCCACTATCGAAGCGTCGGCCGCCGGCTCGTGACCGAGATTCTGACGCTCAGCGCCGAGCGGGTCGCGACGCACGGCGCCGCGCTCTACGGCGATCCGGCCTGACGTTCGGGCGCCGGCGGAGATCGCGGCGGGCGCGGTGCGGGATTAGAATTGCGGGCGCGCACAACAAGAAAGAGAAGCCGTGATGGACCCAACCGCGCAATTCAAAGAGAACCAGAAGGCCGCTTGGTCGAGCTTCGCCTTGTTCGAGAGCCTGACCGGCACCGTCGCGCCGCGGCTCGTGTCGTTCGCCGGCATCGAGTCGGGGGCGACCGTGCTCGACGTCGGCTGCGGAACCGGCGTCGTCGGCCTCACCGCCGCGAGGCTCGGCGCCCGCGTCACGGGCGTCGACTTGACGCCCGAGCTGATCGCGCGCGCGAAGGAAAACTCTGCGCTGATGGGCGTCGCGGCCGACTGGCGCCAAGGCGACGCCGAGGCGTTGCCGTTGCCGGATGCGAGCTTCGACGTCGTCGTGAGCCAGTTCGGTCACATGTTCGCGCCGCGTCCGGACGTCGCGGTGCGCGAGATGCTGCGGGTGCTGAAGCGCGGCGGCGTCATCGCGTTCTCGACCTGGCCGCCGGAGATGTTCGTCGGGCGGACGTTCGCCGTGAACGGCAAGTACGCGCCGCCGCCGCCGCCGGGCGTGTCGCCGCCGGGGCAGTGGGGCGACATCCAGACGATTCGCGAGCGGCTCGGCGCGGGCGTCACGGACATCCGCTTCGGCCGCGACGTGATGCTTTTACAGATGCTGAGTCCGCAGCACTATCGGGTGTTCATGGAGACGAACTTCGGTCCGGCGAGGAAGCTCATGGAGGGTCTCGACAAGTCGGATCCCGCGAAGGCCGCGGCCTACCGCCGCGAGCTCGAACAGCTTGCCGCGGAGTACTTCGAGAACAACGCGCTGCGGCAAGACTATCTGCTCACGCGGGCGGTGAAGGTCTAGTGTCTATCCTCGGCGCCTGACAGGCTCTGTAGCCGGGTCGCCGACAACAACGAATACAACGACGGAGACGGAACATGAAGCAGTGCAGCGCCGAGTTCCTCGGCACGTTTTGGCTCGTCCTCGGCGGGTGTGGTAGCGCCGTGCTCGCGGCGGCGTTCCCGCAGGTAGGCATCGGGCTGCTCGGCGTCGCGCTCGCGTTCGGACTAACGGTTCTCACGATGGCGTACGCCATAGGTCATATTTCCGGCTGCCACCTGAATCCGGCCGTGTCGATCGGTCTCTGCGTCGGCGGACGTTTTCCGGCCGCGAAGCTCGTGCCCTACGTCGTCGCGCAGGTGCTCGGCGCGATCGCCGCGGGCGGCGTCCTGTACGTGATCGCGAGCGGCGCGCCGGGTTTCGACGTGGCGGCGGGCTTCGCGTCGAACGGCTTCGGTGCGCATTCGCCGGGCGGTTACTCGCTCGTCGCGGCGCTCGTTTGCGAGGTCGTGATGACGCTGTTCTTCCTCCTCGTGATACTCGGCGCGACGGACAAGCGCGTGCCCGCGGGGTTCGCGCCGCTCGCGATCGGGCTTGCGCTCACGCTGATCCATTTGGTCAGCATCCCGGTGACCAACACGTCCGTGAATCCGGCGCGTAGCACCGGCGTCGCGGTGTTCGTCGGCGGTTGGGCCGTCGCGCAACTCTGGTTGTTCTGGGTCGCGCCCATCGTGGGCGCCGTGCTCGGCGCGCTTGTGTATCGCTTCATCGCGGACGAGCACGTAAGCGAGCGCGCCGGCATCGATCCGATTCCGGATCAGCCCGTGCGCCCGTAGCGTGGCGGCGCACGAAGGAGGGGTCGCATGTTCTCGGGCATCGTCAAGGGCGTCGGACGCATTCTCGAGCGACACGATCTCGGTGGAGATCGGCGCTGGGTGGTCGCGTTCGGCGACTCGGGGCTAGGACCGCTCGCGATCGGCGGCAGCATCGCGGTGAGCGGCGTTTGCCTCACGGCGATCGAGTCGAGCGCGGAGCGATTCGCCGTCGATCTTTCGCGCGAGACGCTCGACGTCACGACGTTCGGCAAGCTCGGCGTCGGCGCGCGCGTGAATCTCGAGCCGCCGCTGAAAATCGGCGAACCGCTCGATGGCCATCTCGTGACGGGCCACGTCGACGGCGTCGGCGAGGTCGTCGATCTTGCGCCGGCGGCGCGGTCGACGACGATCAGAATCCGCGTTCCGCAGCCCTTGAGTCGCTACGTCGCGGAGAAGGGCTCGGTCGCGGTCGACGGCGTGAGCCTCACGGTGAATGTGGTGCAAGGCGACACGTTCGAGGTCAACGTGATTCCGCATACCCAAGCAGTCACCGTGATCAGCGAGTATCGACGCGGTGTCGCCGTGAACATCGAGGTCGACATCATTGCTCGATACATCGAGCGGCTGGCTGCCGACGCTCCGACGTCCGGGCAACCTCTTCTAGAAACCCTGAAGAAGCACGGATTCAGTTAGTTCCGCTCAGAGCCTTAGTCGTCCGCGCTTGTCGAGAAAGGCAAGCGCCAAGCCAACTAAGAACGCAAGCCCGACGTTCCACAGCGCAAAGGCCATGGTCGTGACGGTGATGAAGCGCTCTCCCTTGTTCTCGCTGAAGTCACTTGAGCCCAACGCGAGCTGCGCTCCGGTGAAGAACAAGATGACGCCCAACACCGGTTGCGCGAGCACGGCGAGCATGGCCTGCGCGGACGCGCTGAAGAACAACGCAACGCACAGCAGAATACTGCCGAGAATGATCGGCGCGCCCCCCGTGCGCGCCCCGAACGCCACGTGCCCGGCCATTCCTCCGGCGCCGTGACACATCGGCACGCCGCCCAACGCTGCGCTCGCTAGGTTCATCAGGCCTGTGGACGTCGCAATCTTGTCTTCGGTCACGGCTCGATCGGGGAATAGGCGGTTGTTCTCTTCGCGTGTGGCGATGATCGCGTTGCCGAGCGTCAAAGGCAGCTGCGGAAGAGCCAGCAACGTCGCGCCGATCAAGAAGTCGTGCCACGTAACGCCGGCGAGGGCGAATGTCGGCAAGCGAAATTCGGGTCTCGCGGCAAGGAGGCTTCGCAGCGGCTCTGGATTCTCGATCGCACCGCACACGACGCCGAAGAGAAGCAGGAGGAACATCGCGGGAATGGACCTGTTCGTCAGGAGCAGCAAGGTCCCGAGCAGCCCCACCGCGGAGATCAGCCAGCCGCTCTGCATGAGCTTGATGCCTTGGAGCATGAAGCTGATGCCGAGACCGAGCACGACGCCGACGACGACCGCACGAGGAACCCGCGTCGCGATCGATTTCGCCGCGCCCGTGAGACCGAGCGCTAGCCAGAACAGCCCTGTAGCAAGGCTCGCAGCGCCGACCGACGCCGCTGTAATCGTCGCGGTCTGCGCTGTTTGCGTTGCGGCGATGGCGCCGATCGCTTTCATCGGCTGCACGGGGAACGGCGTCCTGTAGACGAATCCGCAGATCACCAGCGCGGCGCCGAACGAAAACAGGATGCCGAAGGGATCGATCTTCACCACGGCAATGTAGGCAACCACGAAAGGAATCAGAGTGCCCAGGTCGCCGAACGCGCCGGCCCACTCCATGCGACCGAAGCGGTTTCTCGAAGTCGTTGATTGTTCAGTCCGGCCGGATACGTTCATCGCCCTAGCTGCTCGCCGGTCGCAATTGACCCCGCAGCTTGCCACGCCTGCGGTCGAAGCACGTAACGTTCGCGCCTAGCAGCCCACTTTGGGCCGCCGATTCGTCGGTGCGACCGCTCCGCGTATACTCTGTGCGCGAATTTCTGGTTGGGTAACGGTACCGGTGACGGTGGGGCTGTTGCGACGACATGGCTACGCGCACGAAAACTGACTCGGCCTGGTCGGGTCTCGATTCCACTGAAGACATCGTCGCCGCGATCCGCGGCGGCGAGATGGTCGTGATCCTCGACGACGAAGACCGCGAGAACGAAGGCGATCTGATCATGGCCGCGACCAAGGTGCGGCCCGAGGACGTGAACTTCATGGCGCGCTACGGGCGCGGCCTGATCTGCCTCACGCTCACGCGCCAGCGCTGCGAGCAGCTGCGTCTGCCGCTGATGGTCAGCAACACGGATCTGCGCAAGACGACGAACTTCACGATCTCGATCGAGGCCGCCGAGGGCGTGACGACCGGCATCTCGGCGCACGATCGCGCGCGCACGATCCTCGCCGCGGTGGCGCCCGACGCGCGGCCGGACGATCTGCGTCAGCCGGGCCACATCTTCCCGCTGATGGCGCAGCCGGGCGGAGTGCTCACGCGCGCAGGCCACACCGAGGCCGGCTGCGATCTCGCGCGGCTCGCGGGGCTCGAGCCCGCGGCCGTGATCGTCGAGATCCTGAACGACGACGGCGCGATGGCGCGCCGCGACGACCTGCTGCGTTTCGCGAGACGTCACAAGCTTAAGATCGGCACGATCGCGGACCTGATCGAGTATCGGCTGCGCACCGAGGAGTCGGTCGAGATCATCGCGCGATCAGTCGATCGCGACGCGGTTCGGCCCTTTCCGGATGGTGTGCTTCGAGGATCACGTGAATCGCGCGGTGCACATCGCGCTCGTGCGCGGCACGATCGACCCGAAGACGCCGACGCTCGTGCGCGTGCACCGTCAGGACACGCTCGGCGACGTGATCGGCGTGCAGGATCCGACGTTGCACCGCCCGCTGCAAGACGCGCTCGAGCTGATCGCCGAGCACGACCATGGCGTCGTCGTGCTGCTGCGGCCCGAGGAGTCCGCGCGCGATCTCATGAAGGCGGTCGGTGACGCTCGGCCACGCGAAGGCGCCGCCCGCGCCGCTGCGCGACCGCGCGATGGATTTCCGGACGTTCGGCATCGGCGCGCAGATTCTCCGCGCGCTCGGCGTGCGGAGCATGCGGGTGCTCGGCGCCCCGCGGCACATGCACGCACTTTCGGGCTTCGGCCTCGAGATCGTCGAATATCTGTCGGCCGAGCACGCGGCCCGGGAAGCTTGAATGGACGACCCGAATGGATGAGCGGATCAAGTCGCTCGAGGGCGACTTCAACGCGCGCGGCTTGCGGTTCGGGATCGTCGCGTCGCGGTTCAACGATTTCATCGTCGACCGTCTCGTCGATGCGGCCGTCGACACGCTCACGAAGCACGGCGTGACGCCGAGCGACATCGAGGTCGTGCGCGTTCCGGGCGCATTCGAGACTCCGCTCGCTATCAAGAAGCTCGCCGAGACGCGCCGCTTCAACGCGCTGATCGCGCTTGGGTGCGTGATCCGCGGCGCCACCGCGCACTTCGACTACGTCGCGGGCGAGGCGAGCCGCGGCATCTCGCACGTGTCGCTCGCGCACGAGGTGCCGATCGGCTTCGGGCTCCTGACCGTCGACACGATCGAGCAAGCGATCGAGCGCGCCGGCACGAAGGGCGGCAACAAGGGAGCAGACGCTGCGCTCGCCGCGATCCAGATGGCCACGCTCTTCAAGAAGCTGGAGCAGTAACCCTTGCCTCGCGACCGCGGCGGAGCCCGATCGCGGCGGCGAGCGCGGGAGCTTCTGGTCAAGGCGCTATATCAATGGCAGCTCGCGGGCCACAGCGCGGCCGAGATCACGGCGCAGTTCGAAAGCGTCGAAGGCTTCGATCGCTGTGATCGCGAGTACTTCGATGCGCTGCTCACGACGGCGATCGACAACGTCGCCGAGCTCGACGCGATCATCGCTCAGCAGGCGGCGCGCGGCCTCGATCAGCTCGACGCGGTCGGCCGCGCGATCCTGTTGCTCGCGCTCGCGGAGCTCAAGTTCCGCGGCGACGTTCCCACCAAAGTCGTGATCAACGAAGCCGTCGAGCTTGCGAAGCGCTACGGCGCCGCCGAGAGCTACAAGTTCGTGAACGCGTTGCTCGATCGGACTGCGCGCGAGCTACAGCGCGGGTCTTCGGGCGCCGAAGCGAAGGCATGATCGGCGAGTTCGAGATCATCGAACGCTACTTCACGCGGCCGAGCCGCGACCCGGATGTGCTGATCGGAGTCGGCGACGACGCCGCGGTGCTTGCCGTCCAAGGTCTCGTAGCGGTCACGGTGGACACGCTCGTCGCGGGCGTGCATTTTCCCGACGGCATCGCGCCGGCGCTGCTCGGCCATCGCGCGCTGGCCGTGAATCTCAGCGATCTCGCCGCGATGGGGGCGGAGCCGCGCTGGGCGACGCTCGCGCTCACGTTCCCCAAGGCCGACGAGCTCTGGCTCGAAGGCTTCAGCCGCGGCTTGTTCGAGCTCGCCGAGCGGCACGGCGTGAGCCTCGTCGGCGGCAATCTCGCGCGCGGCCCGCTCAGCGTGACGATCGAGCTCATGGGGCGAGTCGAGCACGGCCGAATCTTGACGCGCGCGGGCGGTAACGTCGGCGACGACATCTACGTGACCGGCACGCTCGGCGACAGCGCGGCCGGCATCGCGCTGATCAAAGAGCGAGTCGAGACGCCGCTCGGGTCCGCGGGCGCGGCTCTCAAGGAGCGCTTCTATCGCCCGGTCCCGCGCATCGCGGCCGGGCTCGCGCTGCGTTCGCTCGCGAGCGCGGCGATCGACGTGTCCGACGGCTTGCTCGCGGACCTCGGCCACATTTGCGAGCGCAGCGGTTGCGGCGCGCTGATCGACGTCGAGCAGCGTGCCGCTCTCGGCGGAGCTGTTGTCGACGTTCCCGCCGCAGATCGCGCTCGCGCATGCGCTCGGCGGCGGCGACGACTACGAGCTCTGCTTCACCGCGCCGCCGTCGCGCGCGGAGGAGATCGAGCGCGCGCTCGAGGCGCACCGGCACGCCCGCCACGCGAGTCGGACAGCTCGTGCCCGGGACAAGAGGTCGTCTGCCGGCGCGACGGCGAGCCGTACGAGCCGCCGTCGCGTGGCTTCAGACACTTCTGACCGCGTGCGTCTGCCGCTGAGAACGCTCCGCGATCCCGTGCAGCTCGTCGCGCTCGGCTTCGGCACCGGCCTCGTGCCGCGCGCTCCGGGCACGTTCGGCTCGTTGCTCGCGCTGTTGCCCGCGTGGTGGTGCTTCACGCTGCCGTTCTCTTGGCGCGTCGCGATCGTCGTCGCGCTCGTCGCGATCGGCGTCTGGATCTGCGGCGAGAGCGCGCGCCGGCTCGGCGTGCACGATCACTCCGCGATCGTGTTCGACGAGATCGCGGGGCTCGTTGCGACGTCGCTCGCGACGCCCGCGCGCACGTTTCTTTGGTTCGCCCTAACATTTGTTTTATTTAGGATTTTCGACATCTGGAAGCCCTGGCCGATCCGCGAGGTGGATCACAGAATGCGCGGCGGGGCCGGCATTATCCTTGATGACCTGATGGCTGCGCTCTACGCCGCCATTTGCCTTGATGGTCAGCCGAGCTCTGTTGCCGACAACGTAGAAGTCCGATGGTCCAGGCCAAAGCCAAACCCGCGGCCGCGAAAGCGCGGCACGCAACCCGTGCCCGAACGCATCGGCAAATACGTGATCATCAACGAGGTCGGGCAGGGCAGCACCGGCCGCGTCTTCCTGTCGCACGATCCGTACTACGGCCGCGACGTCGCGATCAAGCTCTACAACATCGACGGCGAGGAAGACCAGAAGGCGCGCGTCACTCGCAAGATGTTCTTCAACGAGGCGCAGATGATGGGGCGCCTCCAACATCCGAACATTCTGCCGATCTACGACGCGGGCGAAGAGAACGGCAGCTACTACGTCGTGACCGAGCACGTGCACGGCGCGCGCACGCTCGCAGCCTATTGCCGACCCGACAACTTGCTGCGCATCGACGACGTCGTCGAGATCGTTTTCAAGTGCGCGAAGGGTCTGCACTACGCGCACGGCCGCGGCGTGATCCATCGCGACGTGAAGCCGAGCAACATCATGCTCACGCTCGACAACGACGTGCGCGTGATCGACTTCGGCATCGCGCTGATCAAGGACTCGAACGTCTCGCGCATCGAGGGGATCGCGGGCAGCCCGAGCTACATGTCGCCGGAGCAGGTGCAGTCCGCCGAGATCACGCCGCGCTCCGACATCTACTCGCTCGGCGCGGTGATGTACGAGCTGCTGACGGGCTACCGGCCGTTTCGCGCGAACAGTCTCGAGCAAGCTGCTGCACCAGATCGTGTTCGCGTCGCCGGCGCCGATCCACACGCTGCGCGAGGGGATCCCCGAGGAGCTCGAGGAAGTCGTGATGACGGCGCTCCGCAAGGAGCCGGAGAAGCGCTTCACGAGCGGGCTCGAGTTCGCGGGCGCGCTCACGCGTCTTTACCAGACAGCTGCGCAATCAGTACGACCGGCTCGACAAGCAAGAGCAATTCGATCTGCTGCGCAAGCTGCGCTTCTTCCACGACTTCTCGCATTCGGAGATCTGGGAGGTGCTGCGCGCGAGCGAGTGGTGCACCTATCAGCCCGACGACGAGATCATTCGCGAGGGCGAGCTCGACGACCGCTTCTACATCATCGTGACCGGCTCCGTGAGCGTGCAGTCGGGCCGCCGCCAGATCGGCGTGCTGTCCGACGGCGATTGCTTCGGCGAGACGAGCTACGTGCGCGGCGCGCGCCGCACGGCGACGATCACCGCGACGACGCCGGTCACGCTCGTGCGCGTGAGCTCGACGCTGATGGAGCAGGCGTCGTCCGCGTGCCAGCTGCGCTTCAACAAGGTGTTCCTGCGCTCGCTGATCGAGCGCCTCCAGGGCGTCGCGCAAGCGACCGACGCGGCCCCCGCGGTTTCGACCGCGACCGCGGCGCAGCGCTAGCTGCGGGCGGCCGGCCGGCGCGGCTCCGGCGCCGACCGCGACGTCGCGCGCGGATCAGGTCTCGTCGTCCTCGCCGGGCTCGAACGGAACGGGCTCCGCCTGCTCCGTCTTCTTCAGCAGGATCTCGACCTTCTGCTCGGCTTGCTGCAGCGCCGACTGACACTGGCGCGTGAGCTTCACGCCGCGCTCGAATTCCTTGAGCGCTTGCTCGAGCGGCAGATCGCCGCTCTCGAGACGCGTGACGAGCGCTTCGAGCTCCTCGAGCGATTTCTCGAGTCCGCCGATGCTGGGTTTTTCCGTGGCGCTCATGCGAGGAGGTGGTCGTGACAGAGGGCGCCACGGTACACAGGGTGCTCCGCACGGTCAAACGATCGCCGTTGACACCTCGGGGGCCCACGGACTAGATTGACGACACGCTAGACCAAGTCTAAAAACGCGCCGCGATGCCGGCGCGGCGCGACTTTTTTTCAACGCACCGTGTTCTCGGAGGACGCATGAAACTGAAAGGCAGAAGACCGAACAGAACCTCAAGGACGCCTTCGCGGGCGAGTCGCAGGCGAATCGCCGCTATCTCTATTTCGCTTCGAAGGCGGACGTCGAAGGCTACAACGACGTCGCGGCCGTGTTCCGCTCGACGGCGGAAGGCGAGACGGGTCATGCGCACGGGCACCTCGAGTATCTCGAGGCCGTCGGCGATCCGGCGACGGGCCTGCCGATCGGCCCGACCAACTCGAACCTGAAGGCCGCGATCGCCGGCGAGACGCACGAGTACACGGACATGTACCCGGGCATGGCGAAGGCCGCGCGCGGCGAAGGCTTCGAGGAGATCGCCGACTGGTTCGAGACGCTCGCGAAGGCCGAGCGCTCCCACGCCAACCGCTTCCAAAAAGCCCTCGACGCCCTCGACAAGTAAGCAGCGCCCGCCGCCGTCCGAACATGCTCGGATCGTGCGCTGACGTGTCGAACGTCCTTCCCGAGACCGTTGGCGGAAAAGGGGACATTCCGCATTTCGCGGAAGTGGCGTCCGATTGCCGACGTCGGTCGGCCGCGAAATGCGGAATGTCCCCTTTTCCGCGCCCGAGCCCGGGGACGGTCGGTAAATCGATGAGCGACGTCGTCGAGAGCACGGGGCCGCGGCGCGAGGGCAGCCTCGAAGCGCCCACGCGCCACGCGCTCGCCTGGCGCTCGCCCGAGTTCACCGACGCCGCCGCGCTCGACGCCGAGCTCGCGCGCGTGTTCGACATCTGCCACGGCTGCCGCCGCTGCTTCAGCCTCTGCAACTCGTTCCCGACGTTGTTCGACGCCGTCGACGCGACGCCGAGCGGCGAGCTCCACGACGTGCCGAAGGAGGCGTACTGGCAAGTCGTCGACCACTGCTACCTCTGCGACATGTGCTACATGACGAAGTGCCCCTACGTGCCGCCGCACGAGTGGAACGTCGACTTCCCGCACTTGATGCTGCGCGCGAAGTTCAAGCGCTTCGAGGACGGCAAGGCAAGCGCTGCGCGACAAGATCCTGAGCTCGACCGACACCGTCGGCTCGCTCGCGGGGATTCCCGTCGTCGCGCGAAGCCGTCAACGCGTTCAACGACACGAAGCTCGGCCGCGGCGTGCTCGAGAAGACGCTCGGCGTCGACCGCGAGGCGCCGGTGCCGAAGTACCACTCGAAGTCGGCGCGCCGGCGCTTGCGCGACCGCGTCGGCCGCGACGCGGCGCCGAGCCCGGCCGGCGACACGCGCGGCCGCGTCGTCGTGTTCGCGACCTGCTACGGCAACCGCAACCATCCGGGCCTCGTCGAGGATCTCGTCGCGGTGCTCGAGCACAACGGCATCGGCGTCGCGCTGACGGGCCGCGAGCGCTGCTGCGGGATGCCGAAGCTCGAGCTCGGCGATCTCGAAGTCGATCGAGAAGGCTCATGGAGACGCAATATCCCGGAGCTCGATCGCTGGGCGCAGCGAGGGTTGGGATCTCACGGCCGTCATCCCGTCGTGCGTGCTGATGTTCAAGCAGGAGCTGCCGCTGATGTTCCCCGACGACGAGCGCGTGCGGCGCGTCGCGAACGCGTTCTTCGATCCGTTCGAGTACCTGATGAGCCGCCACCGCGCCGGTAAGCTCAAGACGGACTTCACGAGCGACGCTCGGCGCGATCAGCTATCAAGTGCCGTGCCACCTGCGCGTGCAGAACATCGGCTTGAAGACGCGCGACGTGCTCGAGCTCGTGCCCGAGCACGAAGGTGCAGCCGATCGAGCGCTGCTCGGGCCACGACGGCACCTACGGCGTCAAAAAGGAGTACGCGTAAGATCTCGCGCAAGATCGCGCGCCCGGTCGCGCGCCAAGTCGACTCCGCCGCAGGCGCAGCACTTCACGAGCGACTGCCCGATGGCCGCAGAGCAGATCGCCACGGTCTCCGAGTCCGGCGCGGAAGCGACGCACCCGATTCAGCTGCTGCGCCGGGCGTACGGAATCTAGCGTGACGCCTGGTTCGCAGCCGCGCGCGAGGTGCTCCCGGGGGCGTGCGCACAGGGATGTGCGCACACGAGCCCCAGGGATGGCGTCTTGGCGTCCCCGGAAGCACCTCGCGGCGCGCCACGACCCACCCCTGGAAGGAGAGCATGGACAAGCTGAAGCCGAGGATCTGCTGTCGCTCGAGGCGTACCACAAGCAGCGCGCCGAGTTCCGCGCGCGCGTGCTCGCGCACAAGCGCCTGCGACAGGTCGCTGTCGGTCCGAACCTCACGCTGTACTTCGAGGACCGGCTCACGATGCAGTACCAGGTCCAGGAGATGCTGCGCGTGGAGCGGATCTTCGAGTCCGAGGCGATCGCCGAGGAGCTCGCGTCGTACAACCCGCTGATCCCCGACGGCACGAACCTGAAGGCGACGATGATGCTCGAGTATCCCGACGTCGCCGAGCGTCGCACGGCGCTCGAGCGGCTCGGGGGCATCGAGCACGCGATGTACTTGGAGGTCGGAAAGCTCGGCCGCGTGCTCGCGCACGCCGACGAGGATCTGCCGCGCAGCAACGAGGAGAAGACGTCCGCCGTGCATTTCCTGCGCTTCGAGCTCGACGCCGCGATGCGCGCGCAGCTGAAAAGCGGCGCGCGCGCTCAGGATCGGCGTCGAAGCATCCGGATTACAGCCACGAGGTCGTCGCTTCAGCCGATGTCGCGCGCGCGCTCGCCGCGGATCTCGATTGATATCGCCGCGCGAGCGTCGACCCACGCCAGCAGCTCGGAGTTCCATGGCCAGTCCACAGCGCCCCTTCCGTGAGTCGAACCTCTATGGCGCGCGGATCCGCGACCTTCGGCTCGCCATCGCTGACACGCGCCTGGCACCCGTGATCGACGAGTTTCGCGGCGAGCTCGACGCCCGCGGGCTTAGTAGGATTACGCCGACGTTCTATTTGTCGACGGAATGGGGCGTCGCGTTCGGCACGGTTGCGATCGGCGTTCCCTTCTACTTGGCGCGGCCCGAGCTCACGGAGCTTCACGGCGAAGAAGTGGGCCACATCGAGGGATTCAATCGTGCCGACATCTTGCGCTATCTGCGGCACGAGATGGGCCATGTGCTGAACTACGCGTATAAGCTTTACGACGACGAAAGCTGGGTCAAGCTGTTCGGCTCGATCACGCAGCCGTACCGCGAGGAATATCGGCCGCAGCCGTTCAGCCGCCGCTTCGTGCGCCACCTGCCGGGCTGGTATGCCCAGAAACATCCGGACGAGGACTGGGCCGAAACGTTCGCCGTGTGGATGACGCCGCTGCGGGACTGGCGCGGCGAGTATGCGCAATGGCCGAGCGCGCTGGCGAAGCTCGAGTTGTGCGACCGTCTGGTAGCCACGTTCGCCGTGCGCGAGCCGCTAGTGACGTCCACGGAGCGCGACGATGACGTGGCGGCGCTCGACTACTCGCTACGGGAATTCTACAAGAGTCTTCCAACCGAACCCGAGGCCGGTGCGGCCGGCTTGGACGGCGACTTGCGGGCGATTTTCGACGACCTGATCGAACATGGCGGCGCCGGCGCGCAAGACACACGGCCAGCGGGCGAGCTCATACGGCGGCTGGAGCGCCAACTCATGGCCGACGTGTTTCGCTGGACCGGCCATTTCCCCGAGAAGACGCGTAGCCTGATGCGCGATCTTGCGAAGCGGGCGGACGCGCTTCGTCAGGTTTATCCGCGCGCGGCGGAGGCTCAGGCGATCGTCGGGGTGACAACCCTCGTGACCTCGCTCGCGATGAATTTTGTGCATCGCGGCGCGTACTTTCCCGAGACCGCCCCCGGTGCCTCGCAAGGTACGACCGCGCCGAGCGCTGTGCCGGCGACCGCGACGCCGCCGGGCGCCGTGGCAGGCGATGCGGCCAGCTCCTCCGCGGGGCGCGGCGGAGTGGCAGGCGCGGCGGCGGCCGGCACCGACCCAGACGACCGCGGCGGCTGAGGCGCCGCCGCGCGTTGGTGCGGCGACGACCGTTAGGCGAGAGCGGCGCGCGCCTTCTTACGGCGTTTCTGCGCGCGACTGCGGTGTTTCCAGCGCTCGAGCGCGAGGTCGGCGATGCGGCCAAGCAACGTCGCATAGTCGATGCCGAGCTCGCTTGCCGCACGCGCAAATTCGCTGTGCTGCTCGAGGTAGCAGTTTGCGTTCACCTCGATTACAAAGATCTCGCCGGTGTCGGTGAGCCGCAAGTCGATGCGACCGTAATCGTGCACGCGCAGCGCGCGGTAGGCCTGCACCGACACTCTCTGTAGCTTCGCCTTGAGTGCCGGCTCGAGCGTCGGCACCACCACCGTAGTGCCGTGGTAGCGGTCGCTCGTCTCGTCGAACTTGGCTTGGCTGTCCATGATCGGCACCGCCCCCGTCTTGAGACCCGAGAAGTCCATCTCGAGCGGTGGGAATGCCGTGGGGTTGTCGTTGCCCAGCACGCCCACATAGAACTCCCTGCCTTCGATGTATTCCTCGGCAAGTGCGGCGTCGCCGAACGTCTTGTTGATGTACGTCACCCGTTCCATGAGCTGCTGGGTGTTGCGCACGAGCGAACGCTCGTCGATGCCGATCGATGCGTCCATGCGAAGGGGCTTGACGAATAGCGGCATGCGCAGATTGCCGCCGGTCTCGAACGCGGCCTCCGGATAGAACGTTGCGAAGTCCGGATACGGAATCTGCTCGAACGCGAGCAGCTTCTTCGACAGCGCCTTGTCCTCTTGGAGAAAGATTTCGCCTGGGCCGCCGCCGGTATAGGGCAGCTCGAGCAAATCGAGCACGCCCGCGACGCCCATGGCGCCGCCCAGAATGTCGTGGCCGAACGACTCGACGAGATTGAACACGAGATGGGGCTTGCGTTTCTTCAAGCCGTCGACGATCTCGACCACGTCGTGACGAATCGTGAGGATCGAGGCCCTGTGCCCCGAGGTTTCGAGCGCTGCGGCGACCTGCTCCATGACGATGTCGGGTTTGTCGTCGCCAGGCTCTAGATAAGCCAAGATCGTGATATCCATCGGTCGGCTTCGGAGCTCGCTCGCGTTGCTTGCTCGTTCGAGCTTCGAGGATACGTGCGAACGTGCGGACTGCAAAGCATTTACGTCTCGATGCGAAATGAAACGCGCTACAATCCCGCGCGGATCTCGCGAGGAGCTCGGACAAAGCGGCCGTTCGAGCGCGAATCCGGACAATGAGCAACGACTACCGCGCTGCGGACATCGAAGTCCTGAGCGGGCTCGAGCCCGTTCGCCGTCGTCCCGGGATGTACACGGACACGACGCGCCCGAATCACCTCGCCCACGAGGTCATCGACAACGGCGTCGACGAGGCGCTGTCCGGTCACGCGAAGAAGATCGACGTGGTGCTGTACGCCGACGGCTCGCTCGAGGTGGCCGACGACGGCCGCGGAATGCCGGTCGACATCCATCCGCAGGAGAAGCTGTCCGGCGTCGAGCTGATCCTCACGCGGCTGCACGCCGGCGGCAAGTTCAACGACAAGAACTACCAGTTCGCGGGCGGCCTGCACGGCGTCGGCGTGTCGGTCGTGAACGCGCTCTCGAAGAACCTCGAGGTCTGGATCCGGCGCGACGGCAAGGAATACAACATGAGCTTCGCGAACGGCGACCGCCGCAGCAAGCTCGAGGTCGTCGGCAAGGTCGGCAAGGGCAACACGGGCACGACCGTACGTTTCTGGCCCGATCCGAAGTACTTCGACAGCGCGCAGTTCTCGCTGCCGAAGTTGAAGCACGTGCTGCGCGCGAAGGCGGTGCTCTGCCCCGGCCTGGAGGTCACGCTCGAGGTCGAGAAGCCGAAGGAGAAGGAGCGCTGGGTCTACACCGGCGGGCTCGAGCAGTACGTGAAGGAAGCCGTCGGCGACGGCGACTGGCTCCCCGACCCGCCGTTCTCCGGCAAGCTCGAGGGCAAGCGCGAGGCGGTCGAGTGGGCGCTCGTCTGGCGTCGCGACGGCGCCGAGGCCGTGCTCGAGAGCTACGTGAACCTGATCCCCACGCCGCAGGGCGGCACGCACGTGAACGGCCTGCGCTCGGGTCTTTGCGACGCGCTGCGCGAGTTCTGCGAGTTCCGCAATCTCTTGCCGCGCGGCATCAAGCTCGCACCCGAGGACGTCTGGGAAGGCGTGAGCTTCGTGCTGTCCGTGAAGATCGCCGAGCCGCAATTCTCGGGGCAGACGAAGGAGCGCCTCTCGTCGCGCGAGTGCGCGGCATTCGTCGGCGGCGTGATCAAGGACCACTTCGCGCTCTGGCTCAACCAGCACCCCGAGACCGGCGACGAGATCGCCGCGTTCGCGATCGAGAACGCGCAGCACAGGCTCAAGCAGGCGAAGCAGGTCGTTCGCAAGCGGATCGTCGCGGGCCCCGCGCTGCCCGGCAAGCTTGCGGACTGCACGATCCAGGAGCCCGAGATGACCGAGCTCTTCCTCGTCGAGGGCGACTCGGCCGGCGGCTCCGCGAAGCAAGCGCGCGAGCGCGAGACGCAGGCGATCATGCCGTTGCGCGGCAAGATCCTGAACACCTGGGAGGTCGACCCTGCGGAGCTGCTCGCCTCGCAGGAGGTGCACAACATCGCGATCGCGCTCGGCGTCGATCCGGGTTCGTCCAACCTCGACGGTTTGCGCTATCACAAGGTCTGCATCCTCGCGGACGCGGACTCGGACGGTCAGCACATCGCGACGCTGCTCTGCGCGCTGTTCCTGAAGCACTTCCGGCCGCTCGTCGAGGCGGGGCACGTGTTCGTCGCGATGCCGCCGCTGTTTCGCGTCGACGTCGGCAAAGAGGTCCACTACGCGCTCGACGAGGCCGAGCGCGATCTCTTGCTCGATCGCATCGAGGCGGAGAAGAAGCCGGGCAAGGTCACCGTCACGCGCTTCAAGGGGCTCGGCGAGATGAACCCGTCGCAGCTGCGCGAGACGACGATGGCGAGGGAGACGCGCCGGCTCGTGCAGCTCACGGCCGAAGGCAAAGCCGCCGACGCGGCCGTCGAGGTCATGGACATGCTGCTCGCGAAGAAGCGCGCGTCGGACCGGCGCGACTGGCTCCAACAAAAAGGCAACCTCGCCGAGATCTGACGCCGATCGCGCCGTCGCGCGCGGCCCGAAAAGCGGGACATTCCGCGACTTCGCGGCCGACCGAGTTCGGCGATCGGACGCCACTTCCGCGAAATGCGGAATGTCCCCTTTTCGGCGCCCGAGCGCCAGAGGTCGTGTCAGCGGGTGGTGATCGAGGTGAACCGGCCGTTCACGATCGGATTGCGATCGGTCGTCGAGTCGCATTCCGTCTCGTCGATCATCCGCGTCGCGTCCTTCACGCGCTTGAACACGAACGTGATCTCGAACGGCTTCGTCAACGCGACCGGGTCCTCGAGAACGAATTCGTCGTGCAGCTCGTCGGCGTTCACCATACGGAACCGCTCGATGAAGTGCAGTTGATCGCTCATCTTGAGCATGAGCTGCGGGGTCAAGAGAACGTCCGGCTTGATCGCGACCGTGTCGACGACGAGCGTGTCGCCGTCCCAGTGACCGACCGAGTCGCCGGCCTTCGTCGGCCAGAGCTCGTCGGGAGATGGGTGCGATCGCCCGTCGGTGTAGATGTGCCGGATCCCGTTGATCGTGTCGACGATCGTCGTCTCCTCGGGCGTGATGCGCCACTCGAAGATCGCGGGCGAGGCCATGTTCATGATAAACGGCGGCGAGGCGCAGTTGTTGTAGGTCGGGGCGGGCGGGTGATTCGGATCCGCGGCGACCGCCGCCGCCTGCGCGGCCTTGGCCGCGTCGAACTTGGCCTGCCATTCCGGCGTGAACGGCAACGTGACGTTCAGGATCGACGCTCCCGCCTTCAGTCCCTCGGCGCTCAAGCCCTGGCCGATCCCTTCGCCGACGAACACGCTCGGCTCCCAGAGGCCGGACCAATCGGGAAGCTTCGCGAACGCAGCGACGCGCGGCGGGAGCTGCGGTGCGGACGGGCCCGAGCACGCGGCGAGTAGGGCCACCGGGACCGTCAGGCGCATGACGAGGGCGAGCTGCCTCATTGTCTTTCTCCTCGCGGCTACTGCGCCGGCGCGTCCGCTGCCTTGCCGATCGGCTTGCCGTCCTTGGACACCGACACCACTTGCGCGCCGCTCGTTCCGTCGCGGAGCGGATGCGCGACGACGGCGACACGATCGCCGGGTTTCAGGCTGCCCGGCTTCCAGCCATGCCGCGACAGACCGGTCGGGTTGTCCATCTCGATGCCCCATTCGACCGGAGCGGCGTCGGGATGTGCCTCGTCGGCGACGAGCAGCTGGATCCAGCAGTGCGGGCTCATCCACTGGAACTCCTTCACCGTGCCGGTCAGCATGATCTCCTTGCCCGCGTCGAACATTGCGGCAGAGTGGTGCGCGAACGCGAGCTCGCAGGGGAGCAGCGCACAGAGCGCAAGCCAGACGCGGCGAGTGGAGGTGGCAGTTCGTCTCATAGCGGTCGAAGCTCCAGCGGTGTGAGAATGTTGCCATCGAGCCTGGATGCATGTCACCCGCGCCGGGATGCGTGTCGCCGGCGTCGCAATCCGAAACGGCGGCAGGCGCGTGACGTCCAGACCGCGACTGAGCGAAGATGTGCCGTCGTCAACGGGGGATCAAACATGCGCACCGTTTCTTTCGTTCTCGCGGTACCGATGCTTGCAGCGACACTCGTGCTTGCGCCGGCGCCTTCACGGGCGGCCGTGGACGTCGAGGCGCTCGCGGCTCGCGTCCAAGTGCTCGAGGATCGCGAGGCGATCCGCGCGCTGATCCTCGCCTACGGCCAGGCGCACGACCACCGTGACTACAAAACGTTCGCGAGCTTGTTCGCGACGAACGGCGAATGGGTCGGCGGCCTCGGCACGGCGAAAGGCCCGGACGAGATCTTCAAGTTGATGGACAAGACGATCGGCCACCACCCGATGCCGAACGGCTCGGGCACGTTTCACGTCTTGACCAACGACCAGATCGAGATCCATGGCGATCGCGCCTCGGCCGTCACGAAGTGGATCTACATCACGCCGGGCCCCGACAACGCGCCGAAGCTCGTCTATCTCGGCCACTACAACGACGAGTTCATCCGCGAGAAGGGCGTCTGGAAGTTCCTGCGCCGCGAGGCGCCCGCGGACATTCCGATTCCGAAGCCGTAAGCCCGCCGGCCTGACCTCGGCGCGTGCGCCGCGCCGAGGTTTGACACGCGCCGCGCCGATCGCGGACACTCGCGGACAGCGCGCGTTGGGGCGCCTCCTGTCCGCGGCAAGGGAATCCTCCCACCCAAACACCGGTTCGATAGTCGGCGTTCGACTTTCTTCCAGCCCAGAGCTTCAGCGGACCCCGGGCGCATATTGGAAGGAAGGTGTCATGACCCGCTCTATCGGTCCGCGTTCCCGTCTCGAATCCCTCAAGAAAGAAGCGAAGCAGTGGCTGAAGTCGCTCGAGTCCGGCGACGCTGCAGCACTTGCGCGCTTGCGCAGCGCGCTCCCTGGCAACAACGAAGAGAAGGTCTCGCTGCGCGCGGTGCAGCTCGCGCTCGCGCGCGAGCACGGCCTGTCCGGCTGGCGCGCGCTGCTCGACGCGCTCGAGCCGCGCCAGCGCGAGGTTCGCGAGGCCGCGGACGAGATGTTGCGCGGTGCGGTCTTCAAAGGAGCCGATCAAGCCGTCGTGGCGCGGCTCCTCGAGCAGCACCCCGAAGTCGCGGCGCTCGATCTCTACTGCGCGGTAGCCGCCGGGAACTTCGAAGAGGTCGAGCGCCGGCTCGGGGCGGATCCATCCGCCGCATCGCGCGCGGGCGGGCCGTTCGACTGGCCGCCGCTGCTCTACCTCGCCTACCTGCGTTGGCCCGGCGGCGCTGAGGCGTCGGTCGAGGTCGCGCGCGCGTTGCTCGATTGCGGCGCCGACCCGAACGCGTCCTGGAACGACGGTTGGGACAATCCGTTCAAGGTGCTCACCGGCGTGATCGGGCTCGGCGAGGGCGTGCAGCCGCCGCACGAGCGCGCGGACGAGCTCGCAGAGCTCTTGCTCGAGCGCGGCGCCGACCCGTTCGACACGCAGGCGCTCTATGACACGTCGATCGTCGGCGACGACACGCACTGGCTCGACGTGCTCTGGACGCATTCCGAACGCCGCGGTGTCACAGACCGCTGGCGCACGCTGCTCGTCGGCGACAAGATGCCCGTCAGCTGGCTCGACTGGCTCTTAGGGATAGCGGTCTCATCCAACCATCTGCGTCGAGCCGAATGGGCGCTCGCGCGCGGCGCGAACCCCAACGCTCGGCAGGCGTACAGCAAACGGCGTCTACTCGACGAGACGCTTGCTGCACGGCCACTCGGAGATGGCCGGGCTGCTCAAGCGGCACGGTGCGGCCGATACTCCGCCCCCGGACGACGTCGCTTTCGGCATCGCGTGCCGGGACTTAGATCGAGCCGAGATCCGGCGGCTCGCCGCGTTGCATCCCGAATACTTGCGCGAAGCCGACGTCCTGCTCGTGGCCGCGCAAACGAACCGGCGCGATCTCGTCGAGCTGCTGCTCGATCTCGGCATGGACGTAGACGTCATGGATCGGGGCGAGACGCGCGCGCTGAACGTGGCGGCCGGCAACGGCGCGATCGAGGTCATGCAGTTGCTGATCGAGCGTGGCGCCGACATCGATCGGCCGACGACGCGCTATGGCGGCCCGCTCGGCTTCGCTTCGCAGTTCCATCAGCAGGCCGCGATTGCGCTGCTGGTCCCGCGCAGCCGCGACGTCCACAACCTCGTATGGCTAGGTCGGAAGGAACGCCTGCGCGAGCTGTTCGCGGCGGAGCCCGGGCTCGTGAACCTCGTGCATTACCGCGCGGGCTTCACGCCGCTGTTCAGGCTGCCTCCCGAAGAGCCGCACGCGTTGGAGATGGCGCGCTTCCTGCTCGACCATGGCGCGGACCCGAGCTTCCGCGACAAGGACGGCGACACGGCAGCGGACGCCGCACGCAAGCGCGGCTTCGCGTCGGTGGACGAGCTACTCCGCCGCGCTCGCGAGCGGGCGTGAGCTCCCCGCTGCTTGACCGCGTGGCTTCGCGTGCTGCCAGCACCAACGACGTGGTCGGCCATCGCGTGCCGCAAGCTCGATCGCGCCGGTTCAGTCCAGGTGTCGCTGCGCGCTCGCGCGAATGTGCTGTGCGAGCCGGTCCGGAATGCTCACCTGCGGGAAGTGTTTGCACGGCAAGAGCTCGATGCGGATCCCGCCGACGTCGGCGACTCGGCGGTTGCCGTCGATCAACGGAGTGCTGCCGGTGATGCTGCCGACGGTCCACGTGATCGGCCGGCGCGCGAGGTCCTGCACGGTGAACTCGCGAAAAACACCGCTCGTCTGCGATGCGCCGACGTAGCGCCGCGCCCAGGTCAGATAGTTCTTCTCCTGCCGGCGGTGATAGTCCGCGCCGAGATCGTCCCACGCCTTCTGATCCTCGTTCATAACGTTTCGAAAGAGGAACCTGCACGTATCGACGACGGTCTTGTCGTCCGGCGAGAAGAGCTGCGCGAACGGTCCCTCCGCGGGCTGCGGACCCTGCAACGGAACGGCGACCTCGTGAACGATCACGCTCTCGACGATGTTCGGGTGCTCGGCGGCCAACGCCAAGGCGAAAATCCCGCCCGAGCTGCAGCCATAGAAGGTCGAGTGCTCGATGCCGAGCGAGGCGGTCAAAGCCGCAATCTGCCCTGCGACGGCGTTCGCGCCGACGTCGCGCCAATCCGGCGGCGGGCCCGAGCGCGAGAAGCCCGGCATGTCGAAGGTCAGCACGCTGAAGTCCTCGGCGAGATCATCGGCGACGCGCGTAAACGATCCGCAATCGCCTTCGCCCGATGGGATCAGCACGATCTGCGCGCCGCGCCCACGCGCTTCGCAATACCAATCGATGCCGGCGGCACGCTGAGAGAATGTCTGCGGCGCCATCGTCCGGTCCTCTAGGTGGTAGGGCTTGGCAGCCTCATCAACGCCGCGACGTCGCGCCAGCGGGGCCTCTCGCGCGGCTCGCGCGGCTCGCGCAGCCGAGGGATCGCAGCGAAAACGATCGCGAACGGGTCGCGCTGCTCGATGGCCGAGAGAATTTCGTGCGGTCCGAGGCGAGCCCCCGACGCGACCACTATAATACGCGCGCCCACGATCGGGCAGCGGCAGGGTGAGGAATGAGAGAGCAGGAGCTCAACTTCGACGGCATCGAGCGGGTGCCGCTCGCGAAGTTCACCGAGAAGGCGTACCTCGATTACTCGATGTACGTGATCCTCGACCGGGCGCTGCCGCACATCGGCGACGGCCTGAAGCCCGTGCAGCGGCGGATCATCTATGCGATGAGCGAGCTCGGCTTGAGCGCCGGGCAGAAGCCGAAGAAAGCCGCGCGCACGATCGGCGACGTGATCGGCAAGTTCCACCCGCACGGCGAGGTCGCGTGCTACGAAGCGATGGCGCACATGGCGCAGCCGTTCAGCTTCCGCTATGCGATCGTCGATGGGCAGGGCAACTGGGGCTCGCAAGACGACCCGAAGTCGTTCGCCGCGATGCGCTACACCGAGGCGCGGCTCACGCGTTACGCGCAGGTGCTGCTCGACGAGCTCGAGCAGGGCACCGTCGACTGGACGCTGAACTTCGACGGCACGCTGTCCGAGCCCACGCAGCTGCCCGCCCAGCTGCCGAACTTGCTGCTGAACGGCACGAGCGGCATCGCGGTCGGCATGGCGACGGACGTGCCGCCGCACAATCTCAAGGAGATCGCGAACGCGCTGATCAAGCTGCTCGACGAGCCCGACGCGACGCTCGGCGCCTTGATGAAGTACATCAAGGGCCCCGACTTCCCGACGGGTGGCGAGATCGTGTCGAGCCGCGACGAGATCGTGCAGATCTACAAGACCGGCGGGGGCACGCTGCGCCTGCGCGCGCGGTACGCGATCGAGGACGGCGAGATCGTGATCTACGAGCTGCCGTTCCAGACCTCCGGCGCGAAGGTGCTCGAGCAAATCGCAGGCCAGATGACCGCGAAGAAGCTGCCGATGATGGAGGATCTGCGCGACGAGTCCGACCACGAGAACCCGACGCGTCTCGTGCTGAGCCCTAAGAGCCAAGGGCACCGACCTCGACGCGCTGATGAACCATCTGTTCGCGACGACCGATCTCGAGCGCACGATCCGCGCGAACATCAACGTGATCGGCCTCGACGGACGACCCGCGGTCTTCGGGTTGAAGCAGCTGCTCGATGAGTGGCTCAAGTTCCGGACGTCCACCGTCAAGCGCCGGCTCCAGCACCGGCTCGAGCGCGTCACGCAGCGCCTGCACATCCTCGACGGCCTGCTGATCGCATATCTGAACATCGACGCGGTCATCAAGATCATCCGCACGGAGGAGGAGCCGAAGCCGGTCCTCATGAAGCGCTTCAAGTTGAGCGACGTGCAGGCCGAATCGATCCTCGAGCTCAAGCTGCGCCACTTGGCGAAGCTCGAGGAGATGAAGATCAAGGGCGAGCAGAAGGGGCTCGCGGCCGAGGAGGCGGACCTCGAGGGCACGCTGAAGTCCCGACCTAAGCTCGTGAAGCTCATGAAGACGGAGCTCGAGGCGCTCGCGGGCAAGCACGGCGACCCCCGGCGCACTGCGATCGTCGAGCGTGAGGCGGCGCAGGCGATCGCCGAGTCCGAGCTCGTAACCAGCGAGCCTGTCACGGTCGTGCTCTCCGAGCGCGGCTGGGCGCGCGCGGCCAAGGGCCACGAGATCGACGTGATCGGTCTGTCGTACAAGTCGGGGGATCAATTCCTCGCCGCAGCGCGCGGCAAGAGCAACCAGCTCGCGGTGTTCATCGACAGCACCGGCCGCGCGTACAGCGTCGGCGCGCACGCGCTGCCATCCGCGCGCGGCCAGGGCGAGCCGCTGGCCGGCCACTTCAACCCGCCCGACGGCGCGAGCTTCCGGGCGGTCCTGATAGGGGATCCGGACGACCGCTGGGTCGTCGCGTCTTCAGCGGGCTACGGTTTCGTCGTCAAGCTCGGGGAGCTGCACTCGAACAAGAAGGCCGGCAAGACCGCGCTGCGTGTGAAGGAAGGCTTCACGGTCGTGCCGGCAACGCCGGTCCGCGGCTCCGAGATCAAGAAGGACATGCGGCTCGCGGCCGCGTCGAGCGACGGCCGGCTGCTCGTGTTTCCGCTCGCCGAGCTGCCCGAGCTCGGCAAGGGTAAGGGCAACAAGATCCTCGCCGTGCCGAGCAAGGACGGCGTCGTGCTCGCGGCGATTTGCGTGCTCGCGCCCGAGCAGGGCCTCAAGATCGACTCCGGCACGCGCCACATGGTCGTCAGGCCCAACGACCTCGAGCACTACGCGGGTGCGCGCGGACGCCGCGGAATGGCGCTGCCGCGCGGCTGGCGGACCGTAGACCGGCTGAGCGTGGAATAGCGAGCGCCCGCGCGCGGGCTCGACGAGCTAGCGCGGGCCCGAGTGCTCGCCGAGCACGACCTCGGGCTCGTGCAGGTAGTGTCCCTGCACGTAGCCGACGCCGAGCTGGAACAGCACGGCCATCGTGTTCGCGTCCTCGACGCGCTCCGCGATCGTCGCGATATTGCGTTTGTTCGCGGCCTCGATGTAGCCGCGCACGCGGTGTCTGAGCGCCTCGTCGCTCGCGAGGCTCTGCATCAGCGAGCCGTCGATCTTGAGGTAATGCATCGGCGTGCTCGCGAGCACGCGCGCCGAGTCGTGACCGATCCCGAAGTGCTCGATCGCGAACTCGTGACCCCGTTTCCCGAGCTGCTCGGCGAGCATCTTCGTCTGCGCGAGGAACTGCGCCGCGTCCTCTTCGCTGACCTGGAAACACAGCTTGCCGTGCGCGACGCCGCTGCTGTCCACGGCCTTCGTGAGCCAATCCATGAGCGTCTTGTCGATCAGCGACTCGCTCGACAGCTTGACGAACACGGTGTCGAGCGGCTGCTTCGCGCAGAACGCGAGCGTCGCGCCGATCACCCACCGGTCGATCGCGCGCAGCATCCGGTTGCGGCTCGCGGCGGGCATGAAGTCCGCCGCGGCGACTTCGTCGCCCTGCGCGTCGACCATCCGGATCACCGTGTCGAGCATCGTCTTCTGCTCGCCGCCGAGGCCGGCGATCGGTAGGTGCGCGAGCCGGAAACGGTTCTCCATGAGCGCCAACTTGATCTGCTGGACCCAGACCTCGTCGAAGCGCTGCACGCGTGTGCTCGCGTCGGAAGTCTGCTCGAGCACCGCGCGGTTGCCGCCGCTCTCGCGGCCGGCTTGATTCGTTTTCTTCGCGCCCGCGATCAGCGTCTCCATCGTATCGGTGCTCGGGCCGACTTCGGCGAGCCC
The DNA here is from genome assembly GCA_963699925.1 of uncultured Gammaproteobacteria bacterium. Classification (GTDB taxonomy): domain Bacteria; phylum Pseudomonadota; class Gammaproteobacteria; order Steroidobacterales; family Rariloculaceae; genus FEN-1219. Next base: position 46,974 of record CAVOVT010000012.1, on the reverse strand, counting down.
GACCGTGCACGTGATCGACAGCGTGTTGTGGTTCACCTCGAAGATCCGCTCGGCCACGCGCGCGACGACGTTCTGCGCCCACGCCTCGACGTCGCGAAGGTTGCCGCGCTCGAGGAACATCGTGAACACCTGACCCCCGAAGCGCCCGTAGAGGTCCGTGTCCTGCGCGAGCACCCGGAGCTGCTCGGCGAGCTGCACGAGCAGGTCCTCGCTCGAAATGGGGCCGACGCGGTCCTCGATCTCGCGAAACTTGTCCGGCCGGATGTACGCGAGCGCGCGGACGCCGCCCTGCGTCTTGCTGTCCAGGCGATCCGTGAGCACCTCGAGAAAACGGCGTCGGTGATAGAAGCCCGTGGTCGGATCTTTGTGGACCGCCTGCTCGACGAGCTCCTCGGGCTCGCGCTGCCGCTCGCCGGGCTCGCGCGGCACGCTGAGCTTGATGGCCGGGTCGCCGTCGTAGGTGGTCACCTGGAGCACGAGCTTGAGCGGCATCGTGCCGCCACTCGCGTCGCGCGCGGCGACTTTGAGCGGCTCGCCGCCCCACTGGCGCTTGGCGCATGCGACGAGCGCGCCCTTGAGCGCGGCTTGGCTCGCGGCGTCGAACGCATCCATCAGGGGGCCGCCGAGCGCGCCGGCCTGGTCGGCGTGCCCAAATAGCTCGGCCCAGGCCTGGTTCGCGTCGACGACGATGCCGTCTTGCACGTGAGCGATCGCGTCGACCGAGCCGGCCATGAAGTCTTTGAGCTGGCGCTTGTACTGGCTCGCGGACTGCAACGTCTCGTTCAGCGCGCGCTCGAGGCGGAACGCACGCAGCTCGCGCTCGGCGACGCTGCGCAGCCGCTCGATCTGGCCGTGGGAGACGAGATCCTGGGCGCCCGCGAGCAACGCGTCGGCGATGTCCGATTCCTCGGCGGCCTTGCTCACGACGACCAGCGGGACCATCCGCGCGGTCTGTTGCCTGATCTTCGCGACCTCGCGGATCGGGGCCGGCAAGCTGTCGGGGAAGAAGCACAAGAGCTCGGGCGCGTGGTCGTCGAGCGCGCCCGCGAGCGCGTCGATCTTCGCGACCCAATGGCAGCGTACGGGATGCCCGCCGTCACGCAACGAGCGATTGACCAGCTCGACGTCGTCCTCTCGACCGGTCAGAACGACCAATGGAACCGCGGCCTGCGTCTGTGCCATGCAGTCTCACGAAGCTCAAGGAGTCGGACGAGTCTAAGCACTCGCCTTGGGGCTAGAAGGGACGCGAGTCACAAACACGCCCTCAGCCCATCAGGGTTTTACTTAACTCTCCGGGGGTCTCTCGCACGAGTCGTGGCACGAGATATCCCGGCAGGCGCGCGCGAAGCCGCGCGACGAGCTCTCGGCCGGCATCCGGGTCCACGTCGAAGTGCGCGGCTCCGGCGACGGGGTCGAGCAAGTGCAAATAGTAGGGCAGCACGCCGGCTTCGAACAGCCGCTCGCTCAAGAGCGCCAGCTCGTCGACGCGATCGTTGACGCCGCGCAGCAGCACGGACTGATTCAGCAACGCGCCGACTCGCGGCCGCAGCGAGCGCAGCGCGCGCGCGACGCCGTCGTCGAGCTCGTTCCGGTGGTTGCAATGTACGACGACGACGGTGTCGAGCCGCGTCGAGCCGAGCAGATCGAGCAGCCCCGCGTCGACGCGTTCCGGCACGACGATCGGAAACCGCGTATGGATCCGCAGCGTGCGGATCGACGTCGCCTCGATTTTCGCGACGAGCTCGGCGAGGCGTCGATTCGACAAGCTCAACGGATCGCCGCCGCTCAAGATCGCCTCGCGGAGCCCGGGCCGCGCGCGCAGCGCGTCGACCGCTACGTCCCAGCCGCCGCGCGCCGCGAGCTGCTCGGCGTACGGGAACGCGCGCCGAAAGCAGTACCGGCAGTGGATCGGGCAGGCGCCGCTCGCGATCAGCAGCGCGCGCCCCGGATATTTCTCGATCACCCCGCCGTCCGCGAGGCCTTGCTCGCGCACCGGGTCCGCGGTGAACCCGGGCACGGCTACCGCCTCGAGAGAACGCGGCAGCACCTGCAGCAGAAGCGGGTCCTGCGGGTCGCGCTTGCGCATCCGCGCGACGAAGCCGCGCGGCACGAGCAGCGGAAAGTCGGCCGTCGCGAGCGCGTCGAGCGCGCCGGCCGGCAGGTCGAGCAGTCTTTCGAGCTCGGCGACGTCGCGGACCGCGTCCCGGACCGCCGCAGCCCAAGACGGAGCGCGCAGGTCGGCCGGGACGGAGGCTGTCACGGGGGCGTTGATCGGCGCGATCCTCGATTCGTTTTCGGGGGGTCTTGAGGGTATGATCCCGCGCTCTATTTTCCAGGCACGGCGAGCGACATGGCAGTTTACAGCACCAACGAGATTCGCGGCGGCATGAAGATCCTGCTCGACGGCGATCCGTACGCGATCATCGAGAACGAGTTCGTGAAGCCGGGCAAGGGTCAGGCGTTCAACCGCGTGAAGATCCGCAACCTCAAGACCGGCCGCGTGCTCGAGCGCAACTTCAAGTCGGGCGACACGGCCGAAGTCGCCGACGTCACCGATCAGGACATGCAGTACCTCTACGGCGACGGCCAGTTCTGGCACTTCATGGTGCCCGACACGTTCGAGCAGATCGCCGCGGGCCCCGAGGCCGTCGCCGACGCGAAGCAGTGGCTCAAGGAGGAGATGAGCTGCATCGTGACGCTCTGGAACGGCGTGCCCCTCTACGTCGCGGCGCCGAACCACGTCGAGCTCAAGATCGTCGAGACCGACCCCGGCGTGCGCGGCGACACGGCGACCGGCGGCCAGAAGCCCGCGAAGCTCGAGACCGGCGCGACCGTGCGCGTGCCGCTGTTCATCAACGAAGGCGAAATGATCCGCGTCGACACGCGCACGAGCACGTACATCTCGCGCGTCAAGCAGTAGCGTTTCTTCGCCGCCAGCCGCGCGGCGCGCGATGCGCGAAGGCGAGCGCGGCCGCGACCTCGTCGGCGCCGAGCGCGAGCGCGACCAATCGATCCACTCCCACCGCGACGCCGGCACAATCGGGCAGCCCGCGCGCGAGCGCATCGAGAAGAGCCTCGTCGACCGGCGGCACGTGCCGGCCGGTCCGCCGTCGTGCATCGATTTCGGCCTCGAACCGTCGCCGCTGCTCGGCCGCGTCCGTGAGCTCGTGGAAGCCGTTCGCGAGCTCGATGCCGCGCGCGAACACCTCGAAGCGGGCCGCGACGGTCGGGGTGCCGGGCTTGAGCCGCGCGAGCGCCGCCTGACTCGCGGGATAGTCGCACACGAACGTGAGCGCGTCGGCCGTGAAGCTCGGCACGACGACGGTCGCGAACGCGAGGTCGAGCAGCGCGTCGTGAGTAAGGCCTCGCGGCACGTCGACGCCGCGCTCGGCGAGACACGAGGCGACGCTATCGGCGCTCGCGCCCGAATCGACGCCGAGCACGCGCGCGAGCGCGTCCGAGTAGCTGATCCGCTCGCTGCGCCAGGCGCTGCGGTCGTCCGCGAGCACGTCGCGCAGCAGCGCCTCGACCTCGTCCATGAGGCGCCGGTCGTCGAAGCCGATCCGGTACCACTCGAGCAGCGTGAACTCCGGCTGGTGCCAGCGCCCGAGCTCGTCGTCGCGGAACACGCGGCAGATCTGGTAGATGTCGCCGCTGCCGCCCGCGAGCAGCCGCTTCATCGCGTACTCCGGCGAAGTGTGTAGATATAGAGGAGTGGGTCCGAGACTGCGCGCGGCGGCCGTGATGCTGTCGAGCGCGAGGTCGGACACACCGGCCGGGGACAGCGCGGGCGTCTCGACCTCGAGCACGCCGCGCGCCGCGAAGAAGGCCCGGATCCGCGCGAGCATCCGGGCGCGCGTGCGCAGAGCGGCGAGCGATGCGGCCCGGGTGTAGCCCATCGTCGTCACGCTCCCGCGGGGGCCGACGCGGTGCCGAGCGCCGCGCCCATCGCGAGTGGCACGCCGGTCGCGAGCCGCGACTCCCAGTGGACGGCGCCGCGCGCGAACAGCACGACGACGGTCGAGCCCAAGTTGAAGCGGCCGATCTCGGCGCCGCGCTCGACGCGCCGCGGCGCGGGCTCTTCCCACAGCCGCGGCACGCCGCTCGCGATCTCGCCGTGGGCAAACGTGCCGATGCTCGAGACATTGAGCGCGCCGACGAGCACGACGACCATCGGTCCCCACTTCGTGTCGAACCAGCAGACGGCGCGTTCGTTGCGGCAGAAGATCCGGTCCATCGAGGCGGCCGTCGCGAGGTTCACGCTGAACCGGCGGCCCGGGATGTAGCGTGTGCGCGTGAGCGCGGCGTCGAGTGGGGCGTGCACGCGGTGATAGTCGCGCGGCGAAAGATAGACGGTGCAGTAGCTTCCGCCGAGCAGCGCATCGACGCGCTCGCCGCCCTCGCCGAGCAGGGCGGCGAGCGAATAGGCACGGCCCTTGGCCTGAAGCAGCGTGTCCGCGTCGAGCGCGCCGAACTCCGTCAAGGTGCCGTCGGCCGGCGAGACGACGGTATCGGCGCCGCCCTCGATCGTGCGCGCGCCCGCGCGCAGCGAGCGCGTGAAGAACGCATTGAACGTCCGGTAGCGGTCCTGCTCGGTGTGCTCGGCTTCCGAGAGATCGACGCCGTACGCCCGAGCGAACCAGTGGATCAACGGGCGCGCGATCCAGCGGCGTTCGGAGCGTGCGACGCGATACGTCACGGCCGAGATCAGGTCCTTCGGCAGCAGGTGTTGAAAGAGAGAAACGCCCGAGCCGGACGTCATGCAGTCGTGCGATGCGACGCCCGGTAGCGCTGCCGAATCTTGATGTAGTCGGACGCGAGCGTTGCGGGATCGTGCGGGCCGTTCGCGATGGCGAGGAGCTCGGCGTTCGGACCGATCACGTAAACCGTGTCGTTGTGCGTCACGTTGTAGTGGTCGGCATCGTGATGATGTTTTTCGACGGTGACGCCGAGCGCCGCGACGAGCGGCGCGAGGCGCGCATCCGAGCCCGTCGCACCCACGAACGAGGCGTCGAAATGGCCGAGGTACGCCGCGATCGCGGCCGGCGTGTCGCGGTCCGGGTCGACGCTCACGAACACCACTTGCGGCACGGCCTGGGGCGAACCGTTCATTGAGCTTCGCTCGCGCATCGGCGAGCGCTTTCAGCGTGAGCGGGCAGACGTCGGGGCACTGCGTGAAGCCGAAGTAGAGCAGGCTGAAGCGGCCGCGCAACGCGTCGAGGTCGAAGCGCGCGCCGTGCGCGTCGACGAGCTCGACGTCGGGGAGCGCCCGCGGCTCGGGCAGCACGGTCGCGGCGGACGTCGGCGACGGCGCGCGCGGGATCATGAACATCGCAGCCACGAGCACGACGAGCCCGACGACCAAAATCCTGAGCATGCCTCCGAGCATGCGCGCGATTATCGCACAACATCGTTCCTGCCCCGCGGCGCGCCGGCGGCGAGTAAGATGCGCGCGCATGACGAGAGCGGAGCTACAGAAGCGGCTGCTCGGCGCGCACGACTGCGAAGCGTCGGTCGCTGCGCTCGCGGACTTTTTCGCCGCGCACGAGCTCGCATTCGGGCACGGCACGGACAACGCGAGCGACGAGGCGTTCTGGGTGCTGCGCCATGTGCAGCGCTGGCGCGACGATCTCGATTGGAGCTCGCCGCCCGGGAGCGACGTCGCGCTCGCGGCACTCGACCTCGCGGCGCGCAGAGTCGAGTCGCGCAAGCCGCTCGCCTACCTGATCGGCGAGGCGTGGTTCGCGGGCTTGCGGTTCGCGGTCGACGAGCGCGTGCTCGTGCCGCGCTCGCCGCTCGCCGAGGTCATCGAACGGGGTTTTGCGCCTTGGTGCACGCTGCGGCCGGGCGATCGCGTGCTCGACATCGGCACGGGCAGCGGCTGCATCGCGATCGCGCGTTGCCCACTATTGCGCGGATGTGCTCGTCGACGCGACCGACGTGTCGGCCGGCGCGCTCGAAGTCGCGGCCGAGAACGTCGCGCGGCACGCGCTCGGCGAGCGAGTTCGGCTCCATCGCGCGGATCTGTTTCCCGCCGACCGACGCACGCTACCGCGTGATCGTCTCGAATCCTCCGTACGTCTCGGCACGCGAGATGGCGGACCTGCCGCCCGAGTACCGGCACGAGCCCCGGCTCGCGCTCGAGGGCGGGGCGAGCGGTTTCGAGCCCGCGGATCGCATCTTGAGCGGCGCGCTCTCGCGGCTCGCGCAGGACGGCTGCGTGTTCATCGAGGTCGGCGGCGGCGCCGACGGCCTTTGCCGAGGCGCATCCGCGGCTGCCGGCCACGTGGCTCACGTTCGAGCGCGGCGGCGACGGCGTGTTCGTGCTGACGGCCGCCGAGCTCGAGGAATTCCTTCGGGCTGGCTAGGCGCGCATGATTACGCCCTTGTTTTGAGGAGTCCGCGCGCGGCGCGCGCGCGCCAAGGTGAAGCATGGCAGGCGATACGTACGGGCGGCTGTTCACGGTCACCACGTTCGGCGAGAGCCATGGCGCCGCGATGGGCTGCGTCGTCGACGGCTGTCCGCCGGGGCTCGGCGCTCGCCGAGGCCGACATCCAGCACGATCTCGACCGCCGGCGGCCGGGCCGCTCGCGGCATGTCACGCAGCGCCAAGAGCCGGATCAAGTGAAGATTCTTTCGGGCGTGTTCGAAGGGCAAACCACGGGCACGGCGATCGGGCTGCTCGTCGAGAACGTCGATCAGCGCAGCGGCGACTACTCGAAGATCAAAGACAGCTTCCGGCCGGGACACGCGGACTATACGTACCAGCAGAAATACGGCATCCGCGACTATCGCGGCGGCGGCCGTGCGTCGGCGCGCGAGACCGTCATGCGAGTCGCGGCCGGGCGCGATCGCGCGCAAATACTTGCGCGAGCAGCTCGGCGTCGAGATCCGCGGCTACCTCGCGGAGATCGGGCCGTTCAAGCTCGCGGCGCTCGATCTCGAGCACGTCGACGAGAATCCGTTCTTCTGCGCGGATCCTTCGAAGCTCGACGAGCTCGACAAGTTCTTGACGACCTGCGCGACTGCGGGCGACTCGATCGGCGCGCGGATCAACCTGATCGCGTCGCGCGTGCCGGTCGGGCTCGGCGAGCCGGTGTTCGACAAGCTCGAGGCCGACATCGCGCACGGGCTGATGAGCATCAACGCGGTGAAGGGCGTCGAGTTCGGCGACGGCTTCGAGGTCGTGCGCCAGCGCGGCAGCGAGCATCGCGACGAGCTCACGCCCGACGGCTTCAAGAAGAACTCCTCGGGCGGAACGCTCGGCGGCATCTCGAGCGGCCAAGACATCCTCGTGAGCATCGCGCTGAAGCCGACGTCGAGCATTCAGGTCCCCGGCTCGACGGTCGACAAGCAAGGACGCGCGACCGAGATCGTCACGACGGGCCGCCACGACCCGTGCGTCGGCTTGCGCGCGACGCCGATCGCCGAGGCGATGCTCGCGCTGACGCTGATGGATCACTATCTGCGGCATCGCGCGCAGAACGCCGACGTGCGCTCGGCGGTGCCGGTGCTCGGGCTCAAGCAAGGCTCCTGACCCGACCCGCTCGCTGGGACGTCGGCGCCGCCGACGTCGCTCGCCAGGCGCGGCGGCGCGCGCGTATGATTATGTAAATCAGAATCGGCGGCGCGGGAGCCAATCGGGGCCGCATGTCGAAATTCGAAGCCAAATCACAGTTCGGCGGCTCCAGAAATTGTTAAATTCCGCCGCGGGAAGGTGACTGCCGGCTCCGCTCGGGTGGCTATGGGCCCGAGCGGCGACGGCGTGCCTACCGAAGGCGGCCGCATGAGCCGCGACGATCGCGCGACGTTCTTCCTCAGCGAGGATGCCGTGCCTGCGAGCTCGTTGCCGGCCGCGAGGTCGGACCCAAGGCGAGCCGCCCGGCAGATTTTGGTAAATCGGTTTTATGTAAGGTATCTTTCGGTCCGCCATCGAGGCTGTTTGTTCGTCGGAGCAATGCCTTACGAGAGCGGACTGAGATGGCCGAGGCAGCTAGGGAGATTGCATGAGAGCACTGGCACGTTGGGGCGTCACGCCGCTACTGGCCGCTCCCCTCGGAGCACACGCGCTCGGGTTCGGTGACATCGAGCTCCAGTCCGCACTGAACCAACCGTTCCAGGCGCAGATCGCGCTCGTCGCGACGGCGGACGAGCTCCAAGGGCTCAAGATCGCTCTGGCGGCGCCCGAGGTGTTCGAGCGCTACGGGATCGATCACCCCGGTTTCCTGACGCGTTTCGAGTTCAAAGTCACGACGAACGGCGGCCGCTCGGTCGTGCAAGTGTCACTCGCGCGAGCCGGTGACCGAGCCATTCGTGACGCTGCTCGTCGAGGCGACCTGGGCGCGCGGCCGAAGGCTGCGCGAGTATACGGTGCTGCTCGATCCGCCGGTGCTTGCTGCCCGGCGCCGAGCACGTCGCAGGCCGTCTCGCCCCCGTCGACGCGGCCCGCGACGCCGAACACTCCGGCGGCGGGGCCATCAATCGCCCCGCGCCGTCTGCCGAATCCACGGCGCCCGCGCCGCGCCCGGCGGAGCCGGCGCCGTCGCGCGCCGAGCCGGCGCCCGCGCCGAGGCCGAGCGAGCCACCGAAATCGACGCCAACGCCGCGCGCGTTGCCGACCTCGGCGCCGGGCGGGTCGTACGGTCCCGTGCGCAGAGGCGAGGCGCTCTGGGCGATCGCGGACCGCTTGCGTCCCGAAGGCGTGTCGGTCAATCAAATGATGGTCGCCGTTTACCGCGCGAATCCGCACGCGTTCGGCGGCAATATGAATGTGCTGCTCGCCGGCGCGACGTTGCACTTGCCCGATACGGCCGATCTTCGAGCAGCTCAGCGCGAGCGTCGCGACCGCCGAGGTGCAGAGGCAGAGCGACGAATGGCTGAACCGCGCGCCGCAGGCGCGCACGCTGCGCTTGCTGCCGCCTTCCGACACGCAGGTCGGCGCCGGCGCCCGCGCCGTCTCGAGGCCGCGAACCGCGCGCCGGCGAATCCGTCGCCGAGCAAGCCCGCAACGTCGCCGCCGCCGGCCGCGCCCGCCAGCACCGACGCGGGCGCCGAGGAGAGCCGCAGGCTCCTCGAGGTGCGCAACGAGCAGCTACGCGACCTCCAGAACCAGGCCGCCGGCCCCGCCCGCGCCCGCGGAGAAGCCGGCTCAACCGCCCGCCGAGGCCGAGAAGCCGCCGGCGCCCGGCGTCGAGCTCGAGACGCGAGCCGGTGTTCACGGACGAGGCATCGAAGCAGGACAAGCCATCGCACAGGCGCCGGCCGAAACGCCGCGCGGCCGCGCCGGCTCCGACGCCCGTGGCGCTCGGCCCCGCAGCCCGGCGCCTGCGCCGTCGCTGGTCTCGCAGGCGCTCGGCTGGGTGCTGTCGCCGATCTTCTTGATCGGGCTCGGCGTCGCGGCTGCTGATTGCTCACGGCCTTGTGGTTCGTGCGCCGTCGCCGGCAGGAGCCGGAGGACGTGACGGGCCGCTGGGAGGCGCTCGAATCGGAGGTCGCCGAAGACGAGGCGCGCGACACCGCGCGGCTGCGTCGCCAAGTGCCCGAGGGCAGCATCGTCGTCGAAGAAGGCGACGCGCCAGCCGGGCGCGGCGACGAACAGAGCGCCGAGCCCGCCGAGCCGCGGCGCGCCGCCGCCGCGCTCAGCGCCCGGCGCGCGCCGCCGCACCCGCGGCGGACGACACGCTGTCGAGCCAGACCGTCATCAATCTCGACCAAGCGGACCCGGTCGCCGAAGCCGACTTCCACATGGCGTACGGCCTGTACGACCAGGCCGCCGAGCTCGTGCAGAAGGCGCTCGACGCGGCGCCGAATCGTCGCGACCTCAAGCTCAAGCTGCTCGAAGTGTTCTTCGTCTGGGGCAACAAGGACGCGTTCCTGAGCGCGGCCCAGAGCCTGCGCAAGGAAATCGGCCAGAAGGCCGACCCGGACTGGGACAAGGTCGTGATCATGGGCAAGCAGATTTGCCCGGACGAGCGGCTGTTCGCCGAGGCGACCTCGGCGGGCGGGCAAGTCGACGTCGACCTCCAGGCGGGCGATTCGCCGCTCGATCTCGCGTTCGACGAGGCCGAGGAAGAGGGCGTCGATCTCGATCTCGGCCAGTCGACGCGTCGCGAGCTTCGATCTCGAGGCGACCGGCGGAAGCGCCGGCCCAGAAAGCCGCGGCGCCGAAGCCCGGTCCGAAGGCCGCTGCGCCGAAGCCGTCGGCAAGCGCGAAGGCCGCCGATCTCGACGGCATGCTCGACATCGGCGAGCGCACCGCGGCGGGTCTCGAATCCGCGTTCGACGATCTCGACGCGGAAGAGGACGCGGCGGCGGCCACGTCGCCGGACGTCGCCGACAGTCTCGCGGTGACGCAGGAGTCGCCGACGGTCGAGAGGCCGAGTCAGACCAACGACTGGGCCAAGATCTCGCTCGACGGACCGACGGGCGAATACGCCGCGGCCGACGCGCCGACGGTCGAGACGCCGACGATCGAGAGCGCGCGGCCCGATGCGATGACGACGCAGACCCGACGTCGAGACGCGTCCGACCGCGTGCCGAGACGCGACGCGTCGATCGGACGGCGTTCCGACCGAGCCGACCGTCGAGCAGCCGGCGATCGCCGGCGGCAGACCGCAGCGACCTGCACCGCGGAGATCGACCTCGACGACCTCGGTCTCGACGTCAAGGATCTCGAGGGCCTGCCGCACGATCTCGGCGATCTGCCGGCCGCGGCGCAGCACGAGACCGACACGCGCGAGCAGCCCGAGCTCGACGGCGAGGACGACTTGCTCTCGGCGACCGGCGTCACGCAGGTCTTGCACGACGAAGACGTTGGCACGAACGAGTTCGACGACGCGCAAGACGGCGGTGCTCGCCGACGACGAGGCGACGATGCTCGCGCCGAGCGTCCGCGACAGCACGATGACCGGAACGGAGGTGCTCGAGCATCGTCTCGAGCTCGACGAGACCGGCTCGACGTCGCTCGTCAGGGCGTTGCGCACCGCAGGCAAGGAAGGCCTCGATCTGAATCTCGACGACTTCACGCAGGCGCTGCACGGTGCCGATACCGTCGAGCAGCCACGCACGCAGACGTTCTCGCGAGACGTGTTCGGCGGCGGCGACACGCCGGTCGACCTCGACATCGGCATCGACGTCGCCGGCTCGGACGACCCGACCGGCACCGAAGAAGTCAGCCCGCTCGATCCGCAGACGATGACCGAGGTCGGCACGAAGCTCGATCTCGCGCGTGCCTACATCGACATGGGCGACCCCGAAGGCGCTCGCAGCATTCTCGAGGAAGTGCTCGACGAGGGCGATCCGGGCCAGCGCCGAGAAGCGCAAGGCCTCATCGACGTCCTGAGCGCTTAGCCGCGAACGACGACTAGACGAGCCCGGCGCGCGCCGCTCGAGCGGCGCGCGTCGAGCTCTCGCGACATCGACCGACCGCTATGCCGCGAATCGCGCTCGGCCTGGAATACGACGGCACCGACTTCGTCGGCTGGCAAATTCAACGCGCCGGACGCAGCATCGAGGCCGCGCTCGCCGCGGCCGTGCAAGCGGTCGCGAACGAGCCGCTGACCGTGCACGGCGCGGGGCGGACCGATGCGGGCGTGCATGCCGCGCAGCAAGTCGCGCACTTCGACACGACGCGCCGAGCGCAGCGAGCGGCAATGGCTGCTCGGGATCAATTCGAACCTCCCGCCCGACGTCGCCGTGCGCTGGGTTCGCGAAGTGCCGGCGACGTTCGACGCGCGCCGCTCGGCCTTGCGCCGGCGCTACCGCTACTCGGTGCTGCAGCAGCCGACGCGCCCCGCGCTCGCCCGCGCGCGAGTCTGGTGGATCCGCGAGCCGCTCGACGCGGCGCGATGACCGCCGCGTCGCTGCATTGGCTCGGCGAGCACGACTTCTCCGCTTTTCGCGCGGCCGGCTGCCAGGCGAAATCGCCGATGCGCCGACTCATGGCCGTTCGGATTGCGCGCGCCGCGCGAGCGGGCGGCGTTCTCTGGCAGCTCGACTTCACGGCCAATGCTTTTCTGCAACACATGGTGCGCAACCTCGTCGGCGCGCTCGTCGAGATCGGCCGCGGCGACCTGCCGGCCGCGGCCGCGGGCGAGATGCTCGCGACCCGCGACCGCACGCAGGCCGCGGTCGCAGCGCCGCCTGCAGGGCTCACTTTGCTCGAGGTGTTGTATCCGGAGCACTACCGGCTGCCCGTCCGCGAGCGACGCCGATTAATGCCGCGCCGAGGGTTTCGGCTATGATTCCGCGGTCCCACGGTCGGCGCCGGAGCAATGAGCTGGTTCGACAAATTGATGCCGTCGCGGATTCGGACCGAGAAGCGCAAGCACTCGGTGCCCGAGGGACTGTGGGTCAAGTGCGTCGGCTGCTCCGCGCAGCTCTATCGCGCCGAGCTCCATCGCAATTTGCACGTCTGTCCGAAATGCGGGCATCACCTGCGAATCAGCGCGCGTGAGCGGCTCGAGATGTTTCTCGATCCCGAAGCCGGCTACGAGCTCGCCGCCGATCTCGAGCCGCGCGATCCGCTGCGTTTCAAGGACACGAAACGTTATCGCGAGCGCATCGCGCTCGCGCAGCGCGAGACCGACGAGCGCGACGCGCTGATCGTGATGGCCGGCACGCTCAAGGCGATGCCGATCGTCGCGGCCGCGTTCGAATTCCGGTTCATCTCGGGGTCGATGGGCTCGGTCGTCGGCGAGCGCTTCGTGCGCGGCGTCGACTATTGCCTTCAACATCGACGACCGCTCGTATGTTTCTCGGCGAGCGGCGGCGCGCGCATGCAGGAAGGGCTCTACTCGCTGTTGCAGATGGCGAAGACGAGCTCGGCGCTATCCGAGCTCGCGGCCGCGAAGTTGCCGTACATTTCCGTGATGACCGATCCGACGACGGGCGGCGTCTCCGCGAGCCTCGCGCTGCTCGGCGACATCAACATCGCCGAGCCCGGCGCCCTGATCTGCTTCGCCGGCCCGCGCGTGATCGAGCAAACGACCGGCGAGACGTTGCCCGAGGGCTTCCAGCGCGCCGAGTTCCTGCTCGAGAAGGGCGCGATCGACATGATCTTGGATCGCCGTCAGGCCCGCGACGAGATCGCGGCGCTGCTCGCCAAGCTCAGCAATCGCCCGACGCTGTCCTAGCGTACGAGGCGCCCGTTGGCTCCGTCCTCGCGACGCGATTACTCGCTCGACGACTGGCTCCGCCGGTTCGAGACGCTGCATCCGAAGAAGATCGACCTCACGCTCGACCGCGTGACGGCCGTGATCGATCGGCTCGAGCTCCGGCCGCCGCCCTACAAAGTCGTGACCGTCGGCGGCACCAACGGCAAAGGGCTCGTGCGTCGCGATGCTCGAGAGCATCTACTGGCACGCGGGCTACGCGGTCGGCGCGTTCACGTCGCCGCATCTCTGGCGCTTCAACGAGCGCATCCGCGTGAACGGCGCCGACGCGCAGGATCGCCGAGCTCGTCGAGCTGTTCGAGATCGTCGATTCGACGCTCGGCGGCATCACGCTGTCGTACTTCGAGTCCTCGACCGTCGCGGCGCTGCTGCACTTCGCGCGCAAGCGCGTCGACGTCGCGGTGCTCGAGGTCGGCATGGGCGGGCGGCTCGATGCGTCGAACGCGGTCGATGCCGATTGCGCGCTCGTCGTCAGCATCGACCTCGATCACCGCGAGTGGCTCGGCGACGACCGCGAGGCGATCGGGCGCGAGAAGGCGGGCATCATGCGCCGCGGCAAGCCGGCCGTGATCGCGGATCGCGATCCGCCGAGCAGCGTCGTCGCTTACGCGGCGGCCGAAGGCGCGTTGCCGCGAATGATCGGCCGCGATTTCGACTTTCGGCGCGTGCCTGGCGGCTGGCGGCGCGCCGATCGGCGATACGCGCGTGCTGCCGCTGCCGCCGTTCGGCGGCGACGAGCAGCTCGGCAACGCGGCCGCCTGCGCCGCCGTCGTCGATAGCCTCGCGGGCGACCTGCCGGTGAGCGACGACGCGCTCGCCGACGGCATCCGCAACGGCCTATCTTCGCGGCCGCTTCGAGCGTGCGACCGTCGACGGCGTCGAGTGGATCTTCGACGTCGCGCACAATCCCGGCCGCGGTCGCGATCTTCGCCGCATCGCTCGCGCGCCTGCCGCGTGCGCCGCGCACGCTCGCGGTATTCGCCGCGATGCGCGACAAGGACCTCGCCGGCGTGATCGCGCCGCTCGTGCCGTCGGTCGATGCCTGGTTCGTGGCGCAGGCGAACGCCGAACGCGGCGCGACCGGCGACGAGCTTCGCGACGTGCTCGCGGCGCGCGGCGCGCGCGCGATCGAGGTCGCGCACGACGTCGCCGCTTCGACCGCGGCAGCGCGAGCCGCGGCGCAGCCCGGCGCGCGTGTGATCGTGTTCGGATCTTTCGTCACGGTGGGCGCCGCAGCCGATGCGCTTGGGCTATACTGCGCTCCCTCGCGAATGGCTGATCAACCCGCCAGATGGACCAGGGGCTGAAGGAGCGATTGATCGGCGCGGCGGTTCTCGTCGCGCTCGGCGTGTGGCTGATTCCTTGGTTGCTCGACGGCCGGCAAGAGCAAGTCGAGCTCGACACGTCGACGCTCGGCGGTGCGCTTGCCCGCGCCGGACGGCCCGCTGCCGGTTCGCAATCAAACGCTGAGCCTCGACGCGCCGAAGTCCGAGCCGCTCGCGAGCGAGCCGCATCCCGCCGCGGTGCGAGCCCGCGAACGCGCCGCCGGTCGCTGCGGACACGCGCCGTCGCGGTGGCCGAGCCCGCGGCCGCCGAGCTCCCGCCGGCCGCAAGACAGCGTCCCGGCGCCGAAGCAAGCGGCGCACCGCCGAAGCCGGTCGCCGATCACAGCACGCCGCCGCGCGTCGCGGCGCCCGCGCCCGCCGCGTCCAAGCCGGTTCCGAAGCCCGCGGCCTCGGCCGCGAGCTCCCAGGCCGCGTCCGCGCGCGGCGATTGGGCCGTGCAGCTCGGCAGCTTCGGCGCCGAGGACAACGCGAAGAAGCTCGCCAGAAAGTGAACTGTCTACGGCTACAAGCCCGAGGTCGCGAGCGTCCGTGCCAGCGGGCGCGCGATGTATCGCGTGCGGCTCGGGCCCTATCGCGTCGCGCGCGGAGGCGGACGCGGCCGCATCGGCTGCTTTCGGCGCATGGGTTCGCCGCGCAAGTCGTGGCGGCGGACTGACGCGCACCGAATGACGCCGGTCGACTACTTCATCGTGCTCGTGTTGGTGGTGTCGGCGGGAGTCGGCTTTTGGCGCGGCTTCGTCAAAGAGTCGCTCTCGTTGCTCACGCTGCTCGTGGCGATCTGGCTCGCTTGGCGTTTCGCGGCGCTCATCGAGCCGAAGCTCGGCAACTGGGCGGCGGACCCGGAGGTGCGGATCTGGATCGCGCGCGTGATCGTGTTCGCGTTTGCGGTCGCTCGTCGGCTCGGCTCGCGTCTTGGGCCGCGCGCCAGCTGATTCGGCACTCGGGCTTGAGCGGAGTCGACCGGCTGCTCGGCGCCGCGATTCGGCTTCGCGCGCGGCGTGCTGATCGTCGGCCTCTTGGTGCTCGTCTTGGATTTCCTCGATTTGGACCAAGATGGGTGGTGGCAATCGGCGCGGTTCCGGCCTTACGCCGAGCAAGTCGCGGCGGCGGTGAAGAAGTATGCGGAGCTCGGCACTCGCTACGTCCAAGGCGGGGTAGCGGTGTGACCGGCTCCGGCTCTCGGTGTTTCGCGGTCCTCTTTACTCGGGTAACGAACCATGTGCGGACTCGTCGGCATCGTCGGGCAAGAGCCCGTGAATCAAGCGATCTACGACGCGCTCACGGTGTTGCAGCATCGCGGCCAGGACGCCGCGGGCATCATGACCGACGACTCGGGCCGGCTCCGCGTGCGCAAGGGCAACGGCCTCGTCCGCGACGTGTTCCTGGAGCGGCACATGCTCAAGCTCGGCGGCAACGTCGGGCTCGGCCACGTCCGTTATCCGACCGCGGGCAGCGCGACGGTCTCGGAGGCGCAGCCGTTCTACGTGAACTCGCCGTACGGCATCTGCCTCGCCCACAACGGCAACCTCGTGAACGCCGAGGAGCTCAAGCGCCTCGTCACGCAGCAAGATCACCGCCATCTCAACACCGACTCCGACTCGGAAACGCTCCTGAACGTATTCGCTCACGAGCTCAGCAAGCCGGCCGGCAATGGGCTCAAGCCGCGATCAGATCCTCGACGCGGTCGAGGCGCTGTACAAGCGCTGCTCGGGCGGCTACGCGGTCGTCGCGATGATCATCGGCTACGGCGTCGTCGCGTTCCGCGATCCGCACGGGATCCGGCCGCTCGTGCTCGGCGTGCGCGAGACCGCGAACGGTGTCGAGCGGATGGTGGCGTCCGAGAGCGTCGCGCTCGACGCGGTCGGGTTCGAGCTCGAGCGCGACGTGCTGCCGGGCGAGGCCGTGTTCATCGACAAGCGCGGCTTCCTGCACAGCCGGCAGACGAGCGCGCGCCGCGGCTACACGCCGTGCATCTTCGAGTTCGTGTACTTCGCGCGCCCCGATTCGATCATCGACAACCTCTCCGTCTACAAGGCGCGGATGCGGATGGGCGAGAAGCTCGCCGACAAGATCCTGCGCGTGCGGCCGGACCACGACATCGACGTCGTGATTCCGATTCCCGACACCTCGCGCACCGCGGCGCTGCAAGTCGCGACGCGGCTCGGCGTGAAATATCGCGAGGGTTTCATCAAGAATCGCTACATCGGCCGCACGTTCATCATGCCGGAGCAAGTCCGCGCGGCGCGCTTCGGTGCGGCGCAAGCTGAACGCGATCGGGCTCGAGTTCAACCGCAAGAACGTGCTGCTCGTCGACGACTCGATCGTCCGCGGCACGACGTCGCAGCAGATCATCGACATGGCGCGCGAAGCGGGCGCGCGGAAAGTCTACTTCGCTTCGGCCGCGCCTCCGGTCCGCTACCCGAACGTCTACGGCATCGACATGCCGGCCGCGGGCGAGCTCGTCGCGGCGGGCCGCACGGTCGAGCAGGTGCAGCGCAAGATCGGCGCGGACTGGCTCGTCTACCAGGACCTCGAGGACCTGAAGCAGGCCGTGCATCACGAGAAGGCCGACATCGACGGTTTCGACACCTCTTGCTTCAACGGCGAATACGTCACCGGCGACGTGAGCCGCGCGTATCTCGACGCGCTCGAGATCATTCGCGCGAACGCCGCGAAGGCGAAGCGCGATGCGAAAGCGCGCGCCGAGGAAGCCGACGACGACACGATGCAGGTCGCGAGCGGCCTGTGACCGCGGCTCCGCTGCTTTGCGCTTTCTAATCGTCGACGACGACCCCGAATACCGGCAGCTGCTGCGCTACCACCTCGAGGTCGAGTGGCCCGACGCCGCGATCGACGAGCATCAGCCGAGCTTCGAGCAACGCTCTGCCCGCGGGCCTTTCGGCTCGCCGATCTCGATCTCATCCTGCTCGGCCATCCCGTCGCGCGCGACGACGCGTTTCACGCTGCTGAAGAGCTTGCGCGCGCGGCCCCATTGCCCGCCGATCTTCGTTTTCGCGAGCCCCAGCGACGAGTTCGTCGCGGTCGACGCGCTGAAGGCCGGAGCGGCGAGCTACTTCCCGAAAGACAAGGTTCGGCATCATCGCCTCGTCGATGCGATCCGCGCCGAGATGCGCACGGAACGCCCAAGCGAGGACACCGGCACCCTGCTCGTCAATCACAAGGCGCATGAACGGCGCGCGCAAGCGCCGACTGCTCGGCAAGCTCTACGCGGGCGAGCTGTCGTCCGTCTATCTCGCCGAGACCGAAGACACCGGCGAGCGGATCGCGTTCAAGGTGCTCCGGCACGTTCCGGATTCGGGCGGCAGTCGCGCGTTCGATCGTTTTCTCCAAGAATACGAAGTGATTGCGCGCGTCCGGCATCCGAACGTCGTGAAGATCTTCGACCTCGGCGTGGCCGACGACCACGCCTACATCGCGATGGAGTTTCTCGGCGCGGGCAGTCTCGCCGAGCGGCTGAACGCGGCGCTCGATCCCGGGCATCGCCGTCGCACTACGCGACCCAGATCGGCAGCGCGCTCGCCGCGATCCACGAGGCCGGCATCCTGCATCGCGACCTGAAGCCCGCGAACATCATGTTCCGCGAGGACGGCACGCTCGCGTTGATCGACTTCGGGCTCGCGAAGCAGATGCGGCTGCACGCGGCGATCACGGGAACCGGCCAGATTTTCGGCACGCCGTACTACATGAGCCCCGAGCAGGGCCACGCCGAGCCGACGGACCCGCGCTCCGACATCTACAGCTTGGGTTGCATGCTCTACGAGATGCTGACGGGCGAGCGGCCGTTCACGGCGAGCTCGCCGATGGGCGTCATCTACCGGCACGCGCACGCGCCGCGTCCGCGCCTGCCGCGCTCGCTCACGCATTTGCAGCCTATCCTCGACCGGATGCTCGCGGTCGAGCGGCTCGCGCGCTATCAGTCCGCGCGCGAGCTCCTCGCCGACCTCCCGTCCGCCGGCTGATCGCCTCGATAGGCTCGACTAGATCCTCGGGCGCCGCGCGGCGACCACCGCGCCGGCAACGCGCGCTGAATGCGCACGAAATGGGGACATTCCGCTTTTTTGCCGGAGATCGACATGGGCGACAAGGGTTGGTTTCGGCAAAAAGCGGAATGTCCCCATTTCCGCCGGCGCGTGCGTTGCCGGCGCTGGCACAACGCAACAAAGCCCGAGGGTCTAGTCGAGCGTCTCGAGGCGATAGCCGCGCTCGTCCCAGCGCACGATGCTCGCCTGCTCGTGCCAGGCGCCGAGCACGATGCGGGTCGCCGGCCGGCCGTCGAGCATCGAAGCGGTGGATCGCGGGGCGGTGGGTGTGGCCGTGCAGGAGCAGCGAGACGCCGTGCTCGCGCATGACGTTCTCCACGGTGGTCTGGTTCACGTCCATGATGTCGTAGGACTTCGCCGCGATCTCGGCGGCGCTGAGCTGCCGCAAGTCGGCGGCGATCTTGCGGCGCTCGGCGAGCGGTTTCGCGAGGAAGTCGCGCTGCCATGCCGGATTGCGCAACGTGCCGCGCAGGCTCATGTAGCGCGTGTCGTCGGTGCAGAGCAGGTCGCCGTGCGTGAGCAGCACGGTGCTGCCGTAGAGATCGACGCGCTCGTAGTCGCCGAGCAGCCGGCAGCCGGTCGCGGCGCAGAACCGCGGCCCGATCAGGAAGTCGCGGTTGCCGTGCATCAAGCGAGCACGGCACGCCCGCACGCGTGAGCTCCGCGAGCGCGGCTTGAATCGGCGCGAGCCGCGGGTCGTCCTCGTCGTCGCCGACCCAGGCCTCGAACAGGTCGCCGAGGATATAGAGAGCGCTGCGCCGCGCGCGCTTCTGTCTCGACGAAATTCACGAAGCGCCGAATCGTCTCCGGCTCGCCCGCATCGAGGTGCAGGTCGGAGATGAACAGCGTCGTCACGGCGGCGTCAGGGCTATTGAAGCAGCTCGATCGTCTCGATCGTGATCGGCTCGACGGGCACGTTCTTGTCGAACGGGCCGCCGCCGCCGGTCGGACGATGGCCGATCTCGTCGACGACGCGCATGCCGTCGTCCTTGTCCTTGTCGTCGACCACTCTGCCGAACACCGCGTACCCCCAGCGAGTCGGCCGCGGATTCAGATCGACGTTGTCCGCAAGGTTGATGTAGAACTGGCTCGTGCCCGAGTGCGGGTCGTTCGTGCGGGCAAATCCGACCGTGCCGCGCAGGTTGCTGAGGCCGTTGCCGGACTCGTTGAACACATTGCCCTTCACCGGCTTCTGCTTGAAGTCGGCCGTGTAGCCGCCGGCCTGCGCGATGAAGCCCGGGAATGACGCGGTGGAAGATCGTGCCGTTGTAGAAGCCTTGCTTCACGTAGCCGAGGAACGTCTCGACCGTGAGCGGCGCGCGCTCGCGGTTGAGCTCGATCACGAAGTTGCCCGCGGTCGTGTACACGCGGACGCGCGGCGAGTTCGCCGCCGAATCCGCCGACTGACCCGAGGCTCGCGAACGGAGCCAAGATCAGTCCCAATAGAACGCCCGCGAGCTTCATCGCCGTCACTCTTGCCGCACGAGCGGTGATCATACGAACGCATGTGAGCGGATGCACGCCGCGTCACCGAGCGCGGAGCTCCGCGGCCTTGACGGTGTTCGCCATCAGCATCGCGATCGTGAGCGGGCCCACGCCGCCCGGCACGGGCGTCAGCGCGCCGGCGACTTCGGCGACGTCGGGATGCACGTCGCCGACGAGCACCGAGCCGCGGCGCTCGAAGGTCTCGAGGCGGTCCGGGTGCGACGCGAAAATCCGGCGCGCGTCCTCGGGCGAAGTCACGCTGTTGATCCCGACGTCGATCACGACCGCGCCCGGCTTCACGTACTCGCGCGTGACGAACGCGGGCCGACCGATCGCCGCGACGAGGATGTCGGCCTCGCGCGCCATCGCGGGCAGGTCGCGCGTGCGCGAGTGGCAGATCGTCACGGTCGCGTTCTTGTGCAGCAGCAGCGAGGCCATCGGCTTGCCGACGATGTCGGATCGGCCGATCACGACGGCGTGCTTGCCTTCGATCGGGATCTTGCTCCGGACGAGCAGCTCGATCACGCCCGCCGGCGTGCACGGCGCGAACCCTTCGCGGTTCTGCACGAGGCGGCCCGCGGAGATCGGGCTGAAGCCGTCGACGTCCTTGTTCGGGTCGATCGCGTCGAACACCTGCTGCTCCGCGTCCGCGCCCATCGCTTTCGGAAGCGGCGACTGCACGAGAATGCCGTCGACCGCGCGGTCCTCGTTGAAGCGCCGAACGACCGCGAGCGTGGCGGCCAGCGTCGCCGTTGCGGCCAGGCGCTCGTGGGCGATGCCCATCCCGGCTTCCTCGGCCGTCTTGAGCTTGTTGCGGACGTAGACCTGCGAGGCGGGGTCGTCGCCGACGAGCACGATCGCGAGCGCGGGCGGGCGGCCCAGTTGCTCGCGGACGCGCGCGACGCGGCCCTTGAGCTCATCGCGAATTTGCTGGGCGACGGCCTTGCCGTCGAGAATCCTGGCGGTCACCGGTGTTCTCTGCCTGCGCGGGGACGCGGATTCTCGCACAGGTTTCCGGGCCGCTCAAGGCGCGGTTCTCGACGGGCCGCTCGCGGCCGAATAAGATGCCCGCCTTGCGTACACGCGCGGGGCATGGCGCAGTCTGGTAGCGCATCTGCTTTGGGAGCAGAGGGTCGCAGGTTCGAATCCTGCTGCCCCGACCAATACCCTCTTTGAGATAGCGCCCGTAGCTCAAGGGATAGAGCATCGGCCTTCTAAGCCGGGGGTTGCAGGTTCGAATCCTGCCGGGCGCGCCATGTCGCATGCGTTTAGAATGAACGACACGCTGGTGGACGTAGCTCAGTTGGTAGAGCCCCGGATTGTGATTCCGGCCGTCGTGGGTTCGAATCCCATCGTCCACCCCATTCTTGGACGCGTAGATCCCGGACGCGTAGATCGAGTAACGGGCCGTTAGCTCAATTGGTAGAGCAGTGGACTCTTAATCCGTTGGTTGTTGGTTCGATTCCAACACGGCCCACCACTCGATCCGCGTTCGCGCGCCGATCGCGTCGCCCCGACCCGACGCTGCACGGACTAGCCTCGTGCGCGGCCTGATGCACCTCGTGAGCCTCGAGCAAGCCGCCGGCGTCGAGTCGCATTTCACCGAGTTCGTGATTCAGGCGCGCGCGGCGCGTCCCGACTGGACGCACGGTTGGCTGAACCCGAGCCGCAGGCTGCATCCGTACTTCGCCGCTCGATTGCGCGAGGCGCTCGCGCAGCGCATCGACGCGAAGTATTGGCACGGCATGAAGATTCCCGTCGCCGCTGCGGACGTGCGCGCTGCCGTGCGCGCGCTGCGTCGCGCGCGAACCGACTCGCTCGTGATCTGGAATCGCAGCGCGAAGCTCCGCTACGCGCTCGACGCGGCCGGCGACGAGCGCTGCATCCATTGGGAGCACGGCGCCGCGTGGGACGCGGGGCGCGAAGCGCGAGCGGCGCAAGTACTTTCGCCGCGTGCCGCGCGCGATCGCGAACTCGCGCGCGTCGGCGCGCGTGCTCGAGCTGCTCTGGGACTATCGCGGCGCGCTGCGCGTCTGCCGCAACGCGCTGCGGCCGAGCCTCGTGCCGAGCTCGCCCGTGCGCAAGCGTTCCCGGCACGGCCGCATCCGGCTCGGCGTCGCGGCGCGGCTCTATCCGGTCAAAGGCGTCGCGCTCGTGCTGCACGCCGTGCGGCTGCTCGGCGCGGCAGGGGCTCGACGTCGAGCTCCGGATCGCGGGCGCCGGGCCGGAGCGCGAGCGGCTCGAGGGTCTTGCGGCGACGCTCGGGATCGCGCGCGCGTGCTCGTTCCTCGGCTCCGTGCGCGACATGCAGGCGTTCTACCGCGACGTCGACTGCCTCGTGCATCCGCCGCTCACCGAGGCGTTCGGCCTCGTCGCGATCGAGGCGGCCGCGCTCGGCTGCCCGGTGATCGCGGCCGCGATCGACGGGCTGCCCGAGGCCGTCGCGGACGGCGTCACGGGCTACACGGTCGCGCCGACGCTGCCGCTCGCGGACTACGTCGGGCTCGGCGGCGCGCAGCTACGGGCTGCCGGCGCTCGTCTACGATCCCGCGCGCGACTCGCTCGTCGCGCCGCCGCTCGTCGACCCGGCGGCGCTCGCCGGCGCGGTCGCGCGGCTGTTCTCGAGCGCCGCCGTCGTTCGAGGCGCTGAGCGCGCGCGCGAGCGAGCACGTGCTCGGTGCGCCAACGTTCGCGCGGCACGTCGAAGACGTGATGGCGGTGATCGATGAGTCGGTCGCGGGCACGGTGACGCGCCGCGGCGCGACGCCGCGGCGGGTTCTCGCGCGATGATCTTGCTCTATAGGCCGAGCCTCGACTTCGTCGAGCGGCGCGGGTCAGCTCATGCGGATGCAGCTGCGCGCGCTGCGCGACGCGGGCGAGGGCGCCGAGATCGGCTGCGAGCGCGGCGCGCTGAAATTCTGGCTGCGCTCGGGCGCGCGCGCGCGACGAATTCCGGTTCGCGCGGTGCGCGACGCGGCCCGCGAGCGCTTTGTCGTCGACCATGGGCTCTGCGTGCCGAACGCGGCCGTCGTGTTCGTCCACAATCTCGCGACCGAGGCGAGCGCGCACGTGCCGAGGCAGGACTGGCGCGGCGCAGGCCGACGCGGAACGGAGCTTCTTCGCCGAGCTGCGAGCGGACGCGCTGCTCGTCGCGAACTCGCGCCTCGTCGCGGACGCGCTTGTGCGCGCGGTTCGGCGCTGGCGCCGGAGAGAGTCGTCGTTCAGCATCCCGGGTTTCGGGCCGCTCGCTTCAACCCGAGCCGCGCCGCCGAGCTGCGCGCGTCCGCGCGACGCGAGCTCGGCGTCGCGCCGGACGCGCCGCTCGTCGGCCTGATCACGTCCGGCGACTTCGAGAAGCGCGGGCTCGACGTGTTCGTCGGCGGCGGCCGAGCGGATCGCGGCCGCGCGACCCGACGCGCGCTTCCTCGTCGTCGGCTCGAAGTCGCTGCCCGACGGCGGTTCGCGGCCACGCCCTCGTCGGGACCGGCCGATTGCTGTATCGGCCGAAGAGCCGCGCCCCCGAGCGCTGGTTCGCGGCGCTGGATCTCTTTCTATATCCCGCGCTCTTCGAGGAGTTCGGGATGGTGGTCTTGGAGGCGCAGGCGGTGGGGTTGCCGATCGTGACGTCACGCCGCGTCGGCGCCACGGAGTGCCTGCCGCCGATCTACGAGCCGTGGCTGGCGGATCGTCCGCTCGCGGACGACCTCGCGGAGCGCGTGCTCGCGCTGCTCGCCGACGACGCCGCTCGGCACGAGCTCTCGGCCGCGGGTATCGCGAACGCGCCCGCGTATGACGACCGCGCGTACGCTCGCGCGAGCGCCGCGACGATCCTCGTTCAGAAGCGGTGGCTCAAGTAGAGGCTGACGCCGTGCAAGTCGTAGAAATTGTCCGGACGGCCGCCCTGCGGATCGGTGGGCAACAGGTTGTCGCGCGCGAGCTTGTCGCCGATCCGCAGGTCGAACGAGACGGCCCAGTGCGGCGAAAAGTCGTATTCGACGCGCGCCGCCGAGCCAGTAGCCGTACGCCGGCGTCGCGAGATCGAGACGTGCGGCGCCGATGAAACCGCCGATCGATAGGTTCTGCGTGAAGGCGTGCTTGTAGTCGAGCGCGCGCACGGCGATCAGCAGGTTGGAGTCGATGTCCTCGAGCTCGAGCCGCACGCCGAAGCTGCCGCTGCTTCAGCGCGCGGCGCACGCCGGCACCGACGTGGTAGCCGCGCGTCGTCGTCGTGAGCGATGCTCGGGTAGGTCGCGATGTCGGCTGCGACGCGCGTCGAGTTCAGGCCGAAGTCGACGAGCACCTCGGCGCGAGCGACGCTCGTCGCACAGTGTCGCGAGCAGCGCGCAGCCGAGCAACGATGGCGATGCGGACGGCTTCATCGTCTACGGCCCTAGAAGCGCAGGAAGCCGCTGACGCGCGAATAAGCCGCGCCGAACACGTCGCGGCCGAAGCTGACCTCGGCGCCCGTGAGGAATTGGCGCCACTGATGGCGTGTAGCGCAGATCGAAGTTCGATCCCGGCACGTAGGGCTGAGCCGAGTACAGCTGGTTGTCCAAGCTGCGGTACGTGCCTTCGACGAGGCCGCCGAACTTCGGCTCCCACGCGACCTGCACCATCCAGCTCCGCGCGCCGACGCCGTCGCCGAGCATGCGCCAGTCGCCGCCCCAATGGCCGATCACGTGGTCTTCGTTGCGCAAGCCCGTCCTGATAGATCGAGTGAACGTACCAAGCGTTCTGCCATTCGCTGACCTCGAACTTGAGCGCGAGGTTCTTGCCGAGCAGCGGGAAGTCGACGCCGGCGGACAGCGCGGCGTTGCCGAGCCTGAAGTTGCTGAGCGTCGAGGTGTCCTCGCCCGCGTACTCGAAGTAGACCGCGAACGGCGTCGCTCCCTGGAAAATGAACCGCGACGTGAGCGCCGCGACCTGGTTGCCGAACTCCTCCGGTTGCCGCCGATCGTGTTGTCGTAGCTCGACGGATTGAAGAACGCGTGGAGCAGATCGCTGAACGAGTCGGGACGATCGCCGCCGCCGTACTGCATGATGCGGCTCACGCCGAGCGACCAGCCGGGCAGTGGCGCGATCGACAGGTGCACGCCGAAGATTCGCGGCTTGCCCGTCGTGTAGCCGTCGCCGTACGCAGATGTGGCTCGACTCGCTCATCTCGCCGAGGAACACCTCGTACTGAAAGCCGACGCGGCTGATCGGCTCGTAGTTCGAGACCGACAACGTCGGCATCGTCGGCGCCTGGGTGCTCAGCATCATCGCGCTGTCCGTCATCGGCGACAGCCAGTGATCGCGATAGCCGATGTCCATCTGCATGTATTCGCTGCCGATGCTCACGAACGTGCCGGTCGGAGTCGTGTCGCCTTCGTAGGCGAACACGCCGCCGTTCAAGAGGACGTGGTCGCTCGGCTGCCAGAATGCGCCGACGGAGACCTCGTACGAGCTGTCGGAATCCATGCCGTGCTGGTTCGGGAGCACCGTCGGGGTGCCGCCGCCGAACGCCCACGTCGACGCTCAAGTGCTCGATGCCGGCCGTGCGCATGTAGCTCGCGAGATAGCGCTTGACCTGCTCGCAGAGCAGCGCGTCCCGGTCGCAGCCTTTGTCGAGCGCGTCGAACACGGTCGCGGCGGCGATCGGGCGCTTCAGCACGGGCACGTCGGCGAGGATCAGAAGCCGCTCGATCGCGCGCTCGATCTCGGGCGATTGATGCAGCGGCAGATAGGGGCTCACGCCGCGCGCGGCGGCGTTCGTTGCGACGAGCGCGCAACAAGCCAACACGATGCGTCCCGCAACCATCCGGTATCCTTGGCCGATTCCTCTGCGGCACGACGGCGCGGTCCGCCGGGCGAGTCAAACTGGAGCGCGAATGATATCCGCTAGGTCGACGGCGCGCGATTCGCTGCTGTTCGTCTACGGCACGCTGCGCGCGTTCGTCGCCACGGCGGCTGGAGACCGGCTGCGTCGACACGCGTGCTCGTCGGCTCGCGCGCGTCGCGGGCCGCCTCTACGACCTCGGCCGCTACCCGGGCCTCGCGCCGCCGCGCCGGCGCGGCGAGTGGGTGATCGGCGAGCTGTATCGGCTCACGGATCCGCGCCTCACACTGCGGCTCTCGATCTCTACGAGGCTGGCGCGGGCCGGTCCGCGCGCTTCGCGCGCGAGCGCGCGATCGCTTATCTCGGCGGGCTCGCCGCCGCGTCTGGGTCTACCGCTTCGTCGGCCCGGTGCGCGCAGAGCGCCGGATCGCGGCGGCGACTACGAGCGCACATCGCCGCAGCGCGGCTCGGGCCGGCGAGCCTGCGCTGAGTGCTGGACCGAGCTCGCGACGGCGCACGGACCGAAGCGCGTCGTCTATAATGCCGCCCTTGAGCGCCCGTCGGGGCGAGAGTGGCGGAATTGGTAGACGCGCTGGACTTAGAATCCAGTGGGGCAACCCGTGGGAGTTCGAGTCTCCCCTTTCGCACCATCTCCGAGCGGGGCGATCACTAAAACGATGGTGGACTAACGTGGCAGCTGCGAAGGGATTTGAAGTCTCGGTCGAGTCGTCGGCCGGCTTGGAGCGCAAGCTGAAGATCCGCGTGCCGAGCGCCGAGATCGAGCGCGAGATCGCGTCGCGTCTCGCGCAAGTCGGCAAGACCGCGAAGCTCAAAGGCTTCCGGCCCGGCAAGATCCCCGAGAAAGTCGTTCGGCAAGTACTACGGCGGCCAGGTCCGCGACGAAGTGCTGTCGGACGTCATCCGCGCAAGCTACTCGCAGGCGATCGCCGACCAGAAGCTGAACCCGGCCGGCGGCCCGCGAATCGAGGCGGTGCCGGGCGAGACGCCGGCCGATCAAGAGCACTTCACCTATCGCGCGACGTTCGAGGTCTATCCGGAGATCGCGCTGCAGCCGCTCGAGCAGCTCTCGCTCGAGGTGCCGCGCGTCGCGATCGAGGACGCCGACGTCGAGGCGATGATCGAGAAGCTGCGCACGCAGCGCGCGACGTGGCAGCGTCGTGGAACGCCCGGCGGCGGCCGGCGACCGCGCGGTCGTCGACTTCGAAGGCAAGATCGACGGCGAGCCGTTCCAGGGCGGCAGCGGCAAGGACGTCGGCATCGTGCTCGGCAGCGGGCAGGTTCTCGCCGAGTTCGACCGCGCATTGCACGGCGCGTCCGCGGGCGAGACGCGGACGGCGGCGGTCACGTTCCCGGCCAACTATCCGACGAAGGACCTCGCCGGCAAGAACGCGGAGTTCGCGATCAACGTTCAGCGCGTCGAGGAGCAAGTGCTGCCGCCGCTCGACGACGCGTTCGCCGCGAGCTTCGGCGTGAACACGGGCAACGTCGCGGACCTCGCCGGCGAGGTGCGCAAGAACATGGAGCGCGAGCTTGGCGAGCGCCTGAGCCGCGAGACGAAGGCGCGCGTGTTCGACGCGCTGATCAAGGCGAACTCGATCAGCGTGCCGCGCGCGCTCGTCGAGCAGGACATTCAGACGCTTCAGCAGGGCGCGATGCGCGAGCTCGGAGTCAACGATCCGAGCCAGCTGCCGGCGCGCGAGCGCTTCGCGTCGCTCGCGGAGCGGCGCGTGACGGTCGGGCTGTTGATTCAGGAGCTCGTGCGAGCAAAACAAGATCCGGCTCGATGCCGCGCGCGTCGAGCAGCGCGTGCAGGAGCTCGCGGCGCCGTACGAGAAGCCCGCCGAGGCGGCGCAGTTCTACCGCGCGGACCGTGGCATGATGAATCAGATCGAGACCGGCGTTCTCGAGGATCAAGTGGTCGACTTCTTGCTCGCGCGTGCGAAGACGAGCGATCAGGCGTTGACCTTCAAGCAATTCATGGGCGCCTGAGCGGCTCCCGCGTCGGGTCAAGGAGAGAGCGTGAACGAAAGAGCGTTGAATCTGGTGCCGATGGTCGTCGAGCAGACGGCGCGCGGCGAACGGGCTTATGACATCTACTCGCGGTTGCTGAAGGACCGCGCTCGTGTTCATCGTCGGGCCGATCGACGACCACGTCGCGAATCTCGTCGTCGCTCAGCTGCTGTTCCTCGAGTCGGAGAACCCCGACAAGGACGTACACCTATATATAAACTCGCCGGGCGGCATCGTGACGGCCGGGCTGTCGATCTACGACACGATGCAGTTCATCAAGCCCGACGTGAGCACGATCTGCATCGGCCAGGCCGCCAGCATGGGCTCGTTCCTGCTCGCCGGCGGCACGAAAGGCAAGCGGTATTGTCTACCTCACTCGCGAATCATGATCCATCAGCCGAGCGGCGGCTTCCAGGGCCAGGCGTCGGACATCGACATCCATGCGCGCGAGGTGCTCAAGCTCAAGCAACGGCTGAACGAGATGCTGGCGAAGCACACGGGGCAGACCGTCGAGCGGATCGAGCGCGACAGCGACCGCGACAACTTCATGGACGCCGAGGCGGCAGTTGAGTACGGGCTCATCGATACGGTGCTCGAGCAAGCGCATCGACGCCTCCGCGAAAGGTTGAGAACTCGGTCACCTAAGTGGCTGCGGCTAGTCGGAGATACTGCGGCATGCGTGCCTTTGCAGACTCTAGGGACTGGTGCTATAAGGCCGAGCATGCCGCCAATTGCTTGGGACTGAGATAGGACGTGTATGAGCGATGATTCTCGCGGCAAGGGGGACGACGGCAAGCTGCTGTACTGCTCGTTCTGCGGCAAGAGTCAGCACGAGGTGCGCAAGCTCATTGCCGGCCCTTCCGTGTTCATCTGCGACGAGTGCGTCGAGCTTTGCAACGACATCATCCGCGAGGAGCTCGACGAGCGCGCCGAGCGCGGCCGCGACAAGCTCCCGAAGCCCCAAGAGATCAAGGCCGTTCTCGACGAGTACGTGATCGGCCAGCAGACCGCGAAGAAAGTGCTCGCGGTGGCGGTCTATAACCACTACAAGCGGCTCGAGACGCGGGCGCGAGACAAGGGCAAGCAGGACATCGAGCTCGCGAAGAGCAACATCCTGCTGATCGGCCCGACCGGCTGCGGCAAGACGCTGCTCGCCGAGACGCTGGCGCGGCTTTTGAACGTGCCGTTCACGATCGCCGACGCGACGACGCTCACCGAGGCCGGCTACGTCGGCGAGGACGTCGAGAACATCATCCAGAAGCTGCTCCAGAAGTGCGAGTACGACGTCGAGAAGGCGCAGACCGGAATCGTCTACATCGACGAGATCGACAAGATCTCGCGCAAGTCCGACAACCCGTCGATCACGCGCGACGTGTCGGGCGAGGGTGTGCAGCAGGCGCTGCTGAAGCTCATCGAGGGCACGATCGCGTCGGTGCCGCCGCAAGGCGGCCGCAAGCACCCGCAGCAGGAGTTCCTCCAGGTCGACACTTCGAACATCCTGTTCATCTGCGGCGGCGCGTTCTCGGGCCTCGACAAGATCATCCTGAACCGCTCGCGCAAGAGCGGCATCGGCTTCGTGGCCGAGGTGCGCGCCGCCGGACGGCGGCGAGCACATCAACGAGCTGCTCGGCGAGGTCGAGCCCGAGGATCTGATCAAGTACGGCCTGATTCCCGAGTTCGTCGGTCGTCTTGCCGGTCGTCGCGACGCTCGAGGAGCTCGACGAGGAAGCGTTGATCGAGATCCTCACCGAGCCGCGCAACGCGCTGACGAAGCAGTATCAAAAGCTCTTCGACATGGAAGGCGTCGAGCTCGAGTTTCGCGAGGATGCGCTGCGCGCCGTGGCGCGCAAGGCGATGCATCGAAAGACCGGTGCGCGCGGCCTGCGCACGATTCTCGAGAATGTGCTGCTCGATACGATGTACGACCTTCCGTCGATGGCGAACGCGACCAAGGTCGTCGTCGACGACGCCGTGGTCACCGGCGAGACGAAGCCGTACGTCATCTATGAGACGGACGAGCCGGCGGCGGTGGGAGACGAACGTCGCTGAGCGTCGATGGCCTGCCAAACGTGGCGGGCTCGCAACCACAAGTCGATCGGAGCGGGCGCTCCGACGCGGACGCCGGCCGTCACGAAGTGAGGCGCTGGCCACGGCTCGTGCCGTGAATGCCAGGCTTTGGGACGCCTGATTCAGGAACCAGATCATGCAAACCGACACAACCGAGAAGTCAGCCGTGAAGCGATTGCCGATCTTGCCGCTGCGCGACGTCGTCGTGTATCCGCATACGGTGATCCCGCTGTTCGTTGGCCGCGAACGCTCGGTCACGGCGCTCGATCGGGCCATGGCAGCCGGCCGAGAGATCTTGCTCGTCGCGCAGACTCAGCCCGACATCGACGACCCGAGCCCGAAGGACATTTACGAGATCGCCACGCTCGCGACGATCCTTCAGCTGCTGAAACTGCCGGACGGCACCGTGAAGGTGCTCGTCGAGGGCATCCGCCGCGCGCGGCTGCGCAACCTCGAGGTCGGGCGAGTGCTTCACCGCGGAGGCCGAGGAGCTGTCCGACGGCGCCGATTACGACCCGCGCGAGATGGAGGTGCTCACGCGCTCGGTCATGTCGCGCTTCGATCAATACGTGAAGCTCAACAAGAAGATCCCGCCCGAGATCCTGACTTCGCTGTCGGGCATCGATTCGCCGGGCCGGCTCGCCGATACCGTCGCCGGCCAGATGGCGCTGAAGCTCTCCGAGAAGCAGAAGGTGCTCGAGATCGCGGAGGTGCGGCCGCGCCTGGAGCACGTGCTCGGGCTCATCGACGCCGAGATCGACATGCTGCGCATCGAGAAGCGGATCCGCGGCCGCGTAAAGCAGCAGATGGAGAAGAGCCAGCGCGAGTACTACCTGAATGAGCAGATGAAGGCCATTCAGAAGGAGCTCGGCGAGATGGAGGACGCGCCGAACGAGCTCGCCGAGCTCGAGCAGCGCATCAAGGCGGCCGGCATGCCGAAGGAGGCCAAGGAGAAGGCGACGTCCGAGCTCAACAAGCTCAAGCTGATGTCGCCGATGTCGGCCGAGGCCACCGTCGTCCGCAACTACATCGACTGGCTCGTGAAGGTGCCTTGGCGCAAGCGCACGAAGGTCCACCGCAACCTGGCCGACGCCGAGCGCGTGCTCGAAGAGGACCACTACGGTC
This sequence comes from uncultured Gammaproteobacteria bacterium, assembly GCA_963699925.1. Classification (GTDB taxonomy): domain Bacteria; phylum Pseudomonadota; class Gammaproteobacteria; order Steroidobacterales; family Rariloculaceae; genus FEN-1219. The sequence continues at coordinate 15,868 of CAVOVT010000012.1, read as the reverse complement.
TCGAGAAGGTCAAGGAGCGGATCCTCGAGTACCTCGCGGTGCAACAGCGCGTGAAGGCGCTCAAGGGTCCGATTCTGTGTCTCGTCGGTCCTCCGGGCGTCGGCAAGACTTCGCTAGGTCAGAGCATCGCTCGCGCGACCAACCGCAAGTTCGTCCGCATGTCGCTCGGCGGCGTGCGCGACGAGGCCGAGATTCGCGGCCACCGGCGCACGTACATCGGCTCGATGCCGGGCAAGATCGTGCAGAACCTCGGCAAGGTGAAGGTCAGGAATCCGCTGTTCCTGCTCGACGAGGTCGACAAGATGTCGATGGATTTCCGCGGCGACCCTTCGTCGGCGCTGCTCGAAGTGCTCGACCCGGAGCAGAACTCGACCTTCAACGATCACTACCTCGAGGTCGACTTCGATCTGTCCGAGGTGATGTTCGTTTGCACGGCGAACAGCCTGAACATCCCTGCGCCGCTGCTCGACCGCATGGAAGTGATCCGGCTGCCGGGCTACACCGAGGACGAGAAGCTCAACATCGCGCGCCGCTATCTGATTCCGAAGCAGATGCGTCAGAACGGGCTCAAGGAAGCCGAGCTCAAGATCTCCGATTCGGCGATCACTCGACGTGATTCGCTACTACACGCGCGAGGCCGGCGTCCGCAATCTCGAGCGCGAGATCGCGAACGTCTGCCGCAAGGTCGTGAAGCAGATGCTGCTCAAGCCTCGCAAGGCGACCGTGCGCGTCGACGACGGCAATCTGTCGAAGTTTCTCGGCGTGCGTCGGTTCCGCTATGGCCGCGCCGAAGAGAACGATCAAGTCGGCCAGGTCACGGGGCTCGCGTGGACGGAGGTCGGCGGCGAGCTGCTGACGATCGAGGCCGCGATCGTGCCCGGCAAGGGCAAGCTGATCCACACGGGTCAGCTCGGCGACGTGATGCAGGAGTCCATTCAGGCCGCGATGACCGTCGTCCGGAGCCGCGCCGCAGTGCTCGGGCTCGACGAAGGGTTCCATGTCAAGTCCGACGTCCACATCCACGTCCCGGAGGGCGCGACGCCGAAGGATGGACCGTCCGCCGGCATCGGGATGTGCGCGGCGCTCGTCTCGGCGCTGACGAAAATTCCTGCGCGCTCGAGCGTCGCGATGACGGGCGAGATCACGCTGCGCGGAGAAGTGTTGCCAATCGGCGGCTTGAAGGAAAAGTTGCTCGCCGCGCACCGAGGCGGAATCGAGACCGTGTTGATCCCCGCGGACAACGAAAAGGACTTGGCTGAAATACCGAAGAACATCAAAGAGAAGTTGAACATTGTTCCGGTCAAGTGGATCGACGAGGTTTTCGAGTTGGCGTTGCAACAGACTCCGCGACCGACGCGCAGCGACGTCGTCGTGACTCCTGAAAGAGACACGAGCGTCAGCGAAGAAGAAAAGAGCGAGGCAACTCTGCCGCACTGAGCGCCGCGCCTTCAGTTGACACAAGAAAATCTGCCTTGGTATAAGGTTGCGCAGTTTCGAAGGCAGCGGCCTACCGTTCGAAACAAAACGCTACGAGGGCAGACGCAAACCTCGCGTCTGGGGATCAACGTACTTCTAAAGCAATTTTGCGCAAGGATTCGAATGAACAAAGCGGAACTCGTCGATGCAGTGGCAAGTGCAGCCAATCTGTCGAAAGCGGATGCCGGACGCGCAGTCGATGCGGTCGTCAATAGCATCACTGCGGCGCTGAAGAAGGGGCAGCAGGTTGCCGTGGTCGGTTTCGGCACGTTCGGAGTGAAACACCGGGCGGCCCGCGCCGGTCGGAATCCGCGTACCGGGGAAACGATCAAGATCGCCGCGAGCAACGTGCCCGGGTTCAAAGCTGGGAAGGCATTGAAGGATGCCGTAAACTAACCGGCTCTGTCCCCAGGGTGCTTAGCTCAGCTGGGAGAGCGTCGCCCTTACAAGGCGAAGGTCGGGGGTTCGATCCCCTCAGCACCCACCAGGAATTGAGCCGGAGTGGTAGTTCAGCTGGTTAGAATACCGGCCTGTCACGCCGGGGGTCGCGGGTTCGAGTCCCGTCCACTCCGCCAGATAACTGAGATCTAAGGACAGATTTGTTTCCGGCCGGTGCGCTTGGCGCACCGGGCGGATAGCAAACTGTCCTTTGGTTGTTTTGGGCAATGGACCTCGACCATGCTGCAACGAATCCACGACTCGTTGGCTCGCTGGATAGCGCTGATCCTCCTCGCGCTGGTCAGCGTCGGCTTCGTCTTTTGGCGCGCCGATTTCAGCAATGGGCGCACGGCGACGTTCGCCGCGAAGGTCAACGGCGAGAACTTGTCGTTGCACAGAGTTCGATCGCACGCTGCAGTACCGGCAGAACCAATATCAGCAGCAATATCGCACCGAGCTCAGCGACGACATGCGCCGCGCAGCTGCGGCGCAGCGTCGTCGAGGACATGGTGCGCGAGCGCGGTGCTCAAGCAACGCGCCGAGGAGCAGGGCTACCGCGCGTCCGACACTCGAGTCGTCGGCATCCATTCACGCCAACCCGAACTTCCAAGTCGACGACCATTTCGAGCGACGCTTGTACGACAGCCTGTTGGCGCAGAACAATCTTTCGGCTTCCGCCTACGAGGCGTCGCAGCGCACGGAGCTGCAGGTGCGCGATCTGCGAGGACGGCATCGTCGATTCGACGTTTCTCACGCCCGCCGAGTTTCGCCGTTACATCGAGCTCTACAATCAGCGCCGCGAGATCGGCTACGGGCTGTTCACGGTCGACGCTTTCTTGAGCCGCGTGACGATCGACGAGCCTGCGATCTCCGCGCATTACGAGAGCAACCAGGCTAGTTATCAAACGGCCGGAGACGGTCGACCTCGAGTACGTCGAGCTCTCGCTCGCCGACATCGCGGCGACGGTCGACGTCAGCGACGACGCGCTGCGCAAGGCTTACGACGAGGAGCGCGATCGTTTCCAGACGACCGAAGAGCGCCACGCGAGCCATATCTTGGTCACGATCGACAAGGGCGACGAGGAGGCGGCACGCGCGAAGGCCGCAGGCGATCGCCGAGCGGGCGCGCAAGGGCGAGGACTTCGCGAAGCTCGCGGCCGAGCTATCGGCCGACGCCGGCACGCAAAGCGCAGGGCGGCGATCTCGGCTGGATGACGCCGCGTGACGCGCCGTTCGAGAACGCGTTGTTCGGCATGCAGGCCGGCGCGATCAGCGACCCCGTACGCAGCGATTTCGGCTTTCACGTGATCAAGCTCGACGAGATCCGGCCGGCCACCGTGCGCCCGTTCGAGGAGGTTCGCGACGAGCTTGCCGCCGATCTGCGCACGCGCAAAGCCGAGCAGATGTTCTACGATCGCTCGAATCAGCTCGCGGACCGCTCGTTCGACGCGTACAACCAGCTCGCGACGGTCGCGAGCGAGCTCAAGCTCCCGCTCAAGACGGTCACCAGCTTCCCGCGCACGGGCGACCCGGCGGTCTTCGACAACAGCGCGCCGGTGGTTCAGGCGGCGTTCGACGAGCAGAACGTCGACAGCGGCCGCAACAGCTCGCTCGTCCAGCTCTCGGAGGACCATGTCCTCGTGCTGCGCGTGACCGCGCACCATGTGCCGACGGTCGAAGCCGCTTCAGGAAGTGCACGATCAGATTCGCGACGAGCTGAAACGCGCGCGTGCGCAAGAGCTCGCCGAGCAAGCCGCGCAGACATTCCTGACCGCGATCCAAGCGCCGAACGCCGATCCCGCGGCGCTCGCGGCCCAGCAGAACGGGTCGTGGACCGCGCCGGCATGGGTCGAGCGAACGAATGCCACCGTGCCGACCGAGGTTCTCGCGGCCGCGTTCGGCTTGCCGAAGCCCGCACAGGGCGAGGTGAGGCGCGAGCACGTCGCGCTCGCGAACGGCAGCCACGCGGTGCTCGTATTGTCGAACGTGCAGCCGGGCACGCCCGACGCCATGCCGCAAGCCGAGCGCGACCAGCGCCAGCGCCAGCTCGCCGACCAGTCCGCGTATTCCGAGCTCACCGGTTACGTCGGCACGCTGCGCGAGCAGGCGACGGTCCGGATACCGCAAGACGTGATCGAGCCGCAGCAAGACTAGCGAGCGGTTCCGCGGCAGGGCCGGGCGCTCCGATTGCCGCGCTTCTGAACGACGCCTCTCGGCGTCAGCTGGCGGTCGTCGGTTTTTCGTCGGCGTTTGCGGAGCATGCCGACGATGTTGTAACCCGAGTCGACGTAGATCACTTGGCCCGTGATGCCGGCTGCGAGGTCGGAGCACAGGAACGCGGCCGCGTTGCCGACGTCCTCGATCGTGACGTTTCGCTTCAGCGGCGAGCTTGCGCCTACGTGCGCGATCATCTGCCGGATTCCTTTCACGCCCGACGCCGCGAGCGTGCGAATCGGACCGGCCGAGATCGCGTTGATTCGGATCCCGCTTGCGCCGAGGTCGATCGCGAGAAAGCGGACGTTGGCCTCGAGGCTCGCCTTCGCCACGCCCATCACGTTGTAGTTCGGCACCGTGCGGACGGCGCCGAGATAGCTGAGCGTGAGCAACGCGCCGGCGCGGCCGCGCATCATCGGCTCGGCTTTCCTCGCGAGCGCCGCGAGGCTGTAGCTCGATACGTCGTGCGCGATCCGAAAGCCGTCGCGGGTCACCGCGTCGATGTAACGGCCCTCGAGCTGATCGGCCGGAGCGAACGCGAGGGAATGGACGAGGATGTCGAAGCCGTCCCAGCGCTTGGCGAGGCCTGCGAAGAAAGAGTCGATCTGCGCGTCGTCGGCGACGTCGAGCGGCAGCGTGAAGTCGCTGCCGAGCTCGGCCGCCATTTCCTCGACGCGGCCGCGGAGTTTGTCCGTCTGGTAGCTCAGGGCGAGCTCGGCGCCTTCGCGGCGCATCGCTTGCGCGATCCCCCAAGCGATCGAGCGGCTGCTCGCGAGGCCGATCACGACGGCGCGCTTGCCGGCGAGGAAGCCCATCAAACGCGCTCCGGAGCCATCAGCCGCTTTGCTCGGTCACGTCGACGAGCATCTTGAGCTGTTGGCCCGGCTTGCAGGACTTTCTCCGCCGCGACGCCGTTCCATTCGCGAAGCTCCGTGCACCGATACGCGGAACCGGCGCGAGATCGAGTACAGCGAGTCGCCGCGGCGCACGACGTACGTGACTTGCCGAACTGCGGGCTCGTGACGTCGCTCGCAGGCCGACCGGCCGGTGCCGCGTGCTCGGCGACGTCGAGCGCGCGCGGCGTCGCGGCCTGCACGGGCGCGGCGTAGCTGCGCCGAGGCCGCCGCGGCTCCTTCGTCCAGACCACGAGCTCGCGGCCGACGCTCAGCACGTCGCCGGGCGCCATCGAGTTCCAGCTCGCGAGCGTTCGCAGGTCGACGCCGTAGTCGCGCGAGATCGACCACAGCGTCTCGCCGGGCTGCACCTCGTGCTCGCGGCGCTGACCGTTGCGCGCGACGCCGACTGCGCGCGCGCGGCGCGCGCGTCGGCGCTCAATGCGTAGCCGCTCGCGCTCGCCTTCGCGGCGCGGGATCAGCAGGCTCTGGCCCGCGTGCAGCGTGTTGCCGCGCAGGCCGTTCACCTCGCGCAGCACGGCGACGGTCGTCTGATACTTGTCGGCGAGCGCGCCGATCGTCTCGCCTTTCTTGACCTCGTGCTTCGTCCAGCGCACGCGCTCGCCGTCGCCGAGCGAGGCGAGCGCGGCTTGGAACGCGTCGGCCTGCTCCGCCGGCACCAGCAGCCGATGCGGGCCGTCGGGATCGGTGGCCCATCGATTCACGCCGGGGTTCAGCTGGTAGAGCTCGTTCGTGTCGATGCCGGCGAGCTCGGCCGCGAGCGCCATGTCGATCTGGCTGCCCGTGTCGACGACGGCGAACCGGCGCGAGTTCGTCACGGCCGGCAGCGAGATGCCGTACTTCAGCGGATCGGACGACGAGCTGCCGGACCGCGAGCAGCCGCGGCACGTAGGTTTGCGTCTCGGCAGGCAGATATTGGCTGATGCTCCAGAAGTCGCCGGACTTGCCCGCGGCCTGAGCGCGTTCGAGCGCGCGCTCCACGTTGCCTTCGCCCGTGTTGTAGCCCGCGACCGCGAGCAGCCAATCGCCGAACTGCTCGTGCATGGCCTCGAGATAGTCGAGCGCCGCGCGCGTCGATTCGAGCACGTCGCGCCGACCGTCGAACCACCAGTTCTGCTCGAGCCCGAACCGCTTGCCGGTGCCCGGGATGAACTGCCAGAGGCCGGCCGCGCGGCCGTCGGAATAAGCGAATGGGTCGAACGCGCTCTCGACGATCGGCAGCAGCGCGAGCTCGGCGGGCATGTCGCGCCGCTCGAGCTCGTCGACGATGTAGTAGAGGTAGAGGTCGGCGCGCTGGAACACGCGGTCGAGGTACGGCTGATGGTGGGAGTACCAGTCGAGCTCGCGCGCGACCGCGGGCCGGGTCGGCTCCTCGGGCCACGCGAAGCCGCCGCGCAGCCGCGCCAGCAGGTCGCTCTGCTCGACGACCGGGTCGCGGTAGCGGTACGTACGGGACCTCGACCGGCGTCGAGCGCCGCGGCGGCGGCCGCGTCGACGGCCGTGAGCGCGGGGTCCGGCCGCGTGCCGGACGATTGGCACGCGGACAGGGCCACGGCGCAGGCCGAGAGCGCAGAACGGGGCTCGGTACAGCCGACCCCGGAGCCGCTGGTGTTTGTCGCTGCATGCGGAGGCGGCGCCAAAAGGTGTCGGAACGTGAAGGTATCGTGACGCCGGCCGAACGCGCAAGGCCGGAGCGCTCGAAGCGTGATCTAGCGCCCGGGCGCGGACCCGGCGCATTGAACTGTGATGGCGTTCTCAGGCACGATCCCATTCATGAATCGCGACCCGTCCGGCATGACCGACTGGCTCGCGACGCCGCTCGGGCGCCGCTGCCTCGCGAACGAGCAACGCCTGATCCGCGGCGCGCTCGAACGCGTGTTCGGCGAGCAATTCCTGCAGATCGGCGCCTGGGGCGGCGCACAGCTCGTTCCTGCGCTACGCTCGAACTCAGCGCCGCGCGCTGCTCGACTGGCGGCCCGACGTCGGCGGCCGACGTGATCAGCGATCCCGAAGAGCTCGGCGTCGCGAGCGATTCGATCGACGCGGTGCTGCTGCCGCACACGCTCGAGCGGACGGAGTCGCCGCACGCGCTGCTGCGCGAGGTCGACCGGATCCTGCGGCCCGACGGCCAACTGCTGGTGCTGAGCTTCTCGCCGGGCGGGCTCTGGGGCGCTCGGCATCTGTTCGCCGGCGGCGGCTTCCCGACGGGCCGCGCACGGATGATTCGCGAGGGCAGGCTCCGCGACTGGCTCGAGCTGCTGAGCTTCGAGGTCGGCACGCCGACCCGCTATTGCCACACGCTGCCGCTCGAGCGCTTCAAGCAGCTCCGTGTGCTGCCGCGCGAGGAGCTCGCGCAGCGCTGGCTGCCGATGCTCTCCGGCGGCTACCTCCTGCGCGCGCAGAAGCGCGTCCGGCCGATCACGCCCGTGCGCATGTTCAAGCGCCGCGCGCGGCTACGCGTCGTCGGCAGCTTGGTCGAGCCGACGACGCGCGCGCCCGTGTCGCGCGTCGTGACGCTGCCGACCGCGCCCGAACGTCGCGATCGTTGATGGCCGAGGTCCAGGCGTTCACGGACGGGGCGTGCCGCGGCAACCCCGGGCCCGGCGGCTGGGGCGTCGTGCTGCGCTTCGGCAGCCGCGAGAAGGAGCTCTGCGGCGGCGAGCTCGCGACGACGAACAACCGCATGGAGCTGACGGCCGCGATCGAGGCGCTGAAGGCGCTGCAAGCAGCCGTGCCGCGTCGCGCTGTACACGGATTCCACGTACGTGCGCAGCGGCATCACCGAGTGGGTGCGCGCCTGGCGCGCGCGCGGCTGGCGGACGGCCGACCGCAAGCCCGTGAAGAACCAGGACCTCTGGCAGGCGCTCGTCGGCGCTCGCGGAGCGCCACGACGTCGAGTGGCACTGGGTGCGCGGTCACTCGGGCCATCCCGAGAACGAGCGCGCGGACGCGCTCGCGAATCGCGGCCTCGACGAGACGCTCGCGCACGCCGGCAACGAGAGTTGATTTTGACGCGACCTGCGGCAAGATACGCCAGCCGATGAGCCCACCGCGTGACACTCGCGACGATGCGCCAAATCGTGCTCGACACGGAGACCACCGGTCTCGAGCCCGAGCGGGGCATCGCATCATCGAGATCGGCTGCGTCGAGCTCGTCAACCGGCGGCCGACCGAGCAACCGTTCCACCGCTACCTGAATCCCGGGCGCGAGGTCGACGCGCGGCGCGCTCGAGGTGCACGGCATCGACGCACGATTTCCTCGCGACGCAGCCGCGCTTCGCCGAGGTCGCGCGAGGAGTTCCTGGAGTTCGTGAGCGGCGCCGAGCTCGTGATCCACAACGCCGACTTCGACGTCGAGTTCCTCGACCAGGAGCTGCGGCGGATCGACGGCGGCCGCACAGATTCGCGACTGCTGCGCGCGTGCTCGACACGCTCGTGCTCGCGCGGCGGCTGCATCCCGGGCCAGCGCAACAGCCTCGACGCGCTCGCGAAGCGCTACACGTCGACAACTCGAATCGCGAGCTGCACGGCGCGCTGCTCGACGCGCAGATCCTGACCGAGATCTATCTCGCCGATGACCGGCGGGCAGGTGAGCCTGTCGCTCGATAGCCGCGAAGACATCGTCGCGCCGGCACCGCAGCGCAGCCGAGGAGCGGTCGACCGCGACCGGGCTCGAGCTGCCCGTGGTGCGCGCGAGCGCCGAGGAGCTCGCAGCGCACGAGGCGCTTCTCGCGAAGATCGAAGCGCAGCGGACGGTCGCTCGGGTGGCCCGGCACTCCGATCGCAGCCTCGCGCCGCCGATTCGGCCGCGACTTGACGCAGCGAAGTCTCGTCTGGGCGCGCCGTTACGGTCGCGTGATCCTGCTCTCGCGCGGTCTCCGACGGGCATGTAGAATCGGCCACACCATCCAAGAGAGTCTCGGCGATTGAGATCGCTCGAGGAACGCCGCATCGGCGTCATCGGCCTTGGCTATGTCGGCCTGCCGCTGGCGGTCGAATTCGGCAAGCACTATCACACCGTCGGCTTCGACATCAAGCCGCAGCCGCATCGCCGAGCTCAAGGCGGGCAAGGACAGCACGCTCGAGACGACGCGCGCGGAACTGCAAGGCGGCGACGCGGCTCAAGTTCACGAGCCGGCTCTCGGACCTCAAGGCCGTGCCGACGTCTTCATCGTCACGGTGCCGACGCCGATCGACAAGCTACAAGCGGCCCGACCTCGACGCCGCTGGTCAAGGCGCGAGCGAGACCGTCGGCAAGGTGCTGAAGAAGGGCGACGTCGTCGTCTACGAGTCGACGGTCTACCCGGGCTGCACCGAAGAGGTCTGCGTGCCGATCCTGGAGCGCGAGTCGGGGCTGAAGTTCAACACGGATTTCTTTGCGGGCTACAGCCCGGAGCGCATCAATCCGGGCGACAAGGAGCACCGGCTGACCGACGATCACGAAGATCACCTCCGGCTCGACGCCGGAAATCGCGGACTTCGTCGACTCGCTCTACGGCAGCGATCATCAAGGCCGGCACGCACCGCGCCTCGAGCATCCGCGTGGCGGAAGCGGCGAAGGTGATCGAGAACACGCAGCGCGACGTCAACATCGCGCTGATCAACGAGCTCGCGCTGATCTTCAACCGGCTCGGCATCGACACCGAGGAAGTGCTGCAGGCGGCCGGGCACCAAGTGGAACTTCCTGCCGTTTCCGCCCGGGCCTGGTCGGCGGGCACTGCATCGGCGTCGATCCCTACTACCTGACGCACAAGGCGCAGGAGATCGGCTATCACCCCGAGATGATCCTCGCGGGCCGGCGGCTCAACGACAACATGGCGATCTACGTCGCGAGCGAAGTCGTGCAAGCTGATGATCCGCCGCAACATCCACCTGACGGGCTCGCGCATGCTCTGTCATCGGTCTCACCTTCAAGGAGAACTGCCCGGACGTGCGCAATTCGAAGGTCGTCGACGTCGTGCGCGAGCTCCAGAGGTTCGGCGCCAACGTCGACGTCTACGATCCGTGGGTCGATGCGCGCGAAGCGCAGCACGAATACGGAATTCGAGTCGATGCGCACAGCCGCGCAACGTCGGGCCTACGATGCGATCGTGATGGCGGTCGCGCACAAGGAGTTCCGCGAGATGGGTCGCGAAGGGATCACGGGCGTTCGGCAAGCGCGAACACGTGCTCTATCGACATCAAGTATGTGTTGCCGAAAGACGCGTCCGACGCACGGCTCTGACGGCGCGGCTCGGAGACGGCGTTGAAGATTCTCGTCACCGGCGCGGCCGGCTTCATCGGCTATCACACGGCGCAGCGCGCTGCTCGCGCGCGGCGATGAGGTCGTCGGGCTCGACAATCTCAACGAGTACTACGACGTCACGCTGAAGCACGCGCGGCTCAAGCGGTTCTGACGAAGCAACCCGCGGTTCCGCTTCGTGAAGCTCGATCTCGCGGATCGCGCCGGCGATGGCGGCGTCTCTTCGCAGCGCGAGAAATTTCGAGCGCGTCATTCACCTCGCCGCGCAGGCGGGCGTGCGCTACTGCTCGACCGCACCCGCACGCGTACATCGACAGCAACGTGACCGGCATTCATGAACGTGCTCGAGGGCTGCCGGCACATCGGGCGTCGAGCACCTCGTGTACGCGTCGACGAGTTCGGTGTACGGCGCCAACACGAAGATGCCGTTCTCGGTGCACCAGAACGTCGACCATCCGCTCTCGCTGTACGCCGCGACCAAGAAGAGCCAACGAGCTGATGGCGCACACCTACTCGTACCTCTATCGGCCTGCCGACGACGGGGCTGCGCTTCTTCACCGTGTACGGGCCGTTCGGGCGGCCCGACATGGCGCTGTTCCTGTTCACGCGCAGACATCCTCGCCGGCAAGCCGATCGATGTCTTCAACTACGGCCATCACCGGCGCGACTTCACCTACGTCGACGACATCGTCGAGGGCGTGGTCCGCGCGCTGCGACCGCGTCGCGGAGCCCGAACCCGCAGTGGAACGGCGACAAGCCCGATCCGGCCACGAGCAGCGCGCCCTATCGGCTCTACAACATCGGCAACAATCAGCCCGTCGAGCTGATGCGCTACATCGAGGTGCTCGAGAGACTGCCTCGGGCGCAAGGCGGAGAAGAACCTGCTGCCGATGCAGCCGGGCGACGTGCCCGACACCTGGGCGGACGTCGAGGACCTCGTGCGCGATGTCGGCTACCGGCCGGCACGCCGGTCGAGGAGGGCGTGCGCAGCTTCGTCGAGTGGTATCTCGACTATTACCAGGTGAAGCTCTGATGGGTCGGAGCTTTCCGGTACTCTTGACGGCATGACCGCCGAAACCTACGGGCCGCGCACTGCGGCCTGGCGCTCTCTCGCCTGGCATTCCGATCTCCTGCAGGGACGCACCGTTCCGCTCCCTGTTCGCCGACGATCCGGCAGCGTTTCCAGCATTTTTCGCTCGAGGCGGAGGGCCTGCTGCTCGACTTCAGCCGCCAGCTGCTCGACGCGCGCGCGCCTCGAGCTGCTGCTCGAGCTCGCCGAGCAGACCGAGGTGCGGCGCTGGATCGAGCTCATGTTTACAGGCCACCCGATCAACAACACCGAGGATCGGCCCGCTCTGCACGTCGCGCTGCGCCGTCCAGCCGACCGCCCGCTCTTGGCCTACGGCGAGGACGTGATGCCGCTCGTCGAGGCCGAGCGCCGGAAGATGCGCGAGCTCGCGGACGCGTTGCACGCGGGGGAGCTCCGCGGGCTACACGGGGCGCCCGATCACCGACGTCGTGAACATCGGCATCGGCGGCTCGGATCTCGGCATCGTGATGGCCGTGACCGCGCTCGCCGAGCAGCGGCTGAAAGGTCTCGGCGTGCACTTCGTCTCGAACGTCGACGGCGTCGCGCTGCAGCACGTGCTCGACGCCGTGGATCCGGAGACGACGCTGTTCGTGATCTGCTCGAAGACGTTCACGACGCTCGAGACGCTGACGAACGCGCGCGCGGCCCGCGAATGGCTGCTCGAGCACGGCGGCAAGTCCGCGGTCGCGGCACAGTGCGTCGCGGTGTCGACGAACCACGAGGCGATGGACGAGTTCGGGATCGCGCCGGATCGGCGGTTCGCGATGTGGGACTGGGTCGGCGGGCGCTACTCCGTCTGGTCCGCCGTCGGGCTCACGGTCGCGCTCGCGGTCGGCTGGAAAAATTTCGCCGCGATGCTCGCGGGCGGGCATGCGCTCGACGAGCACTTCGAGCAGCAGGCCCGCCGAGGAGAGCTTGCCGGTTCTGCTCGCGCTCGTCGGAATCTGGAACCGGAACTTCCTCCAGACGCCGACGCACGCCGTGCTGCCGTACGACGAGCATCTTGCGCGCCTGCCGGCCTACCTGCAGCAGCTCGAGATGGAGAGCAATGGCAAGTCCGTGCGCCGCGGCGGCGAGCCCGTCGAATGCGCGACGTGTCCGATCGTCTGGGGCGAGCCCGGGTCGAACGCGCAGCACTCCTTTTATCAGCTGCTGCACCAGGGCACGGGCGGCGCGTCGATCGACTTTCTGCTGCCCGCGAAGTCGGCGGTCGGGCGTCAGCCGCAGCAGGACCTCGCGGCCGCGAACTGCCTCGCTCAGGCCTGGGCGCTCGCGTTCGGCGATCCGAGCGAGCAACCGGGCACGGCGCGCAGCCCGCATCAGCACTATCCCGGAAGCCGGCCGGCGTCCCTGATCCTGTTCGAGCGTCTCGATCCCGAGACGCTCGGGAAGCTGGTGGCGCTCTACGAGCACAAGGTGTTCGTACAGGGTGTGATCTGGGACATCAACTCGTTCGACCAGTGGGGCGTGCAGCTCGGCAAGAAGCTCGCGTCGGAGCTCGAGGGCGCCGTTGCGGGCGGCCGGCAGCGACCGATCCCCACCGATCGCCGGCGCGCTCGGCGCGCTGCGAAGGCTGCGCGGCTGAGGGCGGCCAGTGCTGGGCTGCGGCGCAGCGGCTGTATACGGCGCGACTGTCTCGCTCAGGCGTGGGCGCTTGGTTCAATCAGTGGGGGCAGCTCGGCAAGAGGCTGGCGTCGGAGCTCGAACGATGCGCCGACCTCGGAACTAGCGCGGCTGGCGCACCAAGAGCCGTCGGAGCCGGACGATGACTTTCACATGGCGTAGGCCGCGGCCGACGGAAACCGGCCTTCAGCCGTAGCCCGAAGCCGGCGCCTGTGTGGCCGGCGGGGTATTCAAGCAGCGGTCTTGTCAGCGAATTCTTTACGGAGGACTTCGTTTTGTCGCTCCGTGGCCCTCTCTAGCACGCGCCTATAGACCCGCTTTCGCTCCGCTGCCTTGGCGGTCCGGATGAATGTAGCAAAGGGCGTGTCCGTGCCTGGACGGCGGAGCCTTTCCAAGAGCTTTGAAAAGAAGGCTTTCATGGTATTGGGGCCAGTCCGACGAAGGATCTGACGACGTTTCTATCGTAGTTCTCGGGTATATGGTAGTCGATTCGATCGACGCCGGTCCTAGAGAATCGGTTTGATCCGTCAGTATTTTGAGAAGCAGGTCCAACTTTATGCGTTCTCCGAACGTCGCTTTCAGAGCGATTGGCGGTCTCGCGGGCGCCGAAATACTGATCTACAAACTCTTCCGGAGGCACATATCGGCCCTCTGTCGACTCGCGTGCCTTGACGAATTCCCAGGCCAGCTTGGGATCCTGATACACATACAAAATCTGAACTGTGCGGCCCCTTCCGAGCGAGCGTCTAACATTCGCTTCCGCCTTTTCATAATTGGATAGCGTTCCGTCCAGCAAAAAGCTCTGACCCTGCTCGAGCGCCTTGTCGTGAATCTTCTCAACCAAAATCGCCGCGGCTCCTTGGAATAGAGCGGCGTTTTTCCCGTCATATCCCGGGAATCGATCTCTAAGTTCGTCGGCGTCAATACGCAGAACTCTGCGCTCGCTGCCCCGCATCGTTTCGGCAAGGAGCTCTTTGGAAGCCTCCGTTTTTCCTGCGCCGGGCGATCCGGCCATGAACACGGACACTGGGTTCTTTTCAGGAAGATAGATCGATGTATCCGTAATTTCCCGAGCAATGCGCCGCCTATTTTCCTTGGCGAACTTGGTCGCCTCAGCCTTCAATTGATCTGCGTCGTTCTCCATGGACGGCGCGAACTGTAAGGCACAGTCATGATTTGACTCAATTACGAAGTCGTTGATTGGGGCCTGCTGCCCACGAAGTCGATGCGTACCGGGCAAATTGACGCTGTCGCAAGGCGTCATGCCCTCGCGATGCTTGGCAAAGGGCAGGAAATGGCGCCCCGAAGGCCCGTCGATGCTTGGGACTGGGCGGCGGACGCTACTCGGTCTGGTCCGCCGTCGGGCTCACGGTCGCGCTCGCGGTCGGCTGGAAAAATTTCGCCGCGATGCTCGCGGGCGGGCATGCGCTCGACGAGCACTTCGAGAGCAGGCCCGCCAAGGAGAGCTTGCCGGTTCTGCTCGCGCTCGTCGGAATCTGGAACAGGAACTTCCTCCAGACGCCGACGCACGCCGTGTTGCCGTACGACGAGCATCTTGCGCGCCTGCCGGCCTACCTCCAGCAGCTCGAGATGGAGAGCAATGGCAAGTCCGTGCGCCGCGGCGGCGAGCCCGTCGAATGCGCGACGTGTCCGATCGTCTGGGGCGAGCCCGGGTCGACCGCGCAGCACTCCTTTTATCAGCTGCTGCACCAGGGCACGGGCGGCGCGTCGATCGACTTTCTGTTGCCCGCGAAGTCGGCGGTCGGGCGTCAGCCGCAGCAGGATCTCGCGGCCGCGAATTGCCTCGCTCAGGCATGGGCGCTCGCGTTCGGCGATCCGAGCGAGCAACCGGGCACGGCGCGCAGCCCGCATCAGCACTATCCCGGCAGCCGGCCGGCGTCCCTGATCCTCTTCGAGCGTCTCGATCCCGAGACGCTCGGGAAGCTGGTGGCGCTCTACGAGCACAAGGTGTTCGTACAGGGCGTGATCTGGGACATCAACTCGTTCGACCAGTGGGGAGTCCAGCTCGGCAAGAAGCTCGCTTCGGAGCTCGAGGGCGCTGTCGCCAAGGCGGGCGGGAAGCCCGATCCCGAGGCGATCGGCGGTGCGCTGGCGCGCTTGCGGCAGCTGCGCAAGGGCTGAGCTTCCGGCTCCAATCCGCTGATTTCTTGTGGCCCCCGCGCGCGGCCGATATCATGCGGCCGTGTCGAAAAGCCCGCGCACGGCCGTTTAGGCCGTCCGTTCAGCTTGGATGCATCTGCTTGAGGTCACCGACGAGATGAGGACGGCGTTAGGTCTGCAGTCTGGCCGTCGACGAGGTCTCGCATTCTTTTTCTCCGTCTCGGCCCTGCTGCTCGCTGGGCTGCTCCGCTCCGCGTCGGCGCAAGTGCCGCTGCAGTTGCAAGACCAGATTCAGCTGTTCAACTCGCTTCCGCCGGCGCAGCAGCAGGCGTTGATCCAGCAGCTGCAGGGACAGCTTCCGCCCGCCGCAGCGCGACGCGATCCTCTCGGCGCTGCAAGGCCAGGCGAGCGGGCAGGGACACGCAGCAGCCCCAGCTCAGTCCCGATGCGTTGGCGACGCTCGACGGGGCGCTGCGCGAGCAGACCGAGCCGGATCGGACGCAGGACAGGAAGCCGCGCTTCAAGCCGAACGACACGCTCGTCCTCGAGTTCTCGCAGCGCAAGGACACTCCGCCTGTCGTCCGGACCGACGGACGAACAACAGAAGCTCGATGACTTCCAGGGGCGCCTCGAAAAGGGTAACCCGTATCAGCTCGACGGCGCGGGGCAATTGCTCCTGCCCGGCGTCAATGCGATGAGCCTCGCAGGGCTGACCGTCGAGCAGGCGACGGTCCGCGTCCAGGCCGAGAC